>NZ_FTOT01000045.1 GCF_900156815.1 Gemmobacter megaterium
CTTGATCTGAGCTACCCCCCGAAATTCGGACACTGACATAAGCTACGATTTGCAGTCTGCTGATCTTCGACGAGAAGGAGATCAGAAATGTCGAAACGGAAGCAGCACGCGCCTGAGTTCAAGGCGAAGGTCGCGCTGGAAGCCCTGAAAGGCGAGGAGACGGCTGCCGAACTGGCAAGCCGGTTCGGGGTGCATCCGACGATGATCCATCAATGGAAGCGAGCCCTGCTCGAAGGCGCCTCCGGTGTGTTCGAACGCGGGGGCCGCAAGAGGCCGGAGATTGACGAGGAGCAGGTGAAGGAGCTCCACGCCAAGATCGGGGAGCTGGCGGTGGCCAACTCTTTTTTGGAACGAAAGCTGAAGCCCTGGGGCGGGAAGTGAGGCGTGGCATGATCGAGCCTGACCACCCGGATCTGTCGATCGGCCAGCAGTGCAAGTTGCTGTCGATCGCGCGCTCGTCTTTCTACTACACGCCCAAGGGCGAGACCGAACAGAACCTCGGCCTGATGCGGCGGATCGACGAGCAGTTCCTGGAGCCCCCGTTTTTCGGCGTCCGGCAAATGACCTGCATCTGCGTAACGACGGACACCTGGTGAACGAGAAGCGGATACGGCGGCTGATGCGCCTGATGGGGCTCATGCCGATTTACCAGAAACCCAACACCAGCAGGCCAGCAAGGGGCCACAAGACCTATCCATATCTGCTGAGAAGGTTGCGGGTGGAACGTCCGAACCAGGTCTGGTGCTCGGACATCACCTATCTGCCCATGCGGCGCGGGTTCCTCTACTTGGTGGCGATCATGGACTGGCATACCCGCAAGGTTCTGTCCTGGCGGATCTCGAACACGCTGGAGGCCGACTTCTGTGTCGAGGCGCTGACCGAGGCCATCCACAAGTTCGGCCCGCCCGAGATAATGAATACGGATCAGGGATCCCAGTTCACCTCTTTCGCCTGGACAGATCGGCTCCGCCGATCAGGCGTGCGGATCTCGATGGATGGAAAAGGC
>NZ_FTOT01000043.1 GCF_900156815.1 Gemmobacter megaterium
GGCTTTGTTGCAGAAGTCCCCAGGGAGCAGGATTCACACGGGGAATCCATGGGGTTAATGGTCTGAGATGACGAGACCTGATCCTGCCCGCTATCGGACGAATAACTGGAAGAGTTACAACGAGGCCCTGAAGCGGCGCGGTTCCCTGCTGATCTGGTTGGACAAAGACATGACGTGGCTTGCGCCGAAGGCCGGTGGCAATGGCCGACCGCCGGTGTTCAGCGATGCATCTGTCCAGTTTTGTTTGATGGTGAAGGTTCTGTTCGGGCTCCCACTTCGCCAGACGACCGGGATGGTGGCAAGCATTCTGTCGATGGCCGGTCTGGACTGGCCGGTGCCTGACTTTTCGACCCTGAGCCGTCGGCAGAAGCGCATCACGGTGCAAATATCGAACCGCCGTGCGTCCGGTCCGCTCAACCTGCTTGTTGACAGCACCGGAATAAAGTTCCTCGGGGATGGGGAGTGGCTTGCGCGTAAGCACGGCACGCAGCGTCGGCGCCAATATCGCAAGGTTCATTTGGCGATGGATACGGCCACCGGCGACATCCGTGCAGTAGAGTTCACCTCGAGCGACAAGGGCGACAGCCCCGTTCTGCCCCTCCTGCTGGACCAGATCCCTGCCGATGAACAGATCGGCACCGTGACCGGCGATGGCGCTTTTGACACAAGGCGATGCCATAGCGCGATCCTCGAGCGCGGTGGAACGGCGATCATACCCATCCGCAAGAACGGGCGGCGATGGCGGGAGAACTGTCCCGCCGCCAGGGCCCGCAACGAGATCCTCAAGGCGACACAACGCCTGGGGCGGGCAGTCTGGAAACGCTGGTCAGGATATCACGCCCGAAGCCGGATCGAGGCCAAGATGAGGTGTCTCAAGTCGTTCGGGGAACGCATTGCATCACGCGACCCGGATCGCCAAACCGCCGAGGTCCAGATCCGCGTAGCACTCATGAACCGCTTCAATGCACTCGGCACTGCCGAGATTGAACGCGTGGCCTGAACCCAACGGGGAAAGGGGCGCGTCTGGCCGCAGCCGGACTTCTGCAACAATGCC
>NZ_FTOT01000041.1 GCF_900156815.1 Gemmobacter megaterium
CATGGCGAAGGCAAAGTTTGAACGTAACAAGCCGCACGTGAACATCGGGACGATTGGTCACGTTGACCACGGCAAGACGACGCTGACGGCTGCGATCACGAAATACTACGGCGAGTTCCGTGCGTATGACCAGATTGACGGTGCGCCGGAAGAGCGTGCGCGCGGGATCACGATCTCGACGGCCCATGTGGAATACGAGACGGCGAACCGCCACTATGCGCACGTCGACTGCCCCGGCCACGCGGACTATGTGAAGAACATGATCACGGGTGCGGCGCAGATGGACGGCGCGATCCTGGTCTGTGCGGCGTCGGACGGCCCGATGCCGCAAACGCGCGAGCACATCCTGCTGGGCCGTCAGGTCGGCATTCCGTACATGGTCTGCTACATGAACAAGGTTGACCTTGTTGATGACGAAGAGCTGATCGAGCTGGTGGAAATGGAAATCCGCGAGCTGTTCTCGTCCTACGAATATCCGGGCGACGACATTCCGATCATCAAGGGTTCGGCGCACCAGGCGATGCTGGGCGAATCGAAAGAGATCGGCGAGGATTCGATCCATGCGCTGATGAAGGCGGTGGACGAATACATCCCGACCCCGGCGCGTGCGGTTGACCAGCCCTTCCTGATGCCGATCGAGGACGTGTTCTCGATCTCGGGCCGCGGCACGGTTGTGACCGGCCGTGTGGAGCGTGGCGTGATCAACGTGGGCGAGGAAGTCGAGATCGTCGGCATCCGTCCGACCACGAAATCGACCGTGACCGGCGTGGAAATGTTCCGCAAGCTGCTGGACCGCGGCGAGGCTGGCGACAACATCGGCGCGCTGCTGCGCGGCGTGGACCGTGAAGGCGTGGAACGTGGCCAGGTGCTGTGCAAGCCGAAATCGGTGACGCCGCACACCAAGTTCGAAGCCGAAGCCTACATCCTGACCAAGGAAGAAGGCGGCCGCCACACCCCGTTCTTTGCGAACTACCGTCCGCAGTTCTACTTCCGCACGACCGACGTGACGGGCATGGTCGAGCTGCCGGAAGGTACCGAAATGGTGATGCCGGGCGACAACCTGAAGTTCAACGTCGAACTGATCGCCCCGATCGCCATGGAAGAAAAGCTGCGCTTCGCCATCCGTGAAGGCGGCCGCACCGTCGGCGCCGGCGTCGTCGCAAAGATCATCGCTTAATCAGGATCGGAAGGGGGGCGGCTAACCCCGCCTTCC
>NZ_FTOT01000032.1 GCF_900156815.1 Gemmobacter megaterium
CTGTAGGTCGGGGGTGTAGGTCTGCTCATGTATCCCAGCTACCACGCTGGATTCATGAGATGAATCCCACACGGGATTTGTGCAACAGAGCCGGCTGTAGCGGAAACAGGTCTCGCTGACGCCGAACGCACGACAAGCCAGCGCGATGCTGACCCCCTTCGTCGCCACCGCCTTCTCGGCCAGCTCGCGGCGCTGAGCTGGCCGCGTCACTTTTTTCCCAGAGCCTCTCGCAGCAGATCAGCCTGCATGCTGAGATCGGCGAACATGCGCTTCAGTCGCCGGTTCTCGTCCTCGAGGGCCTTCATCTGGCTCACCAT
The DNA here is from genome assembly GCF_900156815.1 of Gemmobacter megaterium. GTDB lineage: Bacteria > Pseudomonadota > Alphaproteobacteria > Rhodobacterales > Rhodobacteraceae > Wagnerdoeblera > Wagnerdoeblera megaterium. The sequence continues at coordinate 318 of NZ_FTOT01000032.1, forward strand.
GGACGCATCCATGCCACCATACTTCGCCCGCCACTTGTAAAACGTCGCGCTGCTGATCCCATGCTCACGACACAGCTCCGGCACGGGCATCCCGCCCTCCGCCTGACGCAGCACACCCATGATCTGGGCTTCGGTGAAACGGCTCTTCTTCATCGGAATCTCCTCGTCCATCTTGCCGAGAAAATTCTACTTCCGCATCCCCTTAACCATGGGGAGGATTACCAAATGAGTAGGCGAAAGTCTCCCCAGCGCCGTTTGTAAACTCGGTCATTTCGCCGAAGAGATTGTATGTACGGTGAATTGTTCCCTCAATCGGGTCCGTCATTTCGACGAGACGTTCCAGTGCGTCATATTCGGCACTAGTAGCAATTCCCGTCTGATCGATTCTGCCTATGGGATTTCCAGCGGGATCATAGGTGATGCTGATCTCGCCCTGCGCAGGAATACCGCCAGAATCCGTTACAAAAACCGTCAGGACACGGCCAAGAGAGTCGTAGGTCCGATGGATCTGCCGCTCCATGGGGGTGCCAGACGCTTCCGCCCGGACCGTAGGATAACCCCTCGTATCATACGCCAAGGTTGTAACTGAACCGTCGGCATAGGCTATTTCATCGAGATTCCCCCGGATGTCATAGCCGTAGGCGGTCTCGTTCCCATTCTTGTCTATGCTCGATTCGAGCTGCCCTTCAGCGGTGTAGGTGAACAGCCTTTGCCCACCTTCGGCATCCTCGATCTTCAGCACGAGCCCGGTTGGATCGTATTCGTATTCGGTCTCGTAATTGCCGGGGTCGATCTTCAGAGTGACCTTGCTGAACACGGGCTCGTATTCGTAGCGGGTCGTGCGTTCGAGAGAGGTGCCTTCGGCTTCGGTCAGGGTAAGGATGTTGCCCCTGGTATCGTAGGTCATCTCGTCGCGGCGTGTGCCGCCCGGGAGGGACTCGTTGGGCCGGGTGATCGCCGTTACCAGGTCGTCCGCTTCGCGCTCCAGGAGGGTCACGCGGCCGATCGGATCTGTCGTCCTGACGATGGAGCCGAACTCGTTGACCTCGATTTCGGTTTCGCCTCCCTTACGATCCATGGCGACGGTGATCCGGTCCTCGGGCTTTACGAACTTCAGCGGCACCGCCGCGGCGCTGCCGAAGGCATCCACGAGGCCGATCGAGGCTCCGATCTGGGTACGGATCGAGGACCCATCTGGCAGCGTGGATCCGCTCAGCTTGCCGGTGGCATCGTAGCTGTAGCCGGTGGTGTTGCCGTTCTGGTTGGTGGTCGAGATCAGGCGGCCATTCGCGTCGTAGCCGAAGCTCACAGTCCCGCTTTCCGGCGAGGGTTCGGTGATGCTGGCGAGCGCACCGGCATCATCGTCATAGGTAAAGGACGTAACCCGCCCATCAGGATAGGTGATCGTGTCCAGCCGGCCGAGCAGCCCGTAGGCGAAGCTTGTCACGCCGCCTACCTGGTCGGTGACGGTCGAGAGTCGGCCATCTACATCATAGGCGAACGCGCGAGTGTTCCCCTGGGGATCGACCTCTGCGGTCTGACGGCCATCCTCGTCGAAAACGACGACGTTGCCGTCCTTGTAGCGCCGCTCCCAGCCTCCGCCCGGCAATGCCGTGAGCTCGGAAAACTCCCCGGCTCCTGCGACGAACTTGCCCGATGCCGACGGTCTGGAGAAGTGGACGCTTGTCGAGAACCGTTGGGCGGAAACAAGGTCGAGACTGCCGTCGCCATCGATGTCAGCGAACGCCATATCTTCGATGCTGTAGTCCACGAGACCTTCCTCGAAAGGCTGGAAGGTGCCATCGCCATTGCTGACATAGACGACGACGGTATCACCGCCGGAGGCCACGATGTCGGGCAGCCCATCCCCATTTGCGTCGACCGCATGGACATACATTGCTGTCGTTGCCGCGGGCGGCCTCGCAAGCCCGACACCGGCAAGGAACGTCCTGCCAGTCGTATTCGCGTTGAGATAGACGGTGATGTTGTCCGTGCCGGACCAGACGATATCGAGTTTTCCATCGCCGTTGAAATCCGCCAGCTGGAAGTACTTTCCCAGTCGGTTGATCGGAGAAGGACCTATCGCAGGGCTGGAGACCACTGTGACGAAGGTGCGGGGCGATGTCTGAAACAGGAACGTGGTCGCGCCGGACGTCAGCCGCCAGGCGATATCGAGCTGGCCGTTTCCATCGATATCGCCAATCTCGAATTGGACAGGAACGCCGAGCTGGGACCGGTAGTTGGCCCTGACCGGAGCTGCCAATCCTGTCGGGCTTCCGTAGGCCACCTGGACTTCATTGTCGACCAGGCTGGTCCGGTTCAGAAACAGGAAATCTTCGTAGCCGTCGCCGTCAATGTCGATGATGGCGACATCGGTGGCGGTCATGCTGGTGGCTAGAATCGTGACGTCCGAGAGATTTCCGAACCCGTCGTTCAACAGATATCCGACGCGATCTTCGACCTGCAGGCCATAGCCGAGATCCGGGATGCCTTCGCTCCCCAGTTCCCCGGCGACAAGTCCGATCAGATTGGGCGTATACACGCCGGACGGTGGCACCGCGTTGGGAGCGGCGAACACGAATTCGCGGTCATAGACCATGTCGCGGCCACCGAGCCCGCGCACAATCCGCGCACTTCCTGTTCCGCTCGAGCCGTAGGCGACATCCAGAAGGCCATCCCCGTCGAGATCTGCAATCGCGACCCCTTGCGTCCCGACGCTCGGGAAGACCAGCGGATCGCCATCGAATTCCGTGAGCGTCGGCTGCGGGTTGAATGTCGAGACGCCCTTGTCAGGCATTGTTGCAGAAGTCCGGCTGCGGCCAGACGCGCCCCTTTCCCCGTTGGGTTCAGGCCACGCGTTCAATCTCGGCAGTGCCGAGTGCATTGA
>NZ_FTOT01000031.1 GCF_900156815.1 Gemmobacter megaterium
CACCGCGCTCGGCATCCCTGTCACAGAGCCCGTGGGATAAGTCTGTCCGGGGAAAGGGGAACCCCGGCCATCAGCCGATTTGTGCAACAGAGCCCTGTCCACATAATCGACCAGAGCAAGGAGATCACTGCGGACTTTCGGCACCGGGCGCTCCGCCACCATGCTGAGGGCATCTTCATGGCTGAGACGATTTTCGGTCCGACCCTCACGCTTTCGACCGGGCGCATCATCCCGACCCGCTGGGTTGGCGAGCAGCATGTGAAGGAAGACCTGGGCTTCATTCCGAGCTTTGCCGACTGGGTGAAGGCCATCCGGCCCGAGCCTTGGATGGGCCGGTCGGCGCATATCGAAGCGCTGGTCGATCCGCATTTCGCCTCGCCCGTGGTCGAGGTCAGCTGACATGATCGATCCGGCTTATCAGCGCCTCGGCTTGCCCTTGACGGCGTCGCCCTACGCCGTCCTGCGGGCAGCGGTCCGTGCGCTGCACCCCGACACGCGCGCCGTTCGCGGCTTCCGGATCGCACGCAAGCGCTTCTACCGGCAGATGCTCTGCGCGCATGCCGCGCGACAGACGGCGGGCGACAGTTCCACAGGCTAATCGCCCCCGACCACCCCTTCATCCCAATCGAGTGCCCGGCCTCTCGGCCGGGTCTTTCCCATTCAGGAGGTCCCCATGGCGGATTACTTCACCCATTTCTCGTGCCTGCTCGATGTCGGCACCCCCGACAAGGCTGCCCGCGCGCTCGCGCTGTTCCAAGAACTTCGCGCCGCAGATCAGGACGCAGACGACCCGGAGGTCGCAGGCTTTGATCTCGTGCTCCAGGACGCGCCCGAGGGCAGCGCCATCTGGATCCATGACGACGACCACGGCGATGTCGAAGCCGTCATCCGCTTCGTGTTGCGCCTTGCGGAAGAGATCGACCTCGCCGGCCTCTGGGGGTTCCAGTACGCCCTGACCTGCTCCCGGCCGCGCCTCGACGCCTTCGGCGGCGGCGCGCATGTCATCGATCTCGGTGCGCGGAAATCCTTCGGCTGGACCAGCAGTCACGAATGGCTGGCCGCGGCTCTCAACGGGGAGGACATCGATGCCTGAGCTCATCTGCACCACCGTCTACCAGTTCCCAGAACTTTCAGATGCCGCCAAGGAAAAGGCCCGCAGCTGGTATCGCGAGCTTGGCCCCCATGACGATTGGTGGGACGCGGTCTACGAGGATTTCGAGCGGGTCTGCGAAATCCTCGGCATCCGGCTGAAGACCACCCCCGTCCGCCTGATGGGCGGCGGGACGCGGGCCAAGCCCAGCATCTGGTTCTCCGGCTTCTGGAGCCAGGGCGACGGAGCCTGCTTCGAGGGCTATTGGTCCCACGCCAAGGGCGCGGCCGCGCACATCCGGGATTACGCGCCACAGGACGCAACCTTGCACAGCATCGCCGACCGGCTGCAGGCCCTCCAGCGGCGCAATTTTTACCAGCTGGCCGCCGAGGCCAGCCACCGTGGCCGCTACAACCACGAATACACCATGTCGGTCGATGTCACGCGCGACAGCCCGACCTGGCAGCCGCCAACGGAGGATGCGGAGGAGACCGTGACCGAGGCGCTGCGTGATCTGGCCCGGTGGCTCTACATCAGTTCCTCTTCGACGAGTTCTCGCGTGCTCATACCTGCTGTCATGTCTGGAGCCTTGCTCATGGCGCGAGGCTCGGCAGGGTGAAGTCCATGTAACGGCGCTCTTCGGCGACGGTGGCGGCATCCACCACGCCCGCATTGCCTGCGCCGAGGGTCTGGATGGCTTCAAGTTCCCACATCCGCGTCATGGCGATGGCCAGTTCCGCCGTGACGCGGGTGTTGTGGTCCATCGATGCCTTCAGGTCCTCCATGTCGGGGATCATCGCGACAAGCTGTTCGACACGTTCGAGGGATTGCGCTGCCTCGGCGTGGCTGTTCTGGGCCGCCGCCGACATCACGGCACCGGTCGTGGCCCGTGTCGCGACACCTTCCGCGCCGGGATTGCCGCTGGTGGCGATTTCGCGCAGCGAGTCCTCGTCGAAGCCAGCACTGGCAAGCGCCTGTTCCATCTGCGTGCGCAGGGGCCCCGCGTTGGGGCCGATCAGGCTCGACCAGTCGCCCGCCTGGATGCCTCGGATCAGATCGGGGATGTCTTCGAAATTGGCCTGGAGGAGATTGTCGAGGTCACCGCCCATAGCGAGACCGAGGATGCTGCGCGGCCCGGTCAGCGAGGCATACATCTCCTCGAGCTGATCGAACTGCTGCTGCAGGAGGTCGAGCTGTGCCAGCGCATTGTCCAGAAGATCGGTCTGGATCCCGAAATCCTGCAGCATCTGCTGAAGCTGGCGGATTTCCTGGGCGATGTTCTGGGTGTCGACCGTGGGCACGCCCTGTGCTGCGCCAGGACCCGCAAGGGTAGTGGCCAGCACGACGGTCGCGGCGGTGGTGGTGAGGGAAATGCGCAAGCGCCGGATCATCGCAATGTCTCCTGGGTGAAATCCATGAATTGCCGCTCGGCGGCTTGGGCCGCGGCCATGGCGAGTTGTTCCTCGCTCAGCGGCTGGGTGTGGGCGGCCTTGATCCGGGTGCGGATCGCGACCAGTCGGGCCAGTTCGGCGCGCGCATAGGTGTTGAGCGCGATGGCCTCGTGCAGGTCTTCCGTCTCGCCGATGCGGGTGATGATGTCCTGCACACGCAGGGCTGCAGCGCGGACAGAGACCAGCGAGTAGTCGCCATAAACGCCTGCACCATGGGCCGAGAGGCTGAAGCTCGCGTTCGCCAGAAGCACCGGGTCGATGGTGCCGAGCGCATCGATGCCGCCCACGGCGGCGAGGTAGCTGTTGTACTGCTGCGGGATCACCACGACGTAATGCTGGGTTTCCGCAAAGGGCGGGACGCCGCCGTAGTTCTGAACGTTGCCCGGGCCTGCGTTATAGGCCGCGAGCGCGTGGATGATGTTACCATCGAACATGTTCAGCATCTGCGCGAGGTAGCGGGCGCCCCCCGTCACCTGCAGCCAAGGGTCGTCGTAATAGGCCGGGTAGATCCCGAGATCGCCCGCCGTGCCGGGCATGATCTGGGTGAGGCCAAACGCCCCCACGGGGGAGCGCGCCCCGATCTGGAAGCGGCTTTCCTGCCAGATCAGCGCCTGCAGAAGGCAGCGCCACTGGGCATTGTTGCAGAAGTCCGGCTGCGGCCAGACGCGCCCCTTTCCCCGTTGGGTTCAGGCCACGCGTTCAATCTCGGCAGTGCCGAGTGCATTGA
>NZ_FTOT01000030.1 GCF_900156815.1 Gemmobacter megaterium
TAGTCGCCATCGCGAAACTCCCGCACCCATCTCCGTAAGGCGCGAAATCTCAGGTCCGAGGAACCGGGGGAAGGTGGGAGCCAGCCGCCGCTTACAATTCAAGTTTGGTGGCGACAAGAGGCGGCAAATTGTCGAGTACCTCTTCAACGCATGGGAGGATGGCGAGGAGAGCGTCAGCACCGAAGTCATGTTTGCCGATCTCGAATACGATGTCTCGAGCCGTATGCGGGATATCTTCCAAGGGCCACCCCGATTGGCGCGATCTGATCGAGACGACGGGGGGATCCTGTCGGCTTCGCATCAGGGGGCTTCTGGAGGCCGATACTCCTAACGCCGATTGATTGCGTCCTCGGCGACCTGAAGTTGTTCCATGATCCAGTCGAAAGGCGGTGCCTCGCCGAGCATCATGCCCTGCATCGCCGCATAGTCCTCCTCGATTGCTGCGCGCAACTTGGCGGCCGGCACGACGCAGATCGAGCCCGGCGTGGCCTCTTCGAATTTCTTCCATGCCTGCCTGAAAGCGATGAGATTGTGTTCGCGCACGGCCGCAAGCAGCCCGTCGTCGGCCAGGGCAGAGCGCCCAATCTCCGTGCCGGTGATCATGGCGACGTCATAGTAGTGGCGGGAGATCCTGTCGCTGTCGGCAGGTACCCGTCCTTCGTCACGATGACCGCAGAACGCGCCGTGCAAAATCAGAAGTTTCTCCAGGTAGGTCCGCTGCGGGGCAATGACGTGGATGTTGTCGACTGCGAATGACCATCCGTCGGTCAGTTCCTCTGCGATATAGGGCATCACGCTGGTGGTGGCGTTGGGATCGAGCGCCGAGCGTGCGCCCGCTTCTAGTTTCACGCGTGGGAGGACGTAGGAGATCTCGGTGCTTGGATAGAGCGTCGGGTACTCGATCAGCAGAGTTTGCTGATCGCTGTCCTCATCGTCTGGCATGATGCTGCAACGCGCGTCGAGCAGCGGCTTCAGCGCTTCAGCAAGATCACCGCGTATATAGGTGCCGCAGGCGTTCTTCAGGTCATCGAACAGGGCCTTGCGCTTCTTGTTCGAAATTCCCTCTGGGTTCGTCGGGTCGCGCTCGGCTGCAAAGCCGAGACCATCCCGATAAACGACAAGATCGATGTCCTCCGAGAAGCGGCGGATGAGCCCATAGGCCTTGGATAACGCCGTGCCACCCTTGAACAAGAGTTGCGGGTGGCCCTCCGGCAAGCGTTTGTAGAGCGCGTCCAGCACGAAGCAGACCCAGAAATCCTTCTCGACATAGCTCGGAAGCGTGTCGAGGCGGTCAGCAGCCGCCTCGAATACGTCTTTCTGGTTGCGAGCTGAAAGCGCGAGAAACCGCGTGTAGCTCTCGCTCATGGTGTGGCGATCTGCGGATCGACAAGGCTATGCGCGATGGGCGCTGCCCAGCTCGGCAGGCCGCCGCTGTTACGGACGAGATCCTTTTTCACGGCATCTGGCAGCTTGCGCTTGAGCGTGGTCACAACCCGTGTGTCCAACGCTGCTTGCGGTCCGAGCCAGCGCAGCGCCTGCGCGACTGGCGCGGAGGCTTTACCCGCCCATGCCATCACACTCGGACCTGCATGCCGTAGCCGCACGGTCCGATTGCCGATCTTCACGTCCCGCGTCGCCCCGTCCGTCACATAGCTTGTCTTCGCGGGGACAGCATTGGTCAGGCCCAGCTGGTTCGCTGCGGCGATGCCATCGGGCATGATGCGAACACTATCGCGCCGCGCGAGGGCTGCAACCGCCTTGTCCATGTCGACCGGTGCAGGCCGCTTCAGGACGCCGCTGGTGCGGGGAAGATCGTAAAGCCCACGGCCGACACGACGGAGATCGCCACTCTTTGCCAGGCGCGACAACGCCTGATCGATAGCCGCACGGCTACCGAGGTCGAGGAAGTCCTTGGGGGTGCAAACCCACTTCCCGCGTCCCTTCGAACGAAGGCGCTTCATGATTCTATCAGAAATACCAGTCATCTGAGCGGTCCTCGTAGGCTTTTCGTTGTCAGAAACATAAAGGATTTTTCTGACCAAATCAATTCCTCCCCGAATGCACCCCTTTCGCCTCCCTCAGCCCTCCCACGCCCTCCGCCATGTTGAACCCGCAAGTGTTCGCAGAAATCCCAAGGAGGTTCACATGGCGACCAGGCACCTTTCCCAGATCGAGCTGGCGGCTCGCTGGAACATTTCACACCGCACGCTGGAGCGCTGGCGGTGGACGGTACGGGCGGGCGGAGCGTCTCTTCTTGCTACAGACCGAGTGTCTGACGGTCGTTGATGCGCAGATTTCTGCGGCGATCCCGTGCCGAAGCCATCGACACGGGAGAGAGTTCGGTATTCGTTACACTCCCTCCGCCATCATCCCTGTTGCGAACATGGACAGGCGCCCCACGCGGCGCGGAAATAGTCGTGTTTTCAAAGGGCTTTGCTTCCCCGATGCGAACCTCTGAGACTGCGCCTCAGGCCCAATCCGGGCTCTGAGCGGGGCTACGTCTCTGTTCGGGCGAACCTCGCCAAATTCGGTTCGGTCGGATTTTTCGGCGTCTTTCCAATGACCTGACTTTCAAAACCGCCAAAAATTCTGGCCTTGTGTCAATCGCCTTCGACGGGAACAGAGCCGCAACACGCGAGAGGCGCAGCCGTTGGGTGCGCTGGCCGAATGGCGCGTAGCGGTGACGGTGTCCGCCCCTGTAGAGAACCGGAAAACCCCGACGACAAAAGGGCTTGAGCTCGCTAGCGTTAGAAGGCGCGGGGCGGTGACCAACAGCACTTGCGAACCAGCCATCAGCATATGGAACGATTTTCAGGAGAGCTCATGGGAACAGTCGATATCATCCCCGACATCCACGGGCAGATCGCTAAACTACGGGGAGCGCTCGGTGCCCTCGGATGGCGGCGGAGTCCAGCGGGCTGGATCCACCCCGACCCGGAGCGGACCATCGTCTTTCTGGGCGACTTCATCGACCGTGGGCCGGAGAACCGGGCCGTCATTCACCTGGTGCGCGACCTGACCGACAGCGGCAAGGCCCGCGCGATCATGGGCAACCACGAGCTCAATGCCCTTCACTTCCACACGGCCCACCCCAAGACCGGCCAGCCCCTCCGCGCTCATTCGGAGAAGAACCTGCGCCAGCACGCAAGCTTCCTGGCGGAGTTCCCCGTCGGTGCCGGCGAGACCCGCGAGGCGCTGGCGTGGATGCGCAGCCTCCCTCTGTTTCTGGAAACTGAGGGATTCCGCGCCGTGCATGCCTGCTGGGTCGACCCCACGATCGACCGCGTGCGGGCGCTCACCGACGGCGGCGTTCTGTCCGAAGCGCAGTTGATCCGCGCGGCTGACCCTGCCGACGAGCTTTTCCACCTTGCCGAGGAAATCACGAAGGGGCCCGAACACCAGCTTCCAGATGGGTTTGCATTCCGCGACAAGGACGGCACCCACCGCGATCACGTCCGACTGCAATGGTGGAATGCAGGGGCCCGGACCTGGCGTGACATCGCAATCTCGGTGCCTGTTCCGGATGATCTGCCCGATGTCCCACTACCGGGAACCCTGATGGCGCAGACCTATCCCGCCCACGAACGCCCCGTCTTCTTCGGTCACTACTGGCTCAGCGGCGATCCGGTCCTGCAGGCTCCGAACGCGCTGTGCCTCGACTATTCCGCCGGCAAGGATGGGCCGCTGATCACATACGAACTGCACCCGGGTGAGACGTTGCTCTCCCCCGACCGGGTTTGGCTTCACGCGATCCCTGACTGACCCTTCGTCTCAGTCGAACACCCGCCCCGGCTGCTCGTCCCACGGCAGGGACGCCACGAAGCACAGGTCATAGATGCTGATCGTCGAGGGCTCGCGGTGGACGACCATCCGCTCGAGGACTTCGGGAGCCAGCCACGCGAGGCGCAGGAGGCGGCTGACGTAGCGGTCGGATAGGCCCACCTCAGCGGCGAGGTCGGCAAGCGTTGCGACGTCGCCGCATTCCAGCCGCTGCCGCCAGCCCCATGCGCGGCCGATGGCGCGCAAGAGGTGGGGATCCTGCCCGCGCCCCATGGCGGCCTCGACGTGCTTCGGCGGAAGGATCCGGGGACGACCGCCGCGGCGGCGCAGTTCAAGCGGAATATGGACGCGCAGGGTCTCGGGCTCGGGCATCAGGCGACCTCCTTCTTCTGAGGCGCCATCAGCGCGGCGATGGCGCCGAGGCCGTCGTGGCGCAGGTCGATGGCGAGGCCCGTTGCCCAACCCGCCCGAATGGGCAAAACTCACACCCGGAGGCACGCTCACACTAGATAAAAGTCGGGGGCAACGTCACGTGGTGTACATTTAGAATGTCCCGCATGCCATATGTCTGGAGGAGATCGTGATGGCTGTTTTCAAGCGAGATGATCCGCATGATCTACTTGATCTGAGCTACCCCCCGAAATTCGGACACTGACATAAGCTACGATTTGCAGTCTGCTGATCTTCGACGAGAAGGAGATCAGAAATGTCGAA
>NZ_FTOT01000026.1 GCF_900156815.1 Gemmobacter megaterium
GCAAACGGTCACCGCCAAAGCCGCATCGACGACCTGCTCCCGTGGAACTTCAAGCCGTCAAGCTGAAAACCTCGTGGGAGCCAGCTAACGCTTACAGAGAGCGCCCATTTATTCATCAGTTATTTGATCCTCGACTGGTGTGCAAACCGTTATCCCGAAGGAGAAGTCGAAGGGGATGCTGTGAGGGTAAGCTGCGCTGCGTTTGTTCCAAGGCCGACGCCAATCGGTTTCGGGTGCAGCACTGGCGATGCCCCAGACATTTGCCTTGCGGCGACCGGTCTCGCATCAGGTCGCAGGCTTTTGCAGCCCCGCTGTTTCCTGGTCAGGTCGGACGAATGAACATGCGGTCATCCTCATGCGCGGCAGCGTCGTCTGAACGGATGGCGCGGTAGCAATGCCAAGTGGCATGGCCCAGCAGCGGAAAGACCAGGATCAACCCCAATCCGGCTGTGAGCAGACATAAGGCGAACAGCGCCACCACGATGGCGCCCCAGGCGATCATCACCCCAAAGTTGTTCCAGACCATCGCCATGCTGATCCCGAGCGCGGAGAGCGCGTCGGTCCGCTCGGTCAGAAGCATCGGAAAGGCGAAGACGCTGATGGCGAAGGAGAAGGCGGCGAAGAGCGCGCCGACGGCAGAGCCGACTAGCAATAGGGCCCAGCCAGTAGGAGTCAGGAGAAGCATCGGAACGATCTCCTCGGTGCCGGGAAAGGCCACCATGCCGAAGAAGAGCGCATAGATGAGGACCGCCGCGCGCATCCACAACAGGAAGAGCCCCAGAAGCATGACCCCCATGAAGACACCGGCCCGGCCCGATCGAAGTCGGACGAAGAGCATCGGCCCGAGACTGACTGGTTCGCCCGCCTCCAGCCGCCGGCTCTTCTCGTAGAGCCCGCCGGCGATCAGCGGCCCGACCACCATGAAACCCGCCAGCGCCGGGAACAGGGCATAGTCGAATTCCAGGTGGAACAGGAACCAGACCACGGCGACCGAGACGAGGAAAACGCCGAGGCCGTAGATCAGGCTTGGAAGCGGATGGGTCCAGAGATCGCGCCACCCAGCCCGCAGCCATGTGAAGGCGGTGCGCCACGGGAGATCGCGGGCGTGCGGGCTCGGGCGCGCAAGGGGCGGGACCACCTTCGGAATGACGCCCCCGGCGTGCGGATTATCGGGCGGCGGCGGGACGTTGTTCTGGCTCAGCATGACGGTTTCGCCGGGCGGTAGGTGCCGGCGCCTTCCTTGGCGGTTTCAACGCAGCTCGGTTGCGACGACAGGGAGACCGAGACGAGATGGATGTTGGCGCCCACGAAGATGGCCACGACCAGAAACGCGGCGGAGATCGCCAGAACTCGGGGCCGCTCAATGGTCATTCCGGGCCTCCATCAGCCAGCGAGGTGATGTAAATGGCAAGCATCTTGCGCTGCGCCTCTGTCAGGCGGTTTTCCCATGCGGGCATCCAGCCCTGTCGGCCGCCAAAGATGGTCTCGAACAGCGCCTGATCTGTGCCGCCGTAGATCCAGTGGCTGTCCGTGAGGTTCGGGGCCCCGAGGTCGTACATGCCCGCCCCATCCTCGCCATGGCAGCTGGAGCAATTGTCGGCGAAAAGCATAGCGCCTTCTTCCAGCCGCTCGGGCGAGGCACCGCCGTCGAGACCCGCCAGCGACTGCACGTAGTCCGCCACGACGCGGATCTGATCCCGGTCGAGCATGCCATCGCGGCCAAAGGCGAGCATCTCGGCATAGCGCGTGTCGGGATGCGGGGCATTGATGCCGACACGCAGGGTTTCGAGGATCGTCTCGTCGTCGCCACCCCAGAGCCACGCGTCATCGACCAGAGAGGGATAGCCGAGCCCGCCTTCAGCGCGGCTTCCGTGGCAGGCCGCGCAATTGTCACCGAAGAGTGCGGGTGCGGTCTGGTCGATGTGGGTCATTAGCAGGGTGTCGTCACGGATCTTGTCCAACGGGAGCGCAGCGATTTGATCCGCCCAGATGCCACGGGTGGCATCCGCGGCGGCCACGCGCTCTTCCACCTGTGCCTGCTGATCAAGACCCAGAAGCCCGCGGGTATAGGTATTCACCAGAGGCCATGCCGGCATGAGCACCCAGTAGACCAGCGCCCAGATATGCGTGACGATGATGAAGAACCACACCGCTGGCGGCACGCGTGTGTTCAGCTCGGTGATGCCGTTCCATTCGTGGCCCGTCGTCTGGTGGCCGGTCAGTGGGTCGCGTTCTTTTACCGACATGGCCCGTCCTCGTCATCCAGAATACTGTTCGCGGCCTTGTCGAAGCGTTTGCCCAGCGACGGCCAATAGGCGTAGATGGTGATCCCCACCGACAGGGCGATGAGGTAGAATAGCCCGAAGGACTTGGCGATCACCGAGGTCAGGTCATGGGTAAGGTCCATCAATTCAGTCCTCCCCGAGTGGCTGATTTGCGAAGGCGGCATCCGTGAGCCCGCCGAGGATCTGGAGGTAGGCCACCAGAGCATCCATCTCCGTGACGCGGTCCCGTTGTCCGTCGAAGTGGCGGACGCTGGTCGCGGCACCATATCGCTCGCTTACCCCGTCGGCGGCGTCGGTGTCGGGCCGCGCCTGGCCACGGGCGTCAGCATCGGCATTGGTGACCTGTTCGTCACTGTAGGGCACGCCCACAGCCCTCAGCGCCGCGAGGCGGTCCGGCAGGCTCTCTGTCTCGAGCGTCCTGTCCAACAGGAAAGCGTACTGCGGCATCACCGATTCCGGCACCACGGCGCGTGGATCGACGAGGTGACGCACATGCCAGTCGTCAGAATACTTGTTGCCCAGCCGAGCAAGGTCCGGCCCCGTCCGCTTGGACCCCCAGAGCATCGGGTGGTCATATTGCGATTCCACCGCCAGCGAATAGGGGCCGTAGCGATCCACCTCGTCCTGTAGGGTCCGGATCATCTGGGAGTGGCAGGCATAGCAACCCTCGCGAATATAGATGTCGCGCCCGGCCTGCTCGAGCGGCGTGTAGAGCCGCATGTCGGGCGCCGCCTCGACCGTTTCGTCGATGGTGAAGAGCGGCGCGATTTCTACGAAACCGCCCACCCCGGCGGCGACGATGATCCCGAGGGTCAGCGCCATCGAGTGCCGCTCGGTGCGGTAGTGGGTCCGGGCGTGGAATTCGAAGAAGCGGGCGAAGGGGGAGAGGATCTTGCGAAACATCGTGTCACTCCGCTGCCGGAACGGCAGGTTCTGCCGCTTCGGACGAGGTCGGGTAGTCGCGTTCCGGCTGTTTTTCGGGGGCGTGCCGGATCGTCATGTAGACGTTGTAGGCCGCCAGGATCGCCCCGGTCAGGAACAGGGCCCCGCCGCAGGCCCGTGCGACGTAATAGGGATGCATGGCCACCAGCGTGTCCGTGAAGGAATAGGCCAGTGTGCCACTGTCGGTGTAGGTGCGCCACATCAGCCCTTGGATGATGCCGCTGTTCCACATCGCGAAGACGTAGATCACCGTGCCCGCCAACGCGAGCCAGAAGTGCCATTCCACCAGCTTCCACGAGTACATCGTCTCGCGCTTCCACAGCAGTGGGACGACGGAGTAGATCGAGCCGAAGGTGATCAGCGCCACCCAGCCCATCGCGCCCGCATGGACGTGGCCCACTGTCCAGTCGGTGTAATGCGACAGCGAATTGACCGCGCGCACCGCCATGAACGATCCTTCGAAGGTCGACAGCCCGTAGAACACCGCCGCCACCATCATGAAGCGCAGCGTGGCGTCGTCGCGCACCTTGTGCCAGGCGCCGTTCAGCGTCATCAGCGCGTTGCCCGCGCTGGCCCAGGAGGGCACCAGCAGCATGACCGAAAAGGTCATGCCCAGCGTCTGCACCCATTGCGGCAGGGCGGTGTAATGCAGGTGATGCGAGCCGGCCCAGATGTAGAAGAACACGATGCCCCAAAACGACAGGATCGACAGGCGGTAGGAATAGATCGGCCGCTCCGCCCGCTTGGGCAGGAAGTAGTAGAGCATGCCGAGGAACCCGGCGGTCAGGAAGAAGGCGACCGCGTTGTGGCCATACCACCATTGCGTCATCGCGTCCTGGACTCCCGCGAATGCCGAGTAGCTCTTTGCTCCTGTCAGGCTGGCGGGCACGGCGAGGTTGTTGACGATATGAAGGATCGCCACGACCAGGATGAAGGCGAGGTAATACCAGTTGGCGACGTAGATATGCGGCTCGTTCCTGCGCGCCAGTGTGCGGATGTAGAGCACGAAGTAGACCACCCAGACGATCACCAGCCATATGTCGGCATACCATTCCGGCTCGGCGTATTCCTTCGACTGGGTGACGCCCATCAGGTAGCCCGAGGCGGCGACGATGCAGAAGAGGTTGAAGCCCAAAAGCACGAACCAGGGCGAGACATGCCCTGCCAGCCGCGCCCGGCTCGTGCGTTGCATGACGTGGTAGGACGTGGCGATGAGGGCGTTGCCACCGAAGCCGAAGATCACCCCCGATGTGTGAACGGGGCGGATGCGCCCGAAGCTCGACCAGGCCGCGTCGAAGCGCAGGTCGGGCCAAGCAAGCTGCGCCGCGACCCAGACCCCCATGCCCATACCGACCACGGCCCAAAACAGTGCGATCACGAGCCCGGCCTTGGTCGGATCATCATAGTAGTTGTTCGTGCGATCCTCGGCCGGCTCGGGCTCGCCAATCGCACGCAGGACGCAGCAGGTCATGATAGCGGCTGCAATCAGCACGATCGCGCCGTGGCTCCCCATCGGATCGCCCCGACCCGCTGCGGCCATCACCAGCCCGACAATCGCCATGAAGACACAAATCATCAATGCGATCTGGCGTTCGGCACCTGTCAACCGCTCCATCATTTGGCAACCTCCCGGTCGGTTCTATGTCTTGGTGGCAGCGGACGGTCCTCCGTCTGGAGGATCCGGCGGGCGTCGCCTGCCGGATCGTCAAATTGGTCGTGTCTCATCGCCCAGAAGAACGCGCCGAGTCCGACAGCGCCCATCGCCAGCGTCACGGGGATGAGAAGCAGTAGGATGGTCATGCTGCACCCTCGCCCGAGGCCTGTGCTCGCCCGGCGATGTCGCGAAGCGCCGCCGCCTCGGTACAAAGGTCGAGCAGCCGGCGCGCGGCTGGCACGATCTCGACGATTTCCCCCAAACCGGTACCGGCGTAATGCGGCATCTGCTCCAGCGCGCCCGTCGTCGTGCGCAGCGGTGAATCCGTGCTCTGGCGTAGGCGTGGAATGTCGTCGTCATGGGCGATGACCTCGCGGGGGATCGCGTCGGGATCGTGGCCCATCAGATCCGTGCCGAAGCCGTCGGTAACGCTGTTGCGCAGGACGCGCACGGCCGACCCCTTGGGCCAGTTCAACACGAAACCATCGGTCAAGACCGTGTCCTGCGGCCCTGCATCAACGATGCGCCGCTTGTGACAGTCATGGGCGAAGGATTCCTGCGTGGCGAGGAAGGCAGTGCCGCATTGCACGCCCTGCGCCCCCATCGCCAACGCCTCGGCCAGCGCCAGCCCGGTGCAGATGCCGCCCGAGGCGACAACCGGCAGGGCCGAGGTTTCCAGCACGGCCGGGAGCAGTTCGAATGTCGGGGTGCGCCCGTGCACGTGACCTCCCGCATCCTGCCCTTGTGCGATCAACACATCCGCACCGGCGGCTTCGGCCTCCCGTGCCGCGCGTAGCGTGCCCACCTGGTGCAGCAGAAGACCGCCTGCGGTCTTCACCCGGGAAACGGCCTCTGGCACGACGTCCCAAAAGAACGAAAAGACCGCCACCTCCATCGCAAGGCAAGTTTCGATCTGCTGCTGCAGCAAGTCGGGCTCCGTGGCTGCCGGGATGAGGTTGACGGCGAAGGGGTGGTCCGACAGCCGGCGGTAGGCTTCGATTTCCGAGATGATGAGTGATGGCGCCTCGCGCACCATCCCCAGTGTCGGGAAACCGCCGGCATTGGCGACCGCGGCGGCCAGTTCGGAACGCGCGACGCCTCCCATACCGGCTAGGACGACGGGATACTCACATCCCAGAAGATCGCACAGGGGGGTGCGAAGGGACCCCAGATCGGCATTCATGTGGTATCCCCCGTGAGACGCTGTTTCAGATAGTCCCGCAGCACCACCGCATGATTGTGCTCCCGGTCCTTTGCGGCGAAGAGAAAAGTGACGGGACCGGCGCGGCACCATGCGAGGCAGCGGTCAACGGCGTCCGTGTTGCCAGCCAGTTCGTGCAGGTAGCGGTTGCGGAATTCGCCCCATTTGTCCGGGTCGTGGTTGAACCATTTCCTGAGCTCGGTGGTCGGCGCGATGTCCTTGAGCCAGTCATCGTGTCCGAGATCGGCCTTCGAGATTCCTCGCGGCCAGATCCGATCCACCAGCACTCTCGCACGGTCCGTGTCCGACGCCTTGTCGAAAGCTCGGGCGATGTCGATGTCGGATTGCTTGGCCATGCGAGGATCAAACAAGCTTTGGGATGCCGGTGCCTTTGGCATCCTCGATGGCGAAGTTCAGCGACCGGGCGATGCGTTCAGCCCGCTCGATGACATGGGCTGCGCCAGCGGGTGTGCAGATCTCCATCGCGGTCTCGCGAAAGAGTGTGAGCCACCGCTCGAAATGGCTCCAGTCAATCGGCAAGCCGACGTGCTTGGGCACCGGGGCGCCATGATAACGGCCTGTCATCAGGGCAACGGAGGACCAGAAGGATGTCATCCGATCCAGATGAGGTGGCCAGTCATCGATGCGCGCCGCGAAGATAGGGCCGAGAACCGAGTCGTTGCGGATCTTGCCATAGAAGGCATGAACCAGCTCGCGCAGCACTTCGTCATCGAGCCCGGTCCATGCCTCGAGAGAAGCTGTGATCGCCGGTCGCGCGGAGAGGCTGCGCGATGAGGAAGTCTGGATAGATGACATCGGTGGGGCACCTTGTTCGCAGTTGTATTGACGGGGCATGCTCTTCAAGTGGTATTATAGATACCTATTGAAGTCGAGCGCAATCGGGCGAAGCCGCGCAAAGCCAGACTGGCGGCGATCAGTGCGGGATCAGGGGACGGGAGGTGGTGCGATGAGCGAAGTATCCAAAACCGACAGTGGGTTCGTTGTGGAGGCAGCCACCATCGCGCGAGCTTTCAAGATCACGGAAGAGCAGGTCCGGGAGGAGATGCGGAACGGTCTCATCAGCAGCCGCTCCGAGAGCGGGGCGGGCGAAGACGAAGGACGTTGGCGCATGACCTTCTATCGCGCCGACCGCGCGTTCCGCCTGGTTGTCGACGAAAAGGGAGAGGTGCTGTCGCGGGGAAGCTTTCCCGTCACTCCGCGAGCGCGGTCAGTGCGCCGGGATTGACACCCCTCGGGCGGCAAGCAACGATCAATCTATGGTCAGGTATCAGATCAAGTTGGCATTGTTGCAGAAGTCCGGCTGCGGCCAGACGCGCCCCTTTCCCCGTTGGGTTCAGGCCACGCGTTCAATCTCGGCAGTGCCGAGTGCATTGA
>NZ_FTOT01000037.1 GCF_900156815.1 Gemmobacter megaterium
TCCGGCCTCGATGGTCGGGAGGGGGCTGGCGGCCTTGGGCGTGGGCAGGCCGGCCACCGTCTCCCACAGATCGGCAGGGTCCAGCGCGGCGGGGGGGAAAACCAGCCCGCGTTCCATCGCCTCGCGCCGCCATGACCCGGCGCCCAGATGCGCATTGGGGGCGCTCTCGCCTTCCCACATCAGATTGTCCTGCCAGCCGGTATGGAACGCCGTCGGCCAGCCGCCGGTCTGGCTGGCATCGCTGTCGAACACATCGGTCTTGGTCGCCCATCGCGGCCAGAGGCTGAAACGCATCTGCCCTTCCATCCGGCAGGTGCCGTCAAAGGTATAGAGAAAGTTGCAGCGCCCGCTGTCCCCGCCAAAGGGCGAGGCGTTCATCTGGCAGACCACATTGGTCACGACCCGCCCCGCTGGCCCGCCTTCGAACAGGCTGACCATCGGGCCGGTGCCCGACAGCCATTCGAACAGGTTGCCCACAAGGGCGATGCCGCGCCGGGTGCCGGTCAGGAACCCCCCCGAGGCACCCACCCGTGGCGTGCCCGCCGCCTTGATCAGATGGTTGAAGGCGCAAACCGCGCCTGCCGAACTGGCCGTCCGGTTCGTGCTGGTATCGGCAAAATCCATCCCGCGCTCGCTTGCGCAGGCGATCATGTTGGTGGTCAGTTGCCCGCCCAGGCCCTGGCAGCCAAATACATTGACCCCCATCCGCTTGTCGGTGCCCGAGGCCCCGAAGAGGTTCAGGAAATCCCCGCTCATGCCGCAGTCGATGCACCACCAGCGCATCCCGCCCCGTATGAACAATTCGCGCGTGCCGCTGCCGCCGTTGGAAAACACACAGCGTTCCGTCACCAGCGGGTTCGTATCGGTATTGGCGGCGCGCAGCAGGGTCGAGGTGCCCGCGATCCGGTGCAGCGTCAGGTCGCGCAGCACCAGCTTGCCCGCCAGATTGACGGTCGGCACGCTGGTGTTGGCCGGTTGCAGCAGCGTCGTGGCGCGGTCGGTCGGATCGACCGGCTCCATCGTGAAGGGGGCAGTTGCGGTGGCAATCGCAGCGCCGCCCGGAAGGACCCAGGCGCCGGGGCCAAAGCGCAGCACACAGCCCGACAGATCGCCATTGGCCGCCACCAGCGCGGCGCGGGCATTGGCATAGCTGTCAAAGGGCGCCGCGGCGGCAAGGGCCGGATCGGGGCTGACGGAACCGGCCGAGGTGCCCGCCGCCGTGACATAGGCATATCTGCGCGGCGGGTTTTTCCAGACCGTCATCGGCCGGGCCTGCATATCGGCATCGCCGGTCAGCCCATGGACCGACAGCTGATAGGCCGGACCGACCCAGGGGTAGACCACGGCATCCACCACCAGCGCGCCATCCGCCAGCCCCGACACATCCAGCGTGGCGGCAAAGGCCGGGCAGCCCAGCCCGCTGGCCGCATAACCCTGAAAGACCGTGGCGCTGACCAGCTGCTCTGCCGTGCTGCTGCCATCAGAGACGCGGAACCGCACCGCCGCCACCGGGCGCCCCTGACGGGCGTGCCAATGGGCGACAAAGATCCGCAGGTCCAGCATATCGCCACAGATCCCGTGATCGGGCATCAGCCACAGAACCTGCGGATCGGGATAATCCCTGATCCTGGCATTGGTCACGCCGGGGATCACATCGCCGGAATAGATATACTCCGACAGGGTGACGCGGGACAGGGCATCGGCGCCCTCGGCCTGGCGCTGCAAAGGATAGGTTCCGATGCCATGGGCCGCATCATAGGGCACCCGCAATTCGGTATGGATGCGCAGCCTGTCCGTCACCGTCACCGCCGCCGCCGTGGCATCAAAGCCGGGGCGCTGGACGT
>NZ_FTOT01000024.1 GCF_900156815.1 Gemmobacter megaterium
GATAGCGGGCAGGATCAGGTCTCGTCATCTCAGACCATTAACCCCATGGATTCCCCGTGTGAATCCTGCTCCCTGGGGACTTCTGCAACAAAGCCGGTCGCATGACATCGCCCGCACTCCCGCCAGGACAGGCGGGTGACGCGGGGACGTGATGCGTTCTCTCTCATCCGGACTATACCGTCGGCCCCGGAATCGCACCGGATCTGCTGACCCCGCCGCAATCGGACGGGCGCTCGCGGGCTTATGCGTGGTCTCGCATTTACCGCCGGTGGGGAATTGCACCCCGCCCTGAGAACGTCTGCCCGGCAGGGATTGCCGGACCCTTTGAGCCTACGCCAGAGGCGCGGGCAATTTCAACATATCCGCCTGCGACCTCTTGGCGCGGGGGCGCATGTGGCAGAGAAAACTCTGCAAGATCAGCTCCATAATGCTGCCTCTGCCCGGCAATCCGGGAAGGCCGCCAGCATAGTCGCCAGATCGCCTTCATCTTCGGTCAGGCAGGCCGCAGTCGCCAGCGCATCCGCAAGCGCGGCGGTCGGGGCCGAGATGGATATGCTTGCCAGTGTCGATGCCGAAGGCGCTCCGGTCCCTGGATCAAGGATGTGACCATCCCGGCCCGCCGCGTCGAATGTGGTGCCAAGCGGGGCTGATGTCGCCAGCGCGCGGGCGGTCAGCGGGATCGTGGCATCACGGCCAGGCGCCCGGATCGGCCAGGCGTTGCCATCGGGGCGCGGGCCCAATGCGCGGTGTTCTCCGGTGTCGATCAGGATATTGGTCAGCCCTTCGGCCTCCAGCAGCGCGGCCACCCGGTCGGCGACATAGCCCTGACCAATGCCGTTCAGCGTGATGGCCATGCCGGGTGCGAGGCTGATCTGTTCAGATGTGATCTCCACCCGTTCCATGCCTGCCCGCGCCAGGGCGTGCCGGCGTTCGAGAAGCGTCGGGCGGCGGCCTCCGGTCGCGGCCTCGGCCCAGAGCGCCCATAAGGGTTGCAGCGTCACGTCAAATCGCCCGCCGCTGGCCCGGTGAACTGCCTGCGCCTGAGCGAGGCAGTCGAGGAGTTCAAAGGGTGGCGCATCAAGCCTCCCCTCGCGGTTCAGCCGCGAGAGGGCGCTTTCCGTGCGGTAGAGGCTGAGGATGTTTTCCAGCCGGTCGATCTCGGTCAGGCAGCGGGCGGTGATCGCCACGGCCTCGGGGTGGTCAATGAGGATCGAGGCGCGGGCACCTAGCGCCTGGCCGGTCCAGTGCAGTTCAGGCCGCGCGGCGAGGGCGGCGGGCAGGCTGGCGGCGACAGCGGAAATCGCGATGAAACGGCGGCGGGTCAGGGACATGGCTATGCCTTCAATGTTCGTGGATGGCGCGCAGGCGGTCGGTGAAATCATCGTCACCGTCCTCGGCTGTGTTCAGGTCGGGGGCCATTTCGACCGGGGCCAGTACCGCGTCATCGGGGATCTCGGTGAGGGTCAGCACAGCGCCGCCCTCGGTTTTGGCAAAGGCTTCGGCGACCTCGCGGCTGGCAAAGGGCACGGTCTCGGGCGCGCCCATGCCGCCCTCGCGCGCGGATCCCAGCACATAAAACGCGGCCTCTGCGGCGATCCAGTTGCCCTTGCCCGGAACCTCCCAGGTCGCGCCGGCCGCGCCCATATCGTTGACGTAGATCGCCAGCGTCGGGAGGCTTTGCTCGGGCATCCGCAGGTAAGCGATCGCGTCGCGCACCTGGCTGAAGTAAAGCGGCTTGCCGGGCTGGCCCTCAAGATGGATCTGCGCCTTGGGGCCGGGATGTTCCAGCAGGTTCATCTGGCAGAAATGACCAAGCGTTTCGGCGGTCATATCGACCGGCGTCAGATCCTGCGCGACCTCTTCCTTGCAGGCGCTGAGCGCGAGGGAGGCGGCCAGCAGCAATGCGGGGGCAAGGCGGATCATGGCGTGACCTTTCTGAAGGCGGCTACGGCAAGGAGAAGGGCCGCGAAGGGCCAGAGCGCCAGTGACAGCACCGATTGCAAGAGCGGGATCGATGCGGCAGCGCCCCCCATGCCGCCTGCTGCCCCCACCGAATTGGCGGCGGCCAGGTTGAAGAGGCGGAAGGCATCGGCGGGGTTGGCTAGCAAAAGCGCCGGCAGGGCCTCGGTGGCGAAGGCAGTCCCGGAAACCACCAGCGCCAGCAGCCCAAGGTCATAAAGCACCACCAGCGCCAGCCACAGCCCGATGGCAAGGCCCGCAGCCCCGGACGGACGGCGCGACAGCGACGAGAGCAGATAGCCCAGCCCGAGGAAGGTCGCGCCCAGCAGAACCGAGGTCCAGATCAGCCGGATCAGCGCGGGCAGGCCGCGTGTCGCCTCGGGATCGGTCGCGAACGCCGCCAGTGCCGCCGCACCATAGCCGAGCGTAACGGCGATCCCGAGGATCACCACATGCGCCAGCAGCTTGCCCGCAAGGACACGGGCGCGCGACACGGGATAGGTCAGCAGCAACGGCAAGGTGCCGCGCTCGACCTCTCCCGCAACGGCGTCGAAGCTCATCAAAAGTGCCAGCAGCGGCACCAGATAGACCGCGAGCGAGGTCAGCGAGACCACGGTGACCGACAGCCGGTCAACGCCGACATCTCCCGTGGGCGCGGCCCCGGCGGCGGCAAGAACCAGCGCAAAGAGCACCATCAGCCCGGTCGCAATCGCCACCCAGCGGTTGCGCAAAGCGATACGGAATTCGATCCCTGCGGTAGAGAGGATGCGCCTCATTGCCCGGTTCTCCGGCTGAAATGGGAATAGATGTCTTCGAGGCTGGGCGGCGTCACGTCCAGATCGGTGATCCGGGGGCCAAAGCCGGTGACGCGGGTGAGGAGCGCGAGTTTCTCATCCTGGCGGCAACTGATCTGGATCTGGCCGGAGGGGAGGAGCTGCGCCCCGGTCAGGGATTCTATCAGGCTCTCCGCATAGCCCTCTGCCGGGGTCAGCGTGAAACTGACCGGCAGCTCCGCCTCGCGGCGCAGACCTGTGAGGGTGCCTGCGGCCTCGATCCTGCCTTTCGCGAGGATCAGGATCTGATCGGTGCGGGCCTCGACCTCGGTCAGCACATGCGAGGACAAGAGGATCGACGCGCCCTCGGCGGCCAGCCCGTCAAGGAGCGCATAGAAATCGCGGCGCGAGACCGGATCGAGGCCCGAAGTCGGCTCGTCCAGCACCAGCAGGCGCGGGTGGCCGATCAGGGTCTGCGCGAGGCCGACGCGCTGGCGCATCCCCTTGGAATAGGTGCCGATCCGGCGCTTCGCGGCATCACGCAACCCGACGCGGGCCAGAAGGTCCAGCGCCTGGCCCGGGGCCTCGCCTCGCAGTCGCAGGTAATGGCGCAGCTGTTCCTCGCCGGTCAACGCAGGGTGGAAGGCGGCGTTTTCCGGCAGATAGGCCACCTGGGCGCGCGCCTGCGCCGATCCGGGGGCCGAGCCGCAGACCGAGATCTCGCCTTCGCTGGCCGGGATCAGCCCGAGGATGATCTTCATCATCGTCGATTTGCCCGCGCCATTATGGCCAAGCAGCGCCACGCGCTGGCCGGGGGCGACCGTCAGCGAGACATCCGTGAGCGCCGCGACCGGGCCGAAGCGTTTAGTGAGATGTGAGATCGTCAGGGTCGATGTCATCGTAGTTTCCAGTGGTCCAGCGGGCAGCGACGGCGGATTCCATCGCTTCAACGGCGGGGGGGACGGGGATGGCCAGCGGCTGCATCAGGGGATGGCTGTCGGTCACGCCGCCTGGCATCGTGGCGGGAAAGCTCGACTGGCTCCAGCGGATCAGCTGCACGGCGGGCGATCCGGTCAGAAGGGCTGCCGAGGGCGTGGACCAGAGGATATGGTCCATCAGATCATTCGGGCGGTAGCTGCCATCGGCGATGCCATCCCCGTTCAGATCATAGGCGGGATGGTCGGACCAGAAATTGCCGCGGCCCTCATGGCTCCATTCCATGAAACGGGTGCCGACATATTTCACCTGGTTCTGATTGCCGATGAGAGCATTGCCGGTCAGCACGTTACGCTCTGACCCGGCGGTGAAATGGATGCCGATGCCGCAGCCCTGAAAGCGGTTCGACCAGATCAGGTTCTTATGGGCGTTATAGATGAAGAGGCATTTCTTGGTGCCGCCCCGGATCAGATTGCCGGTCACATCGGCATTATTGGCATAGTTCAGCATCAGCCCGTGTTCGCGGTCGCCAAGGCTGAGATTGTTCAGGATTTTCGCGCGATCCGAGAACATGATCGCAAAGCCGAGATGGTTGCCGATCGAGATATTGCCGGAAACTTCGGTCCTTTGCGTATACATGAAATGCACCGCGAACCGCAGGTCGCGCATGATGTTGCCCCGGTAGATGCTCGACGCGCTGGCATTCGAGAAGATACCATCGCGGCCATAGCGGATCTCGTTGCTATCAAGCAGCGTGCCGGGGCTGTTCCAGACATAGATGCCGTTGCCGCGCGCGTTCATATGCAGATTCTGCCGCCCGGTGATGCGGTTGCCGATCACCTGGGCATCGCGCCCGCCATGCACGTCGATGCCATGCATATTGTCGTAAAGCGTCAGCCCGAGGATCTGCACCCGGTCGGCGCCTTTCAGGATCTTGACCCCGGCATCGAGGTCTTCATTCACCGCCCCCGATCCGGTGACAGAGAACCCTTCAAGCACCACATCGGCGGCGGATATGGTGATGACGGTGCCCTGTCCCATGCCGTCGATCACCGCCGCCTCCGGCCCCTTTATCGTAAGCG
This sequence comes from Gemmobacter megaterium, assembly GCF_900156815.1. Taxonomy (GTDB): domain Bacteria; phylum Pseudomonadota; class Alphaproteobacteria; order Rhodobacterales; family Rhodobacteraceae; genus Wagnerdoeblera; species Wagnerdoeblera megaterium. The sequence goes on from NZ_FTOT01000024.1 coordinate 4,751, forward strand.
CGCGGTCGATGGTGACGGGGCCCGGATAGGCCCCGTCAGAGAGGATCAGCACATCGCCGGGATCAGCCCCGGCGATGGCTTCGCTTAAGCGGCCCGCTCCGGGCACGACCTCACGCTCTGCCGCAAGCGCGGGCAGGGCGGTAAGGAGGGCAAGGCAGAGGGCCGCGAGACGCATCGGATCAGCCCTTCTTCGGCTCGACGAACATCCGGCCGCGCATCTCCATATGGAGCGCGTGGCAGAACCACTGGCAATAATACCAGTAGACGCCGGCATTGGCCGCGACGAAGGTCACGGAAGAGGTCTGTTGCGGCCCCACCTCCATCGCGACGCCATGGTTGCCCATGGTGAAGCCGTGGGTCAGGTCGTCGATCTCATCCATATTGGTGACGATGACGGTGACCTCATCGCCCTCCTGCACGGTGAATTCCGACAGTGAGAAAGAGGGCGCGACCGAAGACATATAGACCCGCACCTTATTGCCGTCGCGGATCACCGTTTCGCACCAGTCGTCGAGATTGATCCCGTCGGCCTCGGCCTGTTTGCGGGTCTCGGCCCACATCGGGTCCTGGCGTTCCCAGACCGATTTGATCCCCGACATGATCGAGGGATGAACCGCAATCGCGTCATGGGGTTCGGCGAAGGTCGGGCCGTCATGCACCAGCTTCATCTCATCGCCGGAGATGTCGATCAGCTGGTCATTCTCGGCCTTCAGCGGCCCCACATTCAGGAAGCGGTCTTTCGAGAATTTGCACAGGCACACCATCCAGTCATTGGTGGCATCGAGCGTCTCGCCCATCACCGTTTTCAGGTGGCCCGGCTGATAATGCACATCCAGCTTGTGTTTGATCGGATCGACCTTCTCGCCGGCATAGGCGCGGATGGCGTCCTCGATGTTCCACTTCACCACCTGGCTGTCGAGGAAGAGCGAGGTATAGGCATTGCCGCGCCCGTCAAAGGCGGTGTGCAGCGGGCCAAGACCCACCTCGGGTTCGGCCACAACGGCAGAGCGCAGATCGGCGCCCTCATAGAAGATCGCGTCGAATTTGGTGATATCCAGCACCGTGACCGTGGGCGACAGCTTGCCCGCGACACAGAGGTGCTTTTTATCCGGCGCCATATTGCAGCCATGCGGGTTATTGGCGATCGGGATATAGCGGGTGAATTGCGATTTGGCCTCTTTGCGGCCATCGACGACCTTCACGCCGTTGATTTCCTCATATTGACCGGCGGCGATGGCCTTCTCGATCTCTTCGATATTGAAGACGACGACATGGTCCATCTCGGATTCGGTCATCTCGGCGAGCGTCATGCCCATTTCCGAGTTATAGGAGGTCGAGAAGGCCCATTTGCCTGTGTAATCGGCATCGCAATTGTCGAGATTGCCCGAGACCTGGACCTGCCAGGCGACCTGCCAGGCATCGGCATCAACGGCGGTGAAGATGTTCACATAGGTCGACACATCGCGCATGGTCGAGCCGTCATTGATCAGCGGTGCCTCGTCTTCGCCATTGCAGAAGACATAGTTCGAGCGCGGCCATTTCTGCGGGCGCAGACCGTGGATCCCCTTGGCGTTCGGAATCTCCAGGATCGCATCGGTCTTCATCACGTCACAACGCACCCGCGCCACGCGGGTATTGGCCTTGTCGTTCATGAAGAGGAAACGGCCGTCATATTTCCCTTCGGTAAAGGACATATGGACGTGGTGAAGATCGCCATTGTCATGGATCTTCTTGCCGTTCGCCGCGAGGTGCTTTTTGGTCTTCTCGCTCATGGTGCGCTGGTGGATATGCAGCGATTCATTGGTCTGGCCCCAGCCGGTGGCCGAACAGCGGTTGAAGACCGGCACCCGCATCAGCTCGCGCATCGAGGGGATGCCGAGGATGCGCAATTCGCCCGCCTGGCCCGAGGACCAGAAGCCGTAGTAATCATCGAGCTGGCCCGGCGCGATGGAGCCATCGGCCCCTGCCGCCAGCGCCGCGCCCGAGGTCGCAGCCGTGACCGCGCCGATGCCGCCGATGCCAAGCGCCAGCCGTCCCGGCAGCGATCCTGCCAGTGCCACAGAGCCTGCGGTCGCGCCAAAGAGCGAGCGGCGGCTGAGGCCTTTTTGTTCGGTCTTATCCATGATCGGGTTCCTTTCGATCAGACTTCAGATGGGGTTGCGCGGGCCGCATTCGGGTGACCGGCAGGTGGCCTGCCGAGTTTCGCGCCCAGATCGGGCGGCGTGCTTTCCGCAAGTTTTTCCCGCCGTTTCAGCTTCTTGATCACGACAGGGCAGGTGGTTTCCGACTGGTAAAGGACCTGGCAATGAAGGCAGTTGATGCATTCATTCGGGTTGATCTCTCCGGTCGGGTGGATCGATTGCACCGGGCATTGCCTGGCGCAGGTCTGACAGGGGTTGCCGCATTCGTGGTAGCGTTTCAGCCAGTCGAACATCCTGAGCCGCGCCGGGATGGCCAGTGCCGCGCCCAGCGGGCAGAGATAGCGGCAGTAGAAGCGTTCCACGAACAGACCGGCGATCAGCAGGGCGGCGGCATAGGCCACGAAGGGCCAGGCGCGGATGAATTTCAGGATGATCGCGGTCTTGAATGGCTCTACCTCGGCCAGGTGTTCGGCCTGGTCGATACTCATCAGCGACACCCCGAACAGCCCGAGGAAGATCATGTATTTGATCGGCCAGAGGCGTTCATGCAGGCCCCAGGGCAGGGTCCATTGCGGGATGCGCAGCTTGCGCGCGATCTGGTTCGTCAGCTCCTGCAGCGCGCCAAAGGGGCAAAGCCAGCCGCAATAGGCGCCGCGCCCCCAGAACAAAAGCGCAGCGGCGACCGCAAACCACAGGATGAAGGTCAGCGGGCTGAGGAGAAACGCCTGCCAGCTGAAGCCGCTGACGAGGCTGCCAAACAGCGCCATCAGGTTCACGACAGACAGCTGCGCATTGGCATACCAGCCGAGGAAGACCAGCGTGACGGTGAGGAAGCCCATGCGGAAGATGTAGAAACGGCGCTCATTGCGGACGGCGAAGCTCTGGAAGAAGAAGACGCCGGTCAGCACCAGAAGCATCACGCCGAGGACGGTGATTTCCAGCTTTGATGACAGCCAGATGCGTTTCCACAGGTCTGACTGCGCCTGGGCCTCATCGCGGTCCGTGACCTGCGCGACTTCCGGCGGCGGCGCGGGGGGCGCAAGGCTGCGCAGATAGGCGGCGGGCAGCTGATAGCCCAGATCAAAGGTCTGGAACACCTTCTCCACCGGCCCGACCGCGCGCTGCACCAGCAGCTGGATGCGGAAGGGTTTCGTCGCATCAAAGCCCGAGTCGGCGGGGATGCGGAATAGGTCCATCTCGGCAAATTCCGGCGCGCCATCGGCGGTGATCGCATTGATCCGCTTATGGTCGCGGTCGCGGAAGCGCACGGAAATATCGTCCTGGATCAGCACGATACGGTCAAAGATGCCGCCGCGCACATAGCCCGAACCCTTGAAGCTGTAGATGCCGCGACCGACCACGGCGATGGCGTGATCGCCCTCTTTCAGCCAGTTTTTCAGATTGGTATCGGCGGCCCCGCCCAAAAGCGCCTCGCCAATGGCGGGCACGGAAACGAGCGCGGTCTGCATCTCGATAAAGGTGGTGGCGGGGGCCTCGGTCAGGGCGCGTTCAGCGGCGCGCGGATCGGGATTGGCCGCGAAAGCCGCATTGATCTGGCTGACATCGAGCGACAGGCGGCGCAGGGTGCCGTCTCCCTCCATCTCTGACCAACCGGAGGGAACCGGCGCATCGGGGTTGATCTCGAAGCGCGGGCCTTGCGCTGCGGCCTCGGGTGCCAGGCCGCCAAGGCCAAGCCCACGCGCCACTTTCAGCCCCGAGCGGATGATGGAATCGTCGATCACCATCACGGTGACGGTGGCGCCCGAGATGATCTCGACCTCATGGCCGGTGCCACCGGATTTCGCCTCGGCAACGAGATCGAGGCCCAGATAGCCATCGACCATCGCCTGGATCTTCGCCTCGGGAATGCCGATCAGCACGATCGGCTCGGAATGTTTCACCAGCTTCACACCGGCGATTTTGGCGTCCTTGTCCAGCGCGACCAGCGTGTGGATCGGCTTCCCCGAATAGCCGGTGGTGCCGACGAAATCCGAGGTGACAAAGGCCCAGGCCAGTGTCTCGCCGCCCTTCAGCACCGGGGCAACTGCGAGGTCCGCGCTGATCGGGCCGAAGGCATCGGCACCTGGCACCAGATCGGCGGCACTCTGATCGGGAAGCAGTTTTGAGAGCACGGTCTGCGCCGCCAGCGGGAGCGGCAGCAGCAAACAGGCGAGGAGCAGGATAAGGCTGAGGAACGGGCGGCGGGCGGTCATGCGCTGGCTCTTTGGGATTGGGACATTGGGGGGCCGCGGGCATGCGGGCTCTGATGATCCCGCAGGGTCGTGCCGGGGCGCTCTGTCAGACACGACGCGGCTGTGGGGGTAATCTCATGCGGCGCTGCGCCCCCTGCGGAGCTGGAAAGAACCGGCACGGGCAGGGCGCAAAGGCAGCAATCGCGGCAGTCCTGCGGGGCGGGATGTTCTTTGCCATCGGCATCAAGCCAGACGGTGGTGACCTGCGCATCATGGCAGATTTCGACCGCCATCAGGGGGCCGCTGAAGGGCATCGCGGCCCTCGCCTGGCCTGCCACCACGAGGCTCAGCGCCACGAGGATCGTGGCGGAAAGACGGAGCCAGAGAGGGGAGAGGCGGCAGGACATGGTGAAGGGGATAGGCCGAGGGGGAGGGGGATTCTTTGCGCCAGATCAAAGAGGTGATGCATTTCAGACCGGCGCACGCATTCCCGTGGTTCCGGCAAGGAACCCATCGGCGAAGACCGCGCCGGGCATCTGTCGGTGGGCTTTGTTGCAGAAGTCCCCAGGGAGCAGGATTCACACGGGGAATCCATGGGGTTAATGGTCTGAGATGACGAGACCTGATCCTGCCCGCTATC
>NZ_FTOT01000009.1 GCF_900156815.1 Gemmobacter megaterium
AATCTCCCTACAATGGCGCGGGGTGGAGCAGCCCGGTAGCTCGTCAGGCTCATAACCTGAAGGCCGCAGGTTCAAATCCTGCCCCCGCAACCAAATCTCTCAACAATATCAAATGCTTAGAACCCGACTCAAACAATCGGGTTTTTTGCGTTGCGAATTCTTGTCAACACCTGGTCAACGTTTTACGAGCCCCCCATCGACGGGGCGGATAATCGTCGCCGGAGCCGTCCTTCACTTCGGAAGATCCTCCCGAAACCGGTCCATCTGATGCATCCGCTCGTGCAGGATCGTCACGATGCCGACGCCCCCGTTCGACAGACGCCGCCAGTACACGAAATGCTGCTCGTGCCGGAAGTAGAAGCCCTCGACCCCGAACTCGGCCGGGATGGGCCGTGACGCGACGCCATGACCTTCGATCTGGTCGAACGCTGCGAAGAGGTCGGTGATGTATCGATCCGCCTGCTCGTCCCCCCAGCGGTCGCGGGTGTAGCGGTAGATCTCGTCAAGTCGCAGCGATGCGGCCTCCTGGACGCGGATGGCCACGTCGCTATCCCCGGTTCCGGGCGATCACCTCCGCAGCGGTCAGCGGACGATAGCTTTCCTCCGGCGCAGCGAAGGCGCGCGTCAGTTCAACTCTCAGACGATCAAACGCCTCCCGCTCCGCCCGCTCCTTGTCGCGTCGGATCAGGTCGCGGACGTATTCGCTGATGTTCTCATACGATCCGTTCTCGCCTACGTTCGACGCCACGAACTCGCTCAGCGTGCCGCTGATGCGGACTGTCATCGTCGTGGTTTGGGACATGCTGGCCTCCATCCGCTTGTCTTCAAGATAAGCAAGAATGAGCACACGAGCAAGGGTCTGAGGGATCTTAGAACCGATCCCGTTGAAAGACGCGTAAGAAACGCAAGGGACGATCCTGAGCCGGACCCCCAAGGCGCGAGGGTCAAGGATGTTCCGTTCGGGTTCGGTTCAGCAGGAGGGACAGGGCGATCTGGCAAGCCGCAAGGGCCACGATGGAACCGACAAGGACCGGTGCGGTTGCACTCCAGCACCACGCTCGGCTCCGAACAGCCGCTGATCGCCTCGTAACTGCTGGGCCAGGGGCGTGACCCGCTGGCCCCAATCAAGGATGCGGTCACGGCCGATGGGGATGTCGTCGTGCCGATCGATGTCGAGAACTTCGGCCTCTGGCTGAAGGCGGCCTTCGGTCAGCCCACGACCACCGGCACCACGCCCAAGACCCACACCTTCCAGTCCGGCAACTGGACGCTGCCGAGCATGACCTGCGGCACCAGGAGGAAGATCGGCACGGTGGTCAGCCCACGGCCGGTCTTAGCCCGTGACGCCACAGCACGGCCCTTGCTGTTCAACCGCCCCTCGGCCACGAGCAGGCTGGGCCCGCGTCGCCGGTAAATGAACCTCAGCCGCAGTCCCGTGCGGCACTCCCATTCGCCTGGGGGAATGCGGCCGCCGCGGGTGGATTTGCCTGCGACCGGGGTGGGGATGGCCCGCCAGAACCCGATGCGCGACCGGATCAGTGGTCCGGTGTCATGCGCGCCGACGATCACCGGGGCGTTCGACCAGACCAGCGCCGCGGCGTTCAGGCTCTCGCCGCCCTTGGGATAAATGGCAAGCCGGATCGAGTTGCCAAGCCGGGTGCCAAGCCCCGCGCCAAGCCCCGCGCCGGTGATCTGGCCTCGCCAGGCGGATTTGAGGCCCGCGCCCGCCTCGCGCATGGCGGCGGTGACAGCCTTTTCACCGGCTGCGATTTCCGCCTGCATCAGGGCGGCGAGGTCGGGGCTGATCTCGAGCTTCAGTTTCATCGGGTCACGCCGGGCGCAGGTCGAGTGTCCAGATCAGCCGTTCCCGGTCGCGCAGGGGTTCCCCCTGGATGACATGGCTGTCGGCGCCGATGACGATCACATCGCCCTGCCGAGGGGCGGGGAGGTCGGCCACGCGCACGTCCACCACCGTCGTGTCGCTGACGAAGCGCCCCGCGCAGAAGTCGGTGACGCGGTCGGGCGCGCGGCGGATGATGCGAATCGGGCGCTCCTCGGAGGTGGTGGCCGAGATCCAGAGGGCCGAGGCCGCCATGTCAGCGTGGGTGAAGATGCGGTCCATGGCGGCGGCAAAGACGGACATGGGTGCGTCCGTCAGTTCGACGTGTGCAGGCGGATCGCCAGCCGCAGCCGCTTGTTCACCGGCAGGATCGAGGCCTCGGTCATCACGTCGATCCAGCGGCCCTTCTCGTCGAGATGCTGTCGGGTATACAGAAGCACCGCCGGGGCGGTCTGCGCGCCATCGCTGCCGCCGCTGGTGGCCAGCTTGTACTCGCCGCTGGCGGTGATGCGGCCAAGGACGGAGCCCACGGGGTAGGGCGTGCCCGCGAGGAGCGTCACCACCTCGCGGGTGTAGTTCGGGTTGACCTCATATTTGAGGACATCGCCCATGCTGGGCGGTTCCGTCAGGACGGGCATGGTTCAGACTCCAGGATGTTGGGGGTGGGGGCGCCCGATCCGGGCGGTGCGCGTCAGCGCGAGGCGGCGGCCGATTTCTTGGCGGCCGCGACGATGGGGCTTTCCTTCGCCCCGGGTGCCGGAGCGGTGGCGATGATGCCTGCAGCATCGCTTCGCGCGGCAAGATCGGCCAGGACCTTGGCGCGCAGGGCCTCGGGTTTCACACCCTTGGCGACGGCATCGGCGGTATCGATCCGAATTCCGAGCCGGGCGGCCTGCGCGCAGACCTGAGCGACCTCGGCCGCCTCGGCGCGGATGGCTTCGGGCGACATCGCGGCCGCCGCCGTCTGCGGCGGCGCGACTGCCGCGGGCGCGGCCGGTTCCGGCGGGGGGCTGGCAAAAGGCGCGGTCGGCGGCTGTGTATGGTCTTCGGGGGCAGTGGTCATCATCGGGCCCTTTCCTCTGGGGGTGGATGTGCCGCGGGGTGCGGCGGCGAAAGCGCGGAAGGCGGTGACCGGATCGGCCACCTCATCGGCGAGACCGGCGAAGACCGCCGCCTCGCCGCGGAACACGGCGGCTTCGGTGTCCAGCGCCCGAAGGGTGTCGAGGCGGCGGCCACGACCTTCGGCGACGGTTTCGGCGAAGAGCTGGCGCAGGTCTTCCAACTCGCCCGCGATCCGCGTGCGGACCGCCTCGGGGAGCGGCTGATAGGGGTTCGCATCGACCTTGTGCGCCCCGGCATGGATCAGCGTGACGGCGATGCCCTTCTGGTCCAGCGCCCCGCTCATGTCGCTGTGCATGGCGACGACACCGATGCTGCCGACAGCGCCGGTGCGGGGCAGGATGATCCGGTCGGCCTGAGAGGCCAGTGCATAGGCCGCCGAGAGGGCGTGATCGGCGACGAAGGCATGAACTGGCTTCTGCGCACGCGCGGCGCGGAGGCGATCCGCCAGATCGAAGGCTCCTGCCACCTCACCACCGAAGCTGTCGATGTCGAGCGCAATGCCGCGGATCCCCGCCTATAAAGATCTGTCAGGCTTCGACTTCGCAACCAGCGAGATCAACGAGGCCACTGTCAGGACCCTACATCGCTGTGAGTTCATGGACGGGGCACAGAACGTGGTTCTGATCGGCGGCCCTAGCACCGGCAAAACCCACGTTGCAACGGCCATCGGTGTTCAAGCCATCGAACATCACCGCCGCAAGGTCCGCGTCTACTCGACCATCGAATTGGTCAACGCCCTTGAACAGGAAAAGGCAAAGGGCAAGGCCGGACAGATCGCCGAAGGCCTGACCAAGCTCGATCTCGTGATCCTGGACGAGTTGGGCTATCTGCCGTTCAGCGCCTCAGGCGGGGCATTGCTGTTCCACCTCTTGAGCAAGCTCTACGAGCGCACCAGCGTCGTCATCACAACCAACCTCAGCTTCAGCGAATGGGCCACGGTGTTCGGTGACGCCAAGATGACCACCGCCTTGCTCGACCGTCTCACCCACCGCTGCCACATCCTTGAAACAGGCAACGACAGCTTCCGCATCAAGGCCAGTCAGCAGCAGCCAAAACCAAAAGGGAGACCTCGCATGTCTTGACCCAAGCATAACCCGCAGAACATAACCTTCAGGCGGGTCAATTCTCGATGAAAAACCCGGGTCACTTCTGGGTGGAAATCAACACACCGGGCTCCGGTCGTGGCTGGAGGAAACACCAGTGGGAGGTCACCTGACCCAAGCCCCGCGGTTGTCTCCGGCGACCGGGCATTCGGTGCTTTACTCCGGGTCTGGCACGGGTCACAGTGGGCGCACATGACCCTTGATGCGACCCAGCCGATGACCTCTGATGCAGCCTTGGATCTTCGCCGGTTTCTCGGCTCCGACCGCTTCGGCTGTGTGATGGCCGACCCGCCTTGGCGGTTTGCCAACCGTACCGGCAAGGTGGCGCCGGAACATCGCCGGTTGTCGCGCTATCCGACGATGACATTGGACGATATCTGCGCCTTGCCGGTTGCCGATCATCTGGAGGACCGCGCGCATTGCTATCTGTGGGTGCCCAATGCCTTGCTGCCCGACGGGCTGCGGGTGCTGGCCGCCTGGGGGTTCGAGTACAAGTCGAACCTGATCTGGCACAAGGAACGCAAGGACGGCGGGTCCGACGGGCGCGGCGTCGGGTTCTATTTCCGCAACGTGACCGAGATCATCCTGTTCGGAACGCGCGGTAAGAATGTCCGCACGCTCGATGCCGGGCGGCGGCAGGTGAACTTCCTGTCCACCCGCAAGCGCGAGCATTCCCGCAAGCCCGATGAACAGTACGAACTGATCGAAAGCTGCTCTTGGGGGCCGTATCTGGAACTGTTCGGGCGTGGCGTGCGGCCCGGCTGGACGGTCTGGGGCAATCAGGCCGATGCCGATTACAAGCCGACGTGGAAAACCTACGGCTACAATTCGGGGCTGGCGGCGGAATAGGGCATCTGCGGTCCGCCGGGCGTCGGACGGGGATATTCTTGTCAGCGCGCAACGACCGCAGGATCAGCCGAACAGGTCCGGTTCAGGCGCTTGGCGTGGCGTATCATCCGACAGGGTGCCTTCTGGCAGGCCGATCAGCAAGAGCGGGCAGGGGTTGCCCACGCCGCGCCTGACCCGATCCTCGAGCTTGGCCCAATGGGTGCTGGCGGCACCGAACTTGTCGGCCACGAACTTGCGCGCAAAAGCCTCGGCAAAGCCGGTGCCACGCGCGACCTGGGCCGCAACGGCCCGTCGCTGGGCATTGGTCCGTTCCGAGATCCCCAGCCGGTCCAGATCATCCTCCGAGGCAAGGCCCTGCACCTCCATCCAGCCTCGGATACGGGGCAGCATCGCCTCTTGCAGGCTGCGGCCGCGGGTGACGATGATCCCCAGGCTGATGGCGGACAAGGCGTGCAGGCGCTTGAAATTCTCCAGATCGCGGTCGAAGAAGGGATCCTTGTTGTTCCACTCGATCTCCAGCGCCAGCCCGCCATGAGGGGCAAAGCGCACATGATCGACCTCGTGGCTGATAGAGGCGCGTTCATTCCCGTCGACGATGGTCTGCACGCTGAACTTGTGCTTGTGCCACCCCGCATCGCTCAGGGCATGGCGCAGACGGCGGGTCTGGCCGCTTTCGCCCCCTCCCCCGCCGATCACCTCGGCAATGCCTACCCGGAATGTGCGAAGGGCGGCCACAAGGCCGCCCAACTGATCGGGGAAATCATGGCTGAGGATCGCCTCGGCATGGTTCAGCGCCAGAACGTCGAACCCAGCCGCGCGCAACCCCGCCAGCATCAGGCGTCTTTCGGCAGCACGCGCAGGCGCAGCTCGCGCAGTTGGTCGTTCGTCGGCTCGCTGGGCGCGTTCATCAGCAGATCCTCGGCGCGCTGGTTCATCGGGAACAGGATGACCTGCCGGATGTTCGCCTCATCGGCCAACAGCATGACGATACGGTCGATGCCCGCCGCACAGCCGCCGTGGGGAGGCGCGCCATAGCGGAATGCCTTGACCATGCCGCCGAAACGCTTTTCCACCTCGTCCTTGCCATAGCCCGCCAGTTCGAAGGCCTTGAACATGATTTCGGGGGTATGGTTGCGGATGCCACCGGAAATCAGCTCGTAGCCGTTGCAGGCCAGGTCGTATTGATAGGCGTAAACCTCCAACGGGTCGCCGTTCAGCGCCTCAAGGCCCCCCTGCGGCATCGAGAAAGGATTGTGGCTGAAGTCGATCTTGCCGGTTTCCGCGTCCTTTTCGTACATCGGGAAATCGACGATCCAGGCAAAGCGGAAGGTGTCCGTTTCGGTCAGGCCCAGTTCGCGGCCGATTTCGTTGCGGGCCCGGCCGGCGACCGCCTCGAAGGTTTCCGGCTTGCCACCGAGGAAGAACGCGGCATCGCCCACGCCAAGGCCCAGTTGCTGGCGGATCGCCTCGGTGCGTTCGGGGCCGATGTTCTTGGCCAAGGGGCCGCTGGCCTCGTGTTCGCCAAAATAAGCATCAATCAAGAACTTGGCGCGAACAATGTCGCCCTCAATCAGAGTCTCTTGAATTTCGTTCGCAGCGTTCTTCTTTTCATCGTCCCATTCACTTTGGATCGCGATTGTAATAGGGCCATCGTGCTGCCCAGCGCGTCTGAGTGCGTAGAGACGGTTAATCTCACGTTCGGCGTCCGCCTCGGCTTTTGGACGCCAAAAGATATACCCCATCCCCGGCAGGCCCTGCTGTTGGGCAAAGGCGTTCATCCGGTCGCAGAACTTGCGGCTGCCGCCCTTGGGTGCCGGAATCGCGCGGATCTCGGTGCCCTCCTGCTCCAGCAGCTTGGCAAAGATCGCAAAGCCCGATCCACGGAAATGATCCGACACGATCTGCATCTTGATCGGGTTGCGCAGGTCGGGCTTGTCCGAGCCATACCACAGCAGCGAGTCACGATAGGCGATGCGCGGCCAGTCGGTGCTGACGGTGCGGCCCCGCCCGAATTCTTCGAACAGGCCCTGGATCACCGGCTGGACGGTGGCGAACACATCCTCTTGGGTGACGAAGGACATCTCCAGATCCAACTGGTAGAAATCGGTGGGCGAGCGGTCGGCGCGCGGATCCTCGTCGCGGAAACACGGCGCGATCTGGAAATAGCGGTCAAAGCCCGAGACCATCAGCAACTGCTTGAACTGCTGCGGAGCCTGCGGCAGTGCATAGAATTTGCCCGGATGCAAACGCGACGGCACCAGAAAGTCGCGCGCCCCTTCGGGTGACGAGGCGGTGATGATCGGCGTCTGGAATTCGTTGAAGCCCGCCTCCCACATCCGGTTGCGGATCGACCGGATGACGTTCGAGCGCAGCATCATGTTGGAATGCAGCGTCTCGCGCCGCAGGTCGAGGAAACGGTAGGTCAGCCGGGTTTCCTCGGGGTATTCCGGCTCTCCGAACACTGGCAGCGGCAGGTCATCGGTCGGGCCCAGCACCTCTACGTCCGTGCAATAGACCTCGATCTCGCCGGTTGGCAGCTTGGGGTTGACCAGCGCGGCATCCCGCGCCTTTACCCGGCCGTCAATGCGGATGCAGCTTTCCGCCCGTAGCTTTTCCAGCGCAGGCAGCGCCGGGCTGTCGGCATCGGCCAGCACCTGGGTGATGCCGTAGTGGTCGCGCAGGTCGATGAACAGCACGCCCCCGTGGTCGCGTACCCGGTGCACCCAGCCCGACAGGCGCACATCCTGCCCGACATTCGCGCTGTTCAATCCGGCACAGGTATGGCTGCGATAGGCGTGCATGGGCTTCCCTTTCCGCGGGGCTTTCGTGACCGCGCCGTGAAAGCGCGGGCAGCGGGCGAAGTCAAGGGCGGGCGGGCCCCCATCCTTCGCTCTGATCCAAATATCCCCGCCGGAGGCACCGGCCTGCCATCCCGCACACGGCCCGAGGGTCAGACCAGAACCTCGCTGGCCACCTGATCGCCGACGCCGAACACCCGCTTGTAGCGCGCGATTTCGTCCGCCGGCCCCATTGCCTTGCTGGGATTGTCCGAGAGTTTCACCGTGGGGCGCCCGTCGGCAGAGACCGCCTTGCAGACCAGACTGAACGGGGCCAGCGCGTCGTTTGGCACCAGACCGCGGAAATCGTTGGTCAGATTGGTTCCCCACCCGAACGACACTTTCACCCGCCCCAGGAACTGGTGGTACAATTCCTCGATCTTTTCCACATCCAGCCCGTCGGAAAAGATCACCAGTTTGCGGCGCGGATCCTCGCCGCGCTCTTGCCACCAGCGGATGGCGGCCTCTGCCGCCTGACCGGGATCGCCGGAATCGATGCGGATGCCGGTCCAGCTTGCCAGCCAGTCGGGCGCGCGTTTCAGAAAGCCCTCGGTGCCGTAGGTGTCGGGCAGGATGATGCGCAGATTGCCGTCATGTTCCTCGTGCCAGTCGGCAAGCACGCGATAGGGCGCCTCGGCCAGTTCGGCATCGTCCTGCGCCAATGCGGCATAGACCATGGGCAGCTCATGGGCGTTGGTCCCGATGGCCTCGATGTCACGGCGCATGGCGATCTTGCAGTTCGATGTGCCGGTGAACTTGTCGCCCAGCCCTTCCTGCATCGCCTGAACGCACCAGTCCTGCCACAGAAAGCCATGGCGTCGCCGGGTGCCGAAATCGGCAATCTTCAATCGTTCCAACTGGCGCAGGCGCTGGATTTTTTCCCACAGCCGCGTGGTGGCACGGGCATACAGCACCTGAAGCTCGAACTTGCCCATGCCTTTCAGAACGGCCCGGCTGCGCAGCTCCATCAGAACGGCCAGCGCGGGGATCTCCCATAGCATGACTTCGGGCCACTGGCCTTCAAAGGTCAACTCGTACTGCCCATCCCGCTTTTCCAGGTGGTAGGCGGGCAGGCGCAGCCCTTCGAACCATTCCATGAAATCGGGGCGGAACATCTGGCGCTTGCCATAGAACATGTTGCCGCGCAGCCAAGTGCTTTCGCCGCGGCTCAGCGACAGGCTGCGCACGTGATCCAGTTGTTCCCGCAGCTCGCCCTCGTCGATCAGATCGGCCAGCCGGACAGATTTCGTGCGGTTGATCAGGCTGAAGGCCACCGAGGTTTCGGGCTTGTTGCGATAAATCGACTGGCACATCAGCAACTTGTAAAAGTCGGTGTCGATCAGCGACCGGACGATCGGGTCAATCTTCCAGTTATGGTTGTGAACGCGGGCGGCAATGTCCATTCAATCCTCCAGCGCTACACCGGCGGCGCGCATGGCGCGCAGGCTATTGGCAAGCGATCCATCCAGGTCGATGGCCCGGCAGGCGGCCAGATCCACCGTCACGCCAAACCCCAGCCGCGCGGCATCCAGCGCCGAGAAGGCCACACAGAAATCTGTCGCCAGTCCGACAAGGGTGATCGCGGTGATCCCCCGATTGCGCAGGTAGCCCTCCAGCCCGGTGGGTGTGGCGCGGTCGTTCTCGAAAAACGCCGAATAGCTGTCGATCCCGCTGCGAAACCCCTTGCGGATCACCAGTTGCGCCGGATCAGTGCGCAGATCGGGGTGAAATGCCGCGCCATGGCTGCCTTGCACGCAATGGGCGGGCCACAATGTCTGGGCCCCGTAGGACAGCTCTACCGTGTCGAACGGCGCTTTCCCCGGATGGTTCGCGGCAAAGCTGGCATGGCTGGACGGATGCCAATCCTGCGTCAGGATCACGGTAGAGAATGCGTCCATCAAGGCGTTGACGCGCGGGACAACCGTATCGCCTTCGGCGACTGCCAGTGCGCCGCCGGGGCAGAAGTCGTTCTGGATGTCGATCACGATCAGGGCGTCTGTGGCCGGGCGCATATGGATCCTCCCCTGATGGCCGTCACATGCCTGTTGCGTAAGGGGCGCTGCGGGGCGCGTCAATCGCCTGCGGCACTTGCGGGCCTTGCGTTTTCGCAGCACTGGGGGCAGGAGAGCGGCATGATCATCGTGGCCGCCCTCTATCATTTCACCCGGTTTGCCGACCCCGCAGCGTTGCGCGGGCCGTTGCTGGACCTTGCCCGCGCGCAAGGCGTGCGCGGCTCGCTTCTGCTGGCGGGCGAGGGGATCAACGGCACCATCGCAGGCAGCCGGGCCGGAATTGATGCGATGCTTGCGCATATCCGTGCCCTGCCGGGATGCGCGGATCTGGAGTGGAAGGAAAGCCCTGCGACCGATATGCCCTTTGGCCGCATGAAGGTGCGTCTCAAGCGCGAGATCGTGACCATGGGCCAACCCGATGTCGATCCGCGTGCCCGTGTCGGGCATTATGTCGAAGCCAGGGACTGGAACGCCCTGATCAGTGCGCCGGATGTGGCCGTGATCGACACCCGCAACGCGTATGAGGTGGCGATCGGCACATTCGAGGGGGCAGTGGATCCCGGCACGCGCAGTTTCGGCGAATTTCCCGCCTGGTGGGCTGAAAATGCCGACCGCTTTCACAACAAGCGCATCGCCATGTTCTGCACCGGCGGCATTCGCTGCGAGAAATCGACCAACTGGCTGCTGGCGCAGGGCGTGCAAGAGGTGTTCCACCTCAAGGGTGGCATCCTGAAATACCTCGAAGACGTGCCTGCCGATGACAGCCTGTGGCAGGGTGAATGCTTTGTGTTCGATCAGCGGGTGTCGGTCGGACATGGGCTGCGGCAGGGCGACAACGCCATGTGCCACGCCTGCCGCCGCCCCGTGACCCCCGAGGACCGGGCACATCCTGATTACGAGGAAGGCGTCAGTTGCGCGGCCTGTATCCATGACTACGACGACGCCCGCCGCGCGCGGTTTCGCGAGCGGATGCGGCAGGTGCGGCTGGCACAGGCGCGTGGCACGGTTCACATGGGCGATGGGGCGATCTCGGGCGCGTAGCCGTTGCCTTGCAGGGTGCGGCCTGCACCTGTTCGGGCGATTGGCCGGGCCGCATCAATGCGCCAGCGTTACCTTGACCCGCGACGCCTGGCCGTTGGCATCAATGACCGAAAGTGTCAGGGGCCCAAGACCCGGCAGCGACAGGTGGCTTTCGCGCGCAGATGTGCCGATGTCGAGCGGTTGTCCATTCGCCATCCAGGTGAATGGTGGTGTGCCGCCGCGTACCCGCGCCAGCAACGGCGCCCCGTCCAGCGCCACCTCTGCCCCGTCTGGCGGAAAGGCAATTTCGGGCAAGGCGCCCTGTGCCACGATGCTGCCACGCGGGCGGAACCGTTGCAGCGGCAGCGGCAGTCTGGCGTTCTCGACCTGCAATGTCGCAGCGGGCGGGGGGGGCAGGGGGGACGGGCGCGGGCTGGTGCGGGCAAGCGCCGCAAACAGGATCGGGGCGGCCAGATCGCCGCCAAAGGCGCCGGGGACCGGCGTGCCATCCGCGCGGCCCATCCAGACACCTGCGACATGCCGCCCGTCCCATCCCACCGCCCAGGCATCCCGGTGGCCATAGCTTGTGCCGGTTTTCCAGGCGATGCGGCCCGAAGGTGTTCCGTCGGGCGGTTGCAGCCCGGCCAGAATGTCGCCAATCTGCCAGGCCGCGACCTGCGATATCAGCCGCTCGCCTTCGCTGCCGCCCTCTGGTACGGCTGAAAGCGGTCGGGCGACGCCGCCACGTGCAAGCGCGGCGTAAAGCCCGGTCAGATGCTCCAGCGACACGCCGACGCCGCCAAGCGAGACGGCAAGCCCTGCGGGCCCGCCCCCCGGCAGCACCGCATCAACCCCTGCGCGCCGCAATCCCTGCATCAGACGTTCGGGGCCAATGGCCTCGGTCAGTGTGACGACGGGAATGTTCAGCGACAGTTGCAGCGCCGCGCGGACGCGGACGGTGCCACGGAACTGGCGGTCGAAGTTCTGCGGCTGATAGCGGCCAAAGGCTATGGGACGGTCCTCGATAAGGGTTTCCGGATGGGCAAGCCCCTGATCGAAGGCCAGCGCATAGACCAGCGGCTTGAGTGTGGAACCCGGCGAGCGCAGGGCTTGCGTCATGTCCACAAACCCTTGCCGCGTGTCATTCTCGTAGGCCGCCGATCCGACGGAGGCCAGGATCTCGCCAGAGCGGTGATCCGCCACCACCAGCGCGACCTGCAAGCGTGCGCCATGGTGGCGCACCGCATCGGCGGCCAGGGCTTCCAGCCGGGCCTGTAGATCGGCATCGACGGTGGTCGCATGACGGGGCTGCTCGGGGGCGCCGCGGCGAATGCGGTCGGTCAGATGGGGGGCAAGGCGGGGAAAGTCCTGGCGGCTGCGGGGCAGGGCTTCGGTGCGGGCCGTGGTGGCGGTGTCCATGTCGATCAGACTGGCGGCCAAGGCACGCGCCAGCACCCGCGCGCGGCCTTGCGCGGCCGCAGATTGGCTGCGGTCGGGCCGCCGCGCCTCGGGCGACTGGGGCAGGGCGACCAGCAGCGCGGCCTGCGCCGGGGTCAGGCGGGTTGGTTCGCGCCCGAACCACGACAGGCTGGCGGCGCGCACCCCTTCCAGATTGCCGCCATAGGGGGCCAGCAACAGATACAGATCGAGGATCTGCCCCTTGGTCAGCCGCCGCTCCAGCGCCAGCGCCACGCGGATCTGGCGCAGCTTGCCCGACAGCCTGCCCGTGCCGCTTTCCTCCAGCAACCGGGCGACCTGCATCGTCAGCGTGGATCCGCCCGAGACCACGCGCCCATGCCAGACCGCCTGCGCCACAGCCCGCACCATGGCGCGCAGATCCACGCCGGGATGGGTCGCAAAGCGCCGGTCCTCATAGGCCACCAGCATCGACAGGAACAACGGATCCACCCGGCTGGCATCGGTTGCCAGCCGCCATCGGCCATCGGCCACCGTCCAGGCGCGCAGCAGACGGCCGTCGCGGGCCACCACCTCGGCCCCGGTGGGAATGGTCAGCGGGGGCAAGTCGGTTGCCGCTACCCAACCATCCACCCCGTCGCGCGCAACGGCGGCCAGCCACAGGCCCGCCGCCAGCGCAAAGGCGCCCCGCGCGATCATTGCGTGACCGTCACCTCGCCGCTGGCTGTCCGGGCGCGGAAGGTGGGGCGGTACATATCCTCGACCGTCGCCGCCGGATGGTGGAAAGTGCCGGGGCTGACGGCCCGGACGATATAGGCCAGCCGGAACGGCCGATCATCGCGCCGGTCGATGGCGGTCAGGAAACGGTCCTGCCGGAATTCCGAATGCGCCACGTCGCCTTCGGTCTCCAGCCAGTCCAGCGCACCGATCTGGCCGCCGCGCAGCAGGTTCGGGTTGTCGATCTCGAACCCGGCGGGCAGCGGATCGGCCACCATCAACCGCGCCTCGCCGGACCCGAGTGGCGTGACCTCCAGCACCGTGACAAGGCGGGTGCCGGAGGTGACGCTTGCGGGGTCCGCTTCGGCGCCATCGAGCGTATAGTAACTGCGCGCGATGACATAGCCGTTGCCGCCTTCGCCCTCGGCGCCTTCGGGTTGTCCAAAGGCGGCGATGGTCAGTGTCGTCGGGGCGGCGCCGGTGTTGGTGATGGTCATGGGCGCCAATCCGTCAAACCGGCGCACCAGCGGCCCGGATACCGTCGCGCCATCCACGACCAGCCCTTCGGCCCCGGTTCCCCCGACCATGCCGTGCGCGGCCAGCAGGATCCATGCCTGTTCCTGGGTGGACAGTGCGCGCTCCCCGACCGATGCGGCAATGCGGGCGGCAAAGTCCTCGCGGTTGATGGCGGTGCTGCCCGCGTCCAGCGCCAGCGCCAGAACCCCCGCTGCATCGCGCAGGTTGGACCCGAAGTCGGCGCGCCAGACCTGTTCGGCCTCTTGCCCCTTGCGGTTCATTGATTGATCGGCTGCCCGGCGGAACAGCGCGTCGGCGCGCGGCTGATCCCCGTAATAGGCCAGCGCACTCGCCAGTTGGGCCACGGCCAGCGGGGTGGCAAGATCGCCTGCCTTCACATCGGCATAGTACCGCAGATCGCCAATGGCCGCCGCCCCTTCGCGGGCAAGCACCATCAGCGCATAGGCCAGATCCTCGCCGCCATTCTCGAAGTCGCCGGCATAGTTCACGCGATTGCGCAGGTTATCCAGCGCAGACCGGAAGGCACGATCCGGCACCTCGAACCCCTGGCTCCGGGCGCGCGAGAGAAAATCGGTCACATAGGCATCCAGCCACATGTCCCCGCCCGAGACTGCGGACCACAGGCCAAAACCGCCTTCGGTGGTCTGGTTCAGCAAGACTTCGGAAATTGCCTGGACGATCCGTTCGCGGGCCGTCGCGGCGCCGGGCAGGTCCATCGCCTGTGCCACCTGGTCGAAATAGATCAGCGGCAATGCGCGCGAGGTGATCTGTTCGGTGCAGCCATAGGGATAGGCGTCCAGCGCGCTCAGCAGGCCGGGGGCATCGAACCGCGCCAGACTGCCTGCGCTGACCATGGCGCGTGCAGTGCCGGGGCGGAATTCGGCCAGGACCGCGCTGTCCAGCGTGACCGACTGGCCCGGCGCCAGATCCAGCCGGCTGATGCGCTGGGTTTCGGGATCATTGGCCTGTACCGGCAGGGCAAGCGGCTTCATCAGCACCTTGCCATCGGGCGTGGTCAGACGCACCTCGACGGATGCGAGCCCTTCCTCTTGTGCGCTGACGGGGATCTGCACCACCGCCTTGCCGCCCGGTTCCAGATCGACGCCCGAAGGGACCGTGCCCAGAGCGGCGCCTTGCGCGGTGACGTCCAGTCCCATGCGGCCCGCAGGTCCGGTCGCATGAACGATTTCCAGCAGCAGGCGGCTGGTATCGCCGGGTTGCAGAAAGCGCGGCAGGCTGGCAGTCACCACCACCGGATCGCGCACCAGCACATCGGCCTGTGCCTGCCCGACACCGCTGTCGGACCAGACCACCGCCATCACCCGCACTGTGCCATTGAACGATGGCAGGTCAAAGCGGACATGGGCCAGCCCATCGGCGCCCACCTCGACCGGGCCTTGGAAATAGGCGACCAGATCCTCTGTCGGGGGCGGGGCCAGCAGCCGGGGCATGGCCGCATCGCCACCCGAGCGGACCATGCCTTCGGCGCCGTTCAGCCCGTCGATCAGCCGCCCGTACAGGTCGCGGATGCCCACGCCCAGCTTGCGTTGGCCAAAATAATGGCCCTCGGGGTCGGGCGCCTTGTACGCCGTCAGGTTCAGGATCCCCACATCAACGGCGGCAAGCGTGGCCCAGGCGGTTTCGCCCGGCTGCACGCCCTCGATACGCAGTGCAACCTCCAGCGGGCCGCGCGGCGCCGCTTCGGCGGGGGTGTCCAGACGGGCCGTCAGCTTGCGGTCGCCCGGAGCCATGGCTGCATGGGCCAGCCCCATGGCGCGCGTAGGCAGGCGGCCCGCCGCTGCATCCATCGGCCGAAGGATCGACACCGTGACATAGACCCCCGCGCCCCAGTCGTCGGTGACGGGCAGATCAATGGTATTCTCGCCCTCGGTCACCTCTACCGCCCTGAGCGCCACGACCCGGTTTGACAGTACCGAGATCAGCGCCGTGCCCGCAGCCCGCGGCACAAGACGCAGTTTCGCGGTTTCGCCGGGGGCATAGGCGGGCTTGTCCAGCGACAGGTCCAGCGTGTCGGGGCTGCGCGTGGTGTCGGCGGGCGCGTACCAGCCCGCAAAGAACCGGACAGAGCTTGCCACGCGGCCATCGGCGGCAGCGACCGTCAGTTCATATTCGCCCCATTCCACGGTGGCACTGATCGCGCTGGGCGCGGTGCCAAGCGTTGCGGTACCCTCCGCCACGCGCGCGCGGGTGGTCATCGGCTCCCAGTTCCAGTTGCCATACATCTGATACCACTGATACCGCGTCTCGATCCGGTCCAGCCGCCATGTGGCGGGCATCTGCCCGTCCCCCACCGCGATCAGGTCGAACCGCGCCTCGGTGCGTTCGGGGACCACGCCGTCAAACCCCGGCTTGATGCCGATCAGCGGGGCCGATGGTGCCACCGGGCGGGTCAGCGACCGTTCGACCGGCCGCCCCGACCCTTCGGCCAGGCGCACCTGCACCACCGCCTCCAGTGGACGACCGGGGTTTTGCAGATCGGGGATCGTGGCGGCCAGCGTTCCGGTGCCATCCTCGCCAGTGGTCAGGCCATCGGCAAAGACAAAGCGTTCCGGGCGGAACGGCGCGTCGGCCATGCCAAAGCGGTAGCCGGGAAAACCGTCCAGCCCCTTGGCCTCTCGCAGGATCACTTCGCCTTCGCCGGTCAGCCCGGCGCCGGGGGCACCGAACAGATAGCGCGCCGCAATCGTCAATTCGCCAGTGCTGCCAAGGCTCAGCGGCCCCTGCGGCAGGCTCAGGTCAAAGTCGATGCGCTCCGGCAGGAAATCCTCGACCACAAAGCTGGCGGTGGCCAGTGGCGGCGCATCGGGATCGGCAAGCACATCCAGCTTCCACGACCCGCGCGGGGCATTGGCGGCGATAGGCATGGCAAAGGCGAAGCCGCCCTGTACATCCGCGATCCGTTGGCGGGAATGTTCCACACCATCGGGGCGGCGCAGGCGGGCGGTCAGTGGCAGCCCCGGCAGAGCGCGGCCATTGCCGTCGCGGGCCAGCGCGGTGACATGCAGCATCTCGCCAGCGCGGTAAGCGCCCCGGTCGGTGGCCAGGAACAGGTCGATGGGCGGGCTGGGTTCGCGCCCGGCCACGCCCCTGTCCGACAGATCGAACTCCGGATCGGTCAGCGACAGAAAGGCCATGTCGGCCTCGCCTTCGGCCACTGTAACCAGCGCAGGTTGCGCCGTTCCGGTGCCGCGTGTCAGCGCCGCGTCAAACCGCGCCACGCCCTGATCATCCGTGGTGGCGGTGCCCAGAACCCGGTTCGAGCGCGCGATCAGTTGGACATCGACCCCCGCTTTGGCAGAGGCATCCGCCAGCCCGCGCACGACCACGGTCAGCCCATCGACGCCCGACAAGGTGGTGACGCCCAGATCAGATACGACGAACCATTGCCAGGCGGGGGCATTGTCATAGTCCTCGGCGCCCGGCACCCTGGCTTTCAGCGCATAGATGCCCGCTGACTGGCCCTGCAACGCCTCGGACAGCGGCAGGCGGGTGGTCATGTCGCGGTTGATCTCGACCGGCACCTCGGCGCTGCCCTGCCAGATCCGCTCGCCGACAGAGCCCGAGAACCGCTCGGCGTCCCAGGCGTCCATGGGGCGCGACATCCAGTCGGCCTGCATGGCGCGGATCAGGCTGCGGTCGGAAATGCGGTACAGTTCCAGCTC
The DNA here is from genome assembly GCF_900156815.1 of Gemmobacter megaterium. Lineage (GTDB taxonomy): Bacteria > Pseudomonadota > Alphaproteobacteria > Rhodobacterales > Rhodobacteraceae > Wagnerdoeblera > Wagnerdoeblera megaterium. Next base: position 17,137 of record NZ_FTOT01000009.1, read on the forward strand.
CAGCCGGGGGGTGTTGACGGACTGTACGGGCAGGGCCGGAGCCCCGGTGCGCGGCAGCACGAAGCCGGTGCCGGGAAAGCGGACTTGTGGCGCACGGTCGCGGACATAGGCCGTGATCGCCACCGATTTTGCCAGCGTCTGCCCATCGGCGGCGGGCAGACCTTCGCGGAAAGTCACTGTGACGCGCTGGCCATGTTGCATCCCGGCGACGCACAACTGGCGCCAGCCGCCGGGTTCCACCGTCATCCCGGCCTGAGGCAACTGGACAAAGGGCGTGTAATCCAGACCCTTTTCCACCAGATCCTCGGTAAAGGTGGCGCACAGGCGCGGGCTGGCCAGATCGGCCTGAACCTCATGTTCTTCAATCCGCAGGCCATAGAGGCCGGTCGCACGGTCCAGCGCGGCAGCGGTATCGTCGCGGAACTGGATCTGCTGGGCCATGCGCAGGGCGCCTACGGCGTTGCGGCCCATGCCGCCGGCCTCCAGTGCCTCGGCCAGAACGGTCAGGATGGTATGACGTTGCGCCGGCGAGCCTGAACGCAGATAGGCATTGGTCGCAGCAAGCGCGGCGGTTTCGCGCAATGGCCGCGCCCGGTTGCTGTCGGCGTTGGCGGCGGCAAGTGACAGACGGGCGTATTCTTCCCAATCCGATGCCATGTCGGTGATGTTGGCAACCGAGCCCCACAACCGCATGGCACGGGACGGGTTGCCGGACGATCCGGCCTCGACCGCCGCTTGCCGCAGATCCTGCGGATCGAATGCACCAGCCACGTGGGCGCGGCCCATCTCGGCGGCTTGCTGGGTGGCGCGGCTGACCATCCAGCGCGGCAGGAACGCCAGATCCGGGTTGCGTGTTCTGGCCTGGGCCTCGGCCTCCGGGGCTGTGGTCATCATCTGGCCGGAAAACGCCTGGGCATAAGGTGTGGCAGATCCGGGATCCGACTTGGGAAAACACGATCCGTTGCGGGCGTTGTAGGTAAAGGCGGTACAGCGCCGATCCGTCAGGCAGGCGCGCTCGCAAGCTTCCAGCGTGGTATCCAGGATTGTTCGCAGATCGCCGCCGGGCAGATCGAATCCTTCGGCCAGCACGCTGCGTCGCTCTGGCAGCAGGGTCTGGGCGGGCGCAGCCCCAGCGACAGAAACCAGCGCCAGAACGGCGAACGACAGGGCGCGAATGAACATTTCAATCTCCTACGGAACGCGCGCGAATGCTGCCAGCAAGGCCACCGCAAAGCAAGGACGGGGGTGTCAGCTTAACGTCGTGTTCACCCCAGGGGGGCATTCTGCGCATGGCACGGACGGGTGGGCCGGAACGGATCGGGGCATGGACATAGCGGAACGGCTGGCTCAGGAACGGCGCGCGCGGCTGGCGGCGGAACGGCTGCTGGAACAGAAAAGCCGCGAACTGCACGCTGCAAACGAAAAACTGGCCCTGCACGCCCGCGCGCTGACAGAGCAGGTCATGGAACAGCGCCATGCCGCCGCCTCTGCCCGCAGTCAGGCAGAGGTGTTGCGCGGCCAGAACTCGCGTTTTCTGACAGACCTGGATCGGGCGCATACTGCGGCTGTCATGGCCGAACGGCGGCTGTGGGATTCCATCGACACCATCCGCGACGGGTTCGCCGTCTTTGATTCGCATCACCGGCTTGTGATGGCCAACAAGGCGTATCTGCAACCCTTCGCCGGGTATCCGGCGGTGCGGCCCGGCATCACCTATACGGATCTCGTCGCGCTGTGTGCGACGGCCGGCGTGATGCTGATCGGGGACGAATCGCCGGATGCCTGGGTCGCCCGCATGTGCTCCCGGTGGGAGGCCGACCCGATTCCGGCCGAGGATATCCAGTTTCGCAATGGCACCTGGGCCCGCCTGATTGATCGCCGTGCCCGCGATGGCGACATGGTGACGCTGGCAATCGACATCACCGAACAAAAGCGCGTCGTTGCCGGGATCGAGGCATTGCAGGACGGATTTGTTCTGTTCGACAACCAGAACCGGGTTGTCATGTGCAACCAGCGGTTCCGCACCCGCTATCCCGGTGCCGAGGAGGCGACGCGACCCGGCGCGACAGTCGAGGATCTGGTGCGTCACGGCCTGGCACAGGGTGTCTATGCCGATGCCGTCGGGCGCGAGGATGCATGGCTGGCCGAACGTCTGGTGCGGCACCAGCTACCCGAGATCGACACGGAGCAGCATTTCGCAGATGGTCGTTCCCTGCGCGTCCTGGAACGCCGCACCCCTGACGGTGGTCGTGTCGGCCTGCGCATCGACATCACGGAGCAGAAACGGCGAGAAGCCGAACTGGAAGCCGCACGCGAGGCGGCCGAGGTGGCAAATCGCACCAAATCCGCCTTTCTGGCCAATATGAGCCACGAAATCCGCACGCCGATGAACGGGGTCGTCGGCATGGCGGAACTGCTGTGCGATACCACCCTGACCGAAGACCAGCGCCTGTTTGCAGAGACCATCAAGAGTTCGGGCGAGGCGCTTCTCGTTATCATCAACGACATACTGGATTATTCCAAGATCGAGGCGGAACGACTCACGCTCTATCCCGAACCCTTCGATCTGGAGCGTGTGATCCACGAAGTTGCCATGCTGCTTCAGCCCAAGGCACGGCCCAAGGGTATCGACATCCTGATCGACTATGACATGTTCCTGCCGACCCGGTTTGTCGGCGATCCAGGGCGCCTGCGGCAGGTTCTGACCAATCTGACAGGCAATGCCGTCAAGTTCACCGAGCGTGGCCATGTGCTGATCCGCGTGGTGGGGGTCGAGGTGGCGGACGGACGGCAGCAGCTGCATGTCGCGGTCGAGGATACCGGCATCGGCATCGCGCCCGAGCACCTTGATCACGTCTTCGGCGAATTCAATCAGGTCGAGGATGCCGCCAACCGCAAATTCGAGGGGACGGGGCTGGGCCTCGCGATTACGCGGCGGCTGATCGAGCGTATGGGGGGCGCGGTCTGGGTGGAATCCGAAATGGGCAAGGGGTCTTGCTTTGGCTTCCGGCTGGCCTTGCCGGTGGCCGAAGGGGCGCCGCCGGTGCCGGGTGTCCCCATTACCCTGCACCGTGCGCTGGTGGTCGACGATCAGTTCATCAACCGCACGATCCTGCAACGGCAACTGGAAACAGCGGGTGTGGAAACCGTGATCTGCCGGTCCGGCGCCGAGGCGCTGGATGCACTTGCGCGCGATCCGGGTATCGACGTGGTGCTGACCGATCACGACATGCCGGAGATGGATGGGCTGGCGCTGGCCGAGCAGATCCGGGCGGCCGGTCACAGGGCGCCTATCGTGCTGCTGTCCTCCAACCCCTCTGCCGCGCGCAGCGGGGCCGGGGCGAACCATCTGGCCGCAACTCTCCAAAAGCCGATCCTGCGATCCGATCTGTTCCGGCGCCTGCAATCCTTGTCCGCACCGGCCGAAACCAGGCCGGCCAAGGCCGAGACGGTCGATCCGGTCCGGCAGATCCGGGTTCTGGCGGCCGAGGACAACCGGACCAACCAACTGGTGTTCGGCAAGATGGTGCGGGATCTCGACATCGAACTGGAATTCGCCGCGAACGGTCACGAGGCGGTGGCACTGTGGCGGAGTTTCAGGCCCGATCTGATCTTCATGGATATTTCAATGCCAGAGATGGATGGCAAAGAGGCAACGCGCGCCATTCGCGCGGCCGAGGCAGAGACGGGTGGGCATGTGCCGATCATCGCCTTGACCGCTCATGCGATGGACGGGGACGAGGCAGAGATCCTCGCGTCCGGGATCGACCGCTACATGACCAAGCCCCTGCGAAAGAACGCCATCGTGCAGGTGATCATCGAAGCGGCCAAGGCCCGGTCAGCCGACGTCGCCACCGATGGCTGAACGCGGGCCTTTGGGGGATGAGTCGCGCAGGTAGCTGCGCGCGCCGCGCCGCTGCCTTCGGGCCATGGCGCCACCGGAACGCGCGACGTCAAAGCCCGAGGCGCTCCGGCAGGCCATCTGGTTTGGCCCCCCGTCCAGTGCCTCAGCGCGCCATGGCGCGTTGATAGGCCGGGCGTTCGCGCATCTGCGTCAGATACTCCTCCAACGCCGGCTCACTGATCGGGAATTTTGCACCTTTGGCCCAGATCAGGCAATGCGCCAGCAGGATGTCGGGGACGGTCATCCGATCGCCCATCAGAAACGGCCCGTTCCCCATGCGTGCGATCAGCGCCTTCTGGCTGCGCTCGAACTCCCATTTGAGCGACTCCTTGATCTCCGGCTTCCGGCGCTCCTCTGGCAGGATGAAGCTGTGACGGGCGGCCATCCACAGAACCGCGTCAAATTCATCCAGCAGGAAGTGGAGCAGACTGTCTTGCCGCGCCCGTTCCAGCGTGCCTGCGGGATAGGTCAGATCGCCGTGGCGATCGGCCAGAAACTGCATGATCGCCGCAGAATCAATGATTGGCGCACCATCCACCAGCAGAACCGGAACTTTCCCCGCCGGATTGTGGGCCAGTACGGCATCGGTGCGTGGCCCCGTTGCGTCATGTTCATAGGCTTGCCCGAGTTCCTCCAGCATCCAAAGCACGCGGGCGGCGCGGCTTTTGGACGTTCCGATGACCTTGTACATGGTGCCCCTCCTCCTTGGTCGGGGCATCTGACGCCACGGCAGGCGTGCGCGCAAGCGGCACGTTGCGTCAGCGCCGCGCGTCGGCCAGACCGGCCAGCCGCAACAGCATCCGTTCCACCAGCGCCATGCCCGGTGCCTTGCTGGCAGAGCGCAGCGTCATGTCGGTTTCCACGATCAACGCCATCGCCTGTTCCAGCCGATCAGGGCCAAACCCTCGGGCCTGACGCAGCATCTTGTCGCGCCGTGGCCCAAAGACGGGGGGGCGCATCCGGGCGATGCCCGCTGCCGGACCTCCGGGGTCCGAGGCAGCCGCATGTAACGCACGGAAATGCTGCAAGGCGCGAATGGCCAGGGTGACAGGGGCCACCCCCTGCCCCTCCAGTCGCAGCATCAGGGCACCGACATCGCGGCGTCGCCCTTCGGCTGCTGCATGGAGGATATCGTCCACCTCGGCTTCGACAGTTGCGGGCGCACAGGCTGCAACTTCGGCGCTGCTCAAAGGCGAGTCGTCGCCCCATTTGTACAGGCCGATCTTTTCCACCGTCTGACGAAAATCACCGGGGTCCAGATCGCGCGCCAGGGCAACCAGATCCTTCATCGCGCCGCCACCCACGGCCGCCAGACCTGCGCGGCGCAGCTCATCTTCGATTTCGGCTTGGGTCGGCGGATCGTCGTAGAGTGCAATGGCCGGGGCGTTCGGGTGGGTTTCGAACAGCTTTCGCAACGCGGACTTGGCCGCCAGCAATCCCGCAGTCACCACGATCTGGGCATCGCCCTGCCGCCAGTCGGCCAATGCGGCCCCGATCACCCCGACCAGCCCGTCGCCCGCATCCTCGACCAGCGCGACCCGCGCACCCGGAAAGAAGCCTTGCGCCTTTACGGCATCCTGCAATGCGGCCGGATCGCGGCGCAGGTCTGCGGCGGCTATCCGGGTCAGGCGCATTTCAGCTTCGCCTTCGGGGCCCACGATGGCGGCGACCGCTTGCTGCCGCTTCATCGCAACCCGCATGGGATCGGCGCCATAGATCAGGAACCCAGCCGCGTTCAACGCCGGTTTGGCCAGAAACCGCGCGGCTTCGCCCCCCGCCAGCTTCATTGCGGGGCGGCGGCGATCAGCCGGGCGACAACCTGATCGGCCAGAATGACCATCAGCCGCCGATGGGCATCCTGTTCCGCCGACAGGGTCGCAACAGTAGACCCCGAGGTGGACCAACTGGTAAAGCTGTCGGCGTTGCCCGAGGTGACGGTTTCACCATTTTCAAGACGCACCAACGCATAGCGGGCGCTGCCCTTGAGCGTATAGCGCGTGATGGCGCCGGTCGGGGTGATCCCCGCACCGACGGGTTCGGCCGCGACCGACCAGTCCAGCCGAAACCGTGGGACAGTGGCGCGGCCCAGCCGATCCTCCAGCCGATTGGCAAAATCGAAACCATTCCGGTCGGCGGGGTCGGCGAGCACCACGGCGCCACGCAGGGCATGAGCCGCGCCGCCCGGTGCATGGGCAGGGGAAAAGCCGCAGGCCGCCAGCGGGGCGGCGGCCAGCAGGCCCAGAACTTTGCGGCGGTCAGACCACGACATTGACGATGCGCCCCGGAACGACGATCAGCTTCCTGATGGGCTGACCGGCCATGAAACGGATCACATCTTCATTCGCCAGCGCGATCTTTTCAACCTCGGAGGCGGGCATATCCTTGGGCACGCTGATTTCCGCCCGCCGCTTGCCGTTGATCTGCACCGGCAGCACCACAGTGTCATCGACCAGCAGCGCCGGATCCGCCACGGGCCAGGGCGCCTGAGCGCAAAGCCCCTCGCCGCCCTGGGCTTTCCAGATCGATTCGGCGATATGCGGCGTCATTGGCGACATCAGCTTGGCCAACACCCGCATCGCCGCCTGCATCGCGGGTTTCGAGGCTTCGGCCTTCAGCACAGTGTTGGTAAAGGCATACAGCGCCGCGATGGCCTTGTTGAAGGCAAAGCCTTCGATGCTGCGCGTCACCTCGTCGATGGTCTTGTGGGTCGCGCGGTGCAGGGCATCGTCGTCGCCCGTGGCTGTGGCATCCATGTCCAGCACGCGCGAACACAGGTTCCAGACCCGGTTGAGGTGCTTGAAGGTGGCATCGGCCCCGGCGGCCGTCCATTCCACGTCCCGCTCGGGTGGGCTGTCCGACATCACGAACCAGCGCGCGGTATCGGCACCGTATTCCGCGATGATGTTCATCGGATCGACGACGTTCTTCTTGGATTTCGACATCTTGGCCGAGGGGATGATCTCGACCGCCGTGCCATCCTTCAGCGTGGCGCCTGCTTCGCTGCGGATCACGTCTTCGGGCAGGTGATACACGGGCCGGCCGTTGGCATCGCGCGTCAGGTAGATTTCGTGCGTCACCATCCCTTGGGTGAACAGGGCGTTGAACGGCTCGATCGCCTTGGCGGGCAGGTGGCCGGTCTTGTGCATCGCGCGGGCGAAAAAGCGTGAATACAGCAGGTGCAGGATCGCGTGTTCGATGCCGCCGATATACTGGTCGACGTTCATCCAGTACTCGACCTCTGCCGCATCGGTCGGCGTGGTGGCGCGCGGCGCGGTGAAGCGGGCGTAATACCAGGACGAATCGACAAACGTATCCATCGTGTCCGTCTCGCGCCGGGCCGGTTTGCCGCATTGCGGGCAAGCACAGTCGCGCCAGGTCGGGTGCCGGTCCAGCGGATTGCCGGGCAGATCGAAGGTCACATCATCGGGCAGGCGGACCGGCAGGTTTTCCTTGCGCTCGGGCACCACGCCGCAATCTGCGCAATGCACCACCGGAATCGGGCAGCCCCAGTAACGCTGGCGCGACAGGCCCCAGTCGCGCAGGCGGAACTTGGTCACCCCCTGGCCAAAGCCCTTGGCCTCGGCCAGGGCGATGGCATCCAGAATGCCCTGCTCGCCGGTTTTCACCTCGGCCCCGGCGACGTTGCGGACATAGCGCACACGTTCGGATTTCATCGGGATGAAGGGCTCGGTCAAACTCGTTTCATCCGCGCCATCGGCGACGAAGACGGGGGGAATCGGCAGGCCGTATTTCGTGGCAAACTCGAAGTCGCGTGCATCATGCGCCGGACAGCCAAAGATCGCGCCGGTGCCGTAATCCATCAGGATGAAATTGGCGATCCACACCGGCAATTCCCAGGTCGGATCCAGCGGGTGGCGGACGCGCAGCCCTGTGTCGAACCCGATCTTTTCCGCCGTCTCGATTTCCTCGGCGGTGGTGCCGCCCTTGCGGCATTCGGCGATAAAGGCGGCAATTTCAGGGCTTTGCGCCTCCAGCACCTTGGCCAGCGGGTGGTCGGCGGCAATGGCGGCAAAGCTGGCACCCAGCAGGGTATCGGGGCGGGTGGTATAAACCTCGATCCGTTCGAATCCCTCGGGGGCGTTCACGGTGTCAAAGGCGAATTGCAGGCCCTGCGACTTGCCGATCCAGTTCGCCTGCATCAGGCGCACCTTTTCGGGCCAGTCCTTCAACCCGTCCAGCGCCGACAGCAGTTCTTCGGAATAGTCCGAGATCTTGAAGAACCACTGCACCAGCTCGCGCCGTTCCACCGGGGCGCCCGACCGCCAGCCCTTGCCGTCGATCACCTGTTCATTGGCCAGAACGGTCATATCGACCGGATCCCAGTTCACCACCGCCGCCTTGCGGTAGACCAGGCCCTTTTCCAGCATGTCCAGGAACATGGCCTGTTGCTGGCCGTAATATTCCGGGTCGCAGGTGGCGAATTCGCGGCTCCAGTCGATGGACAGGCCCAGCGGTTTCATCTGGCCCTTCATCACTGCGATGTTGTTGTAGGTCCAGGTGCCGGGGTGGCCGCCCTGTTCCATCGCGGCGTTCTCGGCCGGCATCCCGAAGGCATCCCAGCCCATCGGATGCAGCACCGAATAGCCCTGCGCCAGTTTGGTGCGCGCCACCACGTCCCCCATGGTATAGTTGCGCACATGCCCCATGTGGATGCGTCCCGACGGATAGGGGAACATCTCCAGCACGTAATATTTCGGCTTGGCGGGGTCTGCCTTGGCGGTAAAGGCCCCGGCCTCGTCCCACGCGGCCTGCCATTTGGGTTCGATTTCGGAGGGCGTATAGCGGGACATGCGAAGGGTTCCTGTCAGTGAAAACGCCGGGCACATCGGCCCGGCGTGGTTATATCCGTCATCGCGGCGAATGCCAGTGCCGGTTACAGCCGCGAATCGCGCACCCGAAGCTCGCGCGCGCGTGTCAGAATGGCATCCTCGACCGCGCGCACCGTTTCCGGCGCCACCGGCCCGCCGCCACGTGTCTGGATCGCCACCTTGAGCGACCGCGCATCCAGCGCCGGGTCCGAAATATAGATCGTGGCGCGATAGGCGCGTCCGCCGCCGGGTGGCGTGCCATAGCCGGTCGAGATTACGCCCGTGAACGGGTCTACCGTTTCCACAGGCAGGAACGACAGCGCATCCAGCGAGGCATTCCACAGATAGCGGTTCACGCGGGTGCCCACATCCACTTCGCTGCGGGCGCGGAACAGATCGCCCAGCACGCCGCGGCGCGCGGTCAGCGGTGTCTGGCTGCGGGCAAGCTGTGCGCGTTCTTCGCGCGACATGGCTTCGTTCAGGGCCTCGGCTTCGGCGCGATCTGCTGCCGTTCCGGGCAGCCCGCGCGAAAACAGGCCCCCACCGCCGCCGCATCCGGCCAGCGCAAGAACCACCGCGCTGGTGATCGCAAGGCGAAAACGGGTTGGAACTGTCATGGGCGGCCTCCGATCCGATGGGAACTGTCTAGCCGAGGGGGCGCAGGTGGACAAGCCCTTGCAGGTCGGGGAAAACCGCGCCCTCGCACGCGCGTACGGAAAGAAGGCCGGAAACGCTGCGCTGCGGCGTCAGTTGGGTGGCCTGGGGCAGTGTGGCATGTCTGCACCACGCATCATTCGAGTTCGCAGCGGGCTGCGCGTTGGCGTTGCAATCGTGGGCCGCTGGGAGGAAACAAGGGGCATACCCAATTCGGATTCCCCTGAGTTGGGCGCACCTTTGACACAACGAGGGAAAACGATGAAAAAGTTTCTGATCGCCACCACCGCGCTGACGCTGTCGGCTGGCGTGGCCGCTGCTGAAGTGAAATTCGGTGGCGACGCTCGTCTGGGCATGAACTACGATGGCAGCCGTGTTGCTCCGGCCCAGTCGAAAACCTGGCTGGAAAAGCGCGTCACCATCAACATCGACGCGTCGACCACCGCTGACAACGGCGTGACCTTCGGTGCCCGCGTTCGTCTGCGTTCGGACGAGGTTGCCGGTACCGCAGTGAACGGCGCTCGCGTCTTCGTTCGCGCTGGTGGCCTGACCGTTGCTGGCGGCAACATCCTGGGCGCCATCGAATCGATGCCCGGCGTCTACGCTCCGTCGGTTGGTCTGACCGGTCTGGCATGGTCGGGCATGGTGACCAACGTCACCGGCCGTTACTTCGACTGGGATGCTTACAGCTCGCGCGGCAACGGCGCCGAAGGTCTGGAAGTCATCTACACCATGGGTGACTTCACCGGCCACGTGTCGTACTCGTCCACCAAGCTGGTCGGCGTTGGCGGTGCAACCGTCGACACCCTGAGCGCCTACGGTGCCTACAAGTTCTCGGGCTGGACCGTTGCTCTGGGTCTGGCTGACGGCGATGCCGTCAACGACAGCTCGGACAAGATCGTCCTGACCGTCGGTGGCAAAATCGGCGACTTCGGTGTTGGCTTCGGCGCTGCCCGCAACGGCAAAGGCGTGAGCAAAGTGAACAAGTTCGCGATCAACGGTTCGTACGCCATGGGCGCGACCACGATCTCGGGCTATGTCGCTTCGGAAAGCGGCCACGGCGCTGCTGCTGCCGTTCCGGCAGCGAAAACCACCTTCGGTCTGGGCGCGTCCTACGACCTCGGCGGTGGTGCCTCGATCGTTGGTGGCGTCGAGCGCACCAACGCGAAAAAAGCCCGCGCCGACCTGGGTGTGAGCTTCCGCTTCTGATCCTCAGGGATCATTGCGGGAAAGAGCGGGCGCAAGCCCGCTCTTTTCTTTTGTGACAGAGCCTTGCAAGAGGTTGCCATGGCCCTCGACGATATCATCGCCCGTATCCGCGCCGCTGAAACGGCCCATGGCCGTGTGCCCGGTTCCGTCACCCTGATCGCGGTGTCCAAGGTCCAGCCGCTCGACCGGGTGGAGTCGGTTCTCACCGCCGGTCATCGTGTGTTCGGAGAGAATTACGTGCAGGAGGCCGCAGGCAAGTGGCCCGCGTTCCGCCAGCGATTCGCAAGCGTTTCGGTTCACATGATCGGCCCTTTGCAAACGAACAAGGCCAAGCAGGCGCTTGATCTGTTCGACGCGATCCACACGCTTGACCGACCCTCCCTTGCGGACAAGCTCGCCCGTCTGGTGCAGACGCGCGGTGCCTGTCCACAGCTTTTCGTGCAGATCAACACCGGGTCCGAGCCGCAAAAGGCCGGTGTCCTGCCCGATCAGGCCGATGCGTTCATTTCCGCCTGCCGCGATCTGGATTTGCCCCTGACCGGGCTGATGTGCATCCCGCCCGAAGATCAGGATCCTGCCCCGCATTTCGCACAGCTTGCCACCCTGGCCGCCCGCAACGGCCTGTCTGGTCTGTCCATGGGCATGAGCAGCGATTTCGAAACGGCGATTGCCCATGGCGCAACGCATGTCCGCGTCGGCTCGGCGATCTTCGGAGCTCGTGCTTACGCCTGAGCCTGCTCAGCCAGCCTGTGGCCGTGTCAGTGCGGCCACCAGCCGCCGGGTGATCGGCGCCACCACCAGAACGGCCGGAAATGCCACGGCCCAGCTTGGCAGCCACGCCCCCAAGAGCCAGCGCCGCGCCAGATCCGCATCGAGCCCGGTCGCAAGCACGGTGGAAATGCCCGAGACCATCAGGCTCATCAGCCCCGACAGGATGAAGCCGAACAGGATGGGGGCGTAACGGGCAGGGATCATGGTCGGGTCCTTGACAAGGCCCCGCGACCCTAGGTGCCGTTGTGGCGGCTGTCCATATCCGCTGGCGCAAGGCTGCATTGCGCTACTGTTGTGGCGCCTTGGTGCGCTGGCCGAAATCTCCCCGCCGCGCGGCACGCGCGGCGCCCGGCCCAAAGGGAGCGTCCTGCCTCGGCAGGACGAACGACCTGCGGGAGCGCGTTCTAACCGTCGAGTTCCGCCGCAGGTATCACCGGAAAGAACGCGCCCTGCGACCACAGGCCGAACCAGGGTTCTCCGTCATGGTCGGCCTCTGTGCCGATGTCCACCAGGCGGTAAAAGCTCTTGCGGTCGATCCGTGCCTCCAGCCCCCGGCGCACCATCACATAGGGCGCAGGCTCGCCCGTCGCGGGGTCGCGTTCCACCCGGATCGGATGGTCCGGCCCCGCGCTTACCACATCGTCCACATGCGTGGTGAAGGTGATGACCTGATCGCGGCCTGCGCCGGTTACGGCAAAATCCACGGCGACGAACGGCGCATCATCGACGATGAGCCCCACCTTTTCCACCGGCGTCACCAGAAAGTACTTTCCGTCCTCCAGCTTGAGGATACCGGAAAACAGCTTTACCAGCGCAGGCCGCCCGATCGGACTGCCCAGATAGAACCACGTGCCATCGCGGGCGATCCGCATGTCCAGATCGCCGCAAAAGGGCGGGTTCCAAAGATGGACCGGCGGAGGCCCCTTGCGCCCGGCTGCCCTTGCGGCCGCGGCCAGCGTATCGGCGCTGACGGGTTGCGGTTTATCTTCCATCACTCTTTTGCCATTTGTGCCCGAGGCATTAGTTTGCTTTCCTGCATCATAGGACATTCAGGGGATTTGTCATGGCTGACGCGCTGGTTGCAGAGATCGAAGCACTTGGGACGACGCTGGCGGCGGCGCGCGCTTCGGTCAACCGGCGATTCATCGGGCAGGGCCAGGTGGTCGATCTGGTGATTTCCTCCATGCTCTGCGGGGGACATGCCCTGTTGGTCGGCCTGCCGGGGCTGGGCAAGACGCGGCTGGTCGATACCCTGTCCACCGTGATGGGGCTGCGGGGCAACCGCATCCAGTTCACCCCCGATCTGATGCCTGCCGACATTCTGGGGTCCGAAGTGCTGGAGACCGCAGCCGATGGCAGCCGCGCCTTTCGTTTCATCGAGGGGCCGGTGTTCTGTCAGTTGTTGATGGCCGACGAGATCAACCGCGCCAGCCCGCGCACCCAATCCGCGCTGTTGCAGGCGATGCAGGAGAAAGAGGTCACGGTCGGCGGTGTGCATCGCGCGCTGGGGCGGCCGTTCCATGTGCTGGCCACCCAGAACCCCATCGAGCAAGAGGGCACCTATCCATTGCCCGAGGCGCAGCTGGACCGTTTTCTGGTGCAGGTCAATGTGCCCTATCCTGACCGCGAGACCGAACGCGCCGTGCTGATCGCCACGACCGGGGCCGAGGATACGCTGTCCGAACAGGTCTTTACCGCCGAAACCCTGCTGGCGGCGCAGATGCTGCTGCGGCGGATGCCGGTGGGGGATCAGGTCGTCGAGAGCATCCTAGATCTGGTGCGCGCCTGCCGTCCGGGCGAGGCCGATGGCATGAAGGATCTGGGCAACAGTCTTGCCTGGGGGCCGGGGCCGCGCGCGGCCCAGGCGCTGATGCTGATGGTGCGGGCGCGGGCGCTGCTGGATGGCCGTCTTGCCCCCAGCCTGGATGATGTCGCCGCCATGGCGCAGCCCGTGCTGATCCACCGTATGGCGCTGAACTTTGCCGCCCGCCAGCGGGGCGAGGATCTGGCGGCCCTGATTGCCCGTGTGACGATGCGTGTCTTGCAGGTCGAGGCCGCCGCGTGACCCTGCCGCAACCCCTTCGCCTGCGCGCCGAGGCGCTGGGCGCTACCCTGCCGCCCCTGTTGGCCGAGGCGCAGCATCTGTCCGCCACGATCATCCTGGGTGAACACGGGCGTAAACAGGCGGGCATGGGCGACGCATTCTGGCAGTTCCGTCCCGCGATGCCGGGCGATCCGCTGCGTCGCATCGACTGGCGGCGCTCCGCGCGGGGCGACCTGCCCTATGTGCGCGAAACAGAGTGGCAGGCGGCGCAGTCGGTGGTGCTGTGGGTCGATGGCGCGCGGTCGATGGCCTATTCTGGCGGACAGGGGCGCCCTGCGAAGTCAGACCGGGCCCGTGTGCTGGCGTTGGCGCTTGCGGTGCTGCTGTTGCGGGGCGGCGAACGTGTCGGCCTGTCCGGTAGCGCTGTCCCCCCGCGATCGGGGCGCGCGCAGGTCGAGCGTATCGCCGAGGGGCTGCTGGAGGAGGATGCCGAGTATGGCGCGCCAGAGGCCATCGGCCTGGCGCCGCATGGTCGCGCTGTGTTCCTGTCGGATTTTCTGGGCGATTTGGCACAGCTTGAATCCGCCTTGGGGCGGGCAGCCGAGTCCGGTGTGACCGGCGCGCTGGTGCAGGTGCTTGACCCGGCAGAGGAGGAGTTTCCCTTCGACGGTCGTACAATCTTTGAATCCATGGGCGGTAGCCTGCGGCACGAGACGCTGCGCGCGGGCGAGTTGCGCAGCCGGTACCTGGACCGGCTGGCCGACCGCAAGGACCGTGTGCAGACGCTCGCCCGCGCGGCGGGTTGGCAGTACACGTGTCACCATACCGGGCAGGGCGCGCAGACCGCCTTGCTGTGGTTGTACCGCGCGATGGAGCGGCGGCGCTGATGTGGGTGATCGGGCCTCTGGGATTTACCGCCCCGCTGATCCTGTGGGCACTGGCCGCATTGCCTGTGCTGTGGTGGGTGCTGCGCGCCGTTCCCCCGGCGCCGGTGCGTCGGCGGTTTCCCGGTGTTGCCCTGTTGCTGGGGCTGCGGGACAACGAGGCGGAAACCGACCGCACGCCATGGTGGCTGCTCTTGTTGCGCATGGCTGCCATGGCGGCGCTGATCGTTGCCTTTGCCGGACCGGTGCTGAACCCTGTGCAACGCGAGGCGGGGACAGGGCCGCTGCTTGTTCTGGTCGATGGCAGTTGGGCCGATGCACGTGACTGGCCGCGCCGGCAGGAACGTGTGGCATCCGCGATTGACGAGGCCGCGCGTCAGGGGCGCCCGGTGGCCGTGGCCCTGTTGTCGGATCCGCCTGCGGGTCCGCTGGCGTTTCAGTCTGCTGCGGAATGGCGCCAGAGATTGCCGTCGATCACACCGAATGCCTGGGAACCGGGCCTGCTGTCGGAAATCTGGGCCCGTGGTCAGACCGGACGATTCGAAACGCTCTGGCTGTCTGACGGGCTGGACCGTCCGTCCCGTGAGGGGGTTCTGGCGGCGCTGGAGGCGCGGGGGCCGGTGCGGGTGTTTGAAACCGGGCGGCCCGTGACGGGCCTTGTTCCCGCGACACATACGGACGGTGCGCTGACCATCGCTGCCCGACGTGCGGGAACCGGCTCCGTGGCAGAGGCCAATGTGCTGGCCATCGGCCCGGATCCCTCGGGGATCGAACGGGAACTTTCCCGTGCGCCGGTCACGTTCGACGCGCCGGCATCCGAGGCGCAGGCCGGTTTCGATCTGCCGCCTGAAATCCGCAACCGCGTGGCGCGCTTCGAACTTGAAGGTGTGCGCAGCGCCGGGGCTGTTGCCTTGGCCGATGATGGCCTGCGCCGTCGCAAGGTGGCGCTCCTTTCGGGGCGCGAGGACCGGGAGGGGCTGCAACTTCTGTCTGCCACCCATTATCTGCGTCAGGCGCTGGCCCCGGTGGCGGATCTGATCGACGGCACCTTGACCGATGTGGTTCTGGCCAGCCCGGATGTGATCGTGCTTGCCGATGTCGCCCGCCTGACGGTGGATGAGGAAGAACAGGTTCAGGAATGGCTGGCCCGTGGCGGTCTATTGCTGCGGTTTGCCGGACCCCGCCTTGCCGCCAGCGATCTTGGCCGCACTCAGGACGACCCCTTGCTGCCGGTCCGTCTGCGCGAAGGCGGCCGCACGGTTGGTGGCGCGATGAGCTGGGGCGAACCCCGGCGTCTGGCGCCCTTTGCCGCCGGGTCGCCCTTCTTTGGCCTCGCCGTGCCCGAGGAGGTGACGGTGACGGCACAGGTTCTGGCGCAGCCTGACCCCGAACTGGGCGAGCGTACGATTGCAACGCTGGCCGATGGTACCCCCCTTGTGACACGCAAGCCGGTTGGCGATGGCCAGGTGGTGCTGATCCATGTGACCGCCAATGCGGAATGGTCGTCCCTGCCGTTGTCGGGGCTGTTTGTGCAGATGCTGGAACGTCTGGCCGTTTCGGCGCGGACCGCCCACCCCTCTGCCGCAGACCTGGAAGGCACGACATGGCAGCCCGTGCAGGTGCTGGATGCGTTCGGCCGTCTGGGCGATGGCGGGCGGCTTGGGGCGGTGGCCGGCCCGGACCTGGCCGCGGCGCTGCCATCGGGGGCCGTTTCGGCAGAATTGCCGCCAGGGCTGTATTCCGACGGCGACCGTCGATTGGCGTTGAATGCCATCGGTCCCGACCGCGTGCTGGAGGCCACGCAATGGCCCGACCGGATTGTTGTCGAGGGGATCGTGGCACTCCATGAACATTCGCTGAAAGGTGCGCTGCTTGCTGCGGCGCTGGTGATGCTGATGACCGACATTCTGGCGACGCTGTGGTTGACCGGCCGCCTGCGGCGTGGGGTTGCCGTTGTGCTGGCCCTGGTCATGCTGGCGCCGGGCGCGGCTCGCGCGGATGATGCGTTCGCCATGCGCGCCACCGTCGATGTGGTCCTGGCCCATGTGCTTACGGGATCGCCTCAGGTGGATCAGGTGGCGCGGGCGGGTCTGCGGGGCTTGGGCGATGTGCTCTACAACCGCACGACGATCGAACCGGCGGAACCCGTCGGCGTGGATCTGGAACGCGACGAACTGGCCTTCTTTCCCTTTATCTACTGGCCTGTCACGGCAGACCAGCAAATGCCATCGCCTGCGGCGTATCGCAAACTGAACCAGTATCTGCGCACCGGGGGGATGATCCTGTTTGACACTCGCGACGCGGATGTCGCGGGATTCGGTGGCGCAACGCCCGAAGGCCGCAAGTTGCAGATGCTGGCCCAGCCGCTGGACATTCCGCCGCTGGAGCCGATCCCCGCAGATCATGTGCTGACCCGCACGTTTTATCTGTTACAGGATTTTCCTGGCCGCCATGTCGGCAGACCCGTCTGGGTCGAGGCCGCGCCCCCAGATGCCGAACAGGCCGAAGGAATGCCGTTTCGCAACCTGAACGATGGTGTCACGCCCGTGGTGATCGGTGGCAACGACTGGGCTTCGGCCTGGGCCGTCGATGACCGGGGCGTCCCGATGATGCCGGTGGGCCGCGGCTTTGCCGGAGAGCGTCAGCGCGAATTCGCCTGGCGCTTCGGCGTCAACCTCATCATGCATGTGCTGACCGGCAACTACAAATCCGATCAGGTCCATGTGCCCGCGCTGCTGGAAAGGCTCGGTCAATGACGGGCGCCGTGGTTCTCGACCCCCTGCTGGGATGGCCGATGATCTGGGGCCTGGCCGGGTTTGCCGCGCTGCTGCTGGCCCTTGCCATCTGGCAGCGCATGTCGGGGGGGCTTTTGCGCGCTCTGGCACTGGCCGCGATCCTCGTGGCGCTGCTCAACCCCTCCTGGCAGCAGGAGGACAGGGCGCCGCTGTCCGATATCGTGCTGGTGGTGGTGGACGACAGCGCCAGCCAGCGCATCGCCGACCGCCCCGCGCAGACCGAAACGGCGCTGGAGGGGATGCTGGCGCGCATTGCCCGGATGCCTGCGACCGAGGCGCAGGTCATTCGTGTGCCCGATGACGATGCCGATGGGGGCACGTTGGCGATGGCCCGGCTGGCCGAGGCAATGGCCGACATCCCGCGCGCGCGCCTCGCAGGTGTGTTTGTCATCTCGGACGGGCATGTCCATGATGCGGCGCTGGCGCCCGAACTGCCCGCGCCCCTGCATCTGCTGCTGACCGGCGAGCCACAGGACTGGGACCGTCGGCTGCTGGTCAAGACGGCACCTGCTTTCGCCATCATGGGAGAGCCTGTCTCGTTGATCCTGCGGATCGAGGATCAGGGCGCGGTTCCCGCCGCATTGGCCGGCTATGCCGAACTGACGGTGTCGATCGGGGCCGAGCCCGCGCAGACCTTCACCGTTCCGGTGGGCGAGGATCTGGAGCTTCCGGTCAACCTGCCACATGGCGGGATCAACGTCTTGCAACTGTCCGTAGCGGCCCAGGAGGGCGAGTTGACGGCCGCCAACAATGCTGCCGTGCTGCGCATCAACGGGGTGCGGGATCGGCTGCGCGTGCTGCTGGTGTCCGGTGAACCCCATGCGGGGGAACGTGTCTGGCGCAATCTGCTGAAATCCGATGCCTCGGTCGATCTGGTGCATTTCACCATCCTGCGACCGCCGGAAAAGCAGGATGGGGTGCCGGTGACGGAACTGTCGCTGATTGCCTTTCCCACCAAGGAACTGTTCGTCGACAAGGTGGACGAATTCGATCTGATCATCTTCGATCGCTACCGCAGGCGCGGCATCCTGCCGATGTCCTATCTGGAAAACGTCCGCGATTACGTGCGCAACGGCGGGGCCGTGCTGATCGCTGCCGGGCCCGAATTCGGATCTGCCGACAGCCTGTGGCGGTCGCCCCTGGCCGAGATACTGCCGATCTCCCCGACCAGCCGGGTTCTGGAGGAAGGGTTCCGTCCGACCTTGACCGATACGGGCCGCAAGCACCCCGTCACCGAAGGGTTGCAGTCACAGGCGCCGCAAGAGGGTTGGGGGCGGTGGTTCCGCCAGATCGACATGACCGCGACTCGCGGACAGGTGGTGATGGAAGGGATCGGCAACCGCCCGCTGCTGGTGCTGGACCGCGAAGGCGAAGGGCGCGTTGCCATGCTGGGGTCGGATCATATCTGGCTCTGGGGTCGCGGCTACGAAGGTGGCGGGCCGCAACTGGAATTGCTCCGCCGCCTTGCGCACTGGACGATGAAGGAACCCGAGCTGGAAGAGGAAACCCTGGGCGCCGATGCACAGGGACTGCGGCTGACCGTTTCCCGCCGCACTCTGGGCGATGCGCCGGGGCAGGTGACGATCACTGCGCCCGATGGCGCCGAGAGCCGCCTGGATTTGAGCGAAACCCGACCGGGCCTGTGGCAAGGCACCTGGGACGCGCCGGGCATGGGGCTGTATCGTCTGACCGAAGGCGAGATGACGGCCGTGGCCGCCCTTGGTCCGGCCGCCCCGCGCGAGTTCGAACAGACCATCGCGGCCTCCGTCCCCATGCAGCCGGTCCTGGACGCAACCGGGGGCGGGGTGGTGCGGCTCTCTGATGGTCTGCCCGACATTCGCCGCGTCGCCGAAGGCCGCGTCGCCGCAGGGCGCGGCTGGCTGGGCATCACCCCGCGCGAGGCGTTCGTGACGCAGGACATCCGCATCAGTCCTTTCCTGCCGCCCTGGGCGCTTTTGCTGCTGGTCGCGGGCCTCGCCCTTGCGGCCTGGTTGTGGGAGGGGCGGCAGCCCGCACGCAAGGCGTAGTCCGGGCCGACGGGTGCCTGTTCATCTTGCCCCAAATACCCACGGGGTTTCCAAGGGGGCGTGCCCCCTTGGCTCCGCGACAGGGCCGTCGCGCCGCGGCTGTCAGCGGTCCAACAGCCCCGCTGGCAGCCGCAACATCAGGTCGGGGTCCGGGCAGATGGATTGCCAGACATCCCAAAGGCTTTCATGCGCCACTCCGAAGAAGTTGGTTGTCTGTGCCAGCATGTCGGTCATGATCTGGAAATGCACATGCGGTGCCCAGCCCCCGTTTTCGTGCCAATGCCCAAGATGCGCGATGGGTTCGCCGGCCACTACGGTATCGCCGGGTTGCAGCAGGCTTGGCAATGTCCCGGCAAGATGGCCATACAAGGTGTAGACCGGCAGGCTGCCGACCTCATGTTCCAGGATCAGCGTATGGCCATAGTCCAGCGGGTCGGCGTTGTAATGCACAAGCCGCACCACACCGGGCAGCGGGGCATAGAGCGGCGTCATCGCGGGGGCAAAGACGTCGATCCCCATGTGAAGCGTCCGGCGTTCGGGGCTGGCGGCATCGGCGAACTGGGCACTGGCATAGACGCTGCGCTTTTCACCATAGGGGCCAAGGCCATAGCGCGCGCCGGTGGCGCCGAACCAGGCGTCAAAGGCCGGATCCGAATAGGCAGGCATTGCCGGATCCGTGCCGTCCGCCCGCAGGACGATGGTATCGCTGTGCGACGGGGCCGGGCGCAGGATCGGCGCGATCTCGGCCTTGTGCAAGGCGGCACAGATCACGCTGGAACCGGCAATCGCCTCTTGGCCCTGACCCGCGCGCAGCACTGCGCGCAGCAAGGCCTGGTCCACCTGCGCGAGACGCGCCTGAACCTCGGGGGACGAGGCTGCCAGAAGCGCGGGCAGATCCTCGGCAGGGGCGCCGCTGGCGCGCAGGGCTGCGTAAAGGTCGGGTTGGTCGGGCAGCGGGTTGGTCATCTGGCACCTCGGGTTCGTTCCGGCGGCAGCATGGGCCGGAGCGGCGCAGACCTCAAGCCTTGGCACCGCGGATGGATTGGGGCACCATGGCGCCGTCCTTGCCGCATATTCCGGAGGCCCTGATGCCGCGCCATGCTGTCGTTGCCATTCTCGTGACCCTGAGCGCATTGATGCTGGCTCCTGACGCACGGGCGCAACTGGACGCGCGCGACATGGAGATCTGCCGCCAGCAGTGCATGTCCCGCGCCCGCGACGCAAGCGATCCGCGCTATGGCGCCTGTGTGCGCACCCGGTGCGAGGGTCAGGCGCCGCGCCGGGCCGCGCCCTCCCGCCGCGCCGCTGCACCTGTTGCGCCTGCGGCTCCGGCCGGACAATGGGCGTTGGATACCCATGATGCGCTGGGCGTTTCGGTGCATGTCCAGACCGAAGACGGCCTGATCGGCGTGGCCTGCGCGCCCGAAGGGGTGGCGATCCGTGTGACGAACGGAATGTTCCGCGCGCCGGTTCTGGGCTGGATCACGGATACCGGCAGCGCGGGGGGCACGATCCAGCCCACGCCCGGTGCGGTCCATTCGGAGATCCGCGGATCCGCCTGTGCATTGGGAGTGCCGGGCCTGTCGGCGGCCACTGCGCTGGTTCTGGTCGATGTGCCGGTTGTGCCGAAAGGGGCGGGGCAGGGCTTTGGCCTGACCCTTCCCTCGGGCGAGGTAACGGTGGCGACGGGCGCCGAAGTGCAGGCGCGTTTCCCCGGCACGCGCCACGTTCCGGTTCTGGGGCTGGCTGTCGGCCTTGGTGCGCTGGCCGCCAGTTGCCCGCCGCTGGCCGAGGCGTTGCGGCAACCCTGTCCCTGAACCCGCGGGCTCGCGTCCGTTGCGCCTTGCCGTAGCTGGCCCGGCCCATTATCCCATGTCCAGCCAGTTGCGGAGGATCACCCCATGAGCACCAACCAGCGTTTCGACAAGTCGAAACTTCCCAGCCGCCATGTGACCGAGGGCCCGGCGCGCGCACCGCATCGCAGCTATCTGTACGCGATGGGATTGTCCGAAGAGGAAATCCATCAGCCGCTGGTCGGTGTCGCAACCTGCTGGAACGAGGCCGCGCCCTGCAACATCGCCCTGAACCGGCAGGCGCAGGTGGTGAAGATGGGCGTCAAGAAAAATGGCGGCACGCCCCGCGAGTTCACCACAATCACCGTGACCGACGGCATCGCCATGGGGCACGAGGGGATGCGGTCCTCGCTGGCCAGCCGCGATGCCATTGCCGATACGGTTGAACTGACGATGCGGGGGCATTGCTATGATGCCATCGTCGGCCTTGCGGGCTGCGACAAGTCGCTGCCCGGCATGATGATGGCCATGGTGCGGCTGAACGTGCCGTCGGTGTTCATCTATGGCGGGTCGATCCTGCCGGGTCGCTATCAGGGCCGCGACCTGACGGTGCAGGATCTGTTCGAGGGTGTGGGCAAGGTGCAGGCCGGCACCATGTCCGAAGCCGAGCTGGACGTGATGGAGCGCATCGCCTGTCCGTCGTCCGGGGCCTGCGGCGCGCAGTATACCGCCAACACCATGGCCTGCGTGTCCGAGGCGATCGGCCTGGCCTTGCTGAATTCCTCGGGTGCCCCGGCGCCTTATGAAAGCCGCGACCAGTATTGCGACTATTCGGGTCAGGCCGTCATGGATCTGATCGAAAAGAACATCCGCGCACGGGACATCGTGACGCGCAAGTCGCTGGAAAATGCCGCCCGCGTGGTGGCCTGCACCGGCGGATCCACCAATGGCGCGTTGCACCTGCCGGCCATCGCGCATGAGGCGGGTATTGATTTCGACCTGTTCGATGTGGCCGACATCATGCGCGACACCCCCTATTTCGTGAATCTGCGTCCGGGCGGTGAATATGTGGCCAAGGATCTGTACGAGGTCGGCGGCGTGCCGGTGGTGATGAAGGAACTGGCCAAGGCCGGTCTGATGCATCTGGACTGCATCACCGCCAGCGGCCGCAGCATCGGCGAAGAGCTGGAGATGATCGAGGGCAAGGCTGATGGCCGCGTGATCTATCCGGTGGAAACCCCGATCACGGCCACCGGCGGCGTTGTGGGCCTGAAGGGCAACATCGCCCCCGATGGTGCCATCGTGAAGGTTGCAGGCATGTCGGAAAAGGAACAGGTGTTCACCGGCCCCGCCCGCGTCTTTGAATGCGAGGAAGAGGCGTTCGAGGCCGTCAAGGCCCGCACCTACAAGGAAGGCGAAGTGATCGTCATCCGCAACGAGGGCCCGGCAGGCGGCCCCGGTATGCGCGAGATGCTGGCCACGACGGCAGCCCTGTCGGGGCAGGGCATGGGCAAGAAAGTGGCGCTGATCACCGATGGCCGGTTCTCTGGCGCGACGCGCGGGTTCTGCGTGGGTCACGTTGGCCCCGAGGCTGCGCATTGCGGCCCCATCGCCCTGCTGAAGACCGGCGACATGATCACCATCAACGCCTTGACCGGCGAAATCTCTGCCGATGTGTCGGACGAGGAATTTGCCCGCCGCAAGGTTGAATGGAAAGGACCGCGCAAGACCGAATACGCCTCGGGTGCGCTTTGGAAGTATGCCCAACTGGTGGGCAAGGCGCGCTATGGCGCCACCACCCATCCGGGCGCCAAAGCCGAGACGCATGTCTATATGGATCAGTAAATCCCTGCTGGGGGCCGCCGCGCTGATGGCGCTGGCGGCCTGCCAGATGACCGATCCGCCGCCATCGCGGTTTTCCGGCCCGCCACCGGCCCGGATGGGCGTGGCGGGGGGACAGGTGATCGTGGCGGGGCCGCGCGGGTTCTGTATCGACCGTGAGGTCAGCCGCGATGCCCAGGGCGGGGCTGCGCTGGCGGTATTGTCGGCTTGCCGGGGTCTGGGCGGCGGCCTGCTCGGCCCTGCCCCGTCGCAGTCCGCCGTGCTGACCGCCGCGGTTGCCGCCAAGGGGCGGCTGATCGACATTGATGCGGCGGCGGCAGGGCTGGACAGGTATTTCCAGTCGGACCGCGGACGCGCCGCACTCAGCCGGTCGGGCAAGGCCGCGACGATCCGGATCCGGGAAGGCTTTGCCGAGAATGGCGCATTCCTGCTTTACCTGACCGATAGTACCGCCTTTTCGTGGGGGGCCGTTCAGCCCGAGTACTGGCGCGCGCTGTTGCAGGTCGGCGGGCGTATGGTGACGGTGGCAGTCCTTGCCGTACCGGAAAGCCCGCTTTCGCGCGATGCGGGCCTGTCGCTGTTGCGTGAATTCATCGCTTCGTTGCGCAATGCCACGGAGACTGCGGCAATTCCGAAAGCCTGACACCGTTTACTGTTTCCGCATGGAAGCATGTTCTATACTAGGCGAAGGACTGTCCTCGGCGCAGGTGCAACGGGGCAAATGGGTAATGGGTATGGCGGGCAGGCTGGACGGTGTTCTTGACCGGTTGGTGATGCGGCGCGCGCTGCGCCGTTGGCGAAAGGCGGCTGATGCTGCCGAAACGCAGGATCTGGAATCCCTGCGCAGGCTGCGCGGAATTGCCCGCCAGCACCGCCACCACATCGACCGCGTGCTGCACAGCGCCGAAGGCCGGCTTGCGCTTCCGGTGATCGGCCCCAACCCGATCCGTCGCCCACCAGGTTCTGACTGGGCCTGGCGCCCGGATTTGTGGCGCGGCCCGGTCCCCGCCGCAGGCCATGCGGGAATCGAGAGTCGCACCCCGCTGTGCGATGGCGCCACGTTGTTTCACGATTGCCGGGTATCGGAAATCACCACCCGCCAGATCCGCAACCGCCGCGAGGAGGATATCGCGCCCTTTGGCTTGCGTATGGATGTGTTCCATTTTGACGGCAGCTTCCTGTCCATTGTTCTCGATCTGCCGTCCGAGGCGGTGAACGGCCTGCGAACCAAACATCTGATACGGCTGGACACGATCGTGGAAATGGAAAAACCGCTGGAGATTTTCGCGCGGCTGAATGTGAAACACGGGCCGAATGTGGAACAGGTCGTGCGCGAAATGCCCTTGCACGACCCCGAAGTGATGGTCGAATTCGATCTGTTCTATACCAAGCTGAACGAAAAGCGTGTCGAAAAGGCGTGGGTCGATCTGATCTTCGAAGGGCCGCAGCTTAACCAGATCGTGCTGCGCGATGTCACGCTCAGCCGCCGTCCGCGCGCAGAATTGTAGGGAGCCCGTCATGGCAGAACCCGTGCTGACCGAAACCCGCATCCGTGCCGGACTTTGGGAGGGCGTGCTGCGCGCCGATCCTGCCGGTCCCGTGCCCGAGGTCGAGGTGCGCCATCTGGACCGCCGGGTCGAAGGGGCGACCCTGGCCTCTATCCCCGACAAACCGGGGCACTGGGCATTGCGCGTGCCGGTGCCTGTCCAGGCGTTGTCGGACGGGGTGCAGACCTTTGTCATCCTTTCCACGACCAGTGGCGCAACGCTGGGGCATTTCACCATCGTGACAGGGGCGGATCGTGGCGAGGATTTGCGCGCCGAGGTCGATCTGTTGCGCGCAGAACTCGACATGCTCAAACGCGCGTTCCGTCGGCATTGCCTGGAAACGATGTAGCCGCTCAGGGCGCCGCCGCTGGTCGGAGGAACTTTGCGCCATCCTTGCGCGCCCCGCCACCTGCGCCGATCTGGGGCAGGGCGGAACCGTTCAGTCGCATCGCGGGCGTGGTTTCCAGCGCGGCCCGCAAGGTTTCCAGCGTGCCGGTCATGTCACTGCCCAAGGCAACCTTCTGCCCGGTCATCTCCGCCTTGGCGGCGACGACGGACACCACCTGCGGCGCCCCACCCGTCATGCTGAAGACCGGCGCACCGGAGGAGCCGAAGTCCACATCGCACGACAACACCATGACGCCCGGCTGGTGCCCAAGGACATGGCACACCTCTTGCAGTGAGGGTGCTTCTGCCCGGTCTCTGGCATAAGAGACGACACCGACAGCATCGCCCTTTTGCGGATGGCCCCCGGTGGCGTAGGGCCTGATCGAGGGCAGCCGGATCGGCGTGTCCAGCTCCAGCAGCGCCAGATCGTACTGCACACGCTCCATGCTCTCGCTGCCATCGTAGACATAGTCGGGATGCGCCACTGCGCGGCGCACATTGCGGTAGGCGGCGGCGCGGCCATTGCGCCATCCGGCCAGAAACTCGATCGCCGAGGCATCGAGCCGTTCGCCTGTCTTGCGGTCCCACAGGCAGTGGGCAGCCGTCAGCACCAGGTTGGGGGAGATCAACGCCCCCGTGCAAAAGCCCTTGCCGCCCAGGTTCAGGCGCCCCACGGCCTCCCATCCCTTGCTGTCGGTACCCGTCTCCAGCCGGCGCAACCCGTCGGCGCAAGCGGGTTGGGCAAGGGCCGTCAGGGCGATGATCAGGGCAAGGCGCATCACGGACGGCATCACATTCTCCGGCTTTTCACCGGCCGGGGTATAGATCCGGCATGGCAAAAGTTGGGCAGGTTCAGCCCGCAGTCAAGGCGCGCGGCTTTGGGCCGCCGGTCGCCCAGTCCAGCAATTCCACCGTATGCACGACCGGCACTCCGGTGCCAGATCCTATCTGCATCATGCAACCGATATTTCCTGCGGCGATGATGTCGGGGCGCCTGGCCTCAAGCGTGGCCACCTTGCGGGTTTTCAGTTCGGCCGAAATCTCGGGCTGCAACAGGTTGTACGTCCCCGCGCTGCCGCAGCACAGGTGGCTGTCGGCTGGTTCCACCACGTCGAACCCGGCGCGCGTGAGCAGATCCTTGGGCGCGGATTTGATCTGCTGGCCATGTTGCAGCGAGCAGGCGGCATGATAGGCCACGCGCAGCCCCTTGGCCCCACCTTCGGGAATGTCCAGCCGGACCAGCAGCTCCGAGATATCCAGCGCCATGCCCGCGATGGTGGCCGCATCTGCCGCCATCGCCGGATCGGTGCGGAACATATGGCCGTAATCCTTGACCGTGGTGCCGCAGCCGCTGGTGTTGATGACGATGTGATCCAGGCCACCGGCCTGTCTCTCGGCCATCCAGGCGCGGATATTGGCGGCGGCGCTGGCATGGGACAGGTCGGCCTTGCCCATGTGATGCGTCAGCGCCCCACAGCATCCCGTGCCTTTGGCCACCACCACCTCGCAGCCCAGACGGCGCAGCAGGCGGATGGTCGCATCGTTGATGTCGGTGTTCAGCGCCTTCTGGGCGCAGCCTGTCATCAGTGCCACCCGCATCCGGCGCGCGCCCTGCGCGGGGAAGCTCTGCGGATCGTCGTTGCGGCTGACCGGGGGGATCGTCTTCGGCGCCATGGCGATCATCGCGCGCAAACGCGCATCGGGCAGCAGCGCCACAAAGGGGCGCCCCAGCCTGGCCAGCCCCAGCGCCAGCCGAAACCGCGTGGGATAGGGGATGATCCGCGCCAGCACCGCGCGCAGCATCCGGTCCATCAGCGGCCGCTTGTAGGTGCGTTCGATATGCGCGCGCGCATGGTCCACCAGATGCATGTAATGCACGCCGCTGGGGCAGGTGGTCATGCAGGCCAGGCAGGAGAGGCAACGGTCGATATGCTTGACCGTGTCCGCATCCGCCGGGCGATCCTGTTCCAGCATGTCCTTGATCAGGTAGATGCGGCCGCGCGGGCTGTCCAGCTCGTCGCCCAGCACCTGATAGGTGGGACAGGTCGCCGTACAGAACCCGCAATGCACGCAGGACCGCAGGATGTCATTCGCGCGGGCGATTCCGGGATCGGCCAACTGATCGGGGGTAAAGAATGTCTGCATCGCGCTACCCCATCAGGCCGTGGTTCAGAATACCGCGCGGGTCGAACTGCGCCCGCAGGCCCGCAGTCAACGCCGCAACAGGGGCCGGTTCCGGGTGAAAGACCGGCCAGCCGGTGCCGCGCACCAGCGTGGCATGGCCCTGAAAGCGGCCCAGCCGCGCCCGCAGGTCGGTCCCTTGCGCCATCCGCAGCCAGACAAGCCCGCCTCCCCAGTCATACAGCACCGCCTCTGCGCCGGCGCGGACCACCAGCCCCGGCGCATCCGAAGGCTTTGCCGACAGCCGCCATACATCGCCGGGCTGGTCGTGAAACGGCGCCACATCGCGGATCTCGGCCCATGGCCCGTCTGGCGCGATCTGCCCGCCCAGCAGCGCCTGCAACCGGCCCGCGCGATAGGCAACCTGCGCCGCCAGCCCCTCGACCCGCAAGAACGTGCCGCGTCCGGGCCAATGCGCGGCCCCGGTCACGTCAAACGGCGACCCCAGCGCCTGCGCCATGGCGGCCACCGCCTGCGCATCGTCCAGACCCTCCAGCACCAGCGTGGCCTGCGCGGCCGGGGCAGGCAGCACCTTGAGGCTGACCTCGGTCAGCACCCCCAATGTGCCGTGACTACCCGCCAGCAGCTTGACCAGATCATAGCCGGTGACATTCTTCATCACCCGTCCGCCGTTCTTGACGATGCGGCCGGTGCCATCCACGAACCGCACCCCCAGCAGGAAATCGCGCGCGGCCCCCGCCTGCACCCGGCGCGGTCCGCTGGCATTGGTCGCGATCACCCCGCCCAGCGTGCTGTCGCCCTGCCGCCCCAGCACCCCGCGCAGATCCGGCACCTCAAAGGCCAGCCGCTGCCCTTCCGACGCGAGCAGCGCCTCGAGCTCGGCCAGCCGTGTTCCGGCCCGCGCCACCAGCGTCAGCGCACCAGGATCATAGAGCGTGACCCCCGACAGCCCGCCAGTCTCCAGCACTGTACCCGAAGCCGCCCCCAGCGCCCGCGTCCCCCCGCCACGCAGCACCAGCGGGCCTGTCGCATCGCGCAGCGCAGCGGCGATCTCGTCTTCGGTCTCGGGCCGCATCGGCTGCCTCATCATCTTGCTCCAAATACCCCGGGGGTGCGGGGGCAGGGCCCCCGCCTGCGCTCAACCCGCGCGCCGCCCGGCCGAGGCGGCCAGCGGAAACACCTTGGCCGGGTTCAGCAACCAGCCCGGATCGAACACGTCCTTGACCTGCATCTGCGCCTCCAGATCGTCGGGTGCATATTGCACCCCCATCAGATCGCGCTTTTCAATCCCAACTCCATGTTCGCCGGTCAGGCAACCGCCTACCTCCACGCACAGCTTCAGGATTTCGGCCCCCAGCGCCTCGCATCGTTCCAGATCGCCGGGCGTATTGGCGTTGAACAGGATCAGCGGGTGCATGTTGCCATCGCCGGCATGAAAGACATTCGCCACATCCAGCCCGAATTCGCGGCTCAGCGTGCCGATTCCACGCAGGACACGCGGCAGTTCCGATACCGGGATCGTGCCATCCAGGCACATGTAATCGTTGATCTGTCCCATGGCGCCAAACGCCGATTTCCGGCCCAGCCAGATGCGTTTCGCCTCGTCCTCGGATCGCGCTTCGCGGAACTCCACCGGCGCGTGTCGGCGGGCAATCTCTCCGATCAGCTCCAGTTGCGCGGCGATCTCGGCTTCCGATCCCTCGACCTCGACGATCAGCAGCGCCTCGGTCATCGGATAGCCCGCCTTGGCAAAGGCTTCGCAGGCCTCGATGCAGGGCCGGTCCATGAATTCGATCGCCACGGGCAGCACACCCGCCTTTATGATGTCCGACACACAGGCCCCGGCCACCTCGCTCGAGTCAAAGGCAATCAATACCGGCCGCGCGCCCTCGGGCTTGGGCAGAATGCGCAAGGTCGCCTCGGTCACTACGCCCAGTTGGCCTTCCGAACCGCAGATCACCCCCAGCAGGTCGATCCCGCCCGCATCCATGAACGGGCCGCCCAGTTCCACCACGGTGCCATCCATCTGCACAAGCGTCACCCCCAGCAGATTGTTCGTCGTCACCCCGTATTTCAGGCAATGCGCTCCGCCCGAATTCATCGCGATATTGCCGGCTATCGCGCAGGCAAGCTGACTGCTGGGGTCGGGGGCGTAAAAGAACCCGTCTGCCTCGACCGCGCCGGTCACGGCCAGGTTGGTGCGCCCGGTCTGCACCCGGATGAAGCGGTTGGGATAATCCACCTCCAGCACGCCGGTCATCCGCGCCACCCCCAGGATCACCGCATCCGCCGTCGGCATCGCCCCCCCGGCCAGCGAGGTGCCCGACCCGCGCGGCACCACCGGCACCCCCTCGGCATGGCAAACCTTCAGCACAGCCGCGACCTCGGCGGTCGTCCGGGGCAGCACGGCGGCCAACGGCGCACAGCGATAGGCGGTCAGCGCATCGCATTCATAGACCCGCAACTCGGCTTCGGCCGAGATCACCGCATCGGCGGGCAGCACGGCGCGCAGACGCTCGACGATCCGGTCCTTGCGCGCCAGCACGACGGCATTCGGGGCAGGCATGTCCATGGCGGGCCTCTCAGGCTAACTGGTAAGATTAAATAACCAGTTTTGCCAGATCGGCAAGCGCAAACCCGCAGGCCGCCTGACCGCCATGCACCTCCCTTGCCGCCCTTGAGGCCTAGTATCCCAGCGCGCAGCCATCCTTGCGCGGGTCGGATGCGCCTTCCAGCACGCCGCTGCCATGAAGCCAGATCGCCTGTGCCCCGCCCAGCGGTTCCTCGGACCACGAAACGGCATGGCCCCGGCCAGCCAGATCGTCAAACACCGCGCGGGAATAGCCGGTTTCCAGCCGCAGCCCGTCACGCCCCGAAAACGGCCCGGTAAAGCTGCGTGGCGCGTCTATGGCGGCTTGCATGTCCATGCCGTGGTCCAGCAGGTTCGACACCAGCCGGGCATGGCCCGCCGGCTGATAGGCCCCGCCCATCACGCCGAACGGCATCACCAGCCGCCCGCCCTGCCGCAGCATCCCCGGAATGATCGTATGCATCGGCCGCTTGCCGCCTGCGGCCTCGTTCGGATGGCCCGCGGTCAGCACAAAGCCGGCGCCCCGATTCTGGAACCCGATCCCGAACCGGCCCGAGGCCAGCCCCGACCCGAAGGCATGGAACACCGAATAGATCAGCGACACCGCCATGCCGTCACGGTCCACTACCGTCAGATAGACCGTGTCGCGGTGGATGGCCTCGGTCAGCGGGGCCGCTGCGGGCATTGCGCGGCGCATGTCGATCAATGCGGCCAGCCGCGCAGCGGTTTCGGACCCAAGCATATGGTCGAGCCGCGTGGTATGATCGGCATCGGCCAGAAAGCGGTTGCGCGCATCATAGGCGAGCTTGGTCGCCTCGGCCTCCAGATGTGCGCGGTCGGCGCCGAACGGGTCCATCGCGGCCAGATCGAACTGCGCCAGAATGTTCAGCATCAGCAGCGCGGTCGCGCCCTGGCCATTCGGCGGATGCTCCACCACCTCGCCGCCGTTGTAGCCGCCGCTGACCGGGTCGGTATAATCGCAGGCGGTGGCGGCGAAATCCTCCATCGTATGCACGCCCCCCAGAGCGCGCAGGCTGGCGACCATGTCCTCGGCCACCTCACCCTCGTAGAATCCGGCCCGGCCCTGTTGCGCGATCCGGCGCAGCACCTCGGCCTGGCCTGGGGCGCGGAACACCTCGCCCACCTGCGGCGCCCGACCCCAGGGCAGGAAATGCCGCCGTCCGTCGCCTTGCAGATGCGCGGCTTCGCCCCAGTCGCGCGCCGTGCGGGGGGCCACCGGCACGCCCTGCTCCGCCGCGTCGATGGCAGGTTGCAGCAGCCGCGCCATCTCCATCCGGCCCCAGTCGGCGTTCAGCCGGAAAAAGGCATCCACCGCGCCCGGCACCGTCACCGCCTCGACGCCATAAAGCGGCACCGTCGACATACCCCGCCCGCGCATCTCGGCGGCCGACAGCGCGGCAGGCGCGCGGCCCGAACCGTTCAGCGCGACGATCCGCTCCTCCCCCGCCGGTTTCAGCAGCACAAAGCAATCGCCGCCCAACCCCGTCATCTGCGGCTCGCACAGGCCGAGCACCACCCCGGCCGCAATCGCCGCATCCGCCGCATTGCCCCCGTCGCGCAGCACATCCACCGCCACCCGTGCAGCCAGCGGATGCGAGGTCGCGCACATTCCGTTCAACGCATATACCGCCGACCGTCCCGGCTTCTGGAAATCCCGCATCCTGTCCTCCGTGTTTCGCGGGCAGACTAGCCAGCGGTTGATCACGCGAAAAGGGCAGATCGGTACTCCCGACCTGCCTTTCATCTTGCATCAAATACCCTCGGGGGGTGAATGGCCCGGTACGGGCCAGAGGGGGGCAGACAGCCCCCCTTTCGCCGTCAGAGCCGCTCGATGGCCAGTGCAATGCCCTGACCGCCGCCGATACACATGGTGATCAGGGCGCGTTTGCCGCCGATACGCTCCAGCTCGTACATCGCCTTGACGGTGATGATCGCGCCGGTGGCACCCACCGGATGCCCAAGGGCAATGGCGCCGCCGTTCGGATTGACCTTGGCGGCATCCAGTCCCAGGGCGCGGTTCACGGCGATGGCCTGAGCGGCAAAGGCTTCGTTCGATTCGATGACATCGAAATCGCCGATGGTCAGGCCGGTGCGGGCCAGCAGGTTTTCCACTGCGGGGATCGGGCCGATCCCCATGATGCGCGGTGCAACGCCCGCATGGGCATAGCCGATGATCCGCGCGCGGGGTTTCAGCCCGGCCTTTTCGGCGGCATCCGCGCGGGCCAGAACCAGCGCCGCCGCACCATCGTTGATGCCGCTGGCGTTGCCTGCGGTCACGGTGCCATCTTTCTGGAACACGGTCTTCAGTCCCGCGAGCGCCTCGGCGCTCGTGGCCTTGGGGTGCTCGTCAACCTTGAACTCTTCGACGCCTTTGCGTGTCTTCAACTCTACCGGCACGATCTGATCGGCAAAATACCCGGCTGCGATGGCTGCTGCCGCCCGCTTCTGGCTTTCCAGCGCAAAGGCATCCTGATCGGCGCGGCTGATGCCATGTTCGGCGGCCACGTTTTCCGCCGTGACGCCCATATGGCCGGTGCCAAACGGGCAGGACAGCGCGCCGGTCATCATGTCGACCGCCTTGGTATCGCCCATCTTCTGGCCAAAACGCGCGGCGGGCAGGGCATAGGGCGCGCGGCTCATGGCCTCGGCACCACCGGCCACGGCGAACTCGGCATCGCCCAGCATCAGGGCCTGCGCTGCCGAAACGATGGCCTGCGCGCCCGATCCGCACAGGCGGTTCACGTTCATTGCAGGCGTCGCTTCGGGGATGCCGGCCTGGATGGCTGCGACGCGCGACAGGTACATGTCGCGCGGTTCCGTGTTGATGACATGGCCAAAGACCACGCTGCCGATCTGCCCGGCCTCGACCCCGGCGCGGGCCAGCGCGGCCTTGGTGGCGACGGTTGCGGTGTCGATGGGCGCAAGGCCCGCCAGGCTGCCGCCAAAGGTGCCAATGGCGGTGCGTGCGCCGGAGAGGATGACGATATCGGACATGGGTTCAGCCTTCTGGTTTGAAATGGTCGGGGTGGGCCGCCTGAACGGCCGGGATGTCATTCAGCGCCGCCATGATGGCGGTGATGCGCGGCAGGGCAGACGTGTCGATGCCCCAGCGCGCCGCATTATACATTTGCGGCACAAGGCACAGGTCGGCCAGGGTGGGCGTATCGCCGTGGCAATACCGGCCGGTGGCCGTATCCCCCAGCATCCGCTCGACTGCGGCAAGGCCGGGAGGAATGAACCGCTGCATCCAGCTTTCCATGGTGATCGCCCCGCCCGAGGCGTCGACCGCATGGCGCGCGACGGAAAGATTGCAGACCGGATGGATCTCCATCGCCACGGCATGAGCCAGGGCACGCACCCGTGCACGCCCGGCCGCATCGGCGGGCAAGAGGCCCAGCCCGCGGGTTTCGTCCAGATATTCGAGGATGGCCAGCGATTGGGTGAGCGTCTGGCCGTCAATCTCCAGCGTCGGAACCAGCCCTTGCGGATTGCGCGCCAGGTTTTGCGTATCCCGATGTTCTCCGGTCAGCAGATTCACCGAGACCGCCTGCCAGTCCAGCCCGGCAAGCCCCAGCGCGATGCGGACCCGGTAGCTGGCCGATGATCGCCAGTAGTCGTAAAGCACGACGCCCATGATCTCCCCCCTTTGCCCGGCGCGGATCATTGGCGGGGCCGGACCCAGCGTCAAGGGGCGCCGTGCTGCATGTGCAAACGACGTTGCGCCACTTGGAACACTCAGGCCGCGTCGCTGTCGCTGAGCGGCGCCAGCCCGGAGGGGCGCGTATGGGGGGTGAACAGCTTTTCCAGGCTGAAGGAGGATTGCCTGCCGAGATCGTCAAAATGCCGGTTCAGCCAGTCGTCCGCCCATTCCCGCCCGCGCTCGAACAGCTTTTGCAGATAGGCCCAGTCGGCATTCAGCTTGCTGGACGCAGCCAGATCCCGCAGATCCTCGGCGCAGTGGATCATGTGCAGACGGACCTCGCCTTGCAGATCCACCCGGCCCTGATCGGCAAGCTGGCGCAACAGGTCCAGCGTGCGCAGTTCCTTGATAAGACTGGTGTTGAAGCTGATCTCGTTCATGCGATTGATGATCTCGCGCGCGGAACGCGGGATCTCGTCCCGCAGCATCGGGTTCAACTGGACGATCAGCACGTCGTGCTCGCCCCGGTCAATGACAAGCGGGAACAAGGCGGGGTTGGCGGAGAACCCGCCATCCCAATAGGCCTCGCCGTCGATTTCCACCGCCTGATACATCTGTGGCAGACAGGCCGAGGCCATGACCGCCTCTGTCGAAAGGTCGCCAGTGGAAAAGGTGCGGGCCTGTCCTGTGCGCACGCTGGTGGCGGTGACATGCACCTTGATCGCTTCGCAGCGGTTGAGGACGGCGAAATCCACCTGTTCGGCAACCAGATCCTGCAAGGGGTTCAGCCCAAGCGGGTTCAATTCATAGGGCGAGAACATCCGGCTCAGGCCATCCAGCATCAGATAGGCGGGCGAATTGTCTAGCGAATCGTTGCCCATCAGCCGGTCCCATGGCGAGGGTTGCATGGGGGAAAACCGCGCCGCCTCGCTGACCGCTTGCCAAAAGCGGGTCAGCGCCGCGCGGGCCCCTTCGGCCCCGCCGGTTTCATAGGCGGCGGCCAGAACCACCGCATTCATTGCGCCTGCGCTGGTGCCGCTGATCTGGTCGATCCGCAGGCGGGAATCCTCCAGCAAGCGGTCCAGCACGCCCCAGGCAAGGGCGCCATGCGAGCCGCCACCCTGAAGGGCAAGGCGGATCGGAAGCTGGTTTTCTGGCTTTGCCATGAATTGCGACTCCTGCGGGCATGTCTGGCACCACCATGCCCGAAACCGACCTGCACAACAAGGAAATGCTGCGGCGCAGCAAATTTCAGAGTGCCCCGATTCCGCGCAGGACGATATCCTTGACGCTTTGTTTGGCATCGCTCCATTGCTGATCCGTCAAGGCCCGGCCACCGTTCAGGGTTTCGATCTGATGGCCGAAATCGGCATAGTGCTGGGTCGTGGCCCACAGCATGTACAGCAGATGGCGCGGATCGACGGGGGCCATGCGTCCGTCCGCGATCCATCGGTTGATCACTGCGACGCGCCCTTCTGTCCAATCGCGCAAGGTTGTTTCCAGGTAGTCCTGGATCACGGGGGCGCCGTGCATCACCTCGGAGGCCCAGACCTTGGATCCGTGCGGATGCTGGCGGCTGATCTCCATTTTGGCGTCGATATAGGCTGCGATGCCTTGGGCGGGGTCTTCGGCATGGTCCATGGCATCGGCGGCGTGCAGCCAGATCTCGAAGATCTCCTGCACGACACGGCGATAGAGATCTTCCTTGGTGGTGAAATAATAGTGCAGATTTGCCTTGGGCAACCCGGCCATATCCGCGATCAACTGCATGGTTGCACCGCCAAACCCCGCCTCGGCAAAGACTTTTTCGGCTGCCTGCAAAATGAGCCGTTCATTCTGCTCGCGGATCTCTTGCCGGCGCATGGGGCGTGCGGTTTCGGTCATGGCGCCTCGCGGTTCAAGAAAGTCGTTGACCGGATGGTCAGGTTATGGTGCCTTCCTATCTGACCATACGGTCAGGAACAGATTCCAGGCAAGGGGCGCAAAGACCCCTGTCGACAGGGAGCAAGCGATGACGCCAGCAGGACAGAATCTGCGGATCGATTCCGCGCGGCTGTGGAACAGCCTGATGGAGATGGCGCAGATCGGGCCGGGTGTTGCGGGCGGCAACAACCGCCAGACGCTGACCGATGCCGATGGCGAGGGGCGCCACCTGTTCGCCCGCTGGTGCGCCGATGCGGGCATGACGATGGGCGTCGACACGATGGGCAACATGTTCGCCACGCGGGCGGGGACCGACCCGGAGGCCCTGCCGGTCTATATGGGCAGCCATCTGGATACCCAGCCGACGGGCGGCAAATATGACGGCGTTCTGGGCGTTCTGGGGGCGTTGGAAGTCGTGCGCACGATGAATGACATGGGGGTGCAGACCCGCCGCCCCATCGTTGTCACCAACTGGACCAACGAAGAGGGCACGCGGTTTGCCCCGGCCATGCTGGCAAGTGGCGTCTTTGCCGGAATGCACACGCAGGACTATGCCTATGACCGCGTCGATGCCGAAGGCAAGCGGTTCGGCGACGAACTCGCCCGTATCGGCTGGGTCGGCGAGGAATCCGTCGGCGCGCGCAAGATGCACGCCATGCTGGAGCTGCACATCGAACAGGGCCCGATCCTGGAGGCCGAGGGCAAGAATATCGGCGTGGTGACCCATGGCCAGGGGCTGTGGTGGTTGCAGATCACCCTGACCGGCAAGGATGCGCATACCGGGTCCACCCCGATGGCCATGCGGGTGAATGCGGGCCTTGGCATGGCGCGGGTGACCGAACGTGTCCACCAGATCGCCATGAGCCATCAGCCCGATGCGGTGGGCGCCATTGGCCATGTGCAGGTGTTCCCCAACAGCCGCAACGTGATCCCCGGCAAGGTGGTGTTCACCGTTGACATCCGCACCCCGCATCAGGCCAAGCTTGACGCCATGCGCGCCGAGGTCGAACGCGCCGCCCATGCCGTGGCGGCCGAACTGGGCCTGGGATGCGAGATCGAGGCGGTCGGGCATTTCGATCCGGTGACGTTCGACCCCGGTCTGGTCCAGGTGGTGCGCGGCGCGGCCGAACGGCTGGGCTACAGCCACATGGATATTGTCAGCGGCGCCGGCCACGACGCCTGCTGGATCAACCGCGTGGCGCCGACCGTGATGATCATGTGCCCCTGCGTCGGCGGCCTCAGCCACAACGAGGCCGAGGAGATTTCGCCGGAATGGGCGGCGGCGGGCACCGATGTGCTGCTTCATGCGGCGCTTGAGGTGGCGGAGGTTGTGGGGTGATCGGACACACCAACCCCGCCCCGGCCCGATGCCTCGTCCCGCATTCCGCGCCCGATCGTACCAGAGGCCCCGGCTCCGGGCCGGGGCGGGTTGCCCTTCATCCAGCAGAGGCCGCACATGACCACCATCATCCGTAACGGCACCATCGTCACCGCAGACCTGACCACCAAGGCCGACGTCCGTATCGAGAACGGCGTGATCACCGAGATCGGGCAGAACCTGACAGGTGGCACCGAGCTTGACGCCACCGGCTGCTATGTCATGCCCGGCGGGATTGATCCGCATACCCATCTGGAGATGCCCTTCATGGGCACATATTCGGCGGATGATTTCGAATCCGGGACGCGGGCCGCGCTGGCGGGGGGCACCACGATGGTGGTGGACTTCGTGCTGCCCGGTCAGGGCCAGGGCCTGATGGATGCCGCGCAGATGTGGCACAACAAGTCGGGCCGCGCCCATTGCGACTACAGCTATCACATGGCCATCACCTGGTGGGGTGAAAAGGTGTGGGAAGACATGGAGGCCAGCGTCAAGGCCGGCATGACCAGCTTCAAGCACTTCATGGCCTACAAGGGCGCCTTGATGGTGAACGACGACGAGATGTTCCAGTCGTTCCGCCGGGTGGGCGATCTGGGCGGTATTGCGATGGTCCATGCCGAGAACGGCGACGTGGTGGCCGAACTGACCGCCCGCCTGCTGGCCGAGGGCAACACCGGCCCCGAAGGCCACGCCTATTCCCGCCCGCCGCAGGTCGAGGGCGAGGCGGCCAACCGCGCCATCATGATTGCAGACATGGCGGGCGTGCCGCTCTATGTCGTGCACACCAGTTGCGAGGACAGCCACGAGGCGATCCGCCGCGCGCGCCAACAGGGCAAGCGCGTCTGGGGCGAGCCGCTGATCCAGCATCTGGTGCTGGATGAAAGCGAATATTTCCACCCCGACTGGGACCATGCCGCGCGCCGGGTCATGTCGCCGCCGTTCCGCAACAAGCAGCATCAGGACAGCCTGTGGGCCGGGCTGCAATCTGGGTCGTTGTCCTGCGTGGCGACGGATCACTGCGCCTTTACCACCGACCAGAAACGCTATGGCGTGGGCGATTTCTCGAAAATCCCCAATGGAACCGGCGGGTTGCAGGACCGGCTGCCAGTGCTTTGGGCGCAAGGGGTGAACACCGGGCGGCTGACGCCGAACGAATTCGTTGCGGTGACCAGCACCAATATTGCCAAGATCCTCAACATGTACCCCAAGAAGGGTGCGGTTCTGGTGGGGGCCGATGCCGATCTTGTGGTCTGGGACCCCGAGAAAACGGGCGTGGTTTCCGCCGCGACCCAGCAGTCCGCCATTGATTACAACGTGTTCGAGGGCCAAAAGCTCAAGGGGATGCCGCGCTATACCCTGACGCGCGGTCGCGTCGCGGTGGAAGACGGCGCCATGAAGCCGCAAGAGGGCTGGGGCCAGTTCACCCCGCGCGCCCCGCGCCCCGCCGTCAACCGCGCGCTGAGCCAGTGGAAAGAGCTGACCGCACCGCGCCCCGTGAAGCGCAGCGGGATTCCGGCGACGGGGGTCTGATCCGGCCATGATCCCGCAGCCAAGCCACGTTTCCGACTGGCCGAGCCAACCATACCGATGCCATGTTGCGCCAGACCCCAAAAGGAGAGCAACATGAAAACGGCATTGATCATCGGCGGTGGCTCGGGCATGGGCGCCGCTTCGGCGCGCGCACTGGCCGAGGACGGGTTTGCAGTGGGCATCTTGTCGTCGTCGGGCAAGGGCGTGGCACTAGCCGAGGAACTGGGCGGCATCGGCATGACCGGCACAAATCGGTCCGAAGCCGACATCAAGGGCCTGGTCGAGGCGATGCAGGAAAAATGGGGCCGCGTCGATGTGCTGGTCAACAGCGCAGGCCACGGCCCCAAGGGGCCGCTGCTGGACCTGACCGATGCCGATTGGCACGAGGGGGTCGAGGTCTATTTCCTCAATGTCGTGCGGGCGGTGCGGGCCGTGACGCCGGTGATGGAATGGCAGGGCGGCGGCGCGATCATCAACATCTCGACCGCCTGGGCGTTCGAACCGTCGGACATGTTCCCGACCTCGGCCTTTGCACGGGCGGGGCTGGCCAGCTTTACCAAGATCTTCACCGACACCTATGGCGCCCGGAACATTCGCATGAACAACGTCCTGCCCGGCTGGATCGACAGCCTGCCGCAAAAGGACGAGCGTGCCGCTGCCGTTCCATTGGGTCGCTATGGCACGGCAGAGGAGATCGGGCGGACGGTCGCCTTTCTGGCCTCGGACGGGGCGGGGTATATCACCGGGCAGAACATCCGCGTCGATGGCGGATTGATGCGGGGGGTGTGATGGTGGGCAGCCCGATCACCGGCGTTCTGGAAACGGCGGTCTATGTCGATGACCTGGACGCCGCGCGGCGGTTCTATGGCGCGGTGCTGGGTCTGTCCGAGATCATGGCTCAGGACGGGCGGCACGTGTTTTTCCGCTGCGGATCGACCGTGCTGCTGGTGTTCCGGGCCGAGGCCACGCGCGAACCGCCTGCGCCCGACGCCCTTCCGGTGCCTCCCCATGGCACCGTGGGCGCGGGTCACGTCTGCTTTGCCGTGCCCGAGGCGGCGCTTGCGGCCATGGTGCACCGCCTGACCGGGGCCGGCGTGGACATCGAGAGCGATTTTTGCTGGCCCTGGGGGCCGCGGTCCGTCTATGTCCGCGATCCGGCAGGGAATTCGGTCGAATTTGCCTCACCGAAGCTGTGGGAGATGCCTGAATGACGACGACCGCCCCGCCGGTGATCGAGGCCAAGGGCCTGAACCTGGTGTTCCAGACCGCCGACGGGCCGGTCCATGCGCTCAAGGATGTGGACCTGACCATCCGCAAAGGCGATTTCGTGTCGTTCATAGGGCCGTCGGGCTGTGGCAAGACCACCTTTCTGCGCTGTGTCGCGGCGCTGGAAACCGCCACGGGCGGTACGTTGACCGTCAACGGCATGACCCCGGACGAGGCGCGGCGCAAGCGGGCCTATGGGTATGTCTTTCAGGCGGCGGGTCTCTATCCGTGGCGCACCATCGCTGGCAACATCCGTCTGCCGTTGGAGATCATGGGTTTTGACCGCGCAGAGCAGAACCGTCGGGTCGAGCGCGTGCTGGATCTGGTCGAACTGTCGGGCTTTGGCAAGAAATACCCCTGGCAGCTTTCGGGCGGAATGCAGCAGCGCGCCAGCATCGCGCGGGCGCTGGCCTTTGATGCCGATATACTGCTGATGGACGAACCCTTTGGCGCGCTGGACGAAATCGTCCGCGACCGTCTGAACGAAGAGGTGCTGAAGCTGTGGGCTGCCACCGGCAAGACGGTGGGCTTTGTCACCCATTCGATCCCCGAGGCAGTGTATCTGTCGACCAAGATCGTGGTGATGTCGCCGCGTCCAGGCCGGATCACCGATGTGATCGACAGCCCCCTGCCGCGCGAGCGCCCGCTGGATATCCGCGACAGCCGCGAATTCATCGAGATTGCACATCGTGTGCGCGAGGGGCTGCGGGCGGGGCATGTCGATGACTGAGGTGCTCTACCGCGATGCGACGCCTGCCGATGCACCGGCCTGCGCCGACCTGTTGCAGGATTGGCTGGAGGCAACCGACTGGATGCCCGACCTGCATGGCCGCGATGCGACGCACGGCTGGGTGACGGGCCATCTGTTCCCCTCCACGCAGGTCATCGTCGCGCAGGGGCAGGCCGGGCTTGTCGGATTTGTCGCCGTGGATGCCGATGGACAGGTGCTGCAGTTGC
The DNA here is from genome assembly GCF_900156815.1 of Gemmobacter megaterium. GTDB lineage: Bacteria > Pseudomonadota > Alphaproteobacteria > Rhodobacterales > Rhodobacteraceae > Wagnerdoeblera > Wagnerdoeblera megaterium. The sequence continues at coordinate 57,270 of NZ_FTOT01000009.1, forward strand.
AGGTGGCCGAAGGCGCGCGCGGGCAGAGGGTGGGGCATCGGTTGCTGGCGCTTGCGCGGGTGCGCAGCACGGCAGGGCTGAGTCTGTGGTGTTTTGCCGCCAATGGCGCTGCCCTGCGGTTTTATGCCCGCGAAGGGTTTCGTGAAGCCGCGCGCACCGAGGGCGGCAACGCCGAGGGCCTGCCCGATATCCATCTGGTGCAGGAGCAGGCAGCATGAGACGCTCTGTCCTGCCGGTCGTTGTCGTTGTGCTGGCGATCCTTGCCATCTGGTATGCCGCCGCCGTCTGGATGAACGCGCAATGGACCCGCGATCAGGCCGCGCGGGCCGGCGTGCAGATCGGCTGGTCCGACATTGCCCGCGATGCCATGCAGCAGGAGCGCCCGGTTCTGCCCGTGCCGCATCAGGTTGCCGCCGAGTTCTGGCGCCTGACCTGGGTCGAGGAGGCAACCGGCCGCCGGGGTATCGTGCAATCGGGCAGCCTGTCGAACCGCGGTCTTGTGTATCATGCGCTGGCCACCCTGTCGGCGACCGCGCTGGGCTTTGGTTTCGGGGCGGGGTTCGGGATCCTGCTGGCGGTGGGCATCGTCTACAACCGCGCCATGGACATGAGTGTGATGCCCTGGGCGATTGCCAGCCAGACCATCCCCATCGTGGCCATTGCTCCGATGATCATCGTCGTGCTGAATTCCGTGGGCATTTCCGGCCTGATCCCCAAGGCGATCATCGCAGCCTATCTGAGCTTTTTTCCTGTGGCCGTTGGTATGGTCAAGGGCCTGCGCAGCCCCGACGGGATGCAGCTTGATCAGTTGCGCACCTACAATGCAACGGCAGGGCAGGCGTTCTGGAAGCTGCGCCTGCCGGCGTCAATGCCGTATCTGTTCGCCTCGCTCAAGGTCGGGGTGGCGGCCTCGCTGGTCGGTACCATCGTGGCGGAACTGCCGTTGGGCGGCGCTGGCCTTGGGACGCGGTTGCTTGCAGGCAGCTATTATGGCCAGACCATCCAGATATGGGCCACGCTGATTGCTGCGGCGCTGCTGGCCTCGGCGATGGTGGGTGCCGTCGGCCTCGTGCAGAGGGTCACACTCAAGCGCATGGGGTTCAGCCGATGAACGTGCCAATCTGGTCCATATCGGTGTTGCGCGGATGGGGGGCGGCCGTGCTGGCCTTGCTGGTGCTGGCGCTGATCAGCCCGACGATGCGCGCGGGTGTGTTCGATCCACGCGCAGCGGTGCTGCTGGCGGTCTGGGGCGGCAGTTGGGCGGTCAATGCGTGGCTGGCCTCCTTGCCGCGCAGCCGGATGGTGGCCGGAGTGGTCGCCGCCCTTTTTGGTGCCACGCTGATCGTGCTGTGGGAACTGATCGTGCGGCTTTACGCCGTGTCGCCGGTCATCCTGCCTGCGCCATCGGCGGTGGCTGCGCAATTCGTCAATTCCACGCCCATACTATGGGCCGATTTCGTCCAGACCATCCTGAAAGGGGCGCTGTCGGGCTATCTCATCGGCTGCGGCGCGGCGCTTGTGACCGCGGTGGCTGTGGATCGTTCGCCGTTCCTGCAACGCGGCCTGCTGCCGGTGGGGAATTTTGTCGCGGCCCTGCCCATTGTGGGAATCGCGCCCATTCTTGTGATGTGGTTCGGGTTTGACTGGCAATCCAAGGCGGCGGTCGTCGTGGTGATGGTGTTCTTTCCGGTGCTGGTCAACTGCGTCGAAGGGCTGAAAGCCGCCGATCCGATGCAGCGCGACCTGATGGCGACATGGAGCGCAAGCTATTGGCAAAGCCTGTTCCAGTTGCGCCTGCCGGCGGCCATGCCCTTCATCTTCAACGGGCTGAAAATCGCCAGCACCCTGGCGATGATCGGTGCTATCGTTGCCGAATTCTTCGGCAGCCCTGTCGTCGGAATGGGCTTCCGCATCTCGACCGAGGTCGGCAAGCTGCGGCTTGACATGGTCTGGTCGGAAATCGCGGTTGCGGCGCTGGCCGGGTCGGCCTTCTATGGCCTTGTCGCGCTGATCGAAAAGCGGATGACCTTCTGGCATCCGTCGCAAAGAAGCCGCTGAGAGCGGCCCAACAGGAGAGGGAACTATGACCAAGTGGATGCTTTCCGCAGTTTCGGCCCTGGCAATGGCCAGCGCCGCCCAGGCGGCCGATGATGTCACCCTGCAACTCAAATGGGTGACTCAGGCGCAGTTTGCCGGGTATTTCGTGGCGCTTGAGAAAGGGTTCTACGATGAAGAGGGGCTGAACGTCACCATCAAGCCGGGCGGGCCGGATGTGGCCCCGGTTCAGGTGCTGATGGGCGGCGGCGCGGATGTCATGGTTGACTGGATGCCCTCGGCGCTTGCGGCGCGTGAACAGGGGGCGCCGGTTGTGAACATTGCCCAGCCGTTCAAATCGTCGGGCATGATGCTGACCTGCCTGAAAGAATCCGGCGTTGCGACCCCGGCCGACTTCAAGGGCAAGACGCTGGGCGTCTGGTTTGGCGGCAATGAATACCCGTTCCTGAACTGGATGAACAAGCTGGGCCTGAAAACCGATGGCAGCGATGTCACCGTGCTCAAGCAAGGGTTCAACGTCGATCCGCTGCTGCAAAAGCAGGCGGCCTGCATTTCCACCATGACCTATAATGAATATTGGCAGGTGATCGACGCAGGCGTGTCCGCCGATGACCTTGTGACCTTCAAGTACGAAGACGAGGGCGTGGCGACACTGGAAGACGGCCTGTATGTCATCGAGGACAAGCTGAGCGACCCCGCCTTTGTCGAGAAGATGGCCAGGTTTGTCCGCGCCTCGATGAAGGGCTGGAAATACGCCGAAGCCAACCCGGACGAAGCCGCAATGATCGTTCTGGACAATGACGAGACCGGCGCCCAGACCGAAGGCCACCAAAAGCGCATGATGGGCGAGATTGCCAAGCTGACCGCCGGATCCGATGGCACGCTGGATGCCGCAGATTATGATCGGACGGTCGCGGCGCTGATGTCTGGCGGATCTGACCCGGTGATCACCAAGGCCCCCGAAGGCGCCTGGACCAGTGCGGTGACGGATGCGGCGCTGAAGTGATCGGCGCGCGGGAAAGGGGCGGCCCTTTCCCGGCATTCCAGGATTGGCAAGGGCCGGGGCATGATCCCCGGCCCGTTGCCGATACGCCTGCGGCGCGGCGGATCAGAACAGTCCCTGAGCCCGGAACAAGGACTTGACGTCTTTTTCCGGGCGCGCGCCGAAATGCGCAATCACTTCGCTGGCGGCAACACAGCCCATCTTGCCTGCTGTCAGCAGCGTCTGACCCGTGGCCAGGCCGTACAGGAACCCGGCTGCAAACTGATCGCCCGCCCCGGTCGCATCCACCGGCACCACGCGATGCACGGGCACGTTGAAACGCTGCGCGCCTGCGCGGATGATCACGTCGGACCCGGACCGGGTGCATACGATCAGCGGGCAGTCTGCCGCCGCCATATCCAGTGCCGTGTCGAGATCGGTTTCGTAGAGCGAGGACCATTCATGCTCGTTGCCGATCACATAATCCAGCTCTGTCACAAGCTGGCGAAAATCGCTGCGGTGACGATCGACGCAGAACGGATCGGACAGGGCGATACCCGCCTTGCCGCCCGCAGAACGGCAGGACCGTGCCGCCTTGAGAAACGCCTCTTTCCCCGGCGCCTTGTCGAAGAGATAGCCTTCGAGAAACAGAAAGTCGGTATCTGCCGTAACCGCTTCGGGGACATCGTCGGGGCCAAGATCCGCCGAGATGCCCAGATAGGTGTTCATCGACCGTTCGCCATCCGGTGTGACAAAGATCATGCTGCGCGAGCTGGGCAACGAGGCACCGGGAACCGGCGGGTTCGGAAAGTCGGTGCCTTCAGCTTGCAGGGCCTTGGCATAGAACCGGCCAAGGGCGTCATCGCGCACCCGGCCGATGAAGGCGGTTTTCAGCCCCAGATTGCCGCAACCGGCCAGGGTGTTTCCCACCGACCCGCCCGGCGCCTCTGTTCGATCCGTCATCGCGGCGTAAAGCACCTCGGCCCGCTCGCGCTCGACAAGCTGCATGATGCCCTTGGTGATGCCCATGTGGTCAAGGAAGGTGTCGTCGGTTTGGGACAGAACATCGACAATGGCGTTGCCGATGCCGACCACCTGATAGCGTTTCATGCAGTTTTTTCCTCGAACGGGCAAAGATCATGGATCAGGCAATCCGCGCAGCGCGGTTTGCGGGCGGTGCAGATATAGCGGCCATGCAGGATCAGCCAGTGATGGGCATGTTGCTGGAATTCGGCGGGGATCTGGTCTTCGATGGCGCGCTCCACCGTTTCCACATCCTTGCCGGGGCAGATGCCCGTGCGGTTGCCGATCCGAAAGATATGGGTGTCCACCGCCTGCGCCGGAATGTGCCACCACATGTTCAGCACCACATTCGCCGTCTTGCGCCCCACGCCGGGCAGCGATTGCAGCGCCGCGCGCGACGATGGCACCTGCCCGCCATAGTCGCGCACCAGAATTTCCGACAGGCGGATGACGTTCTTGGCCTTGTTGCGATAGAGGCCAATGGTCTTGATGTGGTCGATCAGCCCTTCTTCGCCCAAGGCGAGCATCTTTTCCGGCGTATCGGCAATGGGGAACAGGCCGGCGGTGGCCCGGTTCACGCCCTTGTCGGTGGCCTGTGCCGACAGCGCCACGGCGACCAGCAGGGTGAAGGCATTGGTATGATGCAATTCACCCTTGGGTTCCGGCTCTGCGGCTTGGAACCTGGTGAAGATCTGGTGGATCGTGGCATAGGGAAGCTGTGCGGCCATGGCGGCGGTTCTAGCCGCGCGGTGGCGATGCGGCAATGCGCAAAATCCGGGTCGCCGGGCGTGACCGCCAAGGATAGATTGGGCCAGAGACCGGGGGCCTCCCGCTCGGGTGGGGGCACTTTCCCGGAATACCCCCGAGGTGATTGGAACAGGGCAGAGCGTATGGACGGCCAGGATATTGACGATCAGGAAGGTGCCTATCACTACCGCGTCATGGCGCGGGCGCTGCGCGAACTGGATGCGGCGGGTCCGGGCTTGACGCTGGAGGAACTGGCGACGCGGATGGGCATGAGCACGGCCCATTTCCAACGGCTGTTCTCGGCCTGGGTCGGGGTCAGCCCGAAACGGTACCAGCAATATCTGATGCTGGATCACGCCCGCAGCCTGCTGCGAGACCGGATGACCCTGCTGGACACTGCGCAGGAGGTCGGGCTGTCCGGCACCGGGCGGTTGCACGACCTGTTCTTGCGGTGGGAGGCGATGGCGCCAGGCGATTTCGCGCGCGGCGGGGCGGGGTTGCTGATCCGCTGGGCATGGGTGGACACGCCGTTTGGCCTTGCGCTGGCGATGGCGACGGATCGCGGGCTGTGCGGACTGGGCTTTGCCGAAGAGTTCGGTCAGGCGGCGACGATGGCCGATCTGCGCGCCCGTTGGCCCGAAGCCGCCTTTGTCGAGGATGCGGCCAGCGTCACGCCGCAGGTGAAGGCCGTGCTTGGCGGCGATGGGGGGCAGTTGCACCTTATTGGGGCGCCGTTCCAGATCAAGGTCTGGGAGGCGCTGCTGCGTATCCCCTCTGGTCATGTCACCACCTATTCAGAGATCGCGCGCGTGGTGGGCAATCCGAAAGCGGTGCGGGCCGTCGGCACTGCGGTGGGGCGCAACCCGATCAGCCTGTTGATCCCGTGCCATCGCGCATTGCGGATGTCGGGGGGGCTGGGCGGGTATCATTGGGGGCTGCCGGTCAAGCGGGCGATGCTGGCGTGGGAGGCCGCGCGGGCCGAGGCCGTTCAGGCGCAGGATTTTTCAGCATGACGGGAACCTTATGCGTTCCGGCGCGTTGCCGCTGTGGAAACCAGCGGTTTGCCGCAGACCTTGCCACACGGCGGCATTTGCGGTGATGCGCGGAAAACCGCAGAGTGCTGTTCCGGGGCTTCAAGCCCGGTGCCGCAGGATGCTAGCATTTGGCAATGGCGACAGTTGCCGCCACCGGAGTGAGAGACAGTCATGAAATTCAAGACCCCAGTTCTGATCGGTAGCGTGGCCATCATCGGCCTGACCGCCTGTGACCCCTATCCGCAGGGCAATCCTGACAACACGCGCACGCGCACCGGGGCAGCGACAGGCGCCGTGATTGGCGGTCTGATCGGCGCCACGTCGAACAGCAGCACGCGGCCCTTGGCCACCGTGGCAGGGGCTGCCGTGGGCGCGGCGATCGGCGGCGCCATCGGGCAGGGGCTGGATCGTCAGGCCGCAGATCTGCGCGCCCAGACCTCGGGCAATATCGGTGTTGTGAATGCAGGCGACTATCTGGTCGTGACGATGCCGCAAGACCTGCTGTTCGCCACCGACAGTTCGTCCCTGCGCCCGGATCTGCAATCCGACCTGCGCGCCGTCGCAGGCAACCTGTTGCAGTATCCCAACAGCCGTATCGAGGTGATCGGGCATACCGACAGCACCGGCGATGCCGGCTACAACCGCAGCCTGTCCGCACGCCGCGCGCAATCGGTGGCGTCGGTGCTGATCGGCTCCGGTGTGCCATCCTCGCGCATTGCGACCATTGGCCGGGGCGAGGATGCACCTGTCGCCACCAACCTGACGCCGGAGGGTCGCGCGCAGAACCGCCGGGTCGAGGTCATCATCCGACCGACCAGCTGATCCGGAGAATGGCGTTGTCACGATGCGCAACTGGTCATATGATTTGACCAGAGCAGGCGGAACTGGCGATGCCCTTCGAAAAGATCCAATCGGAAAAGCTGTCCCGCGCGGTGGTACGGCAGATTGAAAGCCTCATTCTGCACGGTGTCCTCCGCCCGGGCGAGCGCCTTCCGGGTGAGCGTGACCTGTCGGACCGGCTGGGCGTTTCCCGCCCCTCGCTGCGCGAGGCCGTGGCAGAGTTGCAGGAACGCGGCCTGTTGGTGGCGCGCGCGGGCGCGGGCATCTATGTCTCGGACGCTCTGGGCTCGGCGTTTTCCCCATCGCTGGTCGGATTGTTCCGCGCGCATGAGGATGCGTTCTTTGACTATGTCGATTTTCGCCGTGACATGGAGGGGTTGGCCGCCGAACGGGCCGCCCGGCTGGGGTCGGACACCGACCTCAAGGTGATCGGGGCGATCCTGTCCAAGATGGAGGCGGCGCACGCCAAACGCGATCCGGCAGACGAGGCGGAGCTGGATGCCGATTTCCACATGGCGATCATCGAGGCGGGGCACAACGTGGTGATGCTGCACATGATGCGGTCCATGTACGAGCTGCTGCGCGAAGGTGTCTTCTACAACCGGCAGGCGATGTTCCGCCAGCGCGCGACGCGCGATGAATTGCTTGACCAACACCGCGCGATCAATACCGCGATTCAGGCGCGCGACGGGACCGCCGCCCGCGCGGCGGTCGAAGGGCATCTGGACTATGTCCGCCGCCTGTTGTCGAACGAGCGGCAGGCCGACCGCTACGAGGCCGTGGCCCGCCAGCGTCTTGAAAGCGAAACCCGGCGGTAGCCTAGAACAACCCCAGCAGCGCGCGCGACAATGCCGTGTCGGGGTCGGTGAGGTCGAGCACCACATCGAAATGGTTGCGCGCAGGTATGGTCAGCACCGGGGCATCCGTCGCCTGTGCATAGGCCGCACTCTGGCGGTGGAACCCTGGCGTTTCACGCTCTGCCAATGCGACAACCGCGGGCAAAGGTGCGGCAGGCAGATTGCGCAGCGGGCTGAGCGCCTGCTCCTCCTCGGGTGTGAAGCGCATCCAGTCGTTCACATGGCTGCTGGCCAGCGGGGCCAGATCGAACAGCCCGGATATCGGAAGCTGACCCCGCAGCGGCTGTGCAGGCAGGCCCGCAGATTCTTGCCAGCCCCCCGCTGCGACGGCCGATGTCAGATGCCCCCCTGCCGAGGATCCGCCCACCACGATCCGGCTTCGGTCGATGCCCAGATCGGATGCATGGTGCCACAGATGCGCCAGCATGGCACGGCACTGCCGCACGATCTCTGTGAGGGACACGGCAGGGGCCAGCGTATAGTCCGGCACGGCGCAGGCAATGCCCCGTGCCGCCAGCATGGGGGCCATGAAGCTGGAATGGCCTTTGCTCAGCGCGCGCCAATATCCGCCGTGGATGAACACGAAACATGGCCTGGCCTCGCCCGGCGCGGTGCCGAACAGGTCATAGGTTTCGGCACTGGCATTGTCATAGCCAATGCCGATGCGTGGTCGATCCCCGTCATGCGCAACCTGTGACAGGCGGGCGTAGTCTGCGATGGTCGTGGCAAACTCTGCATCGCTACAGGACAGGCGGGCGGTATAATCCGCATCCAGCCGATCGCGGGGCCATTGGGCTTCGGCAGCAAGATCCATCAGATCACCATGGGATTGACGCGGTTCGCCACCAGTCGCACCAGCGACAGGGCGGTAAGTTCCGACGTCTTGGGGTTTGTTGTCATCGGACGGTTCTCCAACCGAATTGTCATGCGGCCGAAGTCGCCTGTCGCCGTCACATGATGCGCATTGCGCACGGCGCCTGGATCCGCCACCAGCGCCACCACGGTCCGCGCCATACCCAGTCCGGCAAGCGCCGTGATGGCCGCAACATTCGCATTCTGTGGAAACCGTGCCGCGGCCTGGTCTGCCGACCCTTCAAAGAATGCGACAGCGTCGGTCAGCTTGCGCAGGTCACACAGTGTTTCCGCCTCGGTTCCCGCCCAGGCGGCAGGCGGTTTGATGATTTCGTGCCGGACTTCGGACAGCGGCAGCACACGCGCGGCGGCCAAGGCGTCAATCCCGCCCAGTGCGCCAGGCGGGATCACCAGTTGCCGCGAGGATTGTCGTGCGGCGGCCACCAGCCGGTCCAGCAGTGCCACATCCGTCAGTGCACTGGTCGAGGCCGGCGCGAAATCCGCACCCGCAGCCAGCGCGGCACAGCCCCATGGCTCAACCGCCGTGCGCCCCGCAGCCTCGATCACCAAATCTGCGGCCAATCCTGCCAGTCCTTCGGGACTGTCCAGACGCACCACCCCATCGGGTAAATCGGCAGTCGAGCCGGGGCGCAGGCCGACCCCTGCAAGCACGACGCCCTCTGGCAGCAAAGCCGCTACCCGCTGCGCAATCGCGCCCCAACCCACCAGCACCAGCCGCAAGCCAGCCATGCGTGCCTCCTGCCTCTTCGCTCTGATCCAAATATCCTGCGGTGGGCCGGGGTGGAAACGCCCCGCCCCGACAGTCTCCAGCCGCGCTATAGTCCGACGTAGCCCTGCACGGTCGCCGCGTCCCGTTCCAGGTCGGCGCCCGTTCCCGACCATACGGTCCGGCCCTTCTCGATGATGTAGTGCCGGTCTGCCAGCCGTTTCAGCACACCCAGATTCTTGTCGATCAGCAGGATCGACTGGCCTTGTGCCTTCAGCCGTTCGATCACATGCCAGATCTCGGTGCGGATCACCGGGGCCAGCCCTTCGGTCGCCTCGTCCAGGATCAGCAGCCGCGGGTTGGTCATCAGCGCGCGGCCCACCGCCAGCATCTGTTGTTCCCCACCCGACAGCGTGCCGGCCATCTGGCCTGCGCGTTCCCCCAGTCGGGGGAACAGGTCATAGACCTTTTGGAGCGTCCAGGGGTCGTTGCGCTTCAGCCGGTTCGAGGCGGTGGCGACCAGATTCTCCCGCACGGTCAAGGTGGCAAAGACCTGCCGCCCCTCGGGCACCAGCCCGGCCCCCATGCGGGCGATCCTTTCGGGCGACAGGCCCGCGACCGGCTGGCCTTCGAATTGCACCCCGCCGCCTTTCGGCGCCACAAGCCCCATGATCGAGCGGACGGTGGTTGTCTTGCCCATGCCATTGCGGCCCAGCAAGGTAACGACCTCGCCTTCACGGATGTCCAGCGAGACGTCGAACAACACCTGGCTGGCCCCATAGGCGGCGGATAGTCCCGATACGTTCAGCACAATTCGTCCTCCGCGCCCAGATAGGCCTCGCGCACCTCGGCATTGGTGCGGATTTCGTCCACCGTTCCGGTGGCGATGATACGCCCGTAGACCAAAACCGAGATACGGGTCGCCAGGGCAAAGACCGCCTCCATGTCGTGCTCTACCAGCAGCATGGGCATCGTCTGCGCCACGTCGCGCAGGCGGATCACCATTTCCTGGCTTTCGGCATGGCCAAGACCCGCCATCGGTTCGTCCAGCAGCAGGATCTGCGGCTTGCGGGCCAGGGCGACCAGCAGCTCCAGTTGCTTCTTCTCGCCATGGCTCAACCCTGCCACCGGAACATGGGCCCGGTGCTCCAGCGGCGTGCCATCCAGCAGGGCTTCGGCCTCGGACCACAGTTTGCGGCGCCGTCGCACGACATCCCAGATGCGGAAGTTGTGGCCCGCGCGCGCCTGAACCGCCATGGCGATGTTTTCCCGCACCGTCATGTCATTCAACAGGTTGGTGATCTGGAATGTCCGCCCCAGACCAAGGGCCACACGGGCAGGAACGTCCATGGCCGTGACTTCGGTTCCGGCCAGAAACACCTGCCCCTCATCCGGTGCCAGTTCGCCACAAAGCTGGTTGATCAGCGTGGATTTCCCCGCGCCATTGGGGCCGATCAGGGCATGGACCTCGCCGGGCCGCACGTCCAGCGTGACGCTGTCGGTCGCTGTCAGCCCGCCAAAGCGTTTGACCAGGCCCTTGACCTCCAGAATTGCGTTGCTCATGTGCGCCCCCGGAAAATCAATGCCACGCCCCGCGCAACCAGCGCATTCAGCCCGCCCTTGGTGCCCAGGACCACCGCCATCAGGATCAGGCCCAGCCAGAACTGCCAGTATTCGGTCAGCGCCGCCAGCTCGGTTTCCAGCACCAGATAGGCAGCGGTGCCCAGCAGCGGGCCAAAGAACGACCCCACGCCACCCAGGATCACCATGGTCATCACGGCTGCGGATTTGGTCCAGTGCAGCATGTCGGGGCTGGCAAAGCGCAGAAAGTTCGCCATCAGCGCCCCGGCCAGCCCGCACCCCATGCCCGACAGGACAAAGGCATAGAGCTTGTAGCGATAGGGGGCAAAGCCAAGCGCGGCCATGCGGCGTTCGTTCTGGCGCATTCCGCGCAGCACGGTGCCAAAGGACGAATGGATCACCCGCCACAGGGCCAGCATGAACAGCACCCAGAACCCGAGCACCACATAGTACAGGGTCATCCGGTCCCGCATGTTCAGGCCCAGGAACTCGTTCGTCCGGCGGATGATGATGCCATCTTCGCCACCATAGGCCTTGAGCGAGACGAAGAAGAAAAAGATCATCTGGGCAAAGGCCAGCGTGATCATGATGAACTGGACGCCGCCTGTCCGCAGGCTGAGCGCGCCGATGATGAAGGCCAGCAGTCCCGAAACGAGGATGGCCGCCGGAATTGTGACCATCAACTGGTTCGATCCGGGAATGAAGCCAAGCAGCGGGGTTTCATCGGTGTAATGCACGAACATCAGGCCGACGACATATCCGCCGATCCCGAAGAATGCCGCATGGCCCAGGCTGACCATGCCGCCATAGCCCAGGACGAAATTCAGGCTCGCAGCGGCGATGGAATAGATCAGAATCCGCGTGATCAGCGACAGTGCCGAATTTCCGCCGATGAAATCGGTAAGGAACGGCACCGCCAGCAGCACGGCAGCGGCAAGGGCGACGGCGATCTTTACGCCGAGCGACTTCATTTCCTGTGACTGTGTGCTCATGTCAGCCTCCTGCCGCGAACAGGCCCTTGGGCCGCACAAGCAGCACCAGCGCCATCAGAAGATAGATGCCCATCGAGGCGATGCCGATCCCCAGCGCATCGGCCTCGGACGCGGGCATGACACTGCGCAGGATGCCGGGCAGGAAGGCGCGTAGCATGGTGTCGATCACCCCCAGCACGATCCCGGCGACAAAGGCGCCCTTGATCGAGCCGACGCCGCCGACGACGACCACAACGAATGTGGCCAGCAGGATCTGTTCGCCCATGCCGACCTGAACCGCGCTGATCGGGCCCGCCATGTAACCCGCAAACCCGGCCAGCAGCGCCCCCAGCCCGAAGACGATCGTATAGAGCAGCCGGATATCGACCCCCAGTGCGCGCACCATGTCGCGGTTGGTGGCACCGGCGCGCACCAGCATCCCGATGCGGGTACGGTTGATCAGAAGATACAGGCCAAAGGCCACCAGCAGCCCCGCTGCGATGATCACCAGCCGGTAGGGCGGATAGAACAGGCCGGGCAACAGCTCGACCGGGGCTGCGAGCCCCTCTGGAATGGCGATGAACACCGGCTGCCGCCCGATGCCCCATGTGATGGCCTGGTTGAACAGCAGGATCAGCGCAAAGGTGGCCAGCACCTGATCCAGGTGGTCGCGGGCATAGAGCCGCCGGATCACCAGCGCCTCTATGGCAAAGCCGACGACGGCGGCTGTCACCAGTGCGACCGGAATGCCCAGCCAGAAGCTGCCCGTCGCTGCGGCCGCCATGGTGCCCGCATAGGCGCCAACCATGAAGAGCGAGCCATGTGCCAGATTGATGACCCCCATGATTCCGAAGATCAGGGTCAGGCCCGCGGCCATCAGGAACAGCATGACGCCGTATTGAAGCCCGTTGAGTAACTGTTCGAGGATGAGGATCATGTCACCGCCGCGCAAAAGGCCGGTCGGAGGCGCCCCAGGACAGGGCAGGAACCTCCGGCGGGGATATTTGGATCAGAGCGAAGGGGCAAGGACAGTTCGGGGGCGGCGCCTGGCCGCCCCCGAAGGCACCTTACATCTTGCATTCGGCGGCGTAGATGTCGCCGTAGCTTTCGATGATCTTGTCCTTGGTCACTGTCACCGGCTTGCCATCGGGGCCTGCGGTGACTTCAACCATGTACCAGTCCTGCACCGGATGCTGGTTCGGGCCAAAGGCAAAATTGCCGCGGGTCGAGGCGAAGTCAGCCGCGCGCAGTGCCTCGCGGAAGGCATCGGCATCCTCTACGTCGGCCTTGGCGAGGGCCGAGGCGATCAGCAGGCCGGTGTCATAGGACTGCTGCGCATAGTAGGTCAGCGGGCGGTCGCCGAACTTGCCCGTCCACGCGGCGACGAATTCCTTCGAGGCTTCGTTGTCGAAATCCGCGCCCCAGTGCGAGGTGCCCGTCAGCCCGATGGCCGCATCGCCCACAGCGTTCAGGATCACGCCGTCGATCGAGGGTTCCGACAGCACCATCGGAATGGCACCCAGAAGCCCGGCCTGCTGGTACTGTTTCAGAAAGGCGATGCCGATGCCGCCGGGGTGGAACTGGAACACCACCTCGGGGTTGGCGGCGCGGATGCGGGCCATTTCCGAGGCAAAGTCGGTCTGGTCGAGCTGGGTGAAGATCTCTTCGACTTCGCCGCCGAACATGCGCTTGAATCCGGCGATGGCATCCTTGCCAGCCTGATAGTTCGGGGCCAGCGCCACGGCCTTTTTATAGCCCAGGGCCTTGGCGGCCGCGCCGGTTGCCTCGTGCAGCGAGTCGTTCTGCCAGGCGATGGTAAAGTAGTTCTCGTTGCAACCTTTGCCCGCCAGACCCGAAGGCGCGGCGTTCGGCGACAGGTAGAAGGCGCCGTTGTCCACCACATCCGGCACCACCGCGCCCGCGACGTTCGAGAACACGATCCCGGTCAGCAGCTTGATATCCATGTCGTTGACGAATTTTTCCGCGATCTGGCGCCCGTTGCCGGGGTTCAGCGCGTCGTCCTCGACGATCAGTTCAACCTCTTTGCCGCCCAGTTTGCCGCCTTCGCGGTCCATGGCAAGCTGAAAGCCATCGCGGATCTGTTCGCCGATATAGCCGGCGGGGCCCGACAGCGTGGTGATCATCCCGATCTTGACCGGATCGGCCCAGCCGGGCATCGCGGTAAGCGCAAGCAGACTGGCTGCGGAAAGCAGTTTTTTCATGGTCGTCTCCCTGTGGGCGCACCTTTTCGGTGCTGGTGATTGACAGCGATGATGCCGCGGGGCGGAGACTATTTCAAGTATGAAATAATTTCCCCACCCGACGGCTGTTTCGATGTAGAATTGGGCTGAATTCCCGTGATATTTTCGAAAATCCAGCACATAACGCGACGCTGCACGATGCGCAGACGCTTGGCAAGCCGATTCGCTTACAGCTTGACCCAGCCTTCGGGCGGCACCTTGCCCGGATGGATCGTGCCGCAGTTCGGGCAGGTGCGTGCCTTTTCGTCGGCATAGAACGCCTTGTAGATCGGGGGCAGGTCATCGACGATGGATTCCAGATCGACCTCGGCCCGATGCACGCGGGCGTTGCATTCAAAGCAATACCATTCCACCGCATCCAGCAACCCCTCGGGCCGCGCCGGTTCGATCACAAGACCGATGGAGCCTTCCTGCGGGCGTTGGGGCGAATGGCGGATATGGGCGGGCAGCAGAAAGATATCACCTGCGCGGATCGGCACATCGTAGAATTCGCCCGTGCTGGTATCATGCAGCTTCAGCAGCATGTCGCCCTTGAGCTGGTAGAAGAATTCCTCGACCGGGTCGTCATGGTAGTCGGTGCGCTGGTTCGGACCACCGACCACCGTGACCATCAGATCGGCGTCCTTGAACACCATCTGGTTGCCCACCGGGGGTTTCAGCAGATGCTTGTGTTCGTCGATCCATTTCTGGAAGTTGAAGGCTTGCAGGCGTGCCATGCGGATCTCCCTGTCGTTATCGGATCATGCAAGTTTCAGGCCGCAGGCGTCAAACGCCTTGCGGGTGGTCGCGCGTTCGTCATCGGTCAGTTCCAGACAGGGCGGGCGCACGTGGCCGCCGGTCTGGCCCAGAAGTTCCTGCCAGTATTTCTGATGGCTGTGCGGCTTTTCCGCCGGACGGGTGGATTTCAGCGCATGGCGCACCAGGTCCAGGCTGTCGCGGAGACGGCGCGCCTCGTCTGCCTTGCCGGCGAAAGCCAGGTCGGTGTAGTCGCGCATCCGCCGGTCCGCGGCCGTCTGGATCAGATAGGGCGGCGAGGAACACAGGTAGAGCTGCCAGTTCAGTTCAAGGATGTTGTCCAGCCATTCCTCTTCGGAGGCCGTGGAGACGATGATCCGGTCCCCGGCCAGCCGGGTCAGTTCCTTGTACATCTCGCGCTCGACCGAATATTTGATCGCCACAACCGTATCTATATCGGCCAGCCGGTTGCACAGTTGGGGCGACATCAGATAGCCGCTGTCGGGATGCGACCACAGCGCGATACCGATATCGACCTGTGACGCGATGGTTTCGTAATAGCGGATCAGCGTTTCATCCTGCTGCTTGAAGAAATGCAGCACGGGGGCATGAACCACGATGTAATCGGCCCCGCTGGCCTGGGCATGTCTGGCAAGGTCGATCACCACATCCATGTTCTGATCGGAACAGGACATGATGGTCTGCGCCCGCCCGCCCGCCGCCTCGACCGCCAGGTCAAAGCAGCGTTTGCGCTCGTCCACCGACATGGAAAAGAACTCGCCCTGTTTTCCGGCGATGAAGAAGCCGTCGATCCCCAGATCGTCGATCCAGTGATCCATGTTGCGGCGAAACCCGTCCTCGTCAATCGACAGGTCGTCCTTGAACGGCATCAGCGCGGCGGCCCAGATGCCCTTCATGTTGGCAAAGGCATGGGCCTTGGCATCCTTGCGGGTATATTTCATTGTATCCTCCCTCAGAACGCCATTTTGTGCGAGACGTTCTTGATGATGGTGTAGTGGTCCAGCCCCTCGGCCCCGCCTTCGCGGCCATAGCCGGAATATTTGACGCCGCCGAAGGGCACCTCGGCCACGGATGCCTCCAGCGTGTTGATCGACAGGTTGCCGACCTCCATCCCGTCGATCAGCCGGTCCACATTGGCGGCGCTGTGGGTAAAGGCGTATCCGGCCAGACCGAACGGCAGGTCATTGGCGCGCAGGATGCCTTCGTCCAGATCCTTGATCGGGTTGATCACCGCCAGCGGGCCAAAGGGCTCTTCCTGCATCACCCGCGCGGTATAGGGCACATCGGCGAGCACGGTCGGCGCCCAGAAATAGCCCCGGTTGCCGATCCGGTGCCCCCCGGCCAGCAGCCGCGCCCCCTTGGCCACGGCATCATCGACCAGCGTCTGCAGCGCGATCAACCGGCGGTCGTTGGCAACCGGGCCCATCTCGGTGGCAGGATCGAACCCGTCGCCAGTGACCGTGGCCCTCGCCCGCGCCACAAAGGCATCGGTATAGGCGGCGAATTTCGACTCATGCACAAAGAACCGGGTGGGCGAGGTGCAGACCTGCCCGGCGTTGCGGTATTTGCGTTCGGCCGACAGGGTGCCGGCCCGCACCTCATCGGCATCGTCGCAGACGATCACCGGGGCATGGCCGCCCAGTTCCATCAGCACCGGGGTCATGGCGCTGGCTGCCATTTCGGTCAGATGGCGGCCCACCGCGGTCGATCCGGTAAAGGCGACCAGCCGCACCTGATCCTTGGGGATCAGATAGCCCGAAATCTCGGCCGGGCGCCCGAACACCAGGTTGAACACCCCCGCTGGCAGACCTGCCTCGTGGAACGCCCGCGCAATGTGGACTGCCCCCGCCGGGGTTTCCTCGGCGGCCTTGAGGATGATCGAACACCCCGCCGCCAGCGCACCTGCGATCTTGCGCGCGGGTTGGCTCATCGGGAAGTTCCAGGGGCTGAAAGCCGCAACCGTCCCCACCGGCTGGCGCACCACGATATAGCGGATGCCCGCCTCGGACGGCACGACGCGGCCATACATCCGCTGCCCTTCGGCGGCGTCCCATTCAAAGAACTCGCAGCCCCGGATCACCTCCATCCGCGCCTGTTGGAACGGCTTGCCATGCTCCAGCGTGATCGCGCGGGCAATCTCGTCGATCCGGCCCCGCATGATGGCGCAGGCTTTCAGGAAGATGTCACCCCGCACCCGCGGCGCCATACGGCTCCAGATGCGAAACCCCTTGTCCGCCGCCTCCAGCGCATCATCCAGATCTGCGGTCGAGGCGACGGGCAGGGCGCCCAGCACCGATTCATCCGACGGGTTCAGTACCGGAATGGTCTCGGTCGTCTTGCGCCACTGGCCGCCGATATACAGCTGAAGGTCTGGATAGCTCATGTCTCACCTGCGGGTTCGTCCGTGGCCGGGGCCACCTGCTGGCGTTGACCCTGCGCCGATGGGGCTTTCCGATCAAGTGAATTGGCGTTAGCCTGATATTCCCCACGGGAATATCAAACATGAGCCTGCTCGAGTCCCGCATGACCCTGCGCAACCTGCGCCTGATCGTGGTGATCGCCCGCGAGGGCAATCTGGTGCGGGCGGCACAAGCGATGAACATGACGCAATCCGCAGTGACCAAGGCCCTCCAGGATGTCGAGGCGACCGTGGCCGCCCCGTTGTTCGAACGGACCAACCGCGGCGTGCTGCCCACGACGATGGGCACCGCGCTGATCGCCCATGCCCAGGTCATCCTGGCGCAGCTCAATCATGCCGAACAGGAACTGGCCGACCTGCGCGACGGATCAAGTGGGACCGTGGTGGTCGGCACGCTGCTGGCGGCCTCGGCCCTGTTGCTGCCGCGCGCCATCGTCCGGGTCAAGGCGGCGCGGCCAAATCTGGTTGTGCGGATTGTCGAAGGGACGAACGACAGCCTTCTGCCCCAGTTGCGCAACGCAACCATAGATCTCGTCGTCGGTCGCCTGCCGGTTTACCGGGAACGCGACGGCATAGAACAGGAAGCGTTGCTGGAAGATCATGCCGCCGTCGTTGCGCGCAGTGGCCATCCCCTGGCCTCGCGGGCGGCTCTGACGCTGTCGGATATGGTCGCGGAACGCTGGATCCTGCCTCGCCCGGAAACGACCCTGCGCCGCCAGGTGGACGAGGCGTTCCGCGAGGCAGGCTTGCGCGCACCGTCGGGGGATGTCGAATCCATGTCGGTGCTTGCCAACCGCGAATTGCTGCTGCGCACCGATTACCTGACGGTCTGGCCGGTGGAACTGGCACGGATGGAGGCGCGGGGCGGCGCCTGCGTCATCCTGCCGGTCGATCTGGCGCAAACGCGCCGCCCCATCGGCATCTCCACGCGGGCGGGCGGGCGTCTGACCCCTGCGGCCGAGGTGTTCATCCGCGCGCTGCGCGACACGGCCGCGCAGGATCTCAGCGCTGATACTTGAGAAACGGCGTCAAGGTGGCGATCCGGTCATACAACTGCCGGGCGGTGGTGTTGAAATGCTGCGTCATCCAGTAGACCGACGGCGTGCCGTTGCGGTCTGCCTCGGCATAGACAGCCTCGATCAGCTTGCGCCCGGCGCCCGTGCCGCGCACCTCAGGATCGACATACAGATCCTGCAAGTAACACACATCCTCCAGCCGCCAGTTGTGCGCATGATAGATGTAGTGGACCAGCCCGATCAGCGCCCCGTCCTGCTCGGCAACAAAGGCGCCGCGCTCGTTGTGCTCCGGGTCGATCAAACGGGCGAATGTGGCCGCATAAACCGCGTCCGGCACAGAGGAGTCATAGAATTCCAGATAGCCGGTCCACAACCGGCGCCACTGGGCCTCGTCCTCTTGCCGAAGTGGTCGAATGGTGACGCTCATCGTGGCCTCCCTGGCTGTCTTGCCCGACCCTTGCCGACATCCGGGCAAACCGCAACCCCGCGCCTCCTCGCTTTGCCCCGGATATCCTGGAGGGTCTGGCCTTCTGTGCCAGATCGCCCCCGCTGCGGCGCTCAGGATCCGCGATAGGTCGAATAGCCATAGGGCGACAGCAGCAGCGGCACATGATAATGCGCCCCCGGATCGCTCATGCCAAAGCGGATCGGCACTTCGTCCAGAAACAGCGGTTCCGCCCCGGCCTGTCCGCTTTCGCGCAGATATGCGCCGGCAAAGAATACCAGCTCATAGGTGCCGGGCTTGAACGCCTCTGCCGGCAGGATGGGCGCATCGGTGCGCCCGTCCGCGTTCGTCACCATCTCGACGAGCTTGCGGTGACTGTTGCCCGACACCCGATACAGCGCGATCTTCAACCCGGCCGCCGGACAGCCGCGGGCGGTGTCCAGCACATGGGTGGTCAGCCATCCGGCCATAAGGCATCCTCCTGCTTTTGCGCCACTGTGCCGCAAGGCTGCCCGCATTGCTACCGCCCGACACCGCGAAAACAGCTATCGGAAGTTTTTGAAAGCCGCAGGCCCCGTCCTGCGCTATCCAGAACATGTCCTGACAGGAGCCCGTCATGCAGCGTTACCCCCGCGACTTCACCGGCCATGGCGCGACGCCGCCAGCCGCAAACTGGCCAGGCGGCGCCCGCGTGGCAATCAGCCTGGTGCTGAACTACGAGGAGGGCGGCGAGAACTCGGTCCTGCATGGCGATGCCGCCTCCGAGGCGTTCCTGTCCGACATCGCCGGTGCCGCCCCCTGGCCGGGACTGCGGCACTGGAACATGGAATCGATTTACGACTACGGCGCCCGCGCCGGGTTCTGGCGCCTGCACCGGCTCTTCACCGAACGCGCATTGCCTGTCACCATCTACGGCGTTGCCAGCGCACTGGCCCGCGCCCCCGAACAGGTGGCAGCGATGACGGCAGCAGGCTGGGATATGGCGAGCCACGGCCTCAAGTGGGTCGATCACCGTGACATGCCCGAAGACGAGGAACGCCGCCAGATCGCCGAAGCCGTGCGCCTGCATACCGAAGTGGTGGGCAGCCCCCCGACCGGCTGGTACACGGGGCGCTGCTCGGTCAACACCGTGCGGCTGACATCGGAGCTGGGCCTGCCCTGGATCTCGGATACCTATGACGACGACCTGCCCTATTGGGCCGAATCCGGCGACCGGGATCAACTGATCATCCCCTATACGCTCGAGGCGAATGACATGCGCTTCGCCACTGCGCCCGGCTGGGTGACAGGCCAGGACTTCGGGCAATATCTGATCGACAGCTTCGACACGCTCCATGCCGAAGGCGGGCGCATGTTCTCTATCGGGCTGCATTGCCGGCTGATCGGGCGGCCAGGCAAGATTGCCGGGCTGGTCCGCTTTCTCGATCACGTGGCGGCCAGGGGCGGCGCCTGGTTCGCCACCCGCAGCCAGATCGCGGCACATTGGGCGGCGCATCACCCGCACCGCCGCCGCGAACGCCCCAGCCAGATGACCCGCGACCGCTTTGTCGAACGGTTCGGCGGGGTGTTCGAACATTCCCCCTGGATTGCCGATCGCGCCTGGAATCTGGAACTCGGCCCGGCCCATGACAGCGCGACTGGCGTCCACAATGCGTTGTGCCGCATGTTCCGCTCTGCCAGTGCCGAGGAGCGCATGGGCGTGCTGCGCGCCCACCCCGATCTGGCCGGCAAGCTGGCCCTGGCCCGGCGCCTGACCCCGGAGTCGACTCACGAACAGGCCAGCGCTGGGCTGGATGCCCTGACCGATGACGAACGCGCCAGCTTTCAGCAGTTGAACGCCAGCTATGTCGCCAAGCACGGCTTTCCCTTCATCATCGCGGTGCGTGACAATACCAAGGCGTCGATCCTGGCGGCCTTTTCCGCGCGCATTGCCAACGACACCGCCACCGAATTCACCACCGCATGCAAACAGGTGGAACGCATTGCAGAACTTCGGCTTCAGGACATGCTGAGATGAGCGGCTATTATACCCCCAAAGGCGGCCTGCCGCCCCAGACCGCGCTGATGACCCAGCGCGCCGTCTTCACCGAGGCCTATGCCGTCATCCCGCGCGGATGCTTTTCCGACATCGTGACAAGCTATCTGCCCGGCTGGCGCAAGACCCGGCTGTGGCTGATCGCGCGGCCCATGTCGGGCTTTGCCGAAACCTTCAGCCAGTATGTCATGGAGGTGCAGCCCGGCGGCGGCTCCGACAGCCCCGATGCCGAACCTGGCGCCGAGCACTGGCTGTTCATCACCGAAGGTCTGGCAACCCTGACCATCGACGGCACCGGCCATGATGTGGAACAGGGCGCCTATGCCTACATTCCCGCAGGATCGCGCTGGACCCTGCTGGCCGAAGGCCCGTCCCCCACCCGCTTCCACTGGCTGCGCAAATTGTATGAACCCGCCCCGGACGTGCCCGCCCCCGAGGCCTTCGTGACATCCGACCGCGAAACCCCGGTGCGCTGGATGCCCGATACCCAGGACCGCTGGGGCACCACCCGCTTTGTCGATCCCGAGGATCTGCGTCACGATGCCCATGTCAACATCGTCACCTTCCAGCCCGGCGGTGTCATCCCGTTCGAGGAAACCCATGTCATGGAGCATGGCCTCTACGTCCTCGAAGGCAAGGCCGTCTACAAGCTCAACCAGGACTGGATCGAGGTCGAGGCCGGCGATTTCATGTGGCTGCGCGCCTACTGCCCGCAGGCCTGCTATGCCGCTGGACCCGGTCCATTTCGCTATCTCCTCTACAAGGACGTCAACCGCCACGCCAGATTGCGCGGCCCCGGCGCCTTCGGCCCACCCCGATGACCTGCGCCATAGGCGCGGCCTGTTCATCTTGCCTGAAATACCCCACGGGGGTCCGGGGGTGTGAAACCCCCGGCGCCCGTCACAAGCGGACCGCATGATATGACGCGCATCCTCACCCCCGCCCCCCTCACCGCCCAGGCCTTCGCCCCCTATGGCGAGGTTCTGGAGGCCAGCGGCGATGATTTCCGCCTGATCAACGAGGGCTGGTGCCAGCGCCACACCGACCGCGCCCGACTGGATTTCGGCCCGGATGGCCGGGCGGGCATTTCGCTGTTCCAGGCTCGTCCCCGTTCGCTGCCCTACAGCTTTGATCTGATCGAGCGCCACCCCGAGGGCAGCCAGGCGTTTCTGCCGATGACACAGCATCCGTTCCTCGTCATCGTCAGCGATGGTCCCGAGGCGGTGCCGCGCGCTTTTCTGACCAGCGGCGCACAGGGGATCAACCTGCGGCGTGGCACCTGGCATGGCGTGTTGACGCCCTTGCACGCGCCAGGGCTGTTCGCCGTCGTGGATCGCATCGGCCCGACGCCCAACGTCGAAGAATTCCGCTATGGCCAGCCATGGACGGTGCTTGCCCCCTGACAGGGCCCAGAGGGTGCGCGGCTTCGGGGGGCGCGATCCGGCATAATCACCCCCGAGGGAGAGTTCCATGGCCAAGGCCGCTGCCGATACCGCTGCGCAGTTGCGCGACCCGGATTACATGCCGCCGCTTGCGCGGGCGGTGCCGCTGGGGATCCAGCATGTGCTGGCGATGTTCGTTTCCAACGTGACACCGGCGATCATCGTCTGCGGCGCGGCGGGCATCGGCTTTGGCTCCGATCAGGCGGCGCTTGGATTTCCCGACATGACCTACATGATCCAGATGGTCATGCTGTTTGCCGGGATCGCCACATTGTTGCAATCTGTGGGGTTCGGGGCAGTCGGTGCGCGGTTGCCGATCGTGCAGGGCACGTCCTTTGCCTTTGTTCCCGTGATGATTCCGGCGGTGGCAGGGCTGGGCACGGCAGGCCTGTCGGGGTTGATGACCGGAATTGTCATCGGCGGGCTGTTCCACTTCTGTCTGGGCTTCGTGATCGGACGCATCCGTCATGCCCTGCCGCCCTTGGTGACAGGATTGATCGTGCTGATGATCGGCCTCGCGCTGGTCAAGGTCGGCATCCAGTACGCGGCAGGCGGCGTGCCGCTGATGGGCAAGCCCGAGTTCGGCAGCCTGGCCATGTGGACGCCTGCACTGGTCGTGGTTGTCGTCACCTTGCTGGTGAAGTTCTTCACCCGTGGATTTCTGGCCGTTGCTGCGGTGCTGATCGGCATTCTGGCCGGCTATGTCGTCGCCCTTGCCATGGGCCAGGTCAACTTTACGCCCATCGAACGGGCGGGCTGGTTCGCCGTGCCGGTGCCATTCAAATGGGGGTTCGAGTTCAACTTTGCCATCATCCTCGGCATGTGTTTCATGGCGGTGATTTCGGCCATTGAAACGGTGGGCGATGTATCGGGGATCACCAAGGGGGGTGCCGGGCGCGAGGCGACCGACCGCGAGGTTTCGGGTGCCACCTTCGCAGATGGCGCTGGCAGTGCGCTTGCCGGTGTCTTCGGTGGTTTGCCCAACACCTCGTTCAGCCAGAACGTCGGCCTCGTCGCTATGACCGGCATGATGAGCCGCCATGTCGTCACCGTGGGCGCGCTGTTTCTTATCCTGTGTGGTCTGTTGCCCAAGGTGGGCGCCGCCATCAATACGGTGCCGATCAACGTGCTGGGGGGCGGTGTCATCGTGATGTTCGGCATGGTCTGCGCCGCTGGGGTCAACATGCTGTCAGAGGTGCGCTGGAACCGTCGCAACATGGTGATCTTTGCGACCGCCCTTTCGGTCAGCCTTGGCTTGCAGCTGGAGCCCTCGGCGCTGCAACATGTTGGCCAGACCGCGCAGATCCTGCTGACCTCGGGACTGTTGCCCGCAGCGGCCATCGCCATCACGCTCAATCTCGTGCTGCCCGAGGATCTGGGCGACTGATCAGGCCAGGATCCGGTCCAGCGCCGCATCCAGTGGCGCGAGGCCGGGGTCGGCTTGCGGCGCAAGGGCCAGTCGCACGGGCAGGGTCAGCACCTTGCGGCGAAAGGTGGCGGGCAGCCGGACGGCGTCTTTCTCTGTCGTGACAAGCTGCGCGCGCTTCAGGCGGGCCTCATTTTCCAGTCTGGTCAGCAGCGCAGGGGCATAGGGTTGATGGTCCCCCAGCGCCACGGTTCCCACCAGGTCGGCGCCCTCCTCTGCAAGCGTGGCAAAGAACTTCTCCGGATGGCCGATCCCGGCAAAGGCGATCACCCGCTCGCCCTGCCAGCCCATGCCCATCTGCAAGGGGCGCAACTCGGCCTGCTGGCGTGGCAGATGTCCTGCGGCCGCGCCCCATTGGCTGGTAAACCGCAGTTGCGCGGCAGGCGAACCGATGCTCAGCACCAGGTCGGCCCGTGCAAGGCCGCGAGGCACCGGCTCGCGCAGCGGCCCGGCTGGCAGGCATCGGCCATTGCCAAAGCCGCGCGCCGCATCGACGACGACGATGGACAGATCCTTGGCAACGCCTGGGTTCTGGAACCCGTCATCCAGCAGCACGACCTGCGCCCCGCCGGCTTCGGCCATCCGCACGGCAGCGGCCCGGTCACGGGCGACATAGGTCGGGGCAAAGGCGGCCAGCAACAGAGGTTCGTCTCCGACATCGGCCGCCGTATGGATGGCCGGATCGACCCGCACAGGGCCGGTCAGCCGCCCGCCATACCCCCTGCTGACCACGGCAACTGTCAGCTTGCGTGCCGCCATCCGCTCGATCAGCAGAATGGCGGTCGGTGTCTTGCCCGTCCCCCCGGCGTTCAGGTTGCCGATGCAGATGACGGGCACGGCGGCGCGATATCCCGGCCCGCCCTGCGCAAGCCGTCGCGCCACGGCGGCGGCGTAAACAGTGCCCAGAGGGGTCAGCAGCCGCGCTTGCCAGGCTGGGCGATCCGGCGGTGTGAACCAGAATGCGGGGGCGTGGCTCATCCCTTGGGGCGCTTCATCATCTGTGTGGCCATGTCCAGCGCAAGCTGCGTCGCCTCGGCCCCTGCAGAGGATACGGTCCAGGCCGCCTGTGCCAGCCGTGCGCAACGGTCGGTTGACAAGAGTTCACCGACCGCGTCGCCCAGGTCGGCGGGTGCGCGCACGACGCGGCTGGCCCCGGCCCGGCGCAGCCGCTCGAAGCTTTCGGTCTCGGGTCCGGTTTCCAACCCGTGAATGATGGCCGATCCCATGGCCGCAGCCTCGAACGGATGGCGCAACGGCCCCGGCCCTGTCAGCGTACCGCCGCACCATGTCATGGGGGCAAGCCGATACCACAATCCCAGTTCCCCGTCGGTATCTGCCAGATAGACCTGCGCGTCCTCGTTCGGTTCATCTTCGCAAGAGCGTCGGGCGGTTTCCAGCCCGAACTGCCCGCTGAAGCGGGACGAAAGCGCCGCAGCGCGATCAAGCGAGTCCGGCACAAGGATCAGCAGCAGACGGTGCGCGCTGCGCAGGGCCGACAGATGGGCGGCGGCGATGGCGTCTTCCTCGCCTTCGGGCACGCCCATGGCCAGCCAGACCGGGCGGGTTCCGATGGTTCTGGCCAGTGCGGCGCGCTCGGCCTCGTTCACCGAAAGGAACCGGGATGGCACCTCCAGCGGACCCGTGACCTGCACGGCATCGGCAGATGCGCCCGCGCGCAGAAACAGGCGGCGGGCCGTATCATCCTGAACCAGCACGTGGCGGAAAGGGGCCATAAGGCCCGGCATCAGCCGCAGCCACCATCCTGCGCCCGGCAGGTCGGGCGCCCGTCCATCCACCAGAATCATGGGCAGCCCCCGTGCTGCGGCAGTGTGCAGCAAGACCGGCCGCAACCCGCCATCGGCCCAGATCCCGATATCAGGCCGCCAATGATCGAGAAAGGCCGCAACATCCTTGGGGCGATCGCTGGGGGGCGGGACGACCGTTCCGCCCGGACACTCGCCAAGCTCTGCGCAGGTCACGACGGCCGCGTCGACCAATCCGCGCTCGATCAGTCCCTGGGCAAGCGGGCCAAGCCCCCGCGCGGCAGGCGGCGCAGGGGCATGAAGCCATGCGACGCGACCCATAGGCCGGGCAGGCCAGCCGGTCCCGGCGCCAGAGTCCGGTTCCCCGTGCAATGCACGGTAAAGGCGAAGTATCGCCGGTAGCACGCTGTGGTCCCGCCGTTTCAGCCGCCGAGTTCCGACGTGGCGCTTGCCGGTTGCGCTTCGTCGTGCAGCCTGTGAAGATGCGCGATGAAATACCGCATATGCGCGTTGTCGACCGTTCGCTGGGCTTCGGCCTTCCATGCCTTGAAGGCGGTGGCGTAGTCGGGAAACATGCCGACAACATGGATCTGGTCGACATCGCGGAATTCGGTGCTGCCGGGGTCCACCAATTCGCCCCCGAACACGAGATGCAGTCGCTGGGTCATGGCCGGCTCCTTCGCGGTAATCTGCGCCAAGCCTAGCGCATGTGCCCGCAGCGTCAAGCTGTGCCACCCGCCGCCGGTTTCCAGATGCATCCTGTACGCTTGACAACATGGCCACTGTGCGCAAGAACTTCGTCGACCGGGGCAGTAGCTCAGTTGGGAGAGCGCGTCGTTCGCAATGACGAGGTCAGGGGTTCGATCCCCCTCTGCTCCACCAGTCAAAATCTTGCAGTCGAGACGGGTGGGTGAATCGCCGGGGCCTTGGGCGGTCATGCTGCGCGGATGCGCTGGCCTTGTGGTATCTTGCGGGATGTGCAGATGGCCGCGGCGTTACCGTGGCAGGACGACCAGTCGGCTGTCCGGGGCAAGCCGTCGCACGATCCGGTGCAGGTTTTCGCGGGAAAAGCCGATGCAGCCGGCTGTCGGGGCGCCGGGTCGCCGCCACTGGTGGATGAAGATCGCCGACCCCCGGCCCGCTTCGGCGACGGGCCAGTTCCATCCTGTTACCACGACCAGATCATACATCGGATCGGCGCGGCGCAGCACCTCGTGGCTGTGGCGGTAGGGCGCGCGCACCAGTTGGTTATAGGCGGCGTCCCCGGCGGCGTCGGACCACAGATCGCCGGGGCCGATGGGATAGGCGCCCGGCACAGGGCACGCGATGCGATCCGGGCGGTAGAGGATTGGACCGATGGCATGGATCCCGGTCGGCGTTCCGCCATCGCCTTCGCGTTTGATGCCGGCATCGACCACGCCGCCCCGACCCACCGTGCATGGATAGAGTTGACCCATGAAGCGGGCGCCCATCGGAGTTACGACAATATCTGTTGCGCGTGCGATCATAGCAAATGTCCCGATTTTGCGGCCTTGGTCGCCAGATAGGCGCGGTTCTGTGCGGTTTCGCCCACCTTCAACGGGACGCGCTCTGTCACGTCCAGCCCCTGGGCCTGCATCATGGCGACCTTGGCGGGATTGTTTGTCATCAGCCGCACCCTGGCAAACCCCATTTCGCGCAGGATGCCAGAGCCGATGCGGAAATCGCGTTCGTCATCTTCGAAGCCCAGCCGGTGGTTGGCCTCTACGGTGTCGAAGCCCTGATCCTGCAACGCATAGGCGCGCATCTTGTTGGCCAGCCCGATCCCGCGCCCTTCCTGGTTCAGATACAACAGCACGCCCGCCCCCTCGTGCCCCATCTGGGCCAGCGCCGCGCGCAGTTGCGGCCCGCAGTCACATTTCAGGCTGCCCAGCACATCGCCGGTAAAACAGGCCGAGTGCAATCGGGCCAGAACGGGTGCGTTCCGGTCGGGCTGCCCAATCTCGATGGCATAGTGTTCGATGCTGCCATCTTCGGGGCGAAAGATGTGCACCCGCCCGGCTTGCGACGCGACCATGGGCACCCGCGCCGATACGACGGGGTGCAGGGGGCCGGTGCGGAACAGTTCGGGCTCTGCCTCGGCCAGCGGCAGGAAGGTCAGGCCATGGCGCTGGGCAAAGGCCTGGCCATCGCTGATCGCCACCGTCAGCACGGCGGGCAACAATTGCGACGTCTTGGCCAGCGCGATTGCCGCACGGCAAAGTGCGGCAGAGCCCTCGCGCAGCGTGGCAAATGGCCCCTTCATCGGCATCGACAGATCATCCTTGGGATCTGCCACTGCCCGCAGCCACCCCAGACCTGCGTCGCCGGGCACCAGAATGCGCGCCAGATCGCCATCATAGGCGCGGGCTTTCAGCGTCTCTGCCCGTCGTGCGGTAATGGCCAGAACCGGGGCGCCAAGACTGCGCATATCGCCCAGCCGGTCCGCATCCAGCGTCTCGACCGCCGCCGCCAGTATCGCGGCTCCCTCTCCGCTCAGGATGACCGGCAGGCCCATGCGCAGATCGGCGCGGGCGCGGTTCAGCCGTTCGGGCAGAGTGGGGGCAAGGGTCATGTCGGGCTCCTCGGTCC
Organism: Gemmobacter megaterium; assembly: GCF_900156815.1. Lineage (GTDB taxonomy): Bacteria > Pseudomonadota > Alphaproteobacteria > Rhodobacterales > Rhodobacteraceae > Wagnerdoeblera > Wagnerdoeblera megaterium. The sequence continues at coordinate 85,112 of NZ_FTOT01000009.1, forward strand.
AGCGATAGCCTTGGTGGCCGCGCGGGGCAAGGGGCGGGGGCAGTGTCGGAAACTGAAACAATCCGGGCTATTTCGACACGAGACCGTGACCGGCTGTCGCAAAACTTGAAAGCGGCCACCCGGACGCTCACGTTCCCGATACTGGAACAAGGAGGCCCCCATGGCAAACCTTCGGAAAATCCTGCTGGTCGACGATGACGACGACCTGCGCGAGGCGCTGTCCGAGCAACTGGTGATGACCGAGGATTTCGACGTGTTCGAAGCCGGGAACGGCGCGGACGGGCTGGAAAAGGCCAAGGAACAGCACCACGACCTGATCATCCTGGATGTCGGTCTGCCCGACACCGACGGGCGCGAGTTGTGCAAGCGGATGCGCAAGGCGGGTATCAAATCGCCGATCCTGATGCTGACCGGGCACGATTCCGATGCCGACACGATCCTCGGCCTGGACGCGGGTGCAAACGATTACATCACGAAGCCGTTCAAGTTTGCCGTGCTGCTGGCCCGCATCCGGGCGCAGCTGCGCCAGCACGAGCAATCCGAGGATGCGGTATTCCAGCTAGGCCCCTATACCTTCAAGCCCGCGCAGAAGATGCTGGTGGACGCCAAGGAAAAAAAGGTGCGCCTGACGGAAAAGGAAACCAACATCCTCAAGTTCCTGTACCGCGCAGGTCAGCAGGTGGTGGCGCGTGACGTTCTGCTGCACGAGGTCTGGGGCTATAACGCCGGGGTCACGACCCATACGCTGGAGACCCATATCTACCGCCTGCGCCAGAAGATCGAGCCCGATCCCTCGAATGCCCGGCTGCTGGTCACAGAAAGCGGTGGTTACAAACTCGCTGTCTGAGTGTCACAGTGTTGCCGAAATTGCAGGCTATCCCCATATCCATCCGGGGATCGTTTCCCCGAACAGTTCCCCTGGCCGCAACGGGGTCATGTTGCGGCACCTCCCTGTTGGACTTGGCCCGGACCTTTGGTCCGGGCTTTTTTCGGCCTGGGTCTGGGCCGAATTTGTCACAGTGACGTAACGTCATTCCGTTTCCTGCGGGAACCCCTTGCCAAGTTCAGCGTTCAGCCTACAGTTGTATGAGTGGATACCTCCCTGTTGGACCTCGCCCCGACGCCTTGGCGCCGGGGCGTTCTTTTATGGCGGGCGCGTTCTCTTTTCGTGCTGGCCGTCGGGGGTATGGACGGCTATGGTTGCGCCAAGTCACGCCGGAGACCGCCATGCCCTTTACCCTCGCCACCTGGAACATCAACTCGGTCCGCCTGCGCGAGGCGCTGGTCAGTCGGCTGTTGACGGACGAGGCGCCGGACGTGCTGTGCCTGCAGGAAATCAAGACACCGCTGGACAAGATGCCGGTCGAGGCGTTTCACGCCCTGGGGTATCGCTACATCGTGGCCCGTGGGCAAAAGGGCTATAACGGCGTCGCCATCCTGTCGAAACTGCCGATCATGGATGCGGGCGACCGCGACTTTGCCGGTCTTGGCCATGCCCGCCACGTTGTGGCGCAGATGGAAAACGGGGTCACGATACACAACTTCTATGTGCCTGCCGGCGGCGATGTCCCCGACCGGGAGCAGAATGTGAAATTTGGCCAGAAGCTGGATTTCCTGTCCGAGATGCGCGACCATTTCCACTGGCAGCGCCCGGACCGTGCGATCCTGGTGGGAGATCTGAACATCGCCCCGCGCGAAGACGATGTCTGGAATCACAAGGCGCTGCTGAAGATCGTGTCGCATACGCCGGTCGAGGTCGAGGCGCTTGGCGCGGTGCAGGAGGCGGGTGGATGGGTGGACATCACCCGACAGGACATCCCGCAGGGGCAGTTGTATTCGTGGTGGTCCTATCGCAGCCCGGACTGGGATGCCGCCGACAAGGGGCGGCGTCTGGATCATGTCTGGGCCACCCCGGATATTGCCAATGCCGGACATTCCAGCAGGATTCTGCGCGCAGCGCGCGGGTGGGAACAGCCCAGCGATCACGCGCCGGTGTTCGCCAGCTTCGACCTGTAGGTCCCGCCGCCGTCTGTCCGGCCCTGCGCCGGATACCGTCCTGTGCGCGGACCCGCCGCTTGCCCCTTGGCAGGCGCAGGGCCGGCGCGCATATAGGACGCAATGGAATTGAGGAGGGCGTCATGCTCGGGTTTGGAGAAGCGAAGCCAATGGCGGCGACGGCCGGTCTGGTCAAGGACGGCAGCGAAGCCACCTTCATGCAGGATGTGATCGAAACCAGCCGCGAGGTTCCGGTCATCGTCGATTTCTGGGCGCCCTGGTGCGGCCCGTGCAAGACCTTGGGGCCCGCGCTGGAGGCGGCAGTGACCGCGGCGAACGGCAAGGTGCGCATGGTCAAGATCGACGTCGATCAGAACCAGATGATTGCGGGGCAACTGCGCATTCAATCCATTCCGACCGTCTATGCCTTTTGGCAAGGGCAACCCGTGGATGGGTTTCAAGGCGCCTTGCCGGCCTCGGAACTGAAGCAGTTCGTCGAGCGCGTGGGCGCGCTGGCCGGGGATGGCGGTCTTGCCGATGCACTCGCGGCGGCCGAGCAGATGTTGGCCGAGGGTGCTGCGACCGATGCGGCAGAGACCTTTGCCGCGATCCTTGACGAAGAACCCGGAAATCCTGCTGCGTTTGGCGGGCTGGTGCGGGCGACGATCACGCTTGGGGAACTGGACCGCGCCGCCGAGTTGCTGGCCGCTGTCGCGCCCGATATGGCGAAGTCGAAAGAGGTCGAAGCGGCACGCGCGCAACTGGAACTTGCCCGTCAGGCGGCGCAGGCGGGTCCGGTGGCCGAGCTGCGGGGCGCGGTCGAGGCTGATCCGGCGAACCTTCAGGCACGGTTCGATCTGGCTTTGGCGCTGCACGCCAATGGGGATGTCGAGGCCGCCGTAGACGAACTGCTGGATCTGTTCCGCCGCGACCGGGAATGGAACGAAGGCGCGGCCAAGGCGCAGTTGTTCACCATCTTCGAGGCGCTGAAGCCGCGGGATCCGATCGTGCTCAAGGGACGGCGCAAGCTGTCGTCGATGATCTTTTCGTGACCGGCGACGCGGGGGGCTGCCCTCCGCGCCGTCTTGGGGCACGGTGTGCAAGGTGAAACGAACGGGCAGGGTTCCAAGGTGAAACGACTGGGCGATCTGCCAGATGTGATCCCGATCTTTCCGCTCGCGGGCGCGCTTTTGCTGCCGCGCGGGCGGCTGCCGCTGCATGTGTTCGAGCCGCGCTACCTTGCAATGACCGAAGATTGCATGAAAACGCCCGAACGGTTGATCGGCATGATCCAGCCCCGCGAGGTGCCCGATGGCGAGGCGGCCCGCCTTCATGCCATCGGTTGCGTCGGGCGCCTGACAGGGTTTTCCGAAACGGAGGACGGGCGCTACATGATCACCTTGACCGGCATCTCCCGGTTCCGGCTGCGCGACGAGGTGCAGGGGTTCACGCCCTATCGTCGGGCCAAGGTCGATTGGGCGCCTTTCGGGCGTGACCGTGGAGGGGCTGAGGTGGATCCGGGCTTTCAGCGGGCGGCATTCCTGCCACTCTTGCGCCGCTTCTTTCTGGCGCGCGGCTTGTCCACGGACTGGGGCGCATTGGACGAAGCCGGGGATGAGCTGTTGATCAACACCCTGTCCATGCTGTGCCCCTTTGGGCCCGAAGACCGGCAGGCACTGCTGGAGGCGCCGTCCTTGGAAACCCGGCGTGAAACGCTGGTGACATTGATCGAATTCGCCTTGCGTTCGGGCGGAACCGAGGAACCGATGCAATGACCGACCCTGCCTTTGATCGCCGGATGCTGGAACAACTTGTCTGTCCGGTCACCCGCGCGCCGCTGACCTGGGATGCCGAGCGCCAGGAGCTGATCAGCCGCGCGGCGCATCTGGCGTTCCCGGTGCGCGGCGGCATTCCCGTGATGCTGGTGGGCGAGGCGCGAGAGACCGACTAGCGCGCATCCATGTCTGTCAGCAGGGCGGCGTGACGGGCCAGATAATCGGCCCGGACCCGTGCGGGTGGGTGCAGGCGGATATCCAGGCCGTCAATCAGCGCGGGTGCCGGGCGACCAAACAGGCGGCTGGCCTCTACCTGGCTGAACCCCGCGATCTGCACGGCCTCGAGCCAGGCGGATATCCGGTCTGCTGCCTTGATGGCCCGCTTTATGGGGGCGGGCAAGACAGCGGGCAGGCCAAAGCGGATATGGATCGCAGCCGCCAGCCGGGAATCGAGCTCCAGGTAGCCAGGGCCAACCGCAGCCTTGACCGGGCTGATCATGTCGCCGATCACGTATTCCGGGGCATCATGCAGCAGGGCCGCCATGCGCCAGCGTGCCGGTTGGTCGGGGTTCGCGCGGGCGAACAGCGTTTCGACCAACAGGGAATGTTCTGCCACTGAATAAGGCCAGTCCCCCATCGTCTGGCCATTCCAGCGGGCGACGAACGCCAGACCATGCGCAATATCGGCCACCTCGATATCGACCGGGGTCGGGTCCAGCAGGTCCAGGCGGCGGCCCGAGAGCATCCGCTGCCAGGCGCGGGGCTGTTTCATGGTATCTCCGCTCTGCTGTTCGGGGCTGGTGTAGCGGGGCGGCTCGAAGCTGTCAAAGCTGTGGGGGCTTGCGCAGGGCTGTGGCGACCGTCGCGTCGGTTGACAATCCGCCGTCGAACACCAGGCGAACGCCGCCAGCGCCGTTACCTTGCGCCTCTCGGACGATGGCGTAATGCTCCATCTCTTGCAGACCCAGCGACGATCCTGCCGAATGGCTTTCAAGGTAAAAGCTGTACACACCATCGGGCAGCGGCGTGCCTGTGCTGTCGGTGCCAGGCCATGCGATCTCGGATGCGGTGATGGCAACCGGCAGCCGCTGAACCTCGTTCCCCGTCGAATCGCGCACGATCAACTGTGCGGAGTCGGCCAGCGCCGGTGGGTTGGGCGAGAGAGTGATTGGTGTGCCGTCAAACCGCGCCGGTCCGCTGATACGTGCTTCCATGCCGATCCAGCCGGACAACTGCGACATGGTAGTCAACCCAAGTTGCGCGGACAGGCCGGACAGGTGGTCATTTGTACGGATCTGCTGCTCCACGCCGGCTCTGTTGCACAAATCGGCTGATGGCCGGGGTTCCCCTTTCCCCGGACAGACTTATCCCACGGGCTCTGTGACAGGGATGCCGAGCGCGGTGT
>NZ_FTOT01000010.1 GCF_900156815.1 Gemmobacter megaterium
CCCCCGCCGCGCTGGACCCTGCCGATCTGTGGGAGACGGTGGCCGGCCTGCCCACGCCCAAGGCCGCCAGCCCCCTCCCGACCATCGAGGCCGGAGGCGCCCCCTATGCCACCGACCTGCGCGGAACGGCCATTCCCGACAACGGCACCGCGCTGATCGGGGCGGTGCAGCGCGGGGATCAGCTTTCGTCGTAGCGCCGGATCTGGCGCCGCGCCACATAGCCGCGCAACTGGCGCGAGGCCGCCAGGGACAGCCCCAGCAGGATCGCCAGCCCGGCCCCCGTCCAGGGGTCGGGCATCCAGCCCCCCGTGGCCAGACGGCTGGCATGAGCGATGGCCACCCCGGCCAGGACCGCCGATACGATCAGCACCGGCACCAGCGGCCGCCAGGGCAGGGACAGGCGGCTCATCACCAGCCACAGCGCAATGACCAGGCCCAGGATCTCGCCCAGGATGCCCAGCCAGATCACCACCAGCAGGCCCTGGCCGGTGGCGGCGGCATACCAGGCAGGCAACAGCAGCAGCACGCGGGGAATATTGGCGATGGTGGCATTGCCGGTCCGGGCCACCGCCAGGGCGATGACCGAACTGGCCCCCTTGCCCACCCGGCAGCCCTGCATCAGCGCCAGCCAGGTCAGAAGCGGGATGGCGGCGGCATATTTCTCGCCAAGCGCCAGATGCAGGAGGGGCCCGCCCAGCAGGCCGACCCCCGCCACCAGCAGCGCGCCCAGCACCAGATGGGCCTGGATCGTCACCACTGACAAGGCGGCGAATTCTGCCGGATCGTCCTTGCTGGCCGAAAGCTGGGGCAGGAAGAACTTGCTCAGCACCCCGGCCAGCAGCCCGACCGGCGCCATGGTCAGCGACAGCGCCATGGAAAACACCGCCAGCGTGGCCATGCCCAGCTCGCGCCCCACGATCATGCGGTCGCCATTGAAGATGACGAACATCAGGATGCCATTGAGCATGATCGGCCAGCCAAAGCGCAGGCTGGTGGCCATGATGGCCCGGTCAAAGCGCAGCTGATAGGGCCGCCGGGCCACCAGATGGCTGGCCAGCACCGACAGGGCGGCCTGCAACAGCACCGCAAACAGCAGCACCCGGAAATCGCCGAACATCAGATACAGCGGCCAGACCGCCAGCAGCGATCCCAGCGCGGGCAGCGCGCCCGAGATCAGCGTGGGCCAGTAGTTCATCTGCCGGGCCAGCCGCTGGGCATCGAAATGTTCGAAGGCGCGCAGCACCGGGGCCAGGGCGACCAACTGATAGGCCCAGACCAGATCGGACAGGCCAAAGAACCAGGCCATCGGCCAGGCCAGAACCACCAGCGCCATCCCGTTGACCAGGCCGCGCAGCACCTGGAACCCTTGCAGCGCCGCCTGAAAGGCCGGGTCATTGCCCTCGCGGGCCTGCACGATCTGCTGTTTCAGCCCCAGCGCCGAGACCATCTCGATCACGGCCATGGCCACCATGAAGGTGGCGGCGATGCCGAAATCCTCCAGGCTGATCAGCGCGGCGGCCAGCAGGCTGCGCAACATGCCCAGAAGCGTGTTGGACAGATTGCCCGAGAGGATCAGCGCAAAGGATCGGAACATGGGCTATCGGGGGTCTTCCGGGCGTGCCGCCCTGCTTGTCCGGGCTTTGGCCCCCCCTGTCAAGCGGCAAGACCGTGCCGTGCCTGCCATGGATTGGCCATTAAATGGTGGCAATCCGGCGCGAAACCGGGTCTTAAGACAGCGAGCAGACCGAGATTGCAGACCTTGATGCCCGATCCGTTTTCCCCCGGCCTTGCCCGTGTTGCCCGTGGCGATCTGTGTTCCGGTTGCGGCGGATGCGCGGCGCTGGCGCCGGATCGCATTGCGATGGCCCCCGATGCCGCAGGGTTCCTGCGCCCGGTCCAGAGTGCCGCGCTGGATCCGGCACAGGAGGCCGTCCTGACGCAGATCTGCCCCGGCCTTGGCCAGACCGTCGTGGCGGGCGGGCGGCCCGACCATCCGCTCTGGGGACCGTTCCTGGCGATGTCAAAGGGCCATGCCGCCGATCCCGCGCTGCGCCATGCCGGGGCCTCGGGCGGCGGGCTGAGCGCGATGGCGCTGTGGCTGCTGGACAGCGGCACCGTCGATGCGGTTCTTGTGACCGAGGCCGATCCGGACAATCCGCTGGGCAACCGGACCACCCTGGTGCGCGACCGGGCCGGGGTGCTGGCGGCGGCCGGGTCGCGCTATGCGCCGGCCAGCCCGCTGGCGGGGCTGCGCGCGCGGCTGATCCCCGGCGCCCGCCATGCGCTGGTGGGCAAGCCCTGCGATGTGGCGGCGTTCCGCGCGCTGGCCGCGCAGGATCCGGCGCTGGCCCAGGCGGTGCCGGTGGTGCTGTCGTTCTTTTGCGCGGGCACGCCGTCGCTGACCGGCGCGCGGCGCGTGGTCGAGCGGATGGGGGCCGATCCCGCGGCGGTGCGCGCCTTTCGCTATCGCGGCATGGGCTGGCCCGGTCTGGCCAGCGCCACGCTGGCCGATGGCACGGTGCGGCAGATGAGCTATGCCGAAAGCTGGGGCAAGGTGCTGTCGGCCCATGTCCAGCATCGCTGCCGCATCTGTGCCGATGGCACCGGCACGGCGGCCGATCTGGTCTTTGCCGATGCCTGGGAGGCCGATGCCGATGGCTATCCGCTGTTCGAAGAGGCCGAGGGCGAAAGCCTGATCGTGGCCCGCACCGCGCTGGGGGCCGATCTGCTGGCCGGTGCCAGGGCGGCGGGCCGCCTGGTGGCCAGCCCCTTCGATCCGGCCGGACTGGCCGCGATCCAGCCCGGACAGCGCAGCCGGCGGCAGGGCCTGTTGGGGCGGCTGGCGGCCTTATGGCTGCTGGGGCGCCCGGTGCCGCGCTATCGCGGGCTGGGCCTGCGCGCGGCCGCGCGGCAGGGGGGGCTGCGGGTGGTCTGGCGCAATTTCCTTGGCATGGCGCGGCGGGCCCTGCGCCGCCGCCGCCCGGCTGCCCCCCGGCCCCAAGACTGACGCAAAGGTAGCACCATGCTCAAGATCGCGCTGATCGCCCATTCCACCCGCTCCGACAACATGGGCGTCGGCGCCCTGACGGTCGCCGATATCGACATCCTGCGTCAGGCGGCGGCACGGGCCGGAACCCCGGTGCGCTTTCTGGTGGTCGACTGGAAGGACCGCCGCGTGCCCTATGTCACCGGGCCGGATATCGAGATCCGCCCGATCCGCGCCCGCGACATCCTCAAGCCCTGGGTCTATGCCCGCATGATCGCCGATGCCGATATGGTGGTCGATATCGGCGGCGGCGACAGTTTTGCCGATATCTATGGCGGGGCGCGGCTGCGGCGGATGATGGCGATGAAATACATCGCCCATGCGCTGGGGCGGCCCTTCGTGATGGCGCCGCAGACCGTCGGGCCGTTCAAGGGCGCCACCGCACGCTGGTTCGCCGCGCGGTCCATGGCGCTGAGCCGCATCGTGGCCACCCGCGACGACATGTCGGCCCGCATCGCCCGCGAGATGGGGCGCGCCGATCTGGTCGAGGCCTCGGATGTCGCGCTGCGGCTGCCCTATGCCGCGCCGCCGCCGCGCGATCCTGGCCGCCCGTTGCAGGTGGGGCTGAATGTCTCGGGCCTGCTGATGAACGGCGGCTATACCCGCAACAACATGTTCGGCCTGTCGGTCGATTATCCGGCCCTGATGCGCGGCGTGATCGCCGATCTGCTGGCCCATCCGCTGGGCTGCCAGGTGCATCTGGTGCCCCATGTGATCACGGGCCGCGGCGGGGTCGAGGATGACATGGCGGTGTCGCAGGCGCTGGCGGCCGAATTTCCGGCAGTCACGGTGGCCCCGGCCTTTGCCTCGCCCTCGGATGCGAAAAGCCATATCGCCGGGCTGGATTTCTTTGCCGGGGCGCGGATGCATGCCTGTATCGCGGCGTTTTCCTCGGGCGTGCCGGTGGTGCCCATGGCCTATAGCCGCAAATTTGCGGGTCTGTTCGGCAGCCTGGGTTATGATCGCACGGTGGATTGCACCCGCGACGATGCCGACAGCATCCGCCGCAGCCTGATCGCGGCGCTGGAAACCCGCGTGGTGCTGGAAGCCGAAATCCGGTCGGCCCTGGCCCTGGGCCTGGCGCGGCTGGACCGCTACGAGGAGGCGCTGGTCGGGCTGATGCAGGCCCGGATGGCGCAGCGCGGGATCCGGGCCGGCGCCTAATCCTCCGAGGCGAAACAGGCCGCGCGCAGCTCCAGATACAGCGCATCCACCTGGTCGGGCGGGGCCATGAGCAGATCCATCCCCACCCGTGCCGCCGCCCGCGCCCCCGCCAGCCGGTCGCGGCCGAACTCTCCGCGTGCCCCGGCCAGATATTGCGCGATCTTGTAGCGTTCGAACCGGCGCAGCGCGCGCTGGACCGCGCGGTCGGTCTGGCCCGAGCGGGCGATCACATAGGCATGGTTCAGCAGTTGCATCGCCCCCAGCGCGCGGCCATTGGCGCGGCGCTGCGGCGCCTTGTGGTGATAGATCCGGGCCTTGCGCGCGCCCACCAGCAGATGGCTGCGCAGCACCTGGAACCCGGCATCGACATCCTCGAACAGCGCATAGCGCCCCAGCGCCTCGTTGAAGCCGGACTGCCGGATCACATCGGTGCGGAACGACATGCGGAACCCCGTCATCCAGGGCACGGTGATCGCCTCTTCCCCGGCCAGCCAGTCCGGGGCGGGGGGCAGGCGGGCATAAAGCCGTTCGGCGGCCAGATGAAAGGGATCGGGGACATAGCGTTCCTCGAACCGGCGGCGCGGCTGGCTGATCCGGGCGCGCAGCCGGTCGGCCAGCGTCATGCGATAGGCGCTGGCAGCGGTGTCCAGCACATCGGGCGGCGGCGCATGGGATTCGGCCGAACAGACGCCACCGATCCGGCCCCCGGTGTCCAGATCGTAGATGCGCAGCATCGCCTCGATGGCGCCGGGCAACAGCAGGCTGTCATCGTCGGGAAAGAACACCACCTCGGTGCGCACCCTGGCCAGGCCGATGTTGCGCTGCACCGTCATGCCCGGCGGGCTGGGAACATGGATCAGCGGCACCGGGGTCGTCGGGGCCAGCCGGGCCATCAGCGCCTGATTGGCGGAGGGATCGTCCGAACTGTCGATGACCAGCAGCTCTGCGGGCAGGCGGCTGGCGCGCAGATGCAGCGGCAGCGCCAGGGCCAGCGCCTCGGGCCGGTTGCGGGTGACGATCACGGTCGTATGGAGGGTCGCGGTCACGGGCATCCGTCCTCTGGCAGGCCCCTGCGGTTGTCCTGCATGGGCTGGCCCCGGTCAAGCGCCGAAGTTCCGGCCCCGGCCCCGCGGCAGCGCCTCGACAGGGGGGTGGCTTTGCAATAGCCTTGGTCCGGATTGGCGGGTGGGCCGGACCGATGCGATTGATCATACTGAATTTTCACGGCATCGGCGACCAGCCGCTGACCCGCGAGCCGGGCGAGGCGGACTATTGGATCAGCCCGGCCATGTTCGACGAGGTGCTGGCCCTTGTGCGCCATCACCAGCAGCACCGCCCGATCGGGATCACCTTTGACGATGGCAACCTGTCGGATCTGGCCATCGGTGCCGAGGGGCTGGCCCGGCACGGGCTGTCGGCCACCTTCTTTGCCCTGTCCGACCGGCTGGAGGACAGCGCCAGCCTGTCGGCGGCGGATCTGCGCCGCCTGCTGGGGATGGGGCACCGGATCGGCACGCATGGGGCGGCGCATCTCGACTGGACCGGGCTGGACGCGGCCGGATTCCGGCGCGAGCTGGACCAGTCCACCGCCGTTCTGACCCAGGCCATCGGCCGCCCTGTCACCGAAGCGGCGATCCCCTTTGGCCGCTACAACCGGCGGGTGCTGGCCGAACTGGCCCGCCGCCCGTTCGGTGCCGTCTACAGCTCGGATGGCGGGCCGGTGCATTCGGGGCGGCTGCCGCTGCCGCGCACCTCGGTGCGGGCCGACATGACCCCGGCCCGCATCGACCGCCTGCTGGCGCAGCCCGAACCGCTGGCCCGGCGCCTGCGCCGCGCCGCCGCGCGCCTGAAGAAACGCTGGGAGTAGACCATGGCCCATGTCCTGATCGGCTTTGCCGAGGCTTTGCCCGCCCCCGAGGTGGTGTTCTCCCTGCGCGCGGCAGGGCATGAGGTATCGGCCTTTGGCCGCACGGCGGCGCTGCCGCTGGCCCGGCTGCCGCTGCGGGGCCTGCATGTTCTGCACGATCTGCGCCATCATCCCGATGCGGCGGTGGCCGCGGTGCAGGCGCTGATGGCCGGGCCAGAGGCGCCCGATGTGGTGTTGCCGCTGGACGATGCCGGGCTGTGGCTGGTGGATGCCGCCCTGGGGGCCGATCCGCGGGTGGCCGGGGCCACCGGCGATCAGGCCCGCATCGCGCTGGACAAGCGGCGCCAATGCGAACTGGCCCGGCTCTCCGGGCTGAACGTGCCCGAAACCGTGATCCTGGAGGCCGGATCCCCGGCCCCTGCCGGGTTTCCCCTGCCGGCCATCGTCAAGCCTGCGCTGGCGGTGAAGGTGGGGCCGCAGGGCCTGGAGAAAGGCCCGACGCGCTATCTGCTGGCCGATGCGGACCGGGCCGGGCTGGACGATCTGGCCACGCGCAGCGGCCAGCCCTTTCTGATGCAGCCGCTGATCGCCGGGACCGGCGAGGGGATTTTCGGATTTGCCACAGCCGAAGGGGTGCTGGCCTGGTCGGCCCACCGGCGGGTGCGGATGATGAACCCGCATGGGTCGGGGTCTTCGGCCTGCGCGGCAGAACGGCCCGATCCGGGGGCCTGTGCGGGGATCGCGCGGTTCATGGCCGCCTGTGGCTGGCGGGGACCGTTCATGATGGAATTCCTGCGCGATGCCGATGGCAGATTGTGGTTCATGGAGCTGAATGGCCGGATGTGGGGGTCGCTGGCGCTGGCCCGGCGGCAGGGGCTGGAATATCCGGCCTGGGCGGTGGCGGCGCAGGCGGATCCGGGGTTCCGGCCGGTGCCGCTGTCGGGCCTGCCGCCACTGCGGGGCCCGGTGCGCAATCTAGGGCGCGATCTGCTGCATCTGCTGTTCGTGCTGCGCGGACCCAGGACCGCCTTTCACCGCCAGGGCTGGCCCCGGTTCTGGCACAGCTTGCGCGGGGTGCTGGCCCCGGCCCGGCTGCGGCAGTTCTACAACCATGATCCGGCGCATCGGGGCTATGTGCTGCGCGATACGGTCTGGACCCTGCGGCAGGCGTTCAAACGATGAGGCGGATGCGCGTGGTGATCCATGCCCATTCGCTGTGGTCCTATGACGGGCGCTACAGTCTGGACCGGATCGCGCGGATCTATGGGCGGCTGGGCGCCGATGCCGTGATGATGACCGAGCATGACACCGGCTTTGCCCCGGAGCGGTTTGCGGCCTATCGCGCGGCCTGTGCCGCCGCCTCGACCCCGCGCTGCCATCTGGTGCCGGGGATCGAATATTCCTCGCCCGACAATGACATCCATATCCTGACCTGGGGGGTAGGGCGGTTTCTGGGGGAACACCGCCCCGTTCTGGACACGCTGCGCGATGTGCAGGCGGCAGGCGGGGTGGCGGTGCTGGCCCATCCGGCCCGGCGCCGCGCCTGGGCCAAGGTCGATCCGGCCTGGTTCGGCCTGTTGCATGGCATCGAGTTGTGGAACCGCAAGGCCGATGGCATCGCCCATGGGCCAGAGGCGCTGGCGCTGATCCGCCAGACCGGGCTGCCCGCCTTTGCCGGGCATGATTTTCACCGCCTGCGCCAGATCTGGCCGATCTGGCAAGGGGTCGATCCGCCCCCGCCCGGCGCCGATCCCGAAGCCGCGCTGGTGGCGGCCATTGCCGGGGGGCGCAGCACGGCGATGGCCTTTGGCCGCCCGGTCCTTGACCCGGACGGCGCCCCGCGCAGCCTGCATCATGCCCGTGCCGAACGCCTGCGCCGGGGCCTGCGCGACCTGATCCGCCGCAAGGGCTGAGGCTCAGCCGCGCGGCATCTGGTCCAGCAGGGCGCGCGCCTCGGCATAGTCGCGGGCGACATGGGTGCGGTCGTCTTGGCCCCAGGCGGCAATGAAGCGGCTGGTCTTGCCATAGAAATTGTCGATCACCACATGCGGCTTGCCCAGCAGGCTGGACAGGATATGCCCGTGCAGCCGGTCGGTGACCACGATTTCGGCCCGGTCGATCTGGGTCAGGCCAAGCGTCACCCGCGCCATCGCCATGCGGTCGAACATCTGCGCCCAAAGGCGGGCCAGCGGGGCGCCGGGAGCGACCATCGCCCCGCCCAGCACCAGCTTTTCGGCCTTGCGGCGCAGGGCGGAATGGCGGTTCCAGTCTTCGGCCACCGCCCCGGCGGCCAGCAGGGCGGCCCGGCCGGCGGCCGCATCGGGCCGCTGTTCATGGTCGTCGCGCAGAAGCGCCACCACACCCCGTGGCGTGGTCGCAGGGGCAGGGCGGTGATCCGCCACAAGGCAAAAGGCGCTGTCGGGGGCCAGGATCACCGGACAGTCGAAATGCCGGGTGGCAAAGGCATGGCTTTCATGGTCGCGCACCATCAGATGAAAATCGCGATGTGCCCCGATGGCGCGCTTGCTGCGCTCGATCGCGGCCGGATCGCGGTAATGGATCGACTGGGGCAGTTGCACGATCCGGTGGCGCGGGTGATGGGCCAGCACCGCCTCGCGGTAGGTCTGATAGGCGGGCCAGACATCGCCGAAATTGCCGCCGCCATGCAGATAGATCAGCCGGTCCTCTGGCAGGTGGCGGCCGGGCCGGTCGGGGGCATAGCGCACATGCGAGACATGGTCGGGCCCGCGGCCATGCAGGCGCCGCAGCAGCACCGCCTCTCCGGCCCAGATCGCGCTGTCGCCGATGTTCCAGTGGCTGGGGTAATCCAGCAGCCCATAGCGGGGCCGCCCGGCGGCCAGCGGCGCCAGCGCCGCGTGCAGGGTGGCCGCAATGCTCCGGCACAGGGTCTGCGGATCGGGAAGGGCGGTCATGGCAGGCAGGATCCTGTCTGGGGCGGGGTCATTCGGCAGGGCGCGGGCGGTTCCAGCGCCCCGACAACTGGGCCGGATCGCCCCCGGCCAGCAGCCAGAACATGACCCGCGCGCGATAGGCGCGGATGCGGGCCAGCGCGGCAAAGGCCAGCGCCCGCGACCGCAGCCCCGAGATGCGGTCGCAGGTGGCCACCCGTGGCAGTTCGGCCAAGGGCGACAGGCCCATGGCCAGCGTCTTGGCCAGGAACCGCGCCTTGCCGCCGCGCCGGGCACAGGCCGCCTGGTAATCATGCGCGCTGTGGCGGTCCCATTTGGCATAAAGCCCCGAGAAATCGTCCCGCGCCGGGTGATAGACCCGCATTCCCGCGACATAGCGGATGGCATGGCCGCGGGCGGTGGCACGCTGGCCCCAGTCGCGGTCCTCGGCCACATCCAGCCCGCCAAAGGGGCCGACATCCTCGAACACCGCGCGGCGCATCACCAGATTGCCGGTGCCGGTGAAGCCCTGCTGCGCGATATAAAGATCCATCCGGTAGGCATAGATGGATTCATACGCCTCCAGCATGGTCAGCCGCCCCGGATCGGCCAGGGCGATGCGCACATCGCCGCCCAGGATGGCCGCGCCAGGATCGGCCAGCGCCGTTTCGGCCAGCGCCAGCCAGCCCGGATCGGCGATGCAATCGGCGTCGATGAAGGCCAGCACATCGCCCCGCGCCGCGGCCACGCCACGGTTGCGCGCCGGACCGGGGCCGGGCACCGGCTCGTAGAGCAGGGTGACGGCGGGATGCGCCTGGCAGATCGCCTGCGGCAGTTCGGCCGAGCCATTGTCGACCACGAGGATCTCGTCCGGCGGGCGGCGCCCCGAGGCCAGCGATGCCAGACACCGCGCCAGCATCTGCGGCTGGTTGAGATGCGGGATGATGACAGAGATCATTGGCACGGTGCGGCTGCGGGCCATCGGGCGATCCTTTGGGCGAGGCGTCTTCTGTCTGCACCCGGATTGTGAAAAATCAAAGGCGAATACGGTGTTTTCCAACGCCGCAGTGTCGCGCGATCAGCTCAGCGCGACAAGCCCCCCCGCAGTGGTTCCCGTGGCGAGGATCTGGGCGGCCCGCACCGGATACAGCGCGCCGGGCTGGGCATTGGCCAGGGTGATCTCGCTGCCCGAGACCAGACGCAGGCGCAGATCGCCGCCGGTTCCGACATAGATCGCCCGGCTGACCCGTGCGAGCGGCTGGCTATCCGACGGGGTGACGGATTCGCCCTCCTGGGCCGGGGCGGTCAGGGTGGTATGGTGGGTGGTGAACGGATCCATGTGGCTTTTCCCTGGAACAAGGGCCCCGTCGGTCCGGGGCCGGCAGGGCAGAGCATCGCCGATCGAGATTAACAACCGCGCAGCCCTGCGCGCGCCGCTGTGCCGCGGCGCGCAACATCGGCCGCCCGGTCAGTCATAGGCGCCATAGCCCTCGGTCCGGTCCATGTAGCGGCATTTGTTCAGCACCACGCCCAGGACATTGGTCTGGGTGGCCAGATCGCGTTCGCAGACGTCGATTTCCTTGACGGTGGTGGTTTCGGCCGCCGCCAGCAGCAGCACGCAATCCAGTTGCCCGGCAAAGGCCATGACATCATCCCCGGCCAGCATCGGCGGCAGGTCGAAGATCATCACATCCGGGGCATAGATCTCCTCGATCCCGGCCAGGGCGGTCAGGGCGCTCGAACTTTGCAGCAATTCGGCGGGGGCCCGGACAGGCCCGGCACAGGCCCCGATCGCCAGGTTCTGCGCACAGCGCAGCCCGGCCTGGGCGAACTCCGCCTCGCCGCGCAGCACCTTGGCGAAATCGCCGCCGCCCCGCAGGCCCAGCTTCTTGCCAAAGGACGGGCGGCGCAGGTCGGTTTCCAGCAGGATGCAGCGCTGTTCGGCGTTGCGCGCGACCCCGAAGCCCAGGTTCATCACCATGGTCGTCTTGCCGCAGCCCGGTGTGGGCGAGGTGATGCCCAGCCGCTTCCAGCCCTTGCTGCGCATCTGGTGCAGGACGCGGGTGCGCAGCATGTCGAAGGCGCCGGTTTCGGAATGGCCGGTCCCGCCGATGATGCGCTGGCGTTCCAGCAGGGCGCGGTCGGGCGGCGACAGGGGCAGCGCCTCCCAGGCGGCGGTCGCCTCTGCCGGGCGCAGCGCGGGGCCCAGCAGCATGGGCGCGGGGGCGGGCCCCGCAGCGGTCGCCGGATTGGGCGCCGGGCCCGTGGCGGGGGCCGGATCGGCCGGGTCAAGGCCGCTGCGGGCCGCGCGGGCCTTGGCAATGGCAGACTGGATGCGTTCCATGGTGGTCGTTCCCTTCCCGCCTCAGGCCAGAGACAGCTTGCTGAGAAGCCGGTTGAACAGCATGTCAAGCGGCATGACATAGGTCTGCACCGCCCAGAGGCCCACGGGGATCAGCACCAGAACCGCCAGGAAGGCCAGCCCGATCACGGCCCGGCGGCGGCGGATTTCCTGACGGGTCCGCAGATAGGGCAGCGTGGCAAAGGGGGTGATGCCCAGCTTGCTCGTCAGATCCACCGGACGGCGGATCGCGCTGTTGAGGAATTCCAGCAGCACCACCAGCGCCAGACCCAGCGCCAGCCCGCCCCCGACCCCGGCAGCGGCGATCATCGGGCGGTTGGGGCTGGTGGGTGCGCGGGGCACCACGGCCTGTTCGATCACCGAGATCCGGCCCCCCTTCGACAGGGTTTCGATCAGGTCGCCGGTTTCGGCCCGTGCCTTGTTGGCCACGGCCTGGTTGTACTGCACGCGGATGTTGGCATAGTCGCGTTCCAGCGTGTCGAGGGCGATGGCATTGCGCGGCGTGGCGTCGATGGCGGCCTTCAGCTCGGCCAGACGCGCCTCGATGCGGGTGGTCTCTTCGGTCAGCGCGGCGATCTGGCCGTCGAGATCGGCCAGCTGGATTTCATAGGCCGACAGCCCGGCCGTATCCGCCCCGCCCTGGGCCGCAACGGTGCGTTCCAGCGTGGCGATCTGGCCTTGCAGCATCAGGATGCGTGGATTGGTCGGCGACAGCACCGCCAGCAGCCCGTTCATCTGGTCCTGCAGGCTTTTGAGCTGGCGTTCCTCGGGGGTCATGTTGCGGCTGTTGGTGATTTCCACCTGGCCCGTGGTTTCATACAGGGTGACCAGCCGGGACCGGCGTTCCTCCAGCAAGGCGCGGTCGCGCTGCAACTGGACCAGCCGGTCCTGTTCCATTGCCTGCTGGCGGCGGCGAAATTCCAGGTTTTCCGGCAGCGCCTCCTGGTTTTCGGTCTTGAAGGTCAGGATCCGGGCGCCGATCCGGGCCAGTTCCTGGTCAAGGCGCTGCACCTCCTGGGCAAAGAAATCCAGCGTCTGCCCGGCGGTGCCGGTGCGCATGACCACATCCTCGCGCAGGATCATCGTCACCACATCATTGGCCACCGTGGCGGCCATCTGCCCGGTCGAGGCGCGGAAGGCCACGCTGACCAGGGTGGCCTGGCCGCTGGCGCCCCGGCGGGCCGGGCCGCCGGTGACCGCGATCTCGATCCGGTTGCGCATGTCGGCGACGATTTCATCGGGGTTCATCCGCTGGTCGGGCGGAAGGTTCGCATAGATGCCCAGCCGGTTCGCCATCTCGATCAGGTTGGCGCGGGTCAGGATGCGCTGCTGGATGATCTGCAACCGCTCGCTGGATTCGACCTGCACCGTCGAGGCGGCCAGATTGCCGGGGATCTGCTCGCTTTCGACCAGCAGCCTGGCCTGGGTGACATAGACCGGCGGCAGCAGGGTCGAGACCGTGACCCCGGTCGCCGTGCCCAGGGCGAGGGCGATCAGGAAATAGGGCAGCCGCCGCATGAACAGCGACAGATAGAACCGGAAATTCATGCCGGGGATCCCCTGCTGCTGTCGGTGCGCTGGAACATGGGGCTGGCCTCGTCGGTTGCAGGGGGGCGGGCGCCGGCGGCAAAGAACACCCCATCGTCAAGCACCTGTTCGATGGTGGTTCGGGTCACGCGGGCGGCGTTCTTGGTAAAGGCATAGACCAGCGCCAGATCGCACAGCTGGTTGACCAGCCGCGGCACGCCGCGGGCGGCCTCGGCCACCAGCGCACAGGCCTGGGGGGTGAAGATTTCGGTCTGGGCCCCGGCCTTGCGCAGGCGATGGTCGATATAGCCGCGCACGGTGGGGGCATCCATCGCGGGCAGATGGAAACTGGCCGTGACGCGCTGTGCGAACTGGGTCAGATCCGGGCGGTGCACGATGTCGCGCAATTCGGGCTGGCCGACCAGCACCAGCTGCAACAGCTCGTCCTTGTTGGAATTGATGTTGGTGAACATGCGCAGCTCTTCCAGCGATTCCCGGCTGAGGTTCTGCGCCTCGTCGAAGATCAGGATCACCCGGCGGCCAGCGGCATATTCGCTGATCAGGAAGTGCTGGAACTGGGCGAACAGATCGACATAGCCCTTGTCGGGGGCCGCAGGCTGATCCAGCGCCATCAGCACCCAGCGCAACAGCTCGCCCCGGTCGCCATGGGCATTGGCGATCAGCCCGATCCGCACCTCTTCAGAGACCGATTGCAGCAGATGGTGCAGCAGCGTCGTCTTGCCGGCCCCGACCTCGCCGGTGATCAGGGTGATGGGGGCGCGCGTCACCAGGCCGAATTCCAGCATTCCGTAAGCGCGCTGATGCGCGGGCGACCAGAACAGGAAATCCGGGTCGGGAACCAGGGAGAACGGCCGTTCGGTCAATCCGAAATGCGCGTTGTAAATATCCAGCGTAAAGCGCCCCATGATACTCCCGACATGATTACGTGGATGACCTAGAGGCAAATTCTGGCATCAATTTGTCGCAACGAACAGGCATGGCCCCCGCAGCAGAAAACACTTTTTCTGGATACAGTTGCCCCGCCCCTGGCGCAAGCCGAAGCGGAGATTTGCAGCGCCGACAGGGGAAATTCCGGCAGATTCGCACGCCCGGCCCGAAGTGGCGGCCACATCTGCGCAACAGTGCCCGGCCGGGCGCGGCTTTGTTTCCGGGGCAGGCGAAAATATTGATCCATCAAGGCTATTTTGTGGCAGCCGGTTCGAAACTCTTTGCGAGAATCCTTGCCAGAGTGTTAACGTCCCCTTGTGCTGCCATAGCCTCACCTGTCGGTTTCCTGCCTCCTCCGGGGGTGGCCGGCTTGCGGCAAATGGCATCCGGTGTGGGACAAGGTGATTTTTTCAAGAGGATGTCATGACCACTCATTATCGTGACCTGCAAGCGTCGATTGACGAAAAATCGCTTGCAGCGCCGGTGGGGATCGGCGGGGTTTTCCGCGCCCGCCGGCTGTCATACCGGCGCACCGGGAAATGGGCGCTGGATGTCGTTCTGGTGCTGCTGAGCCTGCCCTTCGTGCTGCCGCTGGTCGGGGTTCTGGCCCTGGCCATCTTCCTGCGCGACGGCAAGGCGCCGTTCTACAGCCAGGACCGTCTGGGCAAGGGCGGCCGCATCTACCGGCTGTGGAAGCTGCGCACCATGGTGGTCGATGCCGACCGGCTGCTGGCCGCGCATCTGGCGGCCGACCCGGCCGCCCGCCAGGAATGGCACGAAACCCAGAAGCTGAAGCACGACCCCCGGATCACCCGCGTCGGGCGGCTGCTGCGCAAAAGCTCGCTGGATGAACTGCCGCAGCTGTGGAACGTGCTCAAGGGCGACATGAGCCTGGTCGGCCCCCGCCCCATGATGCCCGACCAGCGCCCGCTCTATCCCGGCGAGGCCTATTACCGCCTGCTGCCCGGCATCACCGGCCCCTGGCAGGTGTCGGAGCGCAATGCGACCACCTTTGCCGCCCGCGCCGGATTCGACACCGATTACGAAGACCGCCTGTCGCTGGGCACCGATCTGCGGCTGCTGCTGGCCACGGTTCGGGTGGTGATCCGCGGCACGGGCTACTAGCCGGTCCGGGTCCGCCCCCTTCGGGCAGGAATGCCCTTGATTTGACTTGTTTTGGCCTCGCTTTGCGGGAAACTGGGCCGCGACAGTCCCTGTGTTGCGAACGGATCATGATCAGACGCCTTGCTCTCTCTCCCTTGCTTGCTGCCGGTCTGCTGGCCAGCACGCTGATGCTGTCCGGTTGTGAAAGCTCCGAGGAAAAGGCCGAACGGCATTTCCAGTCGGCCCTGACCCTGCTGGAGGCAGGCGATCAGGACCGCGCGCTGGTCGAATTGCGCAATGTCTTCCAGCTCAACGGGTTTCACCGCGAAGCCAGGGAAACCTATATCGCCATCCAGCTCGAGCGCGGCAACATGCGCGAGGCCACGGGGCAGTTGCTGCGCCTGGTCGAGCAATATCCCGACACGCTGGAGGCCCGCCAGAAGCTGGCCGAACTGGCGCTGATGCGGGGCGACTGGCTGGAATTCGACCGTCACGGACATGCCGCCGTCGAACTGGATCCCGCCCCGGTTGCCAGCCGGGCCATCGCGGCCGCGCTGGCCTATCGCGCGGCGCTCAGCGGACGGTCCCCCGAAGGCCGGGCCGAGGCCGCCGATCTGGCGCGCGCGGTGCTGGCCGAGGCGCCCGACAACCCGATCGCGCAGCGCATCGTGATCGACGCGCTGATGGCGGGCGACAGCGTGGCCCAGGCGCTGCCCGAGATCGACCGCCTGCTGGCCGAAGAGCCCGACAACGAGGAATTCCACATGCTGAAGTTCCGCCTGCTGGTCCAGCAGGAGGAGACCGAGGCCGTCGGGGAGCAGCTGCGCGAGATGCACCGGCGTTTCCCCCAGAACGAGGCCGTGCGCCAGTGGCTGCTGTCCTGGTATCTGGGGCGCAACGATCTGGACGGGGCCGAGGCCTTTCTGCGGTCGCTGGCCGGGCCGGACGATGGCCCGATCGAGGGGCATGTGGCCGTGGTGCAGATGTTGCAGGCCACCCGCGGGGCCGCCGCGGCGCGTGCCGAACTGACCCGTCTGGCAGAGGCGACCCGCGACACCCCGACGGGGGCATTCTGGCGCGCGCTGGGGGCGGTGCAGGATTATTCCGAAGGCCGGCGCCAGGAGGCGGTGGCCGAACTGGAAACCGTGCTCAAGGACGCGCCGGAAAACGAACAGACGCATCGCATCAAGGTGATGATGGCGCAGATCCTGTTGTCCGAGGGCAATCCGGTCGGGGCCCGCGCCCGGATCGAGGAGGTGCTGACCGCCGATCCCGGCCATGTCGATGCGCTCAAGATGCGCGCGGCCTGGCGGATCGCCGAGGACAAGCCCGGCGAGGCGATCGTGGATCTGCGGGCCGCGTTGAACCAGGCGCCCCGCGATGCCCAGGTGCTGACGCTGATGGCGCAGGCCCATGAACGCGAGGGCGCCCGCGACCTGGCCGGGGAACGGCTGGCGCTGGCGGTCGAGGTTTCGGGGAATGCCCCCGAGGAATCGCTGCGCTATGCCCGGTTCCTGCTGCGCGAGGGCCAGGGCGATGGCCGGACCTATGTGGCCGAGACCGTGCTGAACGATGCCCGCCGCGCCAGTCCCGGCCATGTCGGCGTGCTGGAACTGCTGGGCGAGATCCAGATCGCCAACCGCAACGAGGAACGCGCGCAAGAGATCATCGCCACGCTGTCGGCCCAGACCGATCCCGCCGCCGCCGAAGCCGCGCGCAGGCTGGAAACCGCCATGGTGCTGGCCCGTGGGCGCAACGAGGAAAGCCTCGCCTTCCTGCAAGGCATGATCGAACAGGGCGATACCGACCTGCGCACCCTGGCGGTGATGATGGATGCCCAGTTGCGGGCGGGCAAACCCCAGGAGGCCCGCAGCTTCCTGCAAGGGCGCCTGACCCAGGATCCGCAGAACCCCGAACTGTTGCAGATGCTCGCCATCCTCGAAGGGTTGCTGGGCAATGTCGAGGCGGCCGAAACCGCCTATCGCCAGGTGCTGGATCTGGTGCCGGCCGCGGAAAACACCGTCCGGCTGTATTACAGCCTGCTGATTTCGGCCGGACGCGATGACGAGGCCGGGGAATTGCTGCGCACGGCGCGGGCCAGCAAGCCCAAGTCGCTGATGCTGGGCTGGCTGCTGGCCGGCCATGTCGAGCGGGCAGGCGATACCGACGCGGCCATCGGCATCTACGAAGAGCTTTATGCGCTCGATACCAGCAACACGGTCATCGCCAACAACCTGGCCAGCCTGATCACCACCTACCGCCAGAGCCCCGAGGATCTGGAACGCGCCTTTGCCATCGCACGGCGGCTGCGCGGGCTGGAGGCGCCGGCCTTCCAGGACACCTATGGCTGGATCGAGTTCCGGCGCGGCAATATCGAGGAGGCGCTGCGCTATCTGGAACCGGCAGCGGCCGGCCTGCCCGAGAATGCCCTGGCGCAGTTCCACCTTGGCATGGCCTATGCCGCCACCCCCGGACGCGAGGCCGATGCCATTGCCGCCCTGACGCGGGCGCTGGAACTGGGCGAGGACAGCGGCCTGCCCCAGATGGAAACCGCCCGGCAAAAGCTGGACGAACTGACGGCAAAGGCGCCCTGACCGGGGGGCTCTGTGGCGTGACCAGCACAGATCCGCAGGATATGCAGCACAGAACGGGCCCGGTCGCCGCGCATGGCTTCTGCCGCAGGCCAAAGTGCGTTAGGACAGATCAACACAAAGGCATCGGCCCGGCGCCCGCGCTGGTCCGACCTGCCGAGAGGGAGAACGAAAGATGAGAATCCTCCTTGCCGTGCTGGCCCTGCTGGGCTCTGCGCTGCTGGCCGGGGCCCCTGCCCAGGCCCAGCAATACATGGTGCGTCCCGGCGATGTGCTGCGCATCGAGGTTCTTGAGGATCCGGGCCTGAACCGTTCGGTCATCGTGGCCCCCGACGGGCGGATCTCGATGCCGCTGGCCGGGGTGTTCAGCGCCTCGGGGCGCCCCTTGGAGGCGGTGCAAAGCGAACTGGCCCAGCGGCTGGCCGGCAATTTCGCGGTGGCGCCCAATGTCTTTGTCTCGCTGGAACGGCTGGGCGAGGCGCGGGCGACCGGCGGCGCCCCCGGCAAGGCGGCCAGCATCGGGGTCTTCGTGATGGGCGAAGGCGCCAAGAGCGGCCGGATCGACCTGGCGCCCAACACCACCCTGTTGCAGGCCTTTGCGCAGATGGGCGGGTTCAGCAAATTCGCCGCCACCAAGCGCATCCAGCTGCGCCGGGTGGACCGCGCGACCGGGGCCGAGCAGATCCATACCTTCAACTACGATGCCATGGTGAAGGGTGAGACCCGCAGCGGTCTGACGACGCTGATGGATGGCGATGTCATCCTGGTCCCGCAACGGCGCCTGTTCGAATAACACATGTGGGCAGGGGGCGCGGCGGGCAGCTTCTGGCACAGGCGGTTTCGCGGGGGCCTTGCGCCGGACCGTGCCGCAGACAGCGTCGGGGGCGGCAGAATGAGGCAGCGACAGGGCAACCGGCGTGGACTGGCCATCGGCGTCGTCCTGATCGGGGGGATTGCGCTGTCGGCGCAGGCCCTTGGGCAGGATCTGCGCTTTGGCTTCGACCAGCGGTTCGAGGCCAGCGACAACCAGGCGCTGCGCGCGCCCAGCCAGGGCTCCAGCCTGACATCGACCAGCCGCCTGTCGTTCGGCTATACCAGCGAAACCCCGGCCGCGACGTTCCAGTTCGGTGGCAGCGGCGTTCTGCGCGGGGTGTCGGGGGCGGTCAAGGGGCAGGGCGGTTTCCAGGATCCCTCGCTGCGGATGTCCTATACCCGGACTGCGGCCAGCGGGGAATTCGGCCTCTCGGCCCGGCTGACCAGCAATGAAATCGCCTTTCTGCGCCCGTTCGAGGATTTTCTCGATCCCGAAACCGGCGAATTCGTGCCCCCCGAGGATCTGGAGGATCTGACCGGCTCGGGGCGGCGGACCAGCTATGGGGCCGATGCCCGGCTGCGCCTGGGCGACCAGGCGCGCGTTGGAACCACCCTGCGCGCCGGGATCCGCGGCACCCGCTATCAGGGCGTGACCAACCCCGCGCTGGTGGACAGCCGCCGGGTGTCGGCCGGGCTGGGCCTGCGCTTCAGCCTGTCCAATGTCACCGAGGCGGTGCTGGACATGGGATGGTCGCGGTTTTCCAACCAATCCGCGCTGCAACCCGACCGTGATACGCTGTCGCTGTCGCTTGGCCTGTCGCATGACCGGCCCGATGGCCGGCTGACGGCCCGGCTCTCGGCGGAAAAGCGCGATGCAAGCCGCACCCGCTATGGGATCAGCCTGGGCCGGTCGCATGATCTGCTGCGCGGCGGGCTGTCCTATGGGTTGGGCGTCACCTGGGGCGATGCCGCCGGGCGGCGGCTGAACGGCAATATCGCCTGGACCCATGAGCTGCCCGATGGCCAGATCCGTCTGGCGGTCAACCATGGGCTGGCAACCGGCAGCAATGACAGCACCCGGCAAGTCACCAGCGCGACCTTTGGCTGGCAGCATCGCGTGACCGAACTGTCGGCGCTGTCGCTGGACATGGGGTTGCATGACAGCCGCAACCTGACCACCGGCACCTCGGTGCGCAATGTCAGCCTTGGGCTGGGCTACAGCCACCAGATCACCGAGGATTGGGCGCTGAACACCGGCTACCGCCACCGCCAGCGCGACAGTTCCGGCACGCAGGCCCGGTCGAACACCGTGTTCCTGAGCGTCAGGCGCGATTTCGCAACCCGGTTCTGACCTGCCATCCGGGGCGGGCCGGCGCTATCCGGCCCCTTCCTGGATTTCGAGGGCGGTGATGCGGTTGCCGACCCCGATGATCCGCACAAGGATGAACCTTGGCCGACCGCTCAGCACATGCTGCGGGATATAGTCGAACCCCGGCATCACCCGGCATGAATAGGGGATCTGCGCGCGGGCCTCGGGGGTGGCAAAGAACGGATCGCCCCCGTCTTCGGGATCGCGCCGGTGAAAGCGGTGATAATTCGCGCGGTCCTGCTGGACGATGGCACAGAAATCGGCCAGCCGCTGGCCCGAGGAATTCACCATATCCTGCGGCCCCAGGGTGGCATGGTAATAGCCGATCTGATCCTGGGCCCGTGCCTCGGGGGCCATCAGACCCAGCAGGGGCGCTGTCAGCAGGCAGGCAAGCAACGGGCGCATGGGGTCTCTCCTTGGGGCAGGATCCGGGCCCCCAGACTGGCCGCGATGCGGCCCGCGATCAAGCCTGACCCGCGGCCAGGGCAAAACCACTGCTGCCGCTTTGTAAACATGCCGTTTCCGGCTTGCGTTTCTGTCGCCAAGACCGGGCATGGCGGTTATAGTGCGGGGCATGGCATCCGCCCCGCCCCGGTTCCAGACGATTTTGCAAAGGCCCGATTGATGTCGATTTCCAGTACTCCGGAAACTGCCCGGACCCTGCCCTTTGGCCTGAACCCTGCGGGGCTGTTCTGGTTTGCGGTTCTGGTCGCGGCGTCGGTGCCGATCTACTGGATCGGGCTGGTCTCGCTGGGCAAGGCGTGGTCCACGCCGGAATACAGCCACGGGCCGCTGATCCCGGCGATTTCGCTGTATCTGTTCCTGCGCGAACTGCGCCATACCCCGCCGGCCCCGGCGGGAACCCCGGCCAATCGCTGGCCCGGCCTGGCGCTGGTGGCCTTTGCCCTGCTGTTCGGGATTGCCGGCAATCTGGTGCGCATTCCCGATCTGGTCGCCTATGCGCTGATCCTGTGGGTCGGCGGGGTGATGCTGGTGGGGTTCGGCTGGGCGCAGGGGCGGCGGCATTGGGCGCCGGTGCTGCATCTGGTCTTCATGCTGCCGCTGCCGCAATTCCTGTACTGGAAGATGTCGATCTTCCTGCAAGGCATCTCGTCGCAACTGGGGGTGTGGTTCGTCAGCCTGGCCGGGGTGCCGGTGTTTCTGGACGGCAATATCATCGACCTGGGCGTCTACAAGCTTCAGGTGGCCGAGGCCTGTTCGGGCCTGCGCTATCTGTTCCCGATCCTGTCGTTTTCCTATCTTGTCGCCATCCTCTATCGCGGGCCGATGTGGCACAAGGCCGTGCTTTTGCTGGCTGCCGCGCCGCTGACCGTGTTCATGAACTCGTTCCGCATCGGGGTGATCGGGGTGATGGTGAACTGGCGCGGCATCGAACATGCCGAAGGCTTTCTGCACTTCTTCGAAGGCTGGGTGATCTTTGGCTCCTGCGTGGCGATCCTGTTCCTGATGGCGATCGTGCTGCAACGCCTGACCCGCAACCCCAAGCCGCTGGCCGAGGTGATCGACCTCGACTTCTCGGGCTTTGCCGCCCAGGGTGCGCGGTTCTTCGGCATTGCCGCCTCGCGCGGGCTGGTGGCGGCGGCGGTGCTGTCGCTGGCGGTGGCCGCGGCTTTTGTCGCGGTGCCGCCGCCGCCGCCGATCCAGCCCGAGCGCGACGATTTCCTGCTGTTCCCGCGCAATATCGGCAGCTGGTCGGGCACGCCCACCCGGTTCGATCCGGCCACGGAACGGGTGCTGGGGGCCAGCGACTATATCACCGCCAATTACGCCTCGGCGGGCGAGCGGGGCTATGTCAACTTTTTCTCGGCCTGGTATGCCAAACAGACCGAAGGCCAGGCGATCCATTCGCCCGAGGTCTGCCTGCCGGTCGGCGGCTGGGAAGTGTTCTCGATCGACCCCTATACCGTCTCGATCCCCGGCACGGTCTATGGCGACTTCACGCTGTTGCGCGCGGTCATCCAGAAGGGGCTGGACAAGCAGATCGTCTATTACTGGTTCGAACAGCGCGGCAAGCGCATGACCAATGATTTCGCGGTCAAGGCCAGCGTGGTCTATGACAACCTGACCATGGGCCGTGGCGACGGTGCCATCGTGCGCTTTACCACCCCGCTGGAGCGCGGCGAGGACGAGGCCCAGGCCGATGCCCGGCTGCAACGCTTCATGGCGGATCTGTTGCCCAGGCTGCCGCGCTTCGTGCCGGAATGAGATGACATCCTGGCAGGTTTCCGATTGGGAACCCTGCCGGGTCAAATCATGAACAAGGCCAAAATGTGGCAAGATTATGGCGTAGGGTGGGTTCCCCTACGTCAAACGTCTTGACGCGAATCACCTGCGATCCCCACCCTTTTCGGACAGTGAATTTTTATTGGAGATCGTAGCATGAACACTTACCGGAATGTTTCGGCCGCTCTTATGGCCATTGTCCTGGCGGCACCAGCCGCGCAGGCCGCAACCGTCAACCTCGACCTGGCGCCCTTTCTCACCGGCGATGTGATCGAGGATGTTTCGCCCGGATATGGCAGCGAGGGGCCGGTGACGCTGAACTGGAACCCCACCGGTGAGAGTGGGCGCAGATTGATTCACTGGAACGGCAGCTATTCCGGCCGGGATGCCGCCTATTGCGCCAGCGGCACCAACTGCGCGCTCGATCTGACAGTGGCGGCGGGCCATAGCGTCACGCTGGACAGCTTCTGGCTGGGCGGCTGGCCCGATAGCAACCGCAATGTGACCTGGAGCGTGATGGATCTGGCCGACAGCAGCATCGTCGCCAGCGCCGTCAGCGCATTGGTCAGCGGTGCCACCGGGCTGGCCAATGCGATCGGCGCAACCTCGGACACCGGGTTCCGCATCCTGTTTGGCCCCGATGGATATAATGCCGGGATCAACGACATCACCTACAGCTATGCCCGGACGGGTGGGCCTGGCCCGGCACCGATCCCGCTGCCTGCGGCGGGCTGGATGCTGATCGCTGGTCTGGGCGGGTTGGTCGCCTTGCGGCGGCGCAAGACCGCCGCCTGAGCCATGACAGGCTGGCCGGGGGTCGCCCCCCGGCCGGTTTCATCCGGCATGGTCCAGCCGGACGGCACAAGAAAAGACGGCGCAAGAAAAAAGGCCAGCCCGGAGGCTGGCCTTTCATCGGATGTATCGGGGTCGTTCAGGCCGATTTGCGGCGACGACGCAGGGCGGCAAGGCCACCCAGACCGGCGATCAGCATCCAGCCCGCCGCAGGCAGCGGGATCGGTGCCGGGTTGGAGGCGGCGGTGAAGTTCGCTTCGAACAGGGCATTGCCGAGGTTGCTGAAGTAGTTCCAGCTCGAATTGCCGAACGGATCGCTGGTGTTGTTCCAGACGAAATAGTTCAGGCCGGGGGCATCGGTGCCCGAGGGCATGGTGGTGATCGCGGGGGCATTGCCCAGGCCGAACACGGTCAGGAAGGCGACATAGAGGTTGCCGGCCACCACCGAGGTTCCGCCGGTCACGAAGGTCAGCGGGCTGAACTCCGACGAGACCGGGGCGCTGGCATAATGGGTGAGCGGCGAGCCGAAGTTGTAGCCATGCGACGCGCTGCCGTTCCACGACCCGACGGCGCCGACGACATTGCCCACATCCCCGTTGAGGAACAGGGTGAAGCTGTCGAGCGTGCCGGTCACCGGGGCGGTGAAGACCTGGCCATAGGTCATCGTATCGGGGATACCGAACGACCCGATGCTGCCACCTGTCGGGCTGTTCGAAATGGTGACAGCCGCCACCGGCGCAGCGGTCACAAGGCCGACAGCAAGGGCGGCAGCAGCAGCAAGGGCGCTCAGCCGGAGTTTCAGGGACATCATAATCTCCACAATCGAGAAGCTGCCCCAGCGTCGTGACCCGGAGCGGAAATGGCGGCCAAGCAGATGCGACTCATCCGTTGGTGCCTTATTCTTACCACAATTTCGGGAATGTCTATCAAAAGAATGAGACTTTCTTTCGATTCCAATCGTTTATACGGAAACGATCCCTTGGCGCGGCGATTTTTGTGCGGCTTTCGGAAACACTGCGCGGAACAAGCCGACATTCCATGCAAAAGGCGGCCACCCCAGGGGATGGCCGCCAGTCTGCGTGACCGGATCTCAGGCTGCCTTGCGGCGACGGCGCAGCGCGGCCAGACCGCCCAGGCCCGCGATCAGCATCCAGCCTGCCGCCGGCAGCGGGATCGCCGACGGATCGGGCGGCAGCGAGCCTTCGTCGAGCAGCGCATAGCGCACCTGGCCCCCCATCACGAGGTATTCGCCGATCCCGTTGCCCCAGAACGAAACGCTGGTGAATTCGTCGGAATCGTCAAAGGCGGCGACGAAAATCTCGTAGACGCTGGAGGCCGGGTTGCTCTGGCTGGGGAAACGCCCCTCGGCCGTGGTCGTGGCCGAGGCCACCAGGATCGGCGCGCCGCCATCGAACGAGATGTAAAGATCGGTGCTGGGCTGGAAGCAGCAGGTGGCCCAGTCGCCGACTTCGAAGCCGATCGAGTTGATGGCCGATGCGAAGGTGAAGGTCAGGCCGCTGCCGAAATAATCCATCGGGTCGGTCCGCGGGTTGAAGCCGCCGCCTGCCGGGTTGATGCCGACCACCCGGCCCGACATCGTGCCATAGGAGGTGGTGGACAACGACCCGCCGTTGTTGCGGGTGATCACATAATCGCCCCGGTCCACCGACGTGCCCGAAAAGTTGCTGTTCCACACATCGACATTGACGGTGCCGCCAGCGCCCGTGACCGTGGAATCGAACGAGCTGACGCCCGCAGTGATCCCGTCAAAGACCGTCACGATGGTCGCCTGGGCCGCTGTCGCTGCCCCCAGGGTGACCGCCGCGGCCACCAAGGCATTTTTCACGCTGAACATGATATTTCCTCTCGAAAGGTGATCGACAAATTCAAATGAGCAAAGGCGCAGACAACGCCATCCACACCCCCTCACCCACAGCGGCAAGCTATCACGGAATCGAGACGAATCAAAAAAGGAAAACCGAAACTGCAAGGAAATACGGCGATTTTTGGGCGATTCCGGCAGGGTGGCAGAAAATTCATTTCTGTGGCAGAAACAATCACGAGGCTGTGGTCGGTCGGCAATACAGGGCGGAAACTGTGGCCGGGTGCCGGTCGTCGGCCCTGGCCTGCGGGGCCGGTGCCGCGCGGCCACCCTGCGGGGGGATTCGGCCGATCTTCCGACATGTCTCTTGGCTTGTTAGGCGTTCTTGCTTAAGCCGTTAGCGTTGAACCATACGGCAGGATTTCGGATACGATGCATTCAGACAGACGCCGCGTCCTGATCGTGGTGGAAAACCTGCCCGTCCCGCTGGACCGCCGCGTCTGGCTGGAAGCGACGACCCTTGTGGCCCATGGCTATGAGGTCTCGGTGATCTGTCCGATGGCGCGCGGCTGGAATGCCCCTTACGAGATGATCGACGGCGTCCATATCCATCGTCATCCCATGCCGCTGGAGGCACATTCCGGCGCGGTGGCCTATGCCCGCGAATATGGCAATGCGATCCGGCACTGGTTCCGCCTGGCGCGCGACATCCGCCGCGGCCGTGGCTTTGACGTGATCCAGGGCTGCAACCCGCCCGATCTGGTGTTCCTGCTGGCCTGGTGGTACCGGCTGCGCGGCGTGCGCTACATCTTTGACCATCACGATGTCTGCCCCGAGCTGTTCGAGGCCAAGTTCGGCAAGCGCGGCTTGCTGTATACCGTGATGAAGCTGCTGGAGCGGCTGACCTTTGCCAGCGCCACCGTGTCGATGGCCACCAACGAGAGCTTTCGCCAGATCGCCATCGCGCGGGGCGGCATGGCGCCAGAGGATGTGTTCGTCGTCCGCTCGGCCCCGCGCACCGAAAGCTTTCTGCCCGGCCCGGCCGATCCGGCCCTGCGCCAGGGGGCGGGAACCGTCATCGGCTATGTCGGGGTGATCGGGCAGCAGGAAGGCATGGATCTGCTGGTCGAGGCCGCCGACCGGCTGGTGCGCAGGCTGGGGCATCAGGATGTGCATTTCCTGATCGTCGGCTTTGGATCCCATCTGGACGAGGTCAAGCGCGATGTCGCCGCCCGTGGGCTGGAGGCGCATTTCACCTTTACCGGCGCGCGCTATGGGGCCGATCTGCTGGCGGCGCTGAATTCCTGCGATATCGGCGTGGTGCCCGATCCCAAGAACGAGATGAACGACATCTCGACCATGAACAAGATCATGGAATACATGGCGCTGGAAAAGCCGCTGGTGCAGTTCGATCTGGCCGAAGGTCGCGCCTCGGCAGGCGAGGCCGCGCTTTATGCCCGGCCCAATGATCCGGTGGATTTCGCGGAAAAGATCGCCCAGTTGATCGCCGACCCGGATCTGCGTGCCCGGATGGGCCGGATGGGGCGGCAAAGGGTGCTGGATCGTCTGGGCTGGGATCATTCGGTGCCGCATCTGCTGGCGGCCTATGACCGGGCCTTTGCCAGGATGGGGCGCTAAGACGGGAGCAGCCCCGCCGAGACGACAAAGGGCGCGGCCTGTGCGGCCGCGCGCCCGGTCTTGCCTTTGGTACGGCGGATCAGACCGTCTTGCGACGGCGCAGCACGACCAGCCCGCCCAGTGCGCTGAGCAGCAGCACGGCACCCGCCGGCAGCGGGATCGGCGCCGGGCCGCCATCGAGCGGATCCCCCGAATACCAGACCGAGGCATGGGACAGCCCGTTCATCGAGTTCCCCGGCCCCAGCGTGCCCCACAGCCCGTTCAGCCCTTCGGCGGTGTCGAGCTTGAACAGCGCATAGGAACTGGCCTGTTTCAGGGCTACCATCATATGTTCATAGGCCGTACCGGCCAGCGCCCAGGTCTGGCCCACCAGCGAGATCGAGGCATTGCCGCTGCCGCCGCCATCGGTGGCGCCGCCCAGCGTCCAGCCGGTTTCGCCAAAGATCGACGACAGCGCGGTGATGTCGTTCTTGTCATTGCCACCAAAGCAGCCATGGGCCGTCACCTTGTCCGGCATGCCTTGGGTCAGCGTATAGGTGACTTGCTGCATACCCGATCCGATCGAACAGGTCGCAGCACTGGCCGTGCCTGCCGAAAGGGCAAGAGCGGTCACAAGGGCCAGGGACTTCAGAATTGTCATGTTCAATGCCTCCTACGCAGAGAATGGACAGCAGATTTCCCTTTCCCGGCATGGCGGTCTGCCCGTCTGGTATGGGCAGGGCGTCAACCGATCGCCTTTATTTTGCCCCTTTTCTGCCTTGTTTGCAACAAATCCTCCGGGATCGGGCGAATTTGCAACCTGTGCGGTCGCGCCGGGTTGGGGACCTGGCGGAATGCGCGCTATTCTCGGGTGTTGTTTCCGAAATCGAAACGAGTTTGCCCGGCCGGTCGGCTCAGGTGATTCGCCCCTTCTGGTGCCGCCCGGCCCAAAGCGCACAGAGAACCCCGGCCAGATAGCCGCCCAGATGGGTCTCCCAGGCCAGCAGTCCGCGCAACAGCACAAAGCTGACCAGGTTGAACAGCGCCAGCCCCAGGGTGATGGCCGCAAAGGGCCAGAGCGCGCCCCAGACCCCCCGGCCCTCGGCCCGGCGGTCCTGGACCAGCCCCCAGGCCCAGATCCCGGCCAGTCCGAACACCAGCCCCGAGGCGCCGACCATCGGCTGCGGGCTGCGCGACAGCAGGCCAAAGGCCAGCCCGCCCCCCAGCACGATCAGCAGGCAGGCCAGCAGGAACCCCGCACGGTCCAGCCGCTCGGCCGCCAGCCGCCCCAGCGGCAGGATGCCCAGCAGGTTGCCGATCAGATGACCCGGCCCGCTGTGCAGGACGGCATGGGTCAGGAACATCGTCACCGGCTGGACGGCATAGTTCGGGGTCCAGCCATGCAGCAACCCGGCCCAGAAGGCCCCGTACTGATAGCTCAGCGGCCGCCACAGCACCGTGCCCCAAAGACCCAGATCCGCGCCCAGAACCACCAGTTCGGGCAGCGCCACCGCCACCGCCAGCCCGGTCACATAGCGCGGGGTCATATCTGCCGGAAACCGCGATGCCACCTGCCTGCCCTTTCTGGCCGCTCCGCAACAGCACGGCCCGGCGCCGGGCAGAATACACAAGCCTGCCGCCCGCGCCATGCCTGCAAGGGGGGGGCGGGCGGCAAGGCCCGTGGCCGGGGCGCTGCGGTCACGCCAGGCCCCGGCCGGGCGTTCTGGCCGGGAGCCTTGGTCGCCTTGCGCCCGTGCCAGACGGTCCCGCCAGTCTCAGCCGCTGTGATCCTCGGCGGGCGGGCCGTGTGCCCCGGTGTCGTGCAACAGCAGATCCCGGATTAGTGCGACCTGGCCTTCGGCCCGCCGCAGCGCATCGTTGGCCAGGGCATTGCGGTGTTCCAGCATACGGATCCGCTCTTGCAGCCGGTCTTGTCCCTCTGGGGCGGCAGGTGGGGCGGGCCTGTCCTGGTCCGTAGCCAGATCGGTGGCGTGGCGCGCAAGTTCCGTCTGCAACCGGGCGATCTGCCGGGCCTGTTCGGCGGCTTCGGCCTGCGCGGCCGCGTGTTCGCGCAGCCGCGGTTCGGGATCGGGGGCCGGAGGAGGGCTGGCCAGCAGGGTATCGATCTCCTCTTGCTGACCCTTTACCTGAGCGTCAAGCAAGGCGGTTTCGGACACAAGTAGGGTGATCCGGCCCTGCATGGCCAGAACCTGTCCGGCCAGTTCCTCGTTCTGCGTCCGGCTGGCGGCCAGATCCTGCCGTGTCTGGGCCAGTGTGGCCTCCAGCATGTCACAGCGGGCAGCACGGGGCTCGAGGCTGGCAAGGCTGTGGGCCATGGTCTTGGCGGCGGCTTCGGCCGCAACCAGCGCGGTGCGGGCCTCGGTTGCCTCGTGCCGGGCGGTGGCGGCTTCTTGCGACAGACGGGCGATTTCGTCTT
The DNA here is from genome assembly GCF_900156815.1 of Gemmobacter megaterium. GTDB lineage: Bacteria > Pseudomonadota > Alphaproteobacteria > Rhodobacterales > Rhodobacteraceae > Wagnerdoeblera > Wagnerdoeblera megaterium. The sequence continues at coordinate 28,613 of NZ_FTOT01000010.1, forward strand.
GCAGGGCCACGATCTGGCTGGCCAAGCCAGAGGCCTCGGCTTGGGCGCGGTCGCGGTCCTTCCACATCTTGTGGCGAGTGTCCCTGGCCTCGGTCAGATCCTGCTCGATCTTGGCCAGGGCTGCCGCGGCCTGTGCCTGGGCGCGGGCAAGGGATGCGGCCATCTCGGTTCTTTCAGCCTGTGCCGTGTCGCGCTCTTGCCGGATCTGTGCCAGTTCGGCCTCGCACCGGGTCAACTGTCCGGTCAGATCCTGCAAGGCCTGGGCCTGCTGGTCTATTCCGAATGAAAGTTCGGGAAAATCGGGATCCGCCTCTTCACGCGCCTCGAGCCGGAACCCCAGGTCTTCAAGCCGCGCCGTCAGGGTGGCAGCATCTGCGGCGCCTTCGAAAAAGGTTTCGACCCCGCAGCGCAGCAGCACCCTGTCTGCCTGTGCCAGAAGCCCGGCATCTCCGAGCATTGTCAGAATTGCGGCCTCCGAGCCTGGGGCGTCGATCCAGAGCGTCACCGGGCCGGGCAGATTGGCCAGCGCCCCGGCCAGGGTGGCGGCCGTTTCCAGCCGCGCGTCATGGCGCGCGCGGCACCGTAATCCGGGGAACAAGGCGCGCAGGGCGGTGGTGGGGGGATGCAGGCTGGTCAGCCCGTTGGCCGACCAGACGGTGATTTCGGCCGTGCCGGACCGGGGACCAGGCAGACAGGCCAGGCGGATGGTGGTCTCTGTCCCGGACAGGCCCTCGTCCCCAGGCGCGGACGGATCGATCAGCGGATCCAGGATCACCACATGCGCAGGACGTGTGCGCAGCGCAGCAACCCTTGCCGCATGAACCTCGGGCGAGGCCATGCCGATCACCACCAGCGCACCAGATGCGGAGCCGTGGGCAGGGGGCAAGTCCTGTGCAATCATGGTGGCCTTCCTGTCATCGTCATGGACCGGCGGGCCGGCCCCTTTCCCCGCCAGACCCGCAAGGACGGGCGGAGCCCCCTGGCAGAGCCTTAGCAGAGGCGCCCTCTTTGGCGCAACGGGGCCGGTCGGCAGTCCCGGCCCCGGTGCGCTGCCCGCCTGATGCCAAACGGCCCTGCCAGGGCGCCCGATGGACCCCCGGCCGGACAGACAAGGACCGTTGCTAGGCGTCCTGCATCACCCAGTGATCCTCGCCGGCCTCGCGGTAGCTGCGCCGGGCGGGGATATGGTCGGCCGGGCGGATCGGGCTGGGGATCTCGTCATTCGACAGGGTCCGGCGCATCCGGCGGCGCGACGGGTCGGGCAACAGCACCGCCGACAGCAGCTTGCGCGTATAGGGGTGCTGCGGGTTGCCGAAGATGCGCGCGCGCGGGCCGATTTCCACGATCTCGCCCAGATACATCACGGCAACGCGGTGGCTGATGCGTTCGACCACCGCCATGTCATGGCTGATGAACAGATAGCTCAGCCCAAGCCCCGCCTGCAGTTCCAGCATCAGGTTGACGATCTGCGCCTTGATCGACACGTCCAGCGCCGAGACGGATTCATCCGCCACGATCAGCTTGGGTTCCATCGCCAGCGCGCGGGCAATGCAGATGCGCTGGCGTTGGCCACCGGAAAATTCGTGGGGATAGCGTTCGGCCATGCCCGGATCCAGCCCGACGCGCCCCAGCAGCGCCGCCACCCGGCCCGGCAGATCCGCGCGCGACACCAGCCGGTGCACCTGCAGCGGTTCGGCAATGGCATCACCCACCCTCTGGCGCGGGTCCAGGCTGGCAAAGGGATCCTGAAAGATCATCTGCATCTGGCGCCGCCCGGTTTTCAGCTCGGCCTTCGACAGATCCGACAGCTTGCGCCCGTCGAACACCACCTCGCCTGCCACCGGCTCCAGCAACCGCAGCACCGACCGCCCCGTCGTCGACTTGCCGCAGCCGCTTTCGCCGACCAGGGCCAGCGTCTCGCCGGCGCGCAGATCGAAGGACACATCCTCGACCGCATGGACCCGGCCCTGCACCCGGCGCAGAAAACCGCCGCGGATGTCGAAGCGCGTGGTCAGCCCGCGCACCTGCAACAATGGTGCGCCCTGATCCGGCAGGCGGCTGGCGACAGGAGGGGCGGGCCGTTCGCGCCCGTCCTCGTCCAGGTCGGGAAAGGGCATCGGCTGGCTGCTGTCGCCCATCGCGCCCAGTTGCGGCACCGCCGACAGCAGGGTGCGGGTATAGGGATGGCGGGGCCGGGCAAAGATGTCGGTGCAGCGGCCATCCTCGACGATATGGCCATGGCGCATGACCAGCGCACGATCGGCGATTTCCGCCACCACGCCCATGTCATGGGTGATGAACAGCACGCCCATCCCCTCTTCTTGCTGCAATTCCTTGATCAGTTGCAGGATCTGCGCCTGAATGGTCACATCCAGCGCCGTTGTCGGCTCGTCCGCGATCAGCAGTTGCGGCCGGCAGGCCAGCGCCATGGCGATCATCGCGCGTTGCCGCATCCCGCCGGAAAACTGGTGCGGGAATTCGTCCACCCGCCGCGCCGCCGCCGGGATCCGGACCCGCTCCAGCAGGCGCAGCGCCTGGCGCCGCGCCTCCTGCATCGAGGCGCCATGATGGATCACCAGCGACTCGCCGATCTGTTCGCCCACGGTCATCGTGGGATTGAGCGAGGTCATCGGCTCCTGAAAGATCATTGCCATCCGCTGGCCGCGGATGCGGGCCATCTGGGGTTCGGGCAGGCGGGCCAGATCCTGGCCTTCGAACAGGATGCGCCCGGCGGCGATCCGGGCGCCCTGGGCGGGCAGCAACCCCATCACCGACAGCGCCGTGACCGATTTGCCCGACCCGGATTCGCCCACCACCGCCACGGTTTCATTGCGGTGGATGGTCATGGACAGATCCTGCACGGCGGCGTTCCAGCGCCTGCCCATCAGGAATTCGGTCCGCAGGCCCTGCACCTCCAGCACGGGGGCGCTGTGCGGATCGGCGGTTTGCATGGTTATCATGGCCGGATCCTTCATTCCACGCGGGTTTTCGGGTCGATGGCGTCGCGCAGCGCATCGCCCAGGATGTTCAGCGCCAGCACGGTCAGCAGGATCGCCAGGCTGGGAAACACCGCCAGCCACCAGGAATCGAGGATATTGTCGAACCCTTCGCGGATCATCCCGCCCCAGGTGGCGGTCGGCGGCGGCACCCCCAGCCCGATAAAGCTGAGCGCGGCCTCGGTGCGGATGGCGCTGGCCATCCACATCGAGCCGACGACCACCACTTCGGAGGCCATGTTGGGCAGGATGTGCCGCCCCATCAGCCGGCTGTCGGAAAACCCCATCGCGCGGCCCGCCTCGATGAAATCGCGCTGTTTCAGACTGATGGTCGGGGCGCGGGCCACGCGGGCAAAGGGCGCCATCTCGGTGATGGCAATGGCGATGATCAGGTTCTGGAAACTGGCCCCCAGCATGGCCGCGATCATCAGGCCCAGCAGCAGGGTGGGAAAGGACAGCATCACGTCCAGCACGCTCATCACGATGCGGTCGAAGGCGCCGCCGATGAACCCCGACAGGATGCCGATGGCCGAGCCGACGATCATGGCGATCAGGATGGCGACAAACCCCACCACCAGCGACACGCGGGCCCCGTGGATCAGCCGCGACAGCACATCGCGGCCATAGGTGTCGGTGCCCAGCAGGTAGTCGGCCGAAGGCGGTTGCAGCCGGTGCAGGATGTTCTGTTGCAGCGGGTCATAGGGGGCGATCCACGGCGCGAACACGGCTGCAAAGACAATGATGGCAAACAGCGCAAGACCCAGCCAGGACAGGCGGTTGCGGCGCAGCGCGGCCCACAGCGCATTGCCGCGGCGGGGGGAATGGGATGCAATCGACATCAGTTGTATTTCACCCTCGGATCGACCAGCCCGTAGGCAATGTCTGTCAATGTGTTCACCAGCACCACGAACGTGGCGAAGATCACCATGAGCCCCTGCAACAGGGTATAGTCCCGCGCGTTCAGCGCCCCCAGGATCAGCTTGCCCAGACCGGGGCGCGAGAACACCATCTCGGTCAGGACCGAATTGCCGATCAGCGTCCCGAAATACAGGCCCACCACCGTGATGACCGGGATCAGCGCATTGCGCAGCGCATGGCGGCGGATCAGGCGCCCAGGGCCGACGCCCTTGGCCCGTGCGGTGCGGATGTAATCCTCGTTCAGCACGTTCAGCATCGAGGCGCGGGTGACGCGGGTGATATAGGCCGTCATGATCAGCCCCAGGTTCAGCGCCGGCAGCGCCAGCGCCCGCAGATGCGCCTCGAGCCCGGCGCCCCCGCTGCCCATCACCGGAAACCAGCGCAGATGCACCGCAAAGGCCAGCAGCATCAGAATGCCCGAAACAAAGGCCGGAAACGACAGCCCGATCAGCGACACGAGCCGGCTGACATAATCGGGCCAGAGGTTGCGATAGATCGCCGCCGTGGTGCCCAGCGGCACCCCGAACACCGCCCCGATCACCAGCGCGGCCACGGTCAGCTCGATCGTGTAGGGCAGCACGACGGCCACCTCTTGCAAGACCGTGCGGCCCGTCGACATCGACCGGCCGAAATCACCCTGAAGGGTGCGCAGCACGAAATCGAAGAACTGCACATGGATCGGCTGGTCCAGTCCCAGCTGCGCGCGCAGCCGTTGCAGGGCGTCCTCGCTGGCCTGATCGCCCAGGATGGTGATGGCCGGATCCCCCGGCACCAGCCGCACCAGCACAAAGATCACGACCAGCATCAGGAACAGGGTCGGGATCGCCAGCAGCAACCGGCGGAAAACATATTGGATCATGCGGCAACATCCCTGCTGTTGAAACGCGCGGCGGAAAACGGTGTCAGCGTGGCGGGCACCCGGCCGGTGCCGACCATCTCCGCCACGGCGGCCCCGGCGGCAGGGACCAGTTGAAACCCGTGGCCGGAAAAGCCGAACACATGGTACATCCCTTCGGCCAGGGTCGAGGGGCCGATGACCGGCAGAAGATCGGCCGTCTTGCCTTCGAGCCCCGACCAGCAGCGGGTGATCCGCGCCCCGCCAACCGCCGGCATCAATTCGCAGGCCGCGGCGGCCCCGGCGGCCAGCGCGCGGAAATCCAGCAGCGTTTCCTCGCGGTCCAGGTCATAGCGGCCCTGGATGCCCCCGCCCAGCACCAGCGTGCCTTGCGACGATTGCTTGAACGACAGCGACCGCCCGACGATGGACACCACGGGGCGGATCACCGCCTCGATCCGTTCGGTGACCATCATCATCGAGGCCTTGGCCGACAGCGGGATCGTCTCGCCCACCAGATCCGCGACCCGCGCCCCCCAGGCGCCGGCGGCATTGATGATGGTGGCGGCGCGCACCGTGCCGGCCCCGGTCTCGGCCCGCCAGTGCCCGCCCTCGCGCGTCAGGGACTGCACCCCGGCACCTTCGCGCAGATGCACCCCGGCGGCCTCGGCTGCGGCACGAAACGCGATCAGTGTGCGATGGGGGTCGGCGGCGCCGTCGCGGGGCGCATGACAGGCCCCGATGAAGCGCGGGTTGATGCCGGGGACCAGCGCGCGCAACTGCTGCTGGTCGATCAGCGTCTCGGTATCATGGCCCGCGGCCTGCAACGCGGCCAGCCGGGCCCGTTCCCGCGCTGCCTGGGCATCGGTGGAAAACACCCGCAACTGCCCATGCGCGGCAAAGCCGCAGTCGTCGCCGACCAGCGCGGCAATCTCGTGCCACATCTGCATGGCGATCACCGACAGCGGCAGTTCCAGCGGGTTGCGCCCCAGCGTGCGCACGCCCGCCGCCGAGGCGCCCGACGCATGGCGCCCGACAAAGCGGCGTTCCAGCACCTGCACCCGGGCCCCGGCCCGCGCCAGATGCAGCGCGGCCGACAGCCCGTGCAGCCCCCCCCCGACGATCAGGACATCCGGGTGCGTCATGGCGCCTCGCGCCCCTCTTCCAATGCGGCCAGTTCGCGCAGCGTAACAGGCCGCAGCGGCGGGCGGATGCGGAAAAACCCGGTTTCGGCAGGGGTCTGGCCATAGGTTTCGGCCAGCAGGCGGTTGACCGTATAGCCGCATTGCCGCCCCTGGCATGGCCCCATGCCACAGCGGGTCACCGCCTTGACCTGGTTCGGCCCGCCCCGGTGGATCCGGGCCGCGGCACGGATCTCGCCTGCCGTCAGTTCCTCGCAGCGGCAGACGATGGTGTCATCGGCAATCGGGGTGTCGGGCGGCGGATAGACCGCGTCCAGAAATCCGCGCGCTGCGGTGGCGGCGCGCAATTCGGCACGGGTGGCAGCGATGGCATCGGCGGTGGCCGGACGGCCCAGCCGGGCCGCAATGCCCTGGGCTGCCAGCCGCCCGCGTGCAACGGCGGCCCGCGCCCCGGCGATCCCGGCCCCATCCCCCGCGACGAACAGCCCGTCGATGCCCGTCATGCCCCAATCGTCCAGCACCGGGCGCAGCGCGCCCTGGCCCGCGTCCCAGACATGCGGCGCCTCGACCGACAAGGTGGCATGGACCGAGGGCACGACACCTTCGTGCACCAACAGCAGATCCGCCGCGACGCGGTGGCTGCGGCCATCGGCGGTGCGGTAGCAGATGGCCTCCAGCCGTGTTTCCCCCTCGGCCGCCAGATCGCGGATGCCGCGCTGGAGGCGCAGACCGGCCGCGCGCAGGTCGCGCAGCCAGCCCAGCCCCTTGCGCAGATCACCCCAGCCGCGCAGCGCGCCGCCGATCTGCGGCAAGGCGCGGCGGGCCGCCCCGGCCGGCGTGGTGTCCAGATAGCCCGCGATCTGCCCCCCGGCCGCCAGCAACTGGCGCATGTACAGGATGGGCAGCGGCCCCGACCCGGCAATCCAGACCGGACGGTCGGGGATCTGGCCCGATCCCTTCATCAGGATTTGCGCGGCCCCCACCGTCATCACCCCTGGCAGGGTCCAGCCCGGAAGCGGGGCCGGGCGTTCCTGCGCGCCGGTGGCCAGCACCAGCGCCCTGGGCTCGGCCAGAAAGGCCTGCCCGTCCTGCGACAGGAACACGCGCAGGCCGCGCTCGATATGCCACATCCGGGTGCCGGGGCGGTATTCGGCACCGCTGGCACGGAACCGCGCCACCATATCGGCCCCGGCGGCATAATCCGGCCCCAGCGCGCGGCGCAGCACATCGGGGCGCTGGCGTTCGACATCGCGCCAGATCTGCCCGCCCGGACGGGGCTGTTCATCGACGACCAGCGGCATCAGCCCCAGCCGGCGCAACTCGATGGCCGCCGCCATGCCCGCAGGCCCGGCCCCGACGATCAGGATATCATGGCCACTGTTCATGCGGTGATCCTCAGCTTGCCCCTGGGGCGTTCGATCCTCATGCCCGGACGGACCTCGACCAGACAGGTCTGGACAGAGGTTTCCCCGTCCACCGTCGCCAGACAGTCAAAGCACACGCCCATCAGGCAATAGGGTGCGCGGGGGGTTTCCTGCACCGGGGTATGCCGGGCGATATGCGGTGGTACCCGCAGCAACAGGGCGGCCACCGTCTCGCCCTCCTGTGCGGGGGTTTCGACACCGTCGACAAAGACCGGGACAGCCCGGCGCGCGGGATCAGCTAGCGGCTTGAACATGGAAACGCCTGTTGTGAAAGGGATCGAAGGCCGGTGACAGCGTGCCCGACGCGATGGCAGGGGCCAGCCGTGCCGCATGTACCGCCGCCAGCGTCACCCCCGAATGGCACCCGGCGACAAAGGCGCCGGGATGGTCGGCCGACTGCACATAGACCGGGCAGCCATCGGGGCTGAGCGAGCGCAGCCCCGACCAGTGCCGTACCAGTTGCAGCCGGGCAAAATCGGGCGAGATGTCCACGGTCTTGCGGGCCAGCCAGCCCGAGGCCCGGACCGAGGTCGATACATCCTCGCCGACGTTTTCCTTGGTGGCGCCGATCATGATGGTGCCATCCGCCGTCTGCCGCAGCCCGCTGCACGGATAGGGCAGCACCGGGGCGATGCGCTGGGTCACCAGAACCTGCCCGCGCTCGGCACGGATCGGCACCTCCAGGCCCAGTTGACGCGCCAGCGCCGGGCTGGCGATGCCGGCGGCGATCACCACCCGCGCCGCACGCCATGTGCCCCGGTCGGAGGTTACGGCAAAGCCGCCTGCCTCGGGCCGGATCGCACTCACGCGGGTATTGCCGCGCAGATCCCCCCCCAGCCTCTGGAACCCTGCGTGCAGCGACGCCAGCAGGTGCAGCGGATTCACATGACCATCCCTCCAGCAGAAACTGGCCCCTGACACCGTCGCCCCCAGGGGCAGGTCGGGCAACAGCCCCTGCAGGGCGCGGCGGTCGATCATCTCGATATCCGTTGCGCCGCTGGCCGGGTCGTCGGCCAGCCGCTCGGCCTCGAGCCGGGCGATCAGCGCGCGGCGCTGGTCATGGCCGGTATCGCCAAAGGTCAGCGCAATGCCGCCGCGGCGTTCGTAATCCACCTGGACCCCACCCGACACCTCGGCCAGATCGCGCAGAAAGGCGGGCCACAGATCCGCGCTCTGGCGGGTCAGGCGCTGATAGGCCGGCATCCCCGGCCCCTTGCCCTGCACCCAGACCAGCCCGAAATTGGCGCGTGCGGCACGGAAATCGGTATCGCCGCCATCCAGGACCAGCACCTGCTGCCCCCCCCGCGCCAGACCCCAGGCGATTGCCGCCCCCACGGTCCCGGCGCCGATCACGATCGTATCTGGCTCTCGCACTGGCTTGGACTCCCTCTTGTCTTGCAGTGATACGCGCGGGCTTGGTATATTTTCAAAGATCAGTTATTCAGATCAGTATTCAATAGAGTTATATCTCAGGGCAGACTCATGGCGCGGACGAAAACCTACCGGCAACCGACCATGCGCCAGATCGAGGCGTTCAAGGCCGTGATCGAAACCGGCACTGTCAGCCGCGCGGCCGAAGTGCTGAACATGTCGCAACCGGCGGCCAGCAAGCTGCTGACCAACCTCGAGGCCGATATCGGGCTGACGCTGTTCGAACGGCGGCGCGGGCTTTTGGTGCCCAACGAGCGCGGGGTGCGGTTCTATCAGGAAATCGACCGCATCTTTTCGGGGCTGAACCAGATCAACCGCGCCGTGGACAGCCTGCGGCGCGAGGAACAGGGGCAACTGGTGATCGGCTGCCTGCCGGGCCTGTCGGGGCATTTCATCTGTTCGGTGATCGCGGCGTTCAAGGCGCGGCACCCGGATGTGTTCATCTCGCTCCAGGCACGCAGTTCGCAGTTCATCGTGGAATGGATGCGGGCCGGCCATGTCGATGTCGGTGTCATCACCGGGCGGGCCGAGGACACGCATATCGAATCCACCTCGATCCTGCGCCAGCCGCTGACCTGCTTTCTGCCGCGCGATCATCCGCTGGCGGCCCGGACGGTGTTGACCATGGCGGACATTGCCGATCAGCCGATCATTTCCTTCATGCAAGGCAGCTATACCCGGCTGTTGCAGGACAAGCTGTTCGAAAGCCACCGCGTGCAGCCGCATGTCGTGGTCGAGGCCACCACCTCGCCCAATGTGTGCGAAATGGTGGCCCTGGGGCTGGGCATCGCGCTGTCGCATCCCTTTCATGCCGTGGGCATGGAAAACCGCATCGCGATCCGGCCCTTTGCCCCGGAAAACATCGTCGATTATCAGCTGTGCCGGCTGCGCCATGGGCGCAACCGGCGTCTGGTCTCGGCCTTTGTCGATTGCGTGCACGAAACCTCCGAGGATTTCGCCCGCGGCATCGTCACCTGGCCGTCAACTCCGTCAGTTCCGTGATCGGCGGCGCCAGGTTCATCGCCCCCACCAGATCATAGCCGTAGTCCAGCCGGTCGCTGCGCAGCCAGACCTGGCGCAGGTTGAACAGCGGCACCGCGCAGATCTCCTCGTGGATCAGGCGTTGCGCCTCGGCCCAGTCGGCCAGCTGGCCTTGCGGATCGGTGTTGACCCGTGCCGCCTCGATCGCGGCATCCGCCACGTCACAATGGGAAAAATTGGTGATCGCGGTGGGTTTGCCGACGATGGCGTCGGAATGGTAATATTCCGTCAGATAGCTGTCGGCGATGGGAAACCGGGCCGAGCCATAGAACACCATCCCGCTCAGATCCTTGCGGATCAGGTCGTGATAGGTCGGATGGTCCACCACCTGCAGATCCAGCTTGATCCCCGAGGCGGCAAGCTGGGCCTGGATCACCTCCATGATGGGCAGTTGCGCATTGTTGCTGGACACCACCTGCTTGATGGTGATGCCATCGGGGTGCCCCGCCTCGGCCAGCAGCTTTTTCACCGCCGCCGGGTCATAGCCGTAAACCCAAGCGCTGCATTCCTCGCCCAGATAGCCCGACGGGATGACCGAACAGCCCTTGGGCGCCACATCGGCCCCGACAAAGGCCACGATCTCGTCGATGTTGATGGCGCGGGCCACCGCCTCGCGCACGCGGCGGTCATCCAGCGGCGCCTGGCGGGTGTTCAGGTGCAGGGTGCGGAATTCGGCCGGCCAGAACACATCGACGACCACGTTCGCCTCGCGTGCCCAGCGATCGATCCAGCGCTGTTCGCGTTTGCCATAGATCAGGTCCAGCTCGCCCGAGGTAAAGGCCAGCTCGCGGCTGGCATCGGCCTGGATCAGGCGGTAGTCGATGCCCGTAATCTTGGGGGTGCCCCGGAAATAGCCGTCATGGCGGGCAAAGGTGACGCTTTGCTGCGTCTGGTGCGAGACGAAGGCAAAGGGCCCGGTGCCCACCGGCTGCTTGCCGAAATCGGCGCCTGCCGCCTCGGCCGCCGCCTTGCTGACGATATGGCCGCCATGGTAATTCGACAACAGTCCCAGAAAGCCCGGCACCGGATGGGCCAGAACGATGCGCACGGTGCGTGGGTCCAGCGCCTCGATGGTCTGGAACCCGGCATAGGCGGCGGCAAAGGAGGACCGCTCCGGATCCTTGGCGCGTTCCAGCGAATAGACCACATCCTCGGCCGTCAGCACGCCCCAGTCGCCGTGAAAGGCCACGCCCTCGCGCAGGGTGAAAACCCATTCCAGCCCGTCATCCGAGGTTGTCCAGCTTTCGGCCAGATCGGGTTCCAGCGCGCCCGGATCGGCATTGCCGGGCGGAAAGCGCAGCAGCCCGTTGTAGATCCAGCCCACCGCGCCCTTGTCGCCGGTGGCGCTGGCCCGGTGCGGGTCAAGCGTGGTGATGTCGGGCGCGTTGATCCCGACACGCAGCACCTGATCCTGCGCCAGGGCCGGGGCCGCCAGGGCCATCCCTGCCAGCAGCGTGCCGCCCAATATCAGCCGTTTCCCTGTTGTGGTCATTTTTCCCTCGCCATCTTGTCTGATGTTGCCCAGCCACAGAACCAAGGTCCGGTAAATAGAGTCAAATAGCGCATTTCGCGTTCGGTATTCCTTTGGGCAATACCAAAGCCGCGGGACCTCGCTATAACCCATGCGCATATCTGCCAGAGTTTTCGGACTTTGACGGAACGGGCACGGGCCCCCTATCCCCCCCTGGGGGCGCGCTGCTGCGCCATGGATCACAAGGGGAAAACCATGCGCGTTGCCATCGCCGGTGCCGGGGGCATCGGATATTCCTACGCCGCCTTTCTGGCGCAGGGCGGGCACAGCCCGGTGCTGTGGTCGCCCTCGAACAGCCGGGCGCAGGATCTGGCCCAGGGCGTGCCGCTGACCGCCACCGGCGCGATCGAGGGGCAGTTTTCCGTGGCCGTGGCGCAGGATCCGGCAGCACTGCTGGCCGGGGCCGATGCGGTGATCCTGGCGCTGCCCGCCTATGGCCATCGCGCGGTGATCGACCGCATCCTGCCGCATCTGGCAACGGGGCAAAGCGTCATTCTCAGCGCGCATCTGTCCTTTGCCGCGCTTTATCTGTCGCGGGGGCTGGCGGCGCGAGGGCTGCGCTGCCCGATCATCGTGTGGAACACCACCGCCTCGACCGGGCGCCAGACCGGGGCGGCCGCGGTATCGGTCTCGTTGGTGCGGCGCGAGGTCGAGATGACGGTGATCCCCACAGAGGGCATGGCGGCGGCGCTGGCGCTGTGCACCGAGCTGTTCGGCGTGCGGTTCCGGCCGGTCGACAGCCTGCTGGCCGTCGATCTGGGCAACCTGAACCCGACGGTGCATTGCGGGCTGGCGCTGTTCAACCTGACCCGGATGGAACGGGGCGAAACCTGGGTGCAACAGGATCACATGACGCCCGCCGTCTGCCGGTTTCTCGAGGATCTGGATCTGGAACGACGGGCCGTCGCATCGGCGCTGGGGGTCAGTGCACGGTCGATCCATCAAAGCTATGCCGTGCCCGGCAAGGTCGAGATCGCCCCCCTGGCCATGATGATGACCGAGGTGGTCCGGATTCGCCGTCCGGTCAACGGGCCGAAATCGCTGGACACCCGCTATGTGACCGAGGATGTGCCCTTTGGTCTGGTGCCCCTGGTGCGGCTGGCCGATATGGCGGGGGTCGCGGTGCCGTTGCATCAGGCGGCCATTCTGATGTTCTCCTCGCTCTATGGCCGTGATCTGGCACTGGAAAACGACCTCCTGCCAGATATTGCCCCGGCCTTCGGGTCACTGGACGGGCTGCGCCGCATGGCAGCGCAAGGCTGGGCCGCGGGCTGACACCCCCGGAACCGGCGGCGTCGGGTTCGGACCCTGGCTGACAGGGCAGGGAGGATGCCCCCCTGAAGGGGGGTCTTGCTTGGCCATCCCGGCATGTCCGATAAGGCAAGATTATCGGATATTGAAACAAACCTCTCTATGGCGCGCGTTATGATCCCCTGATGCGCATCAGGATTTCTAGCGTCATGTTTTTAAGCAAATCCGCAAGCCCGACTGATCGGGCCAATCGGCGCGGATGACGGCCTTTTGCAACTGCGGGGTGCTGCCGGATCCGCGGCGGGTCCGGCAGCCTCAGGCCATGCGATGGTTCAGGCGTGCAGCTTTTCGCGCCCGGTGCCACCGCCCCGGCGCAGGGCGGGCAGGCCCAGCGTCAGCAGCACGAACACCGCCGTCACCAGCTTCAGATCGCTGGGATGCAGGCCCAGCGACAGGCCCAGCGAGACAAACTGGTAATAGATCGCCGCGCCGATCACCGGCGCCAGCAACTGGCGGGTGATGGTCTGGCGTCCCACCACCGTTTCCCCGATCACCAGCGACGCAAGGCCGTTGATCAGCAGCCCCATCCCCATGCCGATATCGGCAAAGCCCTGCAACTGCACGACCAGCGCCCCGCCAAAGGCCGACAACCCGTTGGCCAGACCCAGCCCCACCAGCGTCCAGGTCCACAGGTTGATGCCCAGCGACGGCGCCAGATCGGGGTTGATGCCGACCACCCGCAGGGCCGCCCCGGCCTCGGTCGCCAGAAACCAGCGCAGCGCCAGCAGCATGACGACCACCAGCACGCCAAAGACCAGAATTTGCAGCGCCACCGATCCCAGAATGGCCGGGCTGATCTGAAGAAACACGCTGTCGGCCGAAAACAGCGCCACGTTGGACCGCCCCATCACCCGCATGTTGACGCTGTAAAGCGCGGTAAACACCAGAATCCCGGCCAGCAGCGAATTCAGCCGGAATTGCAGGTGGATCAGCGCGGTGGCCATGCCTGCCGCGATCCCGGCGCCAAAGGCCACCGCCGTGGCCAGAAAGGGGTTCCACCCCGCCAGGATCAGCGCGGCACAGACGCAGCCGCCCAGCGGGAACGCCCCCTCGCTGGTCAGGTCGGGAAAGCTGAGCAGCCGGAACGGGATCATGATCCCCATCACGACAAAGGCATACATCAGGCTTTGCGCGAAGGTGACGGGGATCAGGTTCAGGAAGGCGTCGATCACAGGCATGGCTCAGTGTCCCAGCAGCATTCGGTCAGTGTCGATGCGGAATTTCTCGACCAGATCGGCGGCGGTCAGCGCCGATTTTTCCGACCCGCCGATGTCCAGCCGGATGCGGCCGGCATCCATCATCACCAGCCGGTTGCCGGTCTCGATCGCCTGGCGCATGTTATGCGTGACCATCAGCGCGGTCAGGCCATGATCCTGCACCACACGCAACGTGGCCTGCATGACGATTTCGGCGGTGCGCGGATCCAGCGCGGCGGTATGTTCGTCCAGCAACAACAGCGCGGGCCGCGACATGACCGCCATGATCAGCGACAGCGCCTGCCGCTGGCCACCGGACAGCAGCGCAACCGGCGTGGTCAGCCGGTCCTCCAGCCCCAGCGCCAGCGGGCGCAGGCGGTCGCGGTAGGTGTCGCGCCGCGCGCGGTCCAGCGCCAGCCGCAGGCGGCGGGGCTGCCCGCGCCGTTCGGCCAGGGCCAGGTTTTCCTCGATGGTCATGGCGGCGGCGGTGCCGATCATCGGATCCTGAAAGACGCGGGTGATCCAACCGGCCCGCCGGTGCCCTGGAACGCGGGTGATATTGCGCCCTGCCAGGGTGATCGTTCCGGCATCCGGCGCAAAGGCCCCGGCGATGCTGTTCAGCAGCGTCGATTTGCCCGCCCCGTTCGAGCCGATGACCACCGCAAAATCGCCGGGCATCAGCGCCAGATCCACCCCGTCCAGCGCAGGCCGCGCCCCCGGAAGGCCGCCGCCAAAGGTCTTGCGCAGGCCCTGCACGGCCAGAAGGGGGGGGCCGCCCCCCTGCGGGCGTTCCGGGATCACTTCAGCAGCCACGGGCTGTCCTTCAGGGCGTCGGGGATCGGCAGGCCGACAGCCTCCATGCCCTTGACGCTGACATAGCTGTCGAAATCCCCGGCCACCGGCACATAGGGCGCGATATCGGCAGGCTTGGCGCCCTTGAGGATCCGGTCGGCAATATCGGCCGCATGTTCGCCGTTCTTGCGGTAGGAAATCGCATGGAACCCTGCCAGCTGATCCTGAAGGGCCGGGTTGAACACCGAATTGAACAGCGGCATCCTGATACGCTGCGCCACCTGCGCAACGATCGGCACGGCTGTCTGCACGACATTCGACTGGATCAGGAACACCGCATCGACCTGCCCGGCCAGGCTTTGCATCCGCTGGGGCAGGTCGGCCGAGGCCTCGACCGGAACGCCGACAATCCTGATGCCCGCCTTTTTACCGGCCTCGGTCAGCAGTTCCATATTGGTGGCGTCGTTATCCTCGCCGGGGTTGAACAGGGTGCCCACCGCCTGGATGCCAGGGATCACCTGTTTCAGAAACGCCAGCGTCGCATCGAAATCGGGCATCATCGACGCGCCGGTGCTGGTGGCCGAGCCGTGCTGCCAGTCGGGCACGATGCCCGCCACCACCGGATCGACGACCGAGGCAAAGACGATGGGGATCGTCTTGTCGGTGATGCCCCGCACCGCCGCCTGGTTGAGGCCCGTGGTGATGGCCAGCACCAGCGCGGGCTTTTCCGCCTCGACCTTGGCCAGAACCTGCGGGATCAGCGTGCGGTCGAAGTTCGCATGGCTGAAACTGTAGGTCACGGCCGTACCCTCGGCATGGCCCAGGGCGCCCATGCGGTCCTTGAACCCTTCGGCCACCTGGTTCAGGGCCGGGTGTTCGCCAAAGCTGGCAATGGCAATATGTTTCGTCTCGGCCTGCGCGGTCGCGGCGGTCAAGGCGAGGGCGGCGGCAAGCCGCAGGGTCTTGAGGCTCATGCGTCTGTCCTTTGTTGGGTGGGGCGCCAGGTCTGCGCGGCGACACGCAGGAAGTTCTCGCCAAGAATCCCGAGGATGGCCGTTTCGTCATAGCCGTGGCGGTCCAGCGCCTCGACCAGGTCTGGCAGGGCTTCGGGTTTGACATCGGCCCAGGGCGGACGCGGATAGCCGCGCTGCGCCATCAGGGGGCCGGAGTCATAAAGCTTGGTCATGAAGGGCTGGTAGAACACCGTATCCAACCCAAGGCCCACATGCTGCGGCCCGACCAGTTGCGCGATATGGTCGATGTGGCGCATCACCGCGCCGACGCCCGAGCTGTTGTCATCGGTCAGGAACGCCCCGATGGAGTTGATGCCGACCACGCCGCCCTTGGCGGCAATGGCGCGGATCTGCTCATCGGTCACATTGCGTTCGTGGTTCTTGATCGCGCGGGCGCTGGAATGGCTGGCGATCACCGGCTTGTCCGACAGTTCCACGATATCGAGCGAGGTGCGGATACCGGCATGGCTGACATCCAGCAACATCCCCACGCGGTTCGCCTCGGCGACAAAGGCGCGGCCCAGCAGCGACAGCCCGGCGTTTTCCGGTTCGTGGCAGCCGTCCCCCAGCGGATTGCGGGTGTTGTAGCACAGGATCATCCAGCGGATGCCCAGCCGGTACCAGGTATCGATCAGCGCCGGATCATAGCCCAGGGGGCTGGCGCCTTGCAGGTGAAAGCCGATGCCCAGCTTGCCATCGCGTTTGGCGGCGCGGATATCCTCGACCGAGTCCACGATGCGGCACAGGTCGCTGCGGTTCTCGAAATAGCGGCGCTGCTGCGCGAAATGGCGCAGCGTGGGTTCGGGCCGGTCCCAGTCGGCACCGATGGTCATCGACAGGCAACTGAACCCCGCATTGTGGTAGCGGGGCAGCATCGAGGGCCCTTCGTCCAGACATTCCGGCGTCCAGCCGACGGCGCTTTCCCACACGAGGGCGCGTTCCAATAGTGAAACAAGCTGAGGTGCCAAGCCGCGACTCCCTTTGGTATTTGACACAGGATGCCTTGTATCCCTGGCTTGCCCTAGGGGGTGTTTCGGGTATCACTGTTCCATGATCGGAACAAAGGACCCGCCGTGCCCGCGCCTCCCGACCCGACGGATCTGATGCTGTTTGCGCTGGTGGTGACTGCCGGCGGCTTTTCCGAGGCGACAAAGCACTCTGGCATCCCCAAATCCACGCTGTCCCGCCGGATCGGCGCGCTGGAGGCGCGGCTGGGCGAAAAGGTGCTGCAACGCACCACCCGCCGCATCGTGCTGACCGAGATGGGCCAGCGGATCCTGGGCGCCGCCGAACAGATCGCACATGAGGCAGAGCGGGTGGCCGAAGTGGCCGAACACCGCCAGTTGACGCCGTCGGGCCGCCTGCGCGTGTCGGCCCCCGCCGATCTTGCAGGCATCGTTCTGGGCCCGATGCTGGCCGCCTTTGCCACCGCCTGGCCCGAGGTGCAGCTCGATCTGGATCTGTCCCCGCGCTATGTCGATGTGATCGCAGAGAGTTTCGATCTGGCAATCCGGGTGGGCGAGGGCGACACATCGCAACAGCTGACGGCACGGCATCTGACGAACCTCGATCTGGGGATCTATGCCGCGCCCGGCTATCTGGACCGCTGCGGCCAGCCCTCGCGCGCGCAGGATCTGGCAGAGTTTCATCTGCTGGCGCTGACAAGCGCCGGGGCCGCGCAGCCCTGGGCCCTGGACCGGCAGGGACAGGGGATCACCATCGACATGGCCGGCCGGCGGGTGGGGGCCAATTCCTATGACATGCTGCGCCGCCTGGCGCTGATGGGCGCAGGCATTGCCGTATTGCCGGTGTTGTTTGCCCAGGAGCCGGAACACCAGGGCGCGCTGGTGCGGCTGTTGCCGCACTGGGCGCTGAAGCCGGTGACGGTGCGGGCGGTGTTTCCAAGCCGTCGGCTGATGCCGCAAAAGACCAGGGTGTTCCTGGATGCCCTGCTGCACCACCTCCGCCCCGGACGCCCTGCGGATCCGGCCTTGATCGCGGCCTACAGCCTGATGACCGGCGGCCCCCAGCGCAACGGGCTGCTCTAGGCAGACGGCCAGCCGTGGCCGCCACCCACAGGTCATGCCCCTTCGGGCAAGGGTGTCAGGCTGAAACGCGGCCACGACAGCGCGCAGTGCGGCCAGCACGGGCAGACGCGAATCTGCGAACTGAACACGGCACGGCGCATCGCGCCTGGGGCGGAAAACGTCGTGCAGAGGACAGATGGCGGCGTCCAGAATGCGCGATGCAAAGCCCAGAAGGCGGGCTGCATTCGACATTTGCCACGGCGCGCGCGGCGCGGCGCAGGATGCACAAGGCGCAGGGCGGGACACATCGTGCGGGATGCGCGGTGCGGGCTGCACCTGACACCCCACATCCGCCAGAAGACGTGCTGCGGGACGCACAAAACGCGGTCCAAAGAGCGCGATGCTCGGGACAGGAAACGCGGGGCGCATGGCATTGCGCGCGATGCGCACTGCATCTGACAAAAGACGTCAAATCGGCCCTCGGGGCAGATTTTCCACATTGAGTACAAGCCCTTGGTGCCTTCTCCGCTTGTGCTGGGAGAAGGCGGTCTTGTACGAAGCTGGCAAGAAATAGGAACGTATACTTCACATGGGCGGCAGTCGCAGACCGACCGATCAGGGACACCAGCAGATCGTCCGGGAACGGGCGAAAGGCGCCGCTGTGTGCGGTCTGGGCATCGCCCGAAGGTCTCCTCCAACACGGTCTTCAACCTGCTGGGCCATGGCCGGTTCGCCGTTTCGGCCAGTGACAGCCAGACCAGGGAACTGCCGGTGAAGGTCACCGAGCGTGACCTTCGCGGCTTCGAGGCTGCATTTTCGCATTGCGGTATCGCGCACCGCCCGGACGCCCTGCGCCGCTCGATCCTGTCTGCGACGACATTCTGCGTCCAGATGAGGACATGACAAAAGAACTGCAGAGCTTGAGCGCCGCATTGAACCGGGTCGGGAACAAGGCCACCCAGGTTGCGCAACGCCTGAACGGGGGCAAAGCTCAAGAGAGAGGCTACCCTACACGACCGACAGCCATTGCGAGATCCGCGATCTCGCAGCACTCGCCTTCGACATGCCAGCCAGAGACAGCGGGCGCATCACGAAAACGACGGGCCCCATTTCCGGGGCCCGTCGCGTGTTCCGGCGATGCGATGGGCCGGATCAGGCCGCGGGCTGGCTTGCCTTGCGGCGGCGCAGGACGGCCAGGCCGCCCAGGGCGCCCAGCAGCAGCACGCCGCCGGCTGGCAGCGGAACCGCCGACACCTGCACCGAGATCGAGGACAGGTCGAAGTTGTTCGACCAGGGCGCGAATTCACCGAACCAGACGCCGACGGCATCCGCGGCCAGCGCCGTGGTCAGCGCCGTGCCGGTCAGCTGATAGGTCACCGAACCGCTGCCGACCAGCGTTCCCAGCGAGATGCGCGTGGCCGACGAGGTATCGAGATTGCCGCCGCCGGTCAGCGCGCCTGCGGTAAAGGTCTGCCACTGCTCGGACAGGAAGAAACCGTTGCCTGCATTGGCGTAGTTCACCGTCACGCTGATGGCGTTGATCTGGTTGCCGATGCTGGCCAGCGAGAACTGCTGGTAAAACGGCGTGCCGGATCCGTCGTTCAGGCGGGCATAGTTGCTGCCATAGGTGACGCGCGGGGCCGCCCCTTGGGTTGCGGTACCGGCTGCGCCGAAATCCGTGCCGTAGTTCTGGGTGAATGTCACCGTGGCGGCATCGGCCGCAGCTCCAAGGCCGATGACAGCGGAAAGGGCAATGGCGGGGAGGGAAAGATATTGCTGGATCATGGGAAGGTTCAAGGCTCCTGTCGTGAACATCATGGCCGGACGCCACTTGGCGCGACGCGCCTTTTTTAGGCCACATTTTCGCCATGGTCCAAGAAAAACCCCCGAAAAGATCAAATTTCCGTGCCTGCGACCGGCATTGCGATGCAGATCCTCCGCGATCCGGGACCGGGGCAAAGATTGTCGATACCTCCTCAACAATCATGCGAGCCCCGGAAATCCGGGGCGCCTGGGCATGTGCCAGCCTCGTGCCGGGTGATTCCCGTTCTGGTGGCCTGCCGCAACCTTTGAGGGCAAGGGCCGGCTGGTATCGGGTCGATCCCCGAGCGGAGGGCCGCGCACAGGGGCGCCGGCGCATCGCCCCGGCCCCCGCTTTCACATTGCCCGGACACAGGCGATGCGTGTAGGTCAGGGAAACCGACCCCTGGCCAAAGCGAGACCTCCGTGCAGACTTCCATCACGATTGCCGGTCGCAAGATCGGGCCTGATCACCCCCCGCTGGTCATTGCCGAAATCGGCATCAACCATGGCGGCGATCTGGCTGTCGCCAAGGACATGGTGCGGCTTGCCGCCCTGTCGGGCTGCGAAATGGTCAAGCACCAGACCCATATCCTGGACGACGAGATGACCGACGAGGCTAAGGCGATCTTTCCGCCCAATGCCGATGTCTCGATCTGGGATGTGATGGCCGCCTGCGCGCTGAGCCTGGACGAGGAAGCCGAGCTGAAGCGCTATACCGAAAGCCTGGGGATGATCTGGATCTCCACCCCGTTTTCCCGCGCGGCCGCCGATTATCTGGAAACCCTCGACGTGCCCGCCTACAAAATCGGGTCGGGAGAGGCCGACAACCTGCCGCTGATCCGCCATATCGCGCGCAAGGGAAAACCCGTGATCCTGTCCACGGGCATGCAGACCATCGAAACGATCCGCGCCTCTGTGCACATTCTGGACGCGGCAGGCGTGCCCTATGCGCTGCTGGAATGCACCAACCTCTATCCCAGCCCGCCGGAGATTGTGTCCCTGCGCGGCGTGACCGATCTGAAGGCGGCCTTCCCGAACGCCGTCGTCGGCTTTTCCGACCATTCCATCGGGCCGGAAATGGCACTGGCCTCGGTCGCGCTGGGGGCATGTATCCTGGAGCGGCATTATACCGACACCCGCTATCGCAAGGGGCCCGACATCATCAATTCGATGGACCCGGCCGAGTTGCGCCACCTGATCGACCGCAGCCGCGAGATCTGGATTGCCGCCAACAACCCCAAGCAACGGACCGCCCCCGAAGAAGATGTCTACCGTTTCGCCCGCGGCTCGGTGGTGGCCGATGCCGATCTGCCCGCAGGCCATGTGATCCGCGAACAGGACATCTGGGCCCGCCGCCCCGGATCGGGGGAAATCCCGGCCTATGACTTCGACAAGCTGCTGGGCAAACGCCTGACCCGCGCCGTCACCCGCAACACCCAGTTGAAATGGAGCGATCTGGCGTGATCCCCGGCTGGAAGGTCCGGCGCGAACTGGCCCGGCTGGGCCAGCAGATGCGCGCGATCCCCGAGGCGGTCTGGGAACCCCTGGCCAATGCCCGCTACGACCGCCGGTTCCCCGACCAGCTGACGATCCATGCCGGGCAGGCGGCGCTGACAGGCGATATCGCGCTGGTGCTGATCTATCCGCAACCCCGGCTGCCCGAGAGCACGGTGGCCCTGTGCCACAGCCTGGTTGCGGCAGGCTTTGCCCCGCTGGTGGTGTCGAACGCGCCGCTGGATGCCGCGATGGTCGCCCGGCTGGCGCCCCATGTCTGGCTGCTGGTGCAGCGCCCCAATCTGGGCCATGATTTCGGCGGCTACCGCGACGGCATCCGCCTGCTGTGGCACCGGGGCGTCACCCCGGACCGGCTGCTGATCCTGAACGACAGTGTCTGGCTGCTGGACAATGACGCCGGGGCGCTGGTGGCGCGGTTGCAGGCGGCGGGGGGCGATGTGGCGGGCAGCATCCTGCGCGACCGCGGGGGCGAGCGGTTTCTGGAATCCTACTGCTATCTGATGCAGGCCAGCGCGGTGCGGCATCCGGCCTTCCGGTCCTTCTGGCAAGGGCTGCGGCTGACCTCGAACAAATACAAGGTGATCCGCCGGGGCGAACGTGGCCACAGCGCCGCGCTGATCGCGGGCGGCTTGCGGCTGGTGCCCGCCTTTGACACGGCAGGGTTTCGCGCCGATCTGGACCGCGCCGGGGACGACCGGCTGGCGCAGGTGTTGCGCTTTGCCGCCTGGCCCGGCCCCGAGGGGGGGGCGGCGGCGCGGGATCTGCTGGCGCGGTGCGAAACGCCCGGCTGGCGCGCGGACGCGCTGGCGCTGGTCGACCGCGCACTGGCCCAGGGACAGTTCTACAGCCTTTTCCCCGTCGCCTCCTGCGGGCTGTCGGGCTATCCTTTCCTGAAGCGATCCGGCGACCGGGTGGCAAGGATCTGGCGACAGGCCTTTCTGGCCGCCGTACGGGCCGGGCAGATCCCGGCCCCCGATCCTGTCATCCTGGCCGAACTGGACGCGCGGGTTGCAACAGAGGCCTGAGATGCCGGACATGACACAAGACGCCGCCCACCGGGCACCCGGCCATCGGTGCCAGGCATGAAGCAGACCGCCAGCCTGAGCTTTCCCTTCCGGCGGTTCTGGAAGACGCTGCACTTTCACGGTCTGCAGGTGCCGGTGCAGGGGGCCCATGTCAGCAAGCCGGTGTGGAAACACATCTGGCGCGGCGATTACGAATGGCCCGAACTGCGCGCCCTGTCGGCCCTGATGCGCCCCGAAGACCGGGTGCTGGAACTGGGGCTGGGCATGGGGCTGGTCTCGGGCGTGATGGCCAGGCGCCATCCTGGTGCCCGCTTTACCAGCTACGAGGCCAACCCGGCCTTGCCCGAAGCAATCGCCCGGCTGCACCGCACCAACGGGATCACCAATGTCGAGGTGCGCTCGGCGGTGGTCGCTCCGCTGGACCAGGGCGCCACGCGCAGCTTTCGCCTGCACCGGCATTTCACCGAAAGCTCGCTGGTGGCGGGCGCCGCCGATCTGGAGGCGGTGGAGGTGCCGGTCCATGACCCCGCCGCCGTCTTTGCCGAGGTGCGCCCCGACCTGCTGGTCTGCGACATCGAAGGCGCAGAGGAAGAACTGATCCCGGTGCTGCCCCTGGCGGGGCTGCGCGCCGCCGTGATCGAACTGCACCCCCATATCGTCAGCCGGGCCGGAATGGCGCGGATCTTCGGCGCCTTTCTGGGGGCCGGGCTGGTGCCGGTGGTGGAGCAGTCCTTTGAAACCGTGGTCGCCTTTGAACGGGTCGATGCGTCATGACCCGACAATTGCTGTTTCTTACAGGCACCCGTGCCGATTTCGGCAAGCTGGAGCCGCTGGCAGCGGCGGCCCGCGAGGCCGGGCATGGCGTGACCTTTTTTGTCACCGGGATGCACATGATGGCCCGCTATGGCCTGACCGTGAACGAGGTGCGCCGGATGCCGGGCACGCAGACGCATGAATTTCTCAACCAGCGCATGGGCGACAGCCAGGACATCGTGCTGGCGAAAACCGTGACCGGCCTGTCGGATTACCTGGCCGAGAATCGCCCCGACCTGCTGGTCATCCATGGCGACCGGATCGAGGCGCTGGCCGGGTCGCTGGTGGCGGCGACGAATTACATCCGCTCGGCCCATATCGAGGGCGGCGAGGTCTCGGGCACCATCGACGAGGTGTTCCGCCACTGCAACACCAAGCTGTGCACGCATCATTTCGTGTCGTCGGACAAGGCGAAACGGCGGGTGATGGCCTTGGGGGAACCCGAAAGCTCGATCCATGTCATCGGCTCGCCGGAACTGGATTTCCACGCCGGCCCGTCAGGCGTGACACTGGATCAGGTGCGCGCGCGCTATGGCATTCCCTTTGCCGATTACGGCATCGTCACCTTTCACCCGGTCACCTCGGAACAGGCCAGCATGGGCGCCCAGGCTGCGGCGCTGTTCGGCGCGCTGGAGGCGTCGGGGCGCAGCTTCGTGGTGATCGCGCCGAACAACGATCCGGGGTCCGAGGGGATCTTTGCCGTGATCGACGCCCTGCCCAAGGACAGGTTCCGCGTGCTGCCCTCGATGCGGTTCGCGCATTTTTCCGAACTGATGAAACATGCGGCCTGTCTTGTGGGCAATTCCAGCGCCGGGGTGCGCGAGGCGCCGTTCCTGGGGCTGGCCTCGCTGGACATCGGCACGCGGCAGACCAACCGGGCGCAGGCCGCATCGGTCAGCGCCTGCGCGGCCGGGGATGCTGCGGCGATCGCGCGGTTTCTGGCCACCGAATGGGGCCACCGCCACCCGCCGCACAAGGGCTTTGGCGAAGGGCGGGCCGCCGACCGCTTTGCCGCCGTTCTGGCCGATCCGGAATTCTGGGGGCGGGGGCTGCAAAAGGCCTTTCAGGACATTGGCTAGCGCCGCACCCATGGGGGTGGCGCTGCGTGGCTATCTGGCGGCGGCGCAGGCCCTGCCGCTGCTGGCGCCCGCCCTGATGCGCCGCCGTCTGGCGCGCGGCAAGGAAGACCCCGCCCGCTGGCGCGAAAAGCTGGGCGCGGCCACGGCCCCGCGCCCCGATGGTCCGCTGATCTGGCTTCATGCCGTGGGCCTGGGCGAGGTGCTGGCCCTGCGCGGGTTGATCGGCGAAATGGCCGCCCAGGCGCCAGAGGCGGCCTTCCTTGTCACCTCGACCGCGCGCTCCTCGGCCAGGGTGATGGCCGCGAACCTGCCGCCGCGCACCCGGCACCAGTTCCTGCCGCTGGATGCGCCGCAATATGTCGCGCGGTTCCTCGACCATTGGCGCCCCTGCCTGTCGGTCTGGGCCGAACAGGAGATCTGGCCAGCGGCGGTGGTCGCGGCCCATGCGCGGGGCATTCCTCTGGCGCTGATCAATGCGCGCATCACCGCCGAAAGCCATGCCCGCCGCGCCCGCGTGCGCCGGGTCTATGCCGATCTGCTGGCGCGGTTCGCGCTGGTGTCAGCGCAGGATCCGGGCACGGCAGAGCGGCTGGGCGATCTGGGCGCGCGCCAGGTGGTGGTGGGCGGGTCGCTGAAACCCGCCGCCCCCCCGCTGGCGGTAGAGGCGGCGGATCTGGCCATGGTGCAGGCCGCGCTGGCCGGGCGCGCGGTCTGGGCCGCCGCCTCGACCCATCCGGGCGACGAGGCCGAGGCGCTGGCAGCCGCCGCCGCCTTGCCGGACCGGCTGCTGATCCTGATCCCGCGGGACATTGGCCGGGCCGATGCCCTGGCCGCCGATCTGGCCGCGCGGGGCCTGCCCCATGTCCGGCGCAGCAAAGGCGCGCTGCCGGGGCCCGACACCCGCGTCTGGCTGGCCGACAGCTATGGCGAGCTGGGGCTATGGTACCGGCTGGCAACGGCGGCGCTGGTGGGCGGCGGGTTCGATGCCATCGGCGGGCACAACCCCTGGGAACCCGCAGCGCTGGGGGCGGCCATCCTGCATGGCCCGGATGTGCGCAATTTCGCCACCGATTATGCGCGGCTGTCACAGGCAGAGGCGGCCCGCGCGCTGGCGCCCGGCGAACTGGCCACGGCCCTGCGCGACCCCGGCCTTTGTGCCATGGCGACGCGGGCGCGCGCGCTGGTCGAGGCCGCCCGAGGCAGCCTGCATCCGCTGGCCCGCGATCTTCTGGCACTGGCGGATCTGCCATGAGCGTGACGCTGCGCCTGTTTCTGGGGCTGTGGTCGGCGCTCTGGACGCTGGGCCTGCCGCTGATCCTGATCTATCTCTACCGCCGTGCCCGCAAGGATCCGGCCTATGGCGCGCATCTGGCCGAACGGTTCGGCCGCTATCCCCGGCCCATGCCCGGCGCGGTCTGGATCCATGCGGTCAGCCTGGGGGAACTGCGCTCGGCCGTGCCGCTGATCCGGGCGCTGCTGGCGCGCGGGGACCGGGTGGTCGTCACCCATTTCACCCCTGCCGGACGCGGCGAGGCCGAGCGGGTCTTTGCCCCCGAGATCGCCGCCGGGCGGCTGCAGGCGGTCTGGGTGCCGCTGGAAACCGGCTGGGCCTATGCCGGGTTCTTTCGCGCCTTTCGCCCTGTCTACGGGCTGGTGATGGAAATCGAGATCTGGCCCCGCATGATCTTTGCCGCCCGTGCGGCGGGGGTGCCGCTGTTCATGTGCAATGCACAATATCCGCGGGCCTCGATGGCGCGGGATGCACGCGGGCTGCGGCTGCGCCATCAGGTGATGCGCGGCTTTGCCGGGGCGCTGGTGAAATCCGACCTGCAGGCGGCACGCTTTGCCGGCGTCGGGGTGGGCAACATCGCGGTGACGGGCGAATTGCGCTTTGACCAGCCGGTGCCGCAGGCGCTGGTGGCGGGCGGGGTGGCGGCGCGGCGCTGGATCGGGGCCCCCGCACGGGTGATCACCATCGCCAGCGCGGTCGAAGGCGAGGATGACACCTATCTGCAGGCCATCCATGCCCTGCGCGCCCATCATGCGGCGCGGGGGCTGCCCTTGCCGCTGGTGGTCTATGTCCCGCGCCGCCCCGAACGGTTCGATGCGGTGGCGGCCACCCTGCGCGGGGCCGGGCTGTCGGTGCTGCGCCGCTCAAGCCTGGGGGCGGGGTTCGATCCGGTGGGCTGGGGCGCGGCGCCCGCCCTGCCGGATGTGCTGCTGGGCGATACCCTGGGCGAGATGTACGGCTATCTGGCCATGGCCGATCTGGTGGTGGTGGGCGGCGGCTTCACCCCGCATGGCGCGCATAACATCATCGAGCCGCTGGCCTTGGGCAAACCCGTACTGACCGGCCCCGCCACCGGCACGATCGAATACCCCTTTGTCGAGGCCGAGGCGGCGGGCGTCGCCCGGTCGGTCCCCGATGCAAAAGGGCTGGAACAGGCTCTGATCGGCGGTTTTGAGCCTGATCCAGCCGCCATCACCGGCTTTTTCACCGCCCATTCCGGCGGGGCCGCGCGCACGCTGGACGCGCTGCCGGGGCTGATGGCCACCATCAGCCCATCGGCAGGGTCAGCGCACCGCTGAACTGCCGCGCCTCCCAGGCGCGGGCGATCAGCATCGACGAGGGTTCCATCACATCAAAACGCGGGCGCAAGGGATCGTCGGGCAGCGCACCGCCTGCCGCCAGCGCCAGAAACTCGGTCATGGCGGCCAGGAACATGTCGTTGCGCTCGAACGGGAAATCGCGCGTCTCGGCGCCCGCATCGGTCAGGATCGTCAGCCGCGATGCCAGCAGATCGGCCTCGATCCGCCGGGACAGGCCCGAGATCACCAGACGGCGCACAAAGACCGGCGAGAGGTAATCCATCGCAATCCGCACCGCCGCCCCGCCCGGCGTGGTCAGATGCAGGCTGGTGGCGAAATCCACCGCCGGAAACTCGGCATGGCCCAGGCTTTGCACATCCTGCACCTGCACTCCTGGGAACAGCGCCAGCACCAGATCGACCTCGTGGCACAGATCCAGCAGCACACCGCCCCCTGCGGGCCGGGCGGCATAGCTGGCGGCAAAGCTCCAGTCGGGGCGCCATTGCCGCACGTCATGGCCGATCTCGGCATGGATGCGGAAAGTGTCGGACAGATCCATCGCCGCCAGCGCCCGCACCACCGGATGCCAGCGCATCATGAACCCCACCATCGACCGCGCGGCCACCGGGGCCGCCGCCGCGTGGATCGCGCGGGCCTGATCCTCCTGCCAGGCCAGCGGCTTTTCGGCATAGAAGGGCCAGTTTCTGGCCGAACAGAGCCGTATCAGCTCCAGCCGGATCGGGGTTTCGGTGGCAATGACCACGCCGGCAATATCGTCCCGCGCGGCCAGCGCCGCCGTGTCCAGGCCGCGCCAGGGCAGCAGTTCCACCCGCGCGCCCAGGGTGGCCAGGTTCGCCGCATGGCGCCGCCCGATGGATCCGGCGCCGATAACGGCGATCACCCCCGCAGGGATCACCATGCCGAGAACCCGCCATCCACATTGATCATCTGGCCGGTCATGTAGCCCGCGGCCGGGCTGGACAGGAACAGCATGGCATCGGCGATTTCATCCGGTTTCGCCATGCGGCCCGCCATGATCAATTCGCCCACCCGGCGCTGGAATTCCTCGGAATGGTTGTTGAACACGGCACCGGGCGCGATGGTGTTCACCGTGGCCCCGCGCGCCGCCCAATAGCCCGCCAGCCAGACCGTCAGCCCATGGACCCCCGCCTTGCTGACACCATAGGCGGAAAAGTTCTTGAACGGCATCCCGTCGTAAATCTTGTGATGCGCGCCGTTCAGCGCATACATCGAGGCCACGTTGATCAGCGTGCAGGGCCATTTGCCGACGATGTCGCGGTCCATCTGGCGGGCCACCATGAAGGGCGCCGTCAGGTTGGTGCGCATGGTGCGTTCCCAGTCCGACACCGAAATATCGGCGAAATCGGGAAACGGCTTGCCTGCCCCCATCAGCAGCTCGCCGGTGATGGCGGCATTGTTCAGCACCACATTGGGCTGCCAGCCATCGGCCAGGATGCGCTGGAAAATGCCCGTAACCTGATCCTCGTCCGAGACATCGAGATCGTAGAAGCGAAAGCGCGGGTCGTCGCCATGAAGCGCCTTGAGCGCATCGGCCCGTGCCCCCGGCAGATCCGAGGCGATGACATGGGCGCCTGCCGCCAGCATCCGGCGCACATAGGTCGATCCCAGCACTCCCCCGGATCCGGTGATAAAGATCGTGCGGCCCGACAGGTCGGATACCGGATCAGCCATGATGCTCTCCTTTCAGGCGTTCGCCCATCATCCAGTCCACCAGGCGGAAATCGAAGGGCGTATCAATGTCGGTGCAGCGTTCGGGCGGCATCTCGAACGGGATGACGCGCCCTTCGTAGATGGTTTTCGCCCGGCGCAGATACTCGGGATCGACCACATAGGTCGAGGCCGCATGTTCCCAGACCTTTGGTGCCGCCTGCCGCGACCAGACGCCGCCCGGCAGTTCCTTGGACACCTTCAGCCCGCCCTGGTCGTTCAGTTCGACCAGGTTGAAATAGGGGTTCTTGCGCGCTTCGCAGACGCTCATCACCATGTCGGGGCGTTCAGCCTCGAACAGGTCGAGGGCAGCGTCGATGTCGCTGTCGAGCCGCAGGGGCGAGGTGCAGTCGAGATCGAGAAAGGCCGTGACCGGCTGTCCCGCCGCCGCCTCGCCTGCGGCCAGCGCATGTTGCCACACGCCCCATTTCGGGGCCGCATCGGTCGCCAGTTCCGCCGGGCGCAGGCCGATAGGCAGGGCGCCCCTGGCCACCGCATGATCATAGATCTGCGGATCGTCGGTCGAGACCACCACCGCGCCCACGCGCGGATTGGACAACAGCTGGTCCAGCGACCAGTCGATCAGCGGCTTGCCGCAAAGCGGGCGGAAGTTCTTGCCCGGAACCCCCTTCGAACCCTTGCGGGCGCCGATATGGCCTAGGATCATGCCGGTCTCCTTGCGCTGATCTGTGGCCGCCTTTCTAGCGCCGACGCGGCGGATCTGCCAGCCGGGCGAAGGGGATGGGCAAAGGGCATGGCGCCCCCTATGTAGGGACAATCGCAACAGGGACCGCCCCCCGTGACCAAACCGACCGACCATACCGCCACCGCGGCCCGCGTGCTGATCACCGAAGCCGAGGCGCTGAAGACGCTGGCCGCAGGGCTGCCGGACGATTTTGCGCGCTGCATCGACACCATCCTGACCCTGCCGGGCCGGGTGGTGCTGGCAGGAATCGGCAAATCGGGCCATGTGGCGCGCAAGATCGCCTCGACCCTGGCCTCGACCGGAACGCCGGCGTTCTTTGTCCATCCGGCCGAGGCCAGCCATGGCGATCTGGGCATGGTGACGCCGGGCGATCTGTGCATCCTGTTGTCCAACAGCGGCGAAACGGCGGAACTGCGCGACCTGATCGCCCATTGCGCGCGTTTTGGCATTCCGCTGGCAGGCATGTCGCGGAACCCCGACAGCGCGCTGATGCAGGCAGCCGGGTTCCGGCTGACCATCCCCGACCTGCCCGAGGCCTGTGCCATCGGCATGGCGCCCACCACCTCGACCACGCTGATGATGGGGCTGGGCGATGCGCTGGCGGTTGCGCTGATGGAGGCACGGCGCTTTCGGGCCGAGGAATTCCGCGCCTTTCATCCGGGTGGCAAGCTGGGGGCGCAACTGACCCAGGTGCGCCAGGTGATGCATGGGGCCGACAGGCTGCCGCTGGTCACCGAGGAGACGCCGATGACGCAGGCGATCCTGACCATGACCGCCGGGGGCTTTGGCATTGCCGCCGTGGTGGACGGGCAGGGCGACCTGAAGGGCGTGGTCAGCGACGGCGACCTGCGGCGTCACATGGCCGGGCTGATGGACCGGCGCGCCGGCGAGATTTGCAGCCGCCATCCGGTGACCGCCACCCCCGACATGCTGGCCGCCGAGGCGCTGGCGATATTGAACCGCAACAAGATCACCGTGCTGATCGTCTGCCAGGGCGCGCGCCCGGTGGGCATCCTGCATCTGCACGACCTGCTGCGCCTTGGCGTGATGTGAGGACGAAGATGACCCCCCAGACCGTGACCATCGGCGATATCTCCATCGGCGGGCAGGCCCCCGTCGCACTGATTTCCGGCCCTTGCCAGCTGGAAAGCCATGCCCATGCCCGGATGATCTGCGAAGGGCTGCTGGAGGCCTGCACGCCCACGGGCACGCAGTTCATCTTCAAGGCCAGCTACGACAAGGCCAACCGCTCCAGCCTGGCGGGCACACGCGGGCTGGGGATGGACGCGGGCCTGCGCATCCTGTCCGATATCCGGGCCGAATATGGCGTGCCGGTGCTGACCGATGTGCATGAACCGGGGCATTGCGCGATTGCGGCGCAGGCGGTGGATGTGCTGCAAATTCCGGCCTTCCTGTGCCGCCAGACCGATCTGTTGCTGGCTGCGGGCGAAACCGGGCTGGCGATCAACATCAAGAAGGGCCAGTTCCTGGCGCCCTGGGACATGGCGCATGTCGCCGCCAAGGTGGAATCGACCGGCAACCGGCGCATCCTGCTGTGCGAACGGGGCACCTCGTTCGGCTATAACACCCTTGTGACCGATTTCCGCGGCCTGCCCACCATGGCCGCGACCGGCTGGCCCGTGGTGTTCGACGCCACCCATTCGGTGCAGCAGCCGGGGGGCCTGGGCGGGTCATCGGGCGGGCAGCGGCAATTCGCCCCGGTTCTGGCGCGGGCGGCCTGTGCGGTGGGCGTTTCCGCCCTGTTCATCGAAACCCACGATGATCCCGACCGCGCGCCCAGCGACGGGCCCAACATGATCCCGCTGGCGGAAATGGGCGCGCTGATCGCCCGGCTGCGGGCCTTTGACGCGCTGGCCAAGGAGATCTGAGCGATGGAGGCCTGCATCGTCATTCCCGCCCGCTATGCCAGCACCCGCTATCCGGGCAAGCCGCTGGCCACCCTGCGCGGCGCCTCGGGCACCCCGCGCAGCCTGATCGAACGCAGCGTGATGGCCGCCCGCGCCGCCGCCCAAGGGCAGATCCCGGTCTTTGTGGCCACCGACGATGACCGGATCGAGGCCGAGGCCCGGCGCATCGGGGCGGATGTGATCCGCACCTCCGAGACCTGCCGCAATGGCACCGAACGGGTGGCCGAGGCGGTCGCGCGCGCCGGGATCGCCCCCGAGATCGTGGTCAACCTGCAAGGCGATGCCCCGCTGACCCCGCCGCATTTCGTCACCGCGCTGATCGACGCGCTGCGCGCCGATCCTGCGGTCGGCATGGCCACGCCCTGCCTGCGCTGCGAGGCCGAGGTGGTGGACAACCTGCTGGCCGACCGCCGCGCCGGCCGGGTGGGCGCGACCACGGTGGTCTTTGGCCAATCCGGCGATGCGCTCTATTTTTCCAAGGAAGTGCTGCCCTTCACCAATGGCAAGGGCGTGGTCGATGGCACCGTGCCGGTGTTCCACCATGTCGGCGTCTATGCCTATCGCCCGGCCGCCCTTGCCGCCTATCAGGGCTGGGAACCGGGGCCGCTGGAAAGGCTCGAAGGGCTGGAACAGCTGCGTTTCCTGGAAAACGGCCATCCGGTGCGCATGGTCGAGGTGACCGCCCCCGGCGCCGTGTTCTGGGAGCTGAACAACCCTTCGGACGTGCCGCTGATCGAAGGCTACCTGGCCCGCACCGGGCAGGATTGAGGCCGCCCGGCGCCGGGGCGGGCCATCGGCATGGGCAGAACCCGTCCGATGGCACAAGGACGGTCCGGTTTTGCTGGCGCAGCGAAAGAGACTGTCGCATACAGGGGTCTGGAAGACAGACCATTGCAGCTGGACCATCCATGATCACTCCTCTTCTTCTCTGCGGCGGCTCGGGCACACGCCTGTGGCCCTTGTCGCGCAAGTCCTTTCCCAAGCAGTTCGCCAGCATCACCGGCGCCGAAAGCCTGTTTCAGGGGGCCGCGCGGCGGCTGGCGGGCGACGGGTTTGCCGCCCCGCTCATTGTCACCGGCAATGATTTCCGCTTCATCGTCACCGAACAGCTCGCGGCCTGCGAGATGGCCCCCCGCGCCATCCTGATCGAGCCCGAGGGGCGCAACACCGCCCCCGCCGTGCTGGCCGCCGCCCTGGTGCTGGCCAAGGACGACCCCGCCGCGCTGATGCTGGTGGCCCCGTCGGATCATGTGATCCCCGACGATGCCGCCTTTCGCGCCGCCGTGCAGGCCGCCGCCGCCCGCGCGCAGGGCGGCGATCTGGTCACCTTCGGGATCACCCCCGACCGGGCCGAAACCGGCTATGGCTATCTGGAACTTGCCCCCGGTGCCGATGCGGGCGCGGC
Organism: Gemmobacter megaterium; assembly: GCF_900156815.1. GTDB lineage: Bacteria > Pseudomonadota > Alphaproteobacteria > Rhodobacterales > Rhodobacteraceae > Wagnerdoeblera > Wagnerdoeblera megaterium. Next base: position 60,882 of record NZ_FTOT01000010.1, read on the forward strand.
CACGCCCCAGCCGCTGGCGCGCTTCGTCGAAAAGCCCGATGCGGCACGGGCGGCCCAGATGGTGGCTTCGGGCAATTTCCTGTGGAATGCGGGCATCTTCCTGTTCACCGCCGAAACGCTGATCGCCGCCTTCCGCGCCCATGCCCCCACCGTGCTGGCCCCGGTCGAGGCCGCCGTGGCCGAGGCCCATGCCGATCTGGGCTTCACCCGGCTGGCCGCCGGACCCTGGGCCGGGGTGCCCGACATTTCCATCGATTATGCGATCATGGAAAAGGCGCCGAACCTGGCCGTCATGCCCTATGGCGCGGGCTGGTCGGATCTGGGCGGCTGGGATGCGGTCTGGCAGGAAAGCGGCCCCGATGCGGCCGGCAATGTCACCTCGGACCATGCCACGGCCATCGGCTGCACCGACACGCTTCTGCGGTCGGAAAGCCCCAGGGTGGAACTGGTGGGCATCGGCTTGCAGGACATCGTCGCCATCGCCACCACCGATGCCGTGCTGGTCGCCCACAAATCCGAAGCGCAGCGCGTCAAGGAGGCGGTCGCCGCGCTCAAGGCGCAGGGCCGCGCCCAGGCCACCGCCTTTCCCACCGATCACCGCCCCTGGGGCTGGTTCGAAAGCCTGGTGGTCGGCAACCGCTTTCAGGTCAAGCGCATCCATGTGCATCCCGGCGCCGCGCTCAGCCTGCAAAGCCACCATCACCGTTCGGAACACTGGATCGTGGTCGAGGGCACGGCCCGCGTCACCATCGACGACCAGGTGCAACTGGTGACGGAAAACCAGTCGGTCTATATCCCGCTGGGCGCTGTGCACCGGATGGAAAACCCCGGCAAGGTGCCGATGGTGCTGATCGAGGTGCAGACCGGCAGCTATCTGGGCGAGGATGACATCATCCGCTACGAGGATGTCTATGCCCGCGGGCAAGGCGCCAAGGGCTGACTGGTCCTGTCAGCCCGAGCCCGCGTCTGCATACGTCAAGATCTGCCGTAGCACCAGCGCACCATATCGCGCGTTCGCATGGTGATCATCCTCCGGGTTCTCGTTGTCGAAGGCCAGATTTGTTGTGCCGTCCGGCAGGACGCTGGAGTCAGGCTGTGCGATCACCGCGATCCCGGCCTGTTCCAGCGCGGCACGCACCTGCGCCCGGTAAAGCGTGTCAAGGTGAAGGGCGATCTCTACCGGCATCCGGCGCAGGTAACGCGCATTGGAAAAGGGCCGAGGCGCTTCGAGCACCGCGCAATCAGGGCAGACCCGCGCCAGATCACGCGTGAGTTGCAGCGCATAGCGGCTGTCCGCATCGATCATCGCCGCGATCATACGGTCGGACAATGCGATCTGCGCCTCTTGAGCGAAGCGCCAGGGCGCATGCGCATGCCATGAGTGATTGCGCAGCAGGCGGGTGGGATGCAGCGGCAAAGATACAACGAGAAGCGCATCCTTGCCTGCTGCACCGGCGATTTCCCCCGCCGAGAAACTGCGATTGCGCCACTCCGGAACAATCGTAGTGACCGTCTGCGCCTCGGGATCGAACCTGTGTACGGGCGCACGCGCGCTTCCTCCGGCCCCTAAGGGCCAGAACACGATGCGCGATGCGTCAACCTCCTGTTCCAGGAGATCGGCCCCGCGCCGCAAGGCCCCAAGATGGGAATCTCCGGTCAACAGCACCGATCTCATGCCGGTCTGCCTTCGCCGAAGGCCGCCAAAAGCTCCTCCTCACATTTCACATCGTCTTGGCGAGCCCTGCCTTTGCGTGCCTTCCGCCCCTTTCCCCTGGACCGGCCACCATCACCTTGCGTCACAGGGGCAGGTGTTTCCTCAAGCCCCAGACCGGCGAAGAAGCAGCCCATCACGTGATCAACGCCATGCGGATTCACGCTGCGCTGGTTCGGCTCGAAGAAGGTGCCGCGGAACACCGGAGAATTGATGATCTCGTAGGAAGGGAAATAGCTGACCGCCTTGAGTTTGCGCGCGGCCGCACCAGCCACAGCGCGCAGGACAGATTTCGATTCCATCGTTGCTACCACTACGTGATTGCCCGAATTGGTTGCCGTTAGCGGGACCGGCGACACCGTCAGCAGCACCTTCGGTCCCTTGTCGCGATGCTTGCGGATCAGCGTGATCGCCCGTTGCAGATTTTCGAATACGAAATCGTAATCCTGGTTGCGGAATACATGCCGCTCGGGGTCGAAGCTGCCAGCATGGGTGCCGGGGCACATAGGGTATTCGAAACCGCCCTCGGCATCCCACCAGCTTTCGGTCAGGCCAAGCGTAAACACGAACAGGCCGCATTCGGTGATGGACTTGCGAAAGGCGGCAATGCACGTCCGGCGCGAGGCAAGCATCTCCTCGACAGACCCGAAGCCATCCGGCTCGATGGCCGGGCGGAACGGATCGAAGACACGCCCGTCGCGCTCCCAGTAGATGTCGGGCGGGGCAGAGACATCCAACGCCCATTCGACCCATTGGCGCAGCAGCGAGGCCGTATAGATATTTCCAGTCCGCGCCGAAAAGACCCCGTAGTTGAATTGCCGCGCCAAGGTATCGTCCAATCCACCGGGGGCAGGTTCGGCATTGAGCCAACTGTATCCCCGCGCGACCAGCGCCCGACTGAAGTGCTGCGCGAAACACGATCCGTAGGTGGTGATCGTCATGCGCGGCGTGACGGCGAAAGGTGCGGTCCACAAGCCCGAGATGTCCAGCATGTGCCGCTTGGCAACCGCCGGCGCCCAAAATGCCTGTTCGGGAAGCGTAGAATAGGGAGTAGTCATGATGCGATATCCAGAGAGGCGGTGTATTGGCCGGAATGCGCCAGAATGGCCCCGCGAGCAACGTGCGACAGATGGGCCATATTGCGCAAGGGCCATTCCCGTCCACGGTACCGATGCGACGGCCCGGCCCGCGGATCCCTCCGGGCAGCGTTCCCCGATCAGCCCAGCACGCCCCGCAGTTCGGCCACCAGCGCGCAGGCAAAGCGGTCCAGTTCCCGCGCTTCGGCCTCGGGGTCGGACAGCAGGTCATGCAGCCGGGCCTGGGCCTCGGCATAGGCCTCCAGCCGGGCGGCATCGGGGGGCAGGGTCGGGTCGATCCCCTGTTCGGCCGCCTGGCCCCACAGATCCAGCCAGGATCCGCGCGGCACCAGCCGGTCCACCCGGTGGCCGGGACCGGCCATGTACAGCGGGATCGCCCCCACCGCAAAGGCATCGAGCAGCTTTTCCGACACATAGCTGTGCTGATGGGTGTTTTCGAGCGCCGAGACATGACGAAAGGCCATGTCGAGCCTGTCCAGCTTGTCGGCATGCCAGTCGGCCAGTTCCTGCCGGGGGGGGCCGGGGGCCCAGCCCTTGCCATGGCGCAGCACCTGCCCCTTGCGGGTGGCCGCCGCCAGGGTTGACCGATACAGGCACAGGCCCAGCACATCGCGCGCCGGCCAGGCTGGCGAGAATTTCGGATCGCGCCGCCGCGCCGCCATGAAGGCGGCATCCTGCAAGGGCTGGCCGAAATGCCGCGCCCAGTCGGCCGGGCGCAGCCGGGCATTGCGTGCCACCAGCGGGCGGTAATGCGCCAGATAGCGCGGATCGGTCAGCAGGAAATAGGGGATGCGGTCAAAGTCATAAAGCGCCGTGGTCTCGTGGCTGATCACGCTGACCGGCAGCGGCGCCTCGGGGCCCGGCCAGTCCAGCCAGCGGGCAAAGGGATCGGGGTTCCAGACCGTATCCCAGAAGGGCTCTTCCGACAGCAGCACCAGCCGCAGCCCCGGCCGCGCCGCCATCAGCCGCCCCAGCCGCAGCCCCTGCTGATCCAGATCCAGCGGATGGGCCACCACCAGCAGATCGGCGCGGGCCGGATCCTCCACCAGCGCGATGCGGTCGGCGCAGGCGGCCTGGATCGGCGCATAGGCCAGGGGCTGCCGGTGCTGCCAGGCGCCAAGGACACAGATCCGGATCATGGCACCCTCTGGCCGGGCAGACAGAGGTCAGGCACCCGCTGCGGGTTTCTTTGGCGCCGGTTTGCCTGCGGCCTTGTCCGTGCCGCCTTCGGCCGGTTTGGTCTTGGGCTTGGGCTTGGCGGGTTTCGCCTTGGCCTCGGGACCGGGCGCTGGGGCGGGCGGGGCCACGGCAGCCTCTGCCCCGGCCTGCGGATCGGCCAGCGCGCTCAGCCTGGCCGCCAGCGCATCCAGCGCGGGCAACAGGGCAGCGGCATCCTCGCGGCGGCCTTCGGCAATGGCCTGACGGCTTTCGGCCAGCAGCCGGGCATAGCGTTCCAGCGTCAGGTCATGGGCATTGCGCCGCACCAGGGCGACCAGTTGCTCGGCGAACAGGCAGGGCGTTTCCACCAGCGGCAGGGTGGCGGTGCCTTCGGTTGCCATCTCCATGTCACCGGCCCGCAGATCGGGGCGGCGCTTGATCAGCGCGGCATTGCCGCGGTCATAGCGGGCGCGCAGCTCGGCGGCCAGCGCGGCATCGGGGCGCAGCGGTTCGGTGGCGGGCAGATCGGCCAGCGGCAAGGCCGCCTGCATGGCCTGGCCGCCGCCCTGGGTGACGGCATTGGCCAGCGCCAGCGCCCGCCAGCCCGGCGCCTCGGTTTCGGCCGGCAGCGGGCCCAGCGGCGTGGGGCTGACCCCCAGCGCCAGCATCAGATGTTCGGCAATGGCAGGTTCGCGGACATGGGGCACCAGATGCACGTTTTCTGCCCCGAACACCTTTTCCCAGCGCGCGACCAGACGGTCGGCATCCAGATGCGCGGCCTCGGACCCCAGCATCCGCGCGGCCATCGTGGCCTGGCTGACCGGCAGGCCCGCCTGTGCCATGGCCAGCGCCTCGGCGCCGATCAGGCCGGTCTGGGGGCGCAGATGCAGGAAAACGGCAATCTCGGTGAAATGCGCGCCCAGAAGGTCGCGCACCCGGTCAACCATGGTGTCGGTGTGCAGGCTGCGGAACAGATCGGCATCCGACAGGAGCCAGGCCCGGACGCCTGTCCCCTGGGCCACCGTCTCGGCGACCCGGGCGCGCAACCGCTTGCGAAAGGCGTTCTGCGCCTCGGCATCGGCAAAGGGGCGGGCAGCGGGCGGCATCGCCTCGAGCTGGCCACGGGTCAGCGCGAACTGCACCAGCCCGGCATGATCGGCGGCGCCGAAGATATCGGGATGGCAGACGCCCTGGGCGGTCAGTTCGGTGCGCCGCGCCGCCAGCCAGGATTGCAGGCCGCCGGTGCCGGATCCGCCAATGTGAAGGACCAGTTTCATGCGCCGTCTCCCCGTTGTTCCATGATGGCCCCGCTGCAACCGCAGGGACAGACCGGGACTAGATCACGCCATGCGCGCTTGTCAATCTTGCCAGCCTTCGCGTTTCTGCGGGCGCGACATCAACTGGCCCATGGCCTCTGCGGGGGCCACATCGCCGCGCAACAGGGCCGCCACCATATGCAGGACCGGCAGATCCTGCCCCGGCGTGGCCGCCGCGACCGCCCGGGCCGTCGCCGCCCCCTCGACGGTCACGCCTGTGGCCGGGGGGAGACCCGCCCCCAGCGCCAGCCCCAGGCTGTAGTTGCGCGAGGTCGCCGAAAAACAGGTCAGCATCAGATCGCCAAAGCCCGACAGGCCGAACAGCGTATCCTGCCGCGCGCCCCGCGCCATGGCCAGACGCAGGAGTTCGGCAAAGCCGCGCGTCACCAGCGCGGCACGGGCGCTTTCGCCCAGGCCCGCGCCCATCACCACCCCGGCGGCGATCGCGATCACATTCTTCAGCGCGCCGCCCAGTTGCGCCCCCAGCGGATCGGCGCCCAGATAGATCCGCAGCGCCGGGGTGGACAGCCGGTCCTGCACCTCCGGCCCTGCCGGGTCCAGCGTGGCCAGTGTCAGGGCGGTGGGCTTGCCGATGGCCAGATCGGCGGCAAAGCTTGGCCCCGACAGCACGGCCACCCGCGCGCCGGGCAGTTCGGCCGCCACCACCTGGGACGGCAACAGGCCGGTGCCCAGTTCGATCCCCTTGCAGCACAGCACCAGCATATGGCCCTGCAAGGCCGCCCGGTGTTCGGCGACAAAACCGCGCAGCGCCTGGGTCGGCACCGCCAGCAACAGCGGCGCCCCCGGCCGGATCGCCTCGGGGATGGCGGCGCTGACGGTCAGGGTGTCGGGAAAGCGGATGCCCGGCAGATGGGCGGCGTTCTGCCGTGTGGCGGCCATCCCGGCCATCCGCGCCGCATCACGGCCCCACAGGACAACGGGTTGCCCTGCCGCCGCCAGGGTCATGGCCAGCGCCGTGCCAAAGGCCCCCGCCCCCAGAACCCCGATCGCCGGAGGTCCGGCCCTGCGCTGCGCTGTTCCCGTCATGCTGCCCCCGCTACGCCCGCTGTGGCCCGCAGGCCGCCGGGCGCGACCCGGTCGGGCGGCCCCGGACAGATTGCTTGCCTTGTCCGGCCCTTACGTCCAAATTCAGCCCGTATCACGGGAAGATCGGAAATGACAGAACAGCCGCTGACCTGCTTCAAGGCCTATGACATCCGCGGGCGCCTGGGCATCGACCTTGACGCGGGCATCGCGGCGCGCATCGGGCGCGGCTTTGCCCGCGCGCTGGAGGCCCGCCGCGTGGTGCTGGGCCGCGATGCCCGCGCCTCTTCGGCAGAGCTCGCGCAGGCCGTGGCCGCCGCGCTGGAAGACGAAGGGGTCGAAGTGCTGGATCTGGGTCTGTCCGGCACCGAAGAGATGTATTTCGCCACCACGCATTTCGGGGCGGATGGCGGGATCTGCGTCACCGCCTCGCACAATCCGATGGACTGGAACGGCATGAAGATGGTGGGCCAGGGGTCGGCCCCGCTGGATCCGGCCACCACCATGGCCCGGATCAAGGCCCTGGCCGAGGCGGATGCCTTTGGCCCGGCCCGGCCCGGCGGCACCCGGCGCGACGTGGGCACAGAGGCCCGCGCGGCCTATGTCGCAGGCGTGCTGTCCTTTGTCGATGTCGCGGCGCTGGCGCCGCTGACCATCGTGGTCAATGCCGGCAATGGCGCGGCAGGCCCCAGCTTTGATGCCATTGCCGCCGAACTGGCCGCCCGCGGGGCCCCCTTGCGGTTCGAACGGATGCACCACACCCCCGATGGCAGCTTTCCCAACGGCATTCCGAACCCGCTCCTGCCGGAAAACCGCCCGGTCACGGCGCAGGCGGTGGTGGCCGCCGGGGCCGATATGGGCGTGGCCTGGGATGGCGATTTCGACCGCTGTTTCTTTTTCGACCATCGGGGCGGGTTCATCGACGGTGAATATGTCGTGGGGCTGCTGGCCGAGATCTTTCTGGCCAAGGAACCCGGTGCCGCCATCATCCACGACCCGCGCATCATCTGGAACACCCAGGATGTCGTGGCCCGCGCCGGGGGCCGCGCCGTGCAGACCCGCACCGGCCATGCCTTTCTGAAACAGGCGATGCGCGCCGAAGGGGCGGTCTATGGCGGCGAGATGTCGGCGCATCACTATTTCCGCGATTTCGTCTGCTGCGACAGCGGCATGATCCCGTGGTTGCTGGTGGCCGAACTGATCGGGCGGCGCGGCGTACCGCTGGCCGATCTGGTGGCGGCGCGGCAGGCGGCTTTTCCCTCGTCGGGCGAGATCAACTTTCACCTTGCCGATCCGGCCGCTGCCGTGGCACGGGTGCGCGCCGCCCATGAGGGGACGGCGCTGCACACCGACACGATGGACGGGCTGGGAATGTCCTTTGCCGACTGGCGCTTCAACCTGCGCGCCTCGAACACCGAGCCGGTGCTGCGGCTGAACGTCGAAACCCGCGGCACCCCCGTCGCCCCGCATGTCGCCGCCCTGCGCGCCCTGATCGAAGCCTGACCCGAAGGTCCCGGAACAGCCAGATGCCAACACGCACCGCCCCCCCCGGAACCGTCACGTTCCTTTGCCTTGCCGGAACCCCGCCCGAGTCCCTGGCCACCGCCCTGGCGGCGCGCTGCCCCGACTGGTCGGGGCAGGTCCACCCCCTGACAGCCCCGCTGGCCGCCAGCGCCGCCCCCTATCTGGAGACGGACGGGCGGATCGTGGTGGTGCACGCCGGCTGGCAGGACTGGCTGCTGGCCGCCATGGCCGCAGGCCGCGATCCCGGCCCGGCGCTGGAGGATTGGGTGGAACAGACCGAGGCGCTTCTGGCGCTGCACCGGGGCAACCGGCGGCGGATGCTGCTGGTGCCCGCCGGCCTTCTGGACCAGCCCGACGCCGAAGGGCTGTGCGACCTGGCCCGCTGGGCCGGGCTCGACCCCGACCAGGTCACGGCAGAGGCCCCCGGCGGGCTGCCCGCCCCCTCGGCGCTGCATATCGTGCTGGCCCGGCAAGCCTTTGCCGGTCTGGACCGCGCCAGGGGCACGGCCCTGGCCTTCGAGGCGGCCAGCCTGCCGCTGCCCGACCCCCGGCCCGAAGGACATGTCCCCGATGCCGCCTTTGCCGAACTGACCCGGCTGCTTGGGCGCCAGCAGGAAATTTCCGGGGCCTTGCAGGCCACCGAACAGGGCCGCGAGGGGTTGCAGACCGACAATGCCGAACTGGCCGGAAACCTGGGCACGCTGCAATCGGAACTGGTGCGGCTGACGGCCGCCGAACAGGCCGCCACCCGCACAGCCGCCCGGCTGAAGGCGGAAAACGCCACACTGGAACGCGAACTCGCCGCCCTGCGCGACAGCGCCAGGGCCGAACTGGACGCGCTGCGCGCCAGCCAGGCCACCTTGCAGCAGACCACCCTGCTGACAGCGGAGAATGCGGGCACGCTGCAATCGGAACTGGTGCGGCTGACAGCCGCCGAACAGACCGCCGCCCGCACAACCGCGCGGCTGGAAAGCGAGAAGGCCGCGCTGGAACGCGAACTCGCCCCCCTGCGCGACAGCGTCAGGGCGCTGGAGAATACCCGACGCGAACTGGCGCAGGCGCAACAGGCCCAGGCCGCAGCCACCGAAACGACGGGCCGGGTCCAGGCCGAACTGGCGGCCTTGCGCGATCAGCACGCCGCCTTGCAGCAGACCAACGGGCTGATGGCCGAGAATATCGGCCTGTGCCAGTCAGAGCTGGTGCGGCTGTCCACCGTCGAACAGGCGGTCAGCACCGAACGCGCGACGCTGGAGCACCAGATCGTCACCCTGCGCAAGGCCGCCGAGGCGGAAAAATCCGCGCTGGAACGTGAACTGGTCCAGGCGGTGCGGCGGATGGACCGGCTGTCGGACAACCGCCAGGCGCTGGCGCTGGCCCAGGCGACGATCCAGCGCATGACCGGCGAAATCCGCCAGTTGGTGGACCAGCAGACCCGCAGCGCCCCGCCGCCACAGGACGAACCGGCGGCACAGGGCTGAACCGGGGGCAGCGGCCCTCAGCGGTCCAGCCGCAGGCGCAGTTCCGCCCCGAATTCCGGGCTGCCGCCCTGGTTCACCCGCGCCTCGCCGGTCAGCTCCATCCCGCGCGCCGGATCGGCCAGCCCGGCCCCCAGCCAGACCGTGCCGCGCCGGGTGGTGCCGGTATGGCGCACATCCAGCAGCGCTGATCGCACCGTGGTGCGGCTGCGCGCCACCTGCCAGCCGCCGCCCAGCCGCAGCCGCCCCTCCAGCGCGCCCAGCGGAATGCGCTGGACCAGCGAGACCTCGGGCATCACCGACAGGCTGGCAAAGCCGATGCGCGCCGGATCGCTCAGCACCCCCATGCCCTGCGGCAGGTCATAGACGCTGTGCCCCAGCCCGACCCGTATCCCGCTGTCCAGCGCCAGCCCGCGCCCCAGCGCCGTCTCATGGCCCAGGCGCAGCGCGATCTGGCGGTTGCGTGCCAGCCGGTAGGGGGTGGTGCTGTCGGGCCCCAGAACATCCGGGTCGATGCGGAACCGCGGCAGGCCCGATGAGGTGCCGCTGCCCGGCCCCGCGTCGCCCGGACGGCCAGGCCCTGCCGCATCCCCCAGGAACTGTGCCGCCGCCGCCCGCAGGGCCGGATCCGCCAGGGCGCGGCGGTCCTGGCCCAGCACGGCATCGACCCGGCAATCGGCGCAGGGCGCACAGCCCGCCAACCCCAGCCCCGCCAGCACGAGGGACAGGCCAAGGCCCCGGAAATTCTGCACTTTCGTGAACCGCCCTTGCCCTTGTCCATCCGTGGCGTCACTATCCCCGGCATTGTTGGAGGACACAATGACCATTCTGAATGTGAACACCGCGATCGCCCCCTATCTGGACGCGCTTTTTGCCCGGATCGGGGCCGATAAGGCGGGATACGAGTTGCATTATCCCCATGCCGACCGGATCGACGATTTCTTCGACTATCTCGATGACAACGACGCCACGCTCAGCGAGCTGTCGGCGGCGCGCATCGTGCTGTCGGCGCGCTTTGACCGGGCCGACTGGGCCCTGACGCTGGCCGGGTCGGGCATCGGCCCGGTGTCCAGCATCGAGGCGCTGGCCGAGGCCATCGACGAGGGCCTGGCCCAGGGCCGGTTCAGCGAATTGCGGCTGGACCGCAATGGCAGCGCGCTGGCCACGATCAGCTTTTCCGAAACCGGCTATACACTGACCAGCGGCGGCGAAAGCCTGGCCGTGACCGGCAGCCTGCCGGCCAGCTTTCCCGACCTGTTCCGCCTTGCGGGCTATCTGGAACGGATCGACGATCTCGACGACATGAACGGCGCACAGCGCGCACGGCTGTTTTCCGACCTTGCCGCCTTTGGCATCACCGGGATGGAGGTGTCGAACACCAGCCGCCTGCTGCTGGCCTGGTCGGTGACAGACAGCACCGCCACCCTGCGCCTGCCCGGCCTGACCCTGACGGCCGAAGGCACGTTTCCGGCCGATTTCGGCGCCCTGCTGGCGGTGCTCTATCAGGTGGCCCGGCTGGAAAAGGGCGGCCCCGCCGATCTGACGGCCATCGACGGGTTGGCGCTGGACCGCATCGTGCTGACCGGCGACACCGGCACTGTCCTGCTCGAAGCGACCGACATCGACAATGCCGACCTGTCCTCGGTGGCGGGGATCCTCGTCGATGGCGCGGAAAGCCCGTTCCAGTCGGTGATCCTGGGCGAAGGCTTCGTGCAATCCTCGGACCGGATCGCCGAGAACGAGCTGATCCTGGGCACGGGTGGCAACGACTGGCTGGAAGGCGGCGGCGGACGCGACCGGATCCTGGGCAACGATGGCCATGACAGCCTGTTCGGCGGCAGCGGCAACGATACGCTGGACGGCGGCAAGGGCAATGACTGGCTGCGCGCCGGCACCGGCAACGACTGGCTCTATGGCGGCGACGGCAACGACAACCTGCTGGGCCAGGGCGGCAGCAACCGGCTGTTCGGCGGCGCGGGCCGCGACACGGTCGCAGGCGGGCGCGGCAATGACACCATCTATGGCGGCGATGGCGACGACCGGCTGACAGGGGGCGACAGCGCCGACCGCATCTATGGCGATGCCGGCAAGGACTGGCTCGAAGGCAATGACGGCAACGACCGGCTGTATGGCGGCAAAGGCAATGACTCGCTTTATGGCGGGGCAGGCACCGACCGGCTGTTCGGTGGCAAGGGCAATGACCGGCTGTATGGCAATGGCGACCTGCTCTATGGCGGCAATGGCGACGACCGGCTGTTCGGCGGCAACAACAGCACGCTCGAAGGCGGCGCAGGGGCCGATCTGTTCATCTTCACCCGGTTCTCGGGCCGCAATGTGGTGACCGACTATACCGACGGCACCGACCGGATCCGCATCGACTGGAAAGGCATCCAGGGGCTGGACGATCTGAAGATAGACACGGTGGCCGCCGGGACGCGGCTGCGGGGGGATGGCAATACGGTGATCCTGCAAGGCGTGTCGCAGGATGTGCTGGACGCGTCGGATTTTCTCTTCGGCTGATCTGGCCTGCCCGGACAGTGACAGGCCCCCCGCATTGCGGGGGGCCTGTTGGTGTGGGGGGCTGTCGGTTCAGATGAACAGGAAGTCGTCCGCGACCAGATCGGCCCTTTGCACATTCAACAGCGTGATGCTGGTCGAGGCATTCACGGTG
>NZ_FTOT01000007.1 GCF_900156815.1 Gemmobacter megaterium
CCATCAATGTCAAAGAGCACAACAATCCAGAACAAAAAACAACCGAACCGACCCAACTCTCACCGGGCCAACTCGACCATCCTTCCCAGATTGTCGACGTCCGCTTCCGCCTCAGCTTCCACTTCCGCCACCGTCGCTTCCCGTCTGGTCCGCTTCGGTGAGGCGGTATTTAGGGAGGTTCGCCGGGGGCTGCAAGAGGAAAATTTCGCAGAACCGTCGTTTTTCAAGAAAGACCGGGAAACACCCTCCCCGGCGGGCTGGTGGAGAAATTTCTGTTCAATTTGGCACCCTTGGAGCGCAAGGTTCGCAAAGGCCCGCAGATCAGGCCGGCGCTGAGCGGCGAATCCGTCCCAAACGCAGAACGACAAGGCCCAGGACAATACCCAGGTAGACGATGGGCTCCGGCGGCCAGGCCTTCACCACCATCAGGTAGTGCAAGGCCCCGGCGATTGTCGCCGGCCAGGCCAGCAGATGCAGTTGCCGCCAGGCGGCACCCCCCATCCGCCGGATGGCGCCATTGGTGCTGGTTGCCGCCAACGGCACCAGAAGCACGAACGCCAACATGCCGATGGTGATATAGGGGCGTTTTACCAGATCGCGCGCGATCTCGTCCCAGCGCAACTGGATGTCCAGCACCAGCCACACCATCAGATGCAGCGCGGCATACCCGAAACCCAGCACTCCGATGGCGCGGCGGAACCGGATCAGGTTCACCCCGGTGGCCCGCAAGAGTGGCGATACGCAGAGCGCCGCAATGAGGAAACGCAGCGACCAGATGCCCAACTCGTGCTCCAAGGGGCGCACAGGGTCGGGACCAAGACCGCCATTCGCAAGCAACCAGACCAACCAGAGTGCGGGAATCAGCCCGCCCAGCCAGACCGCTGCGGTCGGCACCCGGCGCAGCCCACGGTTCGCCCGGCTGGCAATCGGCATCAGGGCGACGGGTGGCATCAGTAGAAGCGCGCCAGATCCATGCCAGCGTATAATCCGGCGACTTCGTCTGCATACCCATTGAACATCAGCGTGTCGCGCCGCTTGGCAAACAACCCCTCACCGATCCGGCGTTCGCTGGCCTGGCTCCAGCGCGGATGATCGACCTGCGGGTTCACGTTCGCATAGAACCCGTACTCCTGCGGTTGCAGCATGTTCCAGGTGGTAGGCGGCTCGCGGTCCATCAGGCTGATGCGGACAATCGACTTGATCGACTTGAACCCATACTTCCACGGCACCACCAGCCGGATAGGTGCGCCATTCTGCTTCGGCATCGGCTCACCATAGAGGCCGGTGGCCATCAACGTCAGCGGATGCATCGCCTCATCAAGACGCAGACCTTCGACATAGGGATAGTCGAGGTTCATCTTGCGCACCCCCGGCATTTCTTCGGGTCGGGCAAGCGTCTCGAAGGCCACATATTTCGCCCCCGGCAGGACACCGACCCTGTTCAGCAGCCCCGACAGCTCGAACCCCATCCACGGCACAATCATCGACCATGCTTCCACGCAGCGAAAGCGATAGATGCGCTCCTCGATGGTCTGTCCCTTCGTGACATCGGCCAGATCATACGTTCCCGGCTTCTCGACCAGGCCGTCAATCTTTACCGACCACGGGTCTATTGTCATGGCACCGGCATGGCGCTTGGGGTCTTCCTTGCCAAAACCGAACTCGTAGAAATTGTTGTAGCTGGTGATGGCCTCAAGGCTGGTTGGCGCCTCGTCCACCGAATACCGCGCAAAGGCCGGACCGGCGACGGCGAACGCCCCGACCCCGGACAGCACGGCACGGCGCGACAGGAACAGGGATTTCGGCGTCACATCCGACCAGCGGGGATCATCGGAACGAAATCGGCGCATTGGAACCTCCAGCAGTGCTTTGACAGATTACGCAGCAATTCGCAGCACAGCGCAAAAGTAATACACCCCGTCACGCCATCGTGACACGTCAACGCCAGTAGACATATTCATATCTGCGCATCATTCTGTCGTCAGGCCAACCTGGCCAGACCGGAGGAGATCCCATGTTCCGCACGCTTGTCGCTGCCAGTTTGCTTGCAGCCGCCACTCCCGCCTCGGCAGAGTTCATCACCCGCACCGTGGAAGGCAGCTTCGACGACATCGCCTTTGCCGTTGAAAGCGCGATCGTCGGCAAGGGCCTTGTCATCGACTCCGTCAGCCATGTCGGGGAAATGCTCGAGCGGACGAAGGCAGATGTCGGCGGCGCGCGCACCGTGTTCGACCAGGCCGATGTCTACAGCTTCTGCTCGGCCAGCCTCTCGCGTAAAGTAATGGAAGCAGATCCTGAAAATATCCAGTTCTGCCCCTATGGAATCATCGTCTATGCCTTGCCGGATCAGCCTGGCAAAATATCCGTCGGCTATCGGAGCTTTCCCGACGGCCCCATGCAGGAGGTTCAAAACCTGCTGGAGGCGATCATCTCGGATGCGGTGGAGTGATCACGTGGATTCACGCCGCCTGACACCCGCGTGAGAAACGTCCGGTTTGCCGCGTCACGGTCCTTTCGATCCGATTTCAAGGGGGCCTGACGTGAATATGACAGTGATCTGTGGCCGCCCCCTTGCGTATTTCCTGCGATGCCAACGTCGGCATCGTCTGAATACGGAGTGACCGATGATCCGCAGAACTTTTCTGGCACTGACCGCATCGACGTTCCTGGCCGCACCGGCCCTTGCAGATGGGCATTCCAAGGACATCGTCGATACGGCGGTGGAGGCCGGCAGCTTTACCACACTCGTTGCCGCCGTACAGGCCGCCGGTCTGGTCGAGACGCTCAAGGGCGAAGGCCCGTTCACCGTCTTTGCGCCGACGGACGAAGCCTTTGCGAAACTTCCCGCAGGCACCGTCGACGACCTGTTGAAGCCCGAGAACAAGGACAAGCTGACGGCCGTCCTCACCTACCACGTTGTGCCGGGCAAGGTGATGTCCACCGACCTGTCGAACGGAATGACGGCCGCAACGGTCCAAGGGGCCGAAGTGACCATCATGACCGAAGGCGGAGTAAAGGTGAACGAGGCAAATGTCGTGACCGCAGACATCGCGGCCTCGAATGGCGTGATCCATGTCATCGACAGCGTGATCCTGCCGCCGATGTGAACCTTGTCGGGCCGGGGCAACCCGGCCCGCTTCATCTCAGGCGATACGAATCTTGCGGAACCCGCGTTTTTCTGCGCGACCGCACCATGACTCTGCGGCGACGACGGCGTCCCGAAGGTTGGAAAACCAGGAAACGATCGGACGCGACCGACACCCTGATGCGCCCCATTCCCGCAACACGGAATACTCGCCGAAGAGATTCTCCGTCACCTCGACGCGATAGAATCGGCCCGGCCGCGTGAACAGCAGCGCCAGCACCCTACAACCCCAGCACATCAAGCATGTCATATTCACCCGGCTTCTGGCCCTGCCCCCATAGCGCCGCCTTCAGCGCCCCACGGGCAAAGATGGCCCGGTCGGTGGCCAGATGGCGCAGAACAATACGCTCACCGTCGGCGGCGAAGATCACATCATGCTCGCCAACGACATCGCCGCCCCGAATCGCTGCAAAGCCGATCCGCCCGCGACCGCGCGCGCCGGTGATGCCATCGCGGCCCCGGTCCGCAACATCGTCCAGCACCACGCCGCGCCCCTCTGCGGCCGCCTCGCCCAGCATCAACGCGGTACCGGACGGCGCATCGACCTTCATACGGTGATGGGCCTCGACCACTTCGATATCCCAATCCGCGTCCAGCGCCGCTGCCACCTTGCGCGTCAACTGCACCAGCAGGTTGACGCCCAGACTCATGTTTCCGGCCCGCACAATCACCGCGTGGCGCGATGCCGCCGCAATCCTGCCCAGGTGCTCTGCCTCCAGCCCTGTGGTGCCGATGACATGCACCGCGCGCGCCTGCGCGGCGAGGGCGGCGAACTCCACCGTCGCGGCTGGCACGGTAAAGTCAATGACGGCCTGCGCGCGCGCAAAGGCCTCCAACGGATCGTCTGTCACCAGAACGCCGATATCGCCTCCGCCCATGCAGGCGCCGACATCGCGCCCGACCCAAGGATGACCTGTCCGTTCCACGCAGGCCACCAGCCGCGCCGCATCGCTGGCCATCACGGTATGGACCAGCATCTGCCCCATGCGGCCCGAAGCCCCAGTGATCACGATTCCCGGCAATTCGGCCATGCGCTTCCCCTGCTTTCGTCTTGCATCAGATATCCTCGGGGTGTCCGGGGCTCAGGCAACCCCCGGCGCCAGCCGCAGGGCATCCTTGCCTCCATACCGCACAGGAATCGCTCATGCAAAGCCGCCCGTTGCGGGAATGCGCCGAAACGCCTATCTGGGAGTGATGGCACAGAACAGTTTCTCCTCGGGCCCCGGCCCATCGCAACGTCAGCTTCGCGTCGGCGAACTCATCCGCCGCACGTTGTCCGACGTGTTGAACCGGGCCGACGTACATGACCCCGACCTCAACCGCATGTCGATCACGGTGGGCGAAGTCACCGTCTCGACCGACCTCAAGGTTGCAACTTGCTATGTCATGCCGCTTGGCGGCGCGGATCCGCAGGGGGCGATTGCGGCCCTGGCCCGCAACAAGGGCGAGCTGCGCCATCATATCGGCAAGGCGCTCACGTTGAAGTTCGCGCCGGATCTGCGGTTCCGCATCGACGAGACGTTTGATCGCCTGGACGAAACGCGGCGACTGTTCTCGGATGAACGCGTCCGCCGCGATATTTCGGGCCCCGACACCGAAGATGATGATCAGTAAGGCAATTATTGCCTTATTGGCCATGGCGGGCGCTGCCATGGCCTCGCCTTGCCGCCTCACCAGCTTCGAGGGCACCAGCTACACGCTTTGCGAGGTTCGGGCGGATCAGGATGTCCGGCTCTTCCTGAACGCACCTGATGGCAGCCTTCTGGGCAACTTTCCCGGAATCGATGCCATGCTTGCCCCCGGCAAACTGGGCTTTGCAATGAACGCCGGGATGTATCATCCGGATCGCACGCCGGTCGGGCTCTATATAGAGAATCACCGGGAGATCACCCCGCTCGTGACATCGCCGGGGCCGGGCAATTTCGGCCTGCTCCCGAATGGCGTGTTCTGCATCGCACCTGACGGCAGCTTCGCAATCACCGAATCGCGGGCATTCGGGCTATCAGGGCCGGACTGCCGGTTCGCCAGCCAATCGGGGCCGATGCTGGTGATTGATGGCGATCTGCACCCGCGATTCCTGCCCGACTCGACGTCGCGCTACGTGCGGAACGGTGTCGGTATCAGTCTCGACGGACAACAGGCGCTCTTTGCGATCTCGGGCAGCCGCGTGACGTTCCACGAATTTGCGCGCTTTTTCCGCGACGGACTTGGCCTGCGCAACGCGCTCTATTTCGACGGGAACATTTCGCGCATCTACGCGCCCAATCTCGGGCGCAGTGACTTTGGCTTCCCCATGGGGCCGGTGGTCGGGCTTGTGCGCGACTGACGGGCTCAGCTGCCCATCAACATCGTCCACCAGATCTTGCCATTCTTCTCCTGGAACAGCGAAAAGCCGAAATACCGCGCTTCCGGGTTGAGAACGATGGCGCGGGTGTCCGGGTCTTCCATCCAGGCGGCCAGAGTTTCCAGTTCCGTTTCATAGGTCTCGGAAATCAGCTCGCCCAGAACGGTTCCGGGATACCCCACCCGCTGCGCCCGCTGGATCGGCGACGAGCCGTCTGACCCGAAATGCCATGGCCGGTTCTGGACGGACATGTCGCGCGAATGAGTTGCCGCCGCCGCATTCAGTTCTGCGCTCATCTGCACCGGCACAAGACCGCGCGATTGGCGGATGGCGTTGACGGCATCAATCTGACGCAACTGGATGCGTCCGACATCGCCTTCGCGGATCTTGTAGACTTGCGGCAGGGGCTTGCCGTCGGGCCCCAGTTGACCGCCGATTCCCCCGGCACAGGCCGCCATGAACAGGGTCGCACCCAGCGCAAGCAGCACATTTCTACGCACCATAGGAAACCCACCTCGTTATCATCGTATTCTGCGCTGCCATACATGATAGACGGTCCGGGGGCAAACCCCGCCAATGACGCCTGCGTGATCGACGGCGATTGTGGCCATTCCCTGCCGATACCCGGCGCGGGGAACGGGGGTTTGAATTGCGCAGGCTTGGCTGGCCGCGTATGACACCCATATAACACTGTACATACTCTGATCAGAGCAGACCGACCGGAAGGACCGCCGCATGTCGCGCGACAGCCTGCACCGCATCAACCGCCGCCTCTTTCTTGGATCCGCCGCCATGGCGGCCACCGGCCTTTCGATGCCCGCCCTTGCCCAGACCACCGGCACAACCGAAATGGAATCTGCCGCAGGCGGGGCCGTTCGGCGCAACATCTCCAGCTTTCGCACGTTGCAATGGCAGCCCTATTTCGACAACCTCAGGAATGGGGCCATCCTGGTCGACCTGACCTCGCGCGCCTTGCACTACTGGTCCGAAGACCAGTCGGTCTACCGCCTCTATCCGACCTCGGTGCCATTGTCCGAAGATCTGACGCGGCGCGGCCGGACATCTGTTGTGCAAAAGGTCACAAATCCCCCATGGCGGCCGACGCCCTCGATGAAGGCGCGCAACCCCGAGTGGCCGGATATGGTTCCCGGTGGCTCGCCCGAAAACCCGCTTGGCGTGCGTGCGCTCTATCTATCGTGGACTTACTACCGAATCCACGGCACCCACGACACACGCAAGATCGGGCGGCGCTCATCCAACGGCTGTGTTGGTCTCTATAATGAACACATCCTCGAACTCTTTGATCTGTCCAAAGTGGGCACGCAGGTGTTGCTGATTTGACAACGTGGCCGTTGGGCCACATGACATCTGCTTTCCCCCGTTGCGTTTTCTCCGCGCCAGTGGTTAGGAATGGATTACGAGGCATCTTGTTCGCGCCTGTAGCTGCCCTCATTCCTTTGGCTACGGGTTTATCTGGAGGTTACCATGAAGAAAATCGCTCTCGCTGCCGCCCTGTCGCTGGCCGCTTCGACCGCGTTCGCCGGTGGCTTGGCCACCCCGATCGTCGAACCCCCGGTTGTCGAGGCCAAAACCTCGTCGTCCTCGGGCATCCTGATCCCGCTGCTGCTGCTGGTCATCGTTGCCGCTGCTGCATCGAAGTGATCTGACGCAAGTCAAACGAAAAGGGCGCCCCTTGCCGGGCGCCCTTTTTGTTTGGCTTGTGCTGCGGCAGACACGGACCACAGCCAAAGGGCTGGCTGTCAGACCCAGCCAGCCAGATTCTCCTCGATCACCGTGACCAGCGCGGAAATATGCGCAGCGTCGTCGTTCAGGCAGGGGATATAGGTGAATGTCTCCCCCCCCGCATGGACGAAGGCCTCCTGGATTTCGCCCTGAATCTCTTCGAGTGTCTCGATGCAATCGGCGGAAAACGCGGGTGCGATTACAGCGATGTTCTTCTTGCCCTGCCGCGCCAGGTCGGCCACATGCTCAACCGTGTAGGGGCGCAGCCATTCCTCACGTCCAAAGACGGATTGGAACGTGGTATCAATGCTGCCCTTTTCCCATCCCAGCCGTTCACGCAGCAGGCGAGAGGTTTTCTGGCATTTGCAGTGGTAGGGATCGCCCTCCATCAGGTAGCGCTTCGGCATCCCGTGATAGCTGGCCACCAGCACATCGGGCTTGCGCTCCAGCCCGGCATAGACCCGTTCCACCGACTGGGCCAGCGCCTCGATATAGGCAGGGTGCCCAAAGTACTCGGGCACGGTACGCGCCGCAGGCTGCGCCTTTTCCGCCATCAGCGCGCGAAAGAACTGGTCGTTGGCGGTCGCGGTGGTCGCACCTGCATATTGCGGATACAGCGGAAAGAACACGATCCTGTCGCAGCCCGCCTGCACCATCTCGCGCACCTTGGTGGCCGTGGCCGGGTTGCCGTATCGCATACAGAAATCGACCATGACCGCATCGCCATGACGCTCGCCGATCGCGGCGGCGATCTTTGCAGTCTGCACCTTGGTGATCGTCATCAGGGGGCTTTCGCCCTTGTCATGGTTCCAGATCAGCTTGTAGTTCGCGCCACTGGTGAACGGTCGCTTGGTCAGGATCACCAGTTGCAACAGCGGCTGCCACTTCCATGCCGGAAAGTCGATCACGCGCTTGTCTGACAGAAACTCGTTCAGATAGCGCCGCATCGACCAATAGTCATAATTGTCAGGCGTGCCGAGATTCGCCAGCAGAACCCCAACTTTGCGCGGCGGGACGGGCGGGTGGTCGGCGGGCAGCAGGGCGGTGGCCTTGGGTTCGGGCATCGGAGTTCCTCTGGCATCCGGGCTGGGACATGTCCCAGATAAGCGGATTTCTGGCAGGGTCAATCAGCCGCCCTGCGGCCAATCGCCATCTTCGGCATTCAGCGCATCGGCCAGCCGTTGTGCCGCCGATCCCGGCCGCAGGGGTTTTTGCTGGCTGTCGTGCGGCTTCCAGCCCGTCAGGAAGACAATCTCAAAGGTCGCACGCACCCGCGATTCGGCATCGGGATAGTGGTCGCCATACAAGGCCGCCGCTTGCAGGAAAACCTTGCGCCCGGTGAATCGCCGCAACCGCCCGGACAGCGCATTGCCTTCGCCCATCGCGCGCAGATCCTGCATCAGATGCAGCGCATCCCGGTAGCTGACAGTCTGTGTCAGGCTGTCTGCCACCGGCAGCGCCAGGCCAGCCCGTTGCAACAGGCCCCCAAGCTCCCGAATCTCGGCCATAGGTAGCACGCGGGGCGACAAGCCCCCCGTCACAGCCGCCTCGGCCTCGGCCAGGACGGTGCGCAATTCGGCCAGCGTCTGTCCTGCGAACAGGGCCGCGATGAACAGCCCGTCCGGGCGCAGGGCCCGTGCACACTGGATGATCTGCCCGACCGGATCGTTCGACCAATGCAGCGCCAGCGCATGAACCACCAGATCCTGCGATGCCGGGGCCAGATCCAGCACATCGGCCTCGGCCACCATCTGCGCGCCGTCCAGGCGCGACTGCCAGACCTGCGGAAAAGCGGTGACAACCGCCTTGTCCATAAACGCCCTGTTAACCTCGCTCAGGCGATCCTGAACTTCATCGGCCACGAGATGGTGCAGGAACAGCTCCGGCGCGGGTGCCGCGCGGGCGCGATTGCGCATAAGGGCGTCGGGGTCGGTCAACTGTGGCGCGGACATGCGCCGGACCATAGGGGGGGACAGAATGCAAATGCAAGCCCTGGTGCGGGCGCTGTACCCACCGCAATGCCTGTGCTGCGACACACCTGTTGAACAGGAGTTCGCCCTGTGTGGTTCCTGCTGGCGCGATACGCCGTTCCTCGCAGGCCTGGTCTGCGATTGTTGCGGCACACCCCTGCCAGGGACGGAGGACGAGGGGGCCCGCATATTGTGCGACGACTGCCTGCGACTGGACCGCCCCTGGAGTCGCGGCCGCGCGGCAGCCGCCTATGGCGGCAATGCCCGCCGCATGGTCTTGCAACTCAAACACGCCGATCGCCTTGATCTTGCGCGCCCGCTGGGCGACTGGATGGCCCGCGCCGCCGCGCCAATCCTGGAACCCGGCATGATCGTGGCGCCCGTCCCGCTGCATTGGATCCGCCTGCTGCGCCGCCGCGCAAATCAGTCGGCGCTGTTGTCAGCGCGTGTCGCCTGTGTCACCGGGTTGCGCCACATCCCCGACCTCTTGAGTCGCACCCGCCACACGCAAAGCCAGGAGGGCAAGGGACGAGACGCACGCTTTCGCAATCTTTCCGGCGCGTTGCGGCCAAATCCCCGGCAGATCCAACATGCTGCGGAGGGTCATGTGCTGCTGGTCGATGATGTGATGACTTCTGGCGCCACTCTTGCCGCAGCCACCGACGCCCTCAAGGCTGGCGGTGTGAAACAGGTTTCAATTCTGGTCCTTGCCCGTGTCACCCATCAGTGATCGCGCAACCTCAGCCCAGACGTTCGGGCAATGACAGGCCCCGCAACGCCTCGATCACCGGCAAGGCGCGCTTTCCCTCGCGCTGGACATGGGTAATGTCGACAGCTCCGGTGCCACAGGCCACACGCAGGCCCGAACCTGTCAGAATCTCGCCGGGCACGCCCGCACCATCGGCTGTCGTTGCGCGCAAAAGCTTCAGCCGCTCTTGTCCCATCTGGCACCAGGCTCCGGGGAATGGTGACAGGCCCCTGATCATCAGTGCAATCTGCGTTGCCGGCAATGTCCAGTCCACCCGCGCTTCGGCCTTGTCGATCTTCCTGGCGTATGTAACGCCAAGATCCGGCTGCGGTTCGGGAACAAGATCGGGCAGTCGCGCCAAGGCCCTGACAATCAGCCCGGCGCCTAGGACCGACAGCCGATCCTGCAAATCCGCCGTGGTTTCCGACTCGCTGATCGCAACAGCCTCGCGCAGCAAGACAGGGCCGGTGTCGAGCCCCGCCTCCATTTGCATGATGCAGACGCCCGTTTCGGAATCTCCCGCCATGATGGCCCGATGAATCGGCGCCGCCCCCCGCCAGCGTGGCAACAACGAGGCGTGGATGTTCAAACAACCGTGGCGCGGGGCATCAAGCACGACTTGGGGCAGGATCAGACCATACGCGACGACTACGGCGACATCTGCATTCAACGCCGCAAAATCCGCTTGCGCCTCTGGTGTCCGAAGCGATTTCGGATGGCGCACCGGAATACCAAGCGCCTCTGCCCGTGCCTGCACAGGCGAGGGGCGCAACTGCTGGCCGCGCCCGGCGGGGCGGGGGGGCTGGGTATAGGCCGCAACAACCTCGTGTTCTGCGGCCACGGCATTCAGCGCGGGCACAGAAAACTCCGGCGTCCCCATGAATACGACGCGCATCACCGCCCTCCCAGCTTGGCCGCACGCTTCAACAGCATCTGGCGCTTCAGCGGGCTGAGCCGGTCGAAATACATCCGGCCTTGCAGGTGATCAATCTGGTGCTGCACCGACGTCGCCCACAGATGAACAAAGTCACGGTCCTCCATCTGGCCATCCGCATTCAGGAATCGCACAGTCACCGCACGCGGGCGCGATATGGTGGCCGACACACCCGGAAGGTTTGGCGATGCCTCCTCGTGTTCGCGCATTTGCCCCGATGCATGGAGGATTTCGGGGTTTGCCATCAGCACGGCCTTGCCCCGGTCTTCCGAACAATCGACCACCGCAAGACACAGCATGACCCCGATCTGCGGCGCCGCCAGCCCATAGCCGGGCATCGCATCCATGGTTTCCACCATGTCGGCCCAGATCGCGCGGACATCGTCAGTGATGGCCGTCACCGGAGCGGCCGCCGTGCGAAGGCGCTTGTCAGGCCAGAAAACGAATGGGCGTTGCACGGGCGGCGGCTCCTATGGCTTGCAATCGCCCTGGATCAGGCGGGATTGCGCATGGCGGCAAGTACTGACGAGGCGGCGAAACGTACCGGCTCGTCCAGCAGATCAATGCACAGGCGCCCGTTCAGATGATCCAGTTCGTGCTGGGCGCAGGTCGCGGCGAAACCAGATAGCCGCTCTTGCAGCACCACACCATCAAGGGTGGTCCAACGCAGGGTGATTTCGGCGGGGCGAGCAACCGGACAGGCAACATCGGGAATCGACAGGCAGCCCTCTGTCCGCGTGACCACGTCCTCCGACGCATCGAGAACTTCGGGGTTGATGCAGACTTGGGGCGAGGGTGCGCCCTCTTTCCAGCCCACGTCCATGACGAACATGCGCAAAAGAACCCCGACTTGCGGACCGGCCAAACCACGGCCCTGCGCGGCGTACATGGTTTCCAGCATATCGGCGGCAAGCGCGCGCAGGCTGTCGTCTATACCTGTCACCGGCAGACAAAGGCGGCGCAGGCGCGAATCTGGAAACGTAAGGATCGGTAGAACAGCCATGTGTCTGCACCTAGCACCGGGGTTTTTCTGCGTCCATGGGGCCCTGGATCCACAGGTAAGGGAAGCACGAATTCCGTGGCCGCCCGCGACATGTGCAACAGCGGAATGGGCAATGGGACGGTTCAGCCCCGCGCGCGGTCGCGTTTGAGCTTCTCCATCTTCCGCGTGATCAGTTGGCGCTTGATTGGCCCGAGGTAGTCAATGAACAGCTTGCCGTCCAGATGGTCGATCTCGTGCTGGACACAGGTCGCCCACAGGCCATCAAACTGGTCTTCCTGCACCGCACCATCCAGATCATTCCAGCGAACCCTGACTTCGGCCGGACGGGTCACTTCGGCATATTGGTCGGGAATCGACAGGCACCCCTCCTCATAGGTGTTCTTTTCTTCCGACGACCAGAGGATCTCCGGGTTGATCAGCACCATCGGCCGCGGTGGTTCCGGCGCCTTCATGCAATCCATCACGATCACCCGCTTCATCACGCCGATCTGCGGCGCAGCAAGGCCGATACCGGGCGCCTCGTACATGGTCACCAGCATATCCTTGGCAAGCTCCTGAAGGTCACTGCCGAAATCGGTGACGGGGGTGCAGCGCTTCTTGAGCCGCGGGTCGGGATGGATGAGGATGGGGCACAGGGTCATGCCAGATGATCTAGAGAATGCCAGCCAATCGTGCAATGGTGCGGCAACGACCCGGAACACCACGATCGAATGAGGACAAAATCCGGGCGATCATCACAGGCATAGGTGCATTTTTCGTATAGCGCCGGATTATCGGGATGATTTCCCGATGATGGTGCAATATCTGGAACAATCAGACCCCGTACAGCACGCAGGACGACACAGTATGAACTTTGACGAGATCATCGAACGCCGTGGCACCCATTCGGCCAAATGGGACATGATGGACAAGCTCTACGCCGTACCCGGCGATACGGGCATCTCTATGTGGGTGGCCGACATGGATTTTCGTCCACCTGCCTGCGTACAGTCCGCCCTGCAAGGGATGCTGGATCACGGCATCTATGGCTATTTCGGTGACGACAGCGCCTATAAGGCCGCGATCCGCTGGTGGATGCAGACGAGGCACGACTGGGAGGTCGAGGATGATGCCATCCTGACGGCCCACGGTCTGGTGAACGGCACCGCGCTGTGTGTCCACACCTTCACCGCGCCGGGCGAGGGGGTGGCGGTGATGGCGCCGGTCTATCACGCATTTGGCAAGGTGGTGCGTGGTTCCGGGCGGCGGCTGGTCGAACTGCCGCTGACGTCAGAGAACGGGCGGCTTGAGATGGACCTGGCCACCTGGGACAGCATGATAGACCCCGGCACCAAAATGCTGATCCTGTGCTCCCCCCACAATCCGGGCGGGCGTGTCTGGTCCCAGGATGAGCTCAAGGAGGTGGCAGCCTTTTGCCAGCGGCATGACCTGATTCTGGTGTCGGATGAAATCCACCACGATCTGGTGTTCGCCGGATCGAAACACACCGTGATGGCCAAGGCCGCGCCCGACGCGCTGGACCGCATCGTCATGATGACCGCGACGACCAAGACCTTCAACATCGCGGGGGGACACACCGGCAATATCATCATCCCCGATCCGGCACTGCGCAAGCGGGTGGCGGATACGCTGTTCGGACTTGGCATCTCTGGCAACTCCTTTGGCTTGGTGATGGCGACGGCGGCCTATTCACCCGAAGGCGCGGCATGGGTCGATGCGCTGGTCGACTATCTGGATGGCAACCGCAAAGTGTTTGACGCTGGCGTGAACGCAATTCCCGGTGTGCAATCAATGGCGCTGGAGGCAACCTATCTGGCCTGGGTCGATTTTGCAGGGACCGGGATGGAGGTCGAGGAGTTCACCCGCCGCGTGGAACAGGAAGCAGGCATCGCGGCCAACCACGGCTCGACCTTCGGGGTCGGGGGGGAAAGCTGTCTGCGGTTCAATCTGGCAACGCCGCGTGCGCGGGTCATCGAGGCTGTGGAACGGCTGCAAAAAGCCTTCAGCGATTTGCAGTAGCGCATGTTCAGGGTGTGGCCTCATCGGGGCCCACCCTCCGCCACCCGGAATGTCTCGATCAGTCCCGCAAGCCGGTCACGCCTGACGAACAGCCGCGAGACATCCCGTCAGCGCGGCAAGGTCATCGGTGATCAGATGCATCGGAATGGCCCCTGTCGGCCCATTGTTGCTGTTGGGCGCGGCGAAAGCCTCGGCGATCACTGTAGCATACCCCGCACGGACCAGACCCTGCGCAACGCCGCCCGCAAGCCAGATTCCATTGCGCGGAAGGGTCAACAGGGCAATCTCCTGTAACCAGACCCCCAGAAGTTCGGCGTGAAGCGACAGCGTTTCCCCGGCCTCTGGCACCTCGGGATGCGATGTCAGCGCCAAAGATGGCACAGTGGCTCCGTGCAGGGCCGTGTGCAGCGCCGCAAGGCCCCTGCCGGAAAATATCGACTCGGCCGAATGGAACGCCGACATTCCGGCACCGATGCGGCCTTCCAAGCGGCGGGTGATCGAACCTGGCAAGCTCAGATGCCCGGCCTCTGCGGAAAGCACGGCGGGGGGCCGTTCGGCGCGGTGGATCACGGCGGCGATATTGGTCCCGGTCCCAAGACCAACGACAACGGACTGGCCGTTCGGATACCGCTGGGCCGGAGCATGAAGCGGAACTGTCGCAGCCGATGACAGATGCGGCAAGGCATGGCCCAATGCGACCAGATCGTTCACCAAGGTCACATCCACGCCAAGCCGCCCGGCCAGAACCGAAGCATCCAGCGACCAACCGCTGTTGGTAAGCTGGGCGCAGGCGCCAATGACCGGGCCCGCAACAGCAAGACAGGCGGATGTCAGAACCGGCTGCCCCTGACCCGCCAGATAGTGATCCAACGCCGCATCGAACCCGTGATGATCCTTCAGACGAAACCGTGCGACCGTATCAGGCAGCACAGTCTGCCGACCCAAGGCAAAGCGGCAGTTGGTGCCCCCGATATCAGCAATCAGGATGGTCATTCAGCCCCCGGAATCTGGCGCATCCTGCCTGCCCATCAAAGACCCGAAGGCCAAAAAGGCCGCGCCATTGCAGGCGCGGCAGGTGTGTTCCTGCGACGGGTGCCGCGGAACACCGGCGGAAGGCCGATTGTGCTTAGTGTTCGCCCAGTTCCGCGCGGATCTGCTGGCGCAGGAAGTCGATGGGAACCATCTTCCCTTCGCGCTTGAAATGCCAGTAGGTCCAGCCGTTGCAACTGGGGGCGCCCTCGTAATGCGCTCCGACCTGATGAATGGAGCCGGTCATCCGGTCCCCCACAAGCGTGCCGTCGGCGCGCACCTTGGCCGTAGACCCGCGCGGACCGACCAGAACCTCGCCCGGACGCAACATGCCCCGTTCGACCAACTGGCCAAAGGGCACGCGCGGCTCGGCACGCTTGGACCCGGAGGTCTCCAGCGCCGATGCGTCATAGGGCCGGACCCGCGCAATCCGCTGTGCTGCGGCCTCGCGGTAGGAGTCTTCCCGTTCGATACCGATGAACTGGCGACCCAGCATCTTGGCCACGGCGCCCGTCGTGCCGGTGCCGAAAAACGGATCAAGCACCACATCGCCCGGATTTGTCGAACCGACCAACACGCGGTGCAAGAGCGATTCAGGCTTCTGCGTCGGATGCGCCTTGTCGCCGTTCGCATCCTTCAGCCGCTCGTGCCCCGTACAGATCGGCAGCACCCAGTCGGACCGCATCTGAACACCTTCGTTCAGCGCCTTCAGCGCGTCATAGTTGAACGTGTATTTCGCAGCTTCGGACTTCGACGCCCAGATCATCGTTTCATGTGCGTTGGTCAGACGCTTGCCGCGAAAGTTCGGCATGGGATTCGACTTGCGCCAGACAACATCGTTCAGGATCCAGTAACCAGCATCCTGCAACGCCGACCCGACACGAAAGATGTTGTGATAGCTGCCGATCACCCAGATCGCCCCATTGGGCTTGAGCAGGCGTCGTGCCGCAGCAAGCCAGTCGCGGGTGAACTTGTCATAGGCCGCAAAGCTGGAAAACTGGTCCCAGTGATCGTCAACCGCATCTACACGCGAATTGTCAGGGCGATGCAATTCGCCCTTAAGCTGAAGATTGTAGGGCGGATCCGCAAAGATCAGATCCACCGATGCCTCGGGCAGCGACCGCATCACGTCGATGCAATCGCCGGCCAAAATCTGATTCAGCGGAAGCGCGGGCGCCTCCGGTAGCTTGGTTCTTACAGCCATCTTCTGCCTCTGGTACCCGCACGTTGGTCGCGCTGTTGTGAGGCTGAGTCTGATTCAAACCCGATTCGCGGTCAAATTGTTTTTTGAATCAAGAGGTTATGGTTTTGTCTTGATACAAGATATTGTGCACTGGCCGGAAGGAGCGTCTATGAACGGGCGTTACGCCTAAATCTAGGAGCGCCCGAAGGTGATCCTTGGTTGGATAGCCCGCGTTCCGCTCCCAACCATAGCCGGGATACTGTTGCGAAAGATCCACCATGATCGCGTCACGCGCGACTTTGGCCATGATCGAAGCGGCCGCGATGGACAGCGAAAGAGCATCGCCCTTCACCACAGTTTCGGCCGTACACGGCAGATCGGGCGGCAGGCGATTGCCGTCGATCAGGGCATGATCGGCGGCCAGCGACAATCCTTCCAGCGCGCGACGCATTGCCAGATGACTGGCCCGCAGGATGTTCAGGGCGTCTATTTCCTCGACCGTCGCATGGGCGACGCAAACCACGGCACTGGCGGCTATGTCTACGGCGATCTGAACACGGCGGCCCGGCGACAGGGTCTTGCTATCGGCCAGGCCTTGCGGGATGCGGGCGGGATCCAGGATCACCGCAGCGGCCGTGACCGGGCCGCAAAGCGGACCGCGCCCTACCTCGTCCACCCCGGCGATACGGGTGGCGCCACGGGCGATGGCCAAGGATTCGAAACTGAAATCAGGCATGGGTCAGGTGATGCCCCGCCCTAACGCCGCACGCAATGGAAAAGGCGGGGGGCCTTGCGCCCCCCAGCCGTCGGCAAACCGACGCCTTCCTGCCCGCTGGATCGTCGGACCAAGGCGAAGGGCTCCTGATCAGCGGCTGGGCCGGTAGGGGCGCGGGTCTTTCCAGCCATGCCGGGGCGGCTGCCCATGCCCGGCGCGCGCGCATCCATAGGGGCCACACGGATGGGGCCGGTACTGCACGACGGGCGGACGCGGCGGCTGCGGATGGTGCCAGCCATGGCGCGGCGGCGGCGCCGGACGCCAACCGGGATGGGGGCGCGGTGGTTCAGGCCGCATGACCGGCGCGGGCTGGCGATGGCGGTTGCTGTCGTTGAGCGCCGAGCCGATGATGGCGATGGCCGCGACACCGGCGATCACCTTCATGACATCGTCGGAATTCGCACGGGCCGGCAATGCCGTTGCAGTCATGGCCCCCATGGCAATCGCAGCCGCGCCAAGGGCGCTGACAATCTTGCGGGTGGCAGGGCGGAACAGGGTCATAGGTGTTTTCCTTTCGTCACGGCCCGCCGGGCGGAGTGCCCTGGCCGGGATAGGTCCACCCTGCGTCCGGTCGCATGGTCAGGCAAAATCACGGCGCGGTCATGGGATAACACGCACGCGGTTTATTGCTTGTCATGGGATAACAACCATCGTGTCGGGCAAGACATTGCATAACCGCGCACGGCTGCCCATCCTGACAGCATCGACCGGAAGGGAGACCCCGATGCACCGAACCTTTGCGCTTGCGGCCGTGTTGGCCGCCGGGTTTGCGCTGCCCGCGCAAGCCGCCTGCTATGCCGATTACAAGGCCAAGCAGGACAACCCCCTGCGCCTGCATTATGGCGTCATGCAGGTGTCTGACGGTGCCTGTTCGCCCGGCGCCGCCCGCGCGGAAATCGCGCCCCGCCTGAGCGCGCAGGGCTGGACACTGCTGAACGTGGTCAGCGTCTTCGGACCCGAAGGGCTGAACGAAAGGAAGGGCAATGCCGGCGCCTATTTCCTCCGCTATTGACGCGTTGCGGCGGGGCAGACGGACGGTTGCACTGGGTATGGCGACGGTGGTCGTCATTCTGCTGGCGGCGGCGGTGTTCTTGTTCCTGAACCTGCCCGATGCCAATGCCTTCAATGCACGGATCGAGCGGTTGTTCATGGAGAACGACCAACTGCGCGGCGCGACCGAAATCAAGCTGCTGGAAATCCTTGCGCAGTCGGGCACCACATTTTCCGAGGTGCTGATCAGCTATCGCATGGTGATCTTTGTCCTGCTGGTGTTTTCCACCGCATTGCTGGGGGCGGCCCTGGTGTTTCTGGTAACCATCGTCGCGCTGAACCGGCGTATCCGCGAGATGCGGCAGGCGGGCATCCAGGTTGCCTCGCTGAGTATCAGCCGGGCCGAGAATACCGTGACGCTGAACAGCATGGAGTTCCCGCTGACCGCCGCCGCCATCGAGACGCTGGCCGTGCTGGCCGAGGCGCGGATGGATGACGAGGTGCTGACCGGCGTGCAGATCGAGGCCATGATCTCCGGCAAATCCTCGGCTGATTGCGAGGAGGCGGCGGGCGCCACGCGAATCAAACGGTTGCGTGATGCGCTGGGAAACCAGTTGGTCAGCGAACTGTTGATCAAGACCATCGCGCGCAAGGGCTATGTGCTGGCCATCGACAAGGCGGCGATCCGCATGGATTAGGGCCTTGTCGGCCCGATGCCACCACGCTACCGGCAGTGCAGGCCAGCCCCGAGGTGTGACATGAGCCGATTCTGGAGCCCCCTTGTGCAGTCGCTCGTGCCCTATGTGCCCGGCGAGCAGCCAAAGGACCGTCCGTTCCTCAAGCTGAACACCAACGAGAATCCTCACGGCCCTTCGCCCCGCGCGCTGGAGGCGATCCGGGCGGCGACCGGCGACGGGCTGCGCCTGTATCCCGATCCGGTGGCGGGCGATCTGCGGGCGGCGGTGGCAGACAGGTTCGGACTGACCCCCGCGCATGTGTTTGCCGGGAATGGGTCAGACGAGGTGCTGGCACATGCATTCAACGCCTTTTTTGGCGGCGGTGGCGCGGTTCTGTTCGCCGATGTCACGTACAGCTTCTATCCCACCTATTGCAGGCTCTATGGCCTGGCACACCGGCTGATCCCGCTGAGCGAGGATTTCAGCTGTGATGTCACCATGTACCGCGGCCCATGTGCGGGAATCGTGATCGCCAATCCGAATGCCCCCACGGGGATTCCACTGAACCTTATGGCCATCGAGGCGGTTCTGCGCGCAAACCCCGATGTGGTCGTGATCGTGGACGAGGCCTATGTGGACTTTGGCGCCGAAACGGCCGCCAGTCTGATCCCGGCGCATGACAATCTGCTGGTGATCCATACTTTCTCGAAATCGCGCAGTCTGGCGGGGTTGCGGGTGGGGTTGGCCTTGGGCCAGCCACATCTGATCGAGGGGCTTGTGCGGGTAAAGGACAGTTTCAACTCCTATCCGCTGGGCCGCCTGGCGCTGGCTGGCGCATTGGCCGCCTGGCAGGACCGCGACTGGTTCGACAGCACCCGGAAACAGGTGATGGCGGATCGCGATGCCATGGCCAGCGGCCTGCGCGCGCAGGGCTTCGAGGTTCTGCCGTCGGCCGCAAACTTCCTGCTGGCCTCTCATCACCGTCTTCGCGCCGAAGCCATTCTGGCAGCTCTGCGCGAGCGCGGCATATTGGTGCGGCACTTCAGGCAGGACCGCATTCGGAACTGGCTTCGGATCTCGGTCGGAACAACCACGGAATGCGCCGCGCTTTTGGCTGCCACCGCAGAAATCCTGCGCTGATGCGACGCGCCTGGGATCGGACTTGCCCATCCCAGGCAGCTTTGCGGATGTATCAGCCGATACGGACCTCGACCGCGCCCAACCCCGCAATCTCGACCCGGCAGGATTCGCCGGGCAGCACCGGCCCCACCCCTGCGGGGGTTCCGGTGAAGATGAGATCGCCCTGCGCAAGTTCGACCAGACCGGACAGATGCGAAACGATATGCGGCACGTCCCATATCATATCGGCCACATCACCATCCTGCCGAATCTCTCCGGACACGGTACAGGTGATACGTCCCGAGACCATCGCACCGCTGACAGCCACGGGAACCAGCGTGCCGCAGGGGGCCGATTCGTCAAAACCCTTGGACATATCCCACGGACGGCGCATCGCCTTGGCCTCGGATTGCATGTCGCGGCGGGTGAGGTCGATGCCCGGCGCATACCCCCAGACCAGCGCAGCCGCCGCGTCGGGCGTCAGATCGCGGCCGGATTTGCCAATCGCCACGACAAGCTCGGCCTCGTGGTGTAGGTCCGACGTGGCCAGCGGCCAATCCAGAACCGCCCCATCCGCAACCAGCGCATCGGCGGGTTTGGTAAAAAAGAACGGCGGCTCGCGGGTGTCGGCCCCCATTTCCTTGGCGTGCTCGGCGTAGTTGCGCCCAACACAGAATATGCGACGCACAGGAAACCGCGCATCACTGCCCTGTACCGGCAAGGATGGAACCGGGGCGGGGGGGAAAACGTATTCCAAGTGAAGCTCCTCAGGGCCCGAGGGTGAAACAGCCGATGGCGCGGGCTTGCAGACGCCGACAGGCAAGATCCGCCTGATCCTGGGTCAAACCGGCAAATGTCGCTTCCCATGCGGCGCCGCGCTGTACAACCTTGCGCAAGGCTCCGTCAAGCGTGCGGGTTTCGGACAGGGCGGTTTGCAGCAACGCGCGTTCTGCCGTGCCGCGGTTGTTGAACTTGCCAAGCGTGATGGCCCAATGGCGCCCGCCCGACGTAGAGACACGGCTGACCACTTCGCCGGTTGCGGCCGCGACCGTACGCTCGATCTTTTGCGGGATCTCCGGGGTCTCGGCGACTGCTGCCATGGTCATCACAATCTCGCCAGGGCGCGCACGGGGGCGCCGCGTCGTGGTCGGGTCCAGCAAATCCGGGACAACCAACGCACCAGCGGTGCGGATGGTGCCGGGCAATGTGTCGACGTCTTCGGCCAAGGGCACATGCAGTTCGTCCGGCAGCTCTGCGTCCGCCAGATCCTCCGTCAACGGATCGCCCGGCAATGCCAGCGTTCCGCCAGCCGCATCGACAACCTGGAATGGCGTCACCTCTGGTGTCGGAGCGAGCGCGGCGAGTTCTACCTCCTCCGGCGCTTCAACCTCGACGGCTTCGGCCAGCAAGGCTTCGGGCCGGGGAGGCGGGGCCGCGATCAACGGCGCGGGGGTAGATTCTGGGGCAAGCGACTCGACGGCGGCTTCGGCAGCCGCCACCAAGGTTTCGGGCCGGGGCTGCGGCGGTGCGACACTGGCCAACACCGAACCTGCATCCGGTGAGGGCGCTGCCAGACCGGCCAGAACATCTGCCACACCGCTCGTCACCTGTGCCACCGCCTCGGGTGCGACCAGATCGGGGCGGCGCAATGGGCGCGGGGAACTGTCGCGCGCGGTCTTCAGCCGAATTGTCTTTCCCGCCCCGCCAGCCGTGGCCGGCGCCGCAACGGCCACCTGATCAAGCGCCACCGGAGGCGGCGGGCTGGTGCGAACCGTTGCCGGAGCATTACCAAACCCGATATCCAGAAGTTCCGCGACCCGCGCGTTGCGCTGTGCGGTGGATGTGCCTCCGAACACAGTGGCGATCAGGCGTTTGTTGCCGCGTTCGGCCGATGCGGTCAGGTTGAAGCCTGCCGCATTGGTGAAGCCGGTCTTGATCCCGTCGGCCCCGCGATACCCCTCCAGGAAACGGCGGTTGGTATTGGCAACCTTGGCGATTCCCGCATCTTCGGTCAGCCGCGAGAACAAGCCATAGTACTCGGGGAAATCGTAGAACAACCGCCGGCCAAGCAAGGTCATGTCCCGCGCCGTCGACAGATGGCCCTCTGCTGTCAGCCCGTTCGCATTGCGGAACGTCGATCGCGTCATACCCAGCGCCTTGGCGGTACGGTTCATCCGGGCGGCAAAGGCCGCCTCGGACCCCGAGATGTGATCACCGATAGCGCTCGCGGCGTCATTGCCGGATTTGATCGCCGCCGCCCGGATCAGATGTCGAAGGCTGATCTTCTGCCCGGTACGCAGTCCAAGTCGGGACGGGGGTTTTGCCGCTGCATTCGCAGAAACCGTGACCATGTCGTCCAGCGAAATCTCGCCACGCCGCACCGCATCAAAGGCGATATACAGCGTCAGCATCTTGGTCAGCGAGGCGGGATGCAGGCGCGTGTCGGCGTTCTGTTCCCATAACACCTTTCCGGTCCTGGCATCCATCACGATGCCAGCAAACGGCGCGGCCAAGGCCAGCGCAGGCGCCAGCAACATCACCATCATGAAGAATGCCGATACGGCAAGCCTGCGGGCGCGCTCGCCCGGACGCAAAGTCCCTGACCCGATCACGGTTCTTGTCCTTGTTCTGCCTCGACTCCGGTCTTTTTGCCGGATGACCTTCAAAAGGTAGCACAAGCGAATATTTCAGAAAACCCTCAAAGATCAGTGGCTTTTCCGCCAAAGCTACATTTCGCGCATCGCGGATTTCGTAGGCCGACAGCGGTGGACCACTAACACTGCCACACCGCCGCAGCATCGCCGCAAGAAGAACACATTTTCGCCGTAATCAACCCAATGCCGCAACCAGTGCGGGCAATCGGCCAAGGTCCGGCAATTCGCGGAACCGCGGATGGTCGGAAGGCGCCTCGGCATGTTCAAGCGCCCAGGTCTGGCCATGGGGCACATATACCCCCCAGCCCCCGGCCCGAATCGCGGGCACCACATCCGATTTCATGGAATTGCCCACCATCAGCGCCCGGTCTGATCCATCACCATGCCGCGCGAACACACGCGCATAGGTCTCGGGGGTCTTCTCCGAAACGATTTCCACCCCGTGAAACAGATCACCAAGCCCCGATTGCGCCAGCTTGCGCTCCTGGTGCAGCAAATCACCCTTGGTGATCAGCACGATGCAATGGCTGGACGAAAGCGCCTCGACCGCGTCGCGCGCGTGCGGAAGCAACTCCAGGGGGTGCGCCAGCAAATCGCGGCCCGCAGCCATGATCTCGGCGATCACCGACGCAGGCACCTGGCCATTGGTCACTTCGATCGCGGTTTCGATCAGCGAAAGTGTAAATCCTTTCACACCATAGCCATAATGGCCGATGTTCCGGCGTTCTGCGTCCAGCAGCCGGTCTTCAAGGTGATCGCGCGGCGCATGGTCGGCCAGCAGTCCCATCACATGGTCCTGTGTCAGACGATAGAAGGACTCGTTGTGCCAAAGCGTGTCGTCGGCATCAAAGCCGATGGTGGTGATCTGCATGGGCGCGCCTCCATCTCGGCTTGGTTTGGCTCAACTCTCCTGTATCCGCAAGGCACTGCTTGACCGCGCGACGCGGCTGGGTCAATTCGGGGAAGTTTGGGAAGGAGTGGCGCATGATCCGCTTGCTGGCTGTGCTGGGACTGGCTCTCGGACTTGTGACACAACAGGCCCAGGCCTCGGCCGCCACCGTGGCCGTGGATCCGGGATTTGCCCCGGTCGCATCGGCCTTGGCGCAGATGTTTTCTGCGCAAACCGGGCACGATCTGGTGCTGATGGTGGCGGCGGGCCCGGCCCTCGAAGGCACGGCAGCCGACGTTCTGCTCGCCCCCGACGCCGACCTGCCTGCCCGTCTGGCCGAAGATGGCCGGGCCGCGCCCGAATCCCTGATGACATATGCCATGGGCGCTGCGGGCGGCGACGGCGCGACCCGCCCGCGCGACGCGGTACTGCTGCGAGACGGCGCGCAAAACCCCGTGGCAAGATCCTTCATGGAATTCCTGATGACGCCCGAAGCCTGGGACGTGATCGTCTCGCATGGCTTCGGCGCACACTAGGCGACTGGCCGGATACGCCATCTAGGCACTGCCGCCGCTTTCTGGCATACCCCTCACGTTCCCCCACGAGGCTACGATGCTGGACCAAGCCGACGACATCCACCCCCTGTTCCACGGGGCACCCAAGTCCACCGAGTTCCGCAAGCTGCGCAAACGACTGGTGCAGGAGGTAAGGTTGGCGATCGAGACCTACGGCATGATCCAGCCCGGTGCGCGCTGGCTGGTCTGTTTGTCCGGCGGCAAGGACAGCTATACGATGCTGGCCGTTCTGCACGAGTTGAAATGGCGCGGCCTGCTGCCTGTCGATCTGCTGGCCTGCAATCTGGATCAGGGGCAACCGGGGTTTCCTGCAACTGTGCTGCCGGAATTCCTGACCCGCATGGGTGTGCCGCATCGCATCGAGTATCAGGACACCTATTCCATTGTCGTCGACAAGGTGCCGCAGGGCCGTACCTATTGCGCGCTGTGTTCACGCCTGCGGCGGGGCAACCTGTACCGAATCGCGCGCGAGGAGGGTTGCTCTGCCGTGGTGCTGGGCCATCACCGCGACGATATTCTGGAAACATTCTTCATGAACCTGTTTCACGGCGGTCGGCTGGCCACCATGCCACCCAAGCTGGTCAATGAAGAAGGCGACCTGTTCGTCTATCGTCCGCTGTCCTTTGTCGCCGAAGCGGATTGCGACCGCTTTGCCCGCGCGATGAACTACCCCGTCATTCCTTGCGATCTGTGCGGATCGCAGGACGGGTTGCAGCGTATGCAGGTCAAGGCGCTGCTTGATGAATGGGAACGGCGCACACCGGGCCGGCGCAACATCATGTTCCGTGCCCTGATGAACACGCGCCCGTCGCATCTTCCCGATCCAGGGCTGTTCGACTTTCTCGGGCTGGACCTGAACAGGGAACGGGCGGTGCAGCCGGATGAGGCCGTCGTGCCCCCGATCCTGAGGGATGCGCCTTAAGAAAGTGGTTAGGTTGTGGCGCTAGTCTGATCAGGCCGGATGGTCCGGCATCGACCGGAAAGCCGCCATGCCTCACCATCTGCGTGCCCATATCCGCCGCCTGCCCACGATGATGCGCTTTGCGCCCGGATTGATTCTGGCAGGGCCGCTGCTGTCGCTGGCCGCCTATCTGGTTGCAGGCGAACAAGGTCTGATCGTCGGCGTGCTGCTTCTGTCGCTGCTCGCCGTGGCGGCAAGTTCCGTCCTGATGCGACCAGCCGAGGGCACGGTCGCGGCCACATGTTCCCGTGCGCAGTTCCTTGCGGACCTTGATCGGTTTCTGATGGCCTCGGATGTCGGCGGGCAGGGTACCGGCTGCATCGTCCTGCAATTCGACGATACTGCGACCCTTCTGGATCGTCACGGCCGCGCGACGCAGACAGACGTGATCCGCCGCATCGCAGACCGGCTCTCGGGCGCGCTCCGGGCCGGGGATTCGATATTGCCGCTCGATGGCGGCGGCTATGCTGTGGCGCTGGCGCCCTCGCGGCGCATGGATCTGGAAACGGTGGTGCAGATCGCCTCGCGGCTACAGGCGAGCGCCGCAGAGCCCATCGCCATCGGCGAAAGACGGTTCCTTCTCAGCTGTTCTGCGGGGTTCTGCCTGGGGTCGCGCATCGGGCGCCCCACGGCGGCGGCGCTTCTGGATGCTGCGCAGGTCGCCGCGGATGAGGCGCGCCGCAACGGGCCGGGGGCGCTGCGCGCCTACGCCCCCGGAATGGCCAGAAAACACGCCGACCGGGATGCACACCGGGCCGAACTGGAAGTGGCGCTGGACGAAGGCCAGATCCGTGCCTGGTTCCAACCCCAGATTTCGGCAGACAGCGGCGAGATTACCGGGTTCGAAGCACTGGCCCGTTGGCATCACCCGGATCGCGGGCTCATGGCTCCTCAGGACTTCCTGCCCGGAATCGCCGAAGCGGGCCTCTCAGAGCGACTGTCAGAGGTGATGCTGTTCAACACCCTTGTGGCGATCGCACGCTGGGACAAGGCCGGGCTCAGGGTGCCGTCGGTCGGCGTGAACTTCTCGGCAGACGAATTGCGCAATCCCCGGCTGGCCGACAAGCTGAAATGGGAACTCGACCGCTTTGATCTGTCGCCTGATCGCTTGTCAATCGAAGTGCTGGAAACCGTCATGACGACAGGTGATGCCGATGTCGCCGTGCGCAACATAACTGCGCTGGCGCGGCTCGGGTGCCGAATCGACCTGGACGATTTCGGCACCGGCCACACGTCTATTGCGAACATCCGCCGCTTTACCGTGCATCGGCTGAAGATCGACCGTTCTTTCATCGCGCGCATCGACGAAGACCGCGAACAACAGCGCATCGTTGCGGCGGTTCTCTCGATGGCCGAACGGCTGGGCCTTGATACGCTGGCCGAAGGTGTGGAGACGAGCGGCGAATATGCCCTGTTGGCGCAGCTAGGCTGCGGCCATGTCCAAGGGTTTGGAATTGCCCGGCCGATGCCGTTCGAACAAACCATGGACTGGATCGTCGCCCACAACGCGCGGCAAAACGTACTCTGGCAGACAAGCGGTACTCACAAGGGGTGAAGCGCGCGGCCGATCTGGTCACGCCAGCCAGTTGGCGCGCAATTCGTCCACCGCGTCCTGCCCCAGGCCGAGTTCCGAGGTCAGATAGCCAACCTCCCCCCCGAAATCGACATCCAGCTGCGACCAGAACGCGCGCAGATAGTCGGGATCGGCCGCAAGCAGCGGGTCCAACAGCGCAGCCGGTGGCGCACCACGCCCAGGATTGCGCGCTGCCATGGCATCGAAGATGGCATCCCGCGCCGCATTGCTGACGACATAATCCGCCATGATCGTCTCGCGCGGGACACCCAGCGCGGCCAACAGCAGTGCAACAGCCACCCCGGTTCGATCCTTGCCGATCGCACATTGCACAAGCAGACCGCCGCGGCTGGCGAGGGCTGCCTCGAACACCCCGCGCAATGCGGTGGCAAAGCGATGCGGCATACCGGAATACACATCGAACATCGCAATGCGAACGTCCTGCGGCGTTGCCGAAGGATCCCCCACGACCCGCGTCGCCGCAGAGGGATCCGCCTCCGGTGGCTCCATCGCCAGCGGGATGCCAGCAGCGGGAAGCAGGGACGGGTGCCGTTGATGTTCGCCCGCACTGCGCAAATCGCAAACCGCGTTCAGCCCAAGAAGACGCAAGGTTTCCGCGCCAGCCGCGTCCAACTGGTGAAAATCCCCTGATCGGAACAAGCGCCCGGCCCGGATGCGGCGCCCGCCATCCCCCACAAGACCCGCGAGACTGCGAAAATTCAGGAACTGCGGCGCGACAACCGGCTGTGGCTGGATGGGACGCAGAATTTGTGCCGGGACGTTCATGGGGGGCTCCTGTCGCGGATCATCGGGATCAAGAACACAATCCCGCCATATTCTTAGCCCCTATTTCGCCATAATTCTATCCCGAATTGACCACAATTGACAGCGCGCACGCCTGACGTGCGGGCAGCAACAGGCATTTGAGGGGATGGGCGCTCGGGACTGGCCAACCCGGACAAGAGAGATTATCTAGGGCCAGCCAACATGAATGGAACCTGCATATGGACGACAAGCGCGGTCGGGTCACGCGCGACGGGATCCGAATCTACGATGCATCCGACTTTGCCGGCATGAGAGCGGCGGGACGGATTGCCGCCGAAATTCTGGATGAGGTCGGCCCGCTGGTGCAGCCGGGCGTGACAACCGAATCGCTTGACGCATTCATCGCGGATCGCGTCACAGCCAAAGGTGCAACCAGCGCAACCATCGGCTACACCCCGGCCGGACGCGATCCCTATCGTCATGCCTCGTGCATCTCGATCAACCATGTGGTGTGCCACGGCGTTCCAGGCCCGAAGGTTCTGGGCAATGGCGACATCCTGAATATCGACGTCACGGTGATCGTCGATGGCTGGTTCGGAGACAGCAGCCGCATGTATGTCGCTGGCAAGGTGCCGCTGAAGGCCCGCCGCCTGATCGAAGTAACCCACGACGGCCTGATGGCCGGCATTGCTGCTGTAAAACCCGGAAACACGTTCGGGGATATCGGGCACGCCATCCAAAGCCATGTCGAATCCCATCGCATGAGCGTGGTGCGCGATTTCTGTGGTCACGGGCTGGGCCGCGTTTTCCACGCCCCGCCGAATGTTCTGCACTATGGCCGTCCCGGCACCGGCCCCGAACTGCTTCCCGGCATGTTCTTCACGATCGAGCCCATGGTGAACCTGGGGCGTCCGGAAACCAAGGAACTCGCCGATGGCTGGACCGCTGTCACGCGCGACAAATCCCTGTCCGCCCAATACGAGCATTCGGTCGGCGTAACCGAAGACGGCGTCGAGATATTTACCCTTTCACCTGCCGGTCTGTTCCGCGCAGCGCTGGACCAGACGCTTCTTCCTTGAGCAGCAAGACCAGCGCCAGCACGGTCAGACCGACGCCAACCAACACCAGCGCAGGCGGCGGATCGCCGCCCAGCGCAAGCTCCCAGCCGATCACCCATGTGGGGACAAGGTAGGTGTAGGCCATCACCTTGGCGCCCGGTAGCCGCTGGCTGGCCCAGGCCAGCAGGAACGCCGTTGCCCCGGACGCGATCAGCGCAAGATAGGCCAATGTCACCCAGACCAGCGGTGGCAAGGCCAACCAATCGGTGGCAAGAACCGGGCCGACACCCCAGGGCAGCAATGCAACGAACCCGCCAACCAGCAACAGGGTGGTGGCGACCAGTTGCGGCTCGCCCCGGTTGGTCAGTTTCATCGCAGCGGGCAGGGCTGCATGAAAGATACACCCGACAAAATACACCGCCTCGCCGCGCCCGATATCGAACCGCAGCAAGGTGGCAAAGTCTGCACGAAAGATCACCCACAGCGCACCGGATGCCCCGACCGCAATCGCCAGCGCCATACGCGGCGTCGTGATCTGCCGCAACAACAGCCAGCCAAAGCCCGCAGAAAGCAGGGGCGACAGGGTAAAGACCGCTGCGGTTGCCACAGAGCTGGCGGTTTTCAATCCCTCCAGCATCAGAACGAAATAAATCGCGTAGATCCCGCCCAGCAGGGCCCAGCGCCAAGGCGCCCGGACATACGACCGACGGAAACCGGGGCCAAGCAGGGCCAGCGCCCCCATGCCCAGCGCCGCAAGCAGGAACCGCGCCTGAGTCAGCGCCGCAGGGTCAATCTGATTGGCCACCCGAGACCCAAGGCTGAACGATCCGGCGACCAATGCCGAGAAGGCCAGCATCGCCAGATGCCCCTGGACATGCGGCGCCAGTCCTTTCATGCCGAGGCGGCCAGAACCGAAGGGCCAGCCCCAGTCCAGCTACGGGCCTCCGCCTTCAGATGCGCCAGAAATGCCTGCACCTTGGGCGTGCGATGCAGATCGACATGCGTCACCAGCCACAATGGCGCGTTCCACTCGGACCGCGACGGCATCACCTGCACCAGATCGGTGCAGCCCGCCGCTTCGTGGAGGGACACAAACCCAATGCCCATTCCCGCCCGCACAGCCGCCAGCAAGGCCGCTGATTCCGTCCCGCGAAATGTCACTCTGTCGGGATCGACGTGCTGGGACATCCAGCGGTAGAACGGCGCGCGCGTGCCGTCACCTTCGATGCCGACAAAACGGTGGCGCGCAAAGCCCTCGGGCCCCTGAGGGAGCCCATGCGTTTCGGCATACTTGCGCGACGCGAACAAAGCGGCTTCGATCCCGCCGAAGGATTGCACCACATTGTCGGGATCCTCGGGGACCGAACCGGCGCGAATCGCCACATGCGCCTCGCCATATTCCAGACGAAAGACGCGGGCGTCGGTCAGAAACCGCACATTCACCTGGGCGTGACGCGCCTGAAAACTGGCCAGGACCGGCACAAGAAGATTTGACATGCCAACGATCGATGTCACGACCAGATCGCCCGCCACTTCGGCCCCCTGACCCCGGATCCGGCCGGCCAGTTGCCCGAACTGGTCCGCCGCCGACTCGGCAACCTTGAGCAGGTCGCGCCCCGCCTCGGTCGGGGTATATCCGCGGGAATGGCGCTGGAACAGCTTGGCGCCCAACCGTTTTTCCAAAGCGTCAATATGCCGGATCACTGTCGCATGGTGGACCCCAAGAACCTCTGCAGCCCCCGAGACCGTTCCCAGTCGCGCCACTTGCCACGCGGTACGCACTTCGTCCCAACTATCCAAATCGCTGCCCCCGTGACCCGAAACCTGAGGTCAAGCTTGGCGTGCTCTGGTGTCAGCCGCAAGGGGTGGGGTTTAACTCGGCAATCGCTTCGATTATTTTGACTGTTTGGTCAAGGAAAGACGCTATGACGATCCACATCGGGGCCCGGCCGGGCCAGATTGCAGAAACAGTACTTATGCCCGGCGATCCCTATCGGGCCCGCTGGGCGGCGCAAACCTATCTTCAGGATGCCGAACTGGTGAACGAGGTGCGCGGGATGCTGGGCTATACCGGCACTTGGCGCGGCCACAGGGTGACATTCCAGGCCCATGGCATGGGAATGCCGTCGATGTCGATTTATGCGAACGAACTGATCCGTGACTTCGGCGCCCAGCGCCTGAT
This sequence comes from Gemmobacter megaterium, assembly GCF_900156815.1. Lineage (GTDB taxonomy): Bacteria > Pseudomonadota > Alphaproteobacteria > Rhodobacterales > Rhodobacteraceae > Wagnerdoeblera > Wagnerdoeblera megaterium. The sequence goes on from NZ_FTOT01000007.1 coordinate 30,337, forward strand.
CCGCATTGGCAGCGCCGGCGCCCTGCAAGAAACGGTAGGGCTGCGCGATCTGGTTCTGGCGCAGGGATGCAGCACGCTGGGCAGCCCCTCGCGAAGCTTGTTCTGCGAGATGCAGTTTGCCCCGATCGCAGATTTCGGCCTGTTGTCTTCCGCCAATGCCGCCGCAGAGCGGCGGGGCCTGCCGGTACATGTCGGCGGCGTCTACTCCTCGGACACGTTCTATGACGAACGTCAGGATCTGTCGAACCAGCTGCGCCGCCACGGCACGCTCGCAATCGAGATGGAAACAGCAGAACTGTACACACTTGCCGCACGGCATGGGCGCAAGGCACTGGCGGTGCTGACAATCTCGGATCACATCCTCACGGGTCAGGAACTGTCCTCGGCAGAGCGGGAGAGCGGTTTTGGGGCGATGGTCGAGGTGGCCCTCGAGGCTGCCTTCGCATGACCCGTCTTTGCGTGCGACCCGCTGGGCCGCAACGCTCGCTCTCCCCGGAGCCCGCACATCAGAGTCAGGCCCTATCGGGTCGTGCGTGACAGTCTGCCAAGGCACTGCCCCATAGGGGCGCCTGCGGAACATCCGCGCGGCCGCCACTCGCAACGACCGATTCTCTTGCAACGTGCAATTCCTGCGACGGGGCACTGGACAAGACCAGCCGGCGCGTTTAAACGCTCCATCGGTCAGCCCCAATAGCTCAGCTGGTAGAGCATTTCATTCGTAATGAAGAGGTCGGCGGTTCGAGTCCGTCTTGGGGCACCATCATCACAGACCATAGAACCTCCGCGCTTTCGGATCGGCGGCAGAGTAGCGATTCCCTCCTGTCTGATAGATCCTTGGCATTTCAGCCCACGGTCGGCACGCCAGATCAGCGCATTTACCACAACCACCAGGCACGCGGCTCTGCTTCAGCCGAAGGGCCAAAGGAGATTGCGGCGTAGCCTACTTGCGTAGGCCACCGCCACGCTGCGGGCAGGTCATGCGCCGTCCAATGCCCCGGCAATCCGGTCTGCCAGGCGGCGGGCCACCTCGTCCTTGCCCATCATGGGCCAGCTTTCCTGTCCATCGGCCGAAATGATTGTGACCGCGTTGGACGAGCCACCCATGATTCCGGTATCGGGGCGGACGTCATTGGCGACGATCCAGTCGCATCCCTTGCGCAGCCTCTTGGCGGTGGCATGGGCAATCACCTCGTCCGTCTCGGCCGCAAATCCGACTACAAGGCCAGGACGGGCCGACGGATGCCTGGAAACGGTTGCCAGAATGTCCGGGTTCTCGGCGAATTCCAGCCCCGGCGCGCGGCCCGTGCCATCCTTCTTCATCTTGGACCCGGCGGCATTCGCCACGCGCCAGTCGGCGACCGCCGCCGCCATCACCGCCGCATCGGCGGGCAACGCGGCCTCTACGGCCTCCAGCATCTGGCGTGCCGTTTCCACCTTGATCACCTGCACCCCAGACGGCGGCGGCACACTGGCCGGCCCGGTAACAAAGATCACCTGCGCCCCCAGATCACGAAGCGCCGCCGCCAGGGCTGTGCCCTGCGCCCCCGAAGAGCGGTTTGCAATATAGCGCACCGGATCAATCGGTTCGTGCGTCGGGCCCGATGTGACCAGAACGCGCCGCCCGGCCAGGGGACCGGCAGCCAGTGCTGCCTCGATCCCGGCAAGGATGTCGGATGGCTCCACCATGCGGCCCGGCCCGAATTCGCCACAGGCCATGGGTCCGGCATCCGGTCCCAGAACCCGCACCCCATCTGCCACCAACGTGGCCAGGTTGCGGCGGGTCGCAGGGTGTTCCCACATCCGCACATTCATTGCAGGCGCGATCATCACCGGCTTGTCGGTCGCCAACAACAGGGTAGATGCCAGGTCATCGGCATGGCCACCCGCCATCTTGGCCATCAGATCCGCCGTCGCCGGCACCACGACCACCAGATCGGCGGCGCGCGACAACTGGATATGGCCCATCTCTGCCTCTTCGGTCAGATCGAACAGATCCTGATGCACCTTGTGCCCGGCCAGCGCGGACACCGTCAAAGGTGTCACGAACTGCGCGCCTGCGCGCGTCAGCACAGGCACGACCGATGCCCCTCGGTCCCGCAGGCGCCGAATCAAATCCAGCGCCTTGAACGCGGCGATGCCGCCTCCGATGATCAGAAGGATGCGCTTGCCCGCAATCATGCCGCCTCTCCCTGCCAGCCCGGCCCCTGCTTAGCACCCTTTCGCCTTTAACGGGAATGCCAAGCTGCATCGCAGCGCAAGAATCCCGCTCAGGGCGTCAGGCGCAACGCGGCATCGGGCAGGTCAAGCGAGGGATCGAACCGTCCATGCGCCAGAAATTCCAGCACCTGCGCGATCACCAGTGGCGAGTTCATCAGGAAGGTATGCGTCACCGGCAGAACGATATGGTCCGTCATTCCGGCCACCCGCGTGCTTTCGACCGACACCTTCCCATCGTCTGCGCCACGGATCATCGCCGAGGAAATCGGATTCATCGACCGATTCCCCGCAATGACGCCCAAGGGGAAATCCGCCTCCGGCAATCCGCGCGGCACCGATCTGCCATCCGTCCCGAGCTCCAGCCCCGCCGGGCCGTTCACCCATTCAAAGGCGCCAAGGCTCCCCAGCTTGTCCACCAGTTCCGACCCCTTGTTGGGCGGTGCCAGCATGACAACCCGCCCCATATGCGCAGGACGATGATGCGCCAGCCAGTCGCGCGCCAGTATGCCGCCCATGGAATGGGTCACGAAATGCACGGTCAGGTCAGGTCCGCATTCCGCAACCGACGCGCTGACATACTTTTCGGACAGATCATGCACCTTGCTTTCCGTCGAAGGATACCCCTGGTTGATCACCCGATAGCCCTTGGCCTCCAGGGCTGCCTGCATCAACAGGAACGAGGCCTCGGTGCGCGCCAGGCCATGCAGCAACACCACGCAATCGGCGCGGGCAAAAGCCGGTGTGACCAGCAGGACAAGGGCCAGCAACATTCGCATCCCCACAGGGTGGACCTCCTGCCACCGCGCGGCAAGAGCCCGCTGGACATTCCCCCACGTCGTGCCACAGGAATTGCACATGAAACACCGATCTCCCCGACTTGCGGCCCGTGCGCTGATCCTGCACGACGACCGTCTGCTAATGGTCAACGCCTACCCCGACGGGATGTCGGATCTCTGGTGCGCTCCGGGTGGCGGCGTCCATTCCGGCACCTCGCTGCCAGAGAACCTGCGACGCGAGGTGCATGAGGAATGCGGCCTTGACATCATGGTCGGGCCGCCCTGCCTGGTGAACGAATTCCATGATCCCGCCACCGGCTTTCACCAGGTCGATATCTATTTTCGCTGTCGTGTCGCAAGCGATCATCTGCCCGCTGGCTGGCGCGACCCTGCCGGGGTGGTCGCCCACCGCCGTTTCGTCACCCGACCCGAGCTTGCGACGTTGCGCCACAAGCCGGATAGCCTTGGTCAGGCCGCCTGGGGCCAGGGGATCCTTTACGATCCGCTCGAAATCATCCTGCGCTGAACCGGCCGCGCGCCCTGATCGACACATCCTCGGGGGGCAGACTGGCCGTCAGGCCAAGAGGGGGCAGACAGCCCCCCAGGCCCGCTCAGATGGCAAAGACCCGGCTCGGGTGCAACTCGCCGCCCATATAGCGCCCGACGGCAACCGCGCGCCCCTGATGGCTCGCCCAGCATTCGGTGCCATAGGGCAGGTTGCCGATCACCTGTCCGGGGTTGCCATTGCGCAACCGTACCGCGCCCTGATCGGTGGCCTGGACCTGCGGCAGATCCTGCAATCCCGCCTCGACCGGCAACAGGCGAGCCTCCAGATCCGGTGTGCGCGCCATCCGTTCGATCTCGTCCAGCGAAATCCCGGCATCGGCATGGAACGGGCCGGACCATTCGCGCCGCAGCCACGCCACATGGCCCAGGCACCCCAGGGCACGACCCAGATCGCGGGCGATGGACCGGACATACCCGCCCTTGCCGCAGACCATTTCCAGATCGGCATGGTCGGCGTCGGGGCGGCCCAGCAGTTCCAGCCGCTCGACCCACAGAGGGCGCGCGGCCAACTCCATCGCCTCGCCCTCCCGCGCGATGTCATAGGCGCGTTCACCGTCCACTTTCACAGCCGAAAACTGCGGCGGAACCTGCATGATGTCGCCGCGGAACGCCTCCAGTGCGGTCTCGATCTGTGCATCCGAAGGGCGGCCGTCACGGCTGTCGATGACATCGCCCTCAGCATCGTCGGTGGTGGTCGCTGCGCCGAATCTGATGCGGAACCGATAGCATTTCACCGCATCGGTGATGAAGGGCACCGTCTTGGTCGCCTCGCCCAGGGCAATGGCCAGAACGCCTGTTGCAGCCGGATCCAGCGTGCCCGCGTGACCCGCCTTCTGCGCATCCAGCGCCCAGCGCACCTTGCCCACCACCGAAGTCGAGGTCACGCCGGCCGGCTTGTCCACGACCAGCCAACCCGAAACCGCCTTGCCCTTGCGCCCGCGTGCCATATCTTCCCCGAATTGCTGTGAAGCCCCGCCCGATACCCGCGTGACCCGCCTGCGTCAACCGCCTGTGCTTGACCGGCCTGCCCCGACCCCCTATACCGCGCGAGTTCGTGGCCGGATTCGGCACCGGACCTTTGACTGTTGACCGCGTGTTCCGGGGGCTTCGCCGGAATTTGGTCACAGCAAGGCAAGCAACAACGCGGCCGTTCTCCGGCGGGCAGCAGGACTGACCCGATCGAAGACCAGGAGCTCTTGGCGCGGCAATCACTTCGCGGAAATACCGCGAGCAGGACAAGGACATTCGCGCATGAACCTCATCGCGCAGATCGAGGCGGAACAGATCGCCGCCCTGAACAAGAAGATCCCGGATTTCAAGGCTGGCGATACCGTTCGCGTCGGCTTCAAAGTGACCGAAGGCACCCGGTCGCGGATCCAGAACTACGAAGGCGTCTGCATCAGCCGCAAGGGCGGCAGCACCGTCGCCGCGTCGTTCACCGTGCGCAAGATCTCGTTCGGCGAAGGCGTCGAGCGTGTGTTCCCGCTGTACTCGACCAACATCGACTCGATCGAGGTTGTGCGTCGTGGCCGCGTGCGTCGCGCCAAACTGTACTACCTGCGGTCGCGCCGTGGCAAATCCGCCCGGATCGCCGAAGTCGTCAACACGAAACCCAAATCCGAATAAGGACCGGAGCCATGAAAGACGGAATCCACCCCGACTATCACATGATCACGGTCAAGATGACCGATGGCACCACCTATCAGGTCCGCAGCACCTGGGGCAAAGAGGGCGATACCTTGTCGCTCGACATCGACCCGCTGGCGCATCCGGCGTGGAACGGCGGTTCGTCCAAGCTGATGGATACCGGCGGTCGCGTGTCGAAGTTCAAGAACAAATACGCCGGTCTCGGCTTCTGAGCCCGTTGCGGCGGGGGCGCGTCATGCCCCCGCACAGATCAAGAATCAAAAGAGCCGCCAGCGCACTGGCGGCTCTTTCATTTTGCCAGGGCAGCCTGGCCTTGCAAACCGCTGCCCGCCCGGAACAGGGCCCGGCAGGTCAGGCGCGGTTCAGTATCATTTCTTGCCGATCCGGGGTTCCTGACCCGCCAGAATGCGCCCGATGTTCGCTCTGTGCCGTTCAAGGATGATCAGCGCCAGGGCAGCGGTCAGCACCAACAGGTCCGGGCGATCCATCCCCCAGGCAGCCAGCGGCGACAGCACCGCCGCGACAAGCGCGGAAAGCGACGAGATGCGCGTAGCCGCCGCCGTCAGCAACCACAGCCCGCAGGCGGCAATCCCGACCGGGAAAGACAGCGCCAGAAGCGTGCCCAGGAACGTCGCCACCCCCTTGCCCCCTTTGAAGCCCAGCCAGACCGGGAACAGATGGCCCAGAAACGCCGCCACCCCGGCCAGTTGCGCCGCATCCTCGGCCAGTGCCCAGCGGGCCAGCAGCACTGCGAGGCCGCCCTTGCCCGCGTCCAGGATCAGCGTCAGGAACGCCGCAAGTTTGTTCCCCGTGCGCAGCACGTTGGTGGCCCCGATGTTGCCGGACCCGATACGGCGCAGATCGCCCAGACCAAAAGCCCGCGCAATCACGATCCCGAACGGAATGGAGCCCAGCAGATACCCCAGCACCACCGTCAGGCCAAGCAAGGGCAGCGATGTGACGACCTCAGGCATCCGCGCCTCCGAAAACCTGCTGCCCGGCAACCCAGGTGCCCAATACCTTGCCCTGCATCCGGGCGCCGTCAAAGGGGGTGTTCTTGGATTTTGACCGCAGCTTGAAACGGTCGAGCACAAAGGGCGCATCCGGGTCGAACAGCACCAGATCTGCGGGGGCGCCGCTGGCCAGTCGTCCGCAGGGCAGGCCCAGCCGCCGCGCCGGGTTCAGCGCCATGGCGCGGAACAGGCCGGGCAAATCCATCGCGCCCGCATGGTACAACCGCAACGCGGCCGGCAGGAAGGTCTCCAGTGCAACCGCCCCGGCCGCCGCCTCCTCGAATGGCAGGCGCTTGGATTCCTCGTCGGCAGGGGTGTGCATGGAACACAGCACATCAATCAGCCCGCTGGCCAGCGCCTCGACCACGGCCAGCCGATCATCCTCTGACCGAAGGGGCGGGGTCAGCTTGAAGAAGGTCCGGTAATCTCCCACGTCGAATTCATTCAGGGTGACGTGATGCACGGAAACCCCGGCGGTCACGTCGAACCCGTTCGCCTTGGCCCGTTCCAGCGGCGGCAGGGCGCGGGCGGATGTGATCTGGTCCGCGTGATAGCGCACGCCTGTCATCTCGACCAGCGCCAGATCGCGGTCCAGCCCCATGCGTTCGGCCAGCGGCGATACGGCGGGCAACCCCCGCAAGGACGCAAACTTGCCGCTGGTTGCCGCCGCGCCTTTGGACAGCACGGGTTCCTGCGGATGGCTTACGACCAGCGCGCCCAGGCTGCGGGCATAGGTGAAGGCCCGCGACAGCACCTTGGCATCGGTCGTCACGTGATCGGCATCGGTAAAGGCGATGGCGCCCGCATCCATCAGAAAGCCGATCTCGGTCATCTCGCGCCCGTGCCGGCCCTTGGTCAGGGCGGCCATGTGGCGAATGTTCACCGGCGCGGACTCGCGTGCACGGCGGATGACGAATTCCAGCACCTCGGGCGTGTCGATGGGTGGCGCGGTATCGGGGCGGGCGATGATGGTCGTCACCCCACCCGCCGCCGCCGCAAGACCGGCAGAGCGAAAGGATTCGCGGTGCCGCTCGCCCGGCTCGCCAATCTTGACACCCCAGTCCACAATGCCGGGCGCAAGGCACTTGCCCCCGCAGTCTATGACCGTCGCCCCCACCGGCGCTGCGGCATCGCGCCCAAGGATGCGCCCCTCGGCCACAGTCAGCGTGCCGGGTTCATCGGTGCCGGATTCCGGGCAGATCAGCCGCGTATTGGTGAAATGAAGCGTCATTCCGCCCCCCTCTGGATGGCGCGCATCAGGCCGATGACCTTGCGCCCGTCGTGAATGCCCTCGAACCCGATCTTGCGGGTGGTGGTCCTGCCCTTGGCGGTGTGGTGCGTCTGGGCGGCGAACAGCACCGTCTGCGGATCGGTATCGACCAGTTCGACCGGCGAACCGGGGCCGATCTCCCAGGATTTCAGGGTGCGGCCCCGAAACGGAAAATCCGATGCGATGAAGGCCCGTTTGTTCGACAGCGAATAGAAGCTGTGCCGCCGCATCCACCACGATCCGATCGGCCGGGCCACCATGATACCGATACCGACCGAAAAATGGATCAGGCCGAACATCCAGAAAAACCCTCCCGCCGTGGACGCAAGCAGCATCCAGACGGCGGCGAACCCCGCAAAGATCAGGCCGAACACCCCGGCCACCAGATCGACCCACTCCAGCCGAAAGCCGGCATCGGGCTGGCCCTGCCAAAGGATATGCTCGTCCGCGTCAAGAATCCCGTGCCAACTGTTGGGCCGGTCTGTCATGCCGCACCCCTGGCCTGTTCGATGGCAGCGATCACGCGGGCGGGCTGGGGCTGATACTTGATCAGGTGCTTGTCGCCCTGGCGGGTGATCAGTTGCACATCCCCCAGAAAGGCGCGCACGGTCACGATGTCTTGCAGGCGAAAGGCGCGCGCGCCCGGCAGGATCAACCGCCGGTCGGTCAGTTGCCAACGAAGCGCCAGCACCTCGGACGCCAGATAGCTGCCCCGCACCGCCAGGGCCAGAACAGCCGCCACCGGCCCGACCCATGGCGCCGCATTGCCCAGCGCCAACAAGGCCACACCGGCCACCACCCCGCCCAGCGCCGCCATGATCAGATGCCCGCGCCAATACGCGGCACGGTCAGGGCGGAACTCGGCCAGCAGCCGTTCGCCCGGCTCGGGCTCCAGCCCGCCATGCAGGGCGGGGCCGGTCATCCGCCGACCCACACAAAGACGAAGGTCAGAACCGCAATCACCACCAGAACCGCCGTGGCAACCATGCCCGACATGGCAGCATCCGAGCGGCGTTTGCGGGGCGGTTCAGACATAGGTGCCTTCCACCGCCGCGCGGCCGCGTTCAGCACGCAGGTTGCGGGCCAGCAGATCCATGCAGGCCATGCGCACGGCAACGCCCATTTCCACCTGCTCCTGAATGACCGAACGGTTGATGTCATCGGCAATCTCGCCGTCGATCTCCACGCCGCGGTTCATCGGGCCGGGATGCATGACGATGGCATCGGGTTTGGCCACTGCCAGCTTTTCGGCATCCAGCCCATAGCGGTGATAATATTCACGCTCTGACGGGATGAAACCACCGTCCATGCGTTCCTTCTGCAAGCGCAACATCATCACGACGTCGGCACCTTCCAAGCCCTCGCGCATGTCGTCATAAACCTCGGCGCCCAGTTCGGCAAAGCCTGCGGGCATCAGCGTGGGCGGCCCGACCAGGCGCAGCCGGTTTTCCATCTTGCCCAGCAGGATCAGGTTCGACCGGGCCACGCGCGAATGGGCGACATCGCCGCAGATGGCGATGGTCAGGCGCTGAATCCGTCCCTTGGCCCTGCGGATCGTCAGCGCATCCAGCAGCGCCTGGGTCGGGTGTTCGTGCCGTCCGTCACCGGCATTCAGCACGGCGCAGTTGACCTTGGAGGCCAACAGGTTCACGGCGCCCGAATTCTGATGCCGCACGACCAGCAGATCGGGGTGCATGGCGTTCAGCGTCAGCGCCGTGTCGATCAGCGTTTCACCCTTTTTCACACTGGACTGGGCAACGGCCATGTTCATCACATCGGCGCCCAGCCGCTTGCCGGCCAGTTCGAAACTGGCCTGTGTGCGGGTCGAGTTTTCGAAGAACATGTTGATCTGCGTCAGGCCCGCCAACGCATCGGATTGCTTTACCGTGCGACGGTTCAGATCGACATAGCGGTCCGCCAGATCGAGGATCGTCACGATCTCCTGCGGGGACAGCGGCTCTATACCAAGAAGATGGCGCTGGCGGAACGACATCGGCAAGCCTCCGTGATCGGTCGCGCCGCTTATAGGCGGCTGCGCCGCAACGGGCAAGCCGCAGAGCGCCACGGCATCGCCGCATTGAATCGGCCGGGGCGGGGCGGCCAGGCGCTCTGCCCCGTTCCCCCCGGCCGCGGGTTGGCCTATGATCCGGGGCATGAGTCTTGGGACCGACCCCCGTGTGATCGCGGCAATGCTGGACTGGCAGGCCGAGCTTGGCGCCGATGAATGGATCGGCGACCAGCCTGTGGACCGATTCGCGGTGGCCCAGGCAGCGCGGGCCGCGCCGGCAATCGCGGCGCGACCGATGGCACCGGCACCCCCACCCGAACCGGCACGGGCCGATCCCGTGGCAGAGGCACGGCAGATGGCCGCGCAGGCCATGTCGCTGGAGCAACTGGCAGACCTGCAAGCGTCTTACGCCTATTGCGACCTGAAAAAAGGCGCGCGGAATTTCGTGTTCTGCGATGGGCGACCCGGCGCGCGCGTGATGCTGGTGGGCGAGGCGCCGGGCGCCGATGAGGACCGGCAGGGCAAGCCCTTTGTCGGGCGGGCGGGTCAGTTGCTGGACCGGATGCTGGGCGCCATCGGCCTGGACCGCCACGCGCAGGACATGTCCCGTGCGGTCTATATCACCAACGTCCTGCCGTGGCGCCCCCCCGGCAACCGCGACCCCGAGCCCGCCGAACTGGCCATGATGCTGCCGTTTGTGCGGCGCCATATCGAGCTGGCGGCGCCAGAGGTGCTGGTGCTGATCGGCAACCACTCTTGCCAGGCTTTGCTGGGTCAGCGCGGAATCACCAAGCTGCGCGGCAGGTGGACCGAAACCCTCGGTCGCCCGGTCCTGCCGATGCTGCACCCCGCCTATTTGCTGCGCAATCCCTATGCCAAACGTGACAGCTGGGCCGATCTGCTGATGTTGCAAGCCAGACTGAGGGGCCAATGAGCCGCATCGACGAAAACCGCGACTTCATCCCGGTCCGCATTGCGGTGCTGACGGTGTCCGACACGCGCACGCCGGAGGATGACAGGTCCGGCGACACGCTGGTCGAACGGCTGGAGGCCGCCGGTCACAGGCTGGCCGCGCGGGCGATCTGCCCGGATGATCGCGCGACCATTGCAGCGCAGTTGCGCGACTGGATCGCGGCGCCAGAGGTGGATGTGATCCTGTCCACGGGTGGAACGGGCCTGACAGGGCGCGACGTAACCGTCGAGGCCCACCGCGACGTCTACGAGAAAGAGATCGAGGCGTTCGGCACCGTCTTTACCATTGTCTCGATGCAAAAGATCGGCACCTCTGCGGTGCAAAGCCGCGCAACGGGCGGTGTCGCTGGCGGTACATATCTGTTTGCCCTGCCCGGCAGCCCTGGCGCCTGCCGTGATGCCTGGGATGAAATCCTGCGCTGGCAACTGGACTACCGGCACCGCCCCTGCAATTTTGTCGAGATTTTTCCCCGGCTTGACGAACACCGCCGCCGAAAATAGCGACGGAACATCGCGCCCCTTGCGTTGAACCCCCGACGCTCCGGCTTTCGGCTTGGAGCATGGTCCGGCGCGCGGTAGCCTTGGACCACGCAAGGAAAGGGCCACCCAATGCGCTTTGTCATGCGCTCCATGGTAGCGATGTGTCTTCTGGCGGTGACGCTGGCCGTGCTCGCATTGGCTGCGCACAGCATCTACAGCGGCTTGCAGGCCCGTTGGGCCGAGAAATCCGTGCCACGTGTTGCGCGCGAACGCATCTATGCAGCACCGGTTATCTCCGTGGCATCCGGCACGGTCGTGCCCGAGATGGAGGTCTATGGCGAAATCCGGTCCCGCCGGACACTTGAGGTGCGCGCGCCGCGCGCGGGCCGGATCATCTGGCTGGCAGACGGCTTCGAGGATGGCGCCGAAGTTTCCGAAGGGCAGACCTTGCTGCGGCTGGATCCCTCTGATGCGCAAGCGGCGTTGAACCTTGCGCTGTCCGACCGCAGGCGTGCCGAAGCCGATGCAAGGGATGCCGCACGCGGGCGCGATCTGGCGCTGGATGAACTGGCCTCGGCACAAGGCCAGGCAGAACTGCGCCGGGCGGCAGCCGACCGGCAACGTACGCTGCGCGACCGCGGCGTCGGATCGGACGCTGCCGTCGAAACCGCAGAACTGGCCGCACAGCAGGCCGAGCAGGCCGTCCTGTCCCGCCGTCAGGCCGTGGCCTCTGCCGAAGCGCAGGTTGATCAGGCCGCTGTCGCGCTGGGTCGCCTGGACATCACCATCGCCGAAGCCGAGCGGGCCTTGGCGGAAACCGAAGTGATGGCAAAGTTTACCGGGCGCCTGTCGGATGTGGCCGTTGTGCAGGGCGGGCTGGTCGGACAGAATGAAAAGCTGGGTCAGATCGTCGATCCCCACGCGCTTGAGGTTTCCGCCCGCATTTCCACCGCACAATTCGCACGGCTGGTCGGCCCGGATGGGACATTGCGCCCGACCACCATAGTGGCAGAGCTGGATTTGCCCGGTGTACAGATGACGGCACAGGGGCAACTTGCCCGCAGCGGTGCCGTTGTGGGAACTGGGCAGGCTGGCCGCGTGATCTATGCCACGCTGGATATTGCGCCAGGGTTTCAGCCCGGCGATTTCGTGACACTTCGCATCCCCGAACGCCCGTTGAATGACGTGGTGGCCTTGCCATCGACCGCGCTTGGCAATGACGGCACCGTTCTGGCGCTTGGCCCCGATGAGCGGCTGGAAAGCGTGGTGGTCGCACTGGAGCGGCGCCAGGGTGACACGGTCATCGTGCGCGCGCCCATTCTCGAAGGACGCGACGTCGTGGCCGAACGGACCGCCCTGCTTGGCGCCGGGGTGCGCGTGCGCCCGATCCGACAAGGGGATCAACGCGCGACCGCCACGCCCGAAGGTTCTGGCCCGGCCACGGCGCAAGCGGCTGAAACCGTCGAACTGACGCCAGAACGCCGGGCGGCGCTGATCTCGATCGTGGAAGAGAACGCCCGGATGCCCAAAGAAGCCAAGGCCCGGATCATCGCGCAGCTTTCGCAGGACAAGGTGCCTGTCCAGATGGTCGAGCGGCTTGAATCCCGGATTGGAGGATAGCATGGCACGGGCTGTTGCCTCTCGCGCACGGGGGATCCTGTCGCATTTCACCCGGCACCGGACCCTGGCCAACCTGTTGCTGGTGCTGATGGTGCTGGCCGGTGTCGTGGCCGGAACGCGGATCCGCAGCCAGTTCTTTCCGGACAATGTCGTCGGGACCGTCACGATCAGCGTGGCCTGGTCCGGCGCTGGCCCCGAAGAGGTGGACCGCGCCATCGTACAGGCGCTGGAACCTGCGCTTCTGGCGGTCGAAGGGGTGGAAAGCACCGCCTCGCGGTCACGCGAAGGATCGGCGAACATCACCGTCACCTTTGAACCCGGCTGGGAAATGGGCCGCGCCAGCGACGATGTGCAGGCGGCGGTTGACAGCATCCGCACCCTGCCCGCCGAGGCAGATCCCCCCACAGTGCGCCGCGGCAACTGGCGCGACAGGGTGACGGATGTGGTCATCTCCGGGCCGTTGCCCCCCGCGCAACTGGCCCAGTTGACCGATGAACTGACGGCGCGGCTGTTTGCCGCCGGAATTACCCGGACGACCATTCAGGGCATAGCGGCCCCGCGCACCATGGTGCGTGTCCCGACGGCTGCGCTGATGCGGCACGGGCTGACCATGCGCGAGATCGCCGACGCCATAGGGGCCGAGGTCCAGTCCTCTCCGGCCGGGGATGTGGCAGGGGGGGCGGCGCGCGTCCGCACAGGCACCGAGCGCCGCAGTGCCGACCAGATCGCCGGCATTGTCCTGCGCCGGGGCAGCGACGGCACCAGCCTGACCATCGGCGATGTCGCCGGGATCGAGGTGCTGGGGGCTGATCGCAACGTCGCCTTTCTGATCGGCGACGATCCTGCGATGCAAATCCGGGTGGACCGCACGGAAACCGGCGACGCCATCAAGATGCAGGCCCAGGTTCAGGCCGTGGCGGATGCGATGCAACTGACCGTACCGCAAGGGGTGACGGTAGAGCTGATCCGCACACGGGCCGAGGGTATCACCGACCGGCTGAACCTGTTGCTGGAAAACGGCCTGATGGGGCTTGGCCTCGTGCTGTTGCTGCTGTTCCTGTTCCTGAACGCACGGACAGCCATCTGGGTGGCTGCGGGAATTCCCGTGGCAATGGCGGCAGCTATCGCGGTGATGTACGGCTTTGGCCTGACGATCAACATGATGTCGCTGTTCGCGTTGATCATCACGCTTGGCGTAGTGGTGGATGATGCCATCGTTGTGGGCGAACACGCAGATCACCGCGCGCGCCATCTGGGTGAAAGCCCCTATGAGGCGGCCGAGAATGCGGCCATGCGGATGTCATCGCCGGTTTTCGCCTCGACCTTGACTACGGTGATCGCCTTTTCCGGGCTGTTCGTGATCCAGGGCACCTTTGGCAACATGATTGCTGACATCCCCTTTACCGTGGTTGCAGTGCTGATCGCGTCGCTGGTCGAATGCTTTCTGATCCTGCCCAACCATATGGCCCATGCGCTGGCCAGTCAGGCAAGGGATCGCTGGTACGACTGGCCCTCGCGCCAGTTCAACCGCGGCTTCGACCGGGTACGCGCGCGGCTGTTCCGCCCCTTCATGGCGCTGGTCGTGCGGGCGCGTTATCCCGTGCTCGCGCTGGTCATTCTTGCCCTGGCAAGCCAGGCGGCCCTGTTCCTGCGCGGTGACATCTCCTGGCGGTTCTTCAACTCGCCCGAACAAGGGTCGATCAGCGGCAACTTTTCCATGCTTCCGGGGGCGGCCCGGACCGATACCATGGCAATGGTCGCGGAACTGCAACGCGCCACCCGTGTGGTGGCCGAACGCTACGCGGATCAGCACGGAGCCAATCCGATCAGCCATGTCATGGGCCAGATCGGTGGAAACGCCGGGCGCGGATTGCCTGGGTCAGAGGTGAAGGACGCGGATCTGCTTGGCTCGATCTCGATCGAATTGATCGACCCCGATCTGCGCCCCTATTCCTCGTTCGAATTCCTCTCGGCGGTCGAACAGGAAGTGCGCCCGCAACCGAAGGTGGAGGAACTGAGCTTTCGCGGTGCCCGGTTCGGGCCAGGAGGGGATGCGCTGTCGGTGCAGTTGACAGGTGCGGATGCCCCAACGCTGAAGGCCGCAGCCGAGGCGCTGAAACGCGCGCTTGCCCCCTTCCCCGCCGTATCGGCACTGGAAGACAACCTGAGCTATGACAAGGACGAATTGATCCTGACCCTGACCCCACAGGGGGAGGCGCTGGGATTCACCGTCGATACGCTTGGCCGCCTGCTGCGCGAACGGCTGAACGGGATAGAGGCCGCGACCTTCCCCGACGGCCCGAGATCCGCAGAGATCCGCGTCGAACTGCCAGACGACGAACTGACCGCCGATTTTCTTGACCGGACGCGGTTGCGGGCGCCGGGTGGTGCCTGGTTGCCGCTGGCCGATGTCGTGCGGGTCGAGATGCGCAGCGGCTTTTCGACGGTGCGGCGGGAAAACGGGCTGCGGGTGGTCACTGTCACTGGCGACATTTCCGAAGATGACCCTGCCGCATCGGCAGAGGCCCGGCGCCAACTGACAACCGAAATCCTGCCACGCATCGCCGAAGACCACGGCATCGGCTGGAGCCAGACCGGCCTTGCCGAGCAGGAAAGCGACTTTCTGTCCGATGCCATGTTGGGACTGCTGCTGTGTCTGACCGGGATCTATCTGGTGCTGAGCTGGATCTTTGCCAGTTGGTCGCGCCCGGTCGTGGTGATGTCGGTCATTCCCTTCGGGCTGGTCGGTGCCATCTGGGGGCATTACGTCTGGGATATGCCGCTGTCGATGTTCTCGGTGGTTGGCCTTCTGGGCATGGCAGGGATCATCATCAACGACTCCATCGTGCTTGTGGATGCGGTTGATGAACACGCT
Source organism: Gemmobacter megaterium (assembly GCF_900156815.1). Classification (GTDB taxonomy): domain Bacteria; phylum Pseudomonadota; class Alphaproteobacteria; order Rhodobacterales; family Rhodobacteraceae; genus Wagnerdoeblera; species Wagnerdoeblera megaterium. The sequence goes on from NZ_FTOT01000007.1 coordinate 45,782, forward strand.
GCCACCCGCCCCCTGCACAATGCGATCATCGACGGCGCGGCGGACCGCTTGCGCGCCGTGACCCTGACCACAACGACCACGGTCGCGGGGCTTGCGCCCCTTTTGTACGAATCCTCGTCGCAGGCACTGTTTCTGAAACCCACCGTCATCACGCTTGTCTATGGGTTGGGCTTCGGGATGGTTCTGGTGCTGGTCGTGGTGCCGTCGCTGATCGCGGTGCAGGCCGATGTAGGCCGGGCGTTCCGGTCGCTGCGCCGGTCGCTGCGCGCGCCGCGCCGCGCCCGTGGCGCAGGCCTCGCCATGGCGGGTGCGCTGCTGGCCATGCTGGCGCTGTTCGCGGCGACGCTTGGCTGGACCGTGATTACCGGCGCGCTTCCGACACCGCTGGCGCCGATACTGCCTGGGATATCCCCGGTCCTTGCGGCGAGCCTGCTGTTTCTGGCGGGGACGCTGGCACTTGCAGGGCTAGGGGCCGGGGTTGCAGCGCTGTCGACGCGGGCAAGGCGGGTGCCGGACACCCCCTGAGTTCTACCGCGCGATTGCCCGCCAGAATGGTGATCGTCAAGCCGGACCGATCCAGCGCAACGGGCCTGCGGTCGGCCGAGAACAGCCGGGTCTCCGCCACCAGCAGCCCGCCATCCCGGCGCGTCTCGGCCTCTGCGACCCAGATCGCGGGATCCGAAGTTTCGATTACGACCACCTCATCGGGGCCAAGCCGCGGCATATCCAGCGTGGCGCGCAACGTCAGACCCTTGCGTGCCGGTTCGATCTCGCAGGTCGCGGACCGTAGCCCTGCGGACTTTGCGCTACCCGGCTGGGCCTTCAGCGCCGCACGTATCGCGGGATCTGCGACCCCCGAGGGCGTCAGCACACCCTCCAGCCGCACATTCGCCGGCACACAGATATCACGGCAAACACCCAGATCGACCGACGTTTCCAGCTTGACCGGCTGTCCCGGCACTTGGGGCACGATCTCTATCGGCAGGACCAGTTCGCGTGCATATCCGATCGTCTGCATCCCGTTGAAGTGGAACACCTGCGGAACCGGCCAGTGCAGGTGCACCGACTGGATGTTCTGCGAGCCCTCCCAATCGAAATCAGGCGGGATCCCCGCATCACCGGGGCTGCGCCAATAGGTCTTCCACTCTGGCGCGAGTGTCAGCCGGAGCGCCGCCATATGGGTTCCCGACGACGTGCGCCACCCCGGCAACAACTCGGCCGACACTATGTCGCCAAGCGATTGCGCGGCAACGGATGCGGGGCCGGACAGGGCCATGGCGGCGGCAAGAGCAAGCGGTCGTGCAAGGGTTCTGAGCATGACGTTGCTTTTCCTGCCTGCGCACGGCATTTCAAAGTCACAATCCGGCGATGCCTCTGCGAGGGTGGCTTGCGTGCAACGCTTTCACCAGCCACCCTTGCGCAACTGCCACGCAAAGGGAGAGCACCATGGACCTCAGCGGCAAGTTCCTGATCGCCATGCCCGCGATGGGTGATCCGCGTTTCGAACGCAGCGTGGTGCTGATCTGTAGCCATACAGAAGAGGGATCGATGGGGTTGATCGTCAACAAGCCCATGCCAGACCTGAATTTTTCACGCCTTCTCGATCAGATAGGGATTGCGCATGGCGATGCTGTGCCCAGCGTCCCGATCCAGTATGGCGGGCCGGTAGAACCCGGACGGGGCTTTGTGCTGCATGGCGACAGCTGGATCTCTGCCACCGGCACAATGCAGTTGGCGGACGGCATGGCCATGACCGCCACGCAAGATGTGCTGGAGGCTTTGGCCACCGGCGTTGGCCCGGCCAGGGCCTTTCTGGCACTTGGCTATGCAGGCTGGGGGCCAGGGCAGCTCGAATCAGAGATTCTGCGCAATGACTGGCTGACAGCCGATGCCGCCCCGGATCTGATTTTTGACGCCGACCAGGCCGGTAAATGGGCCGCCGCGCTCGCCACGCTCCGTATCGACCCGCTGACACTGTCCTCAACGGCCGGGCGGGCATGAGCCTGCTGGCGCGGTTCAGCCCAGCATCCGCCGCGCCAGCCGCGCCAACCCTTTCACCCTTGCGGTATAGGGCGGAAAGATCATCGTCAGCCCGGAAAAGCGGTTGGCAAGAATCGCCCGCTCATGGCTGAAGGCACGAAAGCCGAACTCCCCATGCGCCGCCCCGATGCCAGAGGTGTTGACCCCGCCAAACGGCAAACCGTGATGGGTATAGTGCAAGAGCGTCAGGTTCACCCCCACCCCTCCCGAACTGGTCGCCGCGATGATCCGGTCTGAAAAGGCGCTGTCCTTGTCGAAGACATACAAGGCCAGCGGCTTTGGGCGTTCGTTGATGCGGGCGATCACGCGATCCAGATCGGCATAGGGAATGACCGGCAGCACAGGGCCAAAGATCTCTTCCTGATCCAGCCGCATCTCTGGGGTGATGGCCTCGACCAGCGTCGGCGGCATGTACCGGCCTTCGCCCTCGCCGCCCAGTACGATCTGCGCGCCCCTGGCCTGTGCATCCGCCAGCAATCCGCGCAGCCGCCCGGCATGGCGGTCGTTGACGATATGCGACAGATGCGGCGATGGGCCCTGACCGTAGGCCTTGGCAATCCTGGCGCGAAGGGCGTCCAGGAACGCCTCGCGCACGTCCTCGTGCACATAGACATGATCCGGCGCGATGCAGGTCTGCCCGGCATTGGCAAACTTGCCAAAGGCGATCCAGGCAGCGGCCTGTCTGACATCGGCCCCAGGCCCCACCACGGTCGGCGACTTGCCCCCCAGTTCCAGCGTGACGGAACTCAGGTTCCGCGCCGCTGCCGCCATCACGATCTTGCCCACCTCGGGACTGCCGGTAAAGAAGATGTGATCGAATGGCAGCGCGAGCAACGCCTGCGACGCTTCGATCCCCCCTTCGATCACCGTCACCAGATCGGGGGTGAACGCCTCCGACACGATAGAGGCGATCAACCCCGATGTCGCAGGCGTCAGTTCCGACGGTTTCACAATCGCACTGTTGCCCGCCGCCAGACACGATACCAACGGCCCCAATGCCAGAGTCAGCGGGTAGTTCCACGGCGCAATGATCAGGCAGACCCCCCGTGGCTCCGGCCGGATCCGCGCAGCGGTACCAAAGGTCGCCAGCGTCGGCCTCACCCGCCGGGGCCGCATCCAACGCCCCAGCTTGCGCAAGGCCAGCGCAATGTCCTGCCGGACCGGCAGGATCTCTGTCAGCAGGGTCTCGGTTTCCGGCTTGCCGAAATCCGCCGCCAGCGCCGCGATGATCTCTGGCTCGCGCCGCGTCAGCACGTCGCGCAGGCGGACAAGCGCGGCCCTGCGCTCGGCCAGACCAAAAGCGGTGCGGCGCGCAACAGTTCCGGCGGATTGTGCGGCAAAGGCCGCAGCAATGCTGTCTGGTGTCTGGTCGGTCATGCTGTCCCTCTCGCCCCGATCCTGCCCCGGCCACCGCCCTTTGACCAGAGCGGCTTGCAAGCCTGGCCCAAGATCGCCAGTCTGTGATGAAATCTGACGCAAAGGCCCAGCATGTCCCCGACCAAATCCGCTATCCTAGATCCCAAACGCCTTGATCGACTGGCCCGCGTGGCCGTGAAGGTCGGGCTGAACCTGCAACCAGGGCAGGATCTTGTGCTGACCGCCCCCATCGCCGCAGCGCCCCTCGTGCGCCGGATCGCAGCCCAAGCCTACAAGGCCGGCGCCGGACTTGTCACGCCGATCTACGCGGACGAAGGTGTCACCATGGCCCGCTATCGCCACGCGCGGGACCGCAGCTTCGACCGGGCTCCCGACTGGCTCTACAAGGGCATGGCCGATGCCTATGGCGCCAATGCGGCGCGGCTGGCCGTGGTGGGCGACAATCCCATGCTGCTGGCCGACCAGGATCCGGCCAAGGTTGCCCGCGCCAGCCGCGCCAATGCCATGGCCTATCGACCGGCACTGGAAAAGATCTCGGGCTTCGACATCAACTGGACCCTGCTGGCCTGGCCCGGCGCCGCCTGGGCGCAACTGGTCTTTCCCGAACTGGACAAGAACACCGCGCAAAAACGGCTGGCCGATGCCATCTTCGCAGCCAGCCGGATCGACGGCGAGGATCCGGTCGCGGATTGGGCGGCCCATTCGGCCCGTCTGGCCGAACGCTCCGGCTGGCTGAACGGGCACCGCTTCGCCGCGCTGCATTTCTCCGGCCCCGGCACCGACCTGACCGTCGGGCTTGCCGACGGCCATGAATGGCACGGCGGCGCCTCCACGGCCAGGAACGGCATTTCCTGCAACCCCAACATCCCCACGGAAGAGGTGTTCACAACCCCGCACGCCCTGCGCGTCGAGGGTCATGTCGCAGCAACCAAACCCCTGTCGCATCAGGGCAGCCTCATCGACGGCATCCGCGTGCGCTTCGAGGCGGGACGCATCACCGAAGCCCATGCCAGCAAGGGCCAGGATGTGCTTCAAAAACTGATCGACAGCGATGACGGCGCGCGGCGACTTGGAGAAGTGGCCCTGGTGCCCCATTCCTCGCCGATCTCGCAATCCGGGCTTCTGTTCTACAACACCCTGTTCGACGAGAATGCCGCCAGCCACATCGCCCTTGGTCAATGCTATTCCAAGTGCTTCGCCGGTGGTGCGGATCTCAGCCCCGAACAGATCGCGGCGCAAGGGGGCAACAGCTCGATCATCCATGTGGACTGGATGATCGGCTCGGGCCATGTCGATGTCGACGGGATCACGGCCGATGGCACCCGCACCCCCGTGATGCGCAAGGGCGAATGGGCCTGAAGGGTCTTCCGCCTTTTCATCTTGCTGCAAATACCCCGCGGGGGTCCGGGGGCGCGAAGCCCCCGGCGCCGGCCGCCCCAGCAGAACGGAGACCAGATGGACAAGCGGATTCTGATCGTCGGCACCTATGACACCAAGTCTGACGAGTTGTCCTATATCGCAGACGTGATCCGGGCACAGGGCGGCGTGGCGCTCTCGATGGATGTGTCCGTTCTGGGTCAGGCGCCGCATCCCACCGACTGGTCCAAGCACGATGTGGCCCTGGCAGGCGGGGGCACCATCGCGCAGGCAATCGCCTCCGGGGACGAGAATTTTGCGATGCAGCTCATGGCAAGGGGCGCGGCACTGCTGGGCAGCCGCCTTCATGCCGAGGGGCGGTTCGACGGCGTTCTGGTGCTGGGCGGTTCGATGGGAACGGATCTCGCACTCGATCTATGCGCGGCGCTGCCGGTGGGGGTGCCGAAATATATCGTCTCGACGGTCAGCTTTTCCCCGATGATCCCGCCGGAACGGCTGGCGGCGGATGTGCAGATGATCCTGTGGGCCGGTGGGCTGTATGGCCTCAACCCGATCTGCAAGGCATCGCTGTCGCAGGCCGCAGGGGCCGTGCTTGGCGCCGCCCGCGCGGTCGAGCCACCACAGAGCCGCCGCCCGATGATCGGCATGACCAGCTTTGGCAAGACGGTGCTGCGCTACATGGTCACGCTGAAGCCGGAACTGGAACGGCGCGGCTACGATCTGGCCGTGTTCCATGCCACCGGCATGGGCGGTCGGGCGTTCGAGACTCTCGCCGAACAGGGCGCCTTTGTCGCGGTGATGGATTTCGCGCCTCAAGAGGTGTCGAACCACCTGTTCGGCTCTGCCATCAGCGCGGGCCCGAACCGGATGATCAGCGCAGGCCGCGCGGGCGTGCCACAGATGGTTGCGCCCGGCTGCTATGATCTGGTCGATGTCGTCGGCTGGCACCCGGCCCCCGAAGCCTTCCGGGATGCGCCTAGCCATGCGCACAACCGCCTGCTGTCGTCCTTCGTGCTGAATGCGGACCAACGCCGTCAGGTCGCGCGCGAAATTGCCGCCAAGCTGGCGCAGGCCGCCGCGCCCGTCACCATCTTCCTACCCGAGCACGGCTGCAATGAATGGGATCGCGCCGCGGGGCCGCTTTCCGACCCCGAGGCGCTGGCGGCCTTCTGCGACGAGATGCGGGCCGTGACCCCGCCTAACGCCAGGTTGATCTCGCTTGACGCCCATATCAACGACGACGCCTTTGCCGCCGCCGTTCTGGCGCAGTTCGACCAATGGGTCGCCAGCGGGGTGGTTCCACCGGGCCACCGCTGACGCATCCCACCTGATGGTCGCTCTGGCCGCACAGGCTCAGGCGAATGCGGCGTTGAACCCGGCCACGAGGATCGTTGCATCCGACCCCACGATCCCGAGGGCGATCCGGCGCTTGTGCGCGGCCAGTCCGTCGAGCGTCATGGCAAAGATGCCTGCCGGTCGATCTGCAGCGGCGCAGGCGGCAAGAATGGTGTCAACCGCTTCGGCCACCGTTGTGCTGCGGCCCGACACCTCCAGACCCACGCCCAGATCCCCCGGCCCGATGAACAGCAGATCCACTCCGGGCACTGCCGCGATCTCGGACACGCGATCCAGCGCCTCGACCGTCTCGATCTGCAAGGCCACGACGGTTTCGGCCCGAGCGCGCGCCATCGCCTCGGGGATCGCCCGGCCATAGCCCGATGCCCGCCCCGGACCGGCCCCACGCGACCCATGCGGCGGGTAGCGCGCGGCATCCACCGCGCGGCGCGCTTCGTCGGCTGTGTTCACGCGCGGAACAAGCACACCCTCGGCGCCCCAATCCAGGGCTTGCCCGATGGCGGCCGGGTCAATCCCCGGCACCCGCACCAGCGTGGACACCCGGTGAACGGCCGCCGCCCGCACCATGTTTTCCGCCGATTCCGGCGATACGGCCCCATGTTCCATGTCGATGCAGACGAAATCGGGAAATGACCCGCAGGCAATTTCCGTCACCACGGGCGAGGGTACCGCAAGGAATGGTCCACGCAGCACGGGCAAGTGACCGTGATGGGCGGCGGAAATCCGATGGCGCAGGGAAATCATGCAAAAGCCTTGCCGGGGTTGAGAATGCCGCGCGGATCCAGCGCAGCCTTGACGGCACGCATCGCGGCCAGTTCTTCGGGCGACCGGCTGTAGCCGATCACGTCACGCTTGATCAGGCCGATCCCGTGTTCCGCCGATACCGTACCCGCATAGTCGCGGGTCAGGCCATAGACGAGCGCCTTGATCTCTTTCGTGGGTTGCGCGCTACCGGCAGAGGGCACGTTGACGACAAGATGCAGGTTGCTGTCGCCCATATGACCATAGCTCAGCGCCTGCGCATCGGGCCAGCGTGCCTTGATCGCGGTCTCCAGCGTTGCCACGGCCTCGGCCATGCGGTCCAGCGGAATGCCGATATCAAAGGGCGTCAGCTTGCCGATGATCCGCGGGTATTCCGAGACGGATTCCCGCACGGCCCACAGGGCACGCTCCTCGCGCAGGTTTCCGGCGATCACAGCATCCTCGACGAGACCGGCCTCCATGGCATCCGCGAGACAAAGCTCCAATCGTTCGCGCATGGTGGGATCAAAGCCGCCCGTCTCGATCACGATATAGACTCCATGCGACCCGGCCAGCGGATGGGCCGCGCCGATTCCGGCGCGCATGATGTCGTAAAAGCTGGGCCACATCACCTCGAAGGAAATCAGCGCCGGTCCCAGCGCCTTGCGCGCCTGCGCCAGCAGCGCCAGCATCGCAACCGAATCTGCAACACCGACAAAGGCAGTCGCGCCATGGGTCGGACGCGGTTGCAAACGGAATACGGCCTGCGTGACCACGCCCATGGTGCCCTCGGTCCCGATGAACATCTGCTTGAGGTCAAGACCGACATTGTTCTTCAGCAGCCGGTTCATCGCGGGCAGAACCGTTCCATCGGCCAGCACCGCCTCGACCCCCAGAACGTGATCCCGAGCCATCCCATAGCGCAACACCTGATTGCCGCCCGCATTTGTGGAAATCACCCCACCCAGCGTGCAACTGCCCCGCGCGCCCAGATCGACGGCCAACATCATGCCCTGATCCGCCGCCGCTTGCTGGGCCACCTGCAACACGCAGCCGGCCTCGGCGGTCAGGGTGGCCTGCGCCACATCGACCGACAGCACGCGGTTCATGCGTTCCAGTGACAACGCGACCCCGCGTTCCAGCGGATGCGCGCCGCCGCACAGGCCCGACAGCCCGCCCTGCGTGACCAGCGGTGTCGCGGACTCGTGGCAGATGCGCAGCGCGGCCGATACATCCGCCGTGGTGCGCGGTCGCACCAGCGCCAACGGCATCACAGCGGGCAGACCCGACCAATCGGCGCGGTTGCGCTCGGGGATCCGGTCGCCGATGGTTACGACATCGGGCCCCAGCGCCTCCAGCAGGCATTCGGCAACGGTCATTCGCGCAGCTCCGCTTTTTGCAGCAATGGCAGGACGCCATCGCAAAAGAATGGCAGTTCCTCGGCAAAGTTCACGAAACTGACCGTGGTGCCGGCGAACCCGGCCCGCGACATCTCGACCATCTGCGCGGCGATATCGTCCGGTGTGCCGATCAATGGGTAGGTGCCCGCGCCACCCGCAAACCACTTGCGATGCAGACGATAGGTGTCGGGATCGTGGTTGGAGGCATTTGCCGCCTGCTTTCCCATCATGTAGTCGATGGCCGCAGTGTCGGCCATGGTGACAGCATAGTGGTCATAGTAGTCTTCGGCCTCGGCACGGCTGGGACGGCAGACGACATGCGTCGTCGTATAGACCCCCACAGCGCGGCCCGTTTCGGCAGACCGCTGTGCGACATCCTCGATGGTCGCGCGACCCGCCTCGATGCTTTTGAAGGTGGTGAACAGGAAATCGGCATGTTTCGCCGCAAAGTCGCGGCCAGCGGGCGAGAAGGCGGCGTTCAGCACCGGCGGGCGGGCGCCTCGTACCGGCCTTGGCAATATTGCGGCGCCAGTCAGCGAATAGTATTTGCCTGCATGGTCAAAGGGGCTGGATTCCGTATACAGCCGCGAAATGACGTCGATCCATTCCGCTGCCTGTTCATAGGGTGCGTCCACACGCTCCAGCCCGAACATGGCAAATTCATCCGGGTTCCATCCGGCGACGATGTTCAGCCCCGCCCGCCCATTCGACGCATGGTCGACTGTCGCCCATGCCTTGGCGGCAAAGACAGGGTGCACCATCGGGACATGCACGGTCGAGAACAGACCGATACGTTCTGTCACACCGGCCAAGGCCGCGGCGAAGGTGAAGGTCTCGTAAGAGTGCTGGCGGCTGTTCATTTCGCCGCCGAAGCCTTTCCATCGCGCGATGGGCAGGAAGAACTCGATCCCGGCCCGATCAGCGATTTGCGCGGCCCTGACCACGTCAGGCCAACTGGCGGTCCATCGCTCCGGCACCTTGGTAACGGTCAGGCCGCCATCGGCATTGGCCGAAAATACGCCCAGTTTGAACCTGTTGGGCCCATGCATGGGATGCGGGATCATGGCGTGTCCTCTGACTGGATCGCGGGGTGTACGGGGTTGGCGGTCGCGACTGCGCTGCGGAAATGCGCATAGGCGGTGTCGATGAACGCCTCCATTGTCTGGCGGGCCGCCACGGGATCGCGGGCCGCGAACGCCTCGACCAAGCGGACAACGCCGCGTGCGGCATCGGCGCGCGACTGCGCAGACCGCAATGTCGCGTGCCGGACCAGAACGACCTGATCGTCAAAACGCATCAGCACATCCTGCATACGCTGGTTCGGAATGCGCCCCAGCCACAACCCGCGAAAGGCAATGTTGGCCTGAACCGCCGCCTGTTCGGTGTCGGCCGCCTGCACCCGGTTGCGCCCGGCGATATAGGCGGCAAGATCGCTGTCGGTTGTTGCCGCAGCCACGTCGGCGACGCCCTGCGGTTCAAGCAGGCGGCGTATCTGAAAGATTTCCTCGACATCCTGCACCGTCAGTCGTGGCACATGGAAGCCGCCATCGCGCTGTTCCAGCATTCCGTTCTGCTCCAACCGGAACAACGCCTCGCGCACCGGGGTACGCGATACGGCAAGGCGGCGGGCCAGATCTTCCTCGACCATGCGCTCGCCCGGTTCGAACACCTGGGCCTGCATCATGGTGCGCAGGGTTTCAAAGACCTGGGCGGCCAGTGGCGGTTGACGACGAATGCGGAAATCGGACGAAGACACGGGGAAACTCCGGTACAAGACAGGCAATCACGGGCGCAACGTCTCTGTCCACATGGCAAAATGCTTGTTGCCCCCATCATAGGCAGGGAAGGTGTGATAGTCTGCCCGCAATTCGTGGCGCACCGGGGATTGCAGCGCCGCGGTCAGCGCATCGCTGCTGTCGAACAGGATGCGGTTGCGTTGCAGGTGCCGCACCTTGGTATGCGGCAGGAATGAAACCCAGTCCACCGGTGTCAGAATCTCGATCCAGCGAATGCCGGGAAACCTTGCGAACAGCGGGGGATGACCGGCCATGTAATGCGCGTGCCAGGCATTGTCGTCCTGCGCGGGACCGGGATAGTGCACGACAAACGAGCAGGGCAACGCACCCGCCGGTGTGCATATCTGCGGATCGGGCACATCCCAGGTGCGGCGCCAGAAGGCCTGCGCCGTCGCATCGGTCCCTGCAAGCGAGGGAAGCCGTGACCCAAGCTGTTGCAAGGGCCCGTCCGGAGCGCAGGCCGCCTCCAGCAGTTCCAGCCGGGGAAAGTGCAGTTGCAACCCCAGCGGGGGCGAGGCGCCATCATCCGTGTACTGGTCCCGCGCGGTCGCGGGCGTAAAGATCAGCGCCTCGGTCATTCCGGGCACGGTGGACAGCAGATCTCTCAGCGCAGCCAGCTCTTCTGCCGGCACCACAGGTGTGGTGCCGGGAGCCGCCTCGTGAAACAGCATCAGCGCAAAGGTCATGGCTATCTTCCCATCAATCCGGGCAGCCACAGCGCCAATGGCGGGAAGGCGACCACGATCACGATCAGCAGCAACGTCAAACCGACATAGGGCGCGGCGGACACTGCCATTGTCCGCAACGTCGTTCCGCGCGGCGCAGAACCAAGCGCCACGTAAAGCAGCATCCCGAAGGGCGGCGTTGTAAAGCCGATCTCATAGGCCAGCAGAAGGATCAGGCCGAACCAGACCGGATCAAAGCCAAAGGAATTGGCGATAGGCATGAACAGCGGAATGGTGATCAGCATCATCGACACCTGATCCATGAACATGCCCAGCACCAGAACAACGCAGACCATCATCAGCAGGGCGCCATATGGCCCGAGGTCAAATCCCGTCACGGCGCTGATGAACCCGTTCGACGCGCCCGAGAATGCAAAGATCTGGCTGAAGGTCGTCGAGGCAGTGATGATCAGGAACGTCATGCCCGTCACCTTCATGGCGTCGTCCAGCGATTGCCAGATCACCGACCAGCGGAACTTGCGGTAGACCAGCAGCAGGGCAATGACCCCCATGCAGCCCAGACCCGCGCTTTCGGTCGGCGTGGCGATGCCCATGATGATCGTGCCGACCACACAGAAGATCAGGAAACCCATCGGTAGGATGTTCGCCGCCACGGCCCGCGCCTTGGCCCAGCCACTGGCCTTTGGGACCGGATATTGCGGGGCCGCTTCGGGATCTACGGTTGTCTGCACCCAGATCAGCAGGCAGAACATCGACACAAGCACGAGGCCAGGCAGCAGTCCGGCAATCAGCAATGCACCGACGTCGATCTGCGCCAGCGATCCCAGCAGAACCCCCAGCGTCGAAGGCGGGATGATCACCGCCAGCGATCCCGCGCCCAGGATCGGGCCATAGGCCATGTGCGGCTTGTAGTTGCGCTTGAGCATCTCGGGCGCCATCAGCGTGCCCATCATCCCGGCATTGGCCAGGCTGGACCCCGACAGGGCCGCAAAGATCGAGCCGGATCCCAGGGTGACATAGCTCAAACGGCCCCGAAGGTTGCCGATGGCCAGATCCAGCGCATGGATCACCCTGTCGCCCAGGCCGGAACGAAAGAACAGGCTGCCCATCACCAGGAACATCGGCAATGGCGCCAGCGCATAGGTTGTCACGGCCTCGGAAAAGTTCGCCACCATCTGGGTCACGCCACGCGCGCCGCCAAAAAACAGGAACAGGCCCATGATATTGGTAGCAAAGAAGGCAAAGGCCACCGGCAACCCCAGCCCCATCAGCACCAGAATCGACGAGATCAGGATGGCAAAGGAATAGAACCAGTCCATGGGTCAGTGCCCCCCTACTTCGAGCAGGTCACGATCATAGAAATCATCGTATCCCATCAGATAGCGCAGCCATTCCAGCGCCGAGAGCGCAAAGGCCGTGACCATCGGCAGAAAGACCACCCATTTCGGAATGTCGAACGTGCGCATTTCATAGGTGCCGCGCTGAATGGCCAAGGCCAGCGAGTTGAACGCAACCCATGCCAGATACAGGCACAGGACGATGCAGCCCAGATAGACCAGCCGCGCCAGTACCGCCTTGGCCCGTTCCGGCAAGGCGATGCGCAGGAATTCAACGAACACATGGCCCTTGCGCCGCACCAGCCAGGGCATCGACAGGAAGGTGATGTAAAGCAGGAAGAATTCCGAAGTGTTCACCGCCCAGGCCAGCGGGCGCAGGCCGGCGTTGCGCACGGCGACATCCGCCACCACCAGCAGGACCAGCGCGCCGATCAGCAGGCGGGCGAAAACAGCCAGCAGCCAGCTCAGGCGGCCGGAGAGGTCGAACAGAAGTTTCATGTCGGGGATTCCGTCGGCAGGGGGCCTGGGGCCGGATCTGGCAGGCAGCGGAAAGGCCGGGGGGTTGCCCCCCGGCCAGATCCGTTTACTGGAACAGCTCTTTCAGCTTGGCGATATGGGTCGGATCGCGCGACTCCATCCGCTGCCACGAGGCGTCGGCGGCCATCTGAAGGAACTTGTCCTTGCCCGCGCCGGTCATGCTGACGGCGGTCTGCCCCTTGTCCAGCATTTCCTGTGCCAGCTTCGCGGCCAGCGAGGCCGTTTCGTCATAGGACTTCTGTTCGTATTCGGCGGCAACCTCGGTCACGATCTTCTGTGCCTCGGGCGACAGGGCCTCGAAGGAATCCTTGTTCATCGAAATCAGCACGTCCATGCGGAAGTAGCTGGGATCCACGCGATATTTGGTGAACTTGTCCCAGCCGAAGGACGCATAACCCAGCACCGGATAGGCGTTGGCATTGATCACGCCACGCTCCAGCGAGGTATAGACCTCGGGGGCGGGCTGGATGATCATGGTGGCGCCCAGATTGTCGAACAGTTGCTTGTACAACGGCGAGGCGCGGATGGTGATGGTCGAGAAATCAAGCATCCCGTCTTCGGTCAGCTTGGGTTCGTTCACCGTCCAGATGTGAAAGCCCGCCGAGGCATTCATATGGGCCAGCAGCTTGGCATTGCCCTTTTGCTGGTAGATGCTGTCGATCAGATCCCAGGCACCGTTCTTGCGCGCCTCTGCCGGCGGCAGGGTGGCGGCCGACAGAACCTCGCCTTCGGGCACCAGCTCCAGATACAGGCCAGCCGGGGTGTGGATCATGTCGATCAGCCCGTTCTGCTGCGCGGTGCCCAGCTGCGGGTTCGGGATAACCTCGGGGCCACCCCGGACATCAATACGCACCACACCCTTGCCGCGTTCGTTCACCGCCTCGACAAAGCGCAGGAATTCCTGGGTAAAGTCGCTGGGGCCTGGTGCAAAATGCACGGCATTGATCACATCTTCGGCGGTCGCGGCAGTGCCGGTCATTGCCATGAGGGCGGCAAAGGCCACCGACTTCAGCTTGTTCATTGGGTTCTCCGAGTTGGCATGTTGGATCCCGCGTCACTGCGGGTTGGACGACTGGTCAGCGGCAAGCTGCCAAGTTTCTTGTGTTCTGTATACAGTATTTTGAGCCTTTCTTCAATGACTAGTTTCCGACCGAACCTTCCGCAGCGCCTGCTTTTCAGCACGCAGATCATGGCAGCGCGGGTCGGCCAGGGGATTTTCCGTCAACCCGCCCAGATCGGCCTTGCGCACCTTCTGGGTCGATGTGACGGGCAGCGCATCGCGGAACACGACAAACCCCGGCACCTTGTAATAGGCCAGCCGTCCGGCCGCGTGATCCACCAGCGCACGGGCCACTGCGGCCTCGTCAACGCCCGGCTTTGGGACGACAACCGCCATCACCTCTTCGCCGCGCAAGGGATCATCGGCGGCGACAACCGCCACCTGCGCCACCTGCGGATGGGTGTTCAGGATCCCCTCGACCTCCAGCGCGGCGATATTCTCTCCAGACCGGCGGATGATGTTCTTCTTGCGGTCCATGAAATGCAGCGCACCGTCGGGGCCCTGACGCATGATGTCGCCGGTGTGCAGCCAGCCGCCCTGCCAGATGGCGTCGGTCGCGGCAGGATCGTTCAGATACCCGGAAAAGAGGCCGCGCCGGGGGTCATCCCCCCAAGCGCGGACCACCAGTTCGCCAGGGATGCCGGGGGAAACATCCAGCCCCTGGTCGTCGATCAATCTGTAGTCCATCGCGGGGCCCGGCCGGTCGGGGCGGCCAAGGCAACGGGTGCCCACGTTGCGCGGTTCTGCCACCGCGCTCAGGATGCAGGCGCCGCCGGTCTCGGTCATCGCCCAGCCTTCCAGCAGCGGGACGCCGAACCGATCCTCGAAGGCAGCGTGATGGTCGGCGTGGACCCCGCCCCCCAAGCCAAAGCGCAATGCATGGTCACGGTCGCCGGAACCGGGCGGAATCGCCAGCAGGATCGCCGGCATCACACCCAGATAGTGGAAACAGGTGGCGCCGGTCTCGCGCGCCATGTCCCACCAGCTACGCGGGTGAAACCGGTCGATGATCACCTGTGCGCCGCCGGTTGCCAACATGCCCATGAAGCTGTTGCCCATGGCATTGACGTGAAAGGCAGGCAGCGGGGTCATCAGCCGCTCGGCGCCTTCACGCAAGGCGATCGGGGCGGGCTGCGCGGCGTACCAGGCCCCCCACTGCATGAAATACAGGTCCGACAGAATGCAGCCTTTGGGCTTGCCGGTGGTGCCGGACGTATAGATCAGCGCACATTCGCCGGTGCCCGGTTCCGGCATCGTTCCAGCCGGGCCGGGTGCGGCAGGCGGCGCCGCGTCGTCGGTGATCGCAGGCACGCCGTGCCCCTGCATCTGCGCCAGCCGCGACGGCAGCGCCACGGCCAGAACCGCCCCCGAATGCCCGATGAGATAGGCAATCTCGTCCGGCGTCGCGTCGGGATTGATCGGAACGATCGCCACCCCCAAACCGTTCAACGCCAGCCAATGGAAGAAATGCTCCGGGCGGTTCTCCAGCAGCAGCGCGACACGATGGCCTGGCCCATAGCCTGCGGCAGCATAGGACATGCGCAGCCGCAGAACCTCGGCCAGCGCCTCGGCATAGGTCCAGTGCGTGCGGCCCGCCCCCCACAGATCGGCGACCGCCTGCGGCAGGATGAACAGCGGATGCTCCGCGAACCGCGCTGCCTGAACGGCAAGTTGCAGCGAGGGGGTGGCAGCAAGCGTCATGGCAAGATCACCTTTGCGGAATGGCGGGACGGACAGCGCATCAGGAAGCATCGGGAACAAGCGCCAGCACCCGCAAGGGGCTGCCAGAGCCTTCGTGTACCTTCAGAGGTGCCGCGAACAGCACCGCCCCCTTGGCGGGCAACAAATGCAGGTTGGTCAGGCATTGCAGGCCATAGCGGCCGGCCCCGTGCAGATAGTGGTGGGCCGGGTAGGGCGGCTGGAAATCCCCGCCCTGCCCGGCATCTGTACCAATGGTTTCCGTGCCAAAGCCCAGGATACCCCGATCCTGCACCAGCCAGCGCATCGCCTCGGCATCAGGCCCCGGCGTATGGGCCCCATCGGCGCGCAGGTTGGCATAGGCGGCGCCCTTGCGCAGGGACCAGCCGGTACGCATCAGAACCCAGGCGCCCGCAGGAATGCGGCCATGCGCTGTCTCCCACACCTCAAGCGCGGCGCGGGTCAGCAGATGGTCGTCATCGGCGGCGCTCTCGGCGGAACAGTCGATCACCACGGCAGGCGCAATCATGTGTTCCGGCGGCAGCGTATCCACCGTGCCGCGCGGCATGTCGCGCCCGGTGAACCAGTGGGCCGGTGCATCGAAATGCGTGCCGGTATGCTCGCCAAAGGACAGGTTGTTCCAGTACCACGCGGGGCCAGCCGCATCATAGCGGCTGATCCGTTCAATCCGCACCGGGGCCGACGGCGCAAATTCGGGCGGAAGCACGATGGTGGGGAAATCCTCGGTCAAGGTCTGGGTCAGGTCCACCACACGGACAGCGCCAGTCGCCAAGGCAGAGGTCAGCGTTTCCAGGATCATCAGAACCTCCCCTGTGCAAGCTCGCGCTCCAGCGCCTTGGGGTTTTCGGCCAGCCGGTCCAGCAGATCACGCGCCAGATCGCCGACGACCACCTCCTCCAGCCCCTTCATCAGACCCATGACGATGGCATCGGCCAGCGCCTTGCCGCCCACCTTGGGCTGGACAAAGGTCTGGAACCAGTCATCTTCGGTCGGCCCCGACAGAACCGTCAGCAGCCGCACACCGCCCTGCGCCAAATCGGCGCGCAGAGCCTGGCCAAAGGCCAGGGCTGCGGCATGGGCCGCAGCATAGCCCGCCAGGACGGGCGGATGCGCCCGGCCAAAGACCGACCCTACATTGACCCAGGCGACGGCACCCCCGTCCCCATCGGCGCCACGTCCGGCCATGGCCGGCCCGAACACCCGTGCCAGCCGCATCAACCCAAAGGCGACCACTTCCATCGCCTGTCGGGCATCTGCGGCAGCCGTAGGGGCGCCAAGGCCGCCGGGCCGCGGCCAATCGGCAGTGTTGATCAGGATTTCCACCTTGCCGCCAATGTCGCGGGCCAGATCCTCGACCGAACGATCACTGACCAGATCCAGCGGCAGCAGCGTCACGCCGGGAATGGTGGCAAACTCTGCCCGCGCAGGCAGCGGCTTCCAATCCTCGGGCACGCCAACGACCACTGTCTGGGCACCTGCCTTGACGAGTGCGCGGGCCAGCGGCAGGGCGGCAACGTGGCGCGCATCGGTGATCAGGACGCGGCGATCACGGGGGTTCGCGGTCATCTCGTGCCATTGCGGATCAGCGGTCATATCCTGCCCCTTCTTGGCGGCGAACAGCACCGCCTGCCCGGCGCGGTCCAGCATCAGGTTCAGCGCCACCTTGTCGCCCGGCGCGCAATCGGGGCCCAGATGCACCACCGCCTGTGGCCCGCAGTCCATTTGAACCAGCCCCACCCGCCAGGGTGCGCGCTCGCGGAAGTAAGCGTCGGCAGGAACTTCGGCCGTGGTGGCAGAGATCACACGACCCGCAGCAGGCGCGGGTTGCAGCGCCACTTCGGACAGGCAGGCCGGGCACAGTTCCGGCATCGGCCAGGCGAAGCGACCGCAGGCCGTGCAGCAGGGCAGCTCGAACCGCCCCTGTCCGGCCGCGGCCGCCAGCAGATGCGCAGCCCGCGACCGGGCGCCGGGTGGCAACAGCGGGCGGCGGGTGCGCAGCAGCGGGTTCTTCCTGGCACGCATCACGCTGCCTCCAGCACAACGGCGCCAGACCCAAGGCCCCGGTCGAAATTGATCATGCCGAACCCCATCGCCAGGGCGCGCTGTGCCCCCGGAACCTGTCGCGCCCCTGCGGCGCCGGTCAACTGCCGGATGTTTTCCACCAGCCCGATATGCCCACCTGCACAGCCCGCCTGCCCGGCCGACAACTGCCCGCCGCTGGTATTGTGCGGCAGATCGCCGGTGACGGTAAAATCATGGGCGTTCAAGAATTCCGGCAGGCCCTTGGGTGTGCAAAAACCAAGGTCGGCAAACTGCATCGCGCTGATCACCGGGTAATCGTCATAGGTCTGCACCAGATCCACCGCGCCCGGCGCCACGCCCGCCATCGCCCACAGATCGGCAACGTCGCGCTGCCAGCCGCCGCGCAACATGACCGGATCGTCGGGATAGCCATTGTGCCGTTCGATCGCCGCAGTCAGCCGGACAAAGCGCAGGCCCTGAGCGCGCGCAGTGTCCTCGCGCATCACAAGAAATCCTTCGGCCCCGGCACAGGGCATCACGCAGTCGAACAGATGGATCGGCGGCGCAATGGGACGGGAGTTCAGGTAATCGTCCAGGCTGAGCGGCTTTTTCATCAGCGCCGCCGGATTCTTCAGCGCATTGGCCCGCTGCGCCACGGCCAGCCGCCCTATATCGGCACGGGTCAGGCCGGTTTCGGCCATATAGGCTTGGGCGATCAGGGCGAACGACACATTCGGCCCGCCCGCGCCATAGGGATAGACGGCATCCTGCGAAAAGCGCGAGAAATTCTCCAGCCCCTGACGGAAACTCTGGGGGGCATTGGTATCGGCGGCGATACAGGCAACCACATCGGCATCGCCTGCCTGCACCAGCCGTGCGGCCCGGCGCAGGCCCGCCACCCCCGCCACCCCGCCCAGCGGCAGGAAATCCAGAAACCGCGGCGACAGGCCGAAATGCTGGGTCAGGCCGATGGCACTGTCCGGCGCCATGGAAAAGCTGGCCAGCGAGAAGCCGTCGAAATCACGGTGTGACAGGCCAGAGGCCTGCGCAAGCGCCGCAAGGGCCTTGCCTGCCCACCATTGGGCCGGACGGGTGGAAAACCGGGCATAGGGCACCGTCACCGGCGCCGCCAGAACCACCCCGTCATAGCCCTTGCGCGCCATCGCCCCCACCCTCTTGCTAGTGCGCCTTGCGCAGCGCACCCTTGGTGCGCCGCAGGTCCAGCGCGCGCCCGTCAGAGACCGCTGCCTCGGCATCGGACTTGATCTGACCGCGTTGCAGCTTTTGCGTCGAACTGACCGGAAGCGCCTCGGCATACAGCACGTAGCCCGGCAGCTTGTGATAGGACAGCCGATCGGCGACCCGTTCCAGCAGGGCAGCCGCATCGGGGCTTTCGTCTGCGGGCACGATAAAGGCAAACACTTCCTCGTCGCGCACGGGATCGGACACGGGCGTCACGGCCACGGCCTTGACTGCGGGATCTGCGGCCAGCGCCGCCTCGACCTCCAGCGCCGAGATATTTTCGCCCGAGCGACGGATGATGCTTTTCTTGCGGTCCACGAAATACAGCAGCCCGGCCGCGTCGGCGGCAACGATGTCGCCGGTATGGAACCAGCCCCCGCGCCATGCCTCCTCTGTCGCCTCGGGGTTGCCCAGATAGCCCGAAAAGAAGCCGCGTCGCGGATCGGCCCCCGCCGACCGAACCAGAAGCTCTCCGGCCTGACCAAGGGGCAGATCCTCGTCGGCATCGTTCACGATGCGCCATTCCATCCCGGCACGCGGCCGACCGATGCAACGCCGACCCGGTTCGTAGGAGACGCCCGCCGTATCGGTCACGCCTGACCCGCCGGTTTCGGTCATCGCCCAACCCTCGATGATCGGCAGATTGAACCGCGCCTCGAAGTCGATCTTGTGCTGGGCATCGACGCCGGGGCCAAAGGTGAACCGCGCCCGGTGCCGGGTGTCGTCGGGCGTCGCCGGGCGCTGCAACAGGATCGCGGGGATGACGCCAAGCGAATGCACGATGGTCGCGCCGCTGTCGGCAATGGTTGCCCACCAGCGATCCGGGTGGAAACGGTCCAGCGGCACGATGGCCCCGCCGATCAGCATCATCCCGACCGCCGTGCAGCCCAGTGCATTCATGTGAAAGAACGGCAGCGGGGTCAGCGAAACCTCGGCATCTGGCGTCATGGCGCCCAGACCGGGCATAGAGACATACCATTCCGCCACATTCAGGAAGTAATGGTTCGACAGGATGCAGGCCTTGGGCATACCTGTGCTGCCCGATGTGAACAACAGCGCGGCTTCGTCCTCAGGATGGCCGCCATCCGGCACCCGGATGGCACGGGCGGCAGGCGGCGGCGCGTCGGGGCTGGCCACCGGAATACCCTCGGGCACACCCGCAAGCAGGGTATCAAAGCCCGGAACCGCAATCACGGCCTCGGCGACCGAGACCGTCATCTGGTGGCGCAACTCGTCCGGGCGCATATCGCTGTTCAGCGGCACGATGGACGCGCCGATGGCATTCAGCGCCAGCCAATGCAGCAAGAACTCGGGGCGGTTCTGCATCAGCAGCGCCAGCCGTGACCCACGGCCATAGCCCGCCGCCACATAGGCCGCCCGCAAGGCCGCCACATCGGCAGCCGCCTCGCCATAGCTGATACGAAAGCCTTCGGGCGCCCAGGGCAACCGGGCCGAAGCGGGCGCCAGCGCAAAGGTCAGATCGGGGCGGCGGGCCGCCGTACGGGCGAACGCCTGATACGGTGATGAAACCTGTGCCATTGCGACCGCCCCCTGATGCTTTCGTAAGGTCAGGCTACGCGCCGCCCGGCAGTGTTTCCAATTCAAAACGTTTGCAGGATTGATACCGATTTGTTATCAAACTCCATGGAGCTAAGACAGATCCAGTATTTCATCGCCATTGCCGAGGCCGAGCACTTTGGCCGCGCTGCCCAGCGTCTGCGCATTGCCCAGCCCGCGCTGAGCCGGCAGATGAAGCTGCTGGAGACCGAACTGGGAATAGATCTGTTCGAGCGCCTGCCGCGCGGGGTTCGCCTGACACCGGCAGGCCGCACCTTCCTGAACGAAATCAGGGGATTGAACGGGCTGATCGCCCGCGCCATCAGCGCCGCGCGCGCATCGGCGGCCGGGCAGTTTGGCACCTTGCGGCTAAGCTTCATCGAAGCGGCCGCCTGGCAGGGGCTGCTGCCCGATGCGATCCGCAGATTCCGCGCCGAATATCCGGGGATCGAACTGGCCTTGCTTGCGATGTCCACGTCCGAGCAACTCGCCGCGCTGCGCCAACGCCAGACCGACGCCGCGCTGGTCTACAACCCCGAACCTGCGGACGATCTGGCAGCGACACCGCTGGTTCATCATCCGGCCATACTGGCCGTGCCGGTCGAATCGCCCCTTGCCGCGCGCGCGACGGTATCCATCGCGGACCTGGCGGGTGAGCGGCTGATCGGCTTTCAACGCCGGGGCAGCCCCAAGTTCTTTGACGATATTCAAGCCGCGTTCCGCCGCGCGGGGGTAGCGCCGCGCTATGTGGTGGAACTGATGGCGGAAACCGAGATTCTGGCACTGGTCAGCGCTGGCGCCGGCTGCGCGCTCGCCAATTCGCAGCAGGTGTGGCGCCCGCCGCATGGTGTGCGGTTTGTCGAGATCCGGGATCTCGATGTCAGCCTGCAACTGTCGCTTGTGCACCGGCGCGGCGATGCCCCGCCTGCCTTGGTCCACTTCACCGCAATTCTGACCGAACTCGCAGCAAGCCAGACTCTTCAGGCTTGAAACATCCCGGTGACGCGCGCACCTTGCCAAGACAAGAACGGAGAGTTCCATGGCCACGATGATGCGCGCAGCCCGGTATGTCCAACACGGCGGGCCCGAGGTGATTTCGGTTGATCAGATCCCTGTGCCGGAACCTGCCAAGGGTCAGGTGCTGGTGGAAATGGTCGCGGCCAGCGTGGCCCCGCTGGACTGGAAGATGCGGGCCGGTCTGCTGCAACAGCACTTCACCCTGAGCTTTCCCAAGACTCCCGGCCGCGATGGCGCCGGGCGGGTCGTGGCATGTGGACCGGGCATTTCGCGGCTGGCGCCCGGCGACCGGGTCGCCGTCATGGCGCCGCCCGCCGGTCAGGCCGGAACCCATGCGGAATTCGTCCTGGCCGATGCGGATCTGGTGGTTCCGCTGCCGGACGAACTGGACTTTGATGCCGCTGCCGCGCTGGTCAATGCCGGGCTGTCCGCCTGGATCGCCGTGATGCGCACGGCACAGGTGCGGTCAGGTCAGCGTGTTCTGGTGCAATCGGGCGCGGGGGCGGTTGGCGGGCTGATCGTACAAATGTGCGCGCATCTGGGCGCCGAGGTCACAGCGACCTGTCGCGCCGCGAATGCAGACTATGTGCGCGGGCTCGGGGCCGCGCATGTGATCGCCTATGACGGACCTGCCAGTGCCGATGTGCCGCCGCAGGATGTGGTCTTTGACCTCATGGGGGGGGCAGTCCATGATGCCTGCTATGCAATGCTGACGCCGGGTGGGCATCTGGTGTGGCTGACCGCCGCAACGATCACCGACCGAAGCACCGAATTCGGCGTGCGCGTCACACGCGCGATGATCACCGACGATGCCGATGTGGTGTCAGAGGTGATGTCACTTGCCGCACGCGGCGTGCTGCGGGCCCAGATCGCCGACATCCTGCCATTGGATCAGGCCGCCGAAGCGCAGCGCCGCCTTGCCGCAGGCGAAGTCACACGGGGGCGGCTGATCCTTCGGACGTGAGAGCGGGTTTCGACCGCCTGCGGGGGCGGGGCGGGCCCTCGGGCGGGGGCAGACGCGCCGCCAGCTCGGTCTCGGTGCGGCGGTAATGCGCTGTCAGCAGATCCACCGCGCGCGTGGCATCACGGGCCAGCACAGCCTCGGCAATCGCCCGATGTTCAGCCGCCAGATCGCGTGTCCCGTCGCGTGCCTCGACCGTCAGGGCATGAAAGCGGAACCTCTCTGATTCCGAATAGAGTTTCTCGAACAGATCCAGCAGCCAGCGCGACCCGCTGGCTGCCACAAGCGCGTGATGAAAACGGTGGTGCAATCGTTCCAGCCGGTCGGCATCGGGTCGCGCGGCCCCCTCCAGCAGATCCTGCAAGGCGGTTCGCACCGCGTCTGCCCAATCCTCGTCGCCCCGCGCAATGGAACGGACCAGCGCCTGTGTCTCGATGAGGATACGGGTATCGGTGGTGTCGGTCAGTTCGTCCACAGTCAGCGGCGCCACAAAGAACCCGCGCAACGAGATGGCCGTGACAAGGCGTTCGGATTGCAGCCGGTTCAACGCCTCTCGCAGCGGCGACATGCCCATGCCGTACCGATCACACAGAAACGCCATGCGCAGCGGCATTCCCGGTGCCAGTGCGCCCGAGATGATATCGCGCCGCAAGGCGGCATGAGCGGAATCTGCAAGCGTTTTCATTGGCGATATCTGAAATCCTGTTGCCGTCGCGCCACTGTGCCAAAGACGGTGGCCGGATGCAAAGCCCCTGCCGCAGCGCATCTGGTGGCGTCGGATGCCTCCGGCGGGGGTATTTGGGGCAAGATGAACGACGCCGGGGTCATGCGGGGATCAGCGAGGGAAAGCGCGCGGCGACCTTGGCGCGCAACCCGAGATCCGCCTCGCGCAGCAGACCATGCCCGGCAAGGGCGAGGACAAGATCCGGGCGGGCCTGCTGAACCCGGTCATAGAACAGATCAATTCCCGCATCATTGGCGCCTTGCAGCCACGCCTGCATGGCCGGGCGGTACTGATACGCGCCCTTGGACAAGCGATAGGGCAGGCGCGCCTTCCACAATTCTGCATCCTGGGCATGGAAGTGCAACAGCGCAAGGTCGGGATGGAACCGGCCGCCGAACACCCAGTCGCCATCCTTCATCCGCGCGCCGTGAATTCGGGGCACCATGCCCTTGACCCCTGTGCGGAAAAAGCACTTGCCGACGATATGGCTGAGCATTCCCCTGTCCAGAAGCTGACCCAAGGGCCCGTAGAGCCGTGCCGCCAGGGCCTCGGAGTCCTCGGGCAACTGCCGGCGAAAGGCGCGCGCGGTGAAGATGTCATCGGCCAGGGCGGGGTCGTGCAGGGCCTCCCACGGTTCGGCACGCAGGATCAAGCGGTCAGCCGGCTGATCTGCAAGGACATCGGCCACGGGGACATCGGCCAGAAGGAATTCGTCCACGTCAATATGCGCGATCCAGTCCACGCGGGCCTTGCGCAGAATACGGCCAATGTTCTTGACCTGCCGGACCTGATGGGTGTCGGGGCGCTCGCCCGCAAGATCGCGCCAGTATCCGTCATCGCAGCGGATGACGGTCACGCGGTGCTGCCCGGTCAGCAGATCGGCCGCCGGATCGGCCGGGTCATCGAAATGCAGCCAGATGCGCTGCGCGCCAAGGTCTAGGTGATGCGCGGCAAAGGCCAGAACCTGCTCGACCGGAGCCTTGACGGTCGCCGCGACCCCCCAGCGGGGAAGGCGGGCCATCACAACTGCCCCAGCAGGGCAACCGTCGGCCAGGCATCGGCGGGCAGGCCCAGGCGGCTCTGTTCCTTCTGGACCGCGATCCGGGTCATTGCGCCCAGAATCCCGTCAACCCCACCGACATCATGCCCGCGCGCCTGCAATCTGCGCTGCAAGGTCTGCATCTGCTCGGTGGACAGCGCCGCGTCCGGCGTTCCAGGGCGAAACACCGGCGCGCCTTCGATGCGGGTGGCGAAATAGGCCGCCGTCGTGACGTAAACGAAGCTCTGGTTCCATTCGAACAGGGTCTGGAAATTCGGATAGGCCATGAACGCCGGCCCTTTGCGCCCTTGTGGCAGCAGGACCGATCCGGGGAGCCCCAGGGCCAATTCTCCTGTACGCGCCCGAACGCCCATGGCGGCCCATTGCGCGGTGGGCAGGGCCTTGTCCACGCCCGTCTGCGCCCAATCCAGAGTCTCGGGCACGGTGATCTCCTGCAACCACGGCTCGCCTGAGCGCCAACCGTGATGGCGCAGCATGTTCGCACCCGACAGGATCGCATCGGGGACCGAGGTTTTCAGCGACACCTTTCCATCGCCATCGCCATCGACGCCCCGTTCGAGAATATCGACCGGCAGCATCTGGACCATACCGATCTCGCCCGCCCAGGCGCCGGTCGTCGTTGCCGGATCCATCCCGCCCTGTTCCCAAAGCCGCAGCGCCGCCAGCGTCTGCGGTCGGAACAGCGCCGGGCGCCGGCAATCATGCGACAGGGTGACCAGGGCGTTCAGCGTGTTGAAATTTCCCTGATACCCGCCAAAATCGGTTTCAAAGGCCCAGAATGCCAGCAGGATGCCACGCGGAATGCCATATTCGGCCTCGGCCCGGTCGAACAGCGCCTTGTGCTCGCGGCCCTTGGCGGCGGCGGTATCGGCCCGGTTCTGGCTGATCAAGTTGCGGGAAAACTCGGTAAAGGTCCTGCGGAACACCCCTTGCGCACGATCGGCCGCCAGAACCCTGGGATCCGGTACGGCAGAGCGGAAGAACCGATCGACCTGCGCGGGGGAATGGCCATTCGCAATGGCTTCGGCCTTCACGCCATCAAGCCAGGGACCGAACGCCCCACCGCAAGGCACCTCGGCCAGAGCCGGGCTGGCGGCAAGCATCAGGGCAAGGATCAGGCGCATGGGCGTCTCCGCGAAGGTCGGGGCAGCATAGCCGGTCAGCCGCAGGGGAAAAGGGCATTATCCCGCCAAAGCTGCGGCGATCATGGCAATCCCGACCAGCAACAGCGCCCAGACCCGCCATAGCAACCGCACAGCAGCGTCAATATCGTCCGGCCCGGCATCGCGGCGCCCTTCGGGATGAACATAGGGCTGATCGGTCATTACCCCGTGGTAGCTGCGCGGCCCCGAAACGGCGATCCCCAGCACAACCGCCATCGCCGCCTCGGGCCAGCCTGCATTGGGCGAACGATGGCGCGGCGCATCCCGCAACACCACCCTGCCCGCGTCGGGCCGCCATCCGGCAAGCGCCAGAAGCACCGCCGTCAGCCGTGCCGGAATCAGGTTCAGCACATCGTCCAGCCGCGCCGCTGCCCAGCCAAACTGTTCGTGCCTGGGTGTCCGATGGCCGATCATGCTGTCGGCGGTGTTCACCACCTTGTAGACCAAGATCCCCGGCAACCCTCCGATCAGGAACCACAGGGCGGGTGCGACCACACCATCCGACAGGTTCTCGGCGGCGCTTTCAACGGCCGCCCGTGCGGCGGCCGGTTCGTCCATGGCGGCCGTGTCACGCCCCACGATCCGGCCGACCATGCGCCGCCCCTCGGCCAGCGACAGGCGCAGCCCGTCGCCCACCGCCTGGACATGATCGGCCAGCGACCGCTGCGCCATCAGGATCGCCGCGCCAAGAATTTCCCACATCCAGCCGAAGGGCAGACTTGCAATCCCACGACCCAGGGCGCCTGCCCCGAGCACCAGAACCGCCACGGCCACGGCCCCCCGCATCTTGCGGCGGGCGCCCCGGTTCAGCGCCCCGTCCAGCGCCGCAACGGCCCGGCCCATCAGCACTGCCGGATGCGGCCAGCGGCCCCATACCCAGCGTGGCTCGCCCAGCCAGCCATCCAGCAGCATCGCGGGAATCAACAGCAGGGCGTGCATCGGGCCTCCGGCATGGCGCGCGGTCGTTATCGTGCAGCGCCGTGCGCCCGTCCAGTCCCGTCAGAGCCGGGGATTGCCCCGATCATGCGGCGCCAGGAAGTCGAGCCTCGGATTGATCGGGATGATCCGGCTGGGATTTATCGTGTCATGGCTATAGTGATAGTGCCGCACGATATGATCCATCCGCACCGTATCCGCCACACCCGGCACCTGATAGAGCGCCCGTGTATACGCCCACAGATTCGGAAAATCGACCAGCCGGTTGCGGTTGCACTTGAAGTGCAGATGATACACCGGATCGAACCGTACCAGCGTGGTGAACAGCCGCCAATCCGCCTCGGTCACCCGTCCGCCGACCAGAAACGGCTCTTGCGACAGATGGGTCTCCAGCCAGTCCATCGTCTCGAACACCTCGCGCACAGCCTCGTCATAGGCAGATTGCGACGTGGCAAAGCCCGCGCGGTAAACCCCGTTGTTGAAGCCTCTGTAGACGCGGCGGTTCACCTCCTCGATGTCCGCACGCAGGGCCTCGGGCCAGAAATCCAGATCATTCCCGGTCAATCCATCAAAGGCCGAATTGAACATGCGGATGATCTCGGCGCTCTCGTTCGACACGATACGCCCGCTCTGCTTGTCCCACAGCACCGGCACGGTGACGCGCCCGGACACATCCGACACCGCGCGGGTATAGATGTCGCGCAGGAACGGCGCGTCGAACTGACGGTCACCCGTGGCACCGGGAAATCCTGTGTCAAAGGTCCAGCCATCCTCCAACATGTCAGGGTGCACGGCCGAAACGTCGATCAACCCATCCAGCCCTTTCAGCGCACGGAAGATCAGCGTGCGATGCGCCCAGGGGCAGGCATAGGACACATAGAGATGATAGCGCCCCGCCTCGGCCCTGAAGCCACCGTCCCCCGATGCACCCGGCGCACCGTCCGGCGTGATCCAGTTGCGGAATTTCGTCACCGTGCGCTCGAAGCGGCCTCCGGTGCTGGCCGTGTCATACCAGGCGGGATCCCAGACCCCATTCACAAGTTGTCCCATGCAAACTTCCTTTTCTGTTGGAACGAACGTAAGGGGCCGGAACCTCCATGGAAACCTTGTCGCAGGGCGCAGAAGGGGCTGCGCAGACGCACAATGGGCACGCCACAGTCGTGATGGCGTTGCAACGCCGCTTCATAACTGCATCGAACGGCCTGGAATCGCTTGAATTCGCGTCAGGCTGCGTCACTCTGTGACACAGGGAAGGAAACTGCGATGCTGGAATTTCTGCCTGCCGATGTCCGCGAAGGATTGGAACGCGCCCGTCGCCGCGCCCCGGCGCGACGCCGCAAACTCGCGCTGCACCTGGGGGATGCGGTCTTTCCCATTCTGCGCCTCTGGGACGACGGCTTCGCGGTCGAGGCCAGCCGCCTGAACCGTCTGCGCGGATTTGTCGAGATCCACGAAGGGTCGCGCCCGCTGCTGTCATGCCTGATCGTGGCAAGCGACGTGACCGATGCAGAACTGATCTGCACCTTCAAACGCGCCACACCGATCCTGACCCGCGCGGCCCTGGATTACGAACTGCCAGAGGATCTTCCCGTGACCCTTCTGCCACGGAACTGATCCCGACCCCATTCATCTTGCCACAAATACCCCACGGGGGTGCGGGGGTGTGAAACCCCCGCCTCGACCTCTCAGCCCGCGGCCAACGGCAGGCGCCGCTCGACCAGCCGCGCCATGATGGAGGCGCCCACCGGCAGCACCTCGGTATCCAGCACAAAGCCTGGGTTGTGCAGCCCCACGGTGCCCGCATGGCCCACCCGGCAATAGGCGCCGGGCACCAGCCGCAGCATGTCGGCGAAATCCTCGGATCCGGTTGCAGGTTCCTCGGTATCGCTGACCTTGTCCTCACCCACGATATCGCGCGCCGCCTCCAGATAGGCGTCCGACAGATCGGCGTCATTGACCAGCACATCAAAGGCATTGCGCAATTCGGCCTCGATCCGGACGCCATGGGCCTGGGCGAAACCGGCACAGATCTCCTGCATCCGGCGGGCCGCCATCTCATAGACCTCGTCCTTGAAATACCGGATCGTGCCTGCAAGGGTCGCGGTCTCGGGCACGACATTGTAGGCGGTGCCGGCATGAAGCTGCGTCACCGACAGCACCAGCATATCCAGCGGATGCAGGTTGCGGCTGTGGATCGTCTGCAACTCGCTGGCCAGCGAGGCGGCGATCAGCAGCGAATCCTTGCCGTTGTGCGGCTGGGCGGCATGGGCCCCCTTGCCGGTGATGCGAATGTCGAAGAAGGCGGCGCCCGCCATGGCCGCGCCCCTGGTAATCCCGAATGTGCCCGGCTTGCCATTGGGGGAATTGTGCATCCCGTAGATCTCGTCACAGGGAAAGCGGTCGAACAGCCCTTCGGCGATCATGCGGCGCGCGCCGCCCATGCCTTCTTCGGCGGGTTGAAAGATCAACACGACGGTGCCGTCGAAATCGCGGTTTTCGGCAAGATATTTGGCGGTGCCCAGCAACATGGTCGTATGGGCATCATGCCCGCAGGCGTGCATCTTGCCCGGCACGGTCGATGCATAGGGCAGCCCGGTGGTTTCCGTCACCGGCAGGGCATCCATATCGGCCCGCAGGCCAATACGGCGGTTTCCCCGGCCCTTGCCCTTGACGATGCCGACAACGCCGGTGCCGCCCACGCCTTCATGCACCTCGTCCACCCCCCAGGCGCGCAGCTTTTCCGCCACGATCCCAGCGGTGCGCACCTCTTCAAAGCCCAGTTCGGGATGAGCGTGCAGATCGCGGTAAATCTCGGTCAGTTCGGCGGCGTGGTCGGCGATGGGCGACAGAATGGCCATGGGGCGCTCCTTGATGAGTTGATCACATGCTGGCGCGCGGGCGCGGCGGCTGCAACCCCGGACTTGCGGGCTGGGGGTCATTGCGGTTACCTGCCCCTCCGGTCCCAGACGAAAGGTTGCGCCATGGCCCCCTCGCCCGATCCTGCCCGCCAGATCGCCCAGATCATTGCCGCCGAGATCAGCGCGCGGCCAGATCAGGTCGCTTCGGCCGTGCAACTGCTGGATGGTGGCGCGACGGTGCCGTTCATTGCACGCTACCGCAAGGAAGTGACGGGCGGGCTGGACGACACCCAGTTGCGCAATCTGGCCGAACGGCTGGTCTATCTGCGCGAGTTGCAGGCCCGGCGCGAGGCAGTGATCGGCGCGATCACCGAACAGGGCAAGATGACCGACGATCTGGCAGGCAAGATCGCCGGGGCCGTCACCAAGGCAGAGCTGGAAGATTTGTATCTGCCCTACAAGCAAAAGCGCCGCACCAAAGCGATGATCGCGCGCGAAAACGGGCTGGGGCCGCTGGCCGATGCCATACTGGCCGACCGCGCCGCCGATCCCGCCGTGCTGGCCGCAGGCTACATCACCGAGGCGGTGACGGATACCAAGGCCGCGCTGGACGGTGCGCGCGACATCATCGCCGAAGGTCTGGCCGAGAATGCCGATCTCAAGACCCGCCTGCGCGACCTGTTGCGCCGCGATGCGCGCCTGAGTTCGCACGTGCTGGACGGCAAAGAGGCGGCGGGCGCCAAGTTTTCTGATTATTTCGCACATTCCGAACCCTTTGGCACCTGCGCCGGGCACCGCGCGCTGGCCATGTTCCGCGGCCGGAACGAGGGCTTCCTGAGCCTCGATCTGGAGATCGACCCGGATGCCGCTCCGGGCATGGGCCGGGCCGAAAGCATGGTAAAGGGCGCGCTGTCCGTGGCGCGCGGCGGCAAGGGGGATGACTGGCTGGCCACCGTCGCAGGCTGGTGCTGGCGGGTGAAGCTGCGCCCCTCGCTGACGGTCGATCTGATGATGGAACTGCGCGAGCGGGCCGAGGACGAGGCGATCCGGGTCTTTGGCCGCAACCTCAAGGATCTGCTGCTGGCGGCGCCAGCGGGGGGGCGTGCGACCATGGGGCTGGATCCCGGCATCCGCACCGGGGTCAAGGTGGCGGTGGTGGATGCCACCGGCAAGGTGGTGGAAACCGCCACAGTCTATCCGTTCCAGCCCAAGAACGACCTGCGGGGGGCGCAGGCCACGCTGGGCGCACTGATCGTGAAACATGGCGTCGATCTGATCGCCATCGGCAACGGCACCGCCAGCCGCGAGACGGAAAAGATGGTGGCCGATCTGCTGGCCCTGCTGCCAGGCAGCCGCAAGCCCACCAAGGTCGTGGTCTCCGAAGCTGGCGCCTCGGTCTATTCCGCATCGGAACTGGCGGCGCAGGAATTCCCCGATCTGGACGTGTCCTTGCGAGGTGCCGTTTCGATTGCCCGGCGTTTGCAGGATCCGCTGGCCGAACTGGTGAAGATCGAGCCAAAATCCATCGGCGTGGGCCAATATCAGCACGATGTGGACCAGTATAGGCTGGGCCGTGCGCTGGATGCCGTGGTCGAGGATGCCGTGAACGCCGTGGGGGTGGATCTGAACACTGCCTCGGCGCCGTTGCTGGCGCGGGTCGCGGGGATCGGGCCGGGGTTGGCAGACACCATTGTCAGCCATCGCAATACCCATGGCCCGTTTGCCACCCGGCGCGATCTGCTGAAAGTCAGCCGTCTGGGCCCCAAGGCGTTTGAACAATGCGCGGGCTTTCTGCGCATTCCGGGCGGCAAGGAGCCGCTGGATGCCTCGTCCGTCCACCCCGAAGCCTATGACGTGGCCCGCAAGATCGTGGCCGCCTGCGGCCGTGACCTGCGCGCCTTGATGGCCGACCCCACCCCCCTGCGCCGTCTGGAACCGCGCGACTTTGCCGACGAGCGGTTCGGGGTGCCCACGGTCAAGGACATTCTGGCCGAACTGGAAAAACCCGGCCGCGACCCCCGGCCTGCCTTCAAGACCGCCACCTTCACCGATGGGGTCGAGGAGATCACCGATTTGCGGGTGGGAATGCTGCTGGAAGGCACCGTGACCAACGTGGCGGCCTTTGGCGCCTTTGTGGATATCGGCGTGCATCAGGACGGGCTGGTCCATGTCAGCCAACTGGCCGACCGTTTCGTGAAAGACCCGCATGAGGTGGTGAAGGCTGGCGATGTGGTGAAGGTGCGCGTGGTCGAGGTGGATGTGCCAAGGAAACGCATCGCGCTGACCATGCGCAAGGATGGTGCCGGACGCGACGATGCGCCGAAACGCGGTGCCTCACCGGCCAAGGGCGGGCGCGGACCAATGTCGTCCGGGCCAAAGGGCAGCGACGCACCGGGCGGGTTCGGCGCGGCCTTGCTGGATGCAATGCGCAAGCGTTGACCTGACCGGACCATTGCGCCAGTGGTGAAACGGGGATCGGGGGCTTGCCCCCCATACCCCGAGGCTGACGGGATCGCAGCGAAGGGGCCGCAGATCTGGAGGGGCGGATGGCACTGAGTTTCCGACAAGGCGAGATTCTGGATATTGCGCGCAGCGAGGGCCGCGTGGTGGTCGAGGATCTGGCCGAGCGATTTTCAGTCACCTTGCAGACCATCCGGCGCGATCTGGGCGAATTGGCGGATGCCGGATTGCTGGACCGGGTGCATGGTGGCGCGGTGGTGCGCCCCGGTGTGGCGAATACCGCCTGGTCGGAACGTCGCGGTGTCAATGCCGAGGCCAAGGCCGCCATCGCGGCGGCCTGTGCGGCATTGATCCCGGACAATTCCAGTCTGATCCTGAACATCGGCACCACGACCGAAGCCGTGGCGCAGGCCCTGCTGGGGCACCGCAATCTGACTGTGGTGACGAACAACCTGAACGTGGCCAATATTCTGGCGGCCAATGAAAGTTGCGAGGTCATGGTGGCCGGTGGTGCGTTGCGCCGGGCAGACGGCGGCTTGATCGGAGAATTGACCACCCAGTTCTTCGAGCAATTCAAGGTTGACCGTGCGGTGATCGGCTGTTCGGCGCTGGACGGTGACGGCGACCTGCTGGATTTCGATCTTGCCGAAGTGCGGGTGGCCCGCACAATCCTGCGGCAGGCACGGCAAAGGCTGGTGGTGGCGGATGCGTCCAAACTGACACGACAGGCGCCGGTGCGCCTGGCATCGCTGG
Organism: Gemmobacter megaterium; assembly: GCF_900156815.1. Classification (GTDB taxonomy): domain Bacteria; phylum Pseudomonadota; class Alphaproteobacteria; order Rhodobacterales; family Rhodobacteraceae; genus Wagnerdoeblera; species Wagnerdoeblera megaterium. The sequence continues at coordinate 77,961 of NZ_FTOT01000007.1, forward strand.
CCGATCTGGATGGGCTCGTTACCGATCTGCCGTTGCCGGACCCTCTGGCACGGGCCTGTGAGGAATGGGGAACGACGATATATCTGGCGTGAGCGCAGGATGGGCCGGACCCCAGATCCGCGCTGCATCGCGGGCGATGAGGCGCGCTTCCATCGCGGACAGCCGGGCGCGCGCCGTCGTTTCGCATCCGCAATCCCGCAAGGCCCGTTGCCATGCACGCAGCGCCGAGGCCGCGGACCAGGGCAGGACCGCCTGATGCAACCAGTTGCGCAACCCGGAAGGCAGGCGGTCGAACGCCGACATCGGCGCCGCTTTACGACGCGGCAGGCGGGTGGACAGATTTCGCCTCATGTCTGCGCCCCCGCGTGGCAGTCCGAGCCCCGGTCGCAACGGGCCGGTGCAGAACGGGGGTGAAAGCAGGGGCGAGGGCGAGGGCGGCCGTGGGTCTGGATCATGTCGGTCTCGATTGCTGCGCGCATGGGTTAGTATGTTATATCGTAACAATCAATCCTGAAAGCCGACCTTGCGCTGGCAGCCTTGCGCGATACGATGTCGGCAGATCCGCAGTGCGATGCGGAGCATCAGCCAGGGGTGGAGCATGGCAAGAACCGTAGTGATCAAGGCATTCGGCGGACCCGAGGCGATGGAGCTGGAGGACCGGCCCGTCGGCGAACCGGGGCCAGGGCAAGTGCGCATTCGCCACCACTCGGTGGGGCTGAACTTCATTGATGTCTATCAGCGCAGCGGGGTCTATCCGCTTCAACTGCCCTGCGCCTTGGGCATGGAGGCCGCCGGTGTGATCGAGGCGGTTGGCGAGGGTGTGACCCACCTGAAAGCCGGAGACCGAGCCGCCTATGCATCGCAACCGCCGGGCGCCTATACCGAGGCTCGGGTGATGCCCGCGGCGCAGGTCTGCCCGCTGCCGGACGCCATTTCCTTTGAGGAAGGGGCGGCGATGATGCTCAAGGGGCTGACGGTGCAGTATCTGTTTCACCGCACGGTCCCGCTGAAAGCCGGGGATACCGTGTTGTTTCATGCCGCAGCCGGGGGCGTGGGCCTGATTGCCTGCCAATGGGCCAGGTCAGAGGGGATCCGGTTGATTGCCACCGCGGGATCGGACGAAAAATGCCAGCTGGCGCTGGATCATGGCGCGTCGGAGGCCATCAATTACCGCGACGGCGCCTTTGCCCCGAAAGTGCGGGATCTGACAGGCGGACGTGGCGTCGATGTGGTGATGGATTCGGTCGGGGCCGCGACCTTTGAAGGATCGCTGGACTGTCTGCGGCCGGTGGGCATGATGATCTCGTTCGGCAATGCCTCGGGTGTGGCGCCGCCAGTGGATTTGCTCAAGCTCGGGGCCAAGGGCGCGTTGCAGATCACCCGGCCCAGCGTCTTTGTGCATATCGCAAAGCATGAGGACTGCCAGGCGATGGCGCAACATCTGTTTGGCAAAGTCATCTCGGGGGCCGTGAAGATCCGCATCGACCAGAGATTTCCGCTGGACCGGGTGGCAGATGCACACAGGGCGCTGGAGTCGCGGGCGACAACCGGGGCGACGATTCTGGTGCCGTAGGGAGTGGCCCGACCTGCGGGCCGGGGCGCCGCCCCGGACCCCGGGGTATTTCGGGCAAGATGAAACAGATACGTCAGGCGACCAGGGCCTCGGCGCGTTTCAGATCGACACTGACCAGTTGGCTGACGCCCTGTTCCTGCATCGTCACACCGAACAGTCGATCCATGCGCGACATGGTGACGGCATGATGGGTAATGATCAGGAACCGCGTTTCGGTGCGCCGGGTCATCTCGTCCAGCAAGTCGCAGAACCGGGTGACATTGGCGTCATCCAGCGGGGCGTCCACCTCGTCGAGCACACAGATCGGAGCAGGATTGGCCAGGAAGACCGCAAAGATCAGCGCCAGAGCGGTGAGGGTTTGTTCGCCGCCCGACAGAAGCGAGAGCGTCGAGAGCTTTTTCCCCGGTGGCTGGCACATGATTTCCAGCCCCGCCTCCAGAGGATCGTCGGATTCGACCAGCACCAGCCGCGCCTCGCCACCATCGAACAGATGGGTGAACAGCGTGGAAAAGCTGGCATTGACCTGATCAAAGGCCGCAAGCAGGCGTTCGCGGCCTTCACGGTTCAGGCTGGCAATGCCGGCGCGCAGTTTGCGGATGGCTTCTTCAAGATCGTCTTTCTCGGCGCGCAATGTGTCGTGTTCGGTTTGCACGGCCTTTGCGTCATCCTCTGCCCGCAGGTTCACTGCGCCAAGTGCATCGCGCGCACGGCGCAGGCGCTGGGTTTCCAGATCCAGTTGGTCCGATGGCGGGATGGCCTCGGGGTCGATCTTGAGCGTCTCGAGCAGAGCCGCAGGCGTACCGTCGGTTTCCTCGGCAATGCGTTCGGCGGCAAGGGTGGCGGTTTCCCTGGCGGCCTCGGCGCGCGCCTCGGCGCGGGCGCGGGTTTCGCGGGCCTCGCCTGCCGTGCGTTCGGCGGCGCGTTCGGCGCCTTGTGCGTCGCGCAGCGCGCCTTCGGCGGCCGCCAGCGCATCCTGTGCCGCCGTGCGCCGTGTCTCGGCCGTGTTGATCGCCTCCAACAGGTCTTCGCGCCGCGCCGCGATGTCAGAGGGCACGGCGCTGGCCTCGGCCAGTTCCTCCTCTGCCGCCTCGCGGCGCTCCTGCAATTCGGCGGCGCGTTTCTCGGCGGTGTCCAGCCGTAGGCGCCAGCCCGAGAGCTCTTTGGTCACTTCCTGGCGGCGGCGGGTGCGGGCCTCGCCCTCGCGGCGCGCCTCGTCATGGGCAGAGCGGCGGGCGATCATGGCGAGACGGGCGGCCTCGACCGTGGATTTCAGCGCCTCGACCGTGGCGCGGACGTCCGGCAAATCGGGAAGGTCTGCAAGGGTCTCATGGGCCTCGGACAGCCGTTCGGCAGCTTCGTCCGCATCGGACTGATAGCGGGTCTGGGCAAGCCGGGCCGATTCCAGCTTGCCTGCCGCGATGGACCTTTCGGCTTCGGCCCGCGACAAGGCACGGTTGGTCTCGGTCACGTGGGTCTCTGCCATGCGCCGCGCCTCGCGGGCCAGTTGATCGGCGCGGGACAGGTCCGCAAGCCGCCCTGTCAGCACCTCATGCGCGGCACGAGCCCCGTCGGCGCGGGCTGATACCTCTTCAAGATCCCGCTTCAACTGGACAAGCTGGTTCAACTGACGCAGGCGCAGCGCGGCCGCCGAAGGTGCGTCGGCCGCAGCCGCCCGGAACCCGTCCCAGCGCCATAGATCACCGTCGAGGCTGACCAGACGCTGACCGGGGCGCAGGGCGGTCTGCAGCCGGGGTCCGTCGGCGGCCTCCACCAGCCCGACATGCGACAGACGCCGGGCAAGCACCGGCGGGGCGCCGACATGCGCCGCCAGCGGGCTGGCCCCCTGAGGCAGCGGAACGGTTTCGTCATAGTCTGGCAGAAGCGCCCAGCCAGACACACCATCATCGAGGATTTCCGGCGCGCGCAGGTCATCGGCGATGGCGGCGCCAAGCGCGGCCTCGTATCCCGGTTCCACCACCAGACGGTCGAGCAGCTGGCTGCCGGCCTGGGATTCCCTGTCCACCAACCTGGCCAGGGCGGCGACCTCGGCGCGCAGGGCGTTGGCCTCGCCTTCGGCGGACGAGCGCGCAGCGCGGGCCTCGGCCTCGCGCGACTGGGCCTCGGCACGCGCGAGTTCGGTCCCGGCCAGCGCGGCTTCAGCATCTTCGACCATTGTGGCCGCCTCGGCCTGTGCCTCTTCGGCGATGGCCTGATCTTCGGCGGCGCGGTGCAGACCCTCCGACGCGGCCTCGGCCGCAGAGACGGCGCGGGCCACCTCGGCGCGCGCCTTCTCCAGCGCCGCCGTCGCCTCTTGCACCAGGCGCTGCGCCGATTGATGGCGGGCCGACAGGCGGGCGGCATCTTCGGTTGCCTCGGCAAGATCGCTTTCACGCGACGCCAGAACGGATGCCGCCTCGCGGGCCGCGTCGGACAGTTCGGCAAGCCGATCCGGCTCGCCCTCTTGCGCGCGAGCCAGTTGATCGAGCTCCCACTCCAGCCGGGCGAGGGTCTCGCCGGCGTCGCGGTTCAGGCCCGCCTCTCGTTCGGCATCGCGCTGCAACTGGGCGATCCGCGCGCGCAGCGCCTCCACCGCTTCGCGCGCGCGCGATTCCTGATCTGACAAGGCGTCGCGCTGCACCAGCAGACGTTGCAGGACGGCCCCAGCGATCGCCTCTTCCTCGCGCAGGGGCGGCAGGCTGTCTTCGGCGTTCTGACGGTCGGTGGCCGCCTTGCGCGCCGCGGCTTCTGCGGCAGAAGCCAGATGGATCGCCTCGGACAATTGCCGCAACGCCGACATGCGGGCTGTATCGGCCTCGTGCCAGCGGCGGAACAGCAACATTCCTTCGGCGCGGCGCAGATCGACCCCGATTTCGCGGTATCGTGCGGCCTGACGGGCCTGGCGGGCCAATGTCGCCAGTTGCTGGGCCAACTGCTCCAGCACATCATCGACACGGGTCAGGTTGGTTTCAGCCGCGGTCAGGCGCAATTCCGCCTCGTGTCGTCGCTGATAGAGGCCCGAGATTCCCGCCGCCTCTTCCAGCACGCGGCGGCGGCTGCGGGGCTTGGCGTTGATCAGTTCAGAGATTTGCCCCTGCCGCACCAATGCAGGCGAATGGGCCCCGGTCGAGGCATCGAGGAACAGCATCTGGACGTCCTTGGCGCGCACCTCCTTGCCATTGGCGCGATAGGCGGACCCAGCGTCACGGGTGATCCGGCGGCTGACTTCCAGAACATCCGCATCGTTGAACCCCGACGGGGCCAGCCGGTCGGAATTGTCGATGCTCAGCGCAACCTCGGCGAAATGGCGGGCGCCACGGGTTGCGGCGCCGGCGAAAATCACATCTTCCATCTCGCCGCCACGCATGGCCGTGGGGCGGTTTTCGCCCATGACCCAGCGCAATGCCTCCAGCAGATTGGATTTTCCGCAGCCGTTCGGACCGACCACCCCGGTCAGGCCGTCGGCAATAAGAAGTTCCGTCGGATCGACGAAACTCTTGAAGCCATTCAGGCGCAGGCGGGTGAATCGCAAGGGGCACTCCGGTCTATCGGGCATGCATCGTCTCGGGCGCGCGCGCGCGAGTCAAGCTGATACGCCAGATTTCGGCTCCGCGCACACCGCAAATACCAGATAGGGCAGGCATTGCCCGGACCCGGCCCGCGGCAGCCCTGCGGATCCCTCAGGCAGCGGACCGAACCGGGCCAGCGCGCCACGGGATTGCACGACCTTTGCCCTGATTTCGCCTCATTGTGTCGGCAGCTTGGTTTCAAGGCGAAATACGGAGTCGGCAAATGATCATGGCATCCATCCTTGTTGGCATCGTGGCGGGTTCTGTGTCCTTCATTGCCGGACTTGTGACCGGGCAGGGCCTGATGTCGTCGGTCGGCCTCTATGTGGCAGGGGGCATGGTGGGGATGTTCGCGGCAATAGCGATGGCCGGTCTGCGCCAGCTTGCCCGCAGCCAGCATTCCGCTGAACAGGCCGGGCTGAGCACCGCGCAGGGCTGAGGCGCGATTTCCACCATTCCAGAAACAATGGCACAAGCCATGCCGGGCCTTGCGGCCCGGCGTTTGCGCGTGTGCCTGCCGCCGATACCTCCCCACATCTTGATCATGCTCCCCGACCAAGCGGGCGAATCAGCGGGATGACGCGCTGCCGTGGCTTGGCCGCGAATATACCCATGGTTGTGCGCGCAGACATTGTGGCGTGATTGCGGCAGAGAAACGGCAGGACGGCGGCGCCTGCGGTTGCGGATCTGACCCGCAAAACGCCAATTTCCCATTCGCATCATGACCCCAAATCGGTAAAATGAAGGGGTAAAGGTAAATGATTGCGAGTGTTTGGAAAGCTGCCGCAATTCCAAGTTTTGGACAGAACAGGAAGCGTGCGTTTCGCGCGAACCGCTTTCTTGTGCCCGGAAGTGTGTTGCGAGTACCTCGCCGACTGTTGCAGAGAGAGCCACAATGACCCTGACCTACGGACGCTTCGAAACCGATGCCGATCTGCCGGGCGGCATCAATGCGCACCAGCCAGCCGATACAGGGTACCGACAGCGCGGGGTCTATCGCCATGGTCTGAAACGCTTGCTGGATGTCGTGATCGTCGTTCTGGCTGCCCCGTTCGTGGTGCCGCTGATCATGATGCTTGCCTTGGCGGTGATGCGGGATGGTGGGCGCCCGTTCTATGCGCAGGACCGGGTTGGAAAGGGCGGCCGCACCTTCCGGATGTGGAAACTGCGCAGCATGGTGACCGATGCCGATGAACGGATGATCGCGCATCTGGCCAGCGACCCCGCAGCGCGGCGCGAATGGGACGAAACGCAAAAGCTTCAGGATGACCCCCGGATTACATCCTTTGGCCGTTTCTTGCGCAAATCATCGCTGGATGAACTGCCCCAACTGTTCAATGTTCTGATCGGCGACATGAGCCTTGTCGGCCCGCGCCCGATGATGGTGAGCCAAAAGGTGCTGTACCCGTCGACCGCCTATTACGAACTGCGTCCCGGCATCACCGGATATTGGCAGACCGCCGGCCGCAACAAGACAACCTTTGCCGCGCGGGCGCATTTCGACAGCGAGTACGAGCGGGAGTTGTCGTTCCGGACCGATGCGGAAATTCTGGTCCGCACCGTGGGCGTCGTTGTCAAAGGAACCGGGTGCTGAACCGTCAGACCCCGACATAGCGTTCGAATTGGGGGCTTTCGCTGGTCAAGGCGCTGATCGGCAGGGTCTCTGCAACCCGCCCGCCGCTGACAAAGGCCACATGATCTGCGACGGACAGCACGGCATCGACCCGCTGTTCTACCAGCACAACCGCCACACCGGCGGCTTTCAAGGACAGGATGGTTTCGCGGATAAGCGTGATCATCGAGGGCTGGAGCCCCTCTGTCGGCTCGTCCAGCAGCAGAACTGCGGGCTCCAGGCACAACGCGCGGGCAATCGCCAGCATCTGCTGTTCCCCCCCCGACAAGGTTGAAGCCGTCTGGCCAAGACGCTCGCGCAGGCGCGGAAACAGATTCAGCACATGTTCGCGGGTTGCAGCGCCCTTTCGGCGCGTCATCAGGCCCACTTCGATATTCTCGGCCACGGTCAGCGGGCCGAACAGGCGACGGCCCTGCGGCACATAGCCGATCCCCCGACCCGGCACCTCATGCGCGGGTAGATGGTGGATCGGCTGTCCATCCAGGACAATCCGCCCTGCCGTCACCCGAACCTGCCCCATGATCGCCAGCAGCATGGTTGTCTTGCCTGCGCCGTTGCGCCCCATGACGCAGGTGATCTGGCCCGCCTTGGCGCTCAGACCGAGGCCGCGCAGAACCTGCACCGCGCCATACCCGCCATCGACCTCTGCCAGTTCCAGCATTCAGCCCCCCAGATAGGCGGCCTGAACCGCCGGATTGGCCCGGATCTGCGCAGGTGTACCCGTGGCGAGGACCTGGCCGGAATTCAGCACGGTGATGTTCTGGGCAAGATCCATCACAACGTCCATGTTGTGCTCTATCAGCAGAACAGTGGCGGCGGGAACCAGCCCCCGGACCAGTGTCTTGAAAGTGGCAATTTCCGCATCGGCAAGACCTTGCGTCGGCTCGTCCAGAATAAGCAGCCGCGGCCGGAGCGCCAAGCCCATGGCGATTTCCAGCAAACGCTGATGACCATAGGCCAGCGTCCCGGCGCGTTGGTCCGCCAGATGATCCAGCCCCACACGCGCCAGCGCGGCCAGAGTTCCGGCCCGCAGATCGCCCGAATGGCGCTGCACCGCAAGCGCGACATTGTCGAACACCGAAAGCCGCGCATAGATCGAGGTGATCTGGAACGTATAGGCAATGCCCCGCGCCACCCGCGCATGGGCGGGCAAGCGGGAAATATCCTCGCCGCCCAGGATGATCGTGCCGGCCTGCATGGCGATACGGCCCGACAGCAGGCCGACCAGCGTGGTCTTGCCCGCCCCGTTCGGCCCGATCAGGGCGTGAATCTCGCCATGGTGCAGATCGAGGTCAACGCCATCAACCGCCTTGACCCCGCCGAAATGCCGGGTCAGCCTGCGCGCCGACAGGATCACGGCAGCCATCTGACCCACCTTTCACGCACCGCACCCAGCACACCGCGCGGCGCGAACAGAACCAGCACCAGCAGCGCCCCCCCGATCACCGCAAGATGGGCTGTGGTATAGCTGGACGCGATGTCGATCAGATAGAACATCAGCGCCACACCCAGGACCGGCCCCAGCGTGGTGCCAGCGCCACCCAGCAACACCCAGAGCAGCGGCAGGATGGAAAACTGCGTCGCCACGAAACTTGCCCCGACATAGCCGAACATGACGCCATAGGCCGCCCCGGCCGTTCCCGCGTAAACCCCCGAAAGCACCAGCGCCGCAAGTTTGACCCGGAACGGATCATATCCCAGCATCCTGCTGCGGTCCTCGTTCTCACGCATTGCGACCATGACCCGCCCCAGGCGCGACCGCACAAGAACCAGTTGCCCCAGCAACGCAGCGCCGAAGATCGCCAGCGCGACGGCATAGCGGGTTGAATCCTGCGACAGGTCAAGTGGCCCGATGACACGCGATGCCCGTGCAAGGTTGAACCCCTCTTCGCCGCGCGTGTAGCTGGTGAAATACATCACCGTCAGATAGCCGGCCTGCGCGAACATCAGCGTCACGATCATGAAGCTGACGCCCGCAGTGCGCAGCGCCAGCAAGCCGATCGCCAGCGCCAGCGCACCACCGGCCAAAAGCCCCATGGGCAGCGCCGCAAGCGCCGACCAGCCGCCGTGGTGCGTCAGCAACCCCGTGGCATACATGCCCGCACCAAAGAACAGCGCATGGCCAAGGCTCAGCAAGCCCGTATAGCCAAAGGCGATGTTGTACCCCATGGCATAGACCGCCAACAGCAGGATGCGGGCGGTATTGGTGTGGTGATAGGGCGGCAGAACCATGCTGAGCCCGGCAAGCGCCAGGATCACCGCCAGATGCAGGGCCAGATCGCGCGTCATGTCCGCTCTCCGAACAGGCCCTGCGGGCGGAACACCAGAACCAGCGCGACGAAAAGTGTCGCCAGGATCTTGGCCAGCGTGGGCGACCAGAAGAACGAGATCACCCCATCCGACAGCCCGATCACCAAAGCGGCGATCAGCGTACCGCGGATCGAGCCCAGCCCGCCAATGATGACCACGATGAAGGACAGCAACAGCGGATCGTGCCCCATCAGATAATGCGCCTGCTGGATCGGGACCAGAAGAACCGCCGCCAACGCCGCCAGCCCCGCCCCAAGCGCAAAGACCATCGCATACACGCGGTCCACATTGATGCCAAAGGCCCGCGCCGTATCCCTGTCGATCTGGGTGGCCCGCATGACAAGACCGGCGCGGCTGCGGTTCATCAACACCCAGACCGCAACCAGTACAGCCACCGCTGCCACGACCACGACAATCTTGTACCCCGAATACCCGAACCACGGAAACTGGATGCGCCAGACGAACGGCGCCTCGATCGGTCGGGCATCGGGGCCGAAAAAGCTGAGCGCAGCCTGTTGCAGGATGTAGGACAGGCCGATGGTGGCCACGATGGTGGCCTCTGGCTCATATCCCAGCCGCTTGAGCACCGCCCAGTCCGCCAGCGCCGCCATGGCCGCGACGATCAGCGGCGCAAGGACAAGGGCCGCCAGAAAGGCCACCCAGGCGGGCCCCGGAACCGCCTGCGCAACAAACCACGCCAGCACAGCGCCCAGCATGAAGAATTCGCCATGGGCGACATTCACCACCCGCATGACGCCGAACACCAGGCTGAGCCCGACCGCCGTCAGCGCAAGGACAGCGGCCATGACCGTGCCCTCCATCAGGGCCAGCAACAGGAAGGGGCCGGAAATCATGGGCAGTCCCTTGTCGGGGCCGGCGCCTGGCCGGCCCTCATGTGTCAGAAGGAGTGCGTTGTATAATCCACCGCATCGGGGTACATGCCATCCTCGATGGAGGTGCGATGCACGCGGATCAGCTTGCCGCTCTCGACCTTCGAGATATTCTGGTGGCCAAAGACCTGGTGGGTCTTGCCGTGGAACATCTTGTCGCCTTGCGGGTGCTCGATGCCCTCGGCCATCGTCGTCATGGCCTCCATCGCCTCGACGAACTTCTGCCGTTCGGCCGGACCCTGATACCCGGCCTCTTCCATGCCCCGCTTGATCAGGAACAGGGTTTCCCAGCAACTGAACATATGGGCGTAGGTCGAGATATCGCGCGCATCCGAGACCGAGGCGCCGTTGTCATCCACGCCAACCGCTGCGCGATAGGCGCGCTCCGCCTCGGTCGCATCCGGCTGGATATTGCGGCAATGGCCCTCCCAGAAATGGGTGCCTTCCAGAAATTCCAGACCAGGCGCGGCCATGTCGACCGCCTCCAGGCTGTCGATGAAGCCAAAAATCTCTGGCCGCGCACCACGGCCATAGAACTCTCCCAGCTCTTTGCAAAATGTCAGAACGGCCGGACCGATCATCACATGGTACAGAACCTCGGTCTCCTTGGGGATGCGCGGGAAATACCGGGTAAAGCTGGTTTCGGTCGGCGGAATAGCAACATGGGCGATCACCTCGCCGCCCTGCGCCTTGACCGCCTCGGTAAAGAAATCGCGGTGATCGTGGCCAAAGGCATAGTCGGGGAAGATCATCGTGACCTTCTTGCCCAGGTTCTGCGTCACCCAGGGCGCCATCGACGACACCTGCGACCGCACATCCGTGATACCCGGTTGCAGCGTCCAGCGGTTCAACATGCCGCTGGCAACATGGAACCCCTCGGAGCAGACCAGATATGGCACCCGCAACTCTGCGGCACGCGGCGCCGATCCGATCACCACATGGGAAAACAGCGGGCCGAAAATCAGGTCGCAATTCGCCTGGCGGGTCAGCTTCTCGACCACCTCGGCCCCGCGTTTGGGATCGGTGCCATCATCTTCAAACACGATCTCGACCGGGCGGCCATTGATGCCGCCCTGATCGTTCAGCAGCTTCAGGGCTGCCTGCGTCGTGCGTTCGTACCAACGCCCATAGGCGGCCCCGATGCCGGTGCGGTGCAACTGGAACCCCAGCTTGATGGGCGCCGCGCTTTGCGCATGGGCAAAACGGCCCGGCAGCGCCAGGGCGGCCCCGCCCGCCGCCAGCCCGGCCAGAACCGACCTGCGCGTCGATCTGCCTTTGAAACTTGGGTGAATGGTCATGGTGCGCCCTCCCAGTGAATGGCGTGCAAGGTTCAGGCGCCCGTTGGCGACGCCAGTAACCAGAGGCCCAGAATTGTGTAGCCGACCATCAACACGGTCAGCGGCAGATGCGCAAGCCCGCGAGCCCGCTGTTCAGACAGTTGCAGCGCCAGAACCACCGCAAGCACATGCGCGCCCAGAATGGCGACGAACTGAACGTTCCAGATCGCCGTCATCATTCCCCGGTCGGTCAGGAATCCCATCGACACATAGAAGGGCGGCAGTCCCAGCAATGCGTCGCCCTGAAACAGCGGGTCGTTCAATGCGGCAAGTGTGTATTGCCCGGCTGTCAGCAGTGTCAGCAGGTAATGCGCGCCATGGTATCCCGCGGCGATGGCAAGAAAGCTCAGCATCACCGGCCCCGTTGGCATCGACGCGCCCGAGATCCGGCGCCCCAGCGCCAGCGCGCCCAGAATGCTGATCACCGTCAGCCCCCAGGCCGCCGCAAGCCCCATTGTGTTCTCGACCATCACCGCCGAACGGCCCGAAAACTCCAGCGGATTCTCTCCGATCAGGGCCAGCCACCAGAAGGTTTCGCGCAGGCCGTCGAAGGTGAGTGCGGCCAAGGCCAGAGTGACGAATGCGACCTGCGACGCGCCAAGCGGGGCCATGCCCAGAACCTGAGTACCCGGCCAGCCCGCCATGATGCGCAGGCGCGCCCCGTCAGACTCGGCCCAGACCGGCGCGATGCGCGACAGATAGCCGACATAGACCGTCAGAAACTCGCCCTTGTCCAACCATTCCTCGCCCTCGGCCACGGCAAGCACAAAAATCACCAGCCAATAGGCACTGATGGCCATGGCAAGCACCAAGGGATCATCCGGTGACAGCGACACGATCTGAAACCAGCTGAACGCCATAAGCCCCAGCACCGCAGGGAGCTCGCCCAGTCGCGCCAGACCGATGTGCCCTTGCCATCCGATCAACAGGCGCACGGCACGCACCGGCCCCGTCCAGGGGTTCAAGCCACGCCACAGGTTGCCGCAAACCATCGACGCCAGCGGCAGCGCCACCCAGACCACCGTCCAGAAGACCAGAGTCAGCAGATTGTGCATCGGGTCGCGCGGCCCGAGGACGCCCACAGCCACCAGCACCAGCGCCAGAAGAAAGCCAATTCCACTGGCAACGCACTCGGGCACCAGAACCGGGCGATGGCCGACCGTGATGGCGCGCATCTCGGGCAAGCGCCGTGCCACCGCCGCCAGCACACCCGTCAGGGCGACGGCCAGCGCGGCGCCCAGCATGTAGCGGCCGGTTGGCAGTGTCATCACGATCGAGGGCGGCAAGGCGCAAGCCAGCGCCGGAGCCGGGCCAAGCCCAAGGCCGACGCCCGCAATGCGACCACCCTGACGTAGCCGATAGTGATCCCGACCTGCGACCATCCGTCTCCCGATCCGATACCGAGCGGGAGTGAACACTTTGCACACGCAGCATGCAAGGCCGTTGATCGGCCCTGCGCCTATTTCCTGGGTACGAGCTTGGCCAGAACGCGGGCCAAATCCTCGCGGCGGAAAGGTTTTCCGACATATCCGTCAAATCCCGCCGCGTAATAGCCATCCACCTGGTGCTTCATGGCATTGGCCGTCACGGCAATGGCGGGAACATGACCGGCACCCTGTTCGCCCGCAAGCCGGCGAATTTCCTGAAGCGCGGCGATGCCGTCCATCTCGGGCATCGAGATATCCAGCAGCAGCACGTCAAATTCGTCGGGTTTCCAGGCGGCCACGGCCTTCAGCCCATCCTCGACGACGGTGACGCTGACACCCAGTGCACCAAGCATCGCCTTTAGAATCAGGCGGTTGGTTGCATTGTCGTCGGCGACCAGCGCGCGCAGCCCGGCAACCGACGGCGCCGTTGCCGCAACACTTTCCTGCTGCAACGGATCGTCACGCTTGGCGAGCGGCAAAGGCAGTTCCAGCCGCACCACCGTGCCCGTGCCCAGTGTGCTGGACACCTGGATCCGCCCGCCCATCAATTCCACCAGACGGCGCGAAATCGACAGTCCAAGCCCCGTGCCGCCATACCGGCGCGTCACCGCGCCGTCGGCCTGCTCGAAATCCTCGAAGGCACGCGCCTGTTGTTCGGGTGACATGCCGATTCCGGTATCCGCCACCTCGATGACCAGCGGCTCGCTGCCACGGGTGTTCAGCGTCACCCTGATCTGGCCTTCATGCGTGAACTTGATCGCGTTGTTCAGCAGGTTGTGCAACACCTGCAAGGTGCGGTGCGGATCGCCCATGCGTGGCTGGTTGCATCCCACATCACACATGACAGAGAACGACAGGCCCCGTTCCTGCGCCCGCAGCGAATACATCGCCTCGACCTTGGCCGCCAGATCGCGAGGGACAAAGGCAACCGTCTCCAGCTCGATCTTGCCAGCCTCGACCTTGGCCAGATCGAGGATGTCATTCAGCACATTCAAGAGGCCCTGGCCGGATTCGCGGATCGTCTCGATCATCTGGCGATGGATCGGGTCTGTCAGCGCATCCGACATCAGTTCGGCCATACCAAGCACGCCATTCAGGGGCGTGCGTATCTCATGGCTCATATTGGCCAGGAATTGCGATTTGGCCCGGTTTGCCGCCTCTGCCCGTTCCTTTGCAGTGTAGAGCAGGGTGATATCCGACGACACGCCCCGATACCCCAGATAGGTGCCATCGGCGGCGATGAAGGGCAGCCCGCTCATCCGGATCCACATATCGCGGGAGCCGTTTGCCCGCTCGGGAATCAGGAAAACGAAATCGCTGAACGGTTCGCGCGCGGCAAAGCGGGCACGTAGCCAGTCCCAGTCGGCACTTTCGCGGGTTTCAACAAACTGTTCGGGGCAGCTCCAGCCCGAGACACCCAGCATATGTTCCGGCGGATGGCCCGTGTTACGTTCGTAGCCTTCGGACAGGAACGTGTAACAATCGTTGGTATCCGTTTCCCAGAACCAGTCCGACGATACGGCCGCAATATCCTGAAACCGGCGCTGAGCGGTATCGCGGGCATCCAGGGCGGCCAGCAACCGCTCGTTCGTCGCCTGCATTTCCGCCTCACGGGCCTTCGCCTCGGATATGTCGATGTGGATGCCCGACACAACCTCGATCGCGCCACTGTCGCTGCGCCGGGCGACCTGCCCGCGTGTCAGCACCCATACCCAGTGGCCATCACGGTGACGCATACGTATTTCGGCCTCGAACACGTCCTGATCGAGTTGCCTGAGGCTGGCGTGGCGGCGCGACATCTCTGCAATATCGTCGGGATGGACCATGGACTCCCACTGCTCGTAGGGCATGTCCTGCAACTCGGCATGGGTATACCCCAGCATTTCTGCCCAGAGATCATTGACGATGTTGCGCCCGGTAATGCGGTTGTATTCCCATGTGCCGACCGAAGCGCCGCGGATGATCTGCTCCATCCGCTGCTGGGCCTGTTTCATCGCGGTGACGTCGATATGCGCGCCCACCATCCGCAGTGCGCGGCCATCCAGATCACGCAGGCCAACACGCGCCCGCGACAGGATGTTCACCCAATGCCCCTCCTTGTGGCGCATACGGAATTCGGTTTCGAACTGATCGACCTCGCCTTCGACGACGCGCGCGATCTGGGCCGAGACACGATCCGCATCGTTTGGATGCAATAGCCGCTGCCACAGATCGGGGGTGTTTGGCTCCATCTCTGCACGGGTATATCCCAGCATCTCTGCCCAGCGGTCATTGATGCGGGTGATGCCGCGCTCCAGATCGGATTCGAATGTTCCTGCGTCGGCGGCCGCGATGATGTCCTGCAAACGCTGTTCGGCGCTCTTGAGGTCGGTGACGTCGATGCGCATCCCCACCGAGCCGCCATCGGGCATCGCCTTTTCCACAGACCAGAGCCAGCGCCCGTCGGACAGCTGGATTTCCGTATCGTTGCGGCGATCCCGGTGACTTGCCATCACCTGGGCGAACCACTCGTCTTCGCAGCCAAGCGCATCGCGGTAGATGCCGCGGTCGATCCCTGCGCGCAGCAGATCGGCATAATGGGCGCCCGGTGTGATCAGGTCGGCGATAGGCTTGAAGTACTCGACATAGCGCCGGTTGAACAGCGACAGGCGGTCGTCTGCATCAAAGATGGCAAAGGCATCGGGCAACGCCTCGATCGCGGCTTCAAGCTGTTGGCGTGCCGTGACAGCGGCGCGTGCAAGTTCCTCCAGCCGCTGTTCCTGACGTTTGCGTTCGGTGATGTCGGTTTCCACCGACACAAACCCTGTCGGCTGCCCATCAGCCCCCTTCATCGGGTGGATGTTCAGGTCAATCCAGTATGTCGTGCCGAAACGGTCACGGTTCAGCATTTCAGCGCGCACGGGCTCGCATTTTTCAAGCGAGCGGGAAATCCGTTCGATCGTCGCCCTGTCCGACCCTTCGAAGCGCGTGAACTCGCCGGGATTGCGCCCGACAATCTCGGCCAGCGCATAGCCGGACCGCATTTCGAACGCCGGGTTGGCCCATGTCACCTTTTGGTCGTTGTCGGTGATGACAACGAAATTGGTCATATGCTGGGCAACCTGCCCGAGGCGCACCAGTTCTTCGCGCCGGGTCTGGTCGGCGGTGACATCGCGGATCACAAACACAAAGCCGGGGGCATCGCCGGGCACATCGGCGGCACGCAGGGCTGCGGATGCCTCGAACCAACGCAACTGGCCGGCCGTCTGCAAGGAATAGCGGAACCCTGCGCTGCGCCCGTTCAGCAACGCGGCCTGCATCGCCATGCGCGTGATCGCCGCGGTTTCCGCCGGCAGGACTTCTTCAAGCCGACGCCCCATCATGCGGCTGGGTGTGTCGAACAGAAGTTCCGGGGCGCCCGTGTGGTACCCGATGTAGCGCCCGTCTGAGTCAAGCTCCAGGATCAGGTCGGGCAATGCCTGCATCGTGGCGGCAAGCCGGTTGCGCGCCTGTTCCAGTTCCGACTGGGTCCGGCGCATTGCCTTGTCCGCCGCGACCCGCGCAAGGATTGTCCCGATGGCGCCCGACATGGCCCCGAGGATCGAGATATCGTCCTTGGAATAGTTCCGCTGCGCGCGGACGGAATCATAGCCCACAAACCCGCCAAAGGCGCCATCCAGCCGGATCGGAACAAAGACCGCACTAAGAATGCCCTGCATCTCCAGCGCTTCTTTCACCGGGGAATCCGGCGGCAGATCGGTGACGGAGCCGACATGCACAATCTCGCCCGCCTCGAACCCTTCGCGCCAGGGGGCGATCATCTCGGTCGGCTGGTCCTGTAGTTCCGCCAGCATGGGAACGATGCCGGTGGCGCACCACTCGTAGGTATTGTCCAGCACTTCGTTGTCGCGCAACTGAAAAACATAGGCGCGATCCGCATTCGCATAGGCGCCCATTTCAGACAGGATAAGATCAATCGCCTCCCCGGCCTGAGCGACAGGCGCAGAGAGGGCGCGGGCCAGAACATCGACAACGCGGGCGGAAACTGCAGAGTCGGATGCGCTAGCAGAGCCTGGCCGAAGCGGTGCTGTATCTGGTGCCATCTTACTTCCCTGGCGATCACGCCCCTGGCATCGCCGCAGGCCCCCATTCGCAGGTTGTGCCCACAGCAATGTTAATCAATCGTAAATACACGAAGCTTAATCATAATCCGTGCAGATCGGCCAGTGAATAGGAAGAATTCCACAAGGCCGCCATCGCTATTCCGCCAGAAATCAGGGCGAAAACCGTGTCGTGAAGCGGGTCATGCACACCATGGCGCCGGGCCAGCCACATGCTTGCAGGTGCGGACAGCACCGCCGCGATCGCCTGCCCGGCCAAGGCGCCGGTCAGGCCCGCCAGTTCCGCCCCGATCAGAAACAGCGCAGTCTGACTGGTCGCGCGAAACGCCGCAACCAGAAAGAAGCCCCGTGAATCCCCTGCCGCCAAGGCCGCCTGATCATAGGTTGCGATCAACATCTGCGGTAGCTGCACGCAGGCCAGCACAACGACGACAGCCCCTGCAACGGCATAGCGCGGATCATACAGCAGGTGCACAAGCGGCACGCCGCCGAACGCCATGGCTGCCAGCAAGGACAGAACCGTTGCGGTCATGCCCAACCGCATCCGGCGCAATCTGCGGCGCATCGCGTCAGACCCGTCCAATGCCACATTGCGGTAGATCGGGATGAACACACGCCCCACCACGGCAGCCGCCAGCAGCATGGGAAAGCTGGCCAGAAAATAGCCGATATTATAGATGCCAAGGCTTTCAAGGCTGAGATAGCGCCCCAGAATGGCCTTGTCGCCCTGCATCAGCACAAACCCACAGGCCGTGGACAGAAAGATCCAGCCTCCATACCGGATGAGTTCCTGCGCGGCGTCGGACTCCCAGCCAAATCGGTTCCGATGACCGGGCAGACAGGCCCAGGTCAGCCCCAACTTGACCAAGGCCCCCAGAAGATTGCCCCAGACCAGGGCCCAGACCGACTGCATGGCGAGCGACAGCGCGATCATGGCGACGATTCCCACCAGTTGCGAGGCCAGATCCAGCAACGTGACGCGCCCCAACGCCAGATGCCGGTTCGCGGTCTCGATCCGCGTGGGATTGAACCCCGCAATCAGCAGGGTCAGGCCCGCCACCGGCAGAATCTGCGCCAGATCGGGCGCACGGTAAAACTGCGCCAGGGGCCAGGCCAGTGCACAGGTCACCAGCCATAAAAGCGCACCCCGGATCGCCTGCACCGACCAGGCGGTATCCAGGAACCTCGGCTCGTCCCCACGCCGACTGGACAGGATCGACGGTCCGATCCCGACATCCGAGAACATCGTAAGGCCGATCATCACCATCGTGACCAGCGACATCAGCCCGAATGCTTCGGGAAACAGCAATCGTGTCAGGATCAGGTTGGATACCAGCCGCATCCCCTGACCTCCGACATAGCCAAGGGCGATGATCGCCGATCCGCGCATGGCGCGGGCGAACAGGCCGGAACCGGCGATCTTGCCTGAAAATGACGACATGAGGCAGCCTTGTACTCTTGCCGCAGGCTATGCGGTGGATGACCTGGGTGAAAGCCCCATCTTCTGCCCCGCCCGCACCCGGATCGAACCTGAAGCACCCGCGCAACCGCCACGTGGTGGGAAGATGCCGTATGAAACGGGTGCCCGTCGAGAAGGTTGCGAGTGGCCTGCACGTCATGGGCATGACTCGTCAGGGGGCCGCGAAAGCCGCCCCGAGCCTGCGCCCCGCAACATCCGCCAAGCCCGAAGTTCCCGCAATCACAAGAGCCGGACTGGTCTATGCATTCACCGGCGCTGCCCAGATGCGGGGGCCACGCCGGGCGCTACGTGATATCCATGGCATCGCACCCATCCCACATGCTCCGGCCGGGATCGCACTGGCGGCTGCGTTGCAAAAGGGTGGCCCTGCCCCCGCACGCGATACGGCACCCATGGCGGATTCCCTTTTGCCGCAATCCGCGCTAAGCAAGGGCGCAACAACGGCAAGGCGGACCCATGCGCATTCTTCTGACGAACGACGATGGCATCAACGCTCCGGGGCTGGAGGTGCTGACGGCCATCGCCAACGACATCGCCGGACCGACCGGCGAAGTCTGGACAGTCGCCCCCGCCTTCGAGCAATCGGGCGTTGGCCACTGCATCAGCTATACCCGGCCCATGATGATCGCCAAACTGGGTCATCGCCGTTATGCCGCCGAAGGCAGCCCGGCGGATTGCGTGCTGGCAGGTCTTTATGACGTATTGCAAGGCGCGCGCCCCGATCTGGTGCTGTCGGGGGTCAACCGCGGCAACAATGCCGCCGAAAACACGCTCTATTCCGGCACGATCGGCGGCGCGATGGAGGCGGCGCTGCAAGGCTTGCCAGCCATCGCATTGTCGCAATACCTCGGCCCTGAAACCATGGAGCTGGACGACGAGTTCCAGGCGGCGCGCGCACATGGCACCGCCGTGGTCCGCAATCTTCTGGACAAGGGGCTGTGGGACGACGGAAATGACTACCGCATGTTCTACAACGTGAACTTCCCGCCGGTCGCTGCCGCCGGGGTCAAGGGCGTCAAGGTCAGTGCCCAGGGCTATCGCCGCGATGCGTTCTTCGGGGTAGAGCCCCATCGCTCGCCCTCGGGGCGCAAGTTCCTGTGGATCAAGGGCGGACCGCAGCATATGCCGACCGCACCCGGCACCGATGCCGCCGCAAACCTCGAAGGGTTCATTTCGGTCACACCGATGCGCTGCGACCTGACCGCCCATGACGCGCTGGCCGATCTCGAGGCCCGCCTCGCATGACAGGGGACGAGGGAGAGGACACGTCCGACACCCTCGCAGAGCGCAAGATGCGGTTTCTTTTTGCCCTGCGGTCGCGCGGGGTCACGGACAAGCGGGTGCTGGAGGCAATGGAGCGGGTGGATCGCGGCGCCTTCGTGCGCGGCCATTTCGCCGACCGCGCCTATGACGACATGCCCCTTCCCATCGCCTGTGGCCAGACGATCAGCCAGCCCTCGGTCGTGGGGCTGATGACCCAGGCGCTGGAGGTCGGGCCGCGCGATATCGTGCTGGAGGTGGGCACGGGTTCCGGCTATCAGGCGGCGGTTCTCAGCCTTCTGGCACGGCGGGTCTATACCGTGGATCGCCATCGCCGCCTGGTCCGCGAATCCCAGGAGGTGTTCACCACCCTTGGATTGCACAACATCGTGGCACGGACCGGCGATGGCTGCCTTGGCCCAAGACCCCCCGGCACGGGCCGGGACGCGACGGGCCTGCCCATTCCGCGCGGGCGCGATCCGGTGGCCACCGCACAGGCCCCGTTTGGCGAACAGGCCCCGTTCGACCGCATAATCGTGACAGCCGCCGCCGAAGATCCGCCGCCCACCCTCTTGGACCAGTTGCGCATAGGGGGTATCATGGTCTTGCCGGTCGGGCAGTCCGATGCCGTGCAACAACTTGTGCGGGTGCGCAAGCTGGCGCATGGGTTCGACTACGAAGACCTCCGCCCCGTGCGGTTCGTGCCGCTCGTCGAAGGGGTGGCCCCAGACTGACCGCCCGCTGCTGGCCGGGCGACAACCAGCGCCGGAACCAGCCGGCCAAGAGTACGAGGCAGAGCGATGCAAACGGTATCTTCATTCCTGCGTGACCACCGGCCGGGGCGCCCTGTCGTTGCGGTCGCGCTGGCGCTGGCGCTGGCGGGTTGCACCGGACAGGGCGACGGGTTCGACTGGGACATGCGCGCGCCGCTGGCTGGCAACACCGCCGATGCCGCCCGCAACCCGACTGCACCACGCCCCCGCGCCGATGATCGCGGGGTCATATCCTATCCCGGATATCAGGTCGCCATCGCGCGCCGCAACGATACCGTTGTCTCGATCGCCTCCCGACTGGGCATCGACGCAGGAGAACTGGGCCGCACCAACGCCATTCAACCCGACCTGCCCCTGCATGGCGGTGAGGTTCTGGTTCTGCCGCGTCGCGTGGCCGAGGCCGGTGCGGGCGCCCCGCTGCCGGCGACTCCCGGCAGGGTCGATGTCGGCACCATCGCCACCACGGCGCTGGACCGTGTCTCTCCCACGACCACCCCGCCCGCGCCCTCCACACAACCGGCAGCGCCCCGGCCCGCAGCCCAGTCCGGGGCAGAGCCGATACGCCACAAGGTCACACGCGGCGAAACCGCCTATATCGTCGCACGTCGCTACAACGTGACCCCGCGCGCGCTGGCCGAGTGGAACGGTCTGGGTGCTGATCTGGCGCTGCGCGAAGGGCAGACCCTGCTGATCCCGCCAACCAGCGGCAGCCCCCCCCCCTTTGCACGAGAGGCCGCATCGCCGCCACCGCCCGGCGCCGGTTCGACCACACCGCAGCCCCCATCGGCGACCAAGCCACTGCCCAACGAAAACCCGGCCCGTGCCGGTGGCGGCAACGTAGAGAATGCCCCCCCCTCGCCCAGCCTGCCGACAACCAGCGCGTCCAGACTGGCAATGCCTGCGGATGGCACCATCATTCGCGCCTACCAGAAGGGCCGCTACGACGGGATAGGCATCGGCGCCGCCACCGGAAGTCCGGTCAGGGCGGCTGGCGATGGCACCGTCGCCGCGATCACCCGCGATACGGGACAAGTGCCGATCGTGGTCATCCGCCACGAAGGCAACCTGTTGACGGTCTACGCCAATGTAGACGGAATCTCGGTCGCCAAGGATGCCAAGGTCAAGCGCGGCCAGCAGATCGGAACCGTGCGCGCCGGCAGCCCCTCTTTCCTGCATTTCGAGGTGCGGCGCGGGTCTGAAAGCGTCGATCCGATGTCGATGCTCCAGTAGCCCGGCCCCGGCGCGGGCTCAGCCCGCGCCCGACCACTGACCGCGCTGTTCCAGCACCTGTCGCAGCAATGTGGGGCGGTCGGTCATCAGCCCGTCGACCCCCATGTCCAGCAACGCCGACATCTGCGCGGACTCGTTCACGGTCCAGACCTGAACCTGAATGCCGCGCCGATGCGCCGCGCGGACAAAGCGGGGCGTGACAACCCGGATGCCCTTCCATTTCAGCGGCACCTGGACAACCGGAAAGCTGGCAGGCAGTGGCAGGCCCCATCCCCGCGCCCACAGGCGTGCAACGCCCCAATGCGCAGGCGACCAGCACAGTCCGGGGCCAAGCGCCGCCCGCAGCGCGGCGGTCCGGCCAGGATCGAACGCCCCCACACCCACCCGGCCCAGGGCATCCGCCCGCCGGATCACCTCGGCCAGCGGGGCGGCCACCGCATCCGCCTTGGCCTCGATATTCACCTTCAGGCGGGGAAAGCTGTGCAACACCTCGTCCAGCAGGGGCACCGTCGCGCCACCCCGGCTGCGGATCGTGGCCAGATCGGCCATGGTCACGTCCGCCACCGCGCGATCGACACCGAACATCCGCGTCAAGGTCGGGTCGTGATGCACCACCACTTTGCCATCGGCTGTCAGATGGACATCCAGTTCGACATGGCCATAGCCCAGCGCCACCGCATGGGCAAAGGCGGGCATGGTGTTCTCCTCGCATTCAAGGCTTCCGCCGCGATGGGCGAAGGCCGTGGGCAGCGGGCCATCAAGAAAGGGGTGCGGGTGCGCCATGACCACATGATGCCCAATGCCCGCCATCTGTCGAGGGGCAAAGCTGGCGCTTGGCAGCAAAGCCCCCGCGCGGCTATGGTCGCCACTGACCAAGCGGAGCGGCCATGAAGATCGCCTATGTCGTGAATACCTATCCCCGGCCCTCGCACAGCTTCATCCGGCGCGAGATCCGCGCGCTGGAGGCGCAGGGCCATCAGGTGATCCGCCTCGCGATGCGCGCCGATACCGCGCCGCTTGTCGATGCCGACGACCGGACCGAGGCAGCCGCCACGCATCGCGTGCTGGATCAGGGTGCCGTTGCCCTGCTGGGGGCCTGCCTGGCCGCCCCCTTCGCGCGGATGATACGGGCGGCAAAGCTCGCCGTGGCTTGTGGCCGCCGGGGGCGCGGTGGGGTGCCAGGCACCGGCGGGGTGGCGCGGCATCTGGTCTATCTGGCCGAGGCCGCCTATGTCGCCCGACATTGCCAGCAGCGTGGCGTGGATCATATCCATGCCCATTTCGGAACGAACTCCGCCACGGTCGCCATGCTGGCGCATGTTCTGTCCGGCATCCCCTACAGTTTCACCGTGCACGGGCCCGAGGAGTTCGACGCCCCGCGCGCCCTGTCGCTGGGCGAAAAGATGCGCCATGCCGCGTTCACCGTGGCCATCTCCAGCTTTGGCCGCAGTCAACTGATGCGATGGGCCGATTTCGCCGACTGGCCACGGATCCAGGTGGTGCACTGCGGTATCGACCCCAACCGCTTTGCGGACCCGGTTCCGATGCCGTCAGGCGCGGGCCATATGGTCGCTGTCGGTCGGTTGTCGGAACAAAAGGGCCAGATGTTGCTGATAGAGGCGCTGGCGCTGGCGGTTCAACAGGCGCCGGATCTGCGCCTGACACTGGTCGGAGACGGCGAGTTGCGCGCCCCGATCGAGGCCGCAATCGCCGCGCGCGGTCTGGCCCGCCACGTGCGGCTGACCGGCTGGCTGGACGAGGCAGGCGTGCGCGCCGAACTGGCCGACGCCCATGTGCTGGTCCTGCCCAGCTTTGCCGAGGGCCTGCCGATGGTGGTGATGGAGGCGATGGCCGCGGCACGCCCGGTTCTGGCCACGTCGATTGCGGGGGTGCCGGAACTGGTGGTGCCGGGCGAAACGGGCTGGCTGGTCCCTGCGGGTGACGCCATCACGCTGGCCGAGGCGATGGTCACGCTCGCTCGAACGCCCAATGACCGGCTGATGACGATGGGTCAGGCAGGCCGCGCCCGCGTGCTGGACCGGCACGATATTGCCCGCGAGGCGGCCAAACTGGCAAGCCTGATCGTCCGCTAACCTCGGCCGGTCAGTCGCGCCACCAGCTCTGCCACCTTTGCAACACCCAGTTTGCGCATGATGGCCGACCGATGCACCTCGACCGTCCGGGGGGAGATGCCCAGCGCAATGCCGATTTCCTTGCTGGAATGACCGTTGACGACATATCCCGCCACCTCGCGTTCCCGCAGGGTCAGCGGATCGGTCCCGGTGATCCGGTCGGGCAACGGATCAAAGGCCCAGAGAGTCAGACGGAACGGCTCGTCCGGTGTCAGGGTGCGGCCGCGCGCGCGCATCCACAATGTGGCACCCGACCGGCAGCGCATGAAGCGTTCATCCTCGTGCCGCTGCTGCCCCGCCAGACGGCGGGCCCAGCGGCTGCCGGTCTTTTCATAATCTATGCTGGAGGGGTACAGCAGGCGCACCGACTGCCCCTCGATCTCAGGCTGGGGCCAGCCGAACAGCGTTTCGAATTCGGCATTCACCTGCTGGATGTGCCTGTTGGACAGGATCATCAGCGCCACGGGCGCCTCCTGAAAGCCAAGCTGTGAGAGATCGGAGGGTGTCATGCAAAGCGATGGATACGGGTTTTCTACGTGTCTTTCTACAGGTTTTTACGTATATCACCAAGCCCCCGTTCTGCGCGAAGCTGAAGGTCAGGGAGGATTGGTCATGCAGGACATCCACATCATCGGCAGCGGTCATACCCGCTTTGGCCGTCTGAGCGAGACACTGGAAGAGTTGATCGTTGCCGCCGCACAAGAGGCGCTTGCCGAATCCGGGCTGGACCCCGCCGATATTGACGCGGTGTTTCTGGGTCACTTCAACTCGGGTCTGGTCAGTGACGGGTTTGCCGCATCGCTGATACATCAGGCGCATCCGGCGCTGCGGTTCAAACCTGCGGCGCGGTGCGAGAATGCCTGCGCCTCTGGCGCGGCGGCCATTCATGCCGGGATCAACCAGATCCTCTCGGGCAAGGCGCGGCATGTCCTGGTGGTCGGCGCAGAAAAGATGACCCACCGCAGCACTCCCGATGTAACGGCGGCACTGGCCGGTGCCGGCTACCAGAACGACCCGGCCGAAGCGGCGCTGAGCTTTCCGCAGGTCTTTGCCATTGCGGCGCAGACCTATGCCGATCGCTATAACGACCCGATGGATGCCATGGCCCGCATCGCCGCCAAGAACCATGCCAATGCGATGAAGAATCCGCTGGCGCAGATGCACAAGCCCTTTACCTACGACTTCTGCCGCCAGGTCAGCGACAAGAACCCGCTGATCGCGCCCCCGCTCCGGCTGTCCGATTGCTCGCTGGTGACGGATGGGGCGGCGGCCATCGTGCTGTCGGGCGATGCAGGCGATGCCCCGCGCCGGGTGCGGATCGCAGCGGCAGAACATGTGTCGGACTACCTGCCGATGTCGCGGCGCGATTTCGTCGCCTTCGAAGGGCCGGAGCGTGCCATCCGTGCCGCCTATGCCAAAGCCGGAATCGGGGTGGACGATCTGGATTTCGCCGAGGTGCATGATTGCTTCACCTCGGCAGAACTGCTGACATACGAGGCGATGGGCCTTACCCCCAAGGGCCAGGGCGCCCGCGCGATCGAGGATGGCCGCGTGCTGGCCGATGGCAAGACCCCGGTGAACCTGTCGGGCGGGCTGAAGGCCAAGGGGCACCCGGTCGGCGCGACGGGGGTATCCATGCACGCCATCGCGTTCCGCCAGTTGACCGGACAGGCCGGCGAGATGCAGCAACCGGGCGCCGAATGGGGCCTGACATTCAACATGGGCGGGGCGGCGGTGGCAAACTATGCCACCATCCTTCAGGCCGACCGCGCCTGAGGCCCGGCGATGAACATTGCAACCTGGCTATACCAGACCGCAAGGGCCTGGCCATTGCGCCCGGCCGTTATTGATGGCGGGGCACTGAAACACGACTATGCGGGGCTGTTGCAGGCTGTCTGCGACCGCGCCGCCGATCTGACAGCGCGGGGGATCGGGCCCGGCGACCGGGTGGCGATCTTTGCCAGGAATGCGCCGGAGTATATCGAGGCGCTGCATTCTGTCTGGTGGGTTGGCGCGGTTGTTGTGCCGGTCAACCACAAGCTGCACCCGCGCGAGGCAGAATGGATTGTGGACCATTCCGGCGCGCGGCTGGTGTTGACCGATGGCGGCGACGTATTCGATGGCCGCGCAGAACTGGCACTGGCGGCCCCCGTGGCACGCGGGGCACCGATCACACCCCCGGCGGTGCAAGGCGCCGCCGATCTGGGCTGGCTGTTCTATACCTCGGGCACCACGGGACGGCCCAAGGGGGTCATGCTGACCCATGACAACCTGATCCAGATGTCGCTGTCCTATGCCACCGATGTAGACCGGCCCCAGCGGGGCGACCACATGCTGTATGCCGCGCCGATGTCGCACGGCGCGGGGCTGTACATGTTCGCCCAGATCCGCGCGGCGGGCGCGCATGTCGTGCCGCTGTCGCGCGGCTTTGACAGTGCCGAGATCCATGATCTGGCGGGGCGGCTTGGCGGGCTGGTGATGTTTGCAGCCCCCACCATGGTCAAGCGGCTGATCACGCTGGCGCGCGAGACGGGCTGGGATGGCACCGGCGTGCGGACGATCATCTATGGCGGCGGCCCGATGTATGCCGCCGACATAGACGAGGCGCTGGCACAGTTTGGCCCAAGATTTGTCCAGATATATGGACAGGGCGAAAGCCCGATGACGATCTCTTACCTGTCGCGCGATCTGGTGGCCGATACCACGCATCCGCGCTGGCGTGACCGGCGCGCCTCGGTCGGGGTGGCGCAGGGCGCGTGCGAACTGGCCATTCTGGGACCGGATGATGCACCGCTGCCTGCCGGCGAAACCGGCGAGATCTGCGTGCAGGCCCCTACCGTGATGAAGGGATATTGGCAAAACCCGCAAGCCAGCGCCGAAACACTGCGCGGCGGCTGGCTGCATACGGGCGATCTGGGGCATATGGATGCCGACGGGTTCCTGTACCTGACCGACCGCAGCAAGGATGTGATCATCTCGGGCGGCACCAACATCTACCCCCGCGAGGTCGAGGAGGTTCTGTTGCGCCACCCGGCAGTGTTCGAAGTGGCCGTGGTGGGCGAGCCCGATCCCGACTGGGGGGAGCAGGTGGTCGCCTTCGTTGTCTTTGCCCCTGGCAAGGCGGCAGATCAGGCGACATTGGACCGCTGGTGCAAGGACAACATTGCAGGCTTCAAACGGCCAAAGCGCTACGAGATTGCGGACGCCTTGCCAAAGAACAGCTATGGCAAGGTCTTGAAAACCGAACTGCGCATCTGGCTGAAACGATGACCCGATCAGACCGTATCGCGCGGCGGTACGGTCAGGCCCTGGATCTGCGTCGCAAGGTAATCAGGCCCGAAATGGCGCCCGATCGCCTCGTGCGACTGGCGCGCGATATCGGGCATGATTGCCTCCATGCGATTCAACGGCCCCGCGACCGTGACGCAATAGATCCGCCCTTCTATTGCGATGGGCAGCGACACGCCGCCAAGATCAACACTGTAGTTCGATGCACTGCGGAACCACCCGCGATGCAGACCGGCGCGGATCTGGTCTTCGACGGCCTCAACGCTTAGCGGGGTGCCGACGCCATAGCGTTCGAACACCACCTTGCGCAGCAACGCCGCCCGCTGCGCCTCGGGCCACTGACTGATGATCGACTGCCCCGAGGCCGTTGCATGGATAGGGATCCGCTGGCCGACTTCTGCCGCATAGCGGACGCGGGCCGAGGATTGAATCACCTCCAGAAACACCACGCTGGTGCCCGCTGCAGCGCCGATGCAGACGGTTTCGCCGGTGCGTTCGCCAAGGTCACGGGCAAGGCGCAGCAGCGATTCGGGCAATGGCTCTGCCGCGACGATGGCCTGTGCCAACGACAGCCAGCGCGGGGTAGGATAAAAGCGCCCCCGCACCTCTGGCTCGAACAGGAAGCCCCGCGCGCTCAGGGTGGACAACAGATTGAATGTCGATGATCGCGGCCAGCCAAAGTGCTGCGACACCTCGGCCAGGCTGGCGGGTTTGCCTCGGTCCGCGAAAAACTCCAGCAGATCAAGAACATTGGCGACCTGTCTGACAAGCATGATGGGCCCTTTCGCTGCCGGCACAGAAGATCATCCGCCGAAGATGCGGCCTGAGTTGTCTATATATAAGAACAACAGATGCAGCCGCAACTGCCTTGTTCACGCTTCCGGGAACAAGGCCGGATTCTATCGCGCAAAAGATTGCCAATTCCTTCACTGTGACTGTTGACACAATCACCCAACTCCATTTCATTCACATATACGGACCAAATGTATAAATAACGGAACACTGTCTGTAGCGGCCTCCGCCGCCGCCACAGGAGGGGAGGACAATGCAAGCAACGGAAACACCCCCGGCCTCTGGCTGGTTGGGGCGGCTGGAAGCCATATTCATGTCCGTCTCTGCGCTGGCCATGATGGCAATCATGCTGATTGTCGTCGCTGATGTGTTTGGACGCTATGCGCTCTCCTCTCCGCTGTCATGGTCCTACGACATGATCGGCCTGTATATGATGGTCGCCGTGTTCTTTCTGGCCTTGCCCGACACGCTGACCCATCACAGCCATATCGCGGTGGACGTATTCCAGCCGATGTTGCCCGCGCGCCTCAAGCATCTGTCGCTGTCCCTTGGATACGCCGCAGCGGCGTGTGTGGTCGCGCTGATCGGCTGGGGCGGCTGGCTGCGGTTCTCCTCGGCCTGGGCGAATGATGACCGCATCGCCTCGACCGTCGCGCTGCCCACTTGGGTTCCTTATGCCATGGTGACGATCGGATCTGCGGTGATGACCCTGCGCTGTCTGGTGCGGGTCTGGGGTCATGGCACGGCGCTGATCACCGGCACGGTCACGCCGGGGCTGGAGCCTGCACCGCCACGCGCAGACGAAGACGGAGGCGTCTGATGCTGGTAACCGTTGTTCTTGTCCTGCTGGTGGTGCTGCTGGTCGTGGGCCTGCCCGTCGCGCTGGCGATGGCGATCTCGGGCGCGTTGGGTCTGTATTTCTATGGCGGATTTCCGATCCTGATGGGGATCCTGGGAACAACACCGCTGTCCACCGCCAACTCTTATGAACTCATCACCATTCCGATGTTCATCCTGATGGCAGAGTTCGTCATCATTTCCGGCATCGCATCGGATCTGTTTCGCTCGGCAACGATCTGGGTGGGCCGGCTGCGTGGCGGGGTGGCGATGGCCACGGCGATTGCGGGCGCGGGGTTCGGGGCGATCTCCGGCTCCAGCACCGCGGCGGCGGCGACCCTGGCCTCGACCTCGTTACCGGAAATGATGCGGCAGGGCTACGAGCCCAAGCTGGCAGGGGGTGTCGTGGCGATTTCCGGCACGCTGGCCATGCTGATACCGCCGTCTGTCGCGCTGATCTTGTATGGCATCCTTGCGGATGTCTCGATCTCTCGCCTGATGATCGCCGGGGTGATCCCCGGCCTGATTGTCACCATGACCATCATCCTGACGGTCGCCCTGCTTGTCGCCATCTGGCCCCATTCGGCCCCGCCGGGGCAGCGCTACAGTTTTGGGGATAAGGTGCGGTCCCTGCGGCGGGTCTGGCCCATGCTGGTGCTGTTCCTGTCGGTGACAGGCACGATCTATACCGGCATCGCCACCCCGACCGAGGCGGCCGGGATTGCGGCATTTGCAGCAATGCTGCTGGCCATGATGGAACGGAAACTGACGTTTCCGGCCCTGTGGGGCGCCCTGCGTCGCGCCACGCATACCACCTGCATGATCCTGTTCATCATCCTTGGCGCGCATGTCTTTGGCTATTTCTTCACCATCACCAGGGTGACGAACGACCTGGCGAACTGGGTCGGCGCACTGCCGATGACCCCGCTGGCCATCATGGGCGTCATCCTGCTGGGCTACATCATCCTCGGCTTCTTCATGGATCAGATCGCCATTCTGATCCTGACCGTGCCGGTTGTGCTGCCCATCGTGCTGCAACTGGGGTTCGATCCGATCTGGTTCGGGGTCATCGTGGTGGTGACGGCAGAGATCGGCATGGTGACGCCGCCGCTTGGCATGAATGTCTTTGTCGTCGCACGCTATACCCGCCGCCCCTTGGGCGAGTTGTTCCGCGGCGTGATGCCCCATGTCTGGGCGCATCTTCTGGTGATCGCGGCCCTGACGCTGTTTCCGGCGCTGGTCCTGTGGCTGCCGTCGCAAATGAACTGACGAAACCGATCAGCATCCAGTGGAGGAGATGGAAATGATCAAGGCAACAGCAGGCGCGGCACTTGCCGCCCTTATGACCACCGCAGCACTGCCGGCAATGGCAGAAACGATCCGGGTGGGCGACAGCTTCCCCGTTGGCCACTACATCGCCGAAAACATGACCAAGTACTGGATGGAACTGGTCACCAAGAACACGAACGGCGCCGTCACCTTTGAATATTTCCCTGCCGAACAGATGGGCAAGGCCAAGGATCTGCTGCAACTGACGCAAAGCGGCGTGCTGGACGTCGGATATGTCGGCGCGTCTTATGTGGCCGACAAGCTGCCGCTGTCGTCGGTCGGTGAACTGCCCGAGGCATTCACCACATCCTGCGCCGGAACCAAGGCATTCTGGCAGATCGCCAAACCGGGCGGCGCACTGGACAAGGCCGAATTTGCGCCCAACGGCGTGCGCGTCCTGATGGTGATGGTGTTGCCACCCTATCAGATCTTTACCAAGTCGAAGGAAATCACCGGGATTGACAGCTTCAAGGGGCTCAAGCTGCGCTCGACCGGCGCATCAAAGGAGATCGCAACCCGGTTGGTCGGCGCCGTTCCGGTCAGCATTCCCGCCCCGGAATCGCGCGAGGCCATTTCGCGTGGCACCCTGGATGGCATCCTGTTCCCGCATTCCTCGGTCTTGCCGTACGAGATTCATCCCCATCTGAAATATGCCACCCAGAACACGAACTTCGGGTCGTTCGTCGTCACCTACACGATCAGCCAGACGCGCTGGGACAAGCTGGCCCCCGAAGTGCAGACCGCATTGGCGGACGCCGGCGAGACCGCAACGATGCACGGCTGCGAGATTGCGGACGAGCTCGACGGAAAGGACAAGCAGACCATCGCCGATGCGGGCGTCACCTTCGTGGACCTGCCGCCAGCCGATGCCGCGAAGGTGGCAGAGATGATGGCCACGGTCGGTGACGAATGGGCCGACACGCTGGAGGGCCGCGGACGGCCTGCGCGCGCCATCCTCGCCGCCTTCCGCGACGCGCTGGAACAGTAGTGGCCGCTCCGGGCGCCAATAGCGCCCGGACACCCGCCGGGAGGACCACCATGAAACTAGTCGGCCAAGGCTACTACTGGACCGAGCTGCCCGTCGGTGCCCGCTTTCGCACCTTTGGCCGGACGATCACCGAAACCGATATCGTCAATTTCGTTTCGGTGGCCGGGATGCTGGAGTCGCTGTTTGTGGATGCCGAGTTCCGCGCCGGTCATTCGGCGATTCCCGGTCGCCCCGCGCCCGCCGCGCTGGTCCTGTCGCTATGCGAAGGTCTGGTTCTGAACGCCACCGGCCAGGGCACCGGGCTGGCCTTTCTCGGGATGGAACTGACCGTCAAGGCGCCAGTTGTGCAGGGGGACACCATTCACGTCGAGATCGAAGTGACAGAGCAGCGCGCTGCACAGAAAAACGGGCGCGGACTGGTCCGCACCCGCAACGAGGTGGTCAACCAGCGCGGCGAGGTCGTCATGGTGTACACCCCCTTGCGGCTTATGGCGGGTCCACCGGCGGAATAGCCTGCAAGATTCGTTCACTATTCTGAACAGATTTGGGGGGGCGCCTTCGGGCGCCCTCAAATATTTGCGCAAAAAGATCTATTTTTTCAGGAATCTGCGCCGAACCACTTGCGAAAGTGCGCCTGACATGATCCAAAATTATGCATGATCCGTCTACATACCGGAACCAAGACAAGGAACATTGCAGCCATGGGACCGCTGGCCGGGCTAAAGGTAATCGACCTGACATCGGTGGTAATGGGGCCGTATGCGACCCAGTTTCTGGGGGATTTCGGCGCCGATGTGATCAAGGTCGAGGCCCCTGTCGGCGACCTCGTGCGATCCATCGGATCGGGCCGGCACCCCGACATGGGGCCGATGTTCCTGAACTCCAACCGCTCGAAACGGTCCATTTCGATCAACCTCAAATCTCCCGAAGGCAAGGCGCTACTGCTGCGGCTGTGCAAGGATGCCGATGTTCTGGTCTACAATGTCCGGCCTGCCGCCATGGCGCGGCTCGGCCTGTCGTACGAGGATGTGGCGGCAGCCAACCCCGGCATCATCTATGCCGGCCTCTACGGCTATGGTCAGGACGGCCCCTATGCGGCACGCCCGGCCTATGACGACCTGATCCAGGGCGGCGCCACGGTTGCGCATCTGTTTCAGGCCTCGGGCAGCACCGAGCCGCGCTATATCCCCTCGGCGGTGGCCGACCGGGTGGTCGGGCTGATGGCGCTCTCGGCGATACTTGCCGCCGTCGTGGCGCGGAATTCCACTGGCAAAGGTCAGCGGGTGGATGTGCCCATGTTCGAAACCATGGTGGGATTCATCCTGGCCGATCACATGGGCGGGCTGACCTATGATCCGCCGCTTGATCGAGGGGGCTATGCCCGGCAGCTTGCGCCGAACCGGCGACCGCTCAAGACCGCCAATGGCCATGTCTGCGCCCTGATTTACACCGACGACCACTGGCGGCGGTTCCTGAAGGCCATAGGCGAGCCCGAACGGATGGACGACCCCCGCTTTGGCAGCTTTCGCGGGCGGAACGGCAACTATGACGTGGTCTACGCCTGGCTGCTGGAGAAATTCGAGACCCGCACCTCCGAGGACTGGATCAGCCTGCTGGACGAGATCGACGTGCCGGTGATGGCGATGCACACGTTCGAAAGCGTCCTGAAGGATCCGCACTTGCAAGCCGTGAACTTCTTTCAGCCAGCAGAGCATCCGACCGAGGGCCAGATCGTCACCATGGCGAACCCCGTCCGCATGTCGGGAACGCCGGTAGAACCGCCGCGGCTGGCGCCGAATTTCGCCGAACACACGCTGGAAGTGCTGCGCGAAGCAGGGCTGAGCCAGCCGGAAATCGACGCGCTGGTGCGCGACAAGGTTGTGACGGCGCGCTGACGCCGCGCCAACGGAGGATGACATGGATTTCGCACTGACCCCAGACCAGGAAGCCATCCGCGATGCCATTGCGCGCATCTGCGAGAAATTCGACGATGCCTACTGGCTCAAACGCGACCGGGACGGCGGTTTTCCGCAGGATTTCTACGATGCCCTGGCCCGTGAAGGCTGGCTGGGTATCTGCACTGCCGAAGCGCAGGGCGGCGCCGGACTCGGGATCACCGAAGCCGCGATCATGATGCGCACCATCGCCGAATCCGGCGCCGGCCTGTCCGGGGCATCAGCGGTCCATATCAACATCTTCGGACTGAAGCCGGTGGATGTGTTCGGCACGCAGGAGCAGAAAGACCGCATGATCCGCCCCATGGCCGAGGGGCGCGAGAAATCCTGTTTTGCCGTGACAGAGCCGAACACCGGGCTCAACACCACCCAACTCAAGCTCCGCGCGGTGCGCAAGGGCGACACCTATCATGTCGACGGGCAAAAGGTCTGGATCTCTACCGCGCAGGTGGCCGACCGCATCCTGCTGCTGGCCCGCACCACCCCGCTGGACGAGGTCAAGAAACCCACCCACGGCCTGAGCCTGTTCTACACGAAATTCGATCGCGACCGCATCAAGGTGCGCGAGATCGAGAAGATGGGTCGCAAATGCGTCGACTCGAACGAGCTGTTCTTCGAGGATTTCCAGATCCCCGCCGAAGATCTGATCGGCGAAGAGGGGCGCGGGTTTGAATACATCCTCCAGGGAATGAACCCCGAGCGGATCCTGATTGCGGCCGAAGCCGTCGGGCTGGGCATGGCGGCGCTGCGCAAGGCGACCCAATATGCCAAGGAGCGCGTCGTTTTCAATCGTCCCATCGGCCAGAACCAGGGCATCCAGCACCCACTTGCCACGAACTGGTGCGAGCTGGAAGCGGCATGGATGATGGTGATGAAAGCAGCCTGGCTCTATGACAGCGGGCAACCCTGCGGCGCCGAGGCGAATGCAGCCAAATATCTGGCGGGCGAAGCCGGGTTCAACGCCTGCCAACAGGCGGTAATGACCCATGGCGGCTTTGGCTATGCCAAGGAATATCACGTGGAACGCTACCTGCGCGAAGTGATGATCCCGCGCATCGCCCCGATCAGCCCGCAACTGGTGCTGTCCTTCATTGCCGAGCGGGTTCTGGGCCTGCCGAAGTCATACTGATGCAGGCGGTCGCGGCAGACAGGCTGGACTATGGCGCCCTGCTTCGGTCGGGCGGCCGTGTCCTGGTCGGGCAAGGCACGGCAGAGCCGGTATCGCTGACGCGGCGGCTGGTGGCGGCGCCCCCCACGGCAGAGGTTCCGGTTTTCCTGGGCCCGATGTGGTCGGATGTCTGGATCGGCGATCTGCCGGAGGTGCTGAAGCTGGAGTGCTATGGCGCCTTTGGGGCCGGGGCGCGGCTGGCGCGTGACGGACGGTTGGCAATCTATCCCCTGCATGTCTCTGCCTTGGCAGCGACGATGGGCAGCCAGCGGATGCCGGTGGATGCGGTCCTGCTGCAACTGCGCCCGTCGGCCAGCGGCAAGGGCTGGAACCTTGGCCTCAGCCGGGACTTCGTCGCGCGCGTTGCCCGCACGGCACGGGTCGTCGTGGCCGAACTCAACCCCCATCTGCCGGCTTGCCATGGCGGCGACATCGACGATCTGCCGATCACCGCGCTGATCGAGGGGGCAGAGCCCCCCGTCACCCTGCCGACGGCGCCACTGTCGCAAACCGACCGTCAGGTGGCCGCGCATGTTGCCGCACTGATCCCCGATCGGGCGGTGATCCAACTGGGGGTCGGCACCATTCCCGCAGCGGTTCTGGGCGCGCTTTCGGGCCACAGGGATCTGGGGCTGCATTCGGGCGCGGCACCGGATGGCGTGGCAGACCTGATCGAGGCCGGAGTCCTGACCAACGCGCACAAGGAGCGGGATGGGGGTGTTTCGGTCTTTGGCATGTTGATCGGCGGGCCGCGCCTTTATGCAATGGCCGACTGCAACCCCGCCATGCGGGTTGCCGGACAAGAGGAAACCCACGATCCCGCCATCATCGCCAGTCTGTCCCGCTTTCACGCGATCAACTCGGCGCTGGAAGTCGATCTGACCGGGCAGGTCGGATCCGAAGAGGTCGGCGGGCGCTATCTGGGCGCCGTCGGCGGCCAGGTGGATTATGTCCGCGCAGCCCAGCTTTCGGCCGGGGGCCGGTCGATCATCGCGCTGCCATCGGTGACACCGAAGGGCGCCAGCCGCATCGTCGCACGGGTGGGTGTGGCCACATGTGGCCGCGCGGATGCGGATACAATCGTCACCGAACATGGCGTCGCCGAACTGCGCGGCCTGCCGCTGGCGGAACGCGCGCGACGCATGATCGCCATCGCTGCACCCGAACACCGCGAGGCGCTGGCGCGCAGTTGGCGCGACAGGGGCATCGGATGACAGGGCCGCTTGCCGGGTTGAAGTTCGTGGAAATGGTCGGCATCGGCCCTGGCCCCTTTGCCGCGATGGTTCTGGCCGATCTGGGGGCCGAGGTTCTGCGGATCGACCGGCTTGTACCATCGGGCAACGGGATCGAACGCCCGGTGGATTGCGACTTCGCGGCCCGAGGCCGGGCCTCTGTGGCGCTTGATCTCAAGCAGTCAGAAGCGGTCGAGCTGGTGCTTGATCTGATCGCCCAGGCGGATGGGCTGATCGAAGGGTTCCGCCCCGGTGTGATGGAACGGCTGGGGCTGGGGCCCGATCCGTGCCTCGCGCGCAACCCACGCCTGGCCTATGGCCGCCTGACCGGCTGGGGCCAGACCGGGCCGCTGGCGCCGACCGCAGGGCATGACCTGACCTATCTGGCACAGACTGGCGTCCTGGACAGGCTGGGGCGGGCCGAAGGGCCGCCGGTGCCGCCCATGAACCTGCTGGGTGACTTTGCCGGTGGCAGCCTGATGATGGTCATCGGCCTGCTGGCCGCCATCCAGTCCGCCCGCGCCACGGGGCAGGGTCAGGTCGTCGATGCGGCCATCGTGGACGGCGTATCGCTTCTGGCCACGCCGCTGCTGGGCCTGATCGCGGCAGGCATCCATTCTGGCGGGCGCGGCGAGAACCTGCTGGATACGGGCGCGCCACACTACGACAGCTATATCTGTGCCTGCGGCGGCTATCTGGCCATCGCGCCCATCGAGACCAAGTTCCGCAACGAGTTGTTGGCCGGGCTGGGGTTCGAGCCGACAACCTTCCCCGATGTCACCGACCGGGCCAACTGGCCTGCGGCCCGCGCACGGATCGCCGGGCGCATCGCCAGCCGGACCCGCGACGACTGGGCCGCCATCTTTGCAGGCACCGACGCCTGCGCGGCGCCGGTCCTGACCTTTGCCCAGGCGCAGGCTCATCCTGCCGCACTTGAACGGCAGGCCTGGATCACCGTGGCGGGCCACGCCCAGCCCGCGCCCGCGCCCCGGTTTTCCGCCACGCCATCCGGCACCCCCTCGGCACCACAACCGCGAGGGGCCGGAACGGCGGCGCTGGGGGGCTGGGGCATATCCGAACACCGCCGCGCGGCACTGCGTGCAGCCGGCATTCTGCTGTAACCGGGAGGACAAGATGGCAGGGCTGTATTACGAAGATTTCGAGATCGGACGCGAGTTCCACCACGATCTCAGCCGCACGGTGACGGATTACGACAACATCTCGTTCAGTCTGATGACGATGAACACCCAGCCGCTGCACATCGACCACCATTTCGCGGAACAGACAGAATGGGGCAAGCCGCTGTTCAACAGCCTGTATACGCTGGCGATCATGATCGGCATGGCCGTCACGGATACGACGCTGGGCACCACGATCGCCAACCTTGGCATGACCGATGTGCGCTTTCCCAAGCCGGTCTTTGCCGGTGATACGCTGCGCGCCCGGACCAAGATCATTTCCAAGCGCGAAAGCAGTTCGCGCCCGAATGCCGGGATCGTCGAGTTCGAACATACCTGCGTGAACCAGAAGGGCGAGGTTGTGGCCATCTGCCGCCGCGCCGGTCTGATGCGTAAGCGCGAGGCGGCGTGATGCGGTCCATCCTGTTCGTTCCCGGCGACAGCCCGCGCAAGTTTGCCAAGGCGATGGGGACAGCCGCCGATGCGCTGGTGCTGGATCTGGAAGATTCCGTCGCCGCCCCTGCCAAGGTCGCCGCCCGTGCGACGGTGGCGGAAATGCTGGGCACCGACCGCGCCGGAAAACAGCTGATCGTGCGCGTGAACGCCTTTGACACCGGCATGACGCTGGACGATCTGGCGGCCATCATGCCGCACCGCCCCGATGGCATCCTGCTGCCAAAGGCGCGGGGCGGGGCGGATATCGCCGAACTGGCAAACTATCTCGCTGCCTTCGAGGCGGCATCGGGAATGGCCCAAGGCAGCACCTGGATCATGGCCGTAGCGACCGAAACCGCAGAGGCCGTGATGGGCATGGCCAGCTATACACCTGCTCATCCGCGATTGAAGGGGCTGCTTTGGGGGGCCGAGGATCTGTCGGCCTCTCTGGGTGCCACATCGAACCGCGACGGCACCGCCTATTCCGGTCCGTTCGTGCTGGCGCGCAACCTGTGCCTGTTCGCCGCGGCCTCTGCCGGCGTCATGGCGATTGACACGGTATGTACCGCCATCGGCGATCTGGACTACGTGGCGGACGAGGCCCGCGCTGCGCGACGCGATGGTTTCACTGCCAAGATGGTGATTCATCCCAGCCATGTGGACCCGGTGAATGCCGCCTTCACCCCGACTGCCGACGAAGTGGCATGGGCAAAGACGGTGATCCGCACCTTCGAGGAAAATCCGGGGCTTGGCGTCGTTTCGATTGATGGCAAGATGATAGACAAACCGCATGAACGCGCGGCACGCAAGATTCTGGCGGCAGCGCGAGGATAGCTTCTGAATGAACCCCGATGGCAGGCGAAACTTTGGCCCGGCAGCCTTGGCTGTAACGGTTGTTGTGATTGGTTTTGCCTGCAATTTCCTTGCCCGTGGCGTGGTGGATACCTTCATGGTGTTCATGCAGCCGCTGGAACAGGAGTTCGGCTGGAACCACGCCCAACTGACCCAGGTCTATTCGGTCTATCTGATCACGCTGGGGGCGATGTCTCCGTTCACGGGAACCCTGCTTGACAGTTGGGGTCCACGCATCTCGTATCTGACCGGCGCGGCATTGCTGGCAACGGCAATGTTCGTCGCTGGCAACACAAGCTCTATCTGGCATCTCTATCTGGCGCCGGGCGTCCTGTGTGGCATGGCGGCCTCGTTGATGGGCATGGTGCCAGCCGCGGCACTGATCGGGCGATGGTTCGACCGGCAGATGGGTCTGATGGTGGCGATTGCCTATGCCGGTTTCGGCTCGGGAATGCTGGCCATCGTGCCACTTGCACAGGCGGGGATCGACGCGTTCGGCTGGCGTGAAACCTATCGCATCCTGTTCTGGTGCTGCGCGGCACTGGTGCCGCTGCTGGCGCTGGTGCCCTGGGGCCGCATCGGCAACGGGGCGGCGGGAAATACCCGCGCCACAGCGGCGCGGGACCGCTCCGCACGCGGCGGCGCGCGCCAGACCGGCCCGCAATGGACGGTCCGCAGCGCGATGCGGACCGCCGAATTCT
The DNA here is from genome assembly GCF_900156815.1 of Gemmobacter megaterium. Lineage (GTDB taxonomy): Bacteria > Pseudomonadota > Alphaproteobacteria > Rhodobacterales > Rhodobacteraceae > Wagnerdoeblera > Wagnerdoeblera megaterium. Next base: position 116,427 of record NZ_FTOT01000007.1, read on the forward strand.
GGTTGTTGGTGCAGGCGTTTTTCTTCACCGCTGTCGCCGCCTATCTGACCACGGTTCAGGTGATCAGTTTCCTGATATCGCGTGAATACCCTCCGATCGGGGCCGCTCTGGCCTTTGGCACCGCCGGGATGCTGTCGATCTTCGGCGTCATCCTGTCGGGTTGGGCCATGATGCGCTTCGGCATCCGGCGCGCGACGCTGGTGTCCTATGTCGGCACGATGGCCGGTATCCTGGCCCTGCTCGCTTTTGCGCGCTGGCCGCATCCTGCGTTGGTCTGGGTCTTCATCCTGACGTTCGGAACCAGCCAGGGCGCGCGCGGGCCGGTGATATCGGCACTGAATGCCCGCATCTTCGCGCGCGGACGGGTAAGTTCCATCTACGGGCTGATCTTCATGCTGATGTCGTTCGGATCGGCCTTTGGCGCCTGGCTGTCCGGGCGGCTTTATGCCTGGACAGGCGATTACTCTGCGGCGTTTGTCGTCGCCGCGGCTGCCGTTCTGCTGGCCGCCGCACCTTTCGTCCTGACCCGGCGCCTGACCGAGGCGCAGGAACTGGCGCCACCACACGCCTGACCCATCCCCACCAGCCAGCCAACTCCGGCCATCCGACACGCAACAGCTCCGGTCGGCCGGAACCTTGGCCTGCGCTTCGCATTGACCCCGGCACCAAAGGCAGCATGATCATCCGCCCTCTGGCGGGTGCCGCGCAAGCAAAAGCCGGCCCCAGGGGGGGCCGGCTTTCCCGACAGATCATCGGCAACCGTCGTCGTCCGGCCGGGATTATTCGCTGCGCAAACGGGCCAGTTCGTCCAGCATGGCCTGAGCCTCTGGGCCATTGTCATTGACAAATGCCTCCCAGACCGACTTGGTCAGGTCACGCCAGCGGTCGGTTTCCTCGGGCGAGAAATAGGCCACATCGGCACCGCCCGCCTTCAGCTCTTCGACAGCCTTGGTCGCGTTTTCCGCCACGGTCTGCAAGGCACGCTCCCGCAGTTCGGCACCGACATCCATCATGATCTTCTGATTTTCGGGCGACAGGCTGTTGAACACCGCCAGGGACATGATGATCGGCGTGGTCGCCGGCCAGGCATGTGGGCCAATCATCAGCCCCTTGAGGTTGAGCTTGTTGTCCAGCGTATAGATCGGCGGCAGTATGCCCCCATCCACCACGCCTTGCGACAGGGCGGGCACCAGTTCGGCACCCGCGATGGCGACGGGCGAGTAGCCCAGAGCCTCGCCAGTCAACTGAGCGATGCGCCCGCCGGTGATGCGAATCTTCAGGCCCTTCACATCCTCCAGCGTCTTGGGCGCCGTGTTCTTGGTCAGGTAGATCGAGCTTGGGTAGTCGGTCGGGGCGATCGTTACCAGCTTGAACCCGCGTTTTTCCATGGCCGAGGCCAGCACGCCGCCGCCAGTGTCGCTGGCATAGAACTTGGCGGCATGGCTCATGTCATCCAGTTCGACGTCAAAGGCGAACGGCAGGTCAAAGACACCCCACAGCGGCTCGACACTGGCGACCACAGGGGCAACCGAATAGGTCATCGCCACCTGGCCCGACAGGATGCCCGGCAGTTCCTGGTTGATCGGCATGATCTGGGCCGACGGAAAGACACGGAAGGTGACTTCGCCATTCGTGCGCTCTGTCACCTGCTGGGTGAACCATTCCACATTGCGGTGATGCTGCGAGGCGACAGGATAGGCATGAACAAAGCGCAGTTCCTGTGCGACGGCGGGCAATGACATCGCACCGATGGCCAGCGCCCCCAGAACCGCCCGCTTCAGCGGCCCGGTGAAGGATGTTGCAAACATGGTCTCTCTCCCTTGAAGTTGCCCGGCCCTTCCTCTGACCGGGGCTGAAGCGCGGTCGGGCCGCGTCATTCGAAAACGGTTGAAATGCCGGGCACCGCCCACAACAGCAGCAGTGCCAGAACCAGGGTCGCCAGATAGGGCAACGCCCCGCGCATCACGGCCCCGATGGGTACATTGAACACACCACTCAGCGCGAACAGGCTCATACCCACCGGCGGAGTCACCTGCGCAACCATCATGCAGGCGATGGTCAGGATGGCGAAATGCGTTGGCGAGTAGCCCAGCGCGATGACAACGGGAAACACGATCGGAATCGTGATGTACAGGATCGGCACCGGATCCAGCACCGTTCCCAGAAGCACGAAGATCAGCAGGATCAGGCCCATGGTGATATGGGTGTTCACCGGCAGCGAGGTCATGAACCGTGTGAACGCCTGCGGCACATCGGCAAAGGTCAGCGCATTGGCAAAGACGGTGGCGCCACCCAGGATGATGAAGATGATCGTACTGGTAACAACAGCCCCTTCGGCCGATTTGAAGATCCGGCGCAGGGTAAAGGCCTTGCGCTCGAAAATGGCGCTGGCAGCAAGGACATAGACCACAGCCACCGCTGCCGCCTCGGTCGGGGTGAATATCCCGGCATAGATACCGCCCAGAACCACGAACGGCATGATCAGCGCGGGCAGCGCCTCCATAAAGCTGCGCCGTATCTCGGCGGCGCTGGCACGTGGCCGCAGTTCATGCTGGCCAAAGATGTTGAGCGCCACGGCGGTTGCCACCAGCAGGACCGTCACGACCAGGCCGGGAATGATACCGGCCAGAAAGAGCTTGGAGACATCCATCTGCACCAGCGAGGCAAACAGGATCATGTAGATGCTGGGGGGGATCATCTGACCCAGCGTGCCTGAAACCGCGATGATGCCCAAGGCATCATGCTGTTTGTACCCTGCCCGGATCATGTAGGGCAGCAGCATCGAACCCACGGCAACCACGGTGGCGGTGGACGATCCCGACAGCGCCCCAAAGATCGCACAGGTCACGACCCCGGTTGCAGGAAGACCACCGCGCAGATGGCCCAGCAGATTTTCGATGAACCGAAACAAGCGACCAGCGAGGCCGAGATCGGTCATCAGATTGCCTGCGAACAGGAAATAAGGCACCGCCAGCAACAACCAACTGTCGGTTGCAATGTATAGCTGCGACACCACCATCTGCGTCGGCAAGCCGATATCCAGAACGGCGATCACGCCACCCGACACCAGCATCGCTGCCCAGACCGGCGCACCGAGCACGAGCAGGATGAAAAAGACAGCGAATGCGATTGCGGTCATTCCTTCACCCCTCCGGCCAGCGACAGCGGCGCATCCGCAACGCGGTAGACGACGCGAAGCACGGCGTAGAAAAGGGCAATCCCGACCCCGACCGGCAACGCAGCCGACGGCACCCAGGCCTTCATCTCACCGGACATGGTGGTCAGGCCCATGGCATAAAGCCCGGCCTCCCATTGCCAGGCGGCCCAGAACAAGCCAGCCAGCAGAACGACCAGCAGCACATGCAGACCAAGGTCAAAGAAGCGATAGACCCGCTTCGGCATCATATCGGTGACGATCGACATCGTGAGATGCGCGTTCCGGGTGATCAACGGGCCAAAGTACAGCAACGTCGCATAGACGATGAAGAAACGGCACAACTCCTCGATGATCGACCAGGAACTGCCGAAGATATAGCGTAGCACCACACTGACAAAGGCCAGCAGCACGCTCAATGTCAGCAGCGTCACGGCGACACCGGCCAGAACCCGGTTCAACAGCGTCTCGACCGCGCGCAGACCGGCAATCAGGCCGGTTTCAGGCCGGTCACTCATAGCTGATGACCCCGCGCGCCAATACACCGGAATGCAGGTCGTGGAACGCCTCGTTGATCTGGTCCAGCCGGTAGCGGCGCGAAATGAGTTCATCCAGCCGAAGACGGTTGGAACGGTACAGATCCACCAGCCGCTCGACATCCAGCCGGGGACGGTAGCTGCCATAGAACGACCCGGTCAGCACCTTTTCATTCATCGGCAGGCTAATCGCCTCGATTTCACAGCAGGCTCCGACTTCGGCGATACCGACGACAACCGCTTTGCCGCCGGGCCGGATCGCCTCGTAGCATTGGCGGATGGTATGTTTGTTGCCGATCGCCTCGAACGCATGATCCACACCGCGCCCCTGGGTCAGGCTGCGGGCTATGGCAATCGGATCTTCGGTGCGCGCGTCGATCAGGTGGGTCGCGCCGAAATCCCTGGCAATCGCCAGCTTGTCGGGGTTGAGATCGGAGACGGCAATGACAGAGGCACCCGCGATCCTTGCGCCCTGCACCACATTCAGGCCGATGCCGCCCGTCCCCACCACCAGAACAGAGTCGCCCGGACGCACGGCAGAGGTATTGAAGACCGCCCCGGTGCCCGTCAGCACGCCGCAGCCGATCAGGGCCGCCGCCTCCATCGGGACTTCCTCCGGGATCTTGACGGCACAGCGTGCGGGAACAACGCCCATCTCGGCAAAGGACGACACCACCATATGGTGGATTTCCTCCTCTCCGCGGCGCAGGCGCGTGGTGCCGTTCGGCATGGTCCCGCCGCGCAGGATGCTGCGCCCGACCTCGCACAGATTGGGTCGGCCGGAACAGCAATAGAAGCACTGCCCGCAATCATAGAGGAACGACATCACCACCCGGTCGCCCGGCACCAGATGCGTCACGCCATGCCCCACCTGCTCGACATAGCCGGCCGCCTCGTGCCCCAGAACGATAGGCAGCGCAGACGGGCGCTTGCCCTCCATCCGGGTCATGTCGCTGTGGCACACCCCACTGGCGGCAAAGCGCACGAGAACCTCGCCATCCTGCGGAGGCAGGAGATCCAGGTCTTCGAGGCTCAAAGGTTCGCCATACTGGCGTAGAACAGCTGCTTTCACGGTGCGCTCCTCCCTATCGACGAACCCTGATTGTTCACCATCATGGATTCATCACTGCGTTCGTGACCGAGAACAGGATGGTCATATATCTGATCACTACGTCAAGAAACATTCTCATAGTTACGCAAATACACGCAAATTTAGACCATGCGAGAATGCTGCGTCGCAGCATTATGACGGTAAAATCGTGATGCTATCGCAGAATTTTCTCTGAAATTTGTGCAGGTATGTGCATTCCAAGGCTAATATAATGGACAATCTTGCGACACGACCCTAGTCTCCGGCCCAAATCGGGGCGCGTGGGCGATACGACGGCGAATCGCGGGAACACCGCGCAGTCATGCCTGCGGCAGCGCAGGCCCGCGACCTGAAGGACGGGCGGCGCTGTCGGGCTCCAGGGCCCCTGGCGTCGATGCGATGCGACCTGAATCAGGAGGAAACATGCGACTTCAGGGTAAACTGGCCGTCATCACCGCGGCAGCCTCGGGAATGGGACGTGCAGGGGTGGAACTGTTCTGCCGCGAGGGCGCAAGGGTGTGCGCGGTTGACGTGAATGCCGAGGCACTGGCCGCGATGGCCTCTGACATGGCCGCCAAGGGTACGCCCATCGAAACCGTGCAGGCCGATCTCTCGACCGTCGATGGCGCAAAGGACAGCATCCATACCGCAGCAGACAAGCTGGGGGGCATAGATATCCTCTGGGCTCATGCGGGCATTCCGGGGCCGGGCGGGATTGAGGATCTGGATCTGGATGCCTATCGCAAAGCCATGGCGCTGAACGTGGATTCCGCCGTTCTTGCCGCGGGCGAGGTGGTCCGCCACATGCGCAAGCGGGGCGGCGGGGCGATTGTGTTCACCGCCTCGGTCTCGGGGCTGGTCGGCTCGCGCTTTTCACCGATCTATTCTGCCGGAAAGTTTGCAGTGGTCGGGCTGACGAAATCGCTGGCACAGACCTATGCCCCGGACAAGGTTCGCGTGAACGTGGTCTGCCCCGGCCTGGCTGACACGCCGATGATGACCAAGTTCACCAGCCGCAAGGGCGACCCGGTCGAGGCCGAAGCAAATGCCAATGCGATGATCGCGCAGGTTCCCCTTGGCCGTCTTGTCCGGGCAGAGGAAGTCGCCCATGCCGCATTGTGGCTGGCCTCGGACGATGCAGGCTTTGTTACCGGGATCGAGCTGCCTGTCGACGGTGGCTTCATCTGCCGCTGAACGCCCACGGCGGGGCCTACACGGGCCCCGTCTTGACATTTCGGCCCATTCCGCCCATCTGGGCATCATCTGTCGCACCCCGTGCCGCGTGAGCACCTATGGGCGCAGGCAGTTCAGGTTCCCACCATCACGCAGGGGCACCGATCCGGCAGGCGCAAGGACAAGAGGTTCGTGCGGTTCGCTGCCGGTGGCCCTTTGCAACCCCGTGCGGGGTGGAGCCGATATGACAACCTTTGCCGACCTGGGGCTTTCCCCCAACCTTCTCAAATCCCTCGAACGCCTTGGGTTCGACACTCCGACCCCGATCCAGAAACAGGCCATTCCACAAGTGCTTGCCGGTCACGACCTGATGGGTCTGGCCCAGACCGGCACCGGCAAGACCGCCGCCTTCGGCCTGCCGCTTCTGAACCGGATTCTCGACATCGGCCACCCGCCGCAGCCGCGCACGGTGCGCGCGCTGATCATGGCGCCGACGCGCGAACTGGTTGCCCAGATCGCCGACCACCTGACCCAATTCACCAAGGGCACCCCGGTCAAGGTGCTGAAAGTCATCGGCGGAGCCTCGTTGCACAAGCAAGCCGAGGCGCTGGCGCGCGGTGCCGATGTGCTGGTTGCCACCCCAGGACGCCTGATCGACCTTCTGGAACGCCGCGCCCTGACACTGGATGCCACAGGGTATCTGGTATTGGACGAGGCCGATCAGATGCTTGACATGGGGTTCATTCATCTGCTGCGCCAGATCGCACGCTACCTGCCGCACAAGCGCCAGACGCTGATGTTCTCGGCCACCATGCCCAAGCTGATCGACGAGATCGCCGATGCCTATCTGCGCAATCCGGTGAAAGTCGCGGCCAACCCTCCTGGCAAGACCGCCGACCGTATCGAACAGGCGGTACATTTCACCAACCAGGGCGACAAGGCCAAGCTGCTTGAAGACTACCTGCTCAAACACCCCGGCGAAGCCGCGCTGGTATTCAACCGCACCAAGCACGGGGCGGAAAAGCTGATGAAGCTGCTGGTCTCCTGGGGCTTCAGCGCGGGTTCGATCCATGGCAACAAGAGCCAGAACCACCGCGAACGCACCTTGGCGGCATTCCGCGCCGGCGAACTGGACGTTCTGGTCGCCACGGATGTGGCGGCGCGCGGCATCGACATTCCGTTGGTGCGTCATGTCTACAACTATGACCTGCCGAACGTGCCGGACAACTATGTGCATCGCATCGGACGCACGGCACGGGCCGGGGCATCCGGCAAGGCCGTGGCCTTCTGCGCCCCTGCCGAGATGGACGAGTTGAAAGCGATCGAGAAGGTCACGGGCCAACCGCTGCCGGTGATCGGCGGCGCCCCGTATGAAGGTGCCACCGCGCGGCCGTCCCATGCCCCCCGCCGTCCAGGCCAGGACAAGCCGCAAGGCCCACGCAAATCCCGGCCACAAAGCGCACGGTCACAGGGCGACAAGCCGCATGGTGCAAAGCCTCAGGGCGCCAAGCCGGGCCAACGCAGCGACGGCAAGCCGGCAGGCCAACGCTCAAGCCGCCCGGCCCAGCCCAAGGTTGCGGCATCGGGCAATCGCCCGCCGCGCCGCCAGCCGCGCTGACAACAGGACCGGCAGGTCAACTGCCGGTCGATTCCTGTTCCAGGCTCAGCTTCATATCCAGCAGCACTTGCTGCAAGGCCAGCGTCTCTCGCAGCAAACGCTTGGCTTCGTTGATGGAAATCACACCGTCGCTGATGGCGGTGTGGTATTCGCTCATCAGCATGGCAAACCTTTGGGACAGCATGACAACGTCGTTGTTCACCCCACCCGACGCCGCGTTGCGCCGATCCTGATCATACGACAGCGTGACGCCTTGCAAATCCGCCAATGCGGCCGTCACATGCGGGAATTTCGCCTCTGCTTCCAATAGTGCAACGACGTCAACCGGCATGAACCTGTCGTCGTGCTCCTCGGATTCCGAATAGTACCGGCCCAGTGTCGCCTTGGACTTGCCCGTGATGACGCAGGCCGCCTCGATGCCTACGTCCTTCACCAGCGCCTCGGTGTGTTTCTTCAGATAGCTTGCCAGCGACATGGTCACCCCCGTCCCGAACCACTCGGGGAAAATCGAACAGGTTTTCCCATTAATCAGATCACAGGAAATTGTCATGTAAAAACAAGTCACGGAGCAATCCGTGGCCGTAACGAGTGGCCGATGTCCCCAGCATCGGCAAAGGGTGGGGGTTCGTCGCGTTGCAGTCCCATGTGGGGCCGGTCGGGAAACCGGCCGCGCGGCGGACCCGGTAACCAGGTCAAAGGGGCATGTGGCGTGCGGTCTCTGGCCAAATCGCACCCGCGTGCCAGGTTGTTGATCCGTCGTCGTTTACCGGACTGTGGCGCCAGCTTCGCCACCACGGAATACGAACCCCCACCCGACATATTGCCGCCCGCCGTCGCAGCCGGTATCGGTCAGGGATGGCCAAGCTGTATTTCCATTTCTCGACCATGAACGCGGGCAAGTCTACGCTGCTGCTGCAAGCGGCCTACAACTACCGCGAACGCGGCATGGTGCCGTGGCTGCTGACCGCGCGGCTGGACACCCGCGCCGGCGAAGGGTGCATTGCCAGCCGGATCGGCATCGCTGAACCGGCTGACACCTTCACCCCTGACGACGACATGTTCGCGCTGGTCGCGGCGCGGCTGAAACAGGGCGCCGTCGATTGCGCCTTTGTGGACGAGGCGCAGTTCCTGACCCGCGATCAGGTCTGGCAACTGGCGCGCGCGGTGGACGACCTCGGCCTGCCGGTGATGTGCTATGGCCTGCGGGTGGATTTCCGCGGCGAGTTGTTCCCCGGCTCTGCCGCGCTGCTGGCGCTTGCCGACGAAATGCGCGAGGTTCGCACCATCTGCCATTGCGGCAAGAAAGCCACCATGGTGGTGCGGCTCGGCCCCGATGGGCAGCCGCTGAGCGAGGGCGCACAGGTGATGGTCGGGGGCAATGAAAGCTATGTCAGCCTCTGTCGTCGCCATTGGCGCGAGGCGATGGGCGACCGCCCGGCTGCCGCCAGGGACTGACGAGGAGGAAACGCCATGCTGACCAATGCCGATATCGTGGAACTGACCAGGTTTCGCCGCCATCTTCACCAACACCCCGAAGTGTCGGGAGAGGAGGCATGGACCGCCGCCGAGGTGGTCCGGGCGCTGGAGGCGATGGGCGCGCCGCAGATCCTGACCGGGCTGGGCGGTCATGGGGTCGCCGCTGTCTGGCAGGGCGCCGAGGCCGGGCCGACCGTCATGTTCCGGTCGGAACTGGATGCCCTGCCGATCGAGGAACTGACCGGCAATCCATGGGCCTCGCAGATTCCGGGCAAGGGGCATCAGTGCGGGCATGATGGCCATACAACTATTCTGCTAGGGCTGGGCCGCCTGCTATCGCGCCGCCCCCCTGCACGGGGCCGTGCCGTGCTGATGTTCCAACCGGCCGAGGAAAACGGCGCTGGCGCGGCGGCAGTGCTGGATGATCCGGCCTTTGCCGAGATCCAGCCCGACTGGGCATTCTCGCTGCACAATTTCCCCGGACTGGATTATGGCAACATGGCGATCAAGGCGGGCCCGGCAAATTGCGCCTCGCGGGGGCTGCGGGTGGTGCTGACCGGCCATACCTCCCATGCCTCGACGCCCGAACATGCGTTGTCGCCTGCCCTGTCTCTGGCGCGGCTGATCCCCGCCGTGATGGCCGAAGGGCCGGGGGGAGATCTGGGCGACAGCTTCCGCCTTGTCACTGTGACCCATGCCCGGATGGGCGAGCCCGCCTTTGGCATCACCCCCGGCCGGGCCGAGCTGTGGATGACGCTGCGCACGGTGCATGACCGCGACATGGCCGACCTTCTGGCCCGTGTCTCTGCGCTGGTCGATGCCGAAGCGCAATCCACCGGGCTGACGGTCGACTATTCGCATCACGATATTTTCCACGCCTGCACCAACGATCCCGACGCGACCCAGCGGCTGCTGGATGCCGCTGAGGCAGTCGGTGTCGCACGCGAGGATGGCGGCTTTCCCATGCGCGGATCCGAGGATTTTGGCCTGTTCGGTTCGCGCGCGGGTGCGAAATCGGCGATGTTCCGGCTGGGGTCAGGCTATAAGACGCCAAACCTGCATAATCCCGACTACGACTTCCCCGATGACATCATCGAACCCGGTGTGCGAGTGTTTGATCGGGTGGCCCGCGATCTGTTGGGTGGGTGACTCTGGCGGTGGCCCGGAGCCTGCGATAGTCTGGCGGGCACCGGCCCCCTCCTCCGGGCAGATGACAAGGATCCCGCCATGACCCTGACCCCCGAAATCCGCGCGCAGTTGGACCAGGTGACCACCGCCACCCTGACCACCGTTCTGCTGAAGAAAGGCTTGCGCAACTGCTGGATCCGGGGGGCGATGCCGCTGACGGGTGCGGCCCGCACCGGCGCCCGCGCGGTGGGCGAGGCGTTCACCCTGCGCTTCATTCCGATGCGCGAGGATCTGGCAACACCGGCCAGTTGGGGCAATCCGATTTCGACCCGCGCGGCCATCGAGGCGATGCCCGAAGGCGTGATCGCCGTGGCCGATGCGATGGGTGTGACGGATGCGGGAATCTTTGGCGATATCCTTTGCGCGCGCATGGCTGTGCGCAAGGTGCGCGCGCTGATCACCGATGGCGTGATGCGCGATCTGGCCGGGGTCGAGACGACCGGCCTGCCTGTCTGGGCGCGCGGCACCGCGGCCCCGGCCTCGATCGCCGGGTTGACCTTCGTCGGCTGGAACGAGCCGGTGGCCTGCGGTGGGGTTGCGATCTTTGCCGGTGATGTGATCGTGGCCGATACCGACGGGGCAGTGGTGATCCCCAAGGATATCGTCGCCGCTGTGGCCGCTGCGGCAGTCGAGCAGGAAGAGATGGAAGGCTGGATCATGGACCAGGCCAGGGGCGGCGCCGCGCTGCCGGGGCTGTATCCGATGAATGCCGAGACGAAAGCGCGCTTCGACGCCTGGAAGGCCGCGCGCGACTGAGAGTTCGGGACCGGGGGCCAGCCCCCGGACCCCCGGGGTATTTCTGGCAAGATGAAGCAGCCCGCGCGGGTTGCCAAGGAGACGTCTGATGGCATTCGGCAAGGGGCATCATCTGCATCTGATCGACGGATCGGCCTATATTTTCCGGGCCTATCATGCGCTGCCACCACTGACGCGAAAATCCGATGGCTTGCCGGTGGGAGCGGTTGCCGGATTTTGCAACATGATCTCGCGGTATGTGGATGGCAACGGGTCCAGCAAGGATGCGCCGACGCATGTTGCGGTGATCTTCGACTATTCCTCGAAGACATTCCGCAACGAGATCTTTCCCGAATACAAGGCCAACCGCCCGCCGCCGCCCGAAGATCTGCGGCCGCAGTTTCCGCTGACCCGCGAGGCGACACGGGCCTTCAATCTGCCTGCGATCGAGGTTCAGGATTACGAGGCGGACGACATCATAGCCACGCTGGCGCGCGAGGCGCGCGAGGCGGGGGGGCGGTGCACGATCATTTCGTCGGACAAGGATCTGATGCAACTGGTCGGAGATGGGGTCGAGATGTTCGATCCGATGAAGAACCGCCAGATGGGTCTGGCCGAGGTCGAGGAAAAGTTCGGCGTGCGCCCGGATCGGGTGGTGGATGTACAGGCGCTGGCCGGGGATTCGGTGGACAACGTGCCGGGCGCACCGGGGATCGGGCTGAAGACTGCCGCGCTGTTGATCCAGGAGTACGGTGATCTGGACAGTCTGCTGGCGCGGGCCGCCGAGATCAAGCAACCCAAGCGGCGGCAGACACTGATCGACTTTGCCGACCAGATCCGGGTTTCACGCGATCTGGTGCGGCTGAAGGACGACACGCCGCTGCCGATCACGCTGGACGATCTGGAGGTGCGCGATCCGGAGCCCGAGGCGTTGATGGAATTTCTGACCCGGATGGAGTTCCGAACCCTTACAAAGCGCATCGCGGAGCGGCTGAAGGTGGAGGCGCCGGCGATTTCCGCCGATATGGCCGCCAGCGACGATCACGCCCCGCCGCCGGATGCCGAAGCGGCCGCGCCTTTTGACCATACGGCTTATGTCACCATCCGGGACGAGGCGGTGTTGGCGGACTGGCTGGCCGCGGCGTTGGAGCAGGGGTTTGTCGCGGTAGATACCGAAACGACCAGCCTGGACGAGATGCGGGCCGATCTGGTGGGCGTGTCGCTGGGTCTGGCACCAGGCAAGGCGGCCTATGTTCCGCTGGGTCATGTCACGGGCGGGGGGGATCTGTTCGGGGCCGCCGTGCGGGCGGAAGGGCAGATGGACGTGGACCGCGCGCTGGCGTTGCTGAAACCCGTTCTGGAAGATCCGTCTGTCCTGAAGATCGGGCAGAACATGAAATATGACATGAAAATCCTTGCCCGCGCCGGCATCCGGGTGGCGCCCATCGAGGATACGATGCTGCAAAGCTATGCGATGCACGCGGGCCTGCACGGCCATGGCATGGATCTGTTGTCGGAGCAGTATCTGGGGCATATCCCGATCCCCATCAAGACGCTGTTGGGCAGCGGAAAGTCGGCCATCACCTTTGACAAGGTCGATGTAACCGAGGCGACGAGATACGCCGCCGAGGACGCCGACATTACCCTGCGGCTGTGGCAGAAGTTTCGCCCGCAGTTGCATCTGGCCCATGTGACGACCGTTTATGAGACACTGGAGCGCCCGCTGGTGCCGGTGCTGGCCGAGATGGAAATGGCGGGCATCAAGGTGGACCGCGATGTGCTGTCGCGGATGTCCAATGCCTTTGCGCAGAAGCTGGTGCAGCTGGAGGAGGAGATTCACCATATTGCAGGCAAAAAGTTCAATGTCGGTTCGCCCAAGCAGATTGGCGAAGTGCTGTTCGACCGCATGGGCGTGCCCGGCGGGGAAAAGGGCAAGACCGGCGCCTATGCCACCGGCGCGGATGTGCTGGAGGATGTGACGACGCTGGAGGACAGCCATCCGCAGGGTGCATTGCTGGCCGCGCGGGTGCTGGACTGGCGGCAGATCGCCAAGCTGAAATCGACCTATACCGATACGCTGCAAGAGGCGATCAACCCCGAGACGGGCCGGGTGCATACCTCGTACAGCATCGCGGGGGCGAACACCGGGCGTCTGGCCTCGACCGATCCGAACCTGCAGAACATTCCCGTCCGGACCGAGGAAGGGCGGCGCATCCGGCAGGCCTTTGTCGCGCCCGAGGGCAAGGTTCTGCTGAGCCTGGATTACAGCCAGATCGAATTGCGCATTCTGGCCCATATCGCGGACATACCGGCACTGAAACAGGCGTTCCGCGAGGGGCTGGACATCCACGCGATGACGGCTTCGGAAATGTTCGGTGTGCCGATCGAAGGGATGGACCCGAGCATCAGACGGCAAGCCAAGGCGATCAACTTCGGTGTGATCTATGGCATTTCGGGCTTTGGGCTGGCGCGCAACCTGCGGATTCCGCGGGCCGAGGCGCAGGGCTTCATCGACCGCTATTTCGAGCGGTTCCCCGGCATCCGCGAATACATGGACCAGACCATAGCCTTTGCCAAGGAACACGGCCATGTGCGCACGCTGTTTGGCCGGCGCATCCACACGCCCGAGATCAACGCGCGCGGCCCCGGTGCGGGCTTTGCGCGGCGCGCGGCCATCAACGCGCCGATCCAGGGGACAGCGGCCGACATCATCCGCCGCGCCATGGTGCGGATGCCAGATGCCATTGCCGGACTGCCCGCCACCATGCTGTTGCAGGTCCATGACGAATTGCTGTTCGAGGTCGAGGCCGGAGCGGTGGACGAGACCATAGCGCAGGTCAAGGCGGTGATGGAGGGCGCGGCCCATCCGGCGGTGCATCTGGATGTACCGCTGGTGGTTGATGCAGGCCGGGGCGCCAACTGGTCGGAGGCGCATTGATGATCCGCGACTGGCCAGAGATGAAGGCGCTGGCCCTGTCGCTGGATCTGCCGCAGGTCACGGTTGCGCATCCCTGGGGGCACGAGTCGCTGAAGGCACATGGCAAGATGTGGTGCTGGTGGTCGCCGCTGGAGGATGCGGCGGTGTTCCGCGCGGATCGGGACGAACGCGAGATGCTGATGCAGGCAGAGCCCAAGACCTTCTTTCTGCATCCGCATTATGCCCGCAGCGACCTGGTTCTGGTGCGCGCCGGGCGGATCGACCCCGGTTGGGCGCAGGTCCGGCTGATCCGCGACTGGCGCGCCTCGGCCCCCAAACGCTGGCTCAAGACCTGGATGGCCGAGAACCCCGGCCATATCGCTGCGCGGGCCTAGGCACGAGGGGGCGTTACCCCCAAGGGCGGGGTGACCCAGCATGTCGGATCGCTGTCAGCCTTGGGCATCCAGCATGGCCAGCAGTTCCGCAGCCGCGGCGCGCAGGTGGCTCCGCATCAGATCGGCGGCATGGTCGGCGCGACGGTTGCATATGGCGGCAACCAGCGCACGGTGTTCCTCCAATGAGCGGCGCATCCGGTCTGGGCGGCGCAACTGGGCGCGACGGATCACGTCGAGACGGGTACGCAGACCCTGCGTCATGCGCAGCAGCTCGGCGTTTCCGGCAAGTGTGCCGATCATTTCATGCAGATCCGCGTTCAACTGGCGATAGGCATCGGCATCGGCACCGTCCATGCGCTGAAGGCAATCTTCGAGACGCAAGGCGCCTTCAAGCGTGATGCGATGGGCGGCCAGACGGGCGCAAAGCGCCTCGACTTCGGCCAGCGCCTCGAACCGATCCAGCAGAACGGCACGGTCCGGGGCCACCACCTCGACCCCGCGATACGGACGGCGGTCGGCGAGGCCACGGGCGCAAACCTCGGTCAGCGCCTCGCGCACGGGGGTACGGGACAGGCCAAAGCGGGCGGCAAGCGCCGTTTCCTCCAGCCGGGTGCCGGGGGGAAATTCGCCGTCAAGAATCGCCTGGCTGATCTGGTCGGCCAACCGCAGGGCTGTCGTTTCGGACATTGGGCATTTCCCGTTGGATTGCATACGAATTGATGGTATGCGCCACTGCAAGTATACAATACCTGTCCGAATACCTGCAAGGAGCGCGCAATGTCGCTGGCCACTGTCGAAGCCGGGCTGAAACGGTTCGGTCTGGACCGCTACATGATGCTGCTGATCCTGACCGTGCTGCTGGCGACCTTTGCGCCGGCGCGTGGCGATTTCGCAGCGGCGCTGAAGCCGATCACCTATTGGGTCGTGGCGCTGCTGTTCTTCCTGTATGGCGCAAAACTGTCGACCGCGACCATCGTTTCGGGCTTTGCCAACTGGAAATTGCAGATCGGCGTCCTGCTGTGCACCTTTGCGCTGTTTCCGCTGTTGGGCCTGGCGATCAAGCCCATGGTGGTCCAGTGGCTGCCAACCGCCATTGGCGTGGGCTTTCTGTATATCGGCTGCCTGCCGTCCACCGTGCAAAGCTCCATCGCCTTTACCTCTGTGTCGGGGGGCAATGTCGCGGGGGCGGTGTGCGCCGCGTCGATTTCCAATCTGGTCGGGGTCATCCTGTCGCCACTGCTGTTTGCGGTGCTGATCCCTTCGGGCACGGGGTATGGGGTGGATCCTTCGGCGGTGTGGAAGATTGTGCAACAGATCCTGCTGCCATTTGCCGTGGGGCAGTTGTGCCGCCCGCTGCTGGCCGATTTCCTGAACCGCTACAAGTTTCCCACCATGATCGTGGATCGCGGATCAATCCTGCTGATCGTCTATACGGCGTTTTCGGCGGGGGTGGTGAACGGCATATGGCAGGTGGTGTCACCCACCGCGCTGCTGATCATCATCGGGGTCTGCGCGGTGCTGCTGGCGATTGCCATGGCTGTTTCGGTCGGTGCAGGGCGGGCGGCCGGGATGCCACGCGAGGATCTGCTGGCGCTGTTCTACTGCGGGTCTACGAAAAGCCTGGCAACGGGGCTGCCGATGGCGGGCATCCTGTTTGCCGGGCAGGACATCTCGTTGGTTGTGCTGCCGCTGATGGTGTTCCACCTGTTGCAACTTGTGGTCTGCGCCATCATCTCGCAGCGTATGGCGGCACGGTTGGCCTAGACCTGCGCTGCTGCAAAGCTGGCCATCAGAGCGGGAAATTCGGACATGTCGGGAAAGCCGGCATAGCTGTGCCGCGCCGGGGTCATCGCCCATGGCAGACGCTCGGCGGTCATCGTCTCGATGAACGGCTCGAACCACGAGGCATCGTCCAGCATGGTCGGGCGCAGGTTCAGGAAACGGGTACCGCCCATGTCGATGCGGGTGAACATCCAGCTAAGGCAATGCGGACAGAAATTGTGATGCTGCCCCGGCGTTTTCAGCCCGCCAATCACGGTTTCGCCTTCGGTCAGCTCCAGGGCCTCGGGGGGGATCATCGCTGTCAGTGAATAGGCGCTGGCGGACATCTTCTGACAGCCAGCACAATGGCAGGCGGCGGTCATGAACGGGGCGGCGGTGACGCGGAAGCGGGTGCGACCGCAGCGGCAAGCGCCGGTCATCGGCAGGTCCGGGCGTTTCATGGCGAGGCTCCTTTTTCGGACCCCAGCCTAACACGACCTCAGACCATGACCAGATGATCCTGCCCCACGTTGCGCCATTCGCGGCGGGGTGGGGTATACCCCAGCGGATGCACGGGGCTTTTCAACTCGTCGATGGGTGTATTGCGGCGCAGCAAGCGGCGGTCGGGGTCGGGGACAGGAACGGCAGCGATCAGCTTTTGCGTATAGGCGTGCTGCGGGTTGCCGAACACCGCCTCACGGCTGCCGATCTCGACAATCTCGCCAAGGTACATCACGGCGACGCGGTGGCTGATCCGTTCAACCACCGCCATGTCGTGACTGATGAAGAGAAGGGAAATGCCCAGCCGTTCCTGCAAATCCATCAACAGGTTGCAGACCTGCGCCTTGATCGACACATCCAGCGCCGAGACGGATTCATCCGCCACGATCAGCTTGGGCTCCAACCCCAACACCCTGGCGATGGCGACGCGCTGTCGCTGGCCGCCGGAAAATTCATGTGGGTAGCGGTCCATCATGGCAGGCGACAGACCGACCTGATCCAGCAACTCGCCCGCCCGCGCCCGCGCCGCCTTGCCGCGCGCGATGCCATGCTTGACCAGGGGTTCAGCCACCGCCTGCCCGACAGTCATGCGCGGGTTCAGCGAGGAGAACGGATCCTGAAAGATCATCTGGATATCGCGGCGCATGGCCTGCATCTGCGCGCCTTTCAGCGCAAGAACATCCTGCCCCTGCAAGGTGATGGCTCCGCTGCGCGGCTCGACCAGCCGCATGATGGACCGCCCCGTCGTGGATTTTCCGCAGCCGGATTCCCCGACCAGTGCCAGCGTTTCCCCGGCCCACAGATCAAAGCTGACCCCTTCGACCGCGTGAACGGCACTGACCGGGCGGTTGAGCAGACCTGCCTTGACGTCAAAGCGAGTGACAAGGTTTCTGACAGACAACAGCGGGGCCGCCGACCGATCCACCGGGCGGGCCATGGGCGGCAGGGGGGCAATGGCGCCGCTGGCCATGTCCACGCGCGGAAAGCGCAGGGGCTGACCCTGCCCTTCCATGGCCCCCAGCGCCGGGACAGCGGCCAGAAGCGCGCGGGAATATGGATGATCGGCGCGACGAAAGACATGATCGGTCGATCCCGTTTCCACCTGATCGCCCCGGAACATCACCACGGTGCGGTCCGCGATTTCGGCGACCACCCCCATATCATGGGTGATGAACAGCACTGCCATGCCGTATTCGGCCTGCAATTCCTTGATCAGATCCAGGATCTGTCCCTGAATGGTCACATCCAGCGCGGTTGTCGGCTCATCCGCGATCAACAGTTTGGGCCGCGCAGCCAGCGCCATGGCGATCATCACCCGCTGACGCATTCCGCCGGAAAACTCGTGCGGGTACTGGTCGAACCGGCGGTCTGGGTTGGGAATACGCACCCGTTCCATGATGGCGATGGCGGCAGTGCGGGCCTGCGCCTTGTCCATCGCCTTGTGACGGATCAGCACCTCGGCGATCTGGCGGCCGACGGTATAGGCCGGGTTCAACGAGGTCATCGGCTCTTGAAAGATCATGGCAATCTCGTTGCCACGCACGTCCTGCATCTGACGTTCTGTCAGATCCAGCAGGTTGCGCCCCTGCACCATCACCTGCCCCGAGATGCGGGACTGGTGCGGATCGAGCAACCGCATGATGGACAGCGATGTCACCGATTTGCCGGAGCCGGATTCCCCCACCACGGCCACGGTTTCCCCGGCGTGGATGTCAAAACCGATGTTGCGCACGACCTCGCGCCAGCCCTCCTCGGTGCGGAAGGCGGTGGTCAGGTTGCGGACGGACAGGATGGGGGCGGTCACTGGCATCTCCCTGCGGCTTAGCGGCCTGCGGCGTAGGCCTGCATCAGGCGGGGGGTGGCGGCGGCACGCAGCAGCCCATCGGCATCGCGGCGCGCAGCGGTCAGACGGCCAATATCCCAGGGCCCGGTGACAACCACCTTGTGGCCACGGGCGCGCAACCCTTCGACGACTTCGGTGCCGATGCGGTCCTCTATCATCATCACGCCGGGATCCATCGTGCGGGGATGGAACGAGGCGGGAAAGTGCGAGGAATGGAACAACGGCATATCCACCGCCTGTTGCAGGTTCAGCGCATGATGGACATAACGCAGGAAGAAGCTGATCTGCCATTGATCCTGCTGATCCCCGCCAGGCGTGCCAAAGGCCAGCGTCGGCGTGCCGTTCAACAACGCGATCGACGGTGTCAGCGTGGTGCGCGGCCGCTTGCCCGGCGCCAGAGAGGTGGGCAGCCCCTCTTGCAGCCAGAACATCTGCGCGCGGCTGTTCAGGCAAAAGCCAAGACCGGGGATGATCGGCGAGCTTTGCAGCCAGCCTCCCGATGGCGTAGCCGCCACCATGTTGCCCCAGCGGTCGATCACATCCAGATGGCAAGTATCGCCGCGCTTTTCGGTGGGCTTGTCAGCGGCATTCGCCAGATGCGCCATGGTGGGTTCATAGACCGCGCCGCCCGTCTGCCCCGCCAGCAGGGTCATGGTGCGCGCAACCTGATCCTCATATCCCGGCACCGTTCCCGGACGCAGATCCAGCGAGGCATGGGGGCCGATCAGCCTTGCGCGGTCGCGGTTGTAATCCTCCGACAGCAGGTGGTCCATCGGCACCGTCGCAAAGTCGGGGTCGCCGTAATAGACCTCGCGGTCAGCAAAGGCGAGCTTCATCGCCTCGATGACGGTATGGACAAACTCTTCGCCGACCGGATCCATCTGCGCGATATTGGTATGCTTGAGCAGCGCGAGGGTCTGGGCGAATACCGGCCCCTGCCCCCACGGCCCCTGTTTGCACAGCGTCCAGTCGCCATAGTCATAGGTCAGCGGTTCCTCGACATGGGCAGCATAGCCCGCCATGTCAGCCGCGCTCAGCACCGCCTTGTGCTTGGCACCCGAGGCATCCATCACTTCGGCCGTTTTCAGCCATTCTGCCATCTCTTCGGCCACAAAGCCGCGGTAGAAGGCATCGCGCGCAGCGTCGATCTGGGCCTCACGGCCCGAGACCTGTTCCGATGCCTCGACGAGACGGGTCCATGTACGGGCCAGGTCGGGGTTGCGGAAAAGAGCGCCCGCCTTGGGCAGTTCACCGTTCGGCACCCAGGTTTCATAAGAGGTCGGCCATTCCGCCTGCATGAAATCGGCAATGTCGGCGATCTGGTTCGCCACACGCGGCAGCAGGGGGTGGCCGTCGCGGGCATAGCCGATGGCGGGGTCCAGCACCTCGCGCACAGTCATCGTGCCATAGTCGCGCAACATCAGCATCCAGCCGTCAAAGGCGCCGGGAATGACCGTGGCCAGCAGGCCATCGCCGGGGATGATGTCGATCCCTTCGGCCCGGTAATGCGCGATCGTGGCCCCGGCGGGCGTCGGCCCTTGTGCGCAGATCACCTGCACCTTGCCGGTCTTGGCACAGTAGATCACCGCAGGCATGTCGCCGCCCAGGCCGTTCAGATGCGGTTCGACCACGATCAGCGCCATGGCCGTGGCCACTGCGGCATCAAAGGCGTTGCCGCCCTTTTCCAGGATCGCCATGCCCACGGCAGTGGGAATCCAGTGGGTCGAGGTGACAACCCCGAAGGTACCGGTGATTTCGGGGCGGGTGGTAAAGTTGGTCATTCCGTCAATCCATCAGTTCTCGCGCGGGTCAAGCGCCTCGCGCAGGCCATCGCCAAGCAGGTTGAAGCCCACGACGACCAGAAAGATCGCAAGGCCGGGGAACAGGGCATAGGTGGGCGCCTGGGTCAGAAAGTTCTTGGCGGTGTTCAGCATCGAGCCCCAACTGGCCGCCGGTGCCTGCTGACCAAGGCCAAGAAAGGACAACGACGCCTCTGCGATGATCGCGGTCGCCACGGTCAGCGTGGCCTGCACGATGATCGGCGGCACGATATTGGGCAAGATGTAGCGGCCCATGATCTCGATATGGTTCAGGCCGACGGCGCGGGCACCTTCGACATAATCCTCGGCCTTGACAGCCAGAACCTGTCCCCGCGTCAGGCGGATGATGATGGGCATGGCCGACAGGCCGATGGCGATCATCGCGTTGGTCAGCGACGGGCCAAGAAAGGCCGCCAGAGCGATGGCCATGATCAGGAAGGGCATGGCCAGCAGCGCCTCGGTGATGCGCGAGATCACCATATCGACCCAGCCGCCGAAATACCCTGCGAGCAGTCCCAGCGGCACCCCTGTGACCAGCGCGATGGCAACCGAGATGACACCCGCCAGCAGCGACGCGCGGGCGCCCCAGATCATGCGCGACAGGATATCCCGCCCGATTTCATCCGTGCCCAGCCAGTATTGCGCCGAAGGCGGCAGGCGGATTGCAGTCCAGCTTGTGGCATTGGGATCCGCGATGGGCAGCACCGGCGCGAACACCGCCAGCAGGATGATCGGGATCACGATCACCGCGCCCACGATGGCCGAAGGATTGCGGCGCAACGAGCGCCAGGCACGAGAGCCCTTGCGGGCCAGGGGAACAGCGGCATCGGTCATAGCTGCGACCTCAGGCGGGGGTTGAGCAGGACATACAGCACATCGGCCACCAGATTCAGCAGGATGAACCCCGCCGCCGTGCACAGGACCACGCCCTGCACCACGGCATAATCGCGGGTGAACACGGCATCGACAATCAGCTTGCCGAAACCGGGAATGGTAAAGATCTGTTCGGTCAGCACGGCACCTGCCAGCAGTTCACCGAACAGCAGCGCCGTCAGCGTGATCACAGGCAACACGGCATTGCGGAAGGCATGGCCAAGGACCACCGCCTGGCCTGACAGGCCCTTGGCCCGTGCGGTACGTATGTAATCGGATTTCAGCACGCCCATCATGGACGACCGCGTATGGCGCAACAGCGTGGCGGAAAGGCCGGTACCCAGAACGACTGCGGGCATGATCATGGTCTTGAGCGACAGCGCCAGGTTCTCCCAAGGAGAGACATAGCCCGAAGCCGGCAACCATTGCAGGTTCACCGACACAAGCAGGATCAGCATGATCCCGAGCCAGAAGTTCGGAACAGACAGCGCCGCCAGCGCAAGGAAGTTGACGGCGTGGTCCCCCAAGCGCCGCTGGCGCACCGCGGCGTAGATCCCGGCAGGCACGCCCAGCAGAAAGGCGATCCCCAGGGCCATCACCGCAAGCTGGATCGTGACGGGCAGCTTTTGCCCGATCAGCTCAAGCACCGGCTGCCCGGTGCGCAGCGAAATTCCCAGATCGCCTGTCGCCGCCGCCGCGACCCAACGCACATATTGCACCGGCAGCGGGTCGTTGAAGCCATACCGTTCACGCAGCTCAGCCAGTACGACAGGATCGCGTTCCTCGCCTGCCAGTGCCAGGATCGGGTCGCCCGGCAACAGCTTTTGCAGGAAAAAGACGAAGACAGAGACCAGAAGCAGGGTGGGAATGGCCACCAGCAGCCGCTTGGCAATGAAAATGTGCATGGGGCCATTCCCGGAAAGGTCGCCGCCCCCGGAGGGGCGGCGGGTGGATCAGTTGTCCAGCTTGACGCCCTTGAGACGGATCATCGCATCGGGATAGGCCTCGAAGCCCGTCAGCGTGGCCGTAAAGCCATACAGGAACTTCTGATGTCCGAAGGTGATGATCGGCAGTTCGTCGGTGACGATCGCTGCAAAGGCGTCATACTTGGCCTTGCGCTCTGCCGGGTCGGACGAGGCGCGCGCGCCGTCCAGCAAGGCATCCACCTCGGGATTGGCGTATTTCATGTCATTCAGCCCACCCTTGGAATGGTAGAACTGGTGCACGTTGCCATCCGGGTCCGGGCGACCTGACCAGTCGGAGCGGGTCATTTCGTAGTCGCCGGTCGACTGGTTGTTCAACAGCGTGGCGAATTCGGTCGAGATCAGCGACACGTCAAAGCCTGCTTCGGCCACCATCGCCTGGATCATCTGCATGGTCTGGGTGACAACCGGGTTGTTGTGGTGCTTCAGCGTTACCGCAATACGGTCCACGCCCGCCTCTTTCACCAGCGCCTTGGCTTTCTCGATGTCGCGCGGCTGGACCGGAATGTCCTTGTTGTACCAGGGCGAGGTCGGCGGCCAGGGCTGGTTGCCCGCCAGCGCGGTGCCCGAGAACACGACCTGGTTGATCGCCTCGCGGTCGATCGCCATCGAGAATGCCTGCCGCAGCGCCTTGGACTGGCCCATCGGCTTTTGCGCATTGTCGCCATTGCCGATGTTCACATACATGCCCATGCTGCCCAGGCCCACGGCCTCGGCATAGCCCAGGCTGGCATCGCCCTGCACGGTCGCCGCATCGGTCGCGGCGATACGATCCACCAGTTGCACATCACCCGACCGCAGGTTGGCAAGGCGCACCGTCGAATCCGGGATCGGGGTAAAAGTCACCCGGTCGATATGGAAATTGCCCGCATCCCAGTAATCGGCGAATTTCTCCAGCACGATGCGATCCTGCGCGATACGTTCGACAAATTTGAACGGACCGGCGCAGACCGGATTGGCGCCGAAATTCGCGCCCGCCGCCTCGGCTGCCTTGGGCGACACGATCATGCCCGCGCGGTCGGACAACTGCGCCACCAGCGAGGCATCCGGCTTTTTCAGGGTGAAGGTCACTTGCAGCGGCCCGGTCGCCTCGACCTTGTCCACAGAGGCCAGTTCCGATTTGCGGCGGCTTTCGGCGAGGGTCATGTTGCGGGTGATGGTATAGACCACAGCCTCGGCATTCATCGGCTCGCCGTCGTGGAAGGTCACGCCCTCGCGCAGGTTCATCACCAGCTTGAGCCCATCGTCCGAGGTGGACCAGTCGGTGGCCAGCATCGGCACGAATTCGACATTCTCGTTGATATCAACAAGCTTGTCGCACAGCGAGGCATAGACGATGCGCCCGACGAAGGACCGCGACTGCGCCGGGTCCAGCATGTCGGGATCATCCTGCAGCGCGATGCGCAGGTCGGCTGCCTGGCCCGCAAAGGCGAACAGGCACCCGGCAAGCGCCGTGGTGGCAAGGGTTTTCCAAGTCATGGCAGGCGTTCCTCCGTAGGGAAAGGCGGGTTGGCGGGCAAGCCGCCGGGGTCAAGATTGGTCAGGCGGCGCAGCAGGCGCATCTGGATATCCAGCAGATGGTCGCGCATCGCGGCACCCGCGCGGGCAGGATCGCGGGCGTCGATCGCCGCGATGATCTGACGGTGCTGATGATCGACATGGGCTGTGGTGCTTCGGCCTTCGCGCGCCAGGTCGCGGACGATCTGCCAGGATTTTTCCTGCCGCACGCGATTCATGATGTCGAACAGGGTCAGGAACATCGGGTTTCGCGCGGCCACCGCGATCTGGCGGTGAAAGGCACCATCCCACAACTCGCAGCTTTCGGGGTCGCTTGCCTCGATGCTGCGGCGGTTGAGTTCGATCATGCGGCTTACATCGCCATCATCCGCGCGCAGGGCCGCCAGTTGGGCGATCTGCGGTTCGATCCGCAGGCGCACCTCCATCACCTCGTCATAGGTTGCACGCGGAATGGTGGCCGAGATCTGTTCCGCCAGCACCTCGCGCCGACTGCCGACAAAGGTGCCCGCCCCTTGCTTGCGCCAGATCAGCCCTTCGGCCTCCAGCACTTCCAACGCGCGCCGCAATGCGTGACGCCCGATGCCCAGCCGATCGGACAACGCGCGCTCTGTCGGCAGCTTGCCGCCGTCCTGCGCCCATTCCGGCGATGTGATGAGATGCCGCAGCTCTTCCAGAGCGTGATTGGCATCCTTGGAGGGCATGTCGGGGGGCGTCAGCACCGATTCAACCATTTTTCTATTGGTTCACCCAATCTGAAACCAATTCTTGCGCGTGAAAAGAGAAAATTTCCTCAATCGGGCCGTATCACAAGAAACGAGGCCGAAATCGGCCTCGTTTTCCCAGTAATCGCCTAAAATTTGGTCAACCAATCAATGATTGGTTCATGCCATTTCCGGATCCCGGTGCACAACCTTGCCACCAAGCAACGTCATCACGGCACGGGTATCGCGGATCGCATCGGGGGCGACAGACAAGATATCCTGGCTCAGAACCGCCAGATCGGCCAGCTTGCCCGGCTCTACCGATCCGCGACGGTCCTCTACCCCCATGATCCTGGCGTTGTTGATGGTATAAAGCTCCAAGGCTTCGCGCGCGGTGATGCCTTGGTCGGGGCCAAGACAATCCCCCTGCAAGGTCTTGCGCGTCACCATCCACCACATGCAGATAAACGGATCAATCGGCAGGATCGGCGCATCGGTCCCGCCGCCAACCAGCAACCCTTCGTCGATCATGCGGCGTAGCGGCGTGGACCATTCGGCCCGCGGGCGACCCCACCATTTCACCTTGTTCGCGCCCAGCAGCACGCTTTGATCCTGGGCAGTGACAAGGATACCGCCATCGCGGATCTTGGCGAATACCTCTTCGCGCGGGTTGTGCAGATGCATCACGGTCCAGCGCAGGTCGCGGATCGGCACCTCTTCGGCGGCAGCAAGGTAACACCGGACAATGGTGTCAATGCAGGCATCGCCGACACCATGGGTCTGAACCTGCATTCCCGCGCGGGCAACGACCTTGAGCGCCTCGATGAACTCGGCCTCCCCGCCGGCAGGCAAAAGAGAAAGACCGCGATACTCCGGGTCGTTCTGCTCGCCGGGTACGATCTGATAGGGATCATAGTGCAGCGCGCCTTCGACACCGCCATCCAGCATGAACTTGACCCCGACGTACCGCAGCAGGTCATCGTCGCGGAACTCCGTGATCGCAGCGCCGACCTTGGCATCTTCCAGATTGTAGCCACGGAACATCAGATCGGTGCGGACGGTGACATCACCAGAGTCGCGCAAGCTCTCATAGAGGCCGATCTGATGCTTGTTCAGCCCCGGATCCATCGTCGCCACGATGCCATAGCTGTTCAGCAGCGCCATCGCATCGCGCAGCAAGGCACGTTCCGCATCGGGCGCAGGCGGCGGAGGAAGTACCTTCCGCAGCATATAGGCCGCCGATTCCAGCAAAAGCCCCGTCGGCCTGCGCGATCCGATTTCCCGCACGATCAGCCCGCCGGGCGGATCGACGGTGTCCTCGGAAATACCGGCCATGCCCAACGCCAGCGAATTGCCGCTGCACACATGGCCGCCACGCGGAACAAACACCGGATGGTCCGGGGCCGCTGCGTCCAGTTCGTCGCGGGTCGGAAGGCGATTCTCCTTGAGCAGGCTTTCATGCCAGCCCATCCGCGCGATGATCCATTCACCCTTGGGCGTCACCTTGGCCCGCGCGGCAATGGCGGCCTGCACATCCGCGATGGACCGGCAATCTATCAGCGGTACGCGCGGCGCCTCCATTGCGGTCATGTAGAGATGCAGATGGCTGTCAAACAGGCCCGGAACCGCCGTCTTGCCAGCCAGATCCACGATCTCTGTTTCGTCCGTGGCGGTTGCCAGTACCTCGGCGCTGGTGCCGACCTTTTCGAACCGGCCATCGCGGATCGAGACCGCCTCGGCAATGGTGAATGCGGCATCGACCGTAACGATACGGCCATTGTGCAGGATGGTATGATGTGCGGTCACGCGGACCTCCCTTGAGTTGGGCGACAAAGTTTCGCTGCCCCGGCCACGCAAGGCGGCCGGGCATCTGGCACACAGGT
This sequence comes from Gemmobacter megaterium, assembly GCF_900156815.1. Lineage (GTDB taxonomy): Bacteria > Pseudomonadota > Alphaproteobacteria > Rhodobacterales > Rhodobacteraceae > Wagnerdoeblera > Wagnerdoeblera megaterium. Next base: position 142,592 of record NZ_FTOT01000007.1, read on the forward strand.
GCCGATTCAGGCCGCCCGCTGGACGGAATAGCGCCGCGCCAGAGGCCGCAGCACGAAATGGTCCATCACGCCAAAGATCAGCACGATGACCAGACAGCAGGCAAAGACGAGCGTGGCATCGGCCCGCACCTGCGCCTGCATCAACAGATAGCCAAGCCCCGATGGTGCCCCGAACAGTTCAGAGACCAGCGCGACCTTCCACGCGATGCCATAGGCGACGCGCAGCCCGGCAATCAGGAACGGCATGGTCAGGGGCAACACCAGCCGCAGGAACAGCCGCCGGCGCGACCGGGTCAGCGACCGCCCCATCTCGACCAGTTCAGGATCCAGTTGGCGCAGGCCCTCCAGCACATTGATCAGGCAGAACGGCAGGATGATCATCACCTGAATGAAGATCACCGTTCCATCCGAGATCCGGAACCAGATCACCGCCAGAATGGCCCAGCCGACCGACGGAAAGCTGTTGAAGAAGGTCAGCAACCGCCGCTCGACCGCCTCTTCCAGGATCGGAAAGGCCCGTGTCAGCAATCCGATGATCAACGCAAGCACCGTCGCAAGGATCACCGCCAGCCCGACGCGCATGAAGCTGATCGCCGCATGGCGCATCAGTGCCGGATCGTAAAAGAACTCCAGCATCTTGCCAAAAGCCGCCTGCGGGGTTGGCATGATAAAGGCGGGCATGTCCTTGGAAAACAACCACCAGCCCAGCAGGACCAGCACGACACCGCCTTCGGTGATGGCGCGCTGGATCAGGCCCTGGGTGCGAGTCAACATCACCTTATTCACGGGCAAACCTCCGCTTCAGATTGCGCTGGATCGGGGAAAAGACCAGCACTTCGGACAGGTACACGAACAGGATGATGAAGCAGATCACGGCAAAGATCGTTTCTGTATCAAACTCTTGCCGCGCCGAGTTCAGCAAGTAGCCTACCCCGGCATTGCCGCCGAACAGTTCAGCCGTCAGGACCACCTTCCACGAGACGCCAAAGGCGGTGCGCAGTGTGGCAAACAGATAGGGCACCAGCATGGGCACCGTGATGCGAAAGAAGATCCGCAGCGGATTGCGCGTCAGGCTGCGGCCCAGTTCGCCGATTTCCTGATCCAGTTCGTCCAGTCCGGTGCGGATGTTGATGATCGCAAAGGGGATCAGGATCAGCGTCACGGCAAAGATGACCGTGAACGAGGTGACGCCGAACCACATCATCGCCATGAACAGCCAGCCGATGCCGGAAAACGCGTTCAGAAAGGGTGTCAGCCGGTCGTCGATGAATCCCCTCAGCGGCCAGAGCGTGTTCGACATCAGCGCCAGCGCAAAGCCGATGACAAACGAAATCCCGATGGCCGAAAGGACATGGACCAACGACCACAGCAGTTGAACCCGCTCGTTCGCATCAAGCACCAGATCCACCATGCGTACCGCAACAAGCTGCGGCCCCGGCATCTGATAGGCAGGCACGGACAGCGAATAGACCCACCACGCCGCCAGAAAGGCCAGGGCGATCAGGTTGGCCACCCAGACCTGCCGACTCCGGGCGCGCTTGCGCGCCCGGTCGGTCTGTGCCCGCACGATATGATCGGCGGTCGTGGTCACTTGCCCGCAACCCCGTCAAAGACCGCACCGTCCCAGCTTGCCTCCAGCGCAGTGCCATGCGGCACGTCCAGCACGCCCAGCGCCGTTGCCTGCGTCCACAGCATGTCGATGGCATCAAGGTCGTTCTGACCGATATAGACCGGGATCGTGGTAAAGCTGTTGAACCACAGCGTGAAGAACTCGGGGTCGATGTTCTGTTCCTTGCCGACGGCGGTGAACACCTCGTCCTGGTTGGCCAGCGCATAGTCCACGGACTCGCGGAACATGCGCAGGAATTCCTGATAGGAGTCAGGATCCTGGCTCAGCTTGTCACCATAGCCGACCAGAACCGAGGTCACGAGTTTCAGGCCGAACTTCTCGGTCATGTCCTTGCCAAGCTGGGCAATGGCGCGAAACTCGCCCGTCTTCATCGCCTGATAGGCTTGGGCATGGATCAGCACCGAAGCATCGACATTTCCCGAGGCCAAGGCCGCCGCCAGGGCGGATTCCGGCAGCTCGACAAACTCCAGATCTCCGCCCTTGGCCGCGACGTTCAGGCCATAGGCCTGGTTCAGCGCGATGCGGTTCAGGGTCATGCCTGCGCTGGACAGGGTATAACTGCCCAGCTTCTTGCCCTTGAGATCCTCTATCGACTGGATCGGGCTGTCCGCCTTGACCCAGACGCTGGACCCCAGGCCTTCTTCATGGGCGCGCTGTGCAATGCCGATGATTTCCAGCGGCAAGCCGCGCGCATTGGCACGCGGAATGGCCATGGCCGCACCTTCGACCACATCGAAGGTGCGCGCCGCGATGGCCTGTTGCAGCGCAGCGATATCCAGCGGAGTGACTTCCACCTTGATCTTGTCAGAGGTCACGATGCCCTTCTTGATCGCGTACAGCGCCGCCTCGTGGCTGGGATTTGCAAGATGCGAGAAGGTGATCGTCTTTTGCTGGGCAAACGCGGCACTGGCAGAGGCCAGCGCAAGGAATGCGGCTGTGGCAAATCGGAACATGGTCTCTCCTGTTGGTTTGTTATGGTTGGGATCGTCGGGTCAGATGTCAGAAAACAGCCGCAACAGATCGTCGCGCTTTTCCAGCAGGGCGGGATCACGCAGGATGTCGCGGGGGCGCGGTTCGCGCACCTCGATGACCGAGGCAACGCGGGCGGGCTTGCCGGAAAACACGACGATGCGGTCGGCCAGATACAATGCCTCGTCCATGTCGTGGGTCACAAAGATGACCGTCTTGCCGGATTGCTGCCAAAGCTCGATCATCTGGTCACGCAGCCGGGTCCGGGTGTTGGGGTCCAGCGCGGAAAACGGTTCGTCCATCAGAATGATTTCGGGGTCCAGGGCCAGGGCGCGGGCAATGGCAACCCGCTGGCGTTCGCCGCCCGACAGCATCAGCGGCATCTTGTCCATATCCTTGCCCAGACCCACGCGTTCCAGTTGCGCCCGCGCCCGCGCCTCGCGTTCGGCCCTGGGCACGGAAGGGTCGCGCATTTCGATTCCGAAGGCTGCATTGTGCAACGCGCTGCGCCAGGGCAGCAGGCGGGGCTGCTGGAACACATAGGCCAGGCGGTTCGCCGCCTCGGCCGGGGTCTTGCCGCCCACGGTGATCTGGCCATCCTGCACAGGCAGCAGGTCGCCCATCAGGCGCAGCGCGGTAGACTTGCCACAGCCTGATGGCCCCAACAGGCACAGGAACTCGCCGGGCGCCACATCAAAGGTGATCTCGTCATAGATACGCATTCCGCCCAGACGCAGGCCGACTTCGGAAAAGCGGATGATGGGGTCCATGCCTTGCTCCTTCGCTGCGCGGTGTGGCGCGGGCTGTGTGGGTGACAGGCAGCAACGGGCCTCCCCGGAAACGGGGTGCGCGGGTGGCCGTGGCGTGCTGTCGATGTTCTTGATCTTGCGGAAAGCGTAGATCTGCAGCCGCACATGTAAAGCCGGATTTTCGACAATCAGCCGAGGAGGATCCCCCCGACGGCAAGGCCTCTGCGGCTGTCGCTTGTCTCTGATGGCGTTTGGGCTCTGGAAAAATGTATTGCAAAACAATGAACAGACATGGCCTCGGGCGGCGTGTGCCGTGTTTTGCTTGGCCACTTGACAGATCGTTCTGAATTCAGGACTTTCAATCCTGCATCTGCAACAAGGCGGTATCGCCGTGCATGACGACCTTGCCCTGCTGTCCCAGGTGATCGAAGCTGGCGGTTTCAGCCGCGCCAGCACCCGCACCGGCATTCCGAAATCCCGACTCAGCCGCCGGATCGAGGAACTGGAGCGTCGGTTGGCCGTGCGACTGATCGACCGGTCCTCCCGTCATTTCACGCCGACACCGATCGGGCTGGACCTTGCCCGCCGGGGTGAGGTGATACGGGCCGAGGGCGAAAACGCGCTGCGGATCATTCAGGAAAGCCTGTCCAAGCCCACCGGCGCCCTGCGCATCGCCAGCCCGGCCCTGCTGACGGAAACCATGATCGCGGACTTCTGTATCGGGTTCTCCAAGCGCAACCCGCAGGTGGTGATCACGCTGGACACCACGGACGGGACCAAGCCGCAGAACATGGATGCCTATGACATAGCCCTGATCGCCTCGCGGCAGGAACTGCCGGATACCGACATGATCGCGCGCATCCTGCAACGCACCGAATATGCACTGGTCGCCAGCCCCGACTGGATGGCCGAGGCGCCGGCCTTGCACACCCCCAACGATCTGATCGACCAGCCCTGCATCGGCTGGCTGGATGAAGAACGCCGATCCGTCTGGGGGTTGGTATCCGACCGGGGCGAGGTGGCAGAGATCGGCGTCCGCACCGCCATGGTGACGAACAACCTGAAAATTGTCCACAAGGCAGCGGTTGCCGGCCTTGGCATGGCACGGCTTCCGCTGTCGCTGGTGATGGAGGATCTGGCAACCGGACGTCTGCGCCGGGTATTGCCCGGATGGCGCCCCCCGACCTTTTCCATCCATGCGATCTATCGGACCCGGCGGTCACTACAACTCGCCGGGCGCATCTTTCTGGACGAGCTTGCACAGCACTTGCGCGCCAACCGGCCGCAAGCCAACGATCCCTGACCGGCTTCAGGCGGTCAGGGTCTCGGTCGATGCAAAGAACATGGCCTGGCTGACGGCGGAACGTACCTGTTCTTCCGCATAGGGTTTGTTGATGAGGAACGCCGGCTCCGGCCGTTCGCCCGTCAACAGCCGTTCGGGGAACGCTGTGATGAAGATCACCGGAAGCTCCTCGAAATGCGCGAGAATATCGTTCACCGCGTCAATGCCCGACGAATTGTCCGCCAGTTGAATATCGGCAAGGATCAGATCCGGCCGATCCTGAGCGGCCAGCTTGACGGCCTCGGAGCGCGTGCGCGCGATGCCGGTCACGGTATGGCCCATTTCCTCGACGATCGCCGACAGGTCCATGGCGATGATCGCCTCGTCCTCGATGACCAGAACGCGGCCAAGGACCGAGTTTTCCATCTCGCTCAACGCGCGGTCGATCAATTCGCCCGCCTCGTCGGCGGTGGAACCGATGATCTTGCCGATGTCGGCGACGCTGAAACCTTCAAGCGTATGCAGCAACAGGGCTTCGCGCGAATTCGGGGTCAGACGCGCCAGATGCACCTGTGCCGCTGCCGAAATGCGGCTGTCTGCTTCGGCCACCGGCGTTCCGGAACTGGACCATACCGCGTGAAGCACGGCAAACAGCGCAATACGTGAATCCTTGGCGTCGGCCACAAGCGACGGATCGGCCAGCACGGTTTCCAGCGTGGAAAGTGCATAGCGGTCCCCGCTGGTCTGATTGCCGGTCAGGGCTCGGGCGTAGCGACGCAGGTACGGAAGGTGCGTGGCCACCGTTGTGGACACAGGGGAATCTCCGGTCACCGCCATGAAAAAAGTCTCCAGATTGGCTTTTTCTTCTGGAACCAAACGTCCGCGGTGGCGTTTGGTTCCCAAGAGAATGACAGGAATATCATCATGAAACCCGCGCAACCCGGAAACGGACCAAAATCACCCGCGATCAAGGCGCAGATCGACGAGAATCTGAGGCGTGTCTACCACGAGGCACTTTCGGATGCGGTTCCTGATCGCTTTACCGAACTGCTTGCCCAGTTGAAGGCAAAGGAGACTCAAAAATGAGTGCCCCCGAGGTGACGGCCGATCCGCGTGACCGCCTGGTCGAGATGGTGCCCAGCCTTCGGGCGTTTGCCCTCAGCCTGTGCCGCAATGGTGCGCAGGCAGATGATCTTGTTCAGGAAACCATCCTGAAAGCCTGGTCCAACATGGACAAGTTCGATCCCGCAACCAAGCTCGAAGCTTGGCTGTTCACCATTCTGCGCAATACGTTCTATTCGTCACTGCGCAAGACCCGGCGCGAGGTGCAGGACACTGACGGCGTGCACGCGGGCGCGCAATTCGACAAACCGGAACACGATGGACGGCTGGCCTTCAAGGATTTCGAGCGCGCCTTCGACAAGCTTTCACCGGAACACCGGGAGGTTCTGATCCTTGTCGGCGCCTCGGGCTATAGCTGCGAAGAAGCCTCTGAAATGATGGGGGTTGCCGTTGGAACCGTGAAAAGCCGGGCAAGCCGGGCCCGCAAGCGGCTGGCGGAACTCATGGGCCTGGCGGAAGGCGAAGACATGCTGCCCCGCGCAGACGGGGCTACTGCGGCCGTTCTCAGCCGTCCGTCCACAGTCATCGCCGCATGAGCGCAGTGCGCCTGGGCAAGTTTGGCGCCGGTCTCCTCCGGCGCCTTGCCATTGTGAATGTGGTTGCCTTGTTGCCGTTGGCCATGTTGGCCGGATTGCAGACGCGTGACCTTGTGGGCGAGGCATCGGACAGCCTGTCCCGCGCGGCCATGGCACGAACCGTGCAGGCCGCCCAGCAGGAAATCAAGCTGATCGGCACTGCGCAGACCCTGGCGCGCACACTGGGTGCAATGATGCCGCGTGTCCTGGACGACGCGCCAACCTGTATCCGAATGATGGACGATGCCGCGAGTGCCTATCCAGAATTCTCGTTGATTGCGTATATTTCGCTGTCCGGGCAGATGGAATGCGCGTCCGGCGGGCGCACTCACGACTTTTCCGGCAATCCCTTCTTTGCACGCCTGGCAGAAAAGTCGGACCCAAGGCTGGTTCTGAACCCCTCCGGGCCGGTTTCGGGCTATGCCGTACTGGGCGCCAGCCATCCGGTGTTCAGCCCTGGCGGAAACCAGATCGGTCTTGTCGCCATCTCTGTCCCGCATCAGGCGATTGTGGCGCCCAGTGTTTCGGCACGCGACACCCTGAAGGAAACGCCGGTTGCCCTCATCACCTTTGACAAGGATGGCACCATCCTGACCCATTCGGTCGATCTGGATGTTGCAAGCGCCTTGCTTCCGGCAGGCGGATCACTCGCCGCGCTGGCGCGTACCGGCGCGCAGACCTTTGCCGACCACAGCTCGGGCGGGCACCATCGCATCTTTTCCGTCGCTCCGATCACATCGGAGCTTTTCCTTTTGGGCGTATGGTCCCCGGCAAACCAGAATACATTCATAGATCCCTCCATCGCATCATGGCTTCTGGCCGGGCTGCTCATCCTGTCCGGGCTTCTGGCTGCGGCTTTCGCGGCCGAGCGTCTGGTGATCCGCCACGTGCGCAGCCTGTCTCGCGCGATGTCGGCCTTTGCCGCCGGTGCGCGCAACCTGCCGCACCCCGATCTGGATGATCCACCGGCAGAAATAGCCGAACTCTCGCATGTCTACGCGGCGATGACGGACACCATCCTGCGCGACGAAGCCGAGCTGGAAAACCTGCTCCACCAGAAGGCCGAGCTTCTGCGCGAAGTTCACCACCGCACCGGCAACAGCCTGCAACTGATCGCCTCGATCCTGCGAATGCACCTGCGCGAGAACCCGGACGACACCGTGCGTCAGGTACTGGAACATCTGCTGGAGCGGGTGATGAGTCTCTCGACAGTACACCTTGGCCTGTATCGCATTGCGGGCAGCCCCGAGGTCGAGGTGGGCGCATTGATCGGCGATGTGATCGCCAAGGTCGAGGGGCTGCATTCCCGCAGCGGGCGCACAACAATGATAGAGCAGGATTTGCGGCCGCTTCCCCTGACCACCGAACAAGCGGTACCGCTGGCCTTGCTGCTGGCCGAGGTTATGGCCGCGTTCCTGGCCAGCGCAGCCGGCGACGAAGCCCTGCGGATCCGCGTGCATCTCGATACGGATTCGAACCGAAACGCCGTTCTGTCGGTATCGGGCCCGCCCTCGGCTCGGGTCCGGCTTACCGGAACGGGTGGTGGCGCCCCCGATGTGATCGCTTCGCGGCTGATCCGCAGCTTTGTCCGCCAACTGGACGGAGACGCCGATTTCTCGGAAGATGGCGAATTGCTGGGGTTCCAAGTGGCGTTCACCATCCGCCAGGGTTCCAGAAACCCGGAGTCAACGGACGAGGGCGGATGACATGGCGCCTTCGGTCGAGGAGCGCGTGCAGGTTCTGCTGACCGCCGCCGAAGCATTTCCGGTGCTTGAACGTGCCTTTCTGGAGGCTCAATCGGAAATTACCGCCGGATTCCGAATCTTCGATCTGCGGACTTCGCTGCACTCGGATGCCGCCCGCGCGATTGGACGCACATGGTTCGATCTGCTGCTTCACACCTTGCGCAGGGGCGTGTCCGTGCGCCTCGTTCTCAGCGATTTCGATCCTATCGCCCGCCCGCAGTTGCATCGTGGCTCCTGGCGTTCCGTTCGTATGTTCGTGGCGGCGGCGGAACTGGCGGGGCCAAAGGCACGGCTGGAAATCGTGCCCGCAATGCATTCGGCCATAAGCGGACCGATCCCGCGCGCGATGTTCTGGCCTGTGGTTCGATCCAGGTTGATGCGGGCACTCGCCTGGGTTTCAGAGCAACCGGACGGAGGGAGAATCGCACTGCTGCGCGATTTGCCGGGAATTCGCGCACTTCTAACCAAGCCCGACCAGATGCCACTGCGTGCAAGCGCCTTGCCGCCGCCAATGCTGTTCCCTGCGACCCATCACCAGAAGCTGGCCGTATTCGACAGGAAACGCCTGTATATTGGCGGGCTGGATCTGGACGACCGCCGCTTTGACACACCGGATCACGACAGGCCGGGGCATGAAACCTGGCATGACCTGCAACTGATGGTGCAAGGGCCGGTGGTGGCTGATGCGCTGGCGCATCTGGAGAATTTTCTTGATGCCGTCGCAGGGCGATCAGATCCGGTTGCACAAGCACCGGACCGGGACGGGTTGCGGTTTGTGCGAACCCTGTCGCGCGCCGTTCCCGCTGCGGTGATGCGCGTCGGGCCAGCCCCGGCGATTGCCGAAATCGCACAGGCCCACCATGCGCTTGCCGCCAAGGCAGAGCGGCTGGTCTACCTTGAAACCCAGTATTTCCGTGACCGGCAACTTGCCCAGGCCCTGGCGGATGCGGGGCGCAAGACCCCTGGACTTGACCTTATCCTGATCTTGCCCGCCGCGCCCGACGACGTTGCCTTTCATGGGGCGGACGGCGTGGATGCCCGTTTGGGCGAGTTTCTTCAGGCGCGCGCCTTGCGCATTCTCAAGCGGGGCTTCGGCCACCGGCTGTTTGTGGGCGGCGCGGCGCAGCCACGGCGCACCTCGCAGCGCGGGCGCGAACAACTCCGGGGCGCACCGCTGGTCTATATCCATGCCAAGCTGAGCGTGTTCGACGAGACCGCGGCGATTGTTTCATCCGCCAATCTGAACGGGCGCAGCTTGCGTTGGGACACCGAGGCCGGGTTGGTCCTGTCCCAAGGCGCAGATGTCGCCATGCTTCGGCGCCGCGCGATGGCGCACTGGCTGCCCGAAGGAGCGCCGGATCGCTTCTTCAACATGGAGACGGCGGTGCAGTCATGGGCCGGGCTGGCATTGGCCAATGCGCGCCGTCCCCCCGAGCAGCGGCAAGGCTTTATCCTGCCCTATGATCGCAAGGCAGCCGAGAAATTCGGACAAGCCTTTCCCCTTTTGCCGGACGATATGCTATAGGGCGGAACCATCCACCTTCTGCGGCGTTGTACAAGCATATGACACGAAAGCAGAAAGGACATGCCATGAACTGGGATCAGATCTCGGGGCGCTGGACGGAATTCAAAGGCAAGGCCCGCGAAATGTGGGGCGACATCACGGATGACGAATGGGACCGTGTCGCCGGCAAGCGTGACCAGATGGTCGGACTGCTTCAGAAAAAGTACGGCGACAGCAAGGAAGATGCCGAACGCAAGGTCGATGATTGGGCCAAAAAGTTCTGATCCGGTCCACACTCCGAATTGCAAGGCCCCGCGCGATGGCGCGGGGCTTTTCTTGTCTGATCAGAAAGCACGCCGGGCCCTCACCTCGACTTGCTCAGCACGGCCATCACCAACTGCCCAAGATCACCGAAACGATGCGCCTCGGCTTGCACCAGTCGCCGGGCGTCATTCAGCAGGCGGGTGCGCGCATCGCCGATCAGGCGATCCTCAAGTTCGGTGCGCGGCATCAGCAGGGCAACAGCCGCCCCCACTGCGGCAACTGCGGCAGCGATGGCCAAAGGGTTTCCCCCGTCGGCGCCCGCATCATCCCCGGCGTCAGCCACCCCCAGATGGGCGGCATAATCCACCTCGCGTTGCGCCATGGCCCTGGCACGGTCGGCGCCGGACAGTCCGTCGAGGCCACTGCCGAGCGCGGCGCGGACATCGACGGTCAACGCCGCCAAAACCTCTTCGCGGCGGGCAAGAAGCTCGGATCTCGGAATGCGGCCATCCTGCAAGGCAAGGTCGATCTGCGCCAGCATTCCGCCAGCCCTGGCACGCAGCGTATCGGCCTTGGCCATCCATGCCGGTAGCTCGGCAGAGGGCGGGGCCGGTTTCGGGTCATCGTCGGCTTTGAGTTTCCGAAACGCCATCAACCCAAGCCCGGCGGCAGCCGTCGCAACCGGCACCGGATGGGTGCTCGCCGTCTCCATCGCCTGCGCGACAAAGCCACGCATGGTCATGCTTCCGCGCAGGTCCGTCAGCGCGTTCAACAGCGCCTGCCGGTCTGCATCGAGTTCGGCTTCGATCAGGTCGATGGTTTCAGTGATCGACATTGTCCCGGCCCTCTCCATTCCCACCGCCAAGCGCCGCCATATTGCGGCGCAGGCTGCGCTCACTGCGCCATGGCGCAAGATTTTGCCGGCGCAGCCGCCAGCGGGCCGCCTGGACATATCCTAAGGCCAGCGCCAGCAGGCCCACACCCACAGCAAGCATGGACCAACCAGGATGCAGGCCAGCCGCTATCAGCCCCTGCACCGCCGCTCCGGCCAGCATGTTCAAAGCAACCAATGCCAGCACGGCGGCAATCGCCATCAGCACCAGCGCCCGGCGCGCATCGGCAGCGGCCCGCGCGGCCTCTGCCTTGAGCAAGGCAATCTCGTCGGTGATCAGTTTTGCCACGGCGGCCAGCACCGCAGCCAAGGCCGCAGCAGGCAGGGGGCCGCGCGCGTCCTTGCTGTCATTCATTGCCGACGCTCCGAAGAGGCGCTCAGAAGCCGCGCGAACGCAAACCCAAGCACCGCTGCGCCTGCGATGAACAGGCCGGGGTTCCGACGGGCCGATTCCTGAACATCGCGGGCGATATCTGCCACGCTGCGCTCGCGCAGCGCACCCGCCGTTGCCGCAACACCGGAACTGACCGCAGCCACGACCCCATCCTTGATGGCGTGGACATCGGCACGATCCGCAGCGCGACGCAGGGTATCGGCCAGCCGGTCACTCGTTTCCGACAAGGTGTCGCGCGCGTCCGACACACGCTCTGCGGCAGCATCGCGGACCGATGTTGCCGCCTCGGAAATGGATTCGGCTGCCGAGCCTGCGCTGCGCTTCGCCGACTCGCGGGTATCATCAAGGTTCTTCTTAAGGTTCCGTGTCGCAGTGCTCATGATATTCTCCTGCACATGAAATGAACTGGTGCAGCGCGCAATCCTAGCATGGCCACTTCGGGTCAGCCATGCGCCGATCGGGAACGTGCAAGCGCGCGACACCAGCACAGACAGAACGCAGATCAGGCCCTTATGGTTCCCGGCGACAAAATGGGCAGGGCAAGGGAACCCGCATCATATGTCGGAGTTGGTCCAGCATGAAGGTTGGGCGCGGCAGTCGCGCCAGGGTAAAAGGAGAAACATCATGCTTGGTTGGGCCATCACCTTTCTTGTCGTCGCACTGATCGCCGGTGTTCTTGGATTTGGCGGCATCGCCGGTACCTCGGTGGGCATTGCCAAGGTTCTGTTCTTTATCTTCATCATCCTCTTCGTGATCTCGCTGGTCGCCCGCGCGGTCAAGGGTCGTCCCCCAGTCTGACCCCTGATCCGCACCCCGCAACCGTTCTGTCCCACGGTTGCACAGGGCCGCAGGCAATGCCTGCGGCCCTGTTTTCGTTTGGCGCCATGTTCGGTTGCCAAGGGGGTTCAGCCCGATCCGGGGATCAGACGGCCGCGCGGATCCGCGCGCGTTTGCGCACCGGGCTGCGCAGTGGTTCTGGCAAGGGGACCGGATCCGCATCGGAAAATGCCTCGCGCAATGCGTCTTCCATGCGACCAACACAGAAGTCGGCGCCAATCCCGCGCGCCTCCGCGCCCATATCGGCATCGTCCATGTCCGGGCTGGCCTGCCAGATGACGACACCAACCCGCATCTTCGGCGCAGCGCGCTTGATCCGGCGGATATGCAGCAGCGCCACCCGCGGCGGTTTTGAATCAAGGAAATTCAGGACGACACATCCCGCGCCGACACTGGTCACGGCAGAGAACCTGCTGGGTGCCAGATCCACATGCACCAGCGACGTGACCTCTGCCCCCTCGGCACGGGCAGCCTGCGCCAGCATCCGGGCGGCGACGTCATCCAGCTCTGACTGACCACCGATGCTGACAAGGGTATGGCCACGCCCCTGCGATCCGCCATTCGTTGTCGGGCGATCAGCGCGATCGGCCGCCTGTTCCATCGCGCTTGCCTCTTCCAGCTCCTCGACGACAACCGCATCCAGTTCATCAAGGAAACGCATGGCAGCCGCGGCCATGCGCAACTCCTGATCCTTGTCCACGATGCCACGCTCATAATCGGACTGGGCCAGCAACAGCGCGGGAATCCCCACATCTCGATGATAATCGGAGAGGTACTGTTCCTCCAGCGCCTCCTCGGCACGAAAGGTGGATTCGACGACATCACCGACCAGCAGGCGCTGATACAGCCGCGAATGCGGCGCCAGAACGGGTTCGTCACCAAACAGGATATTGAACACTTCGAACTGTGGAATATGCCGCCCCAACACCACCAGACACACAGTCAACGGTGTGGACAACACCAGCCCCATGGGCCCCCAGATCCAGGTCCAGAAGATCGCGGACACGATGATCGCCAACGGGCTTACCCCGGTTCCGCTGCCATAGAGCCATGGTTCGATGATGTTCGATGTGATCAGCTCGATCACCAGAAACAGCGCCCCGGTCCACAACAGCATGGACCAATCGGGCGATGCGGCAATGGCCAGGAACAGCGGAAAGACCGCCGCCATGATCGACCCGACATACGGAACAAAGCGCAGGACCAGCGTCAACATGCCCCAGAGCACGGCATTGGGCACGCCGATCACCCATAGCCCCAGGCCAATCGGCACCGCATAAATCACGTTCACCAGAAGCTGCATCAGCAGATAGCGGGCGACGCGGCTTCCCGCATCTTCCATCACCTGGGTGCTTTTGTGAATGTCGTTTGTCCCCACAAGACGGATCAGCCTGTCGCGCAATTCGTCGCGCTCCAACAACATGAAGATCACGACAACAATCACCAGGCCCGCGGTGGCAACCGGGCCGATCAATGGCAAAACCAGATCTCGCAACACCTCGAAGGCGTTGCGATCGCTCATCACCTTCACCTGTACCGGCTGGGGGGCCTCGGCATCGGGATCTTCGGGCAAACCGGCATTGATGCGATCGCCGATTTCCGTGATCATCCGGGTCAGACGGGCAATGACACCCGTCCCGTCGCCACTGTCCTGCACGCTGTCTAGCTTGGTGACGATGTTCGCCTGGAATGTCGGAAGGTCGCGCGCAAGCGTCCCGACCTGCGCCGCCACCACCAGCATGAACAGCCCGATGGCCACGAAAGTCACCGTGACTGCCCCCAGAACCGCCACCAGATTAGGCAACCCGCGATTGCGCAGAAAGGTCACGACGGGCGACAGCGCAAATGTGATGACAACCGCGAACGCAAGCGGAAGGAAGATCTCTGCCCCGATATGCAGGATGGCCGCGATAAGGCTGGCAACGATCAGCGTCGTCAACGTCATGCGCCGCCGGGCATTGTCATGCATGGCAGCCTGCCCCGGCTGGAAGGGTGGCCGAGGCACTGCTTCGAGACCCATGCGAACTCTCCTCACCTGCGCTCAACGGTGCGCTAACATGGGGAAACGCACATCCCGGCCTTTGGGTTCCCGGCCGGAGGTAACCCTTCGTCAACCCTGCAAGATCAGCAGGTTGAACCGCATTTGCCCCTTTCCCGCAATGGTTGGGGCGGATAGTGTCGCGCCCGTGGCCACCGCATGGGGCGATCTGGCCAGATCGGTCAGGTCCAATCCATGTTGAGGAAGCTTCACATTCCTGCATTCGCGTTCCTGATCGCCGCGGGGCTGGGAACGGGCATCACCGGATTGGTGCATCGTCACGAAGTGACCAGCGCCACCGAAAAGCTGGAACGTGAACTCACCGACGTCGCCGACCTTGTAAGCGAACGGGTCAACCGGGTCTCGACGGTGCTCATGGCCACGCGGTCCTACCTTGGGACGCGCGCGGCGGCGGATATGCCCAGGGACCGCTTTGCGCGCTATGTCGAAAGCCTGGCCCACGCAGGGGCCATTGACGGAATACACGGCCTGGGTCTGGCAGAGATCATCAGCGATGCAACCGAAGCCCAGATGCTGGAGCGGCTTCGGCGCGACTACGGCCCCGAGCGCGTGTTCTGGCCGACAGAGCGCGCGCCGGGACTGCATACCGCAATCATGCTGCTGGAACCGGCAGACGCCCGCAACCTCGCCGCTATTGGCTATGACATGTACTCCGAGCCCATGCGGCAGGCTGCGATGCGGGCCTCGATGGACAGCGGCCAGCCGATCATTTCCGGTCCGGTCAAGCTTGTCCAAGAAATCACCGCAGACCAGCAGGTTGGCGCCCTGATCTACCTGTTCATGGATGGAACAGAAGGCAGCGCGCAGCCGGGTTTTGTCTATGCCCCGGTCCGAATGGGCCGTCTGTTCGAATCCATCGGTCTGGGTGGTGCGAGTCCCGTCGCGATCCGCGTGGTCGACGCGAGCTTTCCAGACCCTGTGCTTTACCAAAGCGCCACCTTCGCCGAACTGGAAGATGCCGACACGATCCTGTCCACGGTCGAAACCACCATTGCGGGCCGCAAGTGGCAATTCTCGGGCCGCCGGAACGACGCATCGGGGCTATTCTCGCGCTGGCCGCTGACAATGATCGTTGGCGCCGTTTCGCTGCTGCTGTCGGCGCTGATTGCCTTGGCGGTTCAGGGTTTCGCGGCCTCGATCCGGCACAACCGCGAATTTGCGCAGGCGCAACAGCGCAGCTTGCAGGAAAAGGATCTGCATCTGCGCGAAATGTCCCACCGGCTGAAAAATGCTCTGGCGCGCGTCGTGGCCATGACCCGTCAGGCAGGCAGGCAGGCCGACAGCAAGGAAGCCTTCGTCACCTCGATGACCCAGCGCCTGCAATCCATGGCACAGGCCCAGGACCTGCTGATCCGCTCCGCTACCGAAGGGGCCGATCTTTACACGCTCGTTTCTGTCGAACTGAAACAAATCTATGGCGATGCCGATGCCGGGGTAACGCTTGACGGGCCAGACATCCGCCTGAACGCAACCCAGACCCAGGCCCTCGGCCTGACGGTTCACGAACTCGCGACCAACGCGCTGAAATATGGCGCCGGCGCAGCCCTGGGCGGGAAGCTGGCCATCACGTGGCAGGTCCAGCGCATCGGACGGACCCAGATGCTCCGGCTGGTCTGGGCCGAAACCACGGTCGACACCATATCAGAGCCTGAACGCAAGGGGTTCGGCAGCCAGCTGATCGACAGCTGTATTCGGCTGGAGCTGGGCGGCACGATCGAACGCAAGTTCGGCAGCCAGGGCCTGACCGTCACGATCACCGTGCCCTTTGACCAGCCCGCTCCGCGCAACAGGAAAGCGTAGACCCTGCACGACGGCTATTCCTGTCAGCGGACCGACCGGGCACTGCGGCCAGGAATGGCGTGTTGACCCTGCGGGAACGCTTCCGTATCGCTTCGCACATATTCCCAGCCGGACCTTGACCATGACCGCCGCAAACGTCCTGACCATACAGTGTGAATCCCGCCGCGGAATCGTGGCAGGCGTTTCAGGATATCTGGCAAGGCAAGGCTGCAATATCACCGATTCCGCGCAATATGACGACCCGGCCACGGGCCGCTTTTTCGCCCGCATCTCGTTTCACTCCGAGACCGGCGCGACACTAGCGCAATTGCGCGAAGGATTTGGCACTGTCGCGGACAAATTCAACATGGACTGGGCAATCCATGATGGCGCGGTCCCGGTAAAAGTGCTGCTGATGGTGTCCAACTTTGGCCACTGCCTGAATGACTTGCTCTATCGGTGGCGCATCGGGGCGCTGCCCGTGGACATCGTAGGCGTGGTATCGAACCACCTGACCTATCAGAAACTGGTGGTGAATCACGACCTCCCCTTTCACCACATCAAGGTCACGAGAGACAGCAAGCCCGAAGCAGAGGCCCGCCTGATGGCCCTGGTCGAGGAAACCGGGACAGAGCTGGTCGTGCTCGCGCGCTACATGCAAATTCTGTCCGACGACATGTGCCGCAGAATGTCAGGGCGGATCATCAACATTCACCACTCCTTTCTGCCCAGCTTCAAGGGCGCGAACCCGTACAAACAGGCATTCGACCGCGGAGTGAAGCTGATCGGGGCCACCTCGCACTATGTGACCGCCGATCTGGACGAAGGCCCGATCATCGAACAGGACACCGTTCGCGTCACACATGCGCAATCGCCAGAGGACTACGTTTCGCTGGGGCGCGAAGTGGAATCGTCGGTTCTGGCGCGCGCGGTCCATGCCCATATCCACCACCGCGCATTCATCAATGGCAACAAGACCGTGGTCTTCCCCGCCTCACCAGGATCTTATGCATCGGAGCGGATGGGCTGACCCCCTGACACCTGTTCCGATTTCGAGCGTCGCATGGGTATTTTTGGCAAGATGAATGCGCCACGTCACGCCTGGCCGCCCTGACGACGCGCCCGCAGCTTGGCAAACCAGTCCACGCGCTTGTGCAATTCCCGCTCGAAGCCGCGTTCGACCGGAACATACAGCGCAGGGCGCTTCATCCCGTCGGGAAAGTAGTTCTGCCCGGAAAACCCATCATCAGCGTCATGGTCATAGGCATAGCCGTCACCGTAGCCGAGACCCTTCATCATCTTTGTGGGAGCATTGAGGATATGCTTTGGCGGCATAAGGCTGCCGCTGTCGCGTGCAAGAGCCCGCGCCGCCTTGTAGCCGGTATAGGCGGCATTCGACTTCGGGGCGAGCGCGAGATAGACCAGCGCATTGGCCAGCGCCAACTCCCCCTCCGGGCTGCCCAGCCGTTCATAGGTTTGCCAGGCATCCAGGCAGATGCCCTGTGCCTGCGGATCCGCAAGGCCGATATCCTCCACCGCCATACGGGTCAGACGGCGGGCAAGGAAGCGCGGATCCTCACCGCCTTCCAGCATCCGGGCAAACCAGTACAGGGAGGCGTCAGGATCTGATCCACGCACCGATTTATGCAATGCCGAGATCAGGTTGTAATGCTCTTCACCTGACTTGTCGTATTTTGCCGCCCGGCGCATCAGGCGCGTTGCCAGCCCGTCACGATCCAATGTCGCGGTTTTCCACGCTGCCACCTGCTCCACCAGATTGAGCAAAGCCCGGCCATCGCCGTCCGCCATCTCCAGCAGCGCGTCGCGCGCCTCTGCGGTAAGCGGCAGGGCACGGCCAAGTTCCTTTTCCGCGCGCTGCGCAAGTCGTTCCAGATCGGCCAGACTGAGGCGCTCCAGCACCATCACCTGCGCACGCGACAAGAGCGCGGCGTTCAGTTCAAACGACGGATTCTCGGTGGTCGCCCCGACCAGGGTGATGGTGCCGTCTTCCATATACGGCAGGAATCCATCCTGCTGGGCCTTGTTGAAGCGGTGAATCTCGTCCACGAACAACAGCGTGCCGCGCCCCTGAGCACGCCGAAGCCTGGCCGCCTCGAACACCTTGCGCAACTCCGGCACACCAGTGAATATGGCGCTGATCTGGACAAAGGCCATATCGCTGCCTTCGGCCAACAGACGGGCAATGGTGGTCTTTCCCACCCCTGGCGGCCCCCAGAGAACAAGGTTCGACAGGCTTCCCGCCGCAAGCATGGCGCCCAGGGGCCCATCGGCAGCAAGCACCTTTTCCTGTCCGATCACGTCAGACAACTGATGCGGCCGGAGCCGGTCGGCCAGCGGACGCGGCGCCTGCGCGGCAGAGTCGGGAGCGGAGTCGAACAGATCGGTCATCCGCGCACGATACGCCGACTATGCGCGCGCGACCAGTGGACCCGAAGCCGCTCTTTATGCTTCACCTTGCAGAAATACCCTGCGGGGGTGCGGGGGTGCAAAACCCCCGCTGCGACATCCGCCACAAAGCCCTCGGTCGGCTCAGCGCCCAAGCCGCCGGGTAATTCGCGCCGACTTGCGCGCCAGCTTCACTGCATCGCGCCCCTTGCGGGCCATGTCACGCTCCTGAGTGGACATCTGCGCGGCGGGTTTGCCCTTGCCTGCCGCCATGTCGATCCCCTTGCGGACACCCCAGTTTGTCGCGCGACGAAAAAACATGCGGCTTAGCATCGTGAAAAATCGGTTCGTATCCATGGCGCTCTCCCTCTGTTCTAATCCTCGAACATTTCGGTCTGCCCGGTGTCGGGTGCATCGTCCTCGGTCAACGGTTCTGTGCCGGGCATGGCGCGGGCATCCAGCAAGCCTGCTGCCCGCAACTCGCGCAATCCTGGCAGATCTCGAGAGGATTCCAGACCGAAATGGTCCAGAAACTGATCCGTCACGACGAATGTCACCGGGCGTCCTGGCGACATACGGCGACGGCCAAGGCGAATCCATTCAAGTTCCAGAAGCTGGTCGATGGTACCACGAGACACTGCGACACCGCGAATTTCCTCGATCTCGGCCCGCGTGACCGGCTGGTGATATGCGATGATCGCCAGGGTCTCGATCGCGGCGCGGGACAGCTTGCGGGTCTCGACCTGTTCCTGCTGCATCAGATGGCCCAGATCCGGCGCGGTTCGAAACGCCCAGCCATCGCCAATACGAACGACCCGCACCCCTCGCCCTTCGTAGCGGCGGCGCAAATAGGCCAGCGCCTCGGCGGGATCGCAGCCGGTCGGCATCCGGCGGGCCAGTTCGGGCACCGTCATGGGCGCGACCGATGCGAACAGGATCGCTTCGACCATGCGCTCCTGCTCGCCCATCGGGGGGGCGGCAAACAGCGAGGGGGCATCGTCAGCCATGCGATCCGTCACAGGGGTTTCATCCGAAGCCGAAGCGGCGCGAAGGTCTCTGCCTGTTGTATCTGCACTGCCCCCTGTTTGGCGAGTTCCAGAGACGCCGCAAAATGCGCTGCGGTGGCCGAGCGCCGCCGGGCTGGCTCTCCTTTCCAGTCGTCAGGCAGAAAGTCCATCAGCGCGACCCAGTCGCCGGCATATCCGAGCATTCCGCGCAATCGGTCCAGCGCCTGTTCCATCGTGTAGACATTCTTGCGATCGAACGCATAGGGGCGGAATTCGTCGCGGGTCCGGATCCGGGCATAGGCTTGCATCAGATCCAGAAGCGTGGCGGTATACCGCAAGTTGCGGATGTGCGAAAACGCCTCTGGCGCACCACGCTGAAAGAAGTCGCGCCCCAACTGATCGCGCGCCATCAAGTTGGCCGCCGCCTCGCGCATGGCCTGAAGTCGCTCTAGCTGCCAGGCAAGATGGGCGGCCATATCTTCGGCACTCGGGCCTTCGTCCTCGGGATCCGGGGGCAGCAGGAGGCGCGATTTCAGATAGGCCAGCCAGGCCGCCATCACCAGGTAATCCGCAGCCAGTTCGATGCGCAGGCTACGGGCACGGGTGACAAAGACAAGGTACTGTTCCGCAAGTTGCAGCACAGAGATCCTTCGCAAATCCACCTTCTGACTGCGTGACAGCGTCAGCAACAGGTCAAGCGGGCCTTCGAACCCGTCCACATCCACAATCAGGGCTTCGGCCGCCAGCCGGTCAGGCACCGACAGCGCCGGGCCTTCGGGAAAGTCGAGCGACGGCTGGTCAGCCATGGTGGTGGGCGGTTGTTCCGATCATGGCCGAAAGGTCGGCGGCAAGCGCGGCAAAGTCAACGTTTTCCGGCGCGCGACGCGCTTTCAGGGCCGTCTCACATCGAACACGCGCCGCACCCGAAAGGCGGCCCGCGCCCTCGGCCGCCTGTGCGAACCCAAGGATCGCGTCATTGCAGTGCAGCACAAGATCACAGCCCGCAGCAATCGCACATGCCGCGCGGTCGCGGATCGGCCCGCTCAAGGCGCCCATGCCAATATCGTCGGTCATGATGGCGCCGCCGAACCCCCAATCGTCCCGCATCATCGCCAGGGCGGCAGGGTTCATCGTGGCCGGGAGATCCCCCAGGAATGGCAGCCGGATATGTGCAGTCATTCCAAGCGGCAGGTCGGTTAACGCCTTGAACGGGGCAAAATCGCTCGACTCCAGGTTGGCGCGGGACTGGTCGATCAGCGGGGTCTCCAGATGGCTGTCCTGTGTTGCCCGGCCATGACCGGGCATATGCTTGATCACCGGCAGCACGCCCCCCATCAAAAGTCCATCCGCCAGCGCACGTGCGTTGGCCGTCACTTCGGGCACGGAGGTGCCCATACAGCGGCTTCGCAAGAACGGGTGGGTCTCGGGCCAGGCCAGATCGGCGCAGGGGGCAAAATTCCCGTCGATGCCCACAGCCCGCAGTTCCGCCGCCAGCATCCGCCCCCGCAGATGAAAACTTGCCGGGCCGAACGGCGCCTGATCCAGCGGGGGCGCATATTCATGCCACAAGGGGGCACGCAGGCGTTGCACGCGCCCGCCTTCTTGATCAACGAACACCGGCGCATCGCGCCCCACCGCGGCGCGCAAGTCGCTGGTCAGGCGGCGCAACTGATCGGGCGTCTCGACATTGCGCGCGAACAGGACAAACCCCCAAGGCGCGGTCTCGCGAAAGAACGCGGCCTCGTCGCGGCCAAGTTCCAGGCCCTGGACCCCCAGTACAACGGCCGAAACCATGCTCACCGCACAGTGACCGAGTTGCAGCGCAGATCCCCGGACTCGATGGCAGCGCAGAATCTGCGGCTATCATCCTCGGTGTCAAAACCCTGCACCCGCAGGCGATAGAAGGTGCGGCCAGCGGCATTGGCAGGCTGGATCACACGATTCTTGCCCTCGAACAGGGCAACATGCTGGGTCGCCACGCGCGTCCATTCCTTGCGGGCGCTGTCGATATCGTCAAAGGCGCCGATCTGCGCAAGGCGAGACCCCGCCGCAAGCGTCGACGGGTCGATCTCGGTGGCGACGGGCGCCTGGGCCGAAACGCGGGTGGTGTTCGTGATCACGCCGTCCGCCGCGCCAGGCCGTGGCATGGGGCGCGGCGACCGCTGGACCACGTTTCCGGGCAAGGGTGGGCTGTCATCTGCGGCCATCGCGTCCTCTGCGGCGATTTCGGCCGCAGCCTGGCGGGCAAGCTCGTCGGCAAGTGCCAGGGTGCGGGCCAGGGTATCCGCCTCGGTCACTTGCTCGGGCGCCTCTGCACCAATGCCCGGCGCGTCGTCAGGCTCCAGCCCGATGGGGGGGTCTGCCAGCGTGATCTGGTCAGGCACCTCGCCTGCGGCACCTTCTGCCGCGATACGGTTGACCGACAGACCCACATGCGCCGCCAGTTTGCCGCCTGCATCATCGGGCGCCACACGGATCGGCCCTTCCATCGCCTGAATCACCGGCACGCCATTGGCATCGCGCACCGCCAGCCGATAGCCCCAAACCGCAACGCCGCCCACCAGTATGATCGTCGAGATCGCACCGGCAATGTTCAATAACCGGCCCATCGCCGCGCGGGGCGCGTGCGCCCCGGCCACGAATTCATTGAAATTCGCTTCCGCCATGTCCTGCTCCGCCTGCGCGGGCTGCCCCGCGCGTCACGGGATTGCCCCCGCGCTTGCCTGTGTCATGCCGGACGCGGCGCCTGTGATCAGCGCATTTCTTCGACCGGCTTGACCCCCAGAATAGCAAGACCGGCGCGAATGACAACGCCCGTGGCCCGGACAAGGGCGATTTTCGCCTGCGTCTGTGCCGGATCCTCCTGCACGAAGCGCAAGGATGGTTCGTCATTGCCCCGATTCCACAACCCGTGGAAGTCGGAGGCCAGTTCGTAAAGGTAAAAGGCAACGCGATGCGGTTCGTTCGCACGGGCCGCAATATCCACCAGACGCGGCCATTCGGCCAGTTTTGCGATCATGGCCAGCTCTGCCGGATGGGCCAGCAGCGATACATCGGCCCCGGTCAAGGCCGCATCGTCAACCGCGACACCAGAGTCCGCCGCCTTGCGCAACACCGAATGCACGCGCGCATTCGCATATTGCACATAGAAGACCGGGTTGTCCTTGGACTGCTCCAGCACCTTGTCAAAGTCAAAGTCCAGCGCCACGTCGTTCTTGCGGATCAGCATGATGAAACGGGTGACATCGGCCCCCGCCAGTTCGACCACGTCGCGCAGCGTTACAAACGTGCCCGCGCGCTTGGACATCTTGAAGGGTTCACCGTTCTTCCACAGCTTGACCAACTGGATCAGCTTGATGTCCAGCGGCACCTTGCCATCGGACAGCGCGGCAACAGCCGCCTTCATCCGCTTGACATAGCCGCCATGATCCGCGCCGAAGATGTCGATCAGCTCGTCAAAGCCACGCTTCACCTTGTCATAATGATAGGCAATGTCAGGGGCGAAATAGGTCCAGGAGCCATCCGATTTCATCACCGGGCGGTCCACGTCGTCCCCATGGGCCGTCGAACGGAACAGGGTCTGTTCGCGCGGCTCCCAGTCTTCGGGCGTCTTGCCCTTGGGCGGCTCCAGCACGCCCTCGTAGATCAGACCGCGCGAGCGCAGTTCGGTCAACGCCGCCTCGATCTTGCCGGTTCCGTACAAGGCTTTCTCGCTGGAATAGACATCCATCGAGACGCCAAGGGACGCCAGATCCTCGCGGATCATCTGCATCATCATGTCGGAGGCAAAGTCGCGCACCTCGGCCAGCCAGTATTGTTCGCCCTTGTCCAGCAGGGTGTCGCCGTATTTCTCCTTCAGCGCTTCCCCGACAGGGATCAGGTAGTCACCGGGATACAGCCCCTCGCGGATCTCGGGCGAAAGACCATGGGCCTCGCGGTAGCGTTCAAAGGCGGACCGGGCCAGCACATCCACCTGCGCACCGCCGTCGTTGATGTAATATTCGCGCGTCACATCCCAGCCGGCAAAGGCCAGCAGGTTCGACAGTGCGTCGCCCACGACGGCGCCGCGGACATGGCCCACGTGCATCGGGCCGGTCGGATTGGCGGAAACGAATTCCACGTTCACCTTGCGGCCCTGCCCGACGGTCGAGCGGCCGTAGTCGGCCCCGGCCTTCAGAATGACTGCGATCTGCGCCTGCCAGACATCGGGTGACAGCCGCAGGTTCAGAAAGCCCGGCCCTGCCACATCGGCGCTGGCGATACGCGGGTCGGCTGCCAGTTTCGCAGCCAGTGCCTCGGCAATGACGCGGGGCGCCTTGCCGGCCGGCTTGGCCAGCACCATCGCGGCATTGGTGGCCATATCGCCATGCGCCGCATCTCGCGGTGGCTCCACCGCAATATTGCTGCGGTCCAGGCCGGCAGGCAGCATTCCTTCGGCTTCCAGCGTGTCAAGCGCGGCCAGCACGGCGGCGCGGAATTCATCGAACAGGTTCATGATCTGCTTCCTCGGGATGTGCGGGGTTTAACCTGCGCCAGCCGTCAGGGCAACGGGGCTTGCCTTCCAGCGCTCGCCGGGCGGATCAATGCCATCAGATCTTTGCTGCGGCCACTTGCGGCGATCCGAAGCATTGGCCAGTGTACGGCGCAGTAAGGGAGACCCCGATGCATCCGCTCAACCCCGCGATGGCCGCCACATTTGCCCCGCCCGTGATGGAAGCCCGGCGGTGGCTTACGGAAACACCCCTGCCTGCGGGCCTGCCCCTGATCAACGTCAGCCAGGCGGCCCCGGTGGATCCGCCCCCGCTGGGCCTGCGACAGGCCATTGCAGATGCGGCACTGACCGACGATGCCGCGCATCTGTATGGCCCGGTCCTGGGCCTGCCCGAACTGCGGGCAGAGATCGCGCAACAATGGTCCTCTGCCTATGGCGGACGCGTCGATCCGCAGCAGGTGGCCATCACCCAGGGCTGCAATCAGGCGTTTTGCGCCGTTATGTCGACCATCGCCGGTGCAGGGGACGAGGTGATCCTGCCGACCCCATGGTACTTCAACCACAAGATGTGGCTGGACATGCAGGGCGTCGTTTCCGTGCCGCTGGCAACCGGCCCCGGCCTGATCCCCGAAGCGGACCGGGCCGCTGCGCTGATCACCAGCCGCACCCGCGCCATCGCGCTGGTCAGCCCGAACAATCCGGGCGGCGCCGAATACCCGGCCGAGACCCTGGCCGCCTTTCGTGATCTGTGCCGTGCCCACGGGCTGGCCCTGATCCTGGACGAAACCTACCGCGACTTCGACAGCCGCCACGGCCGGCCGCACGATCTGTTTGCCGATCCCGACTGGTCGGATGTGTTGATCCATCTCTACAGCTTTTCCAAGGCCTATCGCCTGACAGGCCACCGTGTTGGCGCCATATTGGCGAGTGCGGCGCGGCTGGCCGAGGTGGAAAAGTTCCTCGACACCGTTGCCATCTGCCCCGGCCAACTGGGCCAGATCGCCGCCCTTTGGGGAATGCGGAACCTTGGCCAATGGGTTTCGGGTGAACGGGCAGAGATCCTGTCGCGCCGCGCCGCAATGGTTGCGGGATTTCCGGCGCTGGAGGGATGGCGGCTGCTGGGATGTGGCGCCTATTTCGCCTATGCTGAGCACCCGTTTGCGGCCAGCGCGCCCGAGGTTGCACGCGAAATCCTCCGGCAGCAGGCGGTGCTCATGCTGCCCGGAACGATGTTCATGCCCGACAGCGACCCGGCAGGCGCCCGGCAAATGCGGATCGCCTTTGCAAATGTCGATGCCGCGGGCATCGCCACGCTGTTCAACCGACTTTCAAACCTGCGTCTGACGCTGCGCTGAACGCTTGCCCCGGCCTTCCGCTGCCCTTAGACAGGCACCAGTATTTTCAGGGCGCAGGAGGCGGGCATGGCGGCTGGCGGCAAGACGGGGCAGGTTCTGGTCTGGATCCTGATGGCCATGCTGATTCTTGGTCTTGGCGGATTCGGGATCACGAACTTCGGTGGCTCGGTGCGACGCATCGGGACGGTCGAGGGGCAGGACATTTCGACCGAAGATTACTTCCGCGCCCTGCGCAACGATCTGAACGCCTTGTCGGCACAAGTGCGCCGCCCGCTTGGCTTTGCCGAAGCTTTGGCGATGGGGCTTGATGCATCGGTTCGCCAGCGACTTGTGACCACTGCGGTGCTCGACGCCGAAGCGGCACGGCTGGGTATCTCGGTCGGCGATGCGCGGCTTGCTCAGGAAATCCGCGCAATCCCGGCCTTTCACAACATGTCAGGCAGCTTTGACCGCACAGCCTATGCCATGACATTGCAGGACAATGGCTGGAAAGAGGCGCAGTTCGAAACGCAGACGCGGCGCGATCTGTCACGCAGCCTGCTGCAAACAGCCGTCGCCACCGGCTTTGCCGGATCCGACGCTGCCGCAGCGGCCTATTATGACTATATCGAGGAACGGCGCAGTTTCTCTGTCCTGCGCCTGACCGAAGCCGATCTTGAGGCCCCGCTTGCAGAACCGGACGATGCTGCGCTCCGCGCCTATTACGACGCTCACCCGGACCAGTTCACCCGCCCGCAGACCCGCCGCATCACCTATGCCGCGTTGCTTGCCGATGATGTGGCGAAGGTGGTCCCGGTGGATGAGGCCGAACTGCGCAAGCTCTACGACCAAAGGATCAACGAATTCGTTCAGCCGGAACGCCGCCTGCTGGAACGTCTGGTGTTTTCGGATGACGATGCCGCCACTGCGGCCCGCAACCGGCTGGATGCCGGGCAGATCAGCTTTGAGGCGCTGGTCCAGGAGCGCGGCCTGACGCTGAACGACGTGGACATGGGCGATATTGCCAAAGCAGATCTGGGCGCGGCCGGGGATCCGATTTTCGAGATGGCCGAACCCGGCATCATCGGACCGCTGCCGTCACCACTGGGGCCGGCGCTGTTCCGCATGAACGGAATTCTCGCTGCGGATGAAGTCACCTTTGACGAGGCCCGAGAGGCGCTGACGTCGGAATTCGCGCTGGATGCGGCACGCCGGCAGATCCGCACCCGTGTCAATGAGATCGACGATCTTCTGGCTGGCGGCGCGACCTTGGAAGATCTGGCCGGGAATGCCGGTCTTGTGCTGGCCACCATCGACATGGAACCCGGCACGACCGACGGCATAGCCGCCTATCCCCGCTTCCGCGACGAAGCTGCAAAGATCACCGACAGGGATTTTCCCCAGGTGATCGAACTTGATGACGGAAGTCTCGTGGCCATGCGGCTGGACGAGATCCTCGCGCCTGCCTTGCGGCCCTATGACGAGGTCGCAAGCCAGGTGGCCGAGGCAGCCCTCACCGATGCCCTGAAACAGGCCCTTGCCGCCCGCCTTGCCGAGGTTCAGGCGCAGGTCGGCGCAGGAACGGCCATGGGCGCCTTCGGCATTGTCGAGGTCGCGCAGGCCATGCCTCGCGGCGGGCGGATCGACGCCGCCCCCGCCGATCTGGTCCAACAGGTGTTCGACCTTGAAACGGACGAGGTCGCGCCGGTGGTGACGGATGATTTCGTCGGCCTGATCCGTCTGGACCGGATTCTTGCTGCCGACCATTCCACACCCGAAGCCGAGCAGTGGAAGCAGATGCTGAAGATGCGCCAAGGGCAGGAACTGGGGCAAGACGCCTTTGCCCTGTTCGCCAGCGCGTTGGAGCAACGGGCCAAGATCACCCTCGACGAAGGCGCAATCGCCGCTGTCCACTCGCAAATGCGCTGACATCATGACCCTGATACCGGATTTTGCGACATTCGAGGCTGGCTGGAACGCCGGGCGCAATCAGGTCGTCTATGCCCGGCTGGCGGCAGATCTGGATACGCCCGTCTCGCTGATGCTGAAACTCGCCGAGGCGAGATCGGACACCTTCATTCTGGAATCGGTGACTGGTGGCGAGGTGCGCGGGCGATATTCCGTCGTCGGCATGAAGCCCGATCTGATCTGGCAGTGCCACGGCCAGACAAGCCGCATCAACCGGCAGGCCAGGTATGATGTCACCGCATTCGAACCGCTTGACGGTCATCCGCTGACCACGCTGCGCGCCCTGATCGCGGAAAGCGCCATCGACATGCCCGCGGATCTGCCCCCGATTGCGGCGGGCCTGTTCGGCTATCTTGGCTATGACATGATCCGGCTGGTCGAACGGCTGCCGGACGTGAACCCCGACCCGCTGGGCCTGCCGGATGCGGTGCTGATGCGGCCCTCCGTCGTGGCCGTGCTGGATGGCGTCAAGGGAGAGGTCACGGTTGTCGCCCCTGCATGGGTCGGCTCCGGCCTGTCGGCGCGCGCAGCCTATGCCCAGGCGGCGGAGCGCGTGATGGATGCGCTGCGTGATCTGGACCGCGCGCCCCCCGCCCAGCGCGATCTGGGAGAGGCGGCAAAGGTCGGCGAACTGCGGTCGAATTTCACGCCCGAGGCCTACAAGGCCGCCGTGACCAAGGCCAAGGACTACATTCGCGCGGGCGACATCTTTCAGGTCGTTCCGTCGCAACGTTGGGCAATGGATTTTTCGCTGCCGCCCTTCGCGCTGTATCGCTCGCTGCGACGCACCAATCCGTCACCTTTCATGTTCTTCTTCAACTTCGGCGGATTCCAGGTGGTCGGTGCCAGCCCTGAAATCCTCGTCCGTCTGCGCGACGGCGAAGTGACCATCCGCCCCATCGCCGGAACCCGCAAGCGTGGCGCGACCCCGGAGGACGACGCTGCGCTGGAGGCGGATCTTCTGGCAGATCCCAAGGAACTGGCCGAACATCTGATGCTGCTGGATCTGGGCCGCAACGATGTGGGACGGGTGGCCAGGATCGGCACGGTGCGGCCAACCGAGCAATTCATCATCGAACGGTACAGCCACGTCATGCACATTGTCTCGAACGTGGTCGGCCAGATCCGCGACGATGAAGATGCGCTCTCGGCTCTTCTCGCGGGGCTGCCTGCTGGCACTGTCTCGGGGGCGCCAAAGGTGCGCGCCATGGAAATCATCGACGAGCTGGAGCCTGAAAAACGCGGCGTCTATGGGGGGGGCGTCGGCT
This sequence comes from Gemmobacter megaterium, assembly GCF_900156815.1. Taxonomy (GTDB): domain Bacteria; phylum Pseudomonadota; class Alphaproteobacteria; order Rhodobacterales; family Rhodobacteraceae; genus Wagnerdoeblera; species Wagnerdoeblera megaterium. The sequence continues at coordinate 170,868 of NZ_FTOT01000007.1, forward strand.
ATTTCGCCGCCAATGGCGAGATGGATTTCTGCATCGCCCTGCGCACGGCCGTTCTCAAGGACGAAACGCTCTACATCCAGGCAGGTGGCGGCGTGGTCTATGACAGTGACCCTGAGGCAGAGTTCGAGGAAACCGTCAACAAATCGAATGCCCTGCGCCGCGCAGCGCAGGACGCAGGGATGTTCACCCGGCGCGGAAACTGACCCGCCTCCGTCGGGTATCTGACGCATCGTGAAGCGGGCAAGGCGCGTCCTTGCCCTTCGCTCTGATACAGACATCCCCGCCGGGGCATCAGCCCTGTGGCAAAACCCGTCTGTCGGGGTCAGGCCACCCGGTTCGGCACCTCTTGCCCATCAAAGAAGGCGTCAAGATTGTCTAGCGCCATCAGGCCCATGGCTTCGCGCACCTCCAGCGCAGCGGTGCCAAGATGGGGCAACAGCACTGCCGAGTCCAAGGCAAGCAGGGCCGGTGGAACCAGCGGTTCGTGCTCATAGACATCCAGCCCGGCCCCCGCGATACGACGCTGCTGCAAGGCGTCGATCAGCGCGGTTTCGTCCACCACATCGCCACGGGCAATGTTGATCAGGATGGCATGAGGTTGCATCGCGGCCAAACTCTCGGACCCGATCAGGTGATGCGTTGCAGCACCCCCCGGCACCGCGACCACGACCACGTCACAGCCAGCCATCAGGGCGGTCAGGCTGGCCACCTGCGTTGCGGGCATACCTGGATCTTCGACGGTCGAGCGGTTGAAGAACATGATCTCCATGCCGAATCCGAAATGCGCGCGCCTAGCAATGGCCTTGCCGATACGCCCGAAACCCACGACTCCCAGACGCTTTCCCGTGATGTGCTGGCCCAGCATCTGTGTCGGTTGCCAACCTTTCCACCCACCCGAGCGCACCAGCCGCTCGCCTTCGCCCGCACGCCGGGCCGTCATCAGCATCAGTGTAAGCGCAATATCGGCGGTGGCGTCTGTCACTGCGCCCGGCGTATTCGACACCACGACGCCCGACGCTTTTGCCGCAGCCACCGCGATATGGTTGTAGCCAACGCCAAAGTTCGCAAGGATCCGGCAGCGCGGTGCCGGAGCCTGCGCAAAGACAGTCGCGGTAAAGGCATCGCCCAGCGTGGTCAGCACCGCGTCATGGTCATACAGCGCGGCCAGTGCTTGCGCCTCGGTCAGCGGATCGAGATCTTCGCGCAGCGTCACATCATAGCGAGCAAGCGCGCGCGTCACGACACGGTCAGGCATGGTGCGCGAGATCAGAAGCTTGGGGGTCAAAACAGCTTTCCTCCATTCGGAACCGCCTGATCAGGGGCAATCAGTACCACCTCTCCCTCGGCATCCGGCACGCCCAGAACCAGCACTTCGGACATGACCTTGCCGATCTGCCGGGGCGGAAAGTTGACCACGGCCAGAACCTGCCGCCCGATCAGCCCGTCGGGGTCATAATGCCGGGTCAGTTGGGCCGATGACCGCTTCTCCCCCAGATCGCCGCCAAAATCGACCCAAAGCTTGATCGCAGGCTTGCGGGCCTCGGGAAAGGGTTCCGCCCTGGTGATCCGGCCAACACGGATATCCACCCTGGCAAAGTCGTCGTAGGTGATCGTCACTTGCCCAACTCCCGCCCCCGGTCCGCCGCCGCCTGAACGGCGCGGCGCAACAATGGCGGGAATCCGGTCTCCGCGTCCATCAACACCTCCAGCGCGGCGGCGGTGGTGCCGCCGGGCGAGGTGACGTTGATGCGCAGTTGCGCGGCGGTTTCGCTTGCCTGATATGCCAGTTCGCCGGCGCCGCACACCGTCGCGCGTGCTAGCTGCATCGCAAGATCGGGGGCCAGGCCCTGCGCATGACCAGCCGCCGCCAACGCCTCGATCAGATGAAAGACATAGGCCGGACCAGAACCGGAGACAGCCGTGACCGCGTCCATCTGGTGTTCTCCATCCAGCCGCACAACCTGCCCCACCGCAGACATCAGGGCCTGCGTCGTGTCCAGATGGGCGGCGGTCGTATGGGCATTGCCACAGATCGCAGTGATACCGCGGCCGACCGCCGCCGGCGTGTTGGGCATCGTGCGCACAATCGGGGTCGCGGCGCCCAGCACGGCCTCGTAGGACGCAATGAGCGTACCCGCCGCAACCGAAACGAACAGCGTGTTGCCCCCGCCATAGGACTGGAGCTGCGGCAAGGCGCCACCCATCATCTGAGGTTTTACCGCGACAAGAACAACAGCCGGGTTTTCAGGCAGCGGCTGGTTCACATGCACAGCCTGGGCCAGAACCCAGTCGGACGGATTGGGATCAATCACGTAGACCGCATCGGGCGACAAACCACCCGCAAGCCAGCCCTGCAAAAGCGCGGATCCCATCTTGCCGCAACCCAGCAGCACCAGCCCGCGTTCGGAAATCTTGCCAAAGTCCATGAGGTTCCCCCTGATCATGGCCGCAGCCTAGGAGGATCGGGGCAGACGGGCAAGCCGGTCAGGCCCGGCCCCAAGCCTCTGTCATGGCGACTTTCATGGCGTCTTCGGGGGTCTGCCCCGCCCAGGCAACCAGCTGGAAGGCCGGGTAGAAGCGTTCGGCAGCACCAACCGCGGCGCGGATCATCGCTTCGACCTGCTGAACTGTCGCGCTCTGGCCGCCCGAGAGCACAAGCCCGTAACGCCAGACCATCAGGCGCTGTTCCGCCCACCAGCTGAACGCACCACACCAGCATTCATCGTTGATCCGGTTCAGCAGTGCATAAAGCTGCGCCTCGCTGTCGGCAGGGGGCTCCATCTCGAAGGTGCAGATCAGGCGCAGCACTTCATCATTGCCCGACCACGCAAGCGTCAGCGAATAGGTGCGCCACTGCCCGGTGACTGCCATTGCGATCTGGTCATCCGTGACGCGGTCGAAATCCCACGCATGATGGGCGGCCAGGCTTTCGACCACGTCAAGCGGGTGGATATCATCTGCCAGCATCAGGTCTTCGGCAATCGACACGCGGCGTTCCTTCCCGGTCTACGTCTGGAGAACCCACGGTTTGGGGCCTGCATTCGCTTCACTCACTATATCACGCGGCCTGTTCTAGATATGGTGTCAGCGAAGCGAAAGCCTGTAAAGCAAAACTTCGTCAAGAAAGCTGTGGACAACCCGACAGTCTTGCCCGGTCTTTCCAGGCGGAGCGCAGCACTCCCGACCAGATCGAACGCGACCATGACGCCCCTGTAGTGGCGCGCTGTTGGCTGTGGCCGCTCCAGACAGGCGGCGAACGTCTGCTTGCGTCACGCGGCCCACCACACCAAGATCCTTGCCCGCCACCGGATTGGCGCCCTTTCGCGGTCATGTGTGCGGCAAGCTGTACCAGAATCTGAATGCGGGCGGTTGACAGGCGAATTATACTTAGACAGTGTATTGTTCATACGCGAATAATGAAGCCACCAAGAACTCGGCCACCATCGCGGAAACAGGGGGAGGGTAGCATGAGGCAGACTGGATGGCTCCGGTGCCTTCCGCGCCATATGGGTTCGGCGGCATGATCCGGCTGGGTGACATGATCACGCGCGCCGCGCGCATGGCTGGCGACGCTCCGGCGCTGACCTGCGGTGCCCACGCGCTGACATGGCGGCAGGTCGAAACCAGATGCTGGCGTGTCGCGCGGGCCTTGCGGGACATGGGCACCGCCCCTGGGGATCGGGTGGCCTATCTGGGGCTGAACTCACACCGCTACTTTGAATGCTATTTCCTGCCATCGCGGATCGGCGCGATCTCGGTGCCGCTGAACATACGCTATGCGCCGCCGGAACTGGCCGCCGTGGTGCAAGGCTGCGCGCCCCATGTCCTGATCGCGGATCGGGCGCATTGGGACCTGGCCCGCCAGATGCAGCAATTGGCAGGCATTCCCCATCTCGTATTTGCCGATGACGGACCGGCGCCCGACGGGGCACCAGGCTATGACGATCTGGCCGCAGGTGACGGACCAGACGACGGAGCGGACATCGACGCGCTGGGGTCGCAATCCGATGACACATTCATCCTGTTCTACACTGGCGGAACAACAGGCCACCCCAAGGGCGTGATGCTGACGCACGCAAATCTGTTTGCGAACACCCAGGGGGGGATCCCGCTCTATGGGTTCAAGGAGCACGAGGTCCAGATGCTGTCGGGGCCGATGTTCCACCTTGGGTCGGGGTCGCGGGTGTTTACCGCCGCCTATCTGCTGCACCATACCGTCATCGTTCCAAAGTTCGACCCGGTCGCTGCGATGGAAACCATTCAGGCCCACGGCATTGCAACAGTCCAGATGGTGCCAACCATGCTGGCCATGCTGCTGGAGCACCCGGACTTTGCCCGCTACGATCTGTCGTCGGTGCGCCTGGTGACCTATGGCGCGGCTGTGATGCCCCAGGCCCTTTTGGCGCGGGTGATGGAGGCGCTGCCGGGTATCGCGTTCTGCCAGGGGTTCGGCATGACCGAATGCTCGCCCCTGGTCACCGCGCTGACCCCGGACCAGCACTATGTCGGCTCTGCGACGTTGGGCACGATCGGGCGCCCGGCGCCGCATGTCGATCTGCGCATCGTGGATGACCGGGATCGGGATGTGCCTCCGGGAACCACGGGCGAGATTCTGACCCGTGGCCCGCATGTGATGAAGGGCTACTGGAACCAGCCCGCGCTGACAGCTCGGGCGCTGCGTGGCGGCTGGTATCACACCGGCGATGCCGCATGGCAGGAATCCGACGGTTTCGTCCATCTGGCAGGCCGGACGGTCGAAATGATCGTGACCGGGGGCGAAAACGTCTATCCGGTGGAAACAGAGAATGCGCTTGCGCTGCATCCTGCGGTGGCCGAGGCGGCGGTGGTCGGCTTGCCCGATCCCCGCTGGGGGGAACGCGTACATGCGGTTGTGCGGCTGAAGCCGGGCCAGAGCGCATCCGCATCCGATCTGACCGAATTCTGCCGTGCCCGTGTGGCCGGCTACAAGCTGCCGCGCAGCTTCACTTTCCGCGACACGCCACTGCCCCTGACCCATGTCAACAAGGTCGACAAGGCACGGCTGAAACGCGAGGCCGCCGAACTGGCCATCACGGCCTGATCCGGCAAGACGGGGCGCCGCCCCACCGAAGCCCCGCCGCAGAGCGGGGCCGACGACCAACAGGAGGAGGACGTAATGACCAACCGATTGATGACATCCCTGGGTGCATTGACCCTGGGCCTGGGGCTGGCAACCGCCGCCCCCGCGCAGATGACCCTGACCTACACCGAAGGCGGCCCCAATCGCGGTACACGCGCAGCCGCAGTCGCCGATTTCGCCGAGACGGTCGGCAAGCTGACGAACGGCGAGGTTACGGTTGACGTGCATTGGGGCGGCGCGCTTGTCGGGCTGACCGCGACACTGGGTGCCGTCCGCGATGGCGTCGCCGACATGGGATCCGTTCTGCAATCCTACGACCCGAAGCGTCTGATCGGATATGGCGTTGGCGATCTGCCGACGCAGTACTCCGATCCTTGGGTCATCATGCGCGCCATGTACGAGTTGATGACGACCGACGAAACCATGGAACGGCTGATGGCCGAACAGAACGTCGTCTATCTGGCCAACTTCACCACGACCGGACTGAACTTCGAATGCGCCGGGGACAACAAGATCGAAGGGATTGCCGATTTCGCCGGAAAGAAGATCCGCGCAAGCGGCACCTATGCCAAGGTTCTGAATGATCTGGGCGCAACCACGATGAACATGGGCTTCGGCGATGTCTATCAGGCGCTCGACACCCGGCTGATCGACTGCACGACCGGATATTTCTACACGGCACAGGCCTACAAGACCTACGAGGTGGCGAACCACTTCTCGATCGCGCAATGGGGTGGCATCGGCGCCTTTGGCATCGCCATCAACAAGGACAGCTATGACGAGCTGAGCGCCGAACAGCAGGGCGCCCTGCGCGAGGCCGGCAGCCAGATGATCGACCGCTTCGCCAAGGCGCAGCTTGACGAAATGGGCAAGATCCGTGCCGGACTGGAAACCGGCGAGATCGGGCGCAAGGTGACTTTGGTCGATTTCCCCAAGGAAGACCTGCTCAAGCTGGAAGAGGCCGGAAACGTCCACAACCAGGACTGGGTCAAGGAAATGACAGACCTCGGCCATGACGGCCAGGGCCTGTTCGACAAGTACCGGGCACTTCTGGCCAAATACGACGCCGAGCGGCAGGAGAAAGGCTATCCATGGGCGCGCTGAATGCGCCTGGTGCGGGGGGCGGCGACGCTGGCCCCCGCAGCCCGTGGCGTCGCGGACTGGAAACGATAGAGACCCTGTTCGCCGCAATCGGTGCAGTGGCCGTGGCCGCCATGAGCGCCTATGTCATCGCAGGCGTGATCATGCGCAACCTGCTGAACATGGCACTTCATGACGAGGCGGTGGTGGTTGGCGAACTGATGATCGCCGCACTTGTGCTGCCGCTGGCCAAGGTGGCGGCAGAACACAGCTTCATCACCGTCGATGTGCTGACAGGGCGTTTTGCTGCGCGCCATGCGATCTGGCTGAATGCGTTGGCGGCGATTGTCGGCCTGATCGCGGCAGGGGCAATGGGATATGCAGGCTGGAGGACGCTCTCCGAGGTGGTGCGCAGCGGCAGTTATTACTACGGAATGCTGCAACTGCCCGAATGGCCGGGCAAGACGATGTTCTTTGCCGGATATGTTCTGTTCGCCGTGCGGCTGCTGGATCTGCTGATCCTGGGCACGCTGGCGCGGCTCAAACGCGAAGGGGCGGCCTGATGGATCCGACCACGATTGGCGCAATCGGCTTTGTCGTCGTCCTGTTGCTGCTAGTGTTGCGCGTGCCTATCGGATTCGCGCTGGCCGCAGTTGCCACGATCTGCGTGTTCCTGGTCTATGCGTGGCGACCCGGACGAGCGTTCAACTTTGATCGGGGCATCAATCCCACGCTGTCGCTGGTGCACTCCAACGCCTTCGACTTTCTGCATTCATATTCGTTGAGCATGGTGCCGATGTTCATCGCGGCGGGGCATATCGCCTACCACGCCCGGATTACCACGGACATCTACAATGCCATGCGGATCTGGATGGCCTCGGTTCCCGGCGGGCTGGCCATTGCGTCGCTGTTCGGCTGCGGCGGATTTTCAGCGATCACCGGCTCCAGCATGGCCTGTGCCTCTTCGATGGGGCGCATCTGCGTGCCCGAAATGCTGCGCTGGGGCTACAAGCCGTCGCTTGCCGGATCGACGGTGGCGATGGGCGGAACGCTGGGCGCGCTGATCCCGCCCAGCATCCTGTTCGTCCTGTATGCCCTGTTCACCGAACAATCGGTCAGCCGGCTGTTTCTAGCGGGCATCATTCCGGGGCTGCTGTCGCTGGCCGGATACATCATCACGGTGATGATCTGGGTACGCATGAACCCGGCGGTCGCACCCAAGGTCGAAATGACCTTTACCGGGCGCGAGAAACTGCGCGCCGTGCTGATCGCCTGGCCTGCCGCTGCGCTGATGACCATCATCATCGGCGGGATCTATGGCGGGATCTTCACCGCGACCGAGGCGGCAGCCGTCAGCCTTGGCTTTGCCCTGACCTTCGGGATCGTCTCGCGCCGACTGACGTGGGCGGCCATCATCGACTCCTTTGTGATCACGGCAAAATCTTCTGCCGCGCTGTTCTTCATTGCGGTCGGGGCCAAGATCTTTGTCTCGCTGGTGTCCTTGACGGGTGTGACACAGGCATTCGTGGATCTGATCCAGTCATCCAATCTGGCGCAGTGGCAGGTGCTGACCTGCATCGTTCTGCTATATCTGGTGCTGGGCGTATTCCTCGACCCGATCGGCACGATGCTGCTGACCCTTCCCTTCGTCATCCCGCTGGTCGAAGGCTATGGGCTGGATCTGGTGTGGTTCGGTGTGATCGTCGTCAAGCTGCTGGAGATCGGTCTGGTGACGCCACCAATGGGGTTGAATGTGTTTGTCGTCGCCTCTGTCGCTGGCAAGGAGGTGGATGCCACAACGACGTTCAAGGGCGTGGCCCGGTTCCTGACCGGAGACCTTGTGGTACTGGCCTTGCTGGTCGCATTCCCCATCCTGTCGCTGTTCGTACCCAATTCGATGAACTGAGACGTTCCGGCCCGCCGCCTGGGTGGGCCGGAGATTTGAAAGGATCGCCCATGCCATCCGGTTCGGCCCCTCGGGCCATGGCAATCGACGCCCCCGGCCCGGCCCAGGTCGTGCCGCTTGCGCCCGGCCTGTTATGGGCGCGTGTCGCGCTGCCGCTGGTGCTGGATCACGTCAACATCTACCTGATCGAGGATGATGGCGGCTGGGCCGTGGTGGATACGGGCGTCAGCGGTCCCGCGACGCGCGCCGCCTTTGCCGCGCTGTTGTCGGGGCCCCTGCACGGCCAGCGGTTTACCCGGCTGATCGTGACCCATCATCACCCCGACCACATCGGCCATGCCGGACAGCTTTGCGCGGATCATGGCCTGCCCTTGCTGACAAGCCTGACCGCCTATCTCAGTTGCCTGACACTGCTGTCGAACCCCTCGCGTCTGGGCGATGGATTCTATGCCGACTTTTACAGCCGCCACGGAATGGCCCCCGACGTCGCCGAGCGCATGAAGGGATGGGGCAAGCATTATGCCGGGCTGGTGGGCGCCCCGCCTACAACCTTTACCCGCCTGCTGGCCGGGGACCGGCTGGATATCGGCGGGCGGGTGTTCGACATCCTGTCAGGTGATGGTCATGCACCGGAACAGCTTATGCTGTACAGCCGTGCCGACAACATCCTGCTGGCGGCCGATCAGGTGCTGCTGGGCATCTCGCCCAATGTCAGCGTCTGGCCAACCGAACCGGACAGCAACCCGCTAGGTCACTATCTGCGATCGCTCGCAGATCTGGCGATGGTCGTGCCAGATGACGCGCTTGTCCTGCCCGGCCATCGTCAACCGTTTTTCGGGCTCCATGCCCGCATCGCCGAACTTCGGGCGCATCACGAGGTGCGTCTTTCCGAACTCCTCGGTGCCTGCGTGGGGGCGCAGCCGTCGGTCGCCGATCTGGTGCCCGTGCTGTTCGACCGCCCGCTCGGGCCGGGGCAACTTGCCTTTGCCTTCAGCGAGACCCACGCCCACGTGAACCACCTTTTGCAATCGCGGCAACTGGCGCTCGCAGATGCGGCCGGTCCGCTGCGCTATTCCGCACCCCGCCAAGCGTCCTGACGGAGAGACCGATGCCCATTCCCGCCCGCCTGTCCAACCTGCGCCTTCCACTTGTCGCCGCACCGATGTTCCTCGCCTCGGGGCCCGATCTCGTGGTCGAGACCTGTCGGGCCGGGGTTGTGGGCACGTTTCCCACGCTCAACTGCCGGACCGTTTCCGCACTAACCGACTGGTTCGCAGAAATCGAAGGGCGCCTGACTACCCATCCAGGGGCGGCCCCCTATGGCGTCAATCTGATCGTGCACAAATCCAATGCACGGCTGGACGACGATCTGGCCCAGGTCGTGGCGCACAAGGTGCCGGTGGTCATCACCTCGTTGGGTGCCGTCAGCGAGATCGTCGAGGCGGTGCATTCCTACGGCGGGCTGGTATTCCACGATGTGATCAACCTGCGCCATGCCGCCAAGGCCGCAGAGGCCGGGGTCGATGGCATTGTTGCCGTCAGCGCGGGCGCTGGCGGACATGCCGGATTAACCCATCCTTTTGCCCTGATACAGGAAATCCGCCGGATCTTTGATGGAACGATCCTGATGTCCGGCGCGATCAGCACCGGCGCCCAGATCGCAGCCGCCCGGATGGCCGGGGCGGATCTGGCCTATATCGGCACCCGATTCATCGCCACCACGGAATCCACTGCGCCAGCAGATCACAAGCAGATGATCCTCGATGCAAGCGCCGCAGACATCATCCACACTCCGGCCATTTCCGGGGTCAACGCAAACTTCCTGCGCCCCTCGATCCGGGCAGCCGGGCTCGACCCCGACAACCTGCCCCCCTACGCAGGAGGACACCGGGGCCATGACGAACGGCCCAAGGCATGGAAGAACATCTGGTCTGCGGGACAGGGCGTCGGCGCCTGTGATCGCGTGGTTCCGGTGGCGGCGCTGTGCGACGAGCTTGCCCTTGGCTATGACACCGCAATCGCCGCGATATCCGCCGATCCGTTCCGCAACCGACCCCGACCCTGAGGCCCGACCGACATGGCCGCACCCTACCCCGCCGACAGGACGCGCCGATGACGACGCCCCTGTCGCCGGTCGCGCGTCCGGCCAGCATTGCCATGTTGGTGGCGCTGGTGCTCGCTGCGGCCATTCACGAATTGTGGCGCGCGGACTGGACGTGGATACCCGGCGGAATGGCCCTGTTCGGCTTCCTGCTGCTGGAGTGGCGGCGGCTGGCGCCTGCGGCGCAGCGATTGGCGGCCATCGTCATCGCCCTTGGAACAGGGTTGCCGCTGGCCAATCTGATCCCGGTCGACACGTTGCACAAGGCGCTCGATCAGGCCCTGTACCTGGGGTTTTTTGTCACTGCATTGGGGGTGTTGCAGGATACCGCCGCAGGATCGCCGCTGATCCGCAGGGCGGGCACTGTGCTGCTGTCGCAACCGCCGGGGCGTCGATATTCCGTACTGACTGCGGGTGGTGCATTGATGGGCGTTCTGTTGAATCTCGGCGCGCTCAGCCTGTTGGGCACGATGATCGCCCAGGCCAACGAGTCGCTTCGGGCCGAAACCGGGGATCGCATCGCCGGGATCCGCTTGCGCCGGATGTCGCTTGCGGTTCTGCGCGGCTTTTGCACCGTTCCGCTGTGGTCGCCTACCTCGATGTCGATGCCGCTGGTGTTCATGGCCCTGCCAAGCCTGACCTTTCTGGACATTCTGCCCGTTGGCGGCAGCATCGCCTTGGCCTTGCTGACGCTGGGATGGATGCTGGACAGAATGACCTATCCTCGCAGACCCCAGGCGGCGCAGCCTCCGATCGACCTGAGCCCCCTGATGCAGCTTCTGGGCCTGGTCCTGCTGATCCCTGCTCTGGGCCTTGGCGTGGCCACTGCGCTGGATATTCGTTCGATCACCGCAATCCTGCTGATCGTGCCGTGTATCGCGCTGGCATGGCAATGGGTGCAGCAGCGTGGTTTCGGTGCCGAACGACCCTTGCGGGCCGCAAGGCAGATCCTGCTGGGCCGCACCCTGCCAAGCCTGCCGGACTTGCGGTCGGAGATCACGATCTTTGCAGCGTCTGGCGCATTGGGGATCCTTCTGATGCCGCTGGTCGATGTCGAAGTGCTGGGCGCCCTTGTGCACTCCATGGGTCTGGGCAAGGGGATGGTGCTGGCGGCCGGGTTCCTGTTCATTTCAGGAATGTCGTTCCTGGGCCTGAATCCCATCGTTTCTGTCACGCTGGTGATGGGCGTCTACCCACGCATACCGGGCTTCAGTTTCGAGCCGATTCATCTGGCAATGATGGCCCTGTCCGGCTGGTCGGTGGCCGTCGGCCTGTCACCGCTGTCCGCATCGGTTCGAATCGCCGCGCGCAGCGTGGGAGTAGAGGCGGCGGTGCTTGGACTGCGCTGGAACCGCAGCTATGGCGTGGCTGCCACCCTGTTGCTGACCTGCGCCATGATGCTGACCGGCGAATTTGGATGAACCGCCCGGTGTCCCCCTGGCCCAGATCAACGCAACCGGTCCGGGTTGCGCCAGATAGAAAATAGGTTTATTATTAACAGATGATCTATTTGTGAGGGCTTCGTGGACAACAAGTCACCCGCCATCAAGCCAGCCAACCGGGATACATCTGGCAACCCGAAGCGTGATCACAAGATCGGCCTTATGTTTCAGCATGTTGCGCGATTGCGCAACCGCTATTTCGACAAACTGGTCGCCGAGGCCAACCTGACAGCCGGGCAGGTGCGCGTCATCAACCTTCTGCTGCGCAAGCAAGGCATGAGCCAGGTCGAACTCGCGCGCATCCTCGGTGTGGGCACCGTTGCCGTAAGCGCACAGCTTGACCGGATGGAAAAGAACGGCTGGGTGATCCGCAAGCCAGACGACCATGACCGCCGGTCCAACCGCGTCTGGCTGACCGAAGCTGGCCTGGCGACCAAGGACTTCCTGGCGGACGGGTTCGCGCAGTTGAACGACACCGCCTTTGATGGGCTGAGCGATGCCGATGTCGATCATCTGATCGCGATGCTGCACCGGATCAGATCGAATCTGGAGACCGCCTGTGCAAAGCATGACGAAGGCACCTGATAAATTCTCATATTAATAATACATAGGTAAACAATTATCTTGTGGATCTTATGCAGGCTTGGCATCCTTGCCTGGTAAACCGACAATGGCCTGATGAATCCGCCCCCTGTCGCAGATCCGGCATTCCCTGCCGAAGATCCGCAGTGCGGGCCGGACCAACCCGCGCGCCAAGGTCGGAAAGACCCGTACGAGAGGTAGTCAATGACCACACAGACCCCAAACCTGGAGGAATTTCGCCAGGATATACGCCGGTTCCTGAACCAACTGCCGGACAGCCTTGTAGAGAAAGGCCGCCTAGGACGCGCTTTGGCCAAAGAGGATTACGCGCTCTGGCACCAGATGCTTCATGCGAGGGGATGGTTAGCCGGGACATGGCCAGAGGAATTCGGTGGCGCCGGATGGAACGCCATGCAGCGCCATATTTTCGAAGAAGAAAGCGCCCTTGCCCATGCGCCCCGCGTATTGCCGTTCGGCATAACCATGCTGGGGCCCGTGCTACAGAAATTCGGCACCAAGGCGCAGCAGGATCACTACCTGCCGCGCATCCTGGATGGCAGGGACTGGTGGTGTCAGGGCTATTCCGAACCCGGAGCTGGGTCGGATCTTGCCTCGCTCAAGACCTCTGCCCGGCGCGAGGGTGACCACTATATCGTCAACGGGCAAAAAACCTGGACGACGCTGGCGCATTACGCCAACTGGATCTTTTGCCTTGTCCGCACGAATCCGCAAGCCGCCAAGCCACAGGAGGGCATTTCCTTCCTGCTGATCGACATGGCGACGCCCGGCATCACCGTGCGGCCCATCGTCCTGCTGGATGGTTCGGCCGAGGTGAATGAAGTGTTCTTCGACAATGTGAAAGTGCCGGTCGAGAATCTGGTGGGAGAGGAGAACCGCGGCTGGACCTGCGCCAAGTACCTGCTGACACACGAGCGCACGAATATCACTGGCGTGGGCTTCGCCACGGCGGGGCTGGATGCGGTAAAGCGGATGGCGGCAGCCCAGGTTGCCGATGGCCGCCCGCTGCTGGAAAATCCTGCATTTTCCTTGCGCCTTGCCAGGGTGGAAATTGCGCTGATGGCGCTTTCCGCGACGAACCTGCGCATGATATCGGCAGCCGCCGCAGGTCAGGCGCCGGGCGTTGAAAGCTCGATGCTCAAGGTCAAGGGAACGCAGGTCCGTCAGGCGATCAACGATCTGATGCGACGGGCGATCGGGCCGCTTGCGCTGGCCTTTCCGTCCGAGGCTGTCGACGGCGCAAATGATGGTCATCCGCCCGGACCGCCCGAGGCTGCGGCCGGACTGCGCCAGTACATGAACAACCGCAAGCTGTCGATCTATGGCGGCTCGAACGAAATCCAGCGCGGCATCATCGCCAAGACGATGCTGGGGCTTTGAGGGGCGCGCCATGGACATTTCGCTGACCGAAGAACGCCGCATGTTGCAGGACAGTCTGCGCCGCACGCTGGCACGCGAGCCCTCGGGGCCCGGCCTGTGGTCCACCCTGGCCGAACTGGGGGCCGGGGCCGCAGTCTTGCCCGAAGACGCGGGCGGCTTTGGGGGAACAGGCGCAGATATCGCCCTGGTTGCCACCGAACTGGGCCGCGCGGGCGCGGGCGTGCCGATGATAGACAGTGTCCTGTTGGGGGCCGGTGTGTTGCACGCGGCGGGCGGCTACTCCGATCTGGTCGAAGCGCTTGCGAACGGCACGGCCCGCGCCGCAGTCGCGGATCTGGAACCGGGGCGGCGATATGACAGTGGCGCCGACTGCCGGGCCAGGGAAACGGGCGATCACTGGCAGTTGACGGGGCGCAAGTCGCCGGTTGTCGGCGGGGCAGATGCGGACTGGCTGATCGTGACCGCCCAAGGCGCCGATGGACCGGGGCTTTGGCTGGTTCAGGCCGATGCGCCCGGACTGAGCCGTCGTCCCTACCCGCTGATGGACGGTAGCGAGGGCGCCGATATCGAGTTCGCGTCGACGCCCGCCCGCTGGCTGGGCGGTGCAACCCTGCTGGACCGGCCCATCGCTGCCGCAACGCTGGCGGTTTGCGCCGATGCCGTGGGCACCATGGACCGCGTGCTGGAGATGACGGCAGAGTACCTGCGCACCCGCAAGCAGTTCGGGCAACCCATCGGCAAGTTTCAGGCACTGGCCCATCGCATGGCCGATCTGCTGATCGAGGCGGAACAGGCAAGATCGGCCGTGGCCAACCTCGCCGAACATCTTGACGCCGCACCCGCGGTGCGGATGCGCTATCTGAGCGCGGCCAAGGTCACTGTGGGCGAAGCCGCTGTCCTGGTGGCAGAAGAGTCGATCCAGATGCACGGCGGCATCGGGCTGACCCAGGAATACGGGCTGGGCCCGCTGGTGCGCCGCCTGTTGGCGGCAGATGCACGATTTGGCGATGCCGACTACCATCTGGAACGGTTTGCCCGCCTGTCGCAAAGCGACTGAGGCGACGCGACCCGGCGAAGATCGGCGGCAGGCCTGGGCCCGCCGCCGCAGTCGCCGGAGGAAACCCTAGATGCTGCGGCCCGTTCTGGCCCAGTATTGTTCTCGCAGCTTGCGCTTGAACACCTTGCCAGAGGCATCGCGCGGCATGTCAGCATCCACCACGATTGTGCGGGGCACCATGTAGCGCGCAATGCGTCCTGCCAGAAACTCGCGTACCGCATCGGCGCTAATGTCCTGGCCTGGCTCCGGCGCCAGAATGGCACAGACGCTTTCCCCAAGATCGGGGTCGGGAATACCAAAGACAGCCACATCCAGCACGCCGGGAAATTCCAGAATCGCGGCCTCGATCTGCGCGGGATAGATATTGACCCCACCCGCGATGATCATGTCGCGCTTGCGGTCGGACAGGAACAGATACCCATCCTCGTCAAGATAGCCCATGTCGCCAGAGGTAATCAGGCCATTCCGCTCGATCGCGGCACGATCCTCGGGGCGCTTGTGATAGGTGAACTCTGCCGTCGTGGCGACACGCCCGTAGATCTCGCCGATCTCTCCGGTCGGGCACGGATTGCCGTGGTCATCATGGATCTCCAGCGTGGCAGATGGCACTTTTCGCCCCACAGAGCCGGGCTTGCGCTGCAAATCTTCCGGCGTTGCCCATGTAAGGGCGCTGGTCTCTGTGCTGCCGTAGAATTCATACAGCACCGGCCCCCACCAGCGCAGGATCGCCAGCTTGACCTCGGCCGGACACGGCGCACCCGCGCAGACCACATGCCTGAGCGACGACAGATCATGGCGCAGCTTCACCGCCTCGGGCAACTTCAGCAGCCGGATGAGCATTGTCGGAACAATGAACATCGTGGTGATCCGGTGCGCCGCGATCAGTCGCAGCGTGTCCTCGGCATCGAAACGGGGCATCAAGACCAGTTCGCCGCCGCCATGAAACGTGCCGTTGCCAAAGCGGTTCGGCGCGGAATGATAGAGCGGCGTTGGCAGCAGCGTGCGCGCATCCGGCACGAACAGCCCATTGTACCCTTCGGTGTTCGGTATGTTCTGGCCAAGGCGCAGGACACCTTTGGGGTTTCCTGTCGTGCCCGAGGTATACAGCATGGCGGAACTCGGTCCGGGCAGCGGCGCCTCATGGGAAGGATGGTCCCGCAGGATATCTGCCAGCGGCTCTGCACCCGCCGGCGGCTGACACACGGAGGGGGAAAGCCGATAGGCCGCCGCCAACTCCTCTGGCACCTCCACAGCCACGATCAGCAGGCGGGCCACGAGGTCTTGCGGCCACTCCGGCATCTGGCGATGCAACAGATCGGAATGGCCGATAACGGCCGCCGCATCGCAATCGTCGATCACATAGGCTGCTTCGCGCGCGGTAAAATGCCAGTTGACCGGCACAGCGACCGCGCCCAGCAATGTCACCGCCAGGGTTGCCGTCAGAAACGCGATGTCATTGCGCAACAACAGCACCACGCGGCTGCCCTGTCCTACCCCTGCCACGTGTAATCTGGTCGCAAGGCGGCGGGCGTCTGCGATCACCTCGTCACCAGTCTGGCTGCGGTCGCCCGACAGAACCCGATGGGCCATGGCTACCTCCCCTTGAACACTGGCTTGCGCTTTTCGGAAAAGGCGCGCACCCCCTCCTCGAAATCCTCGGAGTTGAAGGCGGTGTCCTGGCACAGGGTTTCCAGCCGCAGCGCGTCGTCGAGCGAACTGTTGCCCGCAGCCAGCACCTGACGCTTGATCATGGCAAGCGATGTGGTCGCCCCCGCCGCCAACCGATGGGCCAAGGCCATTGCCGCAGGCAGGGCGGCGCCGGACTCGGTCAGTTCGGTGATCAGGCCGATCGCCTCGGCCTCGACGGCGCCAAGGCTCTGGCTCAGCATGGCCAGCCGCGTGGTGCGCGCCTCGCCGATGCGCCTGGCCAACATATAAAGCGCACCGCCATCCGGCGAGGCACCGATGCGGGCAAAGGTCAGTTGAAAACTGGCATCCCGCGCCGCCACGATCAGATCTGCCGAAAGCGCCAGCGAAAACCCCACTCCTGCCGCGGGCCCGTTCACCGCCGCAATCACCGGAACAGGAATTTCCCGCAACAGGCGCGTGATGGGGTTGATCCCTGCGATCATCTGCCGCCCAACCTTGCCGCGCCGCGCCAGGATTGTGGACAGATCCAGATCTGCGCCCGAACAGAACCCCCGCCCTGCCCCGGTCAGCACGATGGCGCGCGCCTGCGGGTCCATCAGCTCTGCGCGCAGCGTTGCAATCAGCCCTTCGCGCATGTCCATGGACAGCGGATTCAGCCGGTCGGGCCGGTTCAGCGTCAATGTCAGAACGCCGCCGTCGCGGGCGATTTCAAGATCGCTCATGTCACGTCCTCCCCAGGCGTGGATGATCAGACGCCGTAACGCCCGATGATCGACAGCGCGCAGACATTCTGATGCGGCATCCCGCCCAGATTATGCGTCATGCACAGCGATGGCTCTTTCTCGCGCTGGCGCGGACCGGCGCGGCCCTGAAGTTGCAGATACATCTCGTAGATCATCCGCAGACCCGAGGCGCCGATGGGATGGCCAAAGCACTTCAGCCCGCCATCAATCTGGCATGGAATGGTTCCATCGGCATCATAGAAGCCATCCATCACATCCTTGACCGCCTGTCCCTCGCCCGAGATGAACAAATCCTCCATCGTGACCAGTTCAGTGACCGAGAAGCAGTCATGGACCTCCAGCAGGCTGATCTGGTCGCGCGGGCGCGTCACGCCAGCCTCCTTGTAGGCACGCTGGGCTGCGACACGGGTGGTGGCGAAATAGCTGCCATCCCAGGCATTGTATTGCGCCTCGAAACCGTTCGAGACGGCAAGTTGCAGTGCCTTGACGGTGATCAGATCCGTCTTGCCCAGCGCCTTGGCGATTTCGGGGGTGGTGACGATGGCGCAGGCAGATCCGTCAGACACGCCGCAGCAATCATAAAGCCCCAGGGGTTCGGCAATGATCTGGGCATTCATCACGGTTTCCTCGGTGATGATGTTGCGCAGATGGGCCTTGGGGTTCTTGGCGCCATTCGCGTGGCTTTTCACCGAAACATGCGCAATGGCGCGCTTGAGGTCGATGGCCGACACGCCATGCTTGGCACGATACGCAGTGGCAAGCTGCGCAAACGAGCCGGGGGCCGAGGCATTGGCCCAGAACAGATCGTTCACCGACCCACGGTTGCGCTGGGGCAACCCGCCGTATCCGGTATCCTTGAGCTTCTCCACCCCGATGGCCAAGGCGATGTCGCAAGCGCCCGAAGCCACGGCATAGACCGCGCCGCGAAACGCCTCGGTGCCGGAGGCGCAGTAGTTCTCCACCCGCGTCACCGGAATGTTCGGCAAACGCAGCCCGAACGACGCCGGAACCGCAGATTTGCCGACGTGCTGTTCCTCGATCGCGGTGCCCAGCCACGCAGCCTCGATCTGGCTTTTCTCGATGCCGGCATCTGCCAACGCCTCGACAAATGCCTCGACCATCAGGTCTTCGGCGTTGTCCATCCAGCGTTCGCCAAAGCGCGAACATCCCATGCCCAGAATGGCAACCTTGTCCTTGATACCCGAGGCCATGTCAGTTTCCTTTCCCAGCAGACTGCGCGCCCGCAACGGGCGAGGCTTTCCAGAAATAGCGGCGGAAACCCCGCCGCGGGTCATAGTCCTTGACGCGGAACATCATCTTCATCTGTTGACCGACCTGAAGGTCGGCGTCGGGGTCGATGTCGGTGAAATCCGCCATCATCCGGCCGCCGCCCTCGAACTGGATCATCCCGAAATACTGCGGCGGATCGGGCGTATAGGTCAGGCGATCCGCCGTGAAGGAATTGATTGCCGCAGGTGTATCTGCAAAGCGGTGCGGATCCTGACTGTCGATGGCGCCACAGTTCGGATTGACACAGATGCGCGAGGCCGGAAACTGCGCGGTGCCACAAGCGCGGCAGCACCCCCCGATCAGCGATTGCGACATGCCTTTGTTGCGGTACAGGGTCGAAAGGCCGGTGTTCTTGTCCACCTCTGCGCGGATCCCGTACTCCATCGTCAAAAGGTCGTTGAAGGCCAGATAGCGGGAGTAGCGCGTTTCCTCGCGACGTCGCGCCATGGCACCTGCCAGGCCCGCCCGCGGGGCAAGGCGGGCAATCGCCTCGGTCACCTCAAAGATCAGCACATCGCACCCCTGGCCAAAGCCGGCAACAAGGATCCGGTCCCCCGGCCGGGCCTGTTCAAGCGCGCCCGCCAACATCAAGAGCGGATGGGCACAGCCCACCTCACCCACATTGGCCTGAAGGTTGTCGGCCACCGCCGCCTCGGGAATACCCACTGCCTTGGCGATCTGACCGGCAACCTTTTTTGCCGCAACCGGAAAGATGAACCGTGCGATCCCGGCCGCGTCGATGCCGGTGCTGGCCAGCGCGTCGCGGATGGTCTGAGGGACGATCTTCAGATAGCCCTCGTCGCGGATCCAGCGCTCTTCCCAGGTATAGTCGTGCTCATGTCCTTCGCCGCGAAAATGATCGACGAAGTCCACCGCCTGCGTGTGCTGCCCGATCAGCCGGGCGATCACGTCGTCACCCTGTCCCACGACCAGCGCCGCCGCGCCGTCACCACGGGTCATTTCCAGGGTGCTGGCCGCCTTGGTCTTGCTGCGCTCGGACGCCACCACGACCAGTGGCCCACCAAACCCCGGTGCGGCCCTGAGCGCAGCACTTAGCGCCGACGTCCCCGCGCGCTGCGACGACGCAACATCCAGTGTCAGCAGCCCGACAGGCAGGGCAAGGGCATCGGCCACGATGCCGGCATTCTGGCGATCCAGAAACGGAAAGGTGGTCGAGGCCATCCAGACACCCGAAACTGCCGCCGCATCCTGTCCGGCGAGCGCGTCGCGGACCGCCTCGACCGCCATGGTCACGGCATCTTCGTCCCAGTTTGCGGTAGTGCGTTCGCCCTTTGCCAGCCCTTTCAGGCCCGGCGCGACCCATGCATGGGTACGGGCGATTTCCGACCTTTGCAGACGTGCCTTTGGCAGATAGGCGCCGTAGGCGATCACTCCGATGTCCATTCTGTTCCTCCCTTCGCCCGCGCGGGGCGCTATCCTCTCATGTCCTGATTTCGCGGCGAGATGTGGCGGAATGCACCAGATCCCTTGGCCAGCAGCGCGCCATCCTCGTTGTGGATTTCAGCCTCGGCAAAGAACAGCCGCGATCCACCGCCGACACGACGGGCGCGGACTGTCAGCAAGTCTCCCTCGACCGCAGATGCGATGAAGTTGGTGTTCAGGCTCAGCGTGACGCAGAACTTGCGCGGCTCGCCCTCCGGGGCATGGCATCCCGCGACACCGCAGGCAAAATCCAGCAAGCTGCAATAGACCCCGCCATGTGCGATGCCTGCACTGTTCAGCATGTCGGCCCGCAGGCGCATTTGTCCGGTGACACCTTGGGCGGTCCAGTCCAGCAGTTGGACACCCAGCATCAGATTGAAACCCTGCGAAACCTGAATTGGCGACAGGCTCATGGCGTCTCCTTTGCAAATCGGGCGCGCAGCGTCTGTTTGTCGATCTTGCCGACCGTGGTCAGCGGCATGTCACCGCCAAGAAAAGCGATGCGGCTGGGGCATTTGTAATGAGCCAGCCGTGTGCGGGCCCAGTCTATCAACTCCTTGTCGCTGGCCGTAGCACCAGGGCGCAGGCAGACCACGCCCAGAACCCGCTCACCCCATGTAGCGTCCGGCACGCCGATGACGGCGCAAGAGGCCACAGCAGGGTGATGGGCCAGCACGTCCTCGACCTCGATGGGATAGACATTCTCGCCGCCGGTGATGATCATGTCCTTGATCCGGCCAGCAAGAAAGACATAGCCTTCGTCATCCTGGTAGCCGCCGTCGCCGGTATGATACCAGCCATCGCGCAACACGGCGGCGGTTTCATCGGGACGGTTCCAGTACCCTTGCATGATGTTGGGGCCACGCACCACGATTTCGCCGGTGCTGCCGCGTGGAACATCCCGTCCCTGCGGATCAAGGATGCGCAGATCGCAATAGGCCACCGGCCGCCCGATGCTTGCCAACCGCGCCACACCCTGCCCTTCGGTCACATGTTCCGCCGCTGTCAGCACGGTGACGATGGGCGCGGCCTCGGTCATGCCAAAGGCCTGCCAGAAGCGGGCGCCGGGAAAGGCCGCCAAGGCCCGGCGCAACAGCGCCACCGAAATCGGCGCCGCCCCATACGTCAGATCGCGCAGCGACGATAGATCGTGGCGGTGAAGGTCGGGGTGGTCCAGCAGCATGGCCATCATGGTGGGCACGAACTGCAACAGCTCCACCCGATGATGTTCGATAGCCGCAAGCAGGGTCGGAATGTCGAACTGCGGGATCAGCACCAGATGCGTTCCGAACAGCGGCGCGGCAAAGATCCGCGCACCCGGCGCAGTGTGAAACATCGGCCCGGTCACAAAATGCGTGCGCCCACCCGCAAGACCAAAGTGATATGCCGTGCCCATCGCATTGGCATAAAGGTTCGCGTGCGAGGTCATCACGCCCTTGGGCCGACCCGTCGTGCCCGATGTGTAGAACAGGATCAGCGGATCGCTGTCGCCGCTGGTCAGAGGTGCGAAATCCACCGCTGGGCCAGGATCGGCCAAAGCCGCCTCATAACCTTCGCAGCCCAAGGCAGATGGCTGATCACCTGTGACGAACACCCGCTCGATGAAGGGACAGGTCTCGCGCAGGGCGATGGCCGCCTCCTGGTGGGTCGGATCGCTGATCAGGATCCGGGGGCGGCAGTCCTCTGCCACACCGTGCAATTCCGGCATCGAGAGGCGGAAGTTCAGCGGAACGGCAATCGCCCCGATCAGGGCCGGGGCATAGTAGCATTCAACCGCCGGAATACCGTTGAACCCCAGCCAGGCGACCCGGTCGCCTGGCCGGACGCCCGCATGATGCAGCACCCGCGCCAGCGCCCTGATACGTGCCCATAGCTGCGCCCAGGTCAGGCTGCTTCCTTCGGTCGTCGTCACTGCGGGGCGCTCGGGCCAGCTGCGCGCCGCCTTTTCCACAAAATCCGTCAGCCGGATCATGACTTGCCCAGGACCGAGCGACCGATGATCTCACGCATGATCTCGCCGGTACCCCCTGCAATGCGGGCCATGCGGCTATCGGCCCAGGCGCGGGCAATCGGATATTCCCACATGTATCCATAGCCGCCGAAAAGCTGCAAAAGTTCGTCCAGAACCCGGCTTTGCATCTCGGTCGACAACATCTTGGCCATGGCGGCATCGGTCGAATCCAGCTCTCCGCGCATGTGCATGGCAAGGCAATGATCGGTGAACACCCGCATCATCTGAACCTGCGCCTTCACCTCGGCCAGCTTGAACCGGGTGTTCTGGAAATCCGCAATCCTGCGCCCGAATGCCTTGCGGTCGGTCACGTAATCGACCGTCCACTGCAACGCGGACTCCATCGTGGCACAGCAACGCAGCGCCTGAATCAGACGCTCCTGCGGCAGTTGCTCCATCAGTTGGACAAAACCGCGCCCTTCGGCACCGATCAGATTGCTGACCGGCACGCGCACATTGTCAAAAAACAGCTCGGAGGTATCCTGCGCCTTCCAGCCGATCTTTTCCAACTTGCGACCCTTGGTGAAACCGGGCGTTCCGGCCTCGACAACGATCAGACTGGTGCCCTTTGCGCCCTGCGCAGGGTCGGTCTTGCACGCAACGATCACCAGATCGCACATGAAGCCATTGGTGATGAAGACCTTCTGGCCATTCAGAACGAAATGGTCGCCATCCCGATCGGCACGGGTGCGGATGTTCTGCACGTCCGATCCGCCGGAAGGCTCGGTCATGGCGATGGCACCGATCGTGCGGCCTGCCACCATATCCGGAAGCCAGCGGTGCTTCTGCTCTTCGGTGCCGTAGTGCAGGATATAGGGCGCAACGATATCGGAATGCAGGGTGAACCCCGGCCCCAGCGCATTCGCGCGGCAGTGTTCCTCCAGGACGATGGTGGAATACAGGAAATCAGCGCCTGCGCCGCCGAATTCCTCTGGAACGGCGGGACACAGAAGGCCCGCCTCTCCGGCCTTCAGCCAGGCATCACGGCTGACCTCGCCTTCCTTTTCCCATTGCGCGTGGTGCGGTGCGATCTCGGCTTCGACAAACCGCCGGACAGACGCACGGAACGCTTCATGATCTGAATTGAAAATCGTGCGCTGAAACATCGCCACTCCCCCGCTGGCCAGGCTTTTTCCGGTGCGATCCTGCTCGCACGGCACTCTTCGGGAAAATTAGTGCACTTGTGTATCAATCACAAGTGAATTAATTTCCTCGAAGGGGCCGGTCGCGGATCGGACGGTTCAGGGAGGATACAAAGATGGCAGATGGCAAACTTCTGGACGGCAAGGTCGCGCTGGTCACCGGGGCCGGGCGTGGGGTCGGGCGCGAAATCGCGCTGCTGCTGGCAGCCAGGGGTGCAAAGGTTGTGGTGAACGATCTGGGCGGTTCTGGCGGCGGCGACGGCCAGGACGATGCACCCGCGAACGAAGTGGTCGGCGCGATCAGATCGGCAGGCGGCGAGGCGGTGGCGAACTTTGACAGCGTCGCCGACAGCGCAGCCGCGCGGGGCATGGTCGATCAGGCAGTCGATACCTTTGGGCGTATCGACATTGTCGTGAACAACGCCGGCATCCTGCGCGACTCGATCTTTCACAAGATGACAGAGGAAGATTGGGATCTGGTGATCTCGGTTCACCTCAAAGGTGCGTTCAACGTCTCGCGCGCGGCGGCAACGCGATTCCGCGAACAGCAATCGGGGCGCATGATCCACATGACCTCGACATCGGGTCTGATCGGGAATTTCGGGCAGGCCAACTATGCCGCTGCCAAACTGGGCATCGTCGGTCTGTCAAAGTCGGTGGCACTGGACATGGCCCGCTATAACGTGACCTCGAACGCCCTTGCTCCTTTTGCCTGGAGCCGCCTGATCGGCACCATCCCCACCACGACCGAGGCCGAGAAGCTGCGGGTCGAGCGGATGAAGCGCATGACGCCAGCCAAGATCGCCCCGCTGGTGGTCGCGCTGTCGGCCGATGCGGCACAGCATGTCACCGGACAGATCTTCGGGGTGCGCAGCGACGAGGTGTTTCTGTTCAACCAGCCGCGCCCTGTGCGCGGGCTGGGCCGAAGTGATGGCTGGACGCCTGAGACCATCCTTGAACACGCCTTCCCCGCGTTCAAGTCCGGCCTTACGCCGCTGGAACGGTCTGCCGACATCTTCAGCTGGGATCCGCTCTGATGCCCATAGACGTTCAGGCTGTAGCAAACTGGGCGTTCGAGGATGTTGTCCACACCTATACCGAACGCGATTCCTGTCTTTATGCGCTGGGGGTCGGTTTCGGGATAGACCCTCTGGATGCGGGCGACCTGCCCTTTGTCTTCGAAGAACCCGAGTTGCGTGCTGTGCCGACCATGGCGGTGGTGCTGGCCGGCCCCGGCTTCTGGGTACGCGATCCGCGGTCGGGCGTGGATTGGACCAAGGTTCTCCATGGTGAACAGGGCCTGGAGCTGCACCGTTCCCTGCCCGCTGCCGCGACGGTCATTGGCCGCACGAAGGTGCGCGGGGTTCTGGACAAGGGCGAAGGCAAGGGAGCCCTGATCCTTGTCGAGCGCACGCTGACCAATGCGGCGACTGGCGAACGGATTGCCACGCTTACCTCGACCAGCTTCGCGCGTGGCGATGGTGGGCAGGGTGGCACATTGACCGAGGCGCCCGCGCCGCACGCACTCCCGGATCGCGACCCGGATCACGTCGTTGACCTGCCGACGTTGGCCAGTTCGGCGCTGATCTATCGGCTGTCCGGCGACCCGAACCCACTGCACGCCAGCCCCGAAGTGGCCCGCAAGGCGGGTTTCAAGGCACCCATCCTGCACGGCCTGTGTTCGCTGGGCGTCGCGGGTCATGCGATCCTGCGCACCTGTTGCGGGAATGACCCGGCACGGTTCCGATCCTTGAAACTGCGCTTCTCCAGCCCAGTCTATCCCGGTGAAACGCTGCGCACAGAGATCTGGCAGGATGGCGAGCAAGTGTCATTCCGCAGCAAGGTCGTAGAGCGGGATGTGATCGTGCTGAACAACGGCCTGGCCACGGTCACGACCTGACAGACAAACCCACCGCGCCCCGGATCGCGGGGCGCGGTGTCTTTGCCCGGAGGAACGCATGGGGCCGCTGCACGGGATACGGATCATCGAATTTGCCGGGATCGGGCCTGGACCCTTTGCCGGTATGATGCTGGCGGATATGGGGGCCGAGATTCTGCGCATCGACCGCCCCGGCCCGGTGGATTCCACAACAGCGGCGGATGTGCTGTCACGCGGGCGGCGCTCGGTTGTGCTGGATCTCAAGTCCCCCGAGGGCCGTGAGACGGCATTGGCGCTGGTGGCCAAGGCCGATGCGCTGATCGAGGGGTTTCGGCCTGGCGTGATGGAACGACTTGGGCTCGGCCCGCTGGATTGCCATGCGCGCAATCCCGCGCTTGTCTATGGACGAATGACCGGCTGGGGGCAAACGGGTCCGCTGGCCCAGGCGGCAGGGCATGACATCAACTATATCGCCATCACTGGCGCGCTTTGGGCCATGGGCGAGGCGGGGCGCGATCCGGTTCCGCCGCTCAACCTGCTGGGCGATTTTGGCGGGGGCGGCATGATGCTGGCCTATGGCATTGCATGTGGCCTCTTGCGGGCCAGAACCACCGGTAAAGGCGATGTCATAGACGCCGCGATCAGCGACGGAACTGCGGCGCTGATGGGCTTCATCCATGGCCAGCGCGCCCGTGGCCGATGGCAGGTGCAGCGCGGGGCCAACCGGCTGGACGGCGCGGCGCCGCATTACGGGGTCTATCGCTGTGCCTGCGGAGGGTGGGTCAGCATCGCGCCACTGGAGCCCCAGTTCTTCGAGATTCTGATCCAGACGCTGCATTTGCCGGACGACTGGCGCAAGGGACGGGACGATCGCGCCAACTGGCCCGCCTACCGGGCGGAACTGGAGGCAATATTCGTCAGCAAGAGCCGGGCCGCCTGGTGCGAAATATTTGAAGGCGGCGACCTGTGTTTCGCGCCCGTCCTCGACCTGGACGAGGCGCCGGACCACCCCCACAATCGCGCCAGAGGCGTATACGTCACCGCAAACGGGGTATTGCAACCCAATCCGGCACCGCGATTCCGCGATGCAAACCCGGAATTGCCCGCCCCGCCACCCTTGCCGGGCGAGGGCGGCGCCCAAGCCCTGGCCGAATGGGGCATACACCCTCGGGGGCCTGATACGCCCCCCGGCGCCTGACGTCCGACCACGCCGCATCGTTCAACGGGCGGCAATCCTGGTCGGTCAATGTTTGTGCTGCGCGTCGTGTTCCGGATCGGCCCCAGGAACCGGATCATAGCCATGGCCGCCCCAGGGGTGACAACTGACGATCCGCCGCATGGCCAGCCAGCCGCCTTTGAACGCGCCATGCCGCTCCAATGCTTCAAGCGTGTAGACCGAGCAGGTGGGCTGATACCTGCAGCCATGCCCCACCCATGGGCTCAGCAGGATGCGATAAGCCCTGACAGGCAACGCCAGAACATGGGCGAGCGGGCTCACTCCGGCGCCCCATGAAGACGCTTCAAGGCAAATTTCAGATCCGTCAGAAGATCGGTGTAGTCTCGTGTGACCGTGACCTGCGGGCGCGCGACCAACACATAGTCCCAGCCGGGCTTGCCCTGCCCCGCCAGCACCTCGCGCGCAAGGGCCCGCATCCGGCGCTTTGCCCGGTTGCGCATCACCGCATTGCCGATCTTTTTCGATGCGGTGTATCCGACGCGCACCAATACCGCACCATCATCGCGCGGGCGCGCCTGCAAGAGAAACCCGCCGGTGCCTTGCCGCTTGCCCTGCGCTGCACGCAGGAAGTCGGCCCGAAGCTGCAACGTCTTCATCCGGCCATCCCATGGTCAACGACAAAAAGCGCCGCATGCGGCGCCTTGCCTGCCCTTGCGGGCGCAACATCCGGGCAGAACCTTGCGGCCCTAGCCAGGAATCAAGCGCAAAGGCGCTTGCGGCCCTTGGCGCGGCGGGCGGCCAACACCAGCTGACCACCTTTGGTGGCCATGCGGGCGCGGAAACCGTGGCGCCGCTTGCGGACCAGCTTCGAGGGTTGATACGTGCGTTTCATCGCGGCTCTCCGTGTCGATCATGCGGCCCGCACCCGATGGATTCGAGAGCCGCCGTCATCAAGGCTCGGTCCATAGACGCCACGTCCCTGCAAGTCAATCGCGGACCACGCCTTTTTTCGCCGATTCACCGGCCTACCCTTGCTTTCGCTGTTGCAGCGCGGCGGGGTCTGGTAACGTCGGGACAAATCACCGCGACCGGGCAACGGCGCCGCAGTATTGGGACGGAGGACGATCTGAACACCCTGTCGGGGCGATTTCTGGCGCTGACCGTGGTTTTCGTGATTTTGGCAGAGACGCTGATCTTCCTGCCCTATATCGCGAAATTCCGCGAGGACTGGATGCTCTTGAGGCTTGAAAAGGCTCAGATCGCGGCGCTCGCCCGCCTGACCACAGATGCAGTCATCGATGAGTCGCTGGAAGCAGAGCTTCTGGCCAATGCCGGTGTGTTCAACGTCGTGTTGCGGCGCGACGAGGTGCGGCAGCTTGTTCTGTCATCACCCATCCCCTCGCCGATTGTTGCAACCTATGATCTTCGGTTGGCCTCTGTATGGGATTTGGTGGCCGATGCCCTCGCCGCAATGCTCGGGAGCGGGAATCATGTTATCCGCATCATCGGAACACCGACCAACGATGCCGGATCGCTGATCGAGATCACGACGGAAACGGCGCCTTTGCGCCTAGCCTTGCTGGAGTCCGGGCTGCGGATTCTGGCCATGTCTGCCCTGGTGTCCGCCGCGACCGCCGTCTTGCTGTTCACCGCCGTCCAAGTGCTGATGGTACGCCCCATAGGTCGCGTGATTGCCAGTATGTCGGCCTATGCCGCAGCGCCCGAAGATGCGCGCAGCGTCATCGTGCCCACCGCCCGGATCCGCGAACTGCGCGAGGCGGAAGAAGCCTTGCAGACCTTGCAGACCCAACTGACAGGTGCCCTGCGCCAGAAAGAACGGCTGGCGCAACTTGGCAGCGCGGTGGCCAAGATCAGCCACGACCTGCGAAATATCCTGACCTCCGCGCAGCTGTTCGCCGACCGGATGGAAGACAGCGACGATCCGATGGTCGCCCGTTCCGCGCCAAAGCTGATCGGATCGCTCAACCGCGCCATCACCCTGTGCGAAACCACATTGGCCTTTGGCAAGGCCGAGGAACCACCGCCACGGCTGGCCCGCCTGGCGTTGCGCCCACTGGTCGAGGAAGTGCTGGAGGCCGAATCGATGATGCGCGACGGGACCGTGACGGCGCTGGTGGACTTGCCGGACAATCTGGCAGCCATGGCCGACGGAGAGCAGCTGTATCGCGTTCTGTCAAATCTGGTTCGCAATGCCCGCCAGGCCATCGAGGCCACCGGCAAGCCGGGCGAAATCGAGGTGAGCGGGGGTCAGGATGCCGCAGGGGTCTGGCTGCGCATCGGCGATACCGGCCCCGGCCTGCCACAGAAAGCCCGCGAGAACCTGTTCGCAGCCTTTCAAGGTGGCGCGCGGAAGGGGGGAACCGGGCTTGGTCTTGCCATCGCGGCCGAGCTGATACGCGGGCACGGCGGCAGGCTGGACTTGTTGCGCAGCGACGCCGAAGGTACCGAATTCCTGATGACACTGCCCGCCCCCAAGCAATTGGGCTGACCCGCACATTCCTGTCGTTTTCACCCTTGCAAACCCCCTGCACCACCGCTAGAAGCCACCACAACGCGCCCGTAGCTCAGCTGGATAGAGCATCAGACTACGAATCTGAGGGTCGGACGTTCGAATCGTTCCGGGCGCGCCAAAAATCAATCACTTACAAAGACCGGCCATAGGCATTGGATCATGTTGGATCAGGCGTGGATTATGACGCCCGTTCCTGTCGCAGCTTGATCACGCGCGCCGTGCCGTCTTTTCTGCCGCGCATGTATCGGTTCGTCGTCTGAATGTCGGCGTGACCGGCAAGGTCTCGTATGTCTGCCGGGTTCGCGCCAGCCGCTTTGGCCTCGGTAATCGCCCCGGCCCGCGTGTCCATCAGCCACACATCTTCCGGGACTCCTGCCTTTTCGCGGAACCGGCTGAATAGCGCGCTGAAATACCGCGTCTTGTAGGGAGTGCCGTCCCGCATCGTGAAGATCGGCCCGGCCTTGCGATCCATGGCCTTGAGCCACACCCGCAAGACAGGCAGGTCGAGCAGGTTGTATTCGGCCTCTGCGCCGGTCTTGGACGTGATCTTGCGCAGGGTCGTGGCGTCAGCGTCAATCATGTCCCATGTCAGGCCATCGGCCCACCGCTTGCCCCGGCTGGAAATGCCGCCATCAGACTGCCCGGCATCCAGCCACTGCCCCCGCACATCGACCTGACGAAGCCCGGTCTCAAACAGCAGGAGAATTGCCGTGCCGAAAGACACATGCCCCGCAGCATCTGCGGCCGCGACAATCGCCTCGGCTTGCTCTCGCGTCATAGCCTTCTGCCGCGGCTGTGGCGATGGGAACTCCATCTTCGACAGGATGAACGCCAGCCGGGCGCATTCTGCGTTCTCGATCTGGGCCCCATAGTTGACGACGATCCTCAACTGCGTGACCTGGCGCTTGGCATAGTCAACGCTCCGGCCTTCCGAAAGCATCCCGCGATGCCACTGCTTGATCCTGACTTGGTTCCAGTCGGCCAGACGCTCCTGCCCTATGCCGGTCTCCATCTTGGCGACTTCGGCGGTATAGGTCGCACGGGTGATTGGCTTCACTTCTTGGAACGGGCTGAACTCGTCACCCTTATAACGCCCGATCAGCCATTGCCATGTTCCGGCCTCGACCTTCTCCGCGCCCTCATACCATTCGAGCATTTCTCGGGTCAGCGCCCGGCAACGCGCGGCTTTCTCCAGGTCGGACCCTTCAAGCCTGACGCGCTTGACGACATATCCTGCCTTCACGTAGCGGGCCGGGGCCTTCCAGTATCGCCCTTGATCCATGCCGGGCGCATAGAGCGGGTCGGCGCCGCTCAAGAGCCTGTCATCGTATCGCATTGGTCTTTCCTCTCGTGTGCTGCACGGCAGAAGTGCCGCGCATCGAAAGGTTGGAGGCAATCGCCGCGCGATTCGCTACCCATTTCTCGACCATGGACTTGGGAGTCAGGCCGATGATCGGGTCTTTCTTCGGGAACCCCTCCAGGTAAAGGGTCTCTCGGTTCGCGTGCCACCAGCTCAAGCTGCGGCCCAAGGCATTCGCCACCCACAGGTCATTGCCATAGAGCGAATCCGGGGGGCTGTCGTCGGCGATAGGGCCTAGTTTCAGCTTGGTCATAGTCAACTCCTGTAAGGTTCGAGCACCAGATCCCGCGTGACGATGACGCGGACCGGGAAGCCGGGCCGGATGGTCAGGGTCGGCGCGACGTTGAGCTGGCGGCGGACGATCTGCTGGCCGGCATCGTTGATCGTGTCCTGGCCGCCGCTACGGATCGCGCGGAGAAGCCGGTTCTCGTCGTTGACGGCAAGCTCGGCGCCGACGGCGAGCAGCGTCGAGAGGCCGGCGGTCTTGGCGAGATCCCACCAGTGATAATCGACGCCATCCTCAAGGCCGGCATAGCCCTGCGTATCCGCGCCGGGCTGGCGCTCAAGAACGATGGAGCGGCCGATCGGCATGATGAGGCGGTTCCAGACGAGCAGCGCGCAGCGCTGTCCGAACTGCACGTTGTTGTCGTACTGGCCGATGATGCGCGTGCCATCGCGCAGCGACGCGAGCATTCCGCCGTCCAGCCGCTTCTCGGCGCACCGCGCATCGAGCTTGAGTGGCGCGCGATACGAGACCACGATTGTCATGGCCGTTCAAACACGGCCGCGAGGCCCATGCCACCGCCGATGCACATGGCCTCGAGTCCAAACCGGGCCTCGCGGCGCTCCATCTCGTGCAGCAAGGTTGCGAGGATGCGCACTCCTGTCGCGCCGATCGGATGGCCGAGCGAGATCCCCGAGCCGTTCACGTTGACCCGCCCAAGATCTTCGACTCCCATCCCTTTGAGTGCCGCAAGCGCCTGCGCGGCGAAGGCTTCGTTCAGCTCGATCAGATCCATCTGCGCGAGCGTCACCCCGGATTTTTCAAGCGCCTTGCGTGTTGCAGGAACCGGGCCGATGCCCATGCGCGCGGGATCGCATCCGGCGGCGCCCCAGCCTCGCAGTCGCGCCATCGGAACCAGTCCGTGGCGATCGAGATAGGTCGCCGACACGACGAGACAGCCCGCTGCGGCATCGTTCTGCTGACTTGAGTTGCCTGCGGTGCAAACCCCGTCCGGGCGCAGCGCGCGCAGGCCTGCCAGACTCTCGACCGTGGTGTCGGGGCGGATACCTTCGTCGCGTGTCACCCGCGTCACGGCGCCCTTCTTGCCGGGCACCTCGACCGGCACGACCTCCGCGTCAAACCGCCCGGCGCGCCAGGCGGCCTCGGCATAGGCATGGCTGCGGACAGCGAAAGCGTCGGCATCGTCGCGACTGATCCCATATTCGCGCGCGAGTGTGTCCGCAGTTTCGGGCATCCCCGAGATCACCCCGAAGCGTGCCTCGGGCTGCCCACGACCAGATCACCCTGCCCCTGCCCGGCCACACCAGCGCCGCGCGGTTGCTGGAAGAGTCATGGACCGAAGCGCTGATCGCCCTGCATCGCGGGCAGGTGGCCTTCAGCCATTATGACAACGGAATGCGTCCCGAAGCTGAGTGGAAAATGGTGCTGAAGAACACGAATGAGGAGCCAAGGGTTGTCCCGAAAGGAGGCAGGCGCCGGAAGTCCGGTTGTTTCCAGCCGTTGAGGATGACCTGCCCGCATTCCAACTGAATCTGGCGGCGGGGATTGCCAGGATTGGGGCGATGGCCCCGGTCTAGACCGGTCCGATCGGCGCTTTTTCCAGCTGGAGCAGGCCGACTTCGGCGTCAGTTGAAGGGAAGGCATACCGCTCGAATTGCGGTCAATCTCCGCAGCCTGCACCGCATGGCCGTGTCATGAGCGGAAAGCACTTTACTTCACGGAGATGCTAGCTGACCCTAGGGTCAGGATTCATAACCAGTAGGTGTCGGTTGCCGCGAGAGCGATGGCTGAGAGAAAGACCTTTGGACAGCGGTCATAGCGGGCCTCGATGGCCGTCGGCACGATCCGGCCGTCCGGGCTGACGATGGCCTATATCCCCAGGCCGTCAGAGCGCAAACTCTGCTTCGAGATCCCGCGCGCGGAGATGCCGGCCCGGCTGGGCGGCAAGCGATAACGCAGAAAAGCCCCTGGGGGCGCCGTGCCACAGGCGCCCCCTTTTGCCCAGCCTGCGGCCCCACGCAAGAGCGCGGGCCGCCGTGGCCATTTCTGCGCCAGCAATGAGTTGCGACAGAACGCAGACCCCGCAGCGTGATGGCGTGGAGCTGCACGATCTGGTCGCCACACTCAGACGCCGTCGATCAGGATCTCCAGCGCGCGCCAAGTCGCCGTCACCACCCGGTTGATGCGTTCCGATCTGAACTGCGGGTCAGCCAGTCCTGTCCGCCGAAGGCGACCAGTACGACCAAGATCCAGTCGCCGTCGACGCGGTAGACCACCGTCAGCGCACGCCCTACCCCGCCATGGCGCACCTGCCAGCCGGCCAGCGGCCCGCCAAGACGTGCCCCCAATGCCGGTTGGGCAAGAATGTCGGCCAGCAACGCTTCGACTTGATCCAACCGGCGCAGAGCGGCATCGACATCACCGCTGACCGTGTAGACATGCCCGACCATCGCGCGCAGATCCTGCGCCACGAGGGGATGACGGCGAAGGCGCATCAACGCCGTGCGAGCCAGTCGCGGGCTTCGGCTGTGAAATCGGCCGGGCTGTCCATCGCTTGCCACTGATCAGGCGGCAGGGCCAGACGTCGCTGAACCTCGGCCTCAAGCAGAGCCTGATCGCGCAAGCGGGCAGATCGCGCGCGGGCGAGCTCGCCCGAAACAGCGGCGCTGACATTCGGATATTCGCCCGCTGCGACCAGCGCCTGAACATGGTCGAACGCGGATTCCGTAAAGCTGACGCTTTGCTTGTGGACGCCCATGAGAACTCCGGTGCTCTGTTGGACTACCATATGCCACGAGCCTCGGGAAGGCAACCATGCTTGGGCCTACGCCCTCCCGTGCGGAACCGATTTCCAGCGGAGCGGCTGTCCTTCCGGGTGATGGTTTGGGGTCTTATGGCGCCCTCGGCGATGTTGCGGAGCGCTGTTTTCGTGCCGGATCCGGGCAGCAGAGAACAATCCACTCTTTTCACGACTAAATTTGGCGTGATTATTTCATTGCTTTTATCTATCAAATATGTCGTGATTAAGCGCAGAGAGGCCGTCATGCCTCTGACAGCAACAAGGGGCTTTGCCATGATCCATACCGTCTTCGTCTCGTCCCATGTGCAGGCGCAGGGTCCGCTGATCGAGCGTCTGCCCGATGGCCGATTGCTGATCGAGGCCGGGGGGCGCCGCGTCGCGGGCCATCCGCCGGCTCGCCCCGGCCCGCAGACCAGCGGCTGGAAGGGTATCATCGCCGCGGCCTTGCTTGGCCTGTCCGCCCTGGGCGGCGGTGCTTCGCAACTGCGGGCCGATACACTGTTGAATGTCAGCTATGACCCCACCCGCGAATTCTACCGCGAATATAACGGCTGGTTCGCGCGGTGGTGGCAGGCGCAGGGCAACCCCGCAGCGACGATCCAGACCTCGCATGGTGGATCCGGCGCTCAGGCCAGGGCGGTGATCGACGGACTTGCCGCGCAGGTGGTCACGCTGGCTCTGGCCTCCGATATCGACCAGATCGCGGCCCGCACCGATCTGATCCCCGAGGATTGGCAATCCCGCCTGCCGCATAATTCGTCGCCCTACACCTCGACCATCGTCTTTCTGGTGCGCGAGGGAAATCCTAAGGGTATCACCGACTGGGACGACCTGATCGCCGAAGGGGTGCAGGTGATCACCCCCAATCCCAAGACATCGGGCGGCGCGCGCTGGAACTATCTGGCCGCCTGGGGCTATGCGGATCGCAACGGGCTGGACCCCAAGGACTTCGTCGGCGCGCTCTACCGCAACGTCCCGGTGCTGGATACCGGCGCGCGCGGATCGACCACCACCTTCGCGCAGCGCGGCCTGGGAGATGTGCTGCTGGCATGGGAAAACGAGGCTTATCTCGCGCTGGCCGAACTGGGTGACGACCAGTTCGATATCGTCGTGCCCTCGATTTCGGTCTTGGCAGAGCCGCCGGTCGCGTTGGTCGAAGGTCGCCTGACCGATGCCAACCGCCCGTTGGCCACCGCCTATCTGGAGCAGCTTTACAGCCCCGAGGCGCAGGCCATGGCGCTGCGCCACTATTACCGCGCCTGGGATATCTCGGCTGCGGCCGCGGAGGATGTTGCCCGCTTTCCCGAACTGGAACGCCTGCCGATCGCCGATTTCGGCGGCTGGGCCAGAGTGCAGCCCGAACATTTCGGCGATGGCGGCATCTTCGACCAGATCTATCAGGGGCAGTGATCCGATGGCGCGAACCTTCCTGCTCAGGCAGCCCACCCCGATGCCGGGGTGGGGGCTTTCCTTCGGCGTCATGGCTTTGATGCTGTCGGTCATAGTGGCGCTGCCGCTGTCGGTGCTGCTGTGGCGCGGTTTCATTGATTTCGGCGCCGGCGCGATGTGGGAGGTGGTGAACCGCCCGCGCGTCTGGTCGGCGCTGGGGTTAAGCTTCCGCGCGGCATTCGTCGCCTCGCTGTTCAATCTGGTGTTCGGCGTGCTGTTGGCATGGGTGCTGGTGCGCTACCGCTTTCCCGGCAAGCGGATCATCGACGCGATGATCGACCTGCCCTTTGCCCTGCCGACCGCCGTGGCCGGCATCGCCCTGACAGCGATCTATGCGCCGAATGGCGTGTTCGGCTCGGCAATCCAGTCCACCTTCGGCATCCGCGTCGCCTATACAGAATGGGGGATCTGGATCGCGCTGATCTTTGTGGGCCTGCCCTTCGTCGTGCGCACTGTGCAGCCGGTGATCGAAGAGATCGACCGCGAGACCGAAGAAGCCTCGGCCACGCTCGGCGCCTCGCGGTTGCGCACGCTGGTGCGGATCGTTCTGCCGATGCTGGCGCCTGGCGCGCTGACAGGCTTTGCCCTCGCACTGGCACGATCTGTCGGCGAATACGGCTCGGTGATCTTCATCGCGGGCAATCTTCCGAATGTCACCGAAATCGCGCCACTGCTGATCGTCATCCGACTCGAGGAATTCGACTATGACGGCGCGGTGGCCATCGCCATTGCGATGCTGACCATCTCCTTCACCCTGCTCCTTGCCATCAACCTGATCCAGATCTGGAGCCGTCGCCGGATGGGCGCGGTCTGAGGAGGGCCATAATGACGCATATCCCCCACAACCGCTGGCGCCCCGCCACGACCGAGCCCGCGCTGGTCAGATGGGCGTTGATCGTCCTTTGCCTTGCGATGCTGGCGATCCTGTTAGTCGCGCCGCTGATGGTCGTGTTTGACGAAGCGTTGCGCCGGGGCTGGGCATTTGCGCTGGCCTCGCTCTCCGAACCGGATGCGCAGGCGGCGATCCGGCTGACGCTGCTGGTCGCAGCCCTCACCGTGCCGCTGAATGCCGTTTTCGGCATCGCCGCCGCTTGGGCCGTCACAAAGTTCGACTGGCGCGGCAAGGCTTGGGTGATCACGCTGATCGACCTGCCGTTCTCCATCTCGCCCGTGGTGGCGGGTTTGCTGTTCGTCCTGATGTTTGGCGCCAACTCTGCGCTTGGGGCATGGTTGGTCGCGCAGGGCTTCCCGATCGTCTTTGCCGTGCCGGGCATCGTGCTGGCCACATTGTTCATCACCTTTCCCTTCGTGGCGCGCGAGTTGATCCCTGTCATGCTGGAGCAGGGCCGGGCAGAAGAGGAGGCCGCCCTGACGCTCGGCGCAAGCGGCTGGCGCACCTTCCTGACCGTGACCCTGCCCAATATTCGCTGGGCGCTGCTTTACGGTGTGCTGTTGTGCAACGCGCGGGCGATGGGCGAATTTGGTGCCGTCGCGGTCGTCTCGGGCAAGATCCGTGGCCAGACCACGACCATGCCGCTGATGATCGAGATGTTTTACAATGAATATCTTTCGGTCGCGGCCTTCACGATGGCGGGCGTTCTCGCGCTGCTGGCCTTTGTCACCCTCACACTCAAGACGGCGCTGGAATGGCGGTATGCCGACCAGCTTGCCGCAAGCCACCGCCATTGATGGAGAGTCCGATGAATATCGACATCGAAGAAATCGCCAAGCAATTCGGCACCACTGCGGCGCTGCATCCGGTCTCGCTCGCCATCCCCTCGGGCACGCTGGTCGCGCTGCTTGGTCCCTCGGGCTCGGGCAAGACCACGCTGCTACGCATCCTCGGCGGGCTGGAATTCCCGTCGACGGGCCGGGTGCTGTTCGACGGCGCGGATGCGACCGGGCTGACCGTGCAGGATCGTCGCGCCGGTTTCGTGTTCCAGTCCTATGCGCTGTTCCGGCATATGAATGTGTTCGAGAACATTGCCTATGGCCTGCGCGCCCGCCCCAGCAAGACCCGTCCGCCAGGGGCAGAAATATCGCGCCGGGTCAACAAGCTGCTGGATCTGATCCGCCTGCCGGATATCGGCGCGCGCTTTCCCAGCCAGCTGTCGGGCGGGCAGCGGCAGCGCGTGGCACTGGCCCGCGCACTGGCGATCGAGCCGCGCATGTTGCTACTGGACGAGCCTTTCGGCGCGCTGGATGCCAAGGTGCGCAAGGAACTGCGGCAAGGCTTGCGCGACATACATGACGCGACCGGCCTCACCACGGTATTCGTGACCCATGATCAGGAGGAGGCGATGGAACTGGCCGATCTGGTTGTCGTCATGTCCGGGTCAGGTTCAGGGGGTCGTATCGAACAGATTGGCAAGCCCGAAGACATCCGAGCCCGGCCCAACAGCGATTTCGTACGCGAGTTCATTTCGGCATGACAGCCTCAGCCGCTCTCGACCGGATCGACCGGCGCATCCTGTTCGAGCTGATGCGCGATGCGACATTGCCGGTGGCGCAACTGGCCGAGCGGGTCGGCCTGTCGCAGACGCCGTGCTGGAAACGGGTGCAAAAGCTGGAAGCGGCGGGTATCCTCACCCGCCGCGTCGCCCTGGTCGATCCGGCGGCCATCGGCCTTGCCCTGACCGTATTTGTCGAGATCGAGGCCGCCGACCATACGCCGGAATGGCGTGCTGCCTTTGCCTCAGTGGTCGCCGATCAGGCAGAGGTCCAGGAAGTCCACCGCATGGCGGGCGAAATCGACTATCTGCTGAAGGTCGTGGTCGGCAGCATGGCGGCCTATGACGCATTTTACTTGGGCCTGACGCAGCGCGTGCCCTGCCGCAATGTGACCTCGAAGTTCTCGATGGAACGTATCAAGATCACAACGGCGTTGCCGATCGACACTATGCGTGTTTGACAGGTGCAACTGTCCGCTGACCCTGCCTGAAAATCAACGGTTGCCCTGCACCAGCACCAGAACGACATCCTCGATCGCGACCGAGAACCGCCCTCCACCAGCCTGTACTCCAACCCGAGTGCAACTATGATGACCGGCAGGGCTATCGCGTGGTGCCTGCATCGCCACTTATCCAGCGATGAAAGCGTCACTGCCGTGCGCGCAACGGATCACGTCGCGGATCTGCCCGGCAGCAACCGGTCGGATACACGCCAGCTCGCCAACCTGTTGAAACAAATTTAAAAAGGACCATATCGAAAGGATGGGCTGGCGCAGGGTCGGGTGCAGGAAATCGGTTGGCGCACCACGCGGTTGGTTACACGCGACAGCACATATGTCATCGTACCCAACAGTCAGATCTCGCGTCAGCGGATCACCAATTTCAGCGCCCCGCGACCAGAGTATCGCGATCACGTCGAACTGACACTGCCCGTTACCCTTTCGGTGGCCGAGGCGCGGGGCCTGATTGGCGCTGCGTTGGAAGGGGCAGAAACCATCAGGACCCACTAATCGTCTTGCGGTTGCCTTGGCCGCGTGATTCACGCTCCCCAACTGATGGGGGCATGATGAGCAATCTTTTCTGGCTGACCGACGCGCAGATGGACCGGCTTCGGCCGTTCTTCCCGAGGCCCCACGGCAAGCCACGCGTCGATGACCGGCGCGTGTTGAGCGGGATAATCTTTATCAATCGCAATGGCTTGCGGTGGTGTGATGCGCCCAGGGAATATGGCCCGCCGAAGACGCTCTACAATCGTTGGAAGCGGTGGAGCGACAAGGGGGTCTTCGCCCGGATGATGGAGGGGCTGGCCGCTGAGGGCAGCGAGCAGAAGACCATCATGATCGACGCAACCTATTTGAAAGCCCACCGCACGGCCTCGAGCCTGCGGGTGAAAAAGGGGGGCGCGGCAGGCTGATCGGTCGAACAAAGGGCGGACCGAAC
This sequence comes from Gemmobacter megaterium, assembly GCF_900156815.1. GTDB lineage: Bacteria > Pseudomonadota > Alphaproteobacteria > Rhodobacterales > Rhodobacteraceae > Wagnerdoeblera > Wagnerdoeblera megaterium. The sequence goes on from NZ_FTOT01000007.1 coordinate 209,164, forward strand.
ACCAAGTTGCACGCGGTGACCGACGCGACGGGGCGGCCCATCCGGTTCTTCATGACGACGGGCGAGGTCAGCGACTACACCGGCGCCGCGGCGATGCTGAGCAGCTTGCCAACCGCCGACTGGCTGCTCGCGGATCGGGGCTATGATGCGGACTGGTTCAGAGACGCGTTGAAAGACAAGGGCATACGGGCCTGCATCCCGGGCCGGAAGTCACGCGGCAAGGTCGTCCGCTACGACAAGCGCCGTTACAAACGCCGGAACCGCATCAAGATCATGTTCGGAAGGTTGAAAGACTGGCGACGCGTCGCCACGCGCTACGACAGGTGCCCGAAGGTGTTCCTCTCGGCCATCGCGCTCGCGGCGACCGTTCTCTTCTGGCTTTGAAAATCAATGAGTCTGGAACCTAGCGAGCGTCAATCGAACACGCGCGCCCGTCGCGGTGATCCACAGAAGATCTCGCATGTGAACGCTCAAGTCCTCTGCCTTCGCTCGTCGCATCAGAACCGCGATTTCGGAGTTCATGGCTTCCTAGGCCGAGATCCGGCGGTCAGCCACCTGCGTAAAGACCGAAAATATCCTCGGCGGGAAGCTCTTCCTTGCTTCTTCTGCGGATAAAGGTCGGACGATCGCTCAGATCACCTAGGTATCGAAAGCAAACCCAACCTCTCCGCCCGCTCCAGCAGCATCTTCACCGATGACGTTTGCCAGCGTGTCCGTCCGCGGGGTGTGCGTTCGCGCATCGCCTCCAGCCGGTCGAAGATCGCCTGCCGGGCTATGTCGGTATCCACGCCCTTGATGGCGGCGACGATGGCTGGCAGGCGGTCATCCGTCTCGCGGGGCCCGGCGCGGCACAGCACGGTCTCGGGCAGAAGACCGTCTCTGAAATAAGCCTTCACCGCGCGCAGCAGGCGGCTTTGCGTCCAGCGCCGGGCCTCGGGCAGGGGGCGTTGACGATGCGCAGCACATCCTCCCGGGCCATATCGGGGCGCAGCCGGCGGACATGCGGCACCCATTTGGTCGCCTGCGCATTCAGCCGCTCCATATATGACAAGCTCGCTCGTCGGGGCGGGGCGAGCCTTCTTGTGGTCCAGTCGGGCAATCAGCGCCTGGGCTGCCATGACACCCACCAGATCGGGGCGCAGCCGGATGGCGGAAATCGCCGGGCTGGCAATTTCCAGGAACGGATCATCGCCGATGGAAATGACCGAGATGTCAGCAGGGCAAGACAGGCCTGATCGCGCGATGGTAACCATGATGGCGGGGATATCGTGGATGTTGGCGATCACGGCATCGGGCCGGTCCGGGCCGACCAGGGCCACGGCCAGCCTGTCGGGGCTGAAGCGTCCGGTATGTTCCACCGCCAGCGCAGCTTGATCGGCCAACCCCTCCTGCACTCCGGCGACTTGTTCGCGGCCCACCCAGGTCTGTTCATGCCCGGCCACCAGCAGCACCCGGCGCCGCAACCCGATCAGGCTGGCCGCCGCCAGCCGCGCGCCCAGCCGGTGATCACTGCGCACCGACGGAAAGCGGCCCGCCGCGTCGCGTTCCCACAGCACGATGGGAATGTCCAACCCCTCGATCATCTCCAGCAGCACCGGATCCTCGTCCGAACTGATGGTCAGCAGCAGCCCGTCAACGCCGCGCTCGGCCATGAAGCGCAGCAAGGTCTCTTCGCTGCGGGTGTCGCCCAGGAAATCGCCGACGATCGGCGCGAACCCCCTGCCCCGCACCACCTCGGACGCGGCCGCCGCCAGACGCGCGGCGATGGGCTGGCGCAGATCGGTGACAATGATGCCGATGGCGTTGGTGCGGTTGGTGCGCAGGGTGCGGGCCGTGGGATTCGGGCGATAGCCAAGCTGGTCGATCACCGTTTCCACATGCTTGCGCAACTCGGGCGTGACGGTGGCGTTGCCATTGACGATGCGCGACACGGTTCCCAGGGCGACCCGTGCCTGACGGGCCACGTCCTTCATGGTCACTTTGCGCGTCTTGTCGTGCGACGTCATGATCCGGTGCGGGCCTCGTGGCGGGATATCCACCAGATGGCCGGTTTCGCGCCACAAGGCAAGGCGGCAGCAACGCACGCCCCACAACGCAACCCGCGCATGATGCAGTTGTTCAACCCACCCTTTGACCGCGGCGTATGGTCAACTCTGTCGGAGGTCGTGGTCCGGTCCTGGCCTCAGGATGGGTGTGGCGCAGGGCCATCGCCGCCACCGAAATACCCGGCGGCCGTCAAGCGGTTGACTCGGACAGCCCCAGCCGCGCCAGCAGATCGGTTCGGTTCGAGGCAATGTCGGCCACGGTCAGATCATCCAGAACCGCCATGAATGCCCGCGCCGCCTCGTGCAGCTTCGCCGAAAGCCGGCAGACACCACGCAGCTTGCAGGTGTTGCGCTCCGCACTGAAGCATTCGACCACATCAAGCGGCCCCTCTGTCAGCCGGACCACCTCGCCCACCAGGATCTCGCCTGCGGGTCGTGCCAGGCGCAGCCCCCCGCGCGGGCCGCGCACCGTATCCAGATACCCTGCCTGCCCAAGCTGGTGGACGATCTTGCTCAGATGGGCGCGGTTGATCCGATGCGCCTGCGCCACCTCGTCGATCCGCACCAGATGCGGCGCGCGGATCGCCGCCATCTGCAAGGTCCGCAGGGCGTAGTTGGTATAGCTGGTCAGCTTCAAGGCGCCCTCCGCAGCGGGTGTGACAACGCGTCCCATATTGAAACTTGAATATGTTTGAAAGCCAAGATATTCATTCATGGAGAATATATAAATAGGAAGGCACGCCCATGTTCGGCCTTGATGCCATCGAACTGGCCCGAATCCAGTTCGCCTTCACGGTCTCTTTCCACATCATCTTTCCCGCCTTTTCGATCGGGCTGGCCAGCTATCTGGCGGTGCTGAACGGGTTGCACCTGTGGACCGGGCGGGATGTCTATCTGACGCTGTTCAACTACTGGAAAAAGATCTTTGCCGTGGCCTTCGGCATGGGCGTCGTGTCGGGCATCGTGATGTCCTACCAGTTTGGCACCAACTGGTCGGTCTTTTCCGACAAGGCCGGGCCAGTGATCGGCCCCTTGATGGGCTACGAGGTGCTGTCGGCCTTTTTCCTTGAGGCGGGCTTTCTGGGGGTGATGCTGTTCGGGCGGGACAAGGTTGGCGCGCGGGCGCATTTCCTCGCCACGTTGATGGTGGCCATCGGCACGCTGGGATCGGCGTTCTGGATCCTGTCGGTCAATAGCTGGATGCAGACACCACAGGGCCATGCCATCAACGAGGTCGGGCAGTTCGTCCCCGTCGACTGGTGGGCAATCGTGTTCAACCCGTCCTTCCCCTACCGTCTGGTGCATATGGTGCTGGCGGCCTACCTGACCACCGCGCTGGTCGTGGGCGCCGTGGGCGGTTGGCACCTGTTGCGCGACCGCGCCAACAGCGGCGCACGCACGATGTTTTCGATGGCCATGGGGATGCTGATGGTCGTGGCGCCGTTGCAGATTCTTGCAGGCGACCTGCACGGGCTGAACACGCTGGAACATCAACCCGCCAAGATCGCCGCGATGGAAGGGCATTTCGAGCCGCACCCCAATGGCGGCGCGCCGCTGATCCTGTTCGGTATCCCCGATGCGGCGAATGAAACGGTCAACTACAAGATCGAGATCCCGTATCTGTCCTCGCTGATCCTGACCCATGATCTGACCTCGCCCCTGCCTGGGCTGTTGGATTTCCCGGTCGAGGAACGCCCGCCGGTCGGCATCGTGTTCTGGTCCTTCCGCATCATGGTTGCCCTTGGCTTTGCGATGCTGGGGCTTGGTCTGTGGGCACTGGTGCTGCGCCTGCGCGGAACGATGTATGATCGCCGCTGGCTGCACCGTGCGGCCATCGCCATGGGGCCTGCGGGCTTTGTCGCGGTGCTGGCGGGCTGGATCACCACCGAAGTGGGGCGCCAGCCTTGGACCGTCTATGGCCTGCTGTCCACCAATGACAGTGTGGCGCCGGTCGAGGCGGCGGCGGTCGGTGCCTCGCTTGTGGCGTTCATCGTGATCTATTTCACGTTGTTCGGGGCGGGGACGTTCTACATCCTGCGCCTGATGGGCAAACGCCCCGACAGCGGCGCCCCGATGAGCGATCTTGGCCCGACCCGTGCCGCAGGCGTCACGCCTGCCCCGGCGGTCGACGACAAATTCATCCCGGCGGAGTGACGCGACATGGTCTTTGATCTTGCATTCATCTGGGCCGGTCTGATCGCCTTTGCGGTGCTGGCCTATGTCATCCTGGACGGGTTCGACCTTGGGGTCGGGATCCTGTTTCCGCTCATGCGGTCCGAGGCCGAGAAGGATCTGGCGATGAACACCGTTGCCCCGGTCTGGGATGGCAACGAGACATGGCTGGTGCTGGGCGGCGGCGGGCTGTTTGCGGTGTTTCCGCTGGCCTATGCGGTGATCATGCCCGCGCTCTATGTGCCGATCATCGTGATGCTGCTGGCGCTGGTGTTTCGTGGCGTCGCGTTCGAGTTCCGCTGGCGCACGAAACGGGGCAAGTTCTTGTGGGACTTGTCGTTCTTTGGCGGCAGTCTTGTGGCGACCCTGGCGCAGGGTGTCGCCTTGGGCGCCCTGGTGCAAGGCATCGCGGTCGAGGGGCGGGCCTATGCCGGCGGCAACTGGGACTGGCTGACACCGTTTTCCCTGCTGACCGGGGTGGCGCTTGTTGCGGGCTATGCCCTGCTGGGGGCAACATGGCTGGTGATGAAGACCGACGGCCCCGTGCGGTCGGTGGCGCATCGCCTGTCGCTCTGGCTGGGGGGTGTGACGCTGGCGCTGGTGGGGCTGGTCAGCCTGATCACACCCTTCCTGAACCCGCTGTATCTGGATCGCTGGTTCACCTTTCCGAATGCGCTGTTCTCGGCCTTTGTGCCCGCGCTGATCCTGATTGCGGCTTTCATGTTCCACAAGGGTCTGCACGAGGGGCGAGACGCATGGCCGTTCCTGTCGGCGCTGGCGCTGTTCGTGCTCAGCTTCGTCGGGTTGGGGATCAGTTTCTATCCTTATATGGTTCCCCCGTCCCTGACGATCTGGGAGGTGGCGGCCCCTGACGAAAGCCTGTGGTTCCTGCTGGCGGGCGCCTTGGTGCTGGTGCCGATGATCCTTGCCTATACCGGCTACGCCTATTGGGTGTTCCGCGGCAAGGTCGATCCCGCGGGGGGCTATCACTGATGGCGGGCGCCCTGCGGAAAACACTGTGGTTCATCGCCTTGTGGTTTCTGGGTGTCGGCACGCTCGCCGTGGTCGCCCTGCTGATCCGCGCGATGATCTTCTGAATTCCTGTCGTCAATCACCTGCCAACCTGTGGAGATACCATGAAAGAGTTTCTGACCGCCTGTGCGCTGTCCATGACGGTCGCCCTGCCTGCCATGGCAGAGGAACAGCGCCATATGGTCACGGTTCTGACCGCGCCTGAACCCCAGACCCAGTTGATGGCGATGGTGTTGACCATGAACGCGGTGCAAAAGGGTGCAACGGCGCAGATACTGCTTTGCGGACCTGCGGGCGACATCGCCCTGAAAGCAGCACCCGCCAGCGCCACCACAGGCCAGCCGCCGCGCGATGCCAGCCCGCAGGGCCTGATGCGGATGATGATGGACCAGCACAACGTCAAGGTCGAGGTCTGCGCCATCTACCTGCCCGGCAAGGGCGCCGATGCGACGATCCTGCTCGACGGTGTGACACCCGCCGCCCCCGATGCCGCCGCTGCCGCGATCATGGCGGACAACAGCGTCGTGCTCAGCTTCTGAGGCCGACCGCTGCACCGCATGCCGCGCGTGCGGTGCAGCGTCCGAAAGCGGTCCAGGCCATGTGACGCCCCCGCCGCTGGCCCTGCCCCGCGACGACCGGGACGTCTTTCTCCGATCTGCGCGCCGGCGGGCATCTGCCAGAGTGCGTGAACGCGTAGACATAGCACGTGCGATTGCCGTTCAGCGTCACCGAAAGCGGACGGTTCTCGCCATCATAGGTCATGGCCTTGTTGTCGAGACCGACCAACATGTTGCCGGTGGCGTCATAGCTGAAGTTCGTGGTGACGCCGCTTTCGACAATCCGAAGCGGCGCGTGGAACGGTCGGCTGCTGTTGTACTGATAGTGCTGATATTCCAGCCCGCCGAGGAAGGTGGCAAGGGCGGTCTGGCCATGGTACAGGACGGGATGATGGACCGCTGGAATGTACAAGAGGTCTACGGACTGCACAATATGCCAGGTTTGCCTGTGGGCGAGTTCGCCATTCGCTCCGGGCCAATCCTAGCTGCCGGAGATATGTTTTCCATAACGGTGACCGGGAAGGGCGGTCACGCAGCAAAGCCTCATTCGGCCGTGGATACAACGTTGGTCGCCAGCCATATTGTCGTTGGGCTTCAGTCCATAGTATCGCGAAATGTTGACCCGTTAGAACAAGCCGTTGTGACAGTCGCCGCCATTCATTCCGACAGCGAGGCGTTCAACGTGATCCCACAAACAGTAGAATTGCGTGGGACGGTTCGAACGTTCGACAGTAGAGTCCGCGATATGATCGAAGATCGAATTCCTGTGATCGCCAATGGCATTGCCCATGCCTTTGGCGCAGCGGCCGAGACATTCTACGATCGAGGAGTTCCCGCTACAGTAAACGCTGTTGAACAAACAAGCTATGCGGCTCATGCAGCCGAAGCGGTTTCCGGGAAAGTCGATCGCGATACCCAGCCGCATCTTGGTGGTGAGGATTTCTCATTCATGCTTCAATCACGCCCAGGCGCTTTCATGTTCATTGGAAATGGAGACACGCAAATGTGTCACCACCCGCGCTATGATTTCGATGACAACGCAATTCCATTTGGAAGCAGCTGGTTCGCGACACTTGTTGAGCAGCGAATGCCAGTCGCCTGATCAGGATAGTGTCCCAGGGCGTGGTGTCACTGCGGTTTCTGGTCGGTATCGCACTCCAAAGCTCTTGCAGCCGTCAACCCGCCTGTCGCACTGGTCAGGCCGGGATTTTGCGGCTATGACGCCCCTGCCCTGCCGATCCCCGCCTTTCCCAGACCGGAGTCCCCATGCACAAGATCGCGCTACCCGAACGGCGGCAATGGCGCGACAAGGCGCAAGAGGTGGGGTTTACCTTCGCCGACATGCACGGCGAGCCCTATTGGGATGAAAGCTCGGCCTATCGTTTCAGCCTGCGCCAGATCGAGGACGACATCGAAGACCCCGCGACCGAGCTGCACGCCATGTGCCGCGAGGCGGTGGACCTGATCGTCACCAGCGACGCCCTGATGACGCAGTTGTGCATTCCCGAGGCGCATCGCGGCCTGATTGTCGACAGCTGGCAACAAGGCCAGCCAGAGCTTTATGGCCGCTTCGATCTAGTTTATGACGGCACTGGCCCGGCCAAGCTGCTGGAATACAACGCCGACACCCCGACATCGCTTTATGAAAGCGCGTCCTTTCAATGGTCCTGGCTGGAGGACCAGATCGCCGCCGGCGTGCTGCGTGACAGCGACGATCAGTTCAACGGCATCCATGAGGCGCTGGTCGAACGCCTTGCGGCGCTGTTCCCCCCCGACACCGACCTGCACTTCACCGCACAGGTCGGCAGCCCCGAAGATTACGCCACGGTCGAGGCCCTGGGCTGGGCCGCGCGTCAGGCGGGCCTGGGGGCGCATTACTGCGATCTCGACAAGATCGGCCTGTCGCCCGATGGCCAGTTCGTCGACGATCAGGATCGCGTGATCGGCACCCTGTTCAAGCTGTACCCGTGGGAGGATCTGCTGCGCGACGATTACGCCGCGCATCTGGCGCCTTCGGGTACGCGGTTTCTGGAACCGCCATGGAAGGCGCTGGTGTCGAACAAGGGCCTGCTGGCCGTGCTGTGGCAGATGTTCGAAGGCCATCCCAACCTGCTGCCGACATTTTTCGAAGCCGACGTGGCGCAGGCCCTGTCCGGCACCGGCCCTGCCGCGCAGCCGGTCCGCGCAGCGTTCGCGCGCGCCGCGGATCAGCTGCGCATCGGCCATGTGACGAAACCCGTGTTTTCGCGCGAAGGCGCCTCGATCACCATTGTCGAAGCGGGCAGCGTGACCGAAACCGCCGCCATGCGCGCTTACGACCACCATCCCCGCATTGTGCAGGCCTATGCGCCCCTGCCGGTCTTTGACGGTTTCCGCCCGGTGATCGGCGCCTGGATCATCGGCGAGTCCTGCGCCGGGATCGGCATCCGCGAGGACCGGTCACGCATCACGCAGGATCTTTCGCGCTTCAAGCCCCATTTCATCCGTGACTGATCCGCAGGAGCACAGGATATGAAGAAACGTTCGACACATGTGGCCCTTGTCCTGATGGGGGCGTTCGCCCTCTCGGGCTGCAAGGAGGAACAGGTCGACGCGCAGGCCTTTCCCGATCTGCAAAGTTGCAAGGCCGCCGCAAATACCGGAGGCCTGTTCAGCCCCGCCGAATGTGACACCGCCTTTGCCGAGGCCGAGGCGCTGCATGTCGAATCCGCGCCACGCTATGACAGCCTTGCCGTCTGCGAGGCACAGCATGGGGAAGGCGCCTGCGGCACCGAACAGGCGGCGCAATCGGGCGGGTCGGGGTCGATCTTCATGCCGCTGATGATGGGCTATCTGCTGGGCAACATGATGGGCAATGCGCGGGGGGCCGCCGCCTCGCAGCCGCTTTACAGGACGGCGGATGGCAAGTTCACCAATGCCACCGGCAACAGCACCTATTCCAGCAACTCCGGCAAGGCCAAGCTGTCGGCCAGCCAGTTCACCAAACCGCCCAGCACCATCGGTCAGGCGCCAATGACCAAAACCACAGCCACATCGCGTGGCGGGTTCGGCGGATCGGGCACCTCAAGCGGCGGCTAAGGCGCAGGGTGGCTGCGCCCACCTCGGAAGCTCGCGCCGTATCGGAAGGGAATGTGCTCGGTCAAGACGATCCAAGGGAGAACGCGCGCGATCGCAACCAACCGGTTGTGACTGCGGTGACTGACCTTGATGCGGGCGACGGGATCGGCGTCATCGACGGAGTCGTCGAGGACGCCCAGAAGGAAGGGCCCACTTTGTAGAGGCAATGCCAGCCACGACAGCATCGCATCATCAAGCCCGGTGCGTGCCATCAGATCGGCAATGACGGTGGGCCGCGCGCTGCACAGTATATCGGTGGCGGTTAGGCTCGATGATGCAGGGCTCCTCGGATGGCGACCGCCAGATGGTGAAGATCCTCGACGCCGTGCTGACGGAAGGGATGCCTAACCGTGCCGTCGCCATCAATGTCAGCGAACGCCATATCTTCGATGCTGTAGTCCAGCAGACCTTCCTCGAAGGGCTGGAAGGTGCCATCGCCAAGATCGGCGTGCATCCTCTTTAGCGTCTGCCACTCTTTGCGTGGCCTCCCGGCATTGGTCTTCAGCCAGACCGCAAGTTTCGTAACGGTCACGATCCCGGCTGACAGTATCAACGCAAGCGGGGGAGGCGCCTACCCAATGCAACGACGAGCGCGAACGCGCGGTCAGTCGTCCTTGACCAGAACCGGGCCGGTCCGCGGCTGTGCCACGCGGCCAGGAGCGGCGTG
>NZ_FTOT01000035.1 GCF_900156815.1 Gemmobacter megaterium
AATCTCCCTACAATGGCGCGGGGTGGAGCAGCCCGGTAGCTCGTCAGGCTCATAACCTGAAGGCCGCAGGTTCAAATCCTGCCCCCGCAACCAAAAAATGCAATAAGATCAATATACTACATCCAAGCCCCGCCCACACGCCGGGGCTTCACGCATTCCCGGTCAAGCAGCGGTCAAGATTGGCCGCCCCCACGAAACCTGACCAGGCGCAATAGCTGCTCTCCAGCTGACCCGCAACGCAGTTCCACATCGATCACATCCCCTGCCAAGGGGGCTTCAGACGAAGACACTGGGGACGGTGGGCCTTCGCTCAATGGCGAAGCAACGTACCCGTCCGGTCTGACCGCTCTGCCGCAGGCTGAGAGAGCTGGTAGTGTCCACCATTGATAGTGGACACTAATCCCTCGATGAGGGCGTCCGCGATAAGGGGAGCTCTCCACGTCAAGAGCAAAGCTCTCCTATTTCCCGCTCGATCAAGCGGAAGCGTTCCTTGATCTCTTCGCCCGCATAGAAGGCCAGCATATCCTCCTTAGTGAGTGTCCCCTCGGCGAGAAACTTGATGAGGTAGCGCTGATTGAATTCGGCAAGGAGGATGCCTTTCTCGATCTGTGCGAGGATCTGCTTCATATTGTCGATATTGGCGGTGACGAGGTGCTTCACCAGCGCCATGTCGCGCGCATCCTTGATCAGCCGATTGACGATGATCTTGAGGACATCCGTATCAAGCTCGATCGTCTTTGCATTGAGGGCGATGTCGCGCGCGAGCATGTAGGCGATGGCGAGGTTGCGATAATCACCCTTTTGGGAATCGATGATCGCGATCAGACCGATACCGGGCAAGAACTTAAGATCCTGCACCGCAACCAGGATGCTGTTATCGACGAGCGAGGCGTCGAACACGATGATCCCAGCCTGGCTGTCGCGATTCGCCTGCGCTTCGAGGAGCTGGCTCCAGGCCGTGTCCGCTTTCTTCGTGAAGATGTCCTTCGTCTGGATGTCGCCAAGGCGGATGCTCTTGTCGAACTTGCACTCGATCGCGATCCGTTTGCCGCTGTCACCGGCCAGATGGCAGACGATGTCGCCCGTCTTATTCCGACGGATCGCCCCCGCACGATCGCCGGTAAGCTCGATCCGGTCAGCGATCTTCTGGCGACCGAAAAACTCGGACAGGAAGTCGGCGATCTCAGTTTCAGCGAGCACACCCTTGACCGCAGACCGATAGAAAAGCTCTTTCTTCATGTCGAAGATGAGCTTCAGACTTTCGAGCTCGGTGCCGAGCTCGTTCGCGGTTCTCGAAAGGAAGCTCGAGAGTCGGTCCTCCATTAGCGCCAGGACGCCGATATAGAGAGCTTTGTGAAGCTGCTCGTCGCGATCGGCTGCCGGAACCTTGTTGAAGAACTCGAATAAGATCTTGTTGTCGACCTCGAAGGCACCAAACTGAACGCGAGAATTTTTCTGATCGAGGCCGACAAGTGGCATATCAGACCCGACTGTAGCGATAATGACCCTTGATGGTCGACGCGAGGAAAGTCCCCTTCGATCCGGCCTGATCGAAGGCCAGGGCAATCTGCGGCGGCACCTCATAGTAATGATAGCGGGTGTTGTTGAGAAACTCGACCTCAAGCAGCAGGTGATCTTCATCGTAGCGGACTGCGGCGATGTTTGACGAAGTGAAGGGGGCGAAATCGTGCCAGGTCATATGTGTTATTCCTTGTTGGGTGGGGTGGGGACCGGATTCTGCTGGAGCCAGGTTTCGACAAAATAACGATAGTCCGCGGCGATGTGCATTTTCAGGTTCCAACCGCCTGGCGTCATCGAATCCTCGGGCGCGGCTTCGTCACAGATCAACGGATCCTGACTGTCGGGGCGACGATCGCGAGGCGGCGCCTGGATCATTGTCCGCATTGGGAGCCTCACCGCTTCGCCGAGAATGATAGCCTCGCCGGTGCGCAGCACCGGCAACATGCTCGTCAAACCTTCAAGGTTGTCGGAGAGCGCGCTGGTCACATGTGAGCGATCGGTGGCGTTGCTCAACCGCATCGCAAAGAAGGTCCCGCATTGTGACAGGATCGTGGGATTGATCTCGGCCGGGCGCTGGCTGACGATCATCGCGCCGATCCCATATTTGCGCCCTTCCTTGACGATGCGCTGGGTCGCGATCGAGGCGGCGCTGCTGCCATTGTCGCCAAGATAGCTGTGCGCTTCCTCCATCACGACGAGCAGCGGGCGTTCGCGCCCGCCCTCCGAGAGGTTACGCGGGCTTTGTTGCAGAAGTCCCCAGGGAGCAGGATTCACACGGGGAATCCATGGGGTTAATGGTCTGAGATGACGAGACCTGATCCTGCCCGCTAT
>NZ_FTOT01000008.1 GCF_900156815.1 Gemmobacter megaterium
TAGTCGCCATCGCGAAACTCCCGCACCCATCTCCGTAAGGCGCGAAATCTCAGGTCCGAGGAACCGGGGGAAGGTGGGAGCCAGCCGCCGCTTACGGCTCTCTGGCGAGGAGCGGCTGAGAACGACTTACAGGCTGGAGCGGGTGGAGTTCAAAGAAATCCCGGTTCCCAGCGCCATGCACCAGATGTTCGAGCGGGGTATCAACGAGGACGATATCGGCGAGTTGCAGGAGCTCTACTTGAGCCTCGGCACGCGGACGGAGATCGCCCTGCGGGACTTCGAAAAGGGCATCCTGGTTGCACCGGGTGACGTCGGCGTCGGCATCTCGCAGATGGTCCCGGTGATCGTCGCCTCATTGCGTAAGCAGGACGGCGTTCTCGGGATTGAGCAGCCTGAGCTTCATGTTCATCCCGCCATCCAGGTCGGCATGGGCGATCTGTTCATCAAGGCTGCGAATGGCGACCAGGACAGACTTTCGTCTGGAAAGACTTTGATCATCGAGACGCACAGCGAGCATATCATGCTGCGTCTTCTTCGCCGTGTGCGGGAGCAGACCGAGGGTGAGGTGCCGCCCGGGATGCTCGGACTGACGCCGGATGATCTCTCGGTAATCTACGTCGAGGCTTCGGTCGAGGGCGTCCGCTTCCGGCCACTCCGCGTGAGCTCAGACGGTGATTTCGTAGACCGATGGCCGCATGGCTTCTTCGCAGAACGGGCCGAGGAACTGTTCTGATGCTGTCGGAATACGCGGTAGATCCAGCAGCCATCGGCGCGGACTGGCGAACCTTCAAGGACCTGATAGACCGCTTTGGAGCGGACCGGGGGCGGCTGATTTCACGCCTTCCAGTCAAGTGGGAGAAAAAGGTCATCCAGGCAGCGAGAGACGCCGGTGTTCCAGACGTTCGCATGACCGACATCGTCGAACGGTTGCGCAACTCGAAGCACAAAGTCGTCGATTTCAATCGCACATATGACCACGAGGCGGACTGGTTAGACAACGCCCTGCGCGAACATGCCAATCGACCCTTCAAGGCGATCGTATGCGACGCTGGCAGGACGGCCTGCGCCGAGGCCATGCAGCCAGACGATTGCTCAGATGGGCATCCGCTCTTTGGAGCAGTGACCAGTTGTGACGTCATCAGGACGGCAGATGAAATTGCCGGCGCCCTTTACACCATTACTGCGGTGTCCAAGGAGGTCGATATCGTCGACCCGTTTTTCGACCTTCGGCCAACGGAGGGCAATTATCTCGCTCCACTGGCCTGCCTGCTTGCTCGGCTTGCCGGTGGTTTTGGTTCGTCCAAGGCGATCAGAATCCACTTCCGTGATCACAATTCTCGTCCCCCGCCTGCGCTCCTCGCCCGAGACGGAGCCGCTCAAGTTAAAGGACTGCTACCACCCGGCTATTGTTTGGAGCTCTATGCATGGTCGCAGATACGAGGAGGTGAAGACTTCCACGACCGCTTCGTTCTGACAGACCTTGGCGGGATCATGATCGGCGCAGGCTTATCGGCGGATGGTCCCACGGAGTCCGCTGCATTCACCCTGCTGAATTTCGAACACTCTCAGGGGATCCGGAGGCGGTTTGCAGACGGATCAACGGCTTATGCTCGTGCTGGATCGGCCGTCCGCATTCTTGACGACGGCAGCACCGAAATCTTTTGATGGCGGCAGTTCGATTTCTGTTCCATCTCGCGAACGCCACTCACGTCGAAGTGCTTAGTTGATGCTCTAAACAATCCTTGTATTTTCAGATACTTGCCGGAAATTCACCAAACTGGCGCAGTCAACAGGTCCGGAGAATATCGGCCTTGAGAGACCGCTTCCGGGCCTCCTGGCAGCAGGGGCAGTGCTGAGGCCCTCCCGCATAACCCTCGAAAACAACGAGAAAATCCGGCCGGAGCCGGATCGGGAGAACGCTTTCGCGAGGGCAAGTGGCGGAGGAGATGGGCCTGAAAGACAACCTTCTCCACCTTAAGCCATTGTTTTCATTGAATTCCAAGACTCATCCATTGACGCTACATCCGTCTGCTTCCACGTCGACACCACGACATTGAAATCTCGCGATGCCGTCAGCGGAGAGCGTCATCCTCCCGATCACCGGCTTTGCCTGACGCAATGTACCGAGCCGCTACCGCAGCGATAGCGACCCAGACAACCAAGCGAAGGCTCATCGCACCGACCGTGCGCATCTCGAACGCTGCCCCCTGGAAGACGTACAGGCCGAAGAGAGCGAACACCGCTGCGATCGTCACCGCCAGACCAATGGAGAACATGACCGCCCAACGGCGACCCATGGCGATTCCGATTCCTGCGAGCACGTAGACGAACCCCGACAGGAAATTGAACCACAGGACGAAGGGGACCGCATCTCCCGCGGCGGCCGCAGCGGCGGGGCCACCGAACAGCGCGCTGCCGCCGGATACGATAGTCAGTAGGCCAAAGATGACGGCCACGCCGGCCGCGACCCTCAGCGGCCATCTGACAGATGAATTTGTAGTCATGTTTCCAGTCCTTTTCCTGTTCGGTCTTCGTCGCCGACGAGACGGCCGTCCTCCAGCGTCAGGATGCGGTCCGCGCGATCGAGGATGCGATTGTCATGCGTGACCATCATGGTCGTTGTGCCGCGCGCCCGCCCCAGTTGCTTCAGGAGGTCGACGACCTTGGCAGCCGTTTCCCAGTCAAGAGCTGCCGTGGGTTCGTCCGCCAGAACGACATCGGGGTTGCCGACGAGGGCCCGGCCGATCGCCACACGTTGCTTCTGTCCGCCCGACAGGTTCGCGGGGAGGTAGTCCAGCCGGTCAGAAAGCCCGAGAAGGGTCAGGACATGGGCGGCGGCCTTGTCCGACGCTTCCCGGTCGAGGTGTCCCTTCACCTGCAGGCCCATCAGCACGTTCTGGTGCGCGGTCAGGCTTTCGTGGAGGTTGTGGGCTTGGAAGATGAACCCGAGGCGACGCCGTAGCCGGACGTTTTGCGCGGTCGTCGCATCGCGCAGTTCCTGACCCAGCAGGAGAACGGACCCATCCTGGATTTCTCGTAGGCAACCCAGCAGGGTCAGAAGCGTGGTTTTGCCCGACCCTGAGGGGCCGACCATCACGATGAAACTGCCGCGCCTTATCCGCAGATCGATATCGAATAACGCCTGTTTGCGCGCCTCGCCGGATCCGAACCAGTGGTTCAGGGCGCTGGCTTGAATCGAGAAATCCTCGCCTGGCATCTTCAAAACAGGTCCGCAGGGTCGGCCGCGGCCAGCCGCCGGGTCGCGATCATCCCCGACAAGGCCGAAAACACGACGGTACCGATGAAGACGGTGAGCGCCATCCCGAACGAGATGAACAACGGCAAGGTCGTCACCTTGGCCATCAGCGTCAGAATGCCCCAACCGGCGATGACGCCGGGGATGAAGCCGAGCACGCCGAGGATGACCGCCTCCTCGACAACGACGCCAAGGAAGAAGCCCTGTGCGTAGCCCATGGCCTTGAAGGTCGCGTATTCCCGCAGATGATCGGCGACATCGGCGGAAAGGACCTGGAAGACGATCACGATCCCCACGAGGACGCCGATCAGCACGCCGAAACCGAAGATGACGCCAGTGGGCCGCTGGGTCTGCTGAAAGCGCACCTCCTCGTCCATCGCATCTGCATAGCTGCGGATGCGCAGCGTCGGGTCGGCAATCAGCTCCTTCAGACGCGCCGCCACCGCGTCGGGCTGTGCTCCGGGCCGGAGGCGCAAGAGGATGTGATCCGGGGCGCCGGAACTGCGGGCCGGAAACAGCGACAGAAATGTCTGATCGGATACAAGCAGGTATCCGTCTCCACCGAAGCCCCCACCCCCTGCGAAGGTGTCGTAGGCCGTCAGGGTCCTTCCTTGCGACTCAAAGGAAAGCGGCGTCTGCAACCGGATCGCCGCCGCTTCCTCCTGCGTGAGCCCACGGGCAAGCCGGTCCAATATTGCTGCGTCCCGAACCTGCAGCACGTCGATGTCGGCTGCGATTTCGGGCGCAAGGAAATCGGCGCGGAAGGGGTCGATGCCGAAGGTCGTCAGGCTTATGTCGGTCTCGCCCCGGTCCCAGGGCACCATCGCCACGAACAGTCCCATGCCGTCCACGACGTCCGGGTCGGCAAGGGCCTGGAGCATCCATTGCCGCGCGACGTTTCCGCCGTCGACCAGCGTGTTCGCGTCGGCGGCGGAGATCAGGATGTCACCCTGGAAGAATTGATAGGGGCGCAGCGTCGAGACGCCCATCGAGCTCATGAGCCCAAGCTGGACGAAGACAAGAACGTTGGCAAAGGCCACGCCTGACAGCGCGGCGGCGAAGCGCCCGCGCTGGTGGACAAGTTGCAGCCAGCCTATGGGCAATCGGCCCAACAGTCGCGCGAGAAAGCGGGTCATTGCGCGCCCCTGCCACCCGCGCCAGTGTCGATCCGGGCGATAACTTCCAAATTGGTGAAGCGTGAGGCGATTTCCGATGACTCTGCGTCAAGCCCGACCACGACCCTGATCACCCGGGCATCGGTATTCGCGGCAACGTCATCCGACATCAGCCCTTGCCGTCCGACCGTCAGGCCGATGGTCTCGACGGTTCCGTGCAGGGTGCGCCCGATGGCGCCGGCAACAAGCTCGACCGGTTGGCCCGGCTGAACGGCGGCGATCCGGTCCTGATAGATTTCAACTTCGACCGTCATTTCGCTGATATCGCCCATCTCCATGACGCCCTCGGAGGGGGGGCGCTGTCCGGGAGTGGCATGGATGTCGAGGATCGTTCCTGCGATCGGGGCGACGACGATGCCGCGGGCCAGATCGAGCTCCACCCGCGCGAGTTCGGCCTCAGCCGCCTCCAGATTGCGGGCCGCGACCACGACATCGGGCTGGTCGTCGATCTCCGCGGATGAAAACCGGGCAAGCGTAGCTTCTGCGCGCGTGATCGCAAGTGCCGCCTCCTGGGCTGCGGTGCGGGCCGCGTCGAGTGTGACGCTTGTCGAAATGCCGCGCTCGACCAGCTCCTCGGTGCGCTCGAGGGTCGATTGCGCTTCGCGGTATGTGCCACGGGCCTGGTCCAGGGTGGCTTGCGCCTCGTCCCTGCTGGCCTGCACGGCGCTGCGGGTCTGCAAAAGGGTCGCCTGTCGCACCGCGAGATTGGCCTGCGCCAGGAACACGGCGCTTTCCAACGCCGCCCGGTTGTCGAGATACGCAATTGGTGCTCCGCGCTCCACACGATCCCCGACGGCGACAAGGATCTCCGCGACCCGCGCATCGCTCGCGCCGTAAGGTGCGGCCACGACGGCCACATCGCCCCGCGGCATCACGCGCGCCAGACCCACGACATCGGTGGGCAGCATGGTTTCGGCCATTTCCCGTGGCAGCTCGACACCGGGGGGCAACGCAATCGGCGCGCCCGACCCTCCGCCTGGTTGCAGACCCGTCAGTTCATAGAATTTTTGCAAGGCGGGCGGCTGGAAATAGAGACCGATGACCGCACCAGTGAACATGAAGATCGGGATCAGCAGCACCAGAAGGTAACGCTTACGAAATCGACTGCCTTTGCGTGGAAGATCCTCGGTCGGTGCATCGACAAGCAGTGGCAATTCGGTTTCGGCAGGGCGTGTCATTCGATCGGGCCTTTATTGGGAGCCGAAGCGCCACGAGAACTTGAAAACAGATGGCTCTAAGGCCGGCTCTCCACCCCAGCACTTCTTTTGATATGCTGGGGTGCCTGACAGCAGTAACAGCTCGTTCCTGTTAAGGGTGAGCTCGCGCCATGCCTGTCCTACGCTGGATCAGTCATCCGCGTCAGCCTCCGCCTTGGTGGCATGTTCGGTGCCAGGTTCATGCTCGGGCGGGCTATAGGTGGTGAAGAGCTTCAGCATACCCGATCCGGTGTTGCAAAAATTGTGGAAGACTCCTGACGGCACAATGCTGACGTCGCCGTCGGAGACCTCGCTTTCGGTCTCGCCGATCTTCGCAAGGCCGCTACCGGCGACAAAGTAGAGCAATTGGTCGTGCCCCTCATGCACCTCGCCGCCGATCTCCCCACCTTCGGGGATGGCCATCAGCACAAGCTGCGTCTTCTCGCCGGTCCAAAGGACCTTGCGGAATTCGTCATTCTTGCGCGCGAGATCGACGATAGGCAGCGATTGATTTTTTGTCTCAGGCATGGTTCGAATTCCCTCTGTTCAAACTTGGATCATACACCCAGCGCAGCCCGTAGTCTTTGAGCCAGATCAGCCTCGGAATCTTCTTGGGTGTTCTGTCGGTAGGGATTTCACCCACCCGAGCTTCGAGTGCAGCCAGCGGAATATGCACGGCGCCCGTCACTTGGGCGGCCGCGTAGTCATCGGCGTCGCGGACGTCGATCAGGTGAAAGCGATCCGGGTCGGCCGCGAGGGCGGCAAGCGTCAACATCAGAGCCGTCAGAACACCAGGATGTTGATTTCCACGAGGAACTGACACCTGATCGGAATGACGCCCTCGGGCTGGAGCATGGGGACTGAAGATTTGATACGCTGAACGGGCCTTGCTCGGAGAAGGCTCATGACGTCACGAAGTCCCTACCGTCGACATTCGAAACCATTCAAGCTGCAGTTCTGCCAAGACATCCGGGCGGGCGTCATCGGTCGACGTGTCGGTGGCAATCAGGTGGCGTTTCATGAGTGTGTTCCCTAGTTTTCCCGGTGTGGGGTGGCCCGATCCGGTGGCTCCGCATCGGGCGATCAGATCAGGCAGCGGGACGGATCATCCGCCGCATCACGTTGTTCTTCAGGACGAGCCGGTGGAACGGCACCGCGAGCACGTGCAGCACGATCAGGGCCAGCAGCACGACCTTGAGCACGTTGTGCGCCTGTGCGGCGGGTGTCACGTCAGCGAACCAGGCCAGCGAGCCGGTAACGGCCATCGCCGCGAGCACCGCGTAGAAGGCCCAGTGCGCGATGTGACTCAGGGTTTTCAGCGGCGCGGGCTCGTTTTCGGGGGTCGCAGGCACACCGCGGGTCAGGCGCAGCACGAGGCGCCAGACGACGAAGGCGAGGATCAAGGCGCCGCCCGCCACATGGGCGAGGATCAGCGGGTCGAAGGCATAGGTCTCGCCCGCGCGGGTCGCATCCCAAGCGCCGGAGATGGCGTCCTTGAAGATGTACTGCCCGGCGACGAGCACGGCGACGGCCCAGTGCAGGGCGATCTGGGTGGCGGAATATCCTTGTGGAGCGGTGGTCGTGGCGGTCATGGCTCAGGTCCCTCGTCGTGCGCAGCGGGCCGGCGCCGTTGCGACGCCGACCGCACGCTCTTGTCATTGCTGTTCGGTATCGGCGCCGTGCATGCGCTGCATGCGGGCCATCATCTGCGCCGGAAACGCCATCTCCTCGGCGCTGATTTCGCCGTCATCGTTGGCATCGAGCATGGTAAAGGGCCGCGCGGCCATGCCGCGGGTGACCTCAGCAAAGAGGGCTGCGAACTCGTCCGAGGACAGCGCGCCATTCCCGTCAGCATCGTGCTCGGTGTGCAGCGCGGCGATGCCTGCCTCAAGTTCGGCGGCGGTCACCGTGCCGTCCTCATCGGCGTCGAAGGACTGGTAGACCGGGTTGTCGACCATGCCGGTCATGCCCATCGGTCCATGTCCTCCGCGCTGCATCATCATGCCGGGGCCGCGGCCGTCCTGCATGAAGCCGGCCTGGTCGCCATGCATCATCTGCATCATCTGTCGCGGGCCCCAACCGTCATGCGGACCCCAGCCACCGGCGATGGCGGGGATGGCGATGGCGCCGATCACGGCGGCGGTGGCGGCTGCGCCGAGGGTCAGGATGGTCTTGCGTTTCATGGGTCACCTCTTCGGGTTTCTCGTTTCGATGAGGCGAAGATGGAGGTCCCTTGTCGCAGAAGAGTGCCAGTCCGACCCCCGAATTGTATCGCTCTGTCGCAAATCCGGCCGGTTGCGACGGATCCGGACAGAATAATCTCCCGAACAGGGTCGCCCCGCGCTATCAAGGACTTATGACCGATCCCGCCCGCGCACCGCATATTCTTGTCGTCGACGATCATCGTGAAATCCGCGATGCGGTGACGCGCTACCTTGAAAAGAACGGCTTGCGCGCGAGCGCCGCCAAAGATGTCCCCGAAATGGACGCGGCGCTTCGCGCGGGCCGCTTCGATCTCGTCGTGCTCGACGTGATGATGCCGGGGGAAGACGGGCTGTCGGCGGCGCGTCGGCTGGCTGCGGCAGGCGGCCCGCCGGTACTAATGCTGAGCGCGCTTGGCGAGGATACCGACCGGATCGTGGGGCTCGAGGTCGGCGCCGACGACTACCTGGTGAAGCCCTTCAACCCTCGCGAGCTTCTGGCGCGAGTGAAGGCGATCCTGCGCCGCTCCGACCGGCCCGAGCCGTTGGCGGGCACGCTTGGCGGGCGCAAGCTCGCCTTCGCGGGATGGGTGCTGGACACCGACACGCGCGCGCTGACGCACGAGGACGGGCGCGAGGTCTCGCTCACCACGGCGGAGTTCAAGCTGCTGACGGCCTTCCTTGAACGGCCGCGCTTCGTGCTATCGCGCGACCAGCTGCTCGACATCACCAGCGGGCGCACGGCGGATGTGTTCGACCGGACCATCGACAATCAGGTGAGCCGCCTGCGCCGCAAGATCGAGGACGACCCGGCGCATCCGCAGATCATCGCGACGATCCGGTCGGGCGGCTACAGCCTCGCCGCCGACGTCCGCGAGGTGACGTGATGCGTCTCGCCCCCCGCAGCCTGCTCGGCCAATTGGCGCTGCTGATCCTCGGGGCCTTTCTCGCCGCACAGGCGATCAGCATCTGGCTCTTCGCCGACGAACGCGGCGCGGCGATCCGGGCGGCGCAGCGGTTCGAGACGGTCGAACGCGCCGAGGCGGTGGCCCGTGCGCTCGACACGGCGCCGGCCGAGAGCCGGGAGAGCATCCTCGCAGCGGTGAACTCCCGCCTCGTCCGCTTCAGCGTGGGGGATGCGCCTTTAGTCGAGACAGGGCGCATGGAGTTGCCGGCGCTCGAAGGCGGCAGCGACATCCGCGCGTCGGAAATCACCGTGTCGCCGCATGATGGACAGCCCGCAGAGCCGCCCGCCGCATTCGCCTGGCTACACGAGCGGATGCGCGCGGCTGGCGTCGCGCCGGTGGAGTTCCGGATATCCATTCCGCTCGTGGGGGGCGATTGGCTCAACGTCCAAGCCCGGTTCCAGAGGCCGGACATCCAGGCGCCGCCCGCGCTCATGGGCGCCACGCTTCTGTCGCTGGCACTCCTGATGGCGGCGCTCTGGTTCGGGCTTGGTCGGATAACCCGTCCGCTCCGGCAGCTTGCCGACGCCGCGGACGGGTTCGGCCTCGATGTGCCTGCGCCGGAGATGCCGAGGCACGGCCCGCGCGAGGTGCGCGCCCTTTCCGACGCACTGGGGCGCATGCATGCGCGCCTTACGGCCGTGATCGCGGATCGCACCCGGATGCTCGCCGCGCTCGGCCACGACCTGCGGTCTCCCATCACGGCGCTGCGGGTCCGCGCGGAGATGGTCGATGATGACGAGACGCGCGAACGGATGGCCGCCACGCTCGACGAGATGCAGGAGATGGTGGACTCGACGCTGGCCTACGCGCGAGGCGTCTCCACCGACCAGCCGATGGAGACATGCGATCTTGCCCTGCTCGTGGGCGAGCTCGCGGACGAACTGTCCGAGACGGGTCCGCAGATCGCGGTGATGTCATCTGAACCGGTCCGGGCCGAAGTCCGCCGCACGGCGGTCCGGCGTGCCCTGCGCAATCTGATGGAGAACGCGCAGCGCTTCGGTAGCGGAGCGCGGGTGTCGGTCACGCAGCTTGGCGATCGCACGGAGATGCTGATCGAGGACGAGGGTCCCGGCATCCCGGAGCACGAGCTGGAGAAGGTCTTTGACCCCTTCACCCGGCTCGAGACGTCGCGCTCGCGTGAGACCGGCGGGATCGGCCTAGGCCTGCCGATCGCGCGGGCCATCCTGCGCGCCCATGGCGGGGACGTGGTCCTGTCGAATCGCGCAGAGGGCGGATTGCGGGCTACGGCTCACCTGCCTCTGGTGCAGGGGCGCCCTTCAGAGCTGTGATGCCCAGCGGGGGTGCTGGTCGTCCACGACGAAGGGATGCGCGTGGCGCCGCGCACCCTTGAGATGGGGGTGGTCGAGCGGAAGGTTGTCATGATTGTGCTCAAGGATCTCGGGGTCCTTCCGCGGCCAGAGGCGAAGGGCCGACAGCGCGCCAACGCCCGCCAGCGCCGCGAGCAGCCCCAATGCGACGACAGGTCCGAACTGCGTCATAAGCCATCCCGAGAGGGGATAGGTCACCAGCCAGCAGGCATGGCTGAGCGCGAACTGGGCGGCGAAGAGCGCAGGGCGATCCTCCGCGTGCGCTGACCGCCGCAGCAGGCGACCGCTTGGGGTCAGGACCGCGGAGTATCCCAAACCCACCAGCAGCCACGCAGTCAGGAGGAAAGGCCAGGTGAGCCCGAGCACGGCGACCACCACGGCGAGGCCAAGAAGCGTCAGCACCATGAGCGCGGCGCCTGCAACCATCACCGGCCGGTCTGGCGCGCGGTCGAGCAGCTTCGGCAGCGCAAGCGCGGCCAGCATCGAGCCCGCACCGAAGGCGAACAGCGTCCAGGCCAGCGCCGATGCGTCCAGCCCCAGGGTGCTGCGCACCAGCACCACCGAGTTGACCAGCACCATCGCCCCCGCCGCTGCGGCGGCGAGGTTCAGTGCCAGCAGTCCGCGCAGGCGCGGTGTCGCGAGGTAGATGCGGATGCCGCGCGTCGTGCGGTCGTAGATGCCGCGCGGCTCGGAGGGTTTTGGGCTGGGTAGAAGCACCGAGACGACCAGCGCCGCGGAGGCCGCAAACCCCACCACCGTTCCAAGAAAGAGGGAATTGTAGCTCACCACCGCCAGCAGCAGCCCGGCCAGCATCGGGCTGACGATGTTCTCGAGGTCATAGGCCAGCCGCGACAGCGAAAGCGCCCGCGTGTAGCGCGCCTCGTCCGGCAGCACGTCCGGGATCGTCGCCTGGAAGGTCGGCGTAAAGGCGGCGGAGGCCGATTGCAGCAGGAAGATCAGGACATAGACCTGCCAGACCTCGGTGACGAACGGCAGGCAGAGCGCAACGCCCGCCCGCACCAGATCCAGTGCGACCAGAAACGCCCGCCGGTTCACCCGGTTCGCGAACGCGCCAGCGATTGGTGCGATGCCCACATAGGCCACCATCTTGATGGTGAAGACCGTGCCCAGCACCATCGCCGCGTTGTCGCCAGCCAGATCGTAGGCCAGAAGCCCCAGCGCGACGGTCGCCAGTCCCGTGCCCAGCAGCGCCACGACCTGCGCGGCGAAGAGATGGCGATAGGTCCGGTCGGCAAGGATTTCCAGCATGGGCGGTCTCACAGGTATCGGGCGATGACCTTCAACTCGGCACGATCCTCGGTCGAGTGCTCGACATCGAGGCAATGATCCATGTGGTCATGGATCAGCGCGCGCTTGGCGTTCACCACGGCTTTCTCGACCGCCTGCAACTGCTGCGCGATCTCCAGACACGGCTTTCCAGCCTCGATCATGTCGATCACGGCACGAAGATGCCCATCGGCGCGCTTCAGCCGGGCGATGAGGGCGGGATGGGTTGCGTGGACATGCGGCTTTGTCATAGAACGACGCTATCCTCCCCCAGGGGATAGAACAAGACGGCGCTGAGAAAGTGCCGCGATCTGACGAGCAGACAGGCAAGTGGAGGACATCATTTCTCTCTTGAGTATCAAGACGTTCAGTCAAGCGCTCCAAGCGTTCGCCGGAGTGCGGCGATGAAGGGCAGAACCTGTGCCGGTACAGGCGTGACCGTGGTGTCGGCAACCAGTTCGTCTGACATCCTTTCTTGATCCTTCCCTTCCGCCTGCATCTACCCCAATTGCGTACTCGATCAGGGGCCAGGCCTTCCTCTGTTGCGAGATTGCGACTGGCGCTCAGCCGCCGGATTGTGGACGTAGCCCGTCACGGCTAAGGATCTTGCGACCATAGAGGGGGGTGTCATGGATCCGGGAGACGAACGGCTCGACCATCTTGCAGACCTGTTGCATGCGCTGGCCGTCGAGAACGAGCCGATGACGGTCAGTGAACTCGACGGCTTCGTGACGGGCATTCTCGCCTGCCCCGAGATGATCCCACCCTCGGATTGGCTCTCCCATGTCTGGGGCGTCAGCGGAAATGCTGGATTCGCCGATCTCGGAACGGCCGAAGAAACGATCGGGGCGGTGATGGCGCATTACAACGATGTTGCCGCCAGGATCACGGCATCGCTGTGGGTCGAGCCCATCTATGAGGTCGATATCAACAGCGACGAGACCCTCTGGGAGCCTTGGGTCGATGGGTTCACCCGGGCGATGGCATTGCGACCGGATGCCTGGAACGCGCTTCTCGATCGCGCAGATGACGAGACCCGCAGCGCTATGATCTTCATCATGGCTCTACAGGACATCTATACAGGCGACAGCAAGTTCACGGAGGAGGAGGTTGACCAGATTGATCTGGAAGCGCCCGATCTGATCCCGAACTGCGTGGCGACCATCCTGCACCAGTCGCGACCCGAACTGTCCCGCCCTGTGCCCGCCAATCTTCCGGACCAGCCTTTCAAGGCTGGCCCGAAGCCCGGCCGAAACGATGCCTGCCCCTGCGGATCGGGGCGCAAATACAAGCAATGCTGCGGCCGGAACTGACCGACCAGGCCGGGCCTCGAGACTGTCAGGTTCTGACAGCCAGCCGTAACCTCACGGCGCCATCTGTGCCGCCAACCAGCGGCCCGCTGCCATACGCCGTTGCACATATGCGCGGTAGGCTTCGGGCGTCTGCGGCTGTTTCCGTCGGTGACGCCTGCTGTTGCAGAACCGGCAGGCGGCAACGATGTTGTCGGCAGTATCCGCACCGCCCTCGGAACGAGGATGCAAATGCTCGGCCGTGCATTGCAGGAGCCTCAGAGATGCCGCCGATCTGCCTCGGGCCTGCACGGCGGGCTTCAGGGCATTCTCCCACATCGCCAGACCACAGTAATAGCAGCAGCCTCCTTGTTCGATCATCTTCTGCCTACGGATATTCTTCAGCGCGTCCATGGCACGGGTCCTTTCATTCGACTTCATGAGAAGCGAATGCGCGCCGTCCGACAGGACGTTCCCCGGCTGGAAGCTGACTGCTCGCGCAAGACCCGATGATTTCGTGGTTCGCGTGCCGGACCGCGACACCTGGAACAAGAAGTTCCAGATCAGAATGGCCTTATGGCTCATCCAAGACAGCCGAGGCTGTCTTCGCAGCATCCCGAAGATTAATAGCCTCCGCGCTACGCGTCAACGGCCGCCAGGCCCGACTACAATCGAGATGCAGCATCGTGGATTGTTTCTGCGCGGATCAAAAACCTGCCGATAAAGACAACTGGCCGGGTGTCGGGGCAAGGCTTAGCTTGGGAAGCGCAAGGGGATGGCCCCGACGTTACATGTGTTTCCGGTTCAACCTGTCTGTGACTTCCCGGTTGGACACCCCTTGCGCGAATATTCTCTGGCCCGTTGGATGATCCGCATCATGCCTTTTCACACGTTCAATTCTTCCCTGCCGCGGTCATCCCGCGCCAGAGCCGAGATCAGGGAAGCGCTCGCCAGCCTTCCCGGAGCGGAGTTGGTTGTGGGCGGCGCGATCCTGTTTGGCCTGTTGATGGCCGGCTGAACGGCGGAGGCACGCCCCGTTCAGCGGGGTGACCATCGCCCTATCCGCCTTCCAGCCCGGCGATCCTTTTCAGCACGGCCTTGACGTTCGACACCTGCCAGTTCCCGCCGCGCCTTGTCCTGATGCCACGGGCCGCGAGTTCTGCGGCGATGGCCCGGAGCGAGGTCGCGCCGCCGGCCCGGATGTCTGCGATGACGGGGGCAAGGTCGCGGGCAAAGCCCTGGGCATTGGCGGTGACGGCGGCGCGCAGGGCGGCCCCGCCCTTGCCAGCCCGCCGCAGGCTGGCGGCGCCGTTCGGATTGCCGAGCCGCACCCCGCGGGACCGGGCCGCGGCAAGGGCCTCCTTCGTCCGCCGCGAGATCGCCTCGCGCTCGGCTTCCGCCACCAGCGCCATGATGCCCACCGTCAGGTCATTGGCCTGCGGCATGTCGCAGGCCAGGAACTTCACCCCGCTGTCCCTGAGGGCGAGCAGGAAGGCCGCGTTGCGCGAGAGCCGGTCCAGCCTGGCGATCACCAGCGTGGAGCCGGTCACCTTCGCCAGATGCAGGGCGCGCGACAATTCCGGCCGGTCGGCCCTGCGCCCACTCTCTACTTCGGTGAACCGCGCCAACACCTCCGCACCTCGCGCCGCCGCGAATGCCCCGATCGCTTTGCGCTGTGCCTCGAGGCCGAGCCCCGACAGCCCCTGCCGCGCCGTCGACACCCGCTCATAGGCCACCAGCCGCCCTGCCGCCGCCATTCGTGCTCCCCCGTACAGACCTGCGTAACGTTCGTTGCGCAGAAGGGTACAGGATAGGTCGCCATGAAGTGTAGCGATTTCAATGATCTAATGGCAGAAGCATGACTTGTGCGGTCGAACGTCGTCGTCTGTGCCCACCGGCGGAGAGGCCGCTTGCGTCAAAGTCTGGTGGCGTCGGGGCTGAGGGTGATCACCCCTTTGGCATCATCGCCCTCATCAAGCATCCTGTCCTCGTCGCCAGCCGCGGAGATGATGATGCGGCGGATGATAACTGGCGGCTCCGCAGTTTGCGGCGTGCCCTGCACGACAATGCGCGACCGTGCCGCCGGGGTCAGCCCGATCTCGGCCATGTAGCGGCCCATCAGTTCCATCTGCCGGTTGGCCACCGACAGCCAGGGCGATTGCTGCACATAGCCCGAGGGCGTGCGGATCAAGAGCGGGGTCTCGCGCAGCTTCTCCTCCGCCTCCACCCAGCGGCCCCAGGCCTGGCAATAGGCTGCCAGCACCGCCCGGTCGATCACCGTGATCACCCCCATGTCGTGCAGCACTCCGACAAGTCGGCGCCATTCCCTGCGTGCCTCGGCACCAAGATGGGAGGGGCAGCGCGGCAGATCCCGCGGCGGCGCCGGTTCGGCATGGTTCCACGCCCGCTTGCCGCGGTTGCCCTCGGCCCGGCGCCAGGCGCTCGGCTTACGGGGCGGCCCGCTCATGGCAGCCGGTCCTGCAAGGCATTGAAGAGCCGGCGCAGCCCATAGCCGCGCAGCAACGACAGGGCAGTGAACACCGTTGCCACCATCGCATTCTCGGCCAGAACAAGGTCATGACCGAGCGCCGGGAACAGCAACCGCTGTGCCCAGAGGGAGAGCAGGAAGCCCACCACCGTGCCCGTGAGGCTTTCGAAGGCCGAAGCGCTAGGGGATTGACCAGTGGTCATTTGCCCTGTCCTTCTCCAGTTCGATGGTGTCCGCTGCCTGGCCACGCTCGCAGATGGCCAGCATCTCGCGCAAAGTCTCGTCGCTCAGCCGGGTCAGGTCGAGCGTGCTCTCCGGCAAACTGGCCGGCGTGGCGACTTCCAATGTCTCGCGCCAGCCCCCTTGCGTCTTCAGATAGAAGATCATCGCCGTGACATTGCCGGCCCGGGCCTTGGTAACCAGGCTCTGCGCCACCGCACCCACCGTACGCGCCTTCCCCCGCTTATAGCGTTCGGAAAGATCGGGATCCCGGTTCATCAAGGCGAAGAAGGTCGTCCGGCCGATGCCGAGGAAGTCCGCGATCTGCTCGGCGTTCAGCACGGCGGCGAGCGTCTCCACCTCGGCCCGCTGCGCGTCGGTCACGGTGACTGGCGGACGTCCTGTCACGGGCCCCCCTCCGCAGCCCGCTCGGCGCTCACGGTCGCAAAGGTCTCTCCCGTCGCCTCCAGCACCGCCTCGCGCCCGGTGAAGGCCTGCCAGCGGGCCACCGCGACATCGACGTAAGGAGGATCCAGTTCCAACGCATGGCAATGCCGCCCGCAGGTCTCCGCCGCGATGATCGTGGTCCCCGATCCGGAGAAGGGCTCATAGACCGCCTGGCCGGGCGAGGCATTGTTCAGCATCGGCCGACGCATGCACTCGACCGGCTTCTGCGTCCCATGGACCGTGGCCGCGTCCTGGTCCCGGCTCGCGATCTGCCACAGCGTGGTCTGCCTGCGGTCACCGGTCCAATGACCCTTGCCCCTGGCCCGCACCGCATACCAGCACGGCTCGTGCTGCCAGTGATAATCGCCCCGGCCGAGCACCAGCCGCTCCTTGGCCCAGACGATCTGGCTGCGGATCGCGAAGCCGGTGACGACAAGGCTTTCGGCCACCGTGGTGGCATGCAGGGCGCCGTGCCAGACATAGGCGACCTCGCCCGGAAACAGCTCCCAGGCCTCGCGCCAGTCCGCCCGGTCGTCATTCAGCACCTTGCCGGTGCGCCGCGTCTCCGAAAGTCCCGCCCGATTGCGCCAGGCCGGATCATAACCCACCCCATAGGGCGGATCGGTCACCATCAGATGCGGCACCACGCCAGCGAGAACGCGGGCCACGGTCCCCGCATCCGTCGCATCACCGCAGATCAGCCGATGCGGTCCGAGGCACCACAGGTCGCCCGGACGGGAGACCGCGACCGCGGGCGCCTCCGGGACATCCTCCTCCCGGGCATCCGGCTGCCCTGCGTTCAGCAGCGCATCCAGTTCCCTCGCCTCGAAGCCGAGGCTTCCCAGGTCCACCGCCATCTCGCGCAGATCGCCCAGTTCCAGCGCCAGCAGGTCGCGATCCCATCCCGCCTGTTCCGCAAGCCTGTTGTCGGCCAGCACATAGGCCCGCTTCTGCGCCTCGCTCAGATGGGCAAGCTCGATCACCGGCACCGCCCCCAGCCCCAGCTTGCGCGCCGCCAGCACCCGGCCATGGCCGGCGATGATGCCGTTCGTCCCGTCGACCAGCACCGGATTGGTGAAACCGTATTCCCGGATCGATCCCGCGATCAGCGCCACCTGCGCCTCCGAATGGGTCCGGGCATTGCGCGCATAGGGGATCAGGTCGCCAATCGGGCGGTAGTCGATCGTAAGGGTCCGTCCGCCGTCCATCTGCGCCTCCCATCCCCCCGGGCCGCAACAAGCGGCATGTCCAGAGGGGCTCAGGACAAGGATATCAGATGGGGCAAGATATTGTAATAATGACAATAAATGCTGATTGACGACAGATGGAGACGATGCCGGACAGGAGTGAAGCCATCGCCATCGCGCATCCCTGTCGCACCGAAGCGCCCGATCAACCCGGCTTCCATTCCGCAAGGGGGCCGACTGCGCCCTCGAGCAGCCGTCGCGGGTCGGACGCAATCGCCTCGATCCACCAGGCCCGCTGCCAGGAGCGGCCCCGGCCGGGACGGCGGTAGGCAGCCGATTTAAGCGACATTTCCCTATAAGGATTATCTATAGGGATTTGTCGCTTAAATCCTGCCCTCTCCAACGCCTTCTGCGCCTGCTTCTCGTCACTGAACAGCCCCGGATGCAGCACCGCCGCATCGGCTGGGCTATCCACCGCCAGTCCCGCCAGCAGCATGCGCTGGATGATGTCCGGCATCACGGCTTCCCAGGCCAGCACGCGATCGTGGACCAGCGGCAGGGCAACGTCTGCCAGAACCTGGACCTCGAGCGGATTCGCCGCTGTCCGGTTCACCCCGCGACCCCGGCCGATGGCCTGGATCACTTCATCGTCGCAAACAGCCGAACGCATGAGTTCTGCGAGCGGGTCCTCGTGCTCGATCGCGACGATCGGGCGCCGGGATCCGTCCCGCATCAAGAGGCCCCGCCGGACCCGATGGTAGGCACCCATGGGCACATGTCCGAGGTAGGCGCTGGTGATGTGCCCAAGATCCTCGTTTCCGGGCAGCGGCCGGCCGATGACGATCAGCAGCGCCACGTCCTTGTAGGCATCCAGTCCGGCGATGGCCTTGAAGTGTCCCGTCTCGACACCTGGTATTCCGGCGAAGGCCGGTTCGATCTGCTTGTAGGTGACCACCAGTGTCCTGCCCGGCGCAACACGGGTCGCTTCCCAGCGGACATGGTCGACGCAGTCCCGGAGCCGGTTCCGCCGCCGCCGCGCCTCGTCCGGAGCGGCCTTCGGATCCTCCACCAGGGATGACTTGCCGAAGCTGCCCTGCACCGCGGTCAACCGCATCTGCGGCATGGACGCAGCGATCTCGATGACATCAAGTCCTGGCAGCACCGTCCCGGCAAGGCCAGGTCGCAGCGTGGCGTCGAGATGCAGGATCGGCAGTTGGGCGAGGTCCTGATCGATCCCCTGCAGGCGGGTCACCTCGATGGAAGCGGCGCCGGTCCCGGGATCAGGCGGCATGACCCGGACACGACCGTCCTGGTCTTCGGCCCCCTGCAGGCAGCCCTCCAGGGCATGGAACAGGGCCTCGCGCCGGACCGACCGATTGGCGTCCCAGCTGAGTTCCGCCGCGCGTCGGCGCGCCCCCTGCGGCAGGCCCGGGCGCAGGCCGGGATCAACGCGCAGCCGGATTTCCAGCGCGGCGGCGGTGGCGCATGCCGCGACAGTGAGACCTGCGTCGACAAGGTGCTGCCTCATCAGCGGGCCCGCCCCGTTGGCCC
The DNA here is from genome assembly GCF_900156815.1 of Gemmobacter megaterium. Lineage (GTDB taxonomy): Bacteria > Pseudomonadota > Alphaproteobacteria > Rhodobacterales > Rhodobacteraceae > Wagnerdoeblera > Wagnerdoeblera megaterium. The sequence goes on from NZ_FTOT01000008.1 coordinate 18,593, forward strand.
GCAAAGCGTCACTCGCCAGCGTCCGGAGGCGGAAGAGCTCGGTCCAGGCGGCTTCCTCCTCCTCGGGATCGTCCAGTCTCGGCGTGTCGACGGCCTCGGCCGCAGTGATCTCCGCGAGGCCAATCCGGGTCCGACGGACGGCTCGCTCCCAGCAGCCCTCGTCGATCACGATCAGCGCTGCCTTGACCGCCGGCACCGACAATCCGGTGAAGAGGCTGTCATAGGCCGCCAGAACCACATCGGCCTCTTCGATCTCGCGCAGGTTCTCCTGCTTGGCACAGGCGTCGAAGGTGTGACAACGGGCGCCGCCGCGCCGCATGCAGGCATTGGGGAAGGCAGGAAGCCCGGACGCGATAGCCAGCCTCACCATGTCGAGATCCCGGCACATGGTCCGGCCAAGCCCGGGCACCATCGCCTCGTAGCCGCGATGGACGGCAACGCGCAGATTGTCGCCCGCCCAGCCGAGCGCCGCCTCGTCCGCCAGCGCCAGGGATGGCACGAAGACGAGGATGCAATGCGGAAGGCCGGCCTCCTTCAGCCGCTGCTGCAATGCAAGAAGTTCCCGCCGTGAGACCGCCGACTTTCCGAGGCCGACGCTGGCGCGGAGGCCGGTCCGTGGACCCGGTTCCTCGCACCCCGAGGCGCTCCAGTCCTCGGCCGAACGGCAGAATGCTGCGATCGCTTCCGCGAGCTTTTCCCGGGCGTCGCCGACGGGCAGGCCGGGCTCGACCTCGACGGGCTCCGCGTCCGGAGATGCGCGTGGCGGCAGACGGCCAGCCGCTGCAAGGCCGAGCTTATCGCAGACCTTCGTCAGAGCATCATGGAGATCATAGGACGTCGAGCTGTCCTTCTTGCCCCGGGACAGATCGGTGGTTGCGCTGAACCGCTGCCAGGCGCGTTCGGCCAGGATGTCGGGGGCCAGGGTTTGATCGGCATCGATCGCGTCGTGAACCGCGTGATAGGCGATCGTCGACAACCAGCCGTCACGCCCGTCGACGACAATCCCATCGGCATCGCGGACCGGGCCGGTCGCAGGACCCGCGTTTCCACCTCGCCGTGCCCGACGTTGCTGCTCCCCGATCGGAGGGAGGAGCGCTGCAAGCTCGAACAGGAGATCGCGGCAGATGGCCTCGTCGACGAGTGGCAGGTCGGCAAGCGGCAGATCGAGCGGCGTGTCGCCGGCTGGCCAGTAATACGGCTGCCCGGTGTCCGGGTGGATGCCAAAGGCCACGAACTGCTGGCCGAGGCCAAGGAATTCGAGCTTGCGTGCAGACAGTTTGGCAAAGGGCGTTTCGGTTCGCGCGAGATAGAGCCGTTTCGGCCAGAGTCCGACGCGCATTGGCAAACTGCCAAGCCTGCCCTCGACGATCCGCCCCATCTGGTGCGCGGTGTCGGGGTCAAGGACATCTATATCGATGCCGACGAGCTGTCCGGTTCGCAATCCGACCCCGGACATGGGAAACGTCTCGATCCAGCGGGATACCTGCGCTTCGTCGATCCGGGCTGTCGTCCAGGCGTCCACAGCCGGGCGTTTTGTTCCTGCGAGGATCGGCAGCGGTTCAAAGCCATTGTCGAGAAGCCGGGCCGCCAGATCGCCATAGCCTTGACCGGCCATGCCGAAGGGGCCGCCGCCGGCAGCCTGGCTGTCTTCCCTGTTGTCTTGCGCGGGTCCGGACTGGCGATCCCGCGCCATGGGTCAGTCCGGCGTGAAGCTCTGCCGGGCCTCGAAGGCCTCGACATCACTCAGGCGATAGAACACCAGCCCGCCGAGCCTCACCCAGGCCGGGCCGTAGCGAGCCTCCCTCCAACGCTGCAGCGTGCGCGGTGCCAGGCGCCACCGCGCCGCAAGTTCGCGTGTCGTCAGCAGGGAGGGCTGTGGCGGATGCGCGCCGGGATGAACCGTCATCAGGCCGCCCCCCGGCGATGAACCAGGGGCAAGGCCGCGGCACCGCCCTGGCAACCCTGCTCGCGGGCAAGGAAGTACAGCGCCTCCAGCGCCGCGCGTTCGGCGGGCGTCAGCACCGCCCGGCGGTCGAGGGCAAAGGCCAGGTCATCGAGCGTCGCTGTTGCGACCTCCACCTCGCGCGGACCGAGGCGGCACGGGCCGAAGACGCTGATCATCCGCGGCAGTGCCGCGAGGGCGAGACTGGCCGCAAGCGGGGAATGGCGGCGATCAGACATCGGCCACCGCCCAGGCCTGAGGCGGTCTCACGGCCGGATCAGGGGCCGGCATGCCGATCGCATCCTCGCCATCATCGGCATAGATCGCCAGCAGCGGCGTGCCGTCGGCGTGATGACCGGCATCCTCGATCCGGTAGCTGCGATTGGAGGCGCAGACTTCCGCCAGTTCCCAGCGGCGGTAGAAGCCCGGCAGGCGGCGGAACTCGCCGGGCGTGGTGGCAATGATGCAGGTCATCGATGTCTTCCCCTGTTCCGAGTGGGGCGCCGAGGGGCGCTCACAGGGGAAAAGCCAATCGCGCAGGCCGGATGGGACATCGGCTCAGGGGATTTCCACGAAGGCGGCCCGAAGCCTGCGCATCGCGCGCTGGTAGCGTTTGCGGGCTGCCTCGTGGGTGAGACCGAATTCGGCGGCCACCTCCGCCTGGCTGTATCCCTCGATCGCCACACGGATCACCAGCAGGGCATCGATGCCGAGCAGCTTCCGCAGTTCATCCTCCAGGGCTGCCGCCTCCGCAGCCTGCTGGCCTCCGGCCCGATCGGCGGGCAGGTCATCGGGAGCGGTGATGCTGGTGAGGAATGTGTGCTCTGCCCGCTTGCGATGTGCGCGGATCATGTCGCGTTCGACATTGAGCAGCACCGTGGCCGCGATCCAGGTGACGCGCCCGAGATCGAGTCCGCGGACCGCCTCGGTCGTACGCGACATGATCTCCGAGGTGATCTCCTCGGCGGAGCCGATCCTGCGCCGGATCGATCGGTGCCGGATCGCGTCCAGTCCCGGCCAGAGCGCCAGCAGCATCACGGTCAGCGCGCAATCCGACACCGGACCATCGGACTGCGCCGCCTCGACGAGGGCTGTGAGGATCAGCTTCTTGTCGTCGGATGCGTCCCTTGTGCGATGCAGCCCGTCGAACAGCGCCACCGGATCGCGGAATGGGGCTAGCGCAGCATGCGCCTGCCGCAGGGCCTCAAAGCTGCGCTGGAACTGAAGCCTGGACGAGGATCGCATCAGATCCTCGCGGATCTCGTGCCAGGAAAAGGACACCGGACGCCAGCCTTTCGGCCGGGCGTCCAGCGCCTCTCGGGGACCAGATCAGGGCGTCATGCGCCTCTCGGGGTTGAAGGGGACGGGGGAAGGCGCGCTCTAGCGCGCCGGCCCGCTCGTATGATTCAGCGTGCCGCAGCCGCGGCACTTCGCCTGGACCGGAAAGCCCGTGAAATACTCGTGCCCCCGCGCGAAGCTCACGTGCATCCGGCCTTCACGGAACACGCCAAGCACGCCGCCGCAGCAGATGCAGCGCCAGGTCGAGGACGGGGTGGCGGGCGGGGTCTTCTGCGTCGCGCCCGACCGGCGCAACGATGCGGGCGGGCGAGAGGGGAAGGGAATCGGCATCGGAGTGCTCCTTGGTTTCAGGAGCAATCCAGATGGATCAGCGAATCGGAGATTGTCAGACCCCCCAATCGGAGCCGGATCGGAGCCAGCCGTTACACGGCGATCTCCCAGGGCCCTTTCTGGCCGAGACTTCTCAAAAAGTTACCCTTCAGCTTGTCCCAGAGCGGCTGCTTGAAGATGTTCGGCAGGGACTGGCCTTCGGCAATGCCTCTGACAAGATCACCCGTCGTCATCGGCGTCGGGCCATTGTTATGGGCATCCACCAGCCGCTGAATGATGGCGATACGGTTTGCACCCTTGATGTCGATGGTGGCTTTTCCAGGTACGAAGAGGGTGGCCATATTCTCCCCGGAACGGGTGAGCCCGACCGCTTGTCCGCCACGGGCCAATATCCGGTGACGCCGAAACACGGACCGGAGCTTGTCTGCGACCAAGGCGATTTCGGACTGTCCCTTGTCGATCTGATCGGCAAGCGGCGTCAGGACGTTGGCTGCCAGACACGGCCCAGGTGCTTCGCCAGCCTGAAGGACCAGGCCGATGCCGAGGTTGTGGCGCGCCCGAAGCTGCGTATCGACGTCCGACCGGACCTTCTCCCGGTCGAGACCTCGCGCGAGATAGACCGGCACATTGCCGCCATCGACCGCGAGCGTTCCAAGATAGAGAAGCTGGTCAGTCAGCTTCTCTATGGCGGGCACATCCAGCGCCTGTTCAAGACGCGCCTTCAGATGTTGTGCGACCCAGCCGTCCCGCACTCGATAGACCCGGTAGCGATCCGGTGTGCCGCCAGGGGCCAGCTGTCCTTCGGTGACCTGAAGATCGGCCACCTTATGATTTCCTGCTTCCTCATCTCCCTTTTCCACCCGGACAACAACCTCGGCTGCAACCAGGCCTATCTCGTCTTCATCGTCGATCAGGTCGTCGCCTACCCAACCGGCAGGGACAAGAAATCCGATTTCCATCAGAAGGCTGGGATCGACGCCGCGTTTAACCAGCCACTCGCCGGTGACCCTGTCTGCCCCTATGTCCCAGATGGCCAGCAACGCAGGCATGACCGCCATGCTCTCCGCATCGCCTGGCGCGCGACCCTCACGGAGGATATTCCAGTGTCGAAGCAGGCGATGCCCCAGAACCCGTTCGAACGGGTCGTCAATACTGAGAAGGCTGCTCGTGTTACGATCGGTAAGCGTGAAGTCGAGGGTTTGCACATCGTCTCGCTCCGCGCGGCGATACCGCACCGCAATCTCGATGAAGCGGATCGCGACCGCCCGCTCGAAAATCCTCGGGAGGCCCGGCTGGCTGTGGATGAGTTCGGAGATGTCCTGATCGATAGTGGTGGAAAGCGAGAGGCGGTTGGCGAGATTGCCGATGCTGATGTCAGCGCGGATCACTTGCGCACGGGTGATCACCACATCGTCGAGTTCCGGCAGTTCCAGATCGAGGGCCTGCATGAACCGCGAGATGTCGTAGGCCTGAAAGTCGACGGGCTGGTTGGAATAGGTCTGATCGAGGGCCGTTTCGATGAATCGCTCGGCGATGGTGTGCCTGAACTTTCGGTTGCCAGCGCGGACATGTACCCGTCCGGTTGATGGCGTGTAGACGATCATCGCCTCTCCGGGTGGCCGGAAATAGATACTTGACCTATTGCCGTTGTCGTCGATCTCCCGGACGCTCGTGGGCGGATCGGGATGATACAGCAGGTACATCTCTGCCGCCGGTTCATCGCCGTCCTCGGGGATGTCGAACTTGTCGATGCTGTAGCCGTCGCCGCGATCGAGGCGCTTGTTGAGGTCGACAAGAAGCTCTTCGAGCAATGCGCTGCCGGCGTCCGGGCCTCCGTCGACCGAAGGCTCCGCCATGAAGGTCTGGTAGTGCTTGTCATAGCGCCGGTAGAGCCGCAGGTGCAGGCTGTTCTCCGCCGCTTCGAACAGCCCGTGTTCGTTCGCAAAGGCCCACAGGCTGCGCGCCAGCCTGTCCCGCTGGTTCAGAAGCTCCCTGGCGCGGTCGGGTTCGAGCCTGGTTGTGGCGAGACCTTGGAGGACATACTCACCGCGGTCACTCGCAATTGTGACGATCCGGGCGGCTTCAGTTTCGAGCGGACCCAGCCGGTCCTTCTTTTCCTGCCGCAGCATGGTCCTGGCAAGCGACGGACCGTCCGGGTTGTCCACATCGAACTTGTAGGCAGAAAGCCAGTTCAACCTCTCGAAAGCTCTAGCCGCGAGAAATCCGGACAGCAGATTCGGCTCTGCATCATCGAATAGCCGGGAAAGACTGGGGCAGGTCTTCGTGGGCGCGCGAACCATGAGCCACCTCGCTGTCATTTCCGACGAGAGTAGGGACATCACCCGGTTTCGCCAGAGATTTTCTCCGGCCCCCTGTCCCATTGCCTCACCGGATTTGGCTTTTCCCTGGCAGATGCTCCCCGGATGCCCTGCCATGAAGCACCCCAATCCCCTGTCGCCCTTCCTGATGACCTCCGCCGAGCGGCGGGCCGAGTTGTGCCGCATCCTGGCCCTCGGGCTGGTCCGGTTGCGCATGAGGAAGTCAAGCGAACTCTCTGACGACATGGGAGAAACTTCGCTACACCTTCCGCCCGCAAAGAGCGTTGGTCGGCATGCAAATCACCGGAGACCCGCATGACGACGCATGATCCCATTCCCGCGCGCCTGGCCGCGCTGAAGACCACGCCGACGCCGGAACTGAAGCAACAGTGGCGCGATCTGTTCGACAGCGAACCGCCGCCCTTCAATCGCCGCTACCTTGAATCCCGGCTGGCCTATCGCATCCAGGAACTTGCCTACGGCGGCCTGAAGCCCGAGACGATTCGGCGCCTCGAACGGCTCGGCGAGGAACTGGACGGCGGCGACAGGAAGAAGCGCGGCATCCGAGCCGATCGCGACCGCCCCATCACCGGCACGCGCCTCCTGCGCGAATGGCAGGGCGTCGAACAGATCGTGACCGTCACCGCCGACGGCTTCGAATGGCAGGGTCGGCCGTACAAGTCGCTGTCCGCCATCGCACGGGCCATCACCGGCACGCGCTGGAACGGCTGGACCTTCTTCGGGCTCAAGAACCACAGGGGGCGGACATGACGAAGCCGCCGGATAAATCGAAGGTCGTCCGCAAGCTGCGATGTGCCGTCTACACCCGGAAGTCCTCCGAGGAAGGGCTGGAGCAGGAGTTCAACAGCCTCCACGCCCAACGTGAGGCCTGCGAGGCCTACATTGCCAGCCAGCGCTCCGAGGGCTGGGCGCTGGTCCGCGATCAGTATGACGACGGCGGCATCTCAGGCGGCACGCTGGAGCGGCCCGGCCTGAAGCGGCTGCTGGAGGATATCGAGGACGGGTTGGTCGACGTGGTGGTGGTCTACAAGATCGACCGCCTCAGCCGCTCGCTCGCCGACTTCGCCAAGCTGGTCGAGGTGTTCGACCGGAACGGCGTGACGTTCGTCTCGGTGACGCAGTCGTTCAACACGACGACCTCCATGGGACGGCTGACGCTGAACATCCTGCTGTCCTTCGCCCAGTTCGAGCGCGAGGTCACGGCCGAGCGCATCCGCGATAAGGTCGCGGCCTCTCGGCGCAAGGGCATGTGGATGGGCGGGGTACCGCCCTACGGCTATCGCGTCGAGAACCGGAAGCTGGTGGTGGAAGACGACCAGTCTGCGCACGTCCGCTGGATCTTCGGCCGCTTCCTCGAGATCGGGTCCTGCACGGAACTGGCGCGGGAGGTTGGCGTACGCGGGATCCGGACGCCGCGCGGCAACCGGATCGACAAGAAATACATCTACCGGATGCTCAGCAACCGCGCCTACATCGGCGAGGCGGTCCACAAAGGCGACAGCTATCCCGGCGAGCACGACGCGATCATCGACCGCGAGACTTGGGACCGCGTCCACGCCATCCTGCAGGAGAGCCCGCGCAAGCGTGCCGCGCGCACCCGAGCTGAGACGCCCGCGCTGCTGAAGGGGCTGCTGTTCGGGCCCGATGGCGCTGCGTTCTCGCCGACGCATACCCGCAAGGGCGACCGGCTCTACCGCTATTATGTCAGCCAGACAGTGCTGAAGCATGGCGCTGGATCCTGCCCCATCGGCCGCGTGCCAGCGGGGGAGATAGAGGCCGCCGTCATCGATCAGCTCCGCGCCGTGTTCCGCCAGCCCGAAATCGTGGCGGGGACATGGAAGGCGGCGCGCGCCCACGCCGACGATATCAGCGAAGCCGACGCCCGGACGGCACTGCAGCAGCTTGATCCGCTGTGGGGCGAGCTGTTCCCCGCCGAGCAGGCGCGCATCGTGGAGTTGTTGGTCGAGCGCGTGGAGATCGGGACGGACGGGTTGAACGTCCGGCTCCGTGTGGATGGGCTCGGCGGCCTCGCACGCGAGATGCTGGCCGGAGACATGGGAGCGGCCGCATGACCCGCGGCACTCTGATCCCCGAAACGGTGACGCTCCATGTCCCATTTCACATCGTGAAGCGCGGCGGGCGGAAGGAAATGCACCTGCCCGACCGCGTCCGGCCAGACCGCAAGGCGGACAACACGCTGGTCAAGGCGCTGGCCCGCGCCTTCCGCTGGAAGCGGATGCTCGAGTCGGGTGAGTTCGCTACCATTTCCGAACTGGCCGAGCGAGAGGGGATCGCACCCTCCTACATAACCCGCGTCCTGCGGCTGACGCTGCTTGCGCCGGATACCGTTGAGGCAATCCTCGACGGCACGCAGGGGCCAGAGATGACGCTGGCGCGGGTGCTGGAGCCGTTTCCCTTGCAGTGGAGCTTGCTGGTCGGTCATTTCCGCTGAGAACCTCTAAGCAGACCCGTCCACCACTACAAATTGAAGGGTTGGTTGATGGCCTCCCATCAGCAGCGGCAATGACTGCCGGTCAAGGTTTGCGAAGCCGCCGGGCACATCTGCCTCCCATGGCCGTGGCCTAGGGTCGAGGCTCTCGCCCGCCTCAACCCAGTTGAGCAACGTGCTCATCTGGATGAACAGCAGGGGATTGATGATTATGGGCTTATCCGCCACCCTGTAAGCATGATGGCAGGGTTACTGGGGGCCGTGTGAAGTATCAAAATAATCCACCAGACGCCTCTGCGCTGATGACGTCGGCGCGGAGCTTTGGGAACTACGACTTGTCGAGTGCTCTTGCCGATCTCTTGGACAACAGCATAAAGGCAAAAGCACGTAGTATCGAAATTAAATGCATCCGGAAGGATGACGGGCCCGAGGTCAGGATTCTGGATGATGGGTCCGGAATGTCGGCGAACGAGCTACATCGGGCTATGCGACCCGCCAGCACCAATCCCGACGATGAACGGGCTCGCGATGACCTCGGCCGGTTCGGCTGGGGCATGAAGTCGGCATCGCTCTCGCAGTGCCGGCTCCTGACCGTCGTCACCCGACACGATGGAGTTCTGTCTGGCGCATCTTGGGATCTTGATGATCTCGCCGACTGGAAAATGGGAGTCCTCGAGCCAGAGGAAATAAAGGCGTTAGCCGATCAACGGCTGCTTGAGCGCGACGGGACGGAGGTTATCTGGTGCAAGTGTGATCGTCTTTCTGAGTTCGGCCAGGTCGGCGGCAAAGGCTTCAACGACATCGTCGCACACGCAAAGGCGCAGCTGTCTCTCATCTTCCACCGTTATCTGGGCGGCGAGGAAGGTCTTCGGAAGCTCAAGGTCAATTTTAATGGGGACGCGCTAAAACCGGCAGACCCCTTCTTCCGCCACCATGACGCAACGCAGGCCCAGCCAAAGGAAACGCTTACCCTCGATGGTCAGCCCATCGAGGTGCAGGCCTTCATCCTCCCGCACTATTCGAAGATAACTGCGGGCGAGCACGACCGGCTGGGCGCTGAGGAAGGCTTCGTTCGCAATCAAGGGTTCTATGTATATAGACAACACCGACTAATCATACATGGAACATGGTTTCGGCTGGTGAAGCACGGCGAACTGTCGCAACTTGTCCGGATCGCGATTAACATCCCCAACTCGCTCGATGCCATGTGGAAGATCACCTTAGACAAGGCGGACGCACAGCTTCCGTCCGGGCTGAAAAGCCGTTTGAAGGACATCGTAGACGGCCTCAAGAGAAAATCAGGAAAGGTGTTCCAATCCCGCGGCGGTCGAGTCCGGAATGAAGCTGGGAAGACGTCGGTCTGGGCAAAATATGTAAGGAACGGCGAGGTCCGATATTATCTCAATCGCGAGCATCCACTGATCGCCGGAATGCTTGATGAAGATGACAAAGACAGAGCCAAGGCGTTTGCTGCAGCGCTCGGCATCATCGAGGACTGCTTCCCTGTTGTCAGCATTGGCGAAGACTATTCTTCACGCCCGGAAATGATGAATCAGAGCGTAGTGGATCGAAGCACGTTTATCGAAAAGCTCGATGCAGCTCTTCCTTCGCTACTTTTGCATGTGGGGGGCAATATGAAAACACTTCACGAGATCCTCGCGTCTACCGAGCCGTGGTCCAATCACGCCGATATCGTGCTGACACACCTTAAGGAAAAAGGGTGGAACTGAATGTTTGACAGCGAACTTGCGTACTTTCGTTCAATGATCACCCGAGACTATGGTGAGGACATTGCTCAAGGAAACGGCCTACCTGAAGGTGCGATCAGTAAAATCGTCCGGTGCGGCCCCTTCCAGCACCTCGGTGAGCCGGCAATCAATGCAATCATCCGCGAGCTAGAATCGAGCTTCACGGTAACCCAGAAGCGCGGAGCAGTCATTACAAAGGACCATCGGCCTTGGCTAGCGGCAAAGCGGCCGCAGATTGACTTCTATTACTGGAATCGGCTCCGTAAATATTATCTTGAGACGGGAACTCTTCCGTCGCACGTGCTTGCCACGCTTGACTCCGATACAGACGAGATTCTCGACCAGTGCGGTAACCCGAGAGACGAGAATTACGGCGCTGTTCGCGGCATGGTCATGGGCAATGTCCAGTCGGGCAAGACCACTAATTATTCGGCACTGATCTGCAAAGCTGCGGACGCAGGCTACCGAGTCATCATCCTGCTTGCCGGGATTACCAATTCGCTGCGTTCCCAGACGCAGGAACGGCTCGATGAAACCTTCATTGGCAAGGTCTCGATGTTCGGCGCGGTCGCCCAGCAATCGTTGCCGATCCAGAATTACGCAGCGACGCGGCGGATCCCCTCCTACGGCACGACCCGGGTGGCCGATTTTTCGAGTGGCAAGGACGGCATCTATTTCGGCCTGTCCGGTCATCAGGAGCCGATGATCTTCATCACCAAGAAGAACAAAGGCATCCTTGAACGTCTCGCTCTCTGGATCGAGAAGCAGGGGGAGACTGGCGGCTATGACCTGCCGCTTCTGTTAATCGACGACGAAGCCGACAATGCGTCCATAAATACAGCCAGTGATCCTAAGCGCACTACTGCTATCAACGGTGTCATCAGGCAGATCCTGTCACGTTTTCCGCGCTCGTCGTATGTCGGCTATACCGCTACACCGTTCGCCAACATTTTCATCGACCCGGAAACGACGGAAGAGATGGAGACGGACGACCTTTTTCCAGGCAATTTCATCAAGGCGCTCGATCCGCCCACCAACTATGCCGGCTCACGCCGGATCTTCCGGGAAGGCGGTGACCTGCGTGAAGGCATGGTCCGCATCATTGACGATTATCGTCTGCTACTGCCACTCAAGCACAAGAGCGGTGACACTGTTGCCGACATCCCCGACAGTCTGCGCCACGCGATCCGCGTGTTCTGCATCACGCGGGCCATCAGGGTACTCCAAGGCAAGGGCAAAGCTCATTGCTCGATGATGATCAACGTCAGCCGATTCAATGCCATCCAGGACCAGATTCTGGGTCAGGTTTACGAATACCTTGCCGAGATCAAGGACGCGATCGCGGTCCACGCATCGCTGCCGCCCGACGAGATCAGCGATGATGTCATGGACGATCTCGAAGCGAGCTTCACCAAGGAGTTTGATGATAGCGGGCTCGACTGGCATGGGCTGCTTGGGGTTCTCAACGAGGGCGTACAGTCCATAGAGGTCCGCACCGTCAATATGCGGGGCGGCAAGCTCGACTATTCACTACACAAGTTTGACGGCCTTCATGTCATCGCCATCGGCGGATTGGCGCTGTCACGCGGGCTGACACTCGAAGGCCTCACGGTTTCTTATCTCCTGCGCAATGCGACTGCGAGCGACACGCTGATGCAGATGGCGCGCTGGTTCGGCTACCGCACGGGTTATGAGGAATATTGTCGCCTCTATCTGCCTCAGATGTCCTTCGATCATTACGAATTTGTCGACGAGGCAACTGAAGAACTTAGGAGCGAGATCAAGCGCATGCAGGCCGCGCGCCGCACTCCGCGCGACTTCGGTCTCAAAGTCCGGCAAAGCCCGCTCGCCATCCGGGTAACCGCGGCAAACAAGATGCGCACGGCTGAGAAGCTCAAAATCGCACAGGATTATTCCGCGCGTCACATCGAGGGCTTCGCACTCCCCAATGATCCGGTCATCGGTAATAATCAGCGCAATGCAGCCGACAAATTCCTCTCCGCGCTCGGAGACCCTACTGAGAAGGGCAAGGGTTTCATTCGCTGGTCTGCTAGTGGCCGCGACGTGCTCAAACTCCTTCGCGAATTCCGGTTTGTGGATCATCCCGATCTATCGGTAATTTCCGACACATCCCTCTTTGAGGACTATGTTCAGGACCGCGTCACTGACGAACTGGCTGAATGGGATGTGGTGCTTCCCATGCGTCAGTCGGGCGACTCCGTTCAGTTCGCCGGTCAGGACATCAATCTGAGGTCCCGCGACCAAGGAACGGTCCAGCGGGGTACCTATCGTGTGTACGGCAGCAAGAACCGCGTCGCCGACCCGGGGGACGCGCAGATCGGCCTGTCAGACGCACAGAAGGTAGCGGCGGAAGCAGCCTACCAAGCCGAGATTTACAAGAAGGAACGTGCCGCGTGCTCGGTACGCGAGCGGCCGATGATGCTCGTGCATGTTTTCGGTGCAAAACTGCGCGACGACCGGGTCGATTGCGACGACGAGCTCAAGCTAGACACGCCCATCGTCACGCTTTCCTTCTGCATGCCTGAGACCGGGAAACCTGCGAAGGAGAGAACCTACCAGGTGAACGCTGTCTATCGCCAGCAACTCGAACTTTATGTCGCCGAAGAAGACGATGATTCCCAAGCGATGATGGAGGCTCAGGATGCTGAATGAATGGGAAGCGATTATCCCGCCATATGACCCGGGGTCCTACAACGTCCGACTTGCCGACAGCAGCCATCCGCTCGATTTCAGGATTGGCCGTGACTATCGCGGACGTTTTGTCTTCCAACTTGATGCAGAGTGTGCGGAGCCCGGCGCGCTCGACCTGCCGAAGATGTCAGCGATGACCTGCGAAGTCGAGCCTGCAGGTGATGGGCGTTCGAGATTTGTCCTGACCCTCAGCAACGCTGCGGACTTCCGGAATTTCGCCCTTATGTGCAAAAGCCTCATGCTGGCGACTGACAAGTTCACTCCGTCACAGGCTAGAGAAGGGCTGCTGCAAGCCGTCGAGGAAGTTCACCGTTGGCAGGAGATGCTGCGCCGAAGGGCCGACCGCCTGCTGTCAAAAACCGAGAGGATTGGCCTGGTCGGCGAATTGCTGTTTCTGCGAGACGTTCTCAGCGACCGGCTTGGCTGGAATGCCGCCATCCGATGCTGGAACGGCCCCGGCGGTCATGAGCAGGATTTTGTGGTTGCCGGCAGCATTTTTGAGGTGAAGACGCAGGTGGTGACTGCCGATCGCCGGATCCGAATTTCTTCCGAAGACCAGCTTGATCCGGTTCAGGGACGGATCCTGCTCTGCAATCAGGGCATTGCGCCGCTGCCTTCCGTCGACCCGGCGGCTCGGACCCTCAACCTTCTGGTGTCAGAGATCCGTGACGCAATGGCTCAGGCTGGCTCGGGCGCCCCGGAACTACTCGATATTGCTCTTCTGGAGGCGGGCTACGAGGAGCGGCAGGACTATGACGAGGAGAGTTGGGTATTAGTGGACCGCACCTATTATGAGGTGTGCGGAACTTTTCCGCGTATTGAGCGCAGCGATCTACGGCCCGGTGTCGACATGGTCAAGTACAGTATCCGCGTTAGTGACTGTGTTCCCTTTACCGTCAGCGATGATGAAGTGTTCGGGGGAATCATTCAATGAGCGAGTTGCAAGAAGCATTCGAAGAGCTAAGAGAAGATATCCTTTTAGAGGCAGAGGCGCGGGGCGTCTTCCAGCAGGAGGCATTTTTTGAACTCTATGCCGCCGCTGCGTCCGACAATGGCGACACCATTGATCTGGAGTACGCCCACAGTCGTCAGGACGGTGGACGCCGACCATACCAGATAGACGGCCATGGGTTTGATGACGATCGTGGAACGCTTTATCTTGCCGTCTGCGATTACCGGGACGGGACGGACTTGGAACCTCTCCAGAATGATCGTCTAACCTCAGCACTTAAGAGGGTTACCAATTTCTTTGAAAACGCCTGTTCATCGGCATTCATCAACTCCCTTGAGGAAACGAGTCCAGCGTTTTCAGCAGCGTATTCCATCTATTCGGCACGTGACCTCATCAAGAGACTTCGCATTATCCTTTTTTCCAACGCGCGCCTAGCAACCAAAAGGCCGCCGCAGCTGGGCGAAGAGGTCGGCGGACTGCCGGTCGTCTATAGCGTGCTCGACGCCACTCGCTACTTCGACATCCAAAAAAGTTTCAGCAGGCCTGAGCCTATCGAGGTCGATGTTTCAACTATCGCTGGTGGGCCTATCGCCTGCCTGAAGGCATCGACGGAAGCCGAGGAGCATCAATCCTATCTTCTTGCAATTCCGGGATCAGTGCTTGCGGAAGTTTACGGCCTCTACGGAGCGCGACTACTCGAACAGAATGTCCGGACTTATCTTCAGGCGAGGACCAAGGTGAACAAGGGCATTCTGGAAACCATCAAGAAGACGCCGGAGATGTTTTTCGCCTACAACAACGGCCTCACCGCGACTGCATCGGCGGTTGACCTAGAGACACTCGAAGACGGCCAGTTGGGAATTGCGGCCATTCACAACCTCCAGATTGTGAATGGCGGACAGACGACAGCGTCGATCCTGTACGCCAAGGATGTTGGCAAGTCGTCGCTTGAGCGGGTCCACGTGCAGATGAAGCTATCGGTGGTTTCCCCTGCTGTAATTGAGCAGGTCGTGCCGAAGATTTCACGGTTCGCGAACACTCAGAACCGGATCTCGGAGGCCGACTTCTTCTCCAGCCATCCCTTCCATCTGCAAATGGAGCGTTACTCGCGCACTCTCACCGCACCGCCGCAAAACGGAGCGATGACGGGCGACAAGTGGTTTTACGAACGAGCCCGCGGCCAGTACCGTGATGGCACTGCATATGCATCAGCAGCAGGAAAGAAAAAATATCAGCTGGAGTACCCCAAGGAGAAGCTCATCGAGAAGACGGACCTTGCGAAATACATACTAAGTTTTGAACGTAAGCCTTACATCGTCTCACGGGGTGCCCAGAAGGCCTTCGTGGCGTTTGCCGACGAGACTGCGAAAGCTTGGAAGTCCGCTCCCACCCAGTTCAACGAAACCTGGTATCGAAATGCCTGCGCAATGGCGCTGATTTTCCGCTGGACAGACAAACACGTGGCCAGCTCTGACTGGTACAAGGATGACCGGGGATACAAATCTCAGACGGTAGCCTATACACTTTCCTGGATCGCCGAACAGATTGACCAGCAGGGGAAGGTAAATCTGAACTGGGGGCAAGTCTGGAACACACAGTCAGTGCCGGACGAGCTCCAAGACCTGATCGTCTCTCTTGCCCCACAAATAGCGGCCGCCATACGACGGACGCCCGCGAACGTCCGGAACGTAGGAGAATACTGCAAGTTTGAACTGTGTTGGCAGAATATAAAGGCAGCAGAATTCAACGTGCCAGTTCTGCCTGATCATCTGATGCTCGATGCAGATGAGGTGCACCGAGAGAAAAAGGAGGCGAAGTCGACCGCGATGATCGATCACGAGATCGACTTCGATGTGCTCCTTCACACTCTCATTCCCAAGGCCGAGATCATTCGCCGAGTTGCTGAACAACGTAAATTCCTGTCGCCGAAGGCCGACCGAGCCCTTCAGAAGCTTGGGTCAGGTAATTTCAATCTGGCCCGGCCGGACAAGAATTCGATCAAGCTTCTTGTTAAGCGAATGGCGGAGGAAGGAATGCCTGTAGAAGAGATGTAGTGAAACCGGTGCCGCGTTTTTATTACATTACCGGCCCAAGGTCTTCTGCGATGGACCGGCCTCGCTATTGGCCACCAAACTACATCAGCGAGAGCTCAAGGTACCTGCGACGGGGCATGGCGGCGCTCGGCTTTACGTTCTCTTCCGATCGACTGCCCGACCGCCAGCACGCGATGCAGCAGCTGTGCAATCTGCATTGCTAGAAACGGCGGCACGGCGTTTCCGACCTGGACATATTGTTGTGTACGATTTCCCAGAAACAGATAATCATCTGGGAAGGTCTGCAGCCTCGCTGCCTCGCGGACAGTCAGGCTGCGGCACTGCATCGGATCGGGATGGATGAAGTAGTGGCCATCCTTGGAGATATGGCTCGTGACCGTGGTCGAAGCTTGGTCGGCCAGCTGGACCCGAAAACGGTCATTGAAGACGCCGCTGTGCCAGTTGCGGTGTTCTGGACTGAGTGCCAAGGGAAAATCGGCAGCCTTCGGGCTGTAGCCACGGACGGTGCCGAAAACGGCTGCGAACAGGTAGCGGCCGAGATCTGAAGCCATGTGCCCACGCGTCTCGTGCTGGGCAATCGCGCGCATGTTCGGCCGCTCGAGCCAACGCAGCAGTTCATCGTTCGAAGTGCCATAGCCGTCCTGCAACCATGACGCGACCCGAAGGCTCGGTGATTCGTCACTCAGTCCCCTTGAAACGCCAAGGAACGCTTCACGGAGCGCGCTGTCGTCCTTCCCCTTGCAGATGCCAGCGAGCAACTTCGCGGCGTCGGTGACCTCCCTTCGCCATGCAGCCACGTCATCGAGGCCGCGGCTGATGCCGCTGCGCAGGGCGGGCAACGTTCCAATTGCATCGCCGACTGTCCGCGCCATACCCAACACGGCGACCTCGGCATCAGCGGCCTTGCGCGCGAGGTCGGACCGGATCCCGACAATGATCACCCGATGGCGCCGCTGCGGAACTCCGAATGCCTCGGCGCGCACGATGAAGTCCGCAGGCTGTGTCGCCTCTTGCAGGCTGGCCTTGCCATTCTGGATCCGGACGGCGCGCAGTTCGTATTGATGGCCGTGGCCAGTGCCGAGTGAGGACAGGTCCTCCATGAGCATCTCGAAGACAAGGCGGCTCTCGACCGTCGAGGACAGCATACCCTTGACGTTCTCCATCACGAAGGCGGCTGGGCGAAGCCTGTCGAGCACCCGGATGTACTCGCGAAACAGGTAATGCCGCGCATCCTCCTCGGGGACATAGCCGACCTTGCCCTTGGAGCGGGCGCGCCCCACCAGGGAATAGGCCTGACAGGGCGGGCCGCCGATCAGGATTGTGTCGTCGTATTTGTCCTTCAGCTCTACAATCGCACCATCGATGGCGCTTGCCGCATGCTCAGTGCCAAGCTCGAGCGCGCGGGCTTCGTCGATGGCATGCCGCCACGCCTCAGTGTCGACGGCTGACCAGTCCGGTTCGGAGGTAAGTCCTGCGTGGAAATCGATGAACTGCTTGGGCAATGCATCATGACGCGCACGATAGTCGCGCAGGAACGCCCGTAGCGTAAGGGTCCGATGAGCGGATGCTTCCTTTTCGACCGAAATGCCGATCCGGAACGGCGCATGGCCGTCCTCCACGAGGGAAGCGAAGCCCTCGCCAAGTCCGCCGGGACCGGCAAACAGATCGACAATTCCGAAAGTTGAAGGCAAATCAGGCTCCTGACGAGTTTCATTCAGCCGGTGTATACCAGGTTCAGGGACGAAGACCAGGACGGATATGACCGATATCGTGGACCAGCAAACCCGTTCCCGGATGATGTCGGGAATACGGGGAAAGAACACGAAGCCCGAGCTGGCTCTCAGGCGGGCATTGCACGCGCGCGGCTTTCGCTTCCGGCTTCATTCCGGAAAGGTTCACGGGCGGCCGGACCTCGTTCTTCCGAAGCATCGCGCCGTGGTCTTCGTACACGGCTGCTTCTGGCATCGCCACGAGGGCTGTCGCTACACGACCAGCCCATCGACCCGGCCGGAGTTCTGGCAGACAAAGTTCGAGGCAAACATCGCTCGGGACAGCGCCGTGCGTACGACACTTCTGGAAGACGGATGGCGCGTAGCGACGATTTGGGAGTGCGCCCTGCGGAAGCCTACACAGATAAGCGCCACAACCGATCTTCTCGCAGCCTGGCTGCCCATGGCGCCTGTCACCATTGAGATCGGTGAGAGCGACATACTGCATGGCGGGATCATCGCCACCGGTGGGGATCGCGGCGGCTGAACGGTCAACTCGCGCTGCGCCGACCTAGATAATGTTCGATTTCAGTTCCTTTTCGAAGCGCGACCCTGAAATCGAAGTGTTCAGAAGGCAGGAGATTAACTGACGCTATTTCAATGGCTTCTGATAAATTCACCAAAGCGGCGCAGTCATCAGCTCCGGAGAATATCGGCCCTTAGAGACCGCTTTCGTCCCTCGCGGCACACGGACCGGTTAACAGCCTCTCCCGCATAACCCTCGAAAACAACGAGAAAATCCGGCCGCAGCCGGATCGGGAGAACGCTTTCGCGAGGGCAAGTGGCGGACAGTGAGTCCGCCAATGACGCAATCAACAATAATAAAATCAATTACTTAGACCGAAATAGCGTATCAGAATGTGTATCAAATTGCGAATCAAATATTGGCCGCCAAATACCCTGTCGATTCTGCGGCAAAGCCCGGCGAATACTATATGACGATCTGACCTTTCCAGTACCAGGCCTCCGGCTGGCACCCTGCGAATGCATGGGCCTGAATGACGCACAGACCGAGCAGGTGATCGCCGCGTTGCGTGATCGTCCGAGGCATCCTGCTACGGGGATAGGCGAATGATGCATCAGGCCGAGGCTATCCTGAACGCGCATCTGCGCGATCCAAGCAGCACGGTTGCCAGCGTGGGTGTCTGCTACGCGCTGTGCATCGGAGCCCGCCCACAGTTCAGCCCGGCAGAATGGCTCCGCATCCACGACGCCATTCGTGCGCGGTTCAATCCGAAAGACCACGCGGCATGGCTCAAGTTGCGCAACAGGATCAACGGAGCCGGATGGCGACTCGTGGGGGCGGTGATCCAGGGGGACGAAAATGGCTGACCCCCTGAAAACCTGTGCCGACAAATATGGAGACGAAGAATGACCCACCCCGTCAACCCCACCCCCGAGGACATCGCGGCGCTGCTGGAAGAACTGCGCACAATCGGGTGCCATGCGAACGGCGACGCGCGATGCACCTGTGGGATCGGACAGAATGCCGCTGATCTGATCCAATATTTGATGACCGAACGCGACGAGGCCCTTCGTCGCGCTGAACGATCAGAGCGCAACGAGGGGTGCAGAGAGGTGGCGGATATGCCGGGATGGCGCGCCATCGAGAGCGCGCCAGGGGTGAATGACGGGGAGTTCCTGATTGTCGGAATGAATGACAACGGCCCCGGCCACCCGAAAATATGGGATTACGCTGTGGTCTGGCGAGAAGCCGGCGGGTTCGGGATGGGTGTTGATGAAGATGGGGGGAGCGTGCCCCCATTCATTGAGGAAATCACCCACTGGATGGCGTTGCCGACGCCCCCATCAGGCTATAACGCCATCCTCGCAACGCAGGATCCGAAGGTAGAGGAGTGACTGGCAACATCGAAAAGGCGGCCTGGATCATATTCTACGGAATTGCCCTGCACGGATGCTTCTCAAACGTGCAAACCGTCAGGATCAAGGCCGCGCCCTCGCTTGTGCCGATCAAGGTGAGAGTCGTGCCATGAGCAGGCTAGTGAAACCCGGTCCGATGCTGGATCGTTGCTATTGGGCAATGGGGGAGGATGGGTTCTCCATCCTCATTCCCGGCTGCTGGAACCGGGTGCATGATCCCGACGCCGCCTGTACCTGCGGGGAATGGGACGAGGATACAGCACGTGAAACGATCCGCGGGCTGGAACGCCATGTCTATGCTGTTCGCCACGAGAACGAAAAGCTGCGCGCCATCCTGCGCAGGGCTGGCATCCCCGATCCGACGCGGCAGTACGATTGGAAGGCGGAGAACGCCCGGCAGCGCAGGAGGAGGATGCATCTCTCCATCAACGGTGAGGATTGCGGATAGGCGGGTAGGGAGGCGTTGTGGCCTTCACTGCCCTATTGACTACGCTCCGCATGGTGATGATGATTATATGCGAGATATGGACGATGGACGTAGGATCAAAAGGTGGGGGGACGACTTCGAATTCGCGACGTCATGTACCGACTGTCCGGATTAAATTCAGTATAAATTCACGTACCCTAAAAGGTTGGCATCGACAGAGATCGTAGGAGGAATACTTGAAAATATTGTCTATAGGCGCGATTTACCTCATCTCCGTCACCTCCATTTCTGCGGCTAGTTGGCAATTGAAGCAATGTAGTGACTTCGCTCCTGAGATTATTGGTGTTGGTGAGAAGCTTGACGCTATCATTGATCAAGCCATCGATCTCACTTTGTCACAAGGCGTTGACATCAAGTATGTCAACGATATCTCAATGTCGGCTATGATCATTGATGACGAACTTACAAAAATTGTAAATTCAATACACCAGTTGTGTGCTGCTGTCGCAGAAGCCGAATAGTTTTCAATTCGATCTGAAGTTATTGTGGCATGGGAGAGAGGTTTCGAGGGTAATAGACTATCTGACGGCATTGTAGCGCCGGCCGAGAACTGGAAGCACTATGTAGGCGAGCGCGCTAAACGGCTGCCGGAATCCAGCAAACTGAAGAGCCAAAACCCCATCCGGTACCTTAACTGCTGAGCTGCTCTATGGGCGAGGATTACGAGGGGCAGGACATATTCTCGGCCACGCCTTCTGCTGCAAGAGCAGAAGGATTGCTCTCAGAGGGGGGGCTGCCGCCTGATTTGGAGTGCATAACTTGAACATATGACCGCTTGGAAGTACGTTAATAGCCAGAGGCCCGATACCTTAAGCAGAGCGGAGCAAAATTGGCTGACATCGTTCTCGGGCACGCTACATCGTGCATTTATTGTGATAATGTTGAGGATGCGCGCACCAAGGAGCACCTCATTGCCGCCAGCCTAGGCGGTCGTTTTGTAGTTGAGGCAGCGTCGTGCTCGGCTTGTTGCCGATGCACTTCCTTACTAGAGCTCGGTGTGAGCCGTCGCATCTTTCACTTGGCTCGAGCATTTTACAAAATGCCCACTCGGCGCCCCAAGGAGTATCCGAAAACGGTCGCCGTGAATGTCCTCTTCGGTAAATATGGCCCAAAGAGGGAGGTACTGGTACCCCTATCGGACGCGCCAATTGTCATTGTCGCTCCGATTTACAGGACGGACAACAAGAAAGATGCTGAGGGGAGAATCTGGTCTCTCGGCCAGCTTGAAGTGACGCAGATCGACAGAGAGAGATTTCATGGAAGGGTAGACGCGATCCTGAGGCGGTACAAGGCGCACAGCGTCACCATGGAATCTCTTCCATTTAAAGTCAATGGGGACTTCGAGCGAACCATATGGAAAACTGCCTATGGATTCTTCTGGTTAACAGATCGAGATAGCCTAGAGGCGTCTGCGGCAAAGGCGTTCATTTTCGGGACGACTGAATTGTACCAAGTGAGGGGCAATGAAATTTACTATCAGGATATGTTTTCTAGGAAGAGGCAAAAGCTATTGGGACATCGGGCTGCCGCGGCAGTTTACACCATGGAGGAGGAGAACCATTCGCACCTGTACTGTGAGATGAACTTCTTCGAGAAGCTGGGCCTCCCGCTTTACTATTGTCGCATCCTCAATGCGTCCGGCCAGCCATTTGAGCGTGTAAACTTCATCGACTAGCCAGCAAGATTAGCTGATAGTTGTTCCCAACGGCATCGCATACGTTCTTATCATCTTGTCGTCCCGACCCAGCGCAAGTTTTGCCTAAGACCTGGTCCGCTTCCTTCGCATCCGAGTTACTTTTGACCGTCACCTCAGGGCTCCGAAGGGCGATTCCGTGGAAATTGCGTGAATGACTGACTAGAGGATGCTGCGGCGCCACAACTGCAGGGTGGATGAACTTCATTTCTAGGCCGAACTCTACCCATGAAGATCAGGTTCCAGCAGCCCCTCCCCCTCGTCCCCGATCCCGAACCGTCGCACTGGATGATGCCGCACCCGCGCCTCAGCGCCAAGCGACAGATCGTCCGCCCCACCCAGCCAAGCCTCTCGCTCGTTGGTATCAAGGATCACAGGCATCCTGTCGTGGATCGGTTCAACACTGTCATTCGCGGCACGGGTCATGATGGTGCAGGTCAGCAAGTCGCGCCACTGGCTGATCAGGCCGGCGAACCACAGGGTGGCCTCGTTGCCATCTGACTGGAACAAATGCGGCTGCTTGGGCGTCTTGTCGCCCGTCCATTCATAATACCCGCCTGCCGGGATCAGGCACCGACCATTCCGCCATGGGCCGCGAAAACTCGGCTTGTTGGCGGCCTCCTCGATCCGGGCGTTGATCGTGGCCGCCTTCCAGTCCTTCATCTCGCCGCGGTGCCATGCCGGGATCAGCCCCCAGCGCGCCCAGACCAGTTCCCCGTTGAGCAGCACATAGACGTCCTGCGTCGGCTTGACGTTGAACCGGCGCGGGATCGGGTTGATCTTGATCTGCGACATGTCGAATTCTGTGTTGCGCAGGTTCGGGTCCACATAGCGCCCGCACATGATCTGCCCTCCCGATTCCTCATGCACCCTAGCACAGCGGATGTGATTTCCAGAATCGCAGGACGTTCCGCATACGTTCTTTATGGTACTGGAGCGTGGAAGCTGGAAGGTTAGGGTTGCTTGTCGCGGTTGCGGCAAGCGTGTGGTGTTGTGGCTGGACGATATCCCGCTGTGGCTTCATGGTATGGGGTCGATCACCGAAGAGGGGCTTGCCCGGATGCGATGCCAAAACTGCGGCCAGACCCACCCTCGCACTGAGGTCTACTGGGCACAGGGGGCCTTCAAGGCACCAAAGCGATGAGGGAGTTGTCGCGCCGTGGCCATTTTGGATCTCCTATCTTGCTGCCATGCAAGCACCCCAACCGGCAGTATGGCTGGAAGGCACACAGGGTCCGCCTGGTGCTGCGCGGAGGGTGGCGTAGGTTCCGAAGGGCGGCAAGCGGGCGGCGAGTCTGCATCATAGGCTACATCACAAGCAGACGCCCGATCGCGCTGGCCGAACAGTTTGAAGAGTCGTCAAAAGGAGCCAATCAGGGACTTTCAACGACACCGTAATGAACCGCAGTCTTCGCTCGCACGACTGAAAAGCAGATACCAACTGGCAGGACCGCGCTGTGCTTGCCGGAGGGAACTCGATATGGACTTGCAAAGCCCGAAGTACTCTGGTGAGGTAACGTCAATCAATCCTGACGCTGATCAGCAACCATACCTAAAGTAGGTCCTGTAACGTCATTTGGGAGAAATAATGTATTTGATCGTTGTAATTTTGAATGTGGCGGTCTTGATCCTTGCCCTGCTTGGCCTCTCCGCGCGCAGAGGGAGAAGTAAGATATATTTGGCGCAGTTGGACCTAATATCCTATATACTCACATCTGCAACAGTTTTAATGCTTGTTATGGCGACACAAGGACAGATTAACCAAATCTTCATTGATGCGACTGGCAAAGACAAGGACTTATTTTATTCACGCGCTGAGCTTTATCTGTTCTTGGAAGAAGGATGTGGCCGCGAGCCCGAGTGTGCCGCAGTGAAACGTGAAATAGTAGCCATTGCTAACCCTAGGGGTATTTCCAAGTCACCATCGCGGGTTAATTCAGATGTGAGTCGCATTCCTGAACTCGCCGCACGCGTTGCGCATTACAATTCCGCGTTCGATCAGAGGAATGCGCGGGCAAATATTCTATTCTTTAGTCTTGCATTCTGGATTTCATCCGCTGCGCTCTGCGGTGTGGTAATTGGGATATGGCGACGTACTCTTGTGTTAAGAGAGGCTATTGCAGATCAAAAGACTTAAGCGCCAGGTGGCAACAACAAAACAGCATATTCTACGATGCCCGCATAATCACCTTGCCAGCGGATCACAGAGTTCTGATGGCCGGTCGCACTCTGGCCCTGACGGCTCCTCTGCCGGAACTGCTAGCAGTAGCTCCATCTCCATCGCTAGCATGTCGGCCGGGTTCTGCTGCGTGCCCGATGAACGGGGGCTTTGGGGCGCGTGACGAAGAAGCATCTTGACAGTGCGACAGTAGGCTTCGGGCTGCCTATGTCTATGGGCCCAGACCAGTACAAAGTGCGGTTTCCGGGCTTTCGCCACATCTGCGAGAGGCTCCTGTCAGATAGGAATAAGCGGCCATTCACGGCCCTGTCACGAGAACACCGATGCCGCAAAGGCCATTAAGGCTAGCTTGTCGTGCCTAAGTCCTACTGATTACGCTTGTAGGGAGTGAGGGTGAAGCCCTAAGCTCAATTTTAGGGTATGATGTCGTGGGGGCAGAATAGTCCGTTTGCGGCAATAGCAAGAGGTTGTACGGTAGAATTTGGGTTGCATCATGCCTTCAGAAGCAATCCGCAAACTTTGAGGATTTTGACTTGGTAATACTAGAGTGGACTAAACCCGGAATATGGATTGAGGGCATAGACAAAGATGCGGCATGGCGAATCAGCAGGCAAATAGAATGTCTGGAGGGCGCAATCTTAGAGGCAATTGTAACGCTCAATATGTTCGATCAAGTTCAAGCTTCTAGGCAGAATATGGAGCGCGATAGGGGCGAGTTTGAGGCTCGCAGAAAAATATCCCGCGAAGTAGAAGCGGAATTATTTCCCGACGGCATGATGCCAACGGGAATGCCGAATGAGGATTTTGGAGAAGAGTTCGACAAAAGAAGACTTCTTGTGGATGCTAAGGTTCGCCACCAGATGTGGCAGCGCGGATTTTTGCCTCAGAGCCTTCTGAGCAAGCCGCCGTTTATCTTTGCGAAAGCGTTCATTCACGCATTGGATTTGTTTGACAAGTTTCTTGAAGACATAGCGAAGGATCTAGACGCGCCAAATAGCATAAAAGACATTCACAGGAGTTTCCGCGTTTCTCTTCCTGATTTGCGAGGGATTCGCAACTCAATTCAACATTCCGAAGACCGATCCAAGGGTGAACACTATGGAAAGAAGATAAATCTGAAGAGGGTCGATAAGTCCAAAATCGGCATTGAAGGCACTGCTCTCGTAAATATGGCCTTGAATGGGAATAAATTTGGCACGACGATGTCTGATGGCCACTACGGTGCAGTAGACGTGTCAGTGCAAACTATCGACGTCCTGCGCAACACACTACTCGAGGTCTACTCGGCTTTCGAATGGAAAGGTGGGGAAAGGCTCTATCCTAGTTAAGTGGCAGCCTCAAATGGGTTTCTGCCCCCTACCAGAAGCTACCTCATATTTTTAAAGGCCATACGCTCGCATACTCCTGACGTATTCCGGTCATCCGTGCGACCACAGCGAAGTAGGGCTTTGTCCGCAGATTGTGAGTTCACTTGCAGCGAGATCTAGCAGTCGCGGCTAATAGCCGTTCCGAGGGGCCAAACCGCTGAATTTGCTCCCAAAGGTGAAAGGCTGCTTTGGGCCGAGCCCAACCTGCCAAGTTCAGCTTCCCTTTCGTCGCTTAACAGGATGATCTGCTGTCGTAGATTGGCAAGTGGTGTCTTTGGCGTGGCGGCGTCGGGCCCCGAAGGCCTTCAGTTGCGCAGCGTTTGCATGAAACGCTCGTGATCGGCGTCCATCTGGCGCATCCGGTCCTGTCCCCACTGCATCCGGTCCTGCCCCCATTGCTGAATCGCGCCCATACGCTCGCCATGCGTGGCACCCAGCGGGTTCACGCCGGGTGCCATGGGTTGCTGCACCATGCCCTGCACCTGCTGGTAGGTGTTGACCAACTGGCCATAGGCGTTCTGGTAGTAGGCGCAGGCTTGCTGGTTGCCCTGAACCTGGCAGTCGTAGCCAGCATTCAGCATCGCCAGGCCTTCCTGCTGGACGGCCTGATGGGCCTGGCAGGCCTGTGGATTGCCCATCTGGCAGTAGGTGCCATAGACCATGGCGAGTTCGCTCAGCGCCTGAACGACCTGCGGGTCGGCGGTCTGGCGCCAGTGGTCGGCTGACACCTGACCAGAGGTGGTCGCGGAGAGCAAAATCGCAACGAAGGCGGCCCGCGCCGGAAACATGGACATGTTGGGATCCCTTTCCTGAAATCGGCTGACGCAGAAGTTCGCGCCAACAGGCTACGACCGCGCAGATGATTCTGGAAAGCCCGATCTTGGAGGGGGTGGGACGACCGACCGGACCAGCTATCAGCTAGCAACGCCCGCCATTCCGCAGTGCTAGGCTGACCAAGGTTGCGAGCCGCTTTGTCACTTGATCTGCATCTTTCGCGGCGGCTTCGAAGCCTGAAGCCAGTTCCTCGCGGCCTGCCGGGCTGCTGACGATTCCCTCTGCCATCCCGAGGATCATTGCCACGGCCGCGTTCCGCGTATCGACGAGCTCGCGCTCCAGTCGAATAAGTTCTTCTTCCTTCGCCATATCGAACCTCCTGCGGGCAACTTGTGTCCGCAGGAGAGATTCGGCAAGTGGGGTCAGCGGCATCCCTTTCTCTGGCGCTCGCTGTCAATTTCCTGAATGTGTCCTTTCGCAACCGCGATTGCTGCCTCTTTGTCGTTGCCGGACATGCTCGAAAGCGGCAGGCCAAGCAAGAAGACGCCAAGTGCATCGCCGTTTTGCGCGGACTTCTGTTCAGCGCTCAGATTGGTAAGATCGTGGCTGATTTTCAGTCGCTGCTGGGCGAGCTGGGCGCAGCTTTGTCCCCGGTAGATGCCGGAACCAATATCTACGGCTGCGATTTGATCCGGTGATTTTGCGCACGCTGATGCGAGCAATGCGGCAATGATTACAATCTTCTTCACGTTCAACTCCAAGTTGGCAGAGACAAGAGTTCACGCATTCGTGAGTTTGTAAAGATCAAGATTTCACCACGCATGAGAAAGCGGCGACGCGCAGTCCAGAGGCATGTGGATGAGAGGAACGGCTCCGAATCCAGCCGCCGGTGCGAGCCAGCAGCAATCTAGTGGCTACCGACTTGCACCCACCCTGCCAGCCCGGCCTGACGGCTGCCACAGGCGCGCAAGGCTGCTCGGTCGCGGCCCCAGAACACCTCCACCTCCTGATCGGTCAAGCTGCGCTCTGGCAGTGCCACCGGCACGGCACAGGGCAGGATCAGGCTGGGCGGCGGGGCGTGCCGCGGGGCATCAGTAGCGGTTGAGCCGCAGGACGCGACCAGCAGGCAGGCCGCAGCCAGTTGCAGGGTCCGCATGGGCCATGTCCTCCAGTTGTCGTGCAAGCTCTGCCGCCTGTGCCTCGGCCATCAGCCGGTCTGCCTCGATCGCTGCCGCTGCATGGGCAGCCTCCAGGGCCTCGGCCTGCACCCTTGCAAGTGCGGCAAGATGGCGATCCTCCGCAGAGCCTGCCCCGAGGCGCCAGCCCGTGCCGAACGCGCTGACGAGGCAGGCCAACGCGGCCAGGATGAACCAGGGGTTGGGCAGCATCCGCAACATCATGGCCGTCCCAGCCAGTCCGGGACGAAGAAGCCGGGACAGCCCTTCGCCGCATATTCATTGTGCCCGCTGACGCGCGTGATCCGGGTTCGGCCGGAAATGGCTGCGATCTGCTGGCGCAGCGTCACGGCCTGCTCAGGGGTGAAGTGACGTTCGAAGCTGTCCGATGCGGCGGCTTCATGTCCGCCGATCAGGCAGATGCCGATGCTGCCCTGATTGCGCTCGACCACATGCGCCCCGATCTGGGTCTCGGGCCGACCGGGCAGGATCAGACCATCGCGCCCGATGATCCAGTGATAGCCGATGTCGCGCCAACCATTGCCCTGAACATGCCAGCGGCGGATCTCTGCAACCTGTTCCAACAGGGGGCGGCCCGCCATCCAATCGGGCAAGGTTGCCGCGCAATGTACCACGATTTCCTCGACGGGATAGCGTGCTGCACCTTGATAGAGGACAGAGGCCGTTTTCGCGGCCAGGGGCGCCGGTGCAGATTGCCCGTTCTCCCGCCCCCAGGCAGCCACCGCCGACGCGGTACGATTGCCCCAGAGGCCGTCAACCGGACCGGGATCGAACCCCGCAGCAGTCAGGAGCCCCTGCAAGGCCTTGATGGCATCTTTCGTCAGAACGGCAGACACAGTTTCACCCCCAGATAGATTGCGATGACAGCCCCGGCAAAAATCCAGGCCCGCGCTTCCTCGCGCAGGGCGCATTGGATCGGGCTGGATGGCTTACGCTCCACGGTCTTGCCCATCCCCACCTCCCGATGTGTGCTGGCGCCCCCGCGCCTCGATGACGGCAATGACGATCTTTGCGCCGCTGATCCCCATCATCCCTGCGATGAATCCGGCCATGGCCTGGGAGTCGCCACTCTCCGGCGACACGCCGGGCAAGAGCCCGATAGCCGCCAGAACCAGCGGCCAGAGGTAGCTGCCCACCAGAATGCCGGTGAAGACGGACAGGATGCCTTCGCGGATCCGCTTGCGTTCCGAGGCCAGCCAGCGAACGAGGCCGCCAGCCCCGGAAGCTACGACAATGCGGCCGGCCTCGCCGCTCAGCCAGGCGATGGCGCCGGCACCCAGCACCAGAAAGTCGTTCAGGACGGGGAGGAGATGATCAGGCACGGCGCAGCCCCTTTACGACTGCCCCGGCCAGAAACAGCGGCAACACATAGGGCAGTCGGCGCCGAAGGCGTCGCGGGCCGAACATGGGATGGATGTTGCAAATCCAGCCCCGACCACGCACCCACAGCGCGGCATGGGCGGTGCCACGGTCGGTCCTGCCGACCCACAGCGCCATCCGCAGCACGGCGATATTGAGGATCAATCTCCACCAGGACCGCTGGCTGAGGATCCATGCGGCTGTCAGTGCGAAATCATCGCAGTCACCGATCAGCGGCCCATCCTCTGCATCGAGGATGGTCCAGCGATCCGTGGCTTCGGCCTGATAGCGGAACCGCAGACGAAGATCGTCCAGAGGATCGACCCAATCTGCGCGGGGGGGAATATGCGACGGCATTCGGACTCCTGCGTGTCATGCCCGAAGGCACGTCCCGCGCACGTCCTATGCGTCGATTGACCCACACATACCAAATCTGGATGCGGCCCGCTAGTTGAAGATTGCCGGTGCCCTTTCGCTCCTGATCCGGTCGTTCAGCTTCGGGTTCAGCGAGACGCCGAACTCGTTGCGCTCGCTGGCCCGGATGCGCCCCAGCATCGACTGCCGCAGGGTGTCCGATGTGATCGGATATTCGGGGTAGCGCATGTTGAAGTCGCGGATTGCGTCGATCACGCCTTCCGGGATCGGCTGGCCCGACCGAAGGGCATCGCCTGCCTCACGGTGCAAGGATTTGCGCTCATCGGTGATGCGGCGCTCGACATTCCTCAGCCGGTTGTTGATCCGATACCGCTCGGCCAGTTGCGCGGGTGTGAAGCCGCTGGCCTGCATGATCGCCTGATACGGGCTGACATCCTCGATCAGCGGATCGCCGTTGCGAGTGATTGCACCCTCGGTGCTGAACCTGCCAGCCTTCATCAGGTCGCGCACGGCCTTGGGCACTGCCGCCTCGATCCCGCGCCACCAGTCCCCATCTCCGATGTAGTCGAGCCCTCGATAGAACCCCAGGGGAATGCCCGCGACCGGCCCAAGCAGTTCGCGCATATGGGCGTCGTAGAGATCCTGCCCCTCCAGATCGCGGTCATCCCCGCGGAACCACAGGTTTGGCATCCCGACACGCTCCGTCAGATCGGCGCCCAGAACCCGGCCAGGTACGCCGCTCATGGCCATGCCCATGGCATAGTTCCAGGCCGCCACGCCGGGGGTGTCGCCCTCCATCAGCAAGGCATCCTGCAACCATTCCTCGGCATCGTCGCCCCCACCGGGGAAGAAGGCGCCAAGAAGCATCATCAGCAGGCCATAGCCCCATGTGCCGCGAATACCGGCATGGGCCATCATGGATAGGGTGATGCCGATCAACTGCGACCGGGCTTCTGCGCGTTCCTGCTTGCTGGCCCCGTGCAGTGATTGATGGGTATCGCGGAACAGCCGCCACAGCATGTTGACCACGAAGTTCTTCATGCTGGTCACGATGCGCGCCAGATCCCCTTGCATTGCGCGGGGACGGCTGCTGGACTGGTAGTCGAAATGCACCTCCCACGTCATGTCGGCTGCGGCATCGATCGCTGCCAGCCCGCTCAACCCGTCCGCTTTGGCCAGCCGGTAGCCCGCAAGGAATGTCACCTCCCGGTTCAGGCGTTCGGCATGGTGGAACATCCAGCCGATCTTGCGCATGACGCGCTCACGCACCGCACTGTATTCCACGCCGGTTTCGGCCACGGCAGCAAGATCATGCGCCTGGGTCTTGTCGATGGTGCCCCGGCGATAGGCCTCGTTCAGCGCATCGCGTTCGTCTTGTGCCAGTCCTTCGGCATTGGCCGCGCTCCATGTCTCGCGCCAGTTGGCGCCGCGACCCTTGGAAAAGTCGCGCAATGCCCGCGCCAGTTCCGCTGATACGCCAGAGACGCCCGCCTTCCTGAACCGTGTCGCCATCAACGGGATGCCCACCACGGTCGTTTGCGTCAGGTTGGCGACCGCCGCCGCCGGTGTTGCGCCAAGATACCAGATGAAGGCGAGGTTGGTCAGGCCAGCCGCCCAGGCACTGGTCAGGGGCTCCATGGTGAAGTCGTGGCGGCGTTGCATTTCCCGCACAACTGCCCCCATCCGGTTCGGATTGTCCGATTTGCGCGCCTCAAGCTCGGCCTCGTCCATGTGATCTTCCAGCAGGATGCCGTATTTGAGACGGGCAAGCTGGTGCGCGCCATGGAACATGTGCTTGCCAAAGGCGCGATAGGCATCGCGGTTATAGCCAGCACGCCCCTTGCGATGGACCTTCGAGGTGCGGATCGAGCTATCCGGCAAGGTTTCCAACCACCGCTGCCAGACCGCATCCATCACTTCGAAATTGGCCCCGGACTCGGCCAGCACCTTTTCCACATCGGCAACGAAGGTGGGATCGACCTGTGACCGTAGCGCGCCCTTGTTCGAGACCAGACCATGCTGGACGCGACCGGGATGCAGTGCCTCCTGTTCACGAACGAACGCCTGCTGCTGGCTCTCGCGCTCGAAGCGGGAGAAGGACATCACCTCGCCTTGCTCGTTGCGCACGGTGACAAAGTAGTCACCAAAGCGCGCCAAGGGCACATAAGGCCCCTTCATCCGGTTCTGTTCGAACATCTTGCGCAGGGCCGTCAGGCGTGCCCGCGCCGCAAATCCACCGCGCGCCTTCACCGCATCCAGCTTTGCCTGTGCCTCTGCCAGCGCATCGGTTTTTTCCTGCCCGGTCAGACCCTCATCCTGAATCCGCCGGGCTTCCTTGTGGAAGGCGCGCTCGGCGCGCTTCAACCCGATCCGCGTTGCGTTTTGCAGGTTCTCCATCACCGCCTTGTCGAAGTCGTCCGCAATGGCGGTGTATTCGGCCAGCACCTTGCCATACATCGCCTTGAATGGCTCGGGCAGCGCATCATAGGCCCGCTTCAACTCCATGTGGGCCTCGGCTTTGCGGGCCGCGGCCTCCAGCGTGGCGCGTGCCCATGCCTCGGCACTGTCCCCGCGCCGGGACAGTTCCTCGCGCGCCCGTTGCAGCCAGACATGATCGGAGGGCAAAGGCTTGGAGGGATCGACCCCGGCCAGCGTGGCGCGGTGCATGAGGTCCATCATGTCGTCATTCGCCCTCGGGTCTTTGCGCCGCAGATCCAGCCATTCCTGCGCCACGGCATCCGCTCGGCCATGCCAGGCATTGCGCAAGGCATCCATTTCCTCCTTGGTCCGCAGATAGGCCCGCGCCGACACCAATCGCTTGCCAAGCTCCATGAACAGCGGGCGGCCCGGTACCAGCGAGAGCAGGTTGTATTCGCCATCGCGCCCCTTGCCGACCATGGCGTCGGTCAGGATCGAGGACACGAAGGCACCGGGTTCCTTCCAGTGGTGACTGCCAATCAGGCCCTTGGCCTTCGCTCCGCTGCGCATCAGGGCATCGCGCATTTCGCGGTCATCCATCCGCCCGGCACCCGGCCCATCCGGCCCGCGCCCGCCGACTGTGCCGCCCGCGATCCGCTCCATCACCAACGCAGGGGACACAAAGCCTTGACCGCGCAGCCCGGACGCAATGGCTTGCAGGAATCCCCGCACCTTGTTGAAGATCCGCGCCAAGGGCCCAGCCGCATCGCGTGCAGTCGCCCATTCACGGTACATCTCGGCAACCGCCTCTTCGATCTGCACCGAAGTGACCTTGTCGCCATAGGCCCGCTCGACACGCGCCATCAGATCGGCATCGACCCGTGCAGCCCGGACCAGCGCCCGCCATTCCTCGGCGGTGAACAGGCCATAGGGCTGGCCCCACAGGTCGGGATCGCGCAAGGCATGGACAATCTCATGCCGCATGACTCCGCGCGCATCCCGCGCCGCCGGGTTCAACTCGATCAAGGCCCCGCGCTGACGGCCCTGGATCGGTACGCCCGACGCCCCCAGCAGCCCGCGCACGACACGTGGCGTCACCTTGCCAGCCAGACCGGCCGCCGCAACCTCGGCCTCGGCCATCCGCGCAATGTCGCGCAGGGAATCCACCGGCACGGCGGCGGCGTTGATTTTCGGTGGTGCAAGCTGTAGGTTCAGCGTGTCGGCGCCGATTTGTAATTCTGGCTCCACGCGGGTCTCCCGCGCGTCCATCTGGCCTTGTGCCGGGGCGCCGATATTGCCGCCCAAGTTCAGGTCATAGAACATCCTGCCGTTGTCCATCTCGCGGATGACGATATGGATGGGCTCTTGGCGGCCGGCGACAGAAACCTGAGCCTGGAAATAGTGAATCTTGCGGACATGCGCGCGGCCGAAGCGGTCCTCGGACTCGCCGGTTTTCTCCGCGCTTGCGACGATCTGTTCCAGCGCAGGCACGGCCCGCAGCAGATAGTCGAGCGGCTTCCCGCCGATCTTGCCCGCAGCGGCGCGCGTGAACGACACCTCCCAGCCCGTGGAAGTGTTCGTGACCTTCCTGCCTTGCAGGTTGTCGCGATACCACGCACGCGCCTTGCGTTGCAGATCAAGCATGTCCTCCCACGGCCCGAGTTCGTCGCCGGTCAGGCGCGCGGCAGGTTCCTGATCATCAAAGCGGGATTCCTTGGCCTCGTCAGGCGCGTTCTCCGCCAGAAGGGCGCCTTCCAGTGCATCGACCTTTTCTGCCAGTTCGTTCAGCTTGTCCTGGTCTGCAAACCCTTTCAGCTTTGCCAGACCTTCCATCACATCGGCGCGCTCGCGCTCGCGCCGGGCAATATCGGCCTCGATCCGGCGCGGCGTGGCCTCGATCTTGGACAATGCCCCTTCGACCTTCCGGGCCATGCCAACCGGATCCTCGGACCAGCCAACCATGACCTCGTTGTCGCGTGGCAGGGCGATATAGTAGGTCACGGCATTCATCGCGTGCGACACTTCGATGTGCAGCGGAAAGCCGGAAACGGTTCCGACCTTATCCTGATGTCTGAAACCCGTCCCGGCCAAGGCGTCCTCTGCGGCGCTGATCAGATCGGCGCCGAACTCCTTGCGCTCGGTATAGGTCTTGCCGCCCATGCGCGCCTCGAAGGCATCGCCTGACAGGTCTTGTACCTTGGCGGCTTGCGGCTGCCAGAAGGTCAACTCCTCACGGTCCATTGCAATGGCGCGGCCCAGTCCGCGCGCCTTCGCCTCCATCTGCTGGCGTTCGCGCACCGCTGCCCCGGCCCGGCGCTGCAACTTGTCGCGCTCCGCCCGCAACTCGGTCAGTTCCAGCACCCGAGGATCGGCGGTGGACATGGCTTTGGCTTGCTCATACTGGCTGGCCTCGCCAAGATCCTCCATGTCGCGCACATTGGGATCGCCACGGAAGAACCCTTCGATGAACCCGGCCTTGCGCGCCATCATTTGCCACATGGTCGCGTCGTAGGTACCCTTGGCCGAGTAATCGAGGATTTCGATTTCCCGGTTCATGTTGCCCTGCCGGATGCCGCGACCATTTCTCTGCTCGTCGTCGGCAGGGAACCACAACGGATCAAGGTTGTGGATCGCCGTGATGCGCCGTTGTGCATTGACGCCCGTGAACAGGGTCTTGGAACCGATCAGGATCCGTTTCTTGCCCTCGTTCATGTCATTGAACGCCCGCTGCTTGCGCGCATCGGATGTCAGATTCTCGGCCAGGATGATTTCGTCGGCTGGCACGCCCATGGCCACCAGTTGCGCCTTGATGAAGCGGTGAACCGAGAAGGACGGGTTGTGTTTCGACGGGTTCACGCCAAGGGTCGAGAACACCATTTGCGTGGTCGGGCCACGCATCAACGGTTCGTCGGTGTAGCCACCTTCCTTCTTCACCCCGTAAAGTGGGGCGTCGGCGCCTTCTTTCCAGCGGCGGTAGATGTTGTTGATCATCCGCTCCAGCTTGGAGTTGTTCTCGCCGGCGCTGGGGTCGACAAGGCGCATGTCGATGGCTGCAAGGCGACCATCGTTGATGACCGACAACAGGATGTCGTCACCCTTCTTCACCGGCCCCTTCCGATTTTCGATCATGCGCATCCGCGCGCCCAACTGCTGCTGGTACGCCTTCAGCTCGGGCGAAGCCTCCACCACGATCAGGTTGCGCTTGCCATCTTTCAGCGCAGGCCGGGTCACGTACTGTTCAAGGTCTTTCGACGACACCACATCCATGACCTGCCGCACCATGAGCGACAGTTCCGGGGTGTTCACGAACTTGGCGAAGCGCGTGACCAGCTTGTACCCCCCATCGGGGGCTTGCTCCAAGGCGTTCTCCGTGGTGCCGAAGGTGGCTGCCCAGGAATCGAAGGCCGAGATGTTGCGATCATCCAGCGCCTGCGGCTGCAAGTACCGGCTGATCGAATAGAGTTCCGCCATCGTGTTGGTAATGGGCGTGCCGGATGCCAGTACCAGACTGCGCCCCGGATTGCGTTGTGCAAGCGAGCGGGTCTTGATGAACAGGTCCATCGACTGTTGCGAGCCCTGCGGATCGACCCCCTTGATGCTGCCAAGGCTGGTGGCGAAGGATAGTTTGCGGAACAGGTGCGCCTCGTCCACGAACAACATGTCGGCGCCGGTCTCATCGAAATCGAACACGGCGTCCTTGCCCTTGTCCGAAGTTTGCCGTGCGATCCGCTGTTCAGCCGCCTCAAGAAGGGCCTCGATCTTCTTGCGGGTCTTGGTCTCCCCGCTGGTGATGCCCTTTACATCAACTCCCAGCGTGGCCGCCATGCTGTGGAGGGCGCCAAGAACGGAACGTTCCATCCCGGCATCCTCGCCAAACTGGCCGCCGCTCAGCCCTTCCAGAACATCGCGCACATCCTGCAACATGCCTTCGACGGCAGCTTTCTTGGATGCCTCCGATGCCGGGATCAACTGGAACGCAGAATGGGTGATGATGACCGCATCGTAGTCACCAAGCGCGGCATCCGCGACGAACTGCTTGCGGCGCGAGGTATGAAACCGCTTCTCGTCCGCGACCAGAACCTTCGCCAATGGGTATTGCTGATAGAACTCGGTGGCGAACTGGATCAGCATGTGGTTCGGCACAGTGTACCAAGGCTTCCGTGCCAGCCCGAGGCGCTTGGCCTCCATGCCAGCGCCGATCATGGCGGAGGTTTTCCCGGCCCCTACGGTATGCGCCATGTAGGTATCGCCAGATTGCAGGATCCGGGCGATCACTGCCGTCTGGTGCGGGCGCCAACTCCAATCGGAATGGATGCCCGGCGTGGTCAGGTATTCGCCATCGTATTTCGGCGCCACTTCCGCATTGAAGGTCCGGTTGTAGAGGGTTTCCATCTCCGCCGTTCTGGCGGGATCAGACCAGAACCAGTCGCGGAATCGGGTCTGCAATTCATTGGCCTTGTCGGTTGCTGCCTGGGTGGCTTCTTCATCGACCCAGGAGTCTGTGCTTCCATCCTGATTGCGGCGAGTTCGGCGCACCTCGACCTTCTTGTTCGCCATGACCAGCCCCATCAACTCGCCAAAGGGGCGATCCTCGGTGCCGAACTCCGAGGTGGCCTTCGCGCCGGTGGTGGTGCCGTTCACCAGCCAGATGCCAAGACGCGGTTTGAATTCGACCTGCAACTCCAGGCCAAGAGCCTCGGCAAAGTCCGGATAGATCGAGGTAGGAAACCAATGGGCGCCAAGCGGGACGGAAATGTCCTGCGCCGCGACGGGCGCGGGCTGCACTGCGCGCAAGGCATCGACGTTCGGCTGATACTCTGGGTTCGCCCGCGCCTCGCGCTCGGCTTCTTCCAGTTTCACCACCACGTTGCCAGACAGGTATCTCGCGCGGGTTTCCCACTCCCTTGTGCGCGGGTTCTGGAAGATCTTGCCTTCCAGTTCGCTGATCACCCGTTCCGATGTGCTGTTGGACAGCGCAGCAATCCTGCCGGGATCGACGCGCCCGGTTTCGCCCAGCAGGTGCAGAAGCGCATCCTCCGGGCTATTGATCTGGGGCCGCGACGAAACCCTCACAGCATTCTCGGTGAACACGCGGGTTTTCTGCGCGGTATCCGTTTTCTCGTCGTACTTCTCGATGGCCAGAAGGCGATAGGACTCGGGGTCATCCATGAACGGGTCGATATTCGGCCGCGTCACGATGATCTTGTCGTCCATGGCTTCTGGCGCGAATGTGCCCTCACGATAGCCGGGCGCCTGTCGTGCTTCCTGCCGTGCCCGCGCGATTTCCGCCATGGACGCGCCCGCCTCGATCATTGGACCGGCATCGAAGCTGCCAATATCGAAGGGTTCACCAGCGGCGCGGGCATCGTTCTCGGCCTGTTGCCGCGCGCTCTCCTGCTCCACGATGCTAGGTCGTTGCGTGCGCCTATGCTGCAAGCCGATAGGGCCACGCTCCTTCACATAAGCATCGTAGGAATCATTCAGCGCCTTGCGGGCGGCGCTCGCATCCTTCCCATCCACATCGGCGGCGTACACATCGCGCAGTGCGTTCTTGATCGGGATCAGGGCTTTCACCGCCTCCATGGCGGCTTTCGGCATCCCCTTGGTGTTTTCGCGGCTGCGCGGCTCGACCTTTCGGCCCGTATTGCCGTCGAACAGCCACAGGGCGCCATCCTTCAGGTAGAATGAGCCAGGCTTGGTCTCGGCGTGATCGGCGTCCAGCGCGTCCAGTTTCACCGATTCCGGTGGGGCCGACATGATGTTGCTGGGAAACTGCGACAGGACCGATTTGAGGTCGGCACGCAGATCGGCGTTCGGGCGCGGGCGCACACCAACGCGCGCCCCGGCGGTGAGTGTGTCATAGAGCCCTTGTTCGCCAAGGATCATATCGGGATTTTCGATGAAATAGCGGTTCACCGCCGCCTGTCCAGTGGTGCCGTCACTGCCGGGAAGGTCGATCACCTCGGACTGGCGCCATGCCGGATTGGCCTCGGCCTCACTGTCCACGCGCTTGCGCAGCACGATGATGTCGGTAGTGACTTCGGTTCCATTTTCCTTGAAGGCTGTATTGGGCAGCCGGATTGCACCGACCAGATCGGCCCTGTCAGCCAGATAGTCGCGTGCCTTGCTGTCCATCTTGTTCATGGTCCCTGCGGACGTGATGAACATGAGAACCCCGCCTGGGCGCA
Organism: Gemmobacter megaterium; assembly: GCF_900156815.1. Taxonomy (GTDB): domain Bacteria; phylum Pseudomonadota; class Alphaproteobacteria; order Rhodobacterales; family Rhodobacteraceae; genus Wagnerdoeblera; species Wagnerdoeblera megaterium. The sequence continues at coordinate 56,104 of NZ_FTOT01000008.1, forward strand.
CGGCATCCAGCGATTTGGCAAAGAAATAGTCGTGGATGAAGAACCCTTGCGGGTAGTCGGGATCGGCCTTGATCTGTGTTCCGGCAAACGGAGGGTTGCCGATAACCAGATCGTAGAACCCTTGCGGCAGCTTCTCCTTGATGAAGTCGCCGTTCTTGATGTTGTGCCGGGGGTACAGGGCTGCCGCGATCTGGGCAGTGATATGATCCAGCTCCAACCCGGTGTAGGTGGCGTTCAGGCTTCCGGGCATAGTGCCAGCAAAGCCGCCGACCCCCATTCCTGGCTCATAGACGCGCCCGCCGGTGAACCCAAGCTGCTGGGCAAGTGTCCACATGCTCCGCAGCGCGGACTCTGCGGTATAGAAGGCGTATTGAGAGGTGCGCGAAAGGGTTGCCCGCTCCTCGGGCGTTGTCATGGTCTCGATTTCAGCGGCCAGATCGGGAAAACGGATGGTGCCATCGCTGCGCGGAAGGGTGCCCGCCAAGGTGCCGGCGCCGCCATATTTGGCGAGGGTCGCGCGTTCCTCAGCCGTCGCCGGACGACCCTCTTGCTGGATGGTGCGCAGGGTGCGGATCGCCGCAATGCTCTCTCGTGCGCGGGTCTTTTCCCCGCGCGCCAGTTCAAGCCCGCCGGGCTCGATGACGTGGTTTACTGGTCCTCGCCCGCCAGTGCCGTTTCCAGGGCCAGAGCCATCGCCACTTCTCTGACCATCACGTCGCGGGCCGGATCGTTCTCCGGTACGTTCTGCAACGCGATTTCCTGGTCTGCCTGCTGTACGATCATCCGAACGTAGGCTTCCAGCTTGTCCGGTCCCCGCTTGGAGATCTCCCGCGCCTTCTTGGGGGCTCGGTCGATCATCGCTTGCATTATTGCGGTTATCATCGCGGCGGTTCTCCGGTTCGGCATCGACGCCAACATTACGGGATTCCGGCTCAGAATGCACCTTGCTTTGCGATGCTTCTGCCTCGGCCATCGCGCGGCGCACCTCGTCCAGGACGGCCTTGGCATCGTCCATGTCCGACACGTCTTGCCCGTCGAGGTCCATGGTATCGCGGACATGATTGTAAGCGGCGCGCATCGGAGCCTGGGCTTCGCGCATGGTCAGGCCGGTGCTTTCCGCAAAATCACGCAGCATCTGTCCGAACCGCTTGGTTCCGGCCTCGATGTAGAGCCCGACCAGTTCCGCCCCGAGGGTGATGTATTCCGGGTCAAGCCCGCTGCTGGTCTGATTGCGCGCTTTGGCTGCAAGGCGTGCTTTCAGTTCGTCGGCACGCTTCTGCTTGTCCTCCGACAGGGCAGAGAGGATGCCGCTTGCAGGCTTGCGCCTCTGTGCCCCCGCCGATTCCGGCCCGAAGATCGCTGTGCGCAACGTTTCCATCTGCTCGCCGGTAAGGCGATCAGCCACCTCGCCGGAGGTCAGTCCTGTTGAGACGGTCGTGTCCAGCCCGGCATTTTTCAGGGCTTCGCGCCGCTGGTCGCGGTTGTTGGTCCACCACCAATCAAAGCGGCGCGGGCCGGTGGGCTGCGGGCTGATTGGGACAGGTGCATCGCTGGCCTTGCTGCCCACAGGCGTTTCCCTGCGCGCTGCTTGTTCAGGCTTGCGGGCATCAGCAATCACGGACTCGATCTTGGCCTCGTCCACATTGTGGGTGCCAGCGAAGATCTGGCGGCCTTTCGGGTCCGTGATCGTGGTGCGATTGACCTGGCGCTTCACCACATAGCCATCATCGGTCACGCGGGCCTGATCGGTTGTCGGCTCCCCGAATGCGTCTCTGGTTCGTTCGTAGCCAGACAGCAGATCGCCAAGACCGACCGCAGGTTTCTGTCCTGCAATCTGATAGGATGGTGCTTCAATGGTTCCGGTGTTTTCCAGCGTCCCGGCGCGGTACAGTCGCCCGAAGGCATCGGTCAGCGCGCGCTTACCGTCATCCGACAATCCATCCCACGCCATGCCTTGCCGATACTCGCGTTCCGCCTTTGGCCCGGCTTCCTTCAGGATCGCATCCCGCATCGCCTTGTCGGCATTGTCCCACCATGGGGCGCGGGTCGGGGTCGGCGCGGCTTGCAGGTCGATACCGGCAACCTTGGCGCCAGCCTGACGCACATCAGCATCGTCCTGCGGCGTGATGATTTCGCCATCCAGCGGCTTGGCCTCGGGGCGGCGCACCTCATATGCCCGTTCGCCATTCGGAAGGTCGACAAGGCGAACATCATAGCCCTTGCGCTTGAGCCCATCATAGAACGCCCGGCCATCTTCGGTCAGTTCGTAGCCAGAGAGGAACCGCCAGCCGCGCTCTGCGGCATATTCGATGGCCTTGTCATGCAGTGCGGTCGAGACACCCTGACGCTGCATGTCCTCGCGAACCTCGGTCACGTCAGCTTGCAATGTCTTGGAAGCTGCGTCGGGGAAGGCAATCATGGCAGCATCACCGAGGCGGAACGCCACGGAGTGCTCCCCTTCGTTCTCGACCTTCACATCAGCGGCTCCTGGACGGCGCGGCTGGGATGGCCCGGTATCGACAATGCGCGTCTTGCCGGTCTGCAAGCTGTTGAGGATCAGGACGCCGGGCGTGCCCTCTTTCGGCGCAGGCTTCGGCATGACTGCATCGCGCACCTTGTCAGCGTGCTTGCGGGAAAAGATGAAGCCGCCTTCCTTGTCGTCCCATTTCAGGCTGACACCGGAAACAGCCGGCGGCTGATCCTTCGGAACCCCGCGCAGGACTGCGGCCTTTTCGCGGATGTTTTCGATGACAGGGGAGATGGATTCGGACGAAGCCGGGGGAGGGGAAATTTTCCCGCCTGCCTTTGCCTTTCCGCTCACCGGCGTGTCGGTCTCGCCAGAATCCAGCCATGCCTTGAACTCGGGCAGCGCCATCTTGCGGATGCCGCCGATGCGTGCGGCCCCGCGCCCGTCGCTGAACCCGGCCTGATAAGTGGCCTTGGCATCTGCCGGGGTGTCGAAGCCCAGCATGACTTTATGTTCATCGAACGTGCCGCTGTCCGGGTCGATCTGATCCACCACCCAGACGGACTCGCTGGCAGTGTTCGGCCCCATGTAAAAATCCACATGGTCGCCATCGGCGCCTGTCGTGCGCAGGATGCGGCCATACTCGGCCGGCATCGTCACCTTCCATTCGGTGCCGTCGGGCGAGGTGCCCTTGCGCTCGCTGCCCTTGGCGTTTTCAATGGAAAGGCGCATCCCCTGCCAGTCGATCTTCGCCGTCTTGTAGTTCTCGGCCTCCTTCTGGGCCGGGGTCGGGTCAGGGTTGGTCTCGGCGGCTGCGGCCTCGAACTGTTCACGGGTGGGCACCGGCTTTTGAGGCTCATTCGTTGGCGGCAATGCCGTTTGAGGATCACCTTGGGCCGGTTTGCTGTCAGCAACGGTAGTAGGCTTGCGATTCAGGCTTTCCAGATGCTCGCGCGCCGGCACAGCCTCATATTTCGCGGTGTTCAGGGCATCGACCTTTTTGCGGTCGAATGTCTCCATGACGGTTTCGCCGGTCTCCCGGTTGCGAATGACCCAGCTTGCGCCCGGCCCGGCCTGCTCATCGGTCAAGGATTGCTTGACGGTTGCAGGCTTGGGCAAAGGCGCCACCCGGTCCAGTTCCTGCAAGGCACCGCGCATCCGTGCGGCGATGGTGTCGCGGTCCATGCCATCGGTGTCGATTGTATAGTCCAGATCGCTGCGACCATTGGGGGTCGCCCGGATCACAATCTTGTTCGGGCGGATCAGAACATCGCGCCCCTCAAGCGTTGTGTCGTCGCTGCTGCGGCCAGAGGCCACGCCCAGAACGCGCCCCCATTCCCGGCGCCGCCGCTCTTTTGCCGCCATGTCGGCTTCCGTGACCGACTTGCCGCCAAGCATATCGGGCTGGACACGCTGCTCCGGTGGCGTGCGGATCGGCTCGACAGTCGGGCGCGGGCGGGTCGGCGCGGCCTCTGGCTCGGTGCCGGGATCGGTGATCTCCCCGGTGTCCTGGTCAAACTGCGGGGCCGTCTCCGCGATTTTGCCCAAGGCGTCGTATTTGCGCTTCATCGGCCCAGTCCAGCCGCCTTCGCGCGCACGATCTTCCATCTGGCGCATCTGCCTGATCGCTTCATCAGGCGTGACAGGCTGCTTTGGCTTCTTTTCCTTGGGCGGCTTGACCTTGCCCAATGCCTGTTGGGACAGTGCCTCGGTTTCCGGCGCGGCGGGCAGGGTTTCCTGCGTTGGCGACGGCATGGGCGTGGATTGCGCCGGTGCGGGCTTGGCTTCCGATTCAGCGGCTGGTTGTTGCGCGGTCGGCTGTTCCTGATCCTTCGGCTTGCTCTTGGTGGCCTGTTCCGCGGCCTTGTCCATGTCAGCCGCCTGACGGCGCGCAGTATCGAATGCCACCGGGTCGAGGTCGATTTCGACGCCATCAACGCGGATCACTACATTACCGTCCGGTGTTTCGCGCTGGAATACCACATCGCGGACGAGCCCGGCCTCGTCGTCATAGACACGAACGGCCCCGCCGGGCTTCTGGTCAGGGAACATCTGTGGTGCCGGAACCGGCTCCGGTTGGGGCGTCAGATCAGGTGCGAGGCGCGCCGCAGCCTCGATGGGTCCGGCAGGAGGGATTTCGTCGACCGCCGCGCCCACACCGGAGGGAGAACTCACCGGAGGGGAATCGGGCGCGGCGGTCTGCCCCCCGGCGCTGCCATCGCCGGGGTATGCGGATTGCGGGCGGAAACCTGCTGGCTGGGATGCTGGTGGGGTTCCATCAGGGGCGGAAGCGCCATCTGCGAAGACCGTTCCTCCATCAACCGGCGATGGAAGCTCCAACATCGGTGCCGGAAGGGCCAGCATCGGTGTGGGGGCTTCCGGCTCCGGCTGAGGCTCCTGCTGCGGACGGCGGGCGCCAAGCGCGCCCATGGGTCCACCGGCCAAAGCACCCGCAGCGGCAGCCTCGATCGCGCCTTCGGTCGGGTTCAAGCTGGTCCCGGCACCTCGGTTGATCCCGATCCGGGCGCCAGTGCTTTCCAGACCTTCTTGCAAGCCTTCCTCGGTCGCGCCAACGGCAACACCTCGGGCGACGTTCCCGGCAAGACTCTTTCCGGCAAGGCTTTGCGGCAGACCCTTGGCCACAAGCCCGCCGGTAATGGCGCCACCGGCGCCGCCGATCATAGCCTGAATGTCACCTGCGGCGTCCATGGCGCGGCGCCGGGTCTCTTGATAGGCCGCATTCGGGTCCATGCCCTGCGCGGTCAATTCGCGGAACACATCAGACTGCCGGGCTAGTTCCGGCGTGCCGTCCTCGCCCTTGGCCTTCCACAGATCGTCAATGACCTGCGCGGCGGTTTCACGGCCTTCTCCGCCCGCCATCGCCCCGCCGACACTGGCTGCGGCAAGGCTGCTGCCACGAGTAGCAATGGCCGTGGCGACGACAGGGGCAAGGCTTCCAAGCCCCTCTGCGCTGACCTGTGCCAGACCGCGCCAGGAGAAGTCCTCCGGCGCCTTCCATGTCGATGGATCAAGCGGGTCACCTGTCGGCAAGGTCTTTTCCGAGGCTGCCCGCGCCTCTGGCGAAACCGCCGACAGGATGCCCTCGCCAGCACCCTTCACGGCTTTGCTCGCGGGGTCGGTGAGGCGGGTTGCGACAGCCCCCAAAGGCTCCTGTCGGCCAGTCGCGGCTTGAATGATCCGCTGCGCAGGATCGGAATTCAGGGCACGGTCGGCCAGGTTTCCGGCGTAGTCGATGGCCCCGCCAACGCCGCGCACTGCGGCACCAAGCGCCCCGGCGCCAAGGTCTTTGACCAGCGATGGGCCATCTTTGGCGGTCGCGGCCTTTGGCTGTGGATCAAGCTCGTCCGCGATGCGATAGGCCACATCCAATAGATCGTCGCCGCCCCGCTCACGAAGCACGTCCTCGATCCCGCGCCCGGCTTTCACCTGTGCCGCCATCTCGGCAGCGAGGGCTTCTGCGCGCGCCTCGCTGCGATCCTTGTCAGTGGACAACACAGCCAGAATGGCGTTGGCAGGGATCCGATGCTTCGCAGCGATCCGGTTCAGCGATACTTTCGGATCTGCATCAGCACTCTGGCGCTTGGCGCCCAGTGGTTGCACCAAGTCGCCAGCAAAGATGTTTCCTGCCATAGAACGGCCCCCTTACGGTTCGGTCTATGGCTGTCACATCCTATGGCAGCCTGTTCCCCTCCTGATACCGTATGATGGCCCCCGCCGACAAGCGCGTCAGTTCTTTCGAAGCAAGGGGGGTGGGTCCGATGCTGCGGATTGCCCGGCGCTCGGGAAGGCGCGGCGGGCTTCTTCGAGTGCAATATCGAAGGTGATCGGGGACTGCTGTCCGGGAAGGACATTCTTGCCTGCCTGCTCGAAAATCATCTTCGCCACATCGAAGATGCGCTTTTCGCGATCCTTCTCAGCCGCCTTCGCATCATCACGCGCTGCCTTTTTCGCTCCAAGCGCGGCCTCGTTGGCGGATTTGATCCTGGCTGCCGTCTCGGTGAAGGCATTGAGGGGATCGGCGGCAGACAAGCCAACCATGTATAGCTGGTTCGGATCGTCATAGACACGTTCGTAGGTATCGCCCGTAGCCTCGTTGCGGAAGGTGATGACCGCGCCATTCACTGCCCCGGCCTCATCCATGGTAAACCGCGATTGCTCAGGCACGATGGTCGTTCCATCGTTGTAGTAGCCCAGCCGATTGTAGGCCGCGATGAAGTGTCTGCCAAAGGTCTCCATGTCCTGCTCGCCTGCGGCGACGACCATATGGACATAATCCTTCATCGCGCGCTTGGTCTCGGCGGTCTGCATGAACTCCTGAAACTTCACCGCGCGGTCGATGTCGCCGTTCCTGACCATCGCCTCGATCAGCTTGGGTACGACAGTGGTTGTGTACCGATCCATTGCAGAGGTTGCCGCGCGGTCTCGCTGCTGGGACGACAACGGCTTGCGGTCGGACGCGCCGAGAGGGGCGCCGCCTGCCTTTTGCGCCTCCTCGACTGCGATTGCGGCGGCTGGCCCTACAGCCTGAGCCGCTTGTGCAACTTCCTTCTGCCTGGCTGCTTCGACGGTCGGACCAAGGCGCGCGCCCGGTGTCGCCGTGTCATTGGGTAGGCTGGCCGGTGGCGCGGGTCGTGCACCCAGGGGTGCATCTGGTGCAGGGGGCGAGGATCCGGCCAACTGATCAATCACACTGCCCGGCCCGAACGGAGCATCCTTGACCAACGGGACTTCTTTTCCGGTCGCGTAGCGCACCAAGGGGTTGATTGCACGATTTACCGCATTGGCGGCGCCACCCAGCATGGGCTCGATCACCCCCTTGTCCACGGCCTCGTTTACGCCACCGACGACAGCCCCAGCCACACGCGGCGCTCGAGTGACAAGCTCCGCAGCATCACCCATCATCCCGCCATCTTGCCCGAACTGATGATCATAGTTCGGCTGCATGGCCTTGGCCCAGGCATCAGCGCCCGGCTTCAAGGCCGCCTTAACACGGGCACCAAGGCTTGGCCTCTGTTCCGGCATCGGCTGAACGCCTGGATCAATCTGGCGATCCGGCGGAATGAAGCGGGCGCCGACCGGGCCTTGCTGATGGAGCTCATCGGCGATTGCGGCGGAAGGCGCAGGTGCGACCAATGTTCCGTCCTGAAGGCGCGGCAGGCCAGAAACGGGGTCATGTCCGGTTTGCGAAGGCGGTACCGGAGGCAGGGTACCGGCGCCAATCTGCCCGCCCATCACATCGGAACCTGCACCTCCGGCAAGCGTGTCGGCATCCGCACCGCCAGCCTGTGTCTGCTTTTTCGCCCCAAGGCTTTCCAAGGGCACGGCACGAACAAACGCATCAGCCGCGCGCGTCGGTGCGCCAACCATAGGGAGATTTGAAGCCACGCCAGCGACCGCAGCCCCGGCCTCCGGGGTGCCGGATTTCGCCGCAGGTGGGCGGGCACCGAGGGACGCGGGCGCCTCTGGCTCCGCCATGCCTTCCTGCATGATACGGCGATACTCTTCCTCATTGGCGGCCTGTCGCCGCGCTGAGTCCAGCGTCAGCTTGTCGGCATCGAGACGCACACGGCGCCCTTGCATGTCCAGGCCGTGGGCCTCGGCAGCACGTCCTTCCCGGCTTTCGAGGATCTGATCCATGCGCTTTTGACGCTCGATCTGGTGCTTCCGATCCTCGCGGCCATCACGGTACTCACGGCCCTTGAAGAACCCATCGACAAACGCCGAAAATCCATATGTGCTCATTGCGGCTGGCCTCCGATTGCGCCTAGCGCCCGCGGGCCGAACGATCCGCCGCCGGCCTCGAACTGTGCGATTGCCTGATCCAGGTGCGAATCCGGCACATGTTTGAACCCTTCCCATTCCGCGCGCATGGCAATGCGTTTCGCAGCCGGGCTCCGGGCTGATGACAAGCGCTTGCGGGCCAGATGCTCTGCGATTGCCGTCTGTGTCTGTGGGCTGAATACGGTATCGCCAGACAGACCCATCTCAGTCGCCGCATTGCGCAGGGTGGTGCCGACGATCTGATACCGGCCCATGGGGGTGGCAACACGCCCGACCTTGCCTTTCACCCATTGGCCATATTCGCCGTTCGGGTCCGCGAAATCTCCAAGCTGCGCCAGTGTCATCCTCGACACGTCGATTCCATGGAATCGCCCGCCATTCTGCGAATGCCCAAACAGGGTGGAGAAGCTGCCGCCACCTTCAGTCTGGTCGATCAGGCCAAGCAGTGTTCCATCGCCATTGACTGGCGTGCGCGGCGCGGCGCCAAGGGTATCGGCGCCAGCACTGCCCATCATGTTGCCCATACCGCCGCCGCCGCTGAGCAGTTCGGTGTCGGGACGTGCGCCAAGGGCGGTGATAAGCCGGTCTTGGCGTTCGGCGTCGGCCAGCCGTTCGGCCCGATCCTTTCGCTTTATCCGCGCGCTTGCAAATCCTTCGGCAAAGGCACCGAGACCTGCGAGGCTCACGCTGCGGCCCTCGCCTCGGACGGGCGGCGCTTGGCCCCAAGAGTCTGGGTCAGCTTCTCCACCTTGGCATCAAGCTGTCGAACCGCGCCCATCGTCACGCCCATCATCGTGATCGGGTCAATGGCCGTGCCATCGCCCTTGCCAGTGGCAGCGGCGAAGTCTTCGGCATAGGGGCCCACATGGGTTCCACCGTCTCCGGCACCCTCGTTATAGGTCCATTTCTCCACCGGCATCTTGCGGATCGCCCCGAGCGAGTCGAATGCCTGCTTGTCGTGCTTGATTTCCTTCGACGATGGGATGAATGCGCCCGCCAATGTCCCCAGCGCGCCGAGAACACCGCCGATGCCCTGCTGATTGGCCTGCCATGCCTGCATTCGGTTCTGATGGTCCTGATTCAAGATATTGGCCTGCTGCCCATACCCACTCATGGCGCCGGAGAACCCGGCCTGTGAGGCGCCGTTCGACAGCCCCATCGAGGTTGCCGGGTTCACGGCGAGCCCGGACCCCATGTTGATGGCATTGGCGCGCTTTGCTTCCGCCTCCTGCATGACATTGCGGCGCGCGGTATTGGCGGCGCCGGCCGATGCCAGCGCAACCGCATTGCCCTGCGTGCGCGAAGCTTCTGCGAACCGGCCAGAATCCGGGGACACACCCATGGCCATCGCGGCTCGGCGCTGCTGGTCCTGCGCTTGCGACGATGCAAGCTGGACATCGGCCACCGATTCCCGCGCGGCCTGTTGCTGTCGGGCCGGGCTGTCCCAAGTCTGGGCTTCCGCAATGTACTGATCTTGCAATGGAACAAAGACACGCTGCTGGCGCGTCCGGTCCTCATCGGCCCAACGATTGGTGGTCGTGGCCTGTTGCTGCATCCAGGCCAGCATTTCGCGGCCCGTTTCAGCCGACATCTTGGCCGCGATACCCATATTCGGATCTTGAGCTGGCGCACTTCCACCCATGGCTTACCTCACACCCCGCGCACAGCGGGATCGGTTGCATCATCGGCAGTGCGCTGGAGCGCATCCCCTCGTTCCAGCACCATCACGATAGCATCCCTGCCACCCCTCAATCCACCCCGGATGCGGTATTCAAAGCTGGCACCACATTTCAGGGCAGCGGCTTGCGCAGCCCGGTTGTCCGCGGCGATATGAGCGAACAGTCGCGGCAGGTTCATCCCTCGCGGATGCGTTGCCATGGCGATCAGGCTTTCGATGATGCCGCGTGTCAGCCGACGACCGGGCGCGAGGCCGAAATGGAACTCAGCACCGTTCACGTCCATGTTCTGGAACACCGCAACACCGAGCAGATCGCCGTCAGGCGCGTCATAGATGCCCCATGCGACCACATCCGCGCGCCAGCCAGTCGAGTGGGTGAGGTGGAGGGCGGTCTCAAGAAGCCGGGTCTGATCCATGCGAGAAAAGTGCATCAGGCCACCTCTGCTTCATGCAGCCTGACATCGACCCAACGTCCGCCGGGCACGTCTATCGGATTGCCTGCGATCCAGAGGCCATTGTCCCAGACAGGCTCCGCGACGGTGATGGTCAGCACACCATCCGCCCAGCCGGTGGTTACATGGCACAGCCGGTTCCCGTTGTGATCACGGGGCACCTCGATCTGCCAGCCGGATTGCGCGAGGCCGAGGCTGCCGGTGATCTGGTAGACTCCGGTTTCGCTGCGGGTGATGGCAACACCGCTGGCGTCCGAGTTGACCGCGCCATCGCCCGCTGCCGCAAAGCCCTGGCCTGCGTCGGCCCCGCCGCCGACGCGCGCAATGGGCGAGGCTGATTTCACAAAGCCGTTGACATCGACAGTGGTGTTTGCCGTGTTGCGCACCTGGTGCCAGCTGCTCCAGACGCCATTCCCGTAACGGCGCATCCAAGTCTCGTCCGAGTTGGCCATAGCCGCCCGCATAACGCGCAGGGTGAAGAACGTCGGGCTGAATCGCTCGACCACGACGCTGCCGTAGTTACCGCTGACAAAGCCCGGAGGCATGTCGGTCTGATCCGCCGTCCCTGGTCCAAAGACATAGACCCCGCTTGGCGCATCTGTGCGTATCCACGAACCGATGTTCACCGGGGCGCTGTCAAGCGACCCCCAGCCGAAATCTCCAACCTTGGTGACGCGCCCCGCTGTGGCATCGGTTGAAGATTGGGTCACGGCGGCGCCCGTCAGCGGCACATCGACCTGGAATGCGGCGTTGCTCAGCAGCGCCCTGCGCGTGCCCCCGGCAACAAAGCCGAGTTGATTTGAGGCGGGGTTGTTCAGGCCGGTGTCTACATCACCAGCGAAGCTGACACCCGGCAGTGCGTTCGTCCCTGCCGGAAACTTCCCTGCCAAGGCGCCGGCCATATATCCAGACAGGTTCGCCCGAACCTGGTTCAACAGGTCATAGGTTTCCCTGACCACACCGCGCGTCGGCTGGATCGCATAGGTTTGCCCCGAGGCATTGGAGCCCAGATACCCCTTGTCCAGAGTCAGGGTAGTATTGCTGGAGATCCCGACAATTTCGTAGACGCGGCCATCGGGTAGATGGATTGCATCGGACACAGCCGCGTTGGCGATCCATGCCGTTCCAGTGCCGGTGACGGTTGTGTTGCCGTTGGTCACGGCAATCGTTCCTGTGCGATACCAATTCGACACTTCTGTCTCCTGCGGACATGACTATGCGCGCCCGGCCAAAACTGGCGGGGCGGGCGGTTTCAGGTTCGGCTATGCCGGGAATGCTGCGAGTCTAGACCAGTTTTCCTACCAAAGGTAGCGATCAGCCTAGCGCTTCATTTCTGTCGTCTGCATGAACACGTTTTTGACCCTCGGACTATATGGTGCAACGCGCTTCGCCCGCACCTCTATCGTCATCATCGACGCCGCGCCGGCCTGAACGATGAGCCCGAATGTCACGATCTGCTCCTCGTACATGTATTGCGTGTAGACATCCACGTTCACGTTGTTGCCGCCGGTGACGTACCCCGTCGCGCCGGTTGTCAGCTGCCAGATATTCGATGACGCGCGAAAGGTTCGCTGGACGATCCCGTTCCTGACCACTTCAATGTCGCACGCCCCATCATTGATGCCCATTGTCAGAAGTGTGGATACAGGTTTGCCGTCCGTCTCGGTGGTGACGGAGATGAGCGTGGTGAAGTCATCCACGATCTGCACATCGTCCGGTGCAAAACTGGCGGTGGTATTGCTGACAGCGCCCTCACGCAGCGCCAGTGTGCCGAATTCAGCGTTGCCGGAACTGTCGATCCTCCATCCATCGCCGTATCGACCGGCAGAGTAATTGGCGGATCGCAACTCTCCGCCAAAGACGGCAAGGCCCGAGGCGTTGAAGTCGATGGTGTCGATCAGGTTGGTGGTGATGCTGTTTGGCGTCAGAAAGGTGCGACCATCCCGCTGCCGAACCACCTCGATATTGGTGACAAATGCGTTTCCGCTGCCTCCGCCGCCACGGCGCAGCCCGATGTCCACCGTGGCCGCATTTGCCGGGACGGATATGTCCTCCGCGAAGGTCGCCCAAGAGGTGGCCGAGGCGTTGGCGACACCAATCACGTTTTGCCCAAGCGCCTCCCCGTCCGGGCCGAACCAACTGAACAGCAAGCGCAGGGTGGCGGATCTTGGTGTGGCTCCCTGCATTGCATAGCTGAACCGCGCATGGAACCTGTCGCCCTCGCGCGCCGCGACGCCCGTCGCCATGGTGGCGGTCCGGGTGGAGCCCGTGCTGCCGATCCGAAGGAAATGCGCAGTCGGGGCCGACTGGCCTGCCGGATCGTTCGCCCCCTCGCGCGCCGCGACGGAGAATGTCGCCGGCACCGCTTCCCATCCTCGGAGATCACCATAGAGGAATCGCCCGTTCGGTATGCTGCTGCCATCAAAATCGGTGATGACCAACTGCTTCGCGGCAACGGACCCATCCAGAAGGATGTCGTCTGCCTTCAGCTTGGCCACCGAAGCTGTGCCGTTGGAGCCATCCGCTGCGATCAGATCGAGAAGCGAAACGGCACCTCCCGCCTGCGCCTTGATCAGATATCCGGCTGACGCCCCGTCTTGCAGGGTGGCAATCGCGGTGCCTTGGCTGGTGATCTTCGCAGAGCTTCCCCCCGCGTCCACATCAAGCTGCGTCAGCAGGACGCCAAGCGCGGTCCCGTTCAGCTTTGACATGTCGAGACCACGAACATCGGAGATCTGCCCGGACAGGCTGCTGATTTCCGGCAGTTCCCCTGCGACCGATGCAATCTCGATGAACACTCGGGCAATCTGAACAGCCCGGCCAGCCTTGTCGTGGTCTCCGAAGATCCCGAGATACCCCGGCCCACCGCTGATGGAAGGCGGGATTGTCAGGTGGAAGACATGCCATGCCCAGGCAGTCGTCAGGTTCTGGTTAGACGCCACATACCCGGAGTTCCCGTTGTCATTGGTGGAATAGCAGACGCCAAAGCGGGTCGCGGGATTGCTCGATGGTCGCTTCGCCAGGACGCCGACCTTGATGCGTTGCCCGGCGAACAGCACGGCGCGCGCCATGGGGATCTGCACATAAGCGCCATTCGTGTAGCCTGTCAGAACGCGAGGGGCACTTCCTTCCGCAACGATGATCGTGCCGACCTGCCCAAGTGCCGACCCACCAAGGGAAAGGGTGACGGCTTCACCGGCGGTCAATGTCGCCAGCGTGTCGAGGGTGCGTTGGAAGCCCTGAATCGTGTCGGCCACGTTGTCGATCGAGGCCGTGAGCGCGTTTGCGGAGGCCGAAATAGCATCATTCGTGCTGGCCGATGTCATGTAGGCCGAAAGGGCCGCGGCTTTCACCTGCCCGGTTTCCGGGGTGAAGTATTCCGCCTCGAAGGTCTCGATCCTGGTGGAAATGGCCTCATCCGTGGCCGCTGTGGTGTAGTAGTTCGTCAGAATGCCAGCCTTGATCTGCCCATTCGGGTTGCGAAGGGCGGAATTGAGTTCATCCACCTTGGCTGCGATGGCGCCGTCCGTATCGACCTTGGTGTAATAGTCGCTGGTCAATGTCGCCGCGACTTCCGCGGCAGCGCCGACGCTTGCCACACTGATGATATCGACTTCAGCAACAGGCGCCCCCGCATACTGCGCACCACGAAACAGGAGGCCCGGCCGCACATATCCGGCACCAGCCGGCGCCGCGCGGTCGATGGTGTGGACGCTCCATGCAGCGCCGGGAGCAACGGAGAGGTCGTTGGATTGAGAGGAAAGCGCGGTCCACGAACCGGCAGGAATCCAGGTCCACTGGATGCGAAGACCGTTGTTGCCCCCGCTGCCGCCGATTGCGCGCACCCTGACGGTGATGCGGATCGTCTCGCCTTCCCGCACGGGCAGGACGCCTCGGGTCCGCAGCGCCGGTGTATTGGCCGCGCCGATTGCGACGGAGGCTTTTCCATCAGCAACTGACCATGCCGGATCCAGCGCGGCTGCAACATCCGGGGCGGCGCTGGCGCTGCTGGTCCAGTCAGCCGCTCCGGCCAGGAAGTCGCTTTTCGGCGCGGTCGCGGTCAGTACGGATCGCAGTTCCAACTGCGACGCCGCTATGGCCTCGTTCGCAGCGGTCTTGGTGTAATAGTTCTGCTCCAGATCGGCGGTGACATTTCCCACCGCTGTATTCGCCGCTGCTGCCGCTGCTGCCGCATCCGTCGCCACCTTGTCCGTTACCGCTGCCCACGCGCTGCCGTTCCATCGCTTGGGGGTGTTCGCCCCGCCCGTGGTGTCGATCCACAGGTTCTGTGCCAACCGTTCCGATGCGGCAGGGGCTGCGGACTGGAAGAACACCTTGCCCTTGCCGCCTGCGAGGTCCGAGGCCGCCTGCGCCGCGTCCTGCGCCTGCTTCACCGATCCGCCTGCACCTTCCATGGTGGATTTCAAGGTGGTGGACGCAGCCGAAATGGCCGCATCTGCATCGGTCTTTGTATAATAATCGCTGCTCAGAGTGGCGGCGAGGCCGCCGATGGCGCCTTCTGGTCCGGTCAGACTGCTTTCCAGTGCCATGGTGGCCGCCGAAATGGCGAGGTCCGCGGCAGTCTTGGTATAGTAGTCTGCGGACAAGGTTGCCGTCAGGCTGCCAATCGCCCCCTCTGGTGCCGTCAAGCTGCTTTCCAGCGCCATGGTTGCGGCGGCGATAGCGGCATCCGCGCCGGACTTGGTGTAATAGTTCACTGAGAGGTTGGCCGAAACATCGTCGACATCTGCCAGCAGGCTCGTCATCTGGGCGGCCATCGCAGTATCGGCGGTGGCTCTTGCAACCTCCTCGGTCCTGATTGCGGTCTCGGCCCCGCTCAAACGCGCCGATAGCAGTTGCAGGTTGGTGGAGGTGGCCTCCACCCCTTCTTGAACGAATGCCCGCGTCTGCTGGACAGCGGTGGCAAGTTCCGTCGCCGCGTTTTGCTCGCCCACGAACTCTGACAGCGCCAGCATGAGTCGTGTCATGTCATCGGCTGCCATGCCCCGATAGATCGGGCCGGTGGCGATCAGGCTTCGCTCATAGGCGGCTTCCGCCGTCAATTCCTCGGTCTGTGTGCGGGTATAGTAGTTTTCCGCAAGGTTTGCGGCGAGACCGCCAATCGCGCCCTCGGGTGCCGTCAGGCCGCTTTCCAGCGCCATAGTGGCGGCGGACATCGCCATATCGGCCTGGGTTTTGGTGTAATAGTCGCTCGTCAAGGTCGCTGTCAGGCCACCGATAGAACCCTCTGGCGCCTCCATTGAGGATTTGAGCGCAAGGGTTGCCGCGCTGATCGCAGTGTCGGCGGCGGCCTTGGTGTAATAGTTCTGCGCGAGGTTTGCGTTGAAGTCGCCCATCGTCGTTCCCAGAGAGGTGATCTGGGCGGCGATGGATGCGTTTTCATCAATGCGCAGGGTCATTTCCTGCTGCAAGGTGGCTACGGAGCCATTGAGGGTCGCGGCCAGCGTGGTTCGCGCACTGGCTTCGGCCAGCAGGCCATCATCCACATAAGCGCGGATCTGGGTCTGCGCCAAAGCAAGGTCTTCCCGCGCGGCCTCGCCCTCCATGTGGGCCTGCAACAGTGCATGGAGGTTGGAAAGATCGCCGGCCTCGACACCGGCAAGGGTGCTGCGTGCGGACTGGACAGTCTGGATGATGGACGGGCCATCCAAGGCGGACAGGGTAATCTCTGCCGCGTCAAGGCGGGACTCGACCCCCTGGAACTCGGAATTTGTGACGCGCAGGGCTATTTCCGCTTCCAGCCCGTCAATGTCGATTTCTGCCTGGGTCAGCCGCACCGTCATATCCGACACGGTGAGGCTGTCAGCCTTGAGTTCGATGGCGGCGAGGGCACCGCTCAGGCCAATTTCGGCGGTCGTGATGCGCAGATCGAGATCTTCGATGATCGGAATCTGGGTCGGGTCCAGCACCGCATTGCTGATTGCGGTGTTCACATAGGCGACCGAAGCCTTGAGGGAGATTTCGGCCTGCACTGCGTCCAGGTTGATCTGGGCCTGCGAAACCCGATCCTCGATGGTGTCTATACCAGCGATCCGAACCCGGCCATTTGCGGGGTCTACCCAGATGCCTGCGTCGGTGATGCGCTTTTCGGTGGCGAACTGGAGGGCCTGCAATCCGGCCAGCCGGTCATAGATTGCGTCAACGGCATCCTCGGATCGCCAGATGCGCAGCCGGTCGATGTCGATTTCGGTGGAAAGGTCGGCAATGTCGCTTGCGACCTCGGCGGCCATATTGCCCACGACCTGTTCCAGATCGTTCAGTGCCTGCGCGGTCTGCTGGATTGCCTCGGCGGCCTGTTCCAGGCCAACTGTGACTTCCTCGTCAATCAGGTCAACGTCAGCGCGCAGGGTATTGAGGTCTTTGTCGATCTGGGCGCGGACATAGCCCAGGCTCTCGGCGGATTCGGCCTGCACGCGGTCGATCAACTGCGACAGGTTGGAGGTGAATCCCTCGGTCAGGGCGTCCAGTTCTTCCCTGATCTGCTGGGATATGTAAGCCGCGCGCCGTGCCTGCGCCGCTGCCGCATCAGCGGCGGCCCGTAGATCGGCCACCTGCTGGGCCAGCCCTTCTGCACTGGTGCTACTGCCACCGGCACTGGCGGCGCCAATCGCTGCCGCCGCCTTTCTGGCGGTCAGGTCTGCCATGGATTGCAGATCGGCTGTCAGTTTCTTGAGGTCGCGGAACCTGACGGCATGGTCGGGCTGCTTGCCACGTTCCCCCAGAAGGGTTTCCACCTTGGATTTGAGGATCGGATCATCCCTCATTGCCACACCTCATCGGGCACTCCGGCCAGCACGATACGAGTGGTCGATACATTGCCTGCGACCTCGACCTGCCACTCGGTTGCCAATACGGGGGGAAGCCGCTCGATGCGGCCAAAGGCTGATGCGCCGGATGTCTCGCGGATCAGGTTGCCATCGGCCCATACCTTGAAATCCAGTGCTGGCACGGCGCCGGCCAAGGGTTTTGCATCAACCATGATACAGCCGAAGTTCACCGGGCCAGGGAGGCGCATGGGCTTGGACCGCCAGAGATAGGTGCCGATCTGTTCCGATGGATCATCGACGCTGACCACAGTGAGGCGATCAGCTTGCAACGCGAACAATCGCCCGGTCTCGCGGTGGTGGATCAGCGATGTCAGGCCGACAGGTGCCGCTGGCACCAGGTAGGGCTGCTGGCCTGATACATCGACATAGGCAAGCTGGCGATTTGCACTGCCGATGGGCTGATATGACATCGCATAGCGCCCGCGCGAGGCGGCGGCGTGGATGGTGGCCGGCGCTATCTGGCGCCATTGATCAACATCCCAGAGGGCTTGCGATACCACTGATGCCCCGCTCTGGCTGATCTGGACGAGGCCCTCCGTGGATGGATAGACCGCGAAATGGCCCAGATCGACGATGCCTGCCTTGGACAGGCACGGAAGGGACACCTCCATGCGGGTGAGTGCCATGGAGTCAGGGTGGAGACCTTGGGCGACGTAGGGCGTGGCGGTTGTCAGAATGGCAAGTGATGTGCCGAAGGCGGCAAGTCCGACGATCTGATCTGAGACGGTCAAGACATACTTCTCGGGCCAGGCATGGGGTTGATAGGGTTCCGAAAAGCAGACCTTGCGCCCGCTGAATGCGGCCATGATCCCGTTGGGCATTGCGATGATACCGGCCAGATCGGCCGGCGGCGGGTCAAAATCCGTGCTTGGCATCACCTCCTGCGGGGGCTTGACGGTTGGATCGTGCGTATAGATCGTCGTGGCGGCTGGTACCTCGTCCACGAAAAAGAACTCGGTGGCGCCCGCTGCGCTGGTAACGGACCTGTAGACGCGCTTGTGGGTGATCAGGCGGCCCGCAGGTGCTGCCGCCGACATGGTGACGGTCACAATCTGATTGTCGTGGGCGTCGATTGGGGCGCTTGCCAGCGAGGGCTGCGATTCCTCGCCCAGCGATGTGACATAGGTATAGGCATAGAGGACCGTTTCGGTGGTCAGATCGCCTGCCATGCCGAATACCTCGACCTCCATGGCGCCGATACGTTTGATCCTCACCGGATCATTGGCCGCCGATGGCAAGGAAATGGCTACTGCCTGGTCGGACGTGACTGCGATGATCGTCTCGCCCGAAGTTGCCGATGTGTCGCGCGTGACTGCCCGGTATGTCGAGGCGGTCGTGATCCATTCGCTCCCCGAGTAGGTGAACCGCGTGCAGGCACCCCCCGGATAGATCGTCGCTGGCAGCGCGGCCCCGTTGATCTGCGTTCCCATCGGGAGGATCACAGCCCGGCGGTCGCCCAGCACGCCTACATCGATCGTATCGCCCACGCTGCCGGAGGGCGGCATGGAGAAGATGATGGTTTCGGGAGCGGAGGTGGTCAGGAACCGTCGCACCTTCATCGTTTCCAGCGCGGCATCGGCTGCGGTGGAAAGGTAGCTATCGTCGAAGGCGCCACCGATCTTCAGGACACGCCAGTTCGTGCCGGTCCAGATGAAGGCGTGCCGGTCGCCCTGAGCGGAAATCGTGAATGATGCACCCCCACCGAAGAAGCTGGCGCCGGGAGCGTTCACAGTGACGGCAGCAGCGCCCTTGCGCTCCACGGAGACCGTCGATCCGGCTGGCAATCCAGAAGTTGCCGGCAGGCTGACAGCGACACCCCGGGCTCCGTTCACGCTGATATTCTGGCCAGCAGCGGCGGCGTGGGCATAGGTCGAGTCTTCGCTGGTCGGCGGCGTCAGGATTGTTCCTGGCGGCGCGATCAGTATTGCAATCCATGCCGTGCCGTTGAACAGCAACGCCAGACGCTGGCCAGCCCCATCAAGGGAAATGTCACCGGCCCTGCCGACGATGGCCCTGCCATTGCGGTGGACTCTGACGATCCCGGTGCCCTCGTTCACAACCCCGACGCAATCGCCGCCAGTGGGCGCAGCGGGCAGGCAGGCCACGAGGCGCTTGTTTGCGGATTTCGGGTTGGCGATGTTGACGGTTCCTGCCACCAGATCGGCACCGGATGCGTGCAGCGTGACCGGAATTGTCGCGGCGGCTGAGACCCATTTCTCCCCGTCATGGGTGAAACTGCGAGCGGCCCCGTCCGTGGCCAGGGTCTCTCGCTCAGCGATTGCCGGGGCAGTGACACCGGGTGTTTCGTTGGGCGCAGGCAGGGCCAGGCCATAGTAGACCCCGCTGTAGAGCATCTGCGGGGCACCTGCTGCGCCACGGGTGATGTAAAGGCGATCCTGAGCCACGGGACCGGCAGCAGCATCGGCATCATGGTTCCAGCCCAGCCATGTCGATCCGTGCAAATGGATGCGCTGTGCGACGGCCCCCAGCACGGTCGCCTGCGCGTTCCCCCGCATGGGGGCAAGATCGCCATTGGTCAGCTTGGCATTGCTGACGGCGGCGGCGTTCTGCGGGGGCAGATAGGCAGGATTCAGCTTCGGGATTTCACCGGCGAACCCTTCGAACGTGATCTTCATGTCTCAGAACCATCTGGCGGTGGTGCGGATCTTCGCGCGGGTTTGCGTGCGCATGTGGGTCGAGAAGGCAGAGTTGCAGGCGCGTTCGAAGCGTTCGAGGTGGAACATGGCGCGCTTTGGATCGGTCCAGCGTTCCTCTGGTGTTGCGAGGATGCGGGCGAGGGCGCCATCGGTGATGGCCTCGGCCTTCTGAATTGACAGAAACTCCGGCACGACATTGTAGGCATCGTGCAGCGGGTCGTTGGGGTCTGTTCCGAATAGCTGGCCGCTACGGGGTTTCAGGAACAGCGAGACACGCAGCAGGCCAGCCTGGAACGGATAGATGGACACCGTGTTCTGGTCGATCTGAGTAAGGTACCTCGGGCGGCCAATCTGGACGGCCCCGGTCAACTCGTCTGGGTCCGTATCCGTCCATTGAGTGGGGGTCAGCGGAGCCCCGTCATGGGTCGCTTCCTCGATTTCATGGATGGCTGAATAGTCCGGGGCGACGATGGCCTGACCATTGGCGGTCAAGCTCACCTCGATGATGTGGCGCCAGCACCGGGTGCGCTCGCAGAACTCGATGGCCGCGAGCCGTGCGGCCTGCTCTGCGAAGAAGCGGGGGCAGCCGGGGGCCTGCGGCAGGATGATCGGCAGGAAAACCGCCGTTCTGATGACAGGCAGAGCCACCGGCTATCTCCTTGGATCAGGTGGAGGCTCGCCCGTAGTTGGCCAGCGCCATGCCCATTTCGCCATTGTTGATGGCCGCGATGGCCTCGCGGAACTGCGTGAAATGGGCACCGGCCCGGTTCGCCGCGTTCGGCACACCGCTGTCCTTCGAGAAGGCCCGGTACAGGATGAAGTCCACGATTGCGTTGCGATAGATGTCGGGGAAATCGACCGTCTCGGTGTAGTTCTCGATTGCGAGGTTCGCCGGTGCTGCGGGCGGCGTGACGCTGGGCGGAACCATTCCGACCATGGCCTCGATCTTGCCGGTGCCATCGTTTCCGGGCACCACATAGAACGAGCGTGGATCCGCCATGTCGTGGATCACGTTCTCTACCGCGACGGCGAAGGGCAGCGTGGCGGCGGCTTGCCAGCCGGGAATCTGGGCGTCGATGATTTCGCGGCGCGCAAGGGTCCGAATGGCTTTTCCGCCTGTCGGCCCGCCAACGTCATCGTGGCCGAGCACGAGGTTGCGCGTCACGCGCGACAGGACAGTGTATTCCGCCGGAAGGCTTTGGAGTGTGCCTTCTACCAGTTCCAGCGTGACGGTGCCGGATTTGGCATTGGGTTTCAGGGCCACGATCTCGCGCATCGCGTCGTTGAGATAGGTGTGCAGTTCAGGCGCCGTCCAATGGACGTTGCCAAAGTCTTGCAGCGTGACAGATGCGCTGTGCATCACATCTTTGGCTTGGAACGGCATCTGGGGTCACTCCTTCTGAGCGGTGCCGGTGGGAGGGAGGATCAGCCCTGGCGGGCCGCCTTGATTGCCGTGAGCAGGGTTTCGTCCTTGGCGGCGGGGTGGGGCTTTTTGCCGGTCGCCTTGAGGTAGAGGGCTTCCAGCGCCTCGCGGTTCAGAGGCTGATCCGTGGGCTGGGTCGGCTCTGTTGGTTCGGTCGGCTCACTGGGCTCTGTGATCGCAGCAGGCGTGGCTTGCGCAGGTTTCGCGCCGATTGCCGGAGCGGCCTGCACAGTGCCGGGGGCGATGCGATATCCTTCGGTGATCGACAGGAAACGCTCGATATGCTCGGGCACCGTCACGAACGCGACATGCCGTCCTTCGGGATCGGGGGCGAAATGATAGGTCGCACCATCCGCCATGGTGACGCGGCTTCCGTCGACTCGCTTGATCTTGGATTCAATGAACATGGCAGTTCTCCCGTTTCAGATGGGCCGCGCCTGCCGCAGCGAGGCGCGGCGGAGGCTCATCACGCCGATGCGTAGCGCAGGCGCAGGTGCAGCTTCTTGTTGGCTGCGGGGGTGATGGCTGCCGATGGCACCACACCAATGCTGCGATGTTCGCCGGCAACCGCGAGCCCGACGATGCCGATCAGGGGCTTTGCCGCCGGTGTCCCCGCTGCCTGGTCGTTGAACAACTCCGCGCCGCAGCTCCGCGCGCTTTCCACATCGCCCGGCGTGCCGGACATGAAGCCCACGTCGAGAGTGATGGCCCCGAGGTTCTCGGTTGCAACATCCACCGCCAGAATGCGGTTTCCGGCAGCAAGCGGCGCCAGTTCCAGCACATCGGTATCGGCAACGGCCTCGGTGAAGGTGTGGGTGATGATGACTTCGCAGACCACGCCTGCCTTGTTCGGCACGGGAATGGGAGTGCGGGCATTGCCCTTGAAATAGGTGGACTGTTTCGTGGCCATGGTGGCGATCCTTGTGCTGTCCGGTTGCTGGATGGCGGGGCCGGTCGGGCGGCCCCTGCCGGATCAGATCAGGCGGCGTTGGGGTCGCGGCAGGAGGTATCGACGGCGATGACGCCAAAGTCCTTGCCGTTGAACCGGGTCTTTTTCATCCCGAGGATCGCCCCGCAGTAGATGGCCACCTGGTTGTCGGCGTCGAACATCTTCTCGACCCATGTGAAGCGGGTACCGCGCCCACCCGAGCCATAGGCGACGACACCGGCTTGCCGACCCATCAAGAGCGACCGGGCCGCGCTGACGTTGCCGCCGACGCCGTAATCGCTGAAACGACGCACGCCTTCATGCTGATGCAGTACGGTGTCGTTGATCATGCCGAGGCCGCCCTTCACGATGGGGCTATTGCGGCCCTCGCTGGTGGCCAGCGCCTGCTGGATCTTGGACCACGACAGATCGCCGGTTTCCACGCGCATGTCGTAGGCTTGGAAGGGGCTCATCAGGAGGATGAACCGCTTCGCGCCTTCGATGCTCACCGGCGTCATCTTCATCACGTCCGGGTTGGTGGCATTCATCATGCGCGGCTTGACCGTCACCCGTTCGATCAGGGCGACGTTCATCTTGTCGGCGGCGGTCAGGGTGGCCTTGGAAACAGCGGTCCCGCCGTAAAGCTGGTGGTCGGAATCGGGTGCCTGGATCGGGTTGCCTGCGAACTCGCCCGAGAACTTGCTGTCCTGGTTGGCCGCGGTGGGGGCGCCGGACAGATAGACGTGGAATCCCTCGTCCACCCATTCGGCCATGTAGGTCGCGGTGCGGTCGCGGGCGATGCGGCGCAAGTCGTGCAAGGTGCGCTTGCGCGTCATGCGACCGCCACCCGAGGCGCCTTTGCGTACCTGGTCGATTTTCACTTCGTCCTGGTAGAAAGTCAGGGGTTCCTCGGTGCCTTCGACCACATTGTCGCCTGTGGTGACGCCCCCCCGGAGGTTCACCGACAGGTCGAACTTGATGGCGTCACCGGCATCGTCTTCGAGGTCGGTGCGGCGCTCGATGATGTTGTTTTCACCGGAGCCGATGAAGCGTTGGTAGTAGGTTTGCTTGTCGGCTTCGAGGGCCAGCGACGTGGCCCACCGCTTCACCGCCTGGGGGGAGTTTACGCCAACAGTCGTCAGCATATCGGACGCTCCTTTGGTCAAGAGAGGTTTGACCCAGGCACGTCCTATGCTTGGCTTAGGAGTCCCCTACCACATGTTGGGTGTGTGTATCAACTGGCGGATTATCTCCGCCATCCGACATTGTGATCTTGACGTCTGGGGGCGCCGAAACTGCGACACGGATACGTCTGTCACCGGCCTTGATCAGGTCGAGAGTGACGTCTCCCACCCTGATCTTGGCGCCGGTCCCCATCAAGATATTGCGAACAAGCACGGCGTGCACCTCCCTATCAGTTCAGGTATGCGGCTTGGCGTTCGGGCGGGAGGCGAGCCAGCATGGCTTCCGCCCGTTCAGGATCCACGCCCATCATGCGGTCGATGGCTGCGAAGGTTCCATCATCGGCATCTGCACCCGGTTCAGCGCCGGAAAGGCCGGTCAAGGTGCGGGGCGGTTCTGGCCGCGGATCGGTGCGTGGGCCGGCGTCGTCAGGCTTGGCCTGCTTGGTGGCATTCGGGCGGGTAATCGACTGTCCTGTCGTCACCTCCACATGATCAGCATAGAGCCGGTGGGCCAGTTCGATCTGCTTCTCCATGGGCAGGCTTGCATAGGCGGCGCTGCCGGTGACAGACCGCAATGCGGCGTCCCAGCCGTCGATATGAGCCTCTGATGCCAGATCGGGGTGCTGGGTATGGTAGGCGTCCAGCTTGGCATACCATGCCTGGGCGCGGGCTTGCTGCTGCTGGTTCAGCACGGTCTGTGCCAGTTCGATCTGGGCCATGGCGCGGGCCTTGGACTGCACCAATTCGGCTTGCTGTGCATCCCATTCAGCGCGGGTGAGGTCGCCATCATCGTATTTCTGGACCAGCTCTGCCAGCTTGGTATCGGCTTCGGCCAGGGCCTGCTGTGCTGCGGACACGTCAGGCAGCGGCACAGCCGTGGCTGCAGGTGCCGGTTCCGGCTCCGGCTCGGGCTGCTTCGCTTCGATGGTCTGAGGCGTCTCGTCCTTGGCGGGTTCTTCCTGCGTTTCGAGGGCGGCCAGAACGGAGTCCTCGCCTTCGGTCAGCGCGGCAATCTCGCCTTCATCGAGGAATGCCTTCAGGCCATCCATGGAGAAGGCGTCGGGCAGCCCCGCCGCGTTGAGGGCCTTATTCGGGTTCGGGGTTTCGGTGGTGGTGTCGGTCACTGGATCGCTCCTTGTGCGGCGGGTTGTGCGGTAGGTTGCTCGGTGGGCTGGACGGCACCGGGTGGGATCGTGGCGGCGGCTGGCGCTGCCGCTGGCGGGGCGCCGCTGGCTTCGGCATTGGCGAGGATCTGGTCAGCGGCTCTGGCGACGGCCGGGGCGCCCGCGATGGCTACGGCGGCTTCGAAGGCGGCTTTCAGCTTGGCAATCTGGTCGGCAGGCAGGGAGGCAGCGGCCTTTTCGGCTTCGGCGCGGGTCTTTGCGGCCTTGGCTTCCTTCTCGGCCAGTTCGGCCTCGGCCGCGCGCTTCTGCATTGCGTCCGCTTCGGCTTTTGCGGCATCTGCGGCCTGCTTTTCCGGCGTCGGGTTATTCGGGTCCGCATCGGGATCCTCGGCGCCGGTGATCTGACGGATGCGCTTGACCAGTTCGTCGCGCTTGGGCACGTCCAGAGCCTCTACGACCAGATCGAGGGTTTGCAGGACGATCTGGGGCGCAGTGGCGGCCAACCGTTCCATGAGCCCAAGCAATTCTTCGGCCTGAGCCTGCCGGGCGGTCGCACGCCAGTCATCTTCGGTGATGACGAAATCCGCCTTCGAGTTGGCGATGGCGGTGTTCGGATCGCCATTGTTGATGCTGATGTACTGAGGGTTTCCCCGACTGTCCGTGATGCGGAATTCGTCGGCCTCGGTGTAGAACTGCTCGACGTTCACCAGCAGTTTTTCGCCATGGATCATGCGGGCCTGGCGCAGGTTCTCGAAGAAGATGAAGGTGGCAAGCTGGCCCTGCTCCTGACGGGCAATGATCGCCTTGCCGGAGGCAGCATTGGTCTTGCGCCCGAGGTTTTCATCGGTAACGCCAGACACCTGCTGGATCATCTGGGCGTCCCGGCTCATCAGGTCGATATGTGCCGCTGCGAGGTTGGTGTCAGTCTCGATCTTGGGCGGCGTTCGGTTCGGCTTGTGAACGATCACCGCATCGGGCCTGCCTGCCTCGTCGCGCAGTTCCTCGATGTCATCCACGGCACCTTCCTCGACAGTGACGCGGGTTGTGGACAGGTGATGCAGCGCCTTGGAGGCGCGCTTGTTCAGGTCACGCTGAATGTCGCGCAGGCCACGGATGAGGCCATAGGGCATTCCGTCCGAGGCTCGGCGGTAGCCCCAGATCGGGGTGAATGGGTAGCGGTTGTGCCGATAGGGCGACTCCCGAATATCGAGAAAGCCCGCATCGGTCAGCAATGCGCAATGAACAACCTCGCGCGGTCGGGTGACGAGGGTTGCGCGGCCAGTGGCCAGTTCCTGCCAGTGACCGGGGCTCCATTCATCCAGAAGCTCGCCATTGAACTGCCCGCCCCGGATGATCTTGGCATTGGGCTGGACGCGCTTGAACCAGACTTCGATGCAGCGCACGCGGCGGCGTTCGGTGTCGTAATGTCGGTTGACCGGGCCGCTGGTATCGAAGTGTGCCAGTTCCTGCGCATCCATGGCCTCATCACCCAGATCGTCCAGTGTCAGCAGGCCGGGTGTCACATCATCTGCCGCCGACAGCAGCACGCCCTTCCGTTCGGGCCACAGAGCGGTCGCCAGGTCCAGATCGAGCCACTTGGCCCGCATGACATAGCGGGCATCTGCGATGTCCATGCGTGTGCTGGTGCTGTCCCACAGCATTGATCGCCACGATTCCCAGCGGTCGAACACGATAGTGCCGTCCTCTGGATCGCCTTGGCCCGTCTCGACCCAGCCGACACCGGCTTTGACCGCATCGGTGAATGCCTGGGCATAGGCGAATTCGCTGCGGTTCACGTCGCGCAGGTGGGCGAGCAACTGTGACTTGATTTCCGCCTGCTTCAGCCCGTCCCTGTGGCGTGGCAGCACCTTGTAATCCATCGGCGCGCGGCGCTGGCTGCCCAGCACCCAGTTCACCGAGGTCTGGATCATGTTGAACACGATGGGGGCCTGACCTCGTGCAGCCAGGGCGGCCAGTTCTTCGTCCGTCCATTGCTGGTGGTCGTACATTGCCTCGTCCATCGCCATTTGCAGACGATTTTCGTTCTGGCGTTCCAGTTCGCGGGTGTAGTGGCCCAGCACACGGACATGCATTGCCTGCCCTTGGGGGCCGTCCATCCATTCAATCTTGGAGGATGCCTTGTCGGCGCTGTGCTGAGCCTGCATTCGCTCGAAATAGCCGTCGCCCGCCTGCGCTGGCCTGCGCGGGTCATACTCCACCATGTTTCGCGGGTTGGTATCCTGTGGATCAAACATCGCGGGAGATCTCCGACTGGCGGGTTTCGCCGGTGACGGTGTTGGTGATCTTGATCTCACCGAAGGACGGGCCGCTTCTGCGGCGATCCAGCGCCGGTGCCGGCGGCATGGACAGAAGATCGGGCAGATAGTGGTTGATCGTGTCCAGGACGCGCAGGCGGTCGCGCGGGCTGTGAGCATTGCCGGGAAGCAGGCCATCTGCGAGCCATTGGAATGTGCGTGCCCCGCAATGCTCTGGGTCGCCGACATCGCCATGTGCGGCCCATCGCCATGCCTCACTCAGCGGGATCACGACCGGGACCGTTCTGCCGCGGGCGATAGGGCGCAGTGGGTGCAGCAGCACCATGCAGGGCTCTGGCAAGGGGCTTGCATCGGTACGGATCCACGATCCGACGACGACGATGCCATTGCGTTCGCCGTCGAAGTGCCGCCGACGCAGATCAAGGGCTGGTGCCTCGATCATGGCGCGGGGAATGAGCATTTCGGTCACGCAGTCAATCCTGACGTTCGGCGCGGCCTCTTGCTCGCGGAGTTGTTCTTGGGGTGGAGGAAATCGACGGACTGGCCCCACTGACGGAGGGCGTCGGCATAGTTCGAATAGCGGTCGTGCTCGGGTTCGTCGGTGAACGCATCGAGCCGGGCGTTGTACTTCTTGCGGTAGTTATCCATCGCCACGATGCCGTCGCCGCACTCGTCAGCGTCGAAATACACGTTGTGGCCGAGGGCCAGCCGGGTCTGGTTGATGCCGGTCAGCACTTCCTGCACGCGGGGCACAATCTCGAAGCGCAGGCCGGGCAGCAGCTCTTGCAGGAGCTGGACCGCACTCTTGCCGGTTTGCAGGCTCTTGTTGGCGGCGTCATGCGGCAGATAATGCGTGCCGGAAAGATTGTAGCCGGTGGCCAGCAGGAACTTGGCGTAATGCTCCAGGCTCTCCCCGCTGTTCTCGTATGCCTTGATGAAGCGTGTCTCACCCGCAACCTGCTGCATGAACCAGATTGCGGTGGTGTCATTCCAGCCCAAGTCCCAGAAGGTATGGACCGGCAGGCCGGTGGAATAGGGCACATGCCGGATTCGGCCCTCGGCCCGCAGCTTCTGCATCTCGTTGGCATAGTAGGCTCCCCGGATGCGACCCTGCCGCCAGAGGCCCATCAGCAGGGCATCGCGTTCCTCGGGCGGAAGCTGCAACAGGGCTTCGCGGTAGCCTGTGCCGCCCAGATGGGTATTCTCGGACAAGCGCGCCGGGATGAACTGGCGGAACATCGTCGTGATGGTGCCGAGTTCTTCATCCACGATGTCGACGGGAATGCAGGTTGCCTTCCCATCTTCCTGAATGCCCCAGCGTTCCATCACCCACTTCTGGCCGGGACCATCCGGGTTGGTGGTGGCCCGGATGTAGCGGGGCAGCGTCTTGTCGGTGCTGCGGCAGCGTGAGAACAGGTAGAGATAGCAGGTCGGCGTCGGCCAAAGGGTGAGTTCGTCAAAGCCGATGTAGTTCCAGGCCCGGCCCCGGTATTTCAGGCGGTCGCTGTCGTTTTGCAGATAGCCGAATTCGACCTTGGCACCGCTGGAAAAGGTCCAGACCTTTTCGGTGGAGTTGTAGGAGGCGCCTGGGTCCAGATCCTTGTAGACCTCCAAGCTGCGCCCGATCAGGTCGCGCAACTCGGGGAAGCTGCGGCGGAACAGGACGGCGCGGTGGTTGGGATTGTCGATGCCGTCATGTTGCAGGCACAGCGCATCAATCAGCAGGGCATCAGACTTTCCCCCGCCGGCCGCCCCGCCATAGAGCACCTCGAAGTCGTCGCATTCCAGAAATACGGCCTGCTTGGGCGTGGGCTTCCAGATCACCTCATAGGTGTCTGGATCAGCGTCCCACTCACCAGGGCGCAACATGCTCATTGAGCATCATCCTCGCGCCTGAGTGGCCGGGTTTCGATTGGCGCCTCGACCTTGGGCGGGACAAGGATCACGCGCACCTTGACCTTGTGGTCATGCTCGATGGGTTTCCCGCCCTTGCCGGTGTGTTCGACCGAGGACAGCGGCTTGCCATAGGCTCTGTCGAGAATAGCCGTTGCGGCTGACACACGCGCGGCCGGCGGCGCGGTGCGGCTTTTGGCAATCGTGACAAGTGCTTGCAGGGCGGCTTCGCCATGCTCTTGAGCCTGCTCGCGGATGGCCTTCTTGAGGACATTGTGAGCAGCAGGCTTTCGGCCAGCGCCGGGGCGCTTTCCGCCGCGCTTTTTGGGCGCGCTGATTTCCTCGTCTTTTTTCAATTCATCACCCATTGCCGGGCGACGTTCTTGAAGCTGATGCCCAAGACCGCTTTCGCGATTGTTCGCTGGCAGACGCCATGTCTTGCCGCCAATTGCCGCTGTGTTGCGCCACCACGGGCGTATTTCTCTCGGATGGCTGCGACTTCGGTATCGGTCAGCTTTGCCTGCGGGTGCTTTTCCCCGCGAATGGCATTCTTGACCTTGGCGTGTCGGCCTTTTCTGGTCATGTCGAGGTTGTTGTCGGCCCGTGTTCCGCCGAAAAGATGCGCGGGGTTGCAGCATCTCGGGTTGTCGCAAGAGTGGCAGACAGCTTCCGGCAATTTGCCGTTGGCGAGCCCGTAGGCAATCCTGTGCGCCAGCATCACTGACGAACTAGACCTCCCGACATGGAATTGTCCGTAGCCCTTGTTCAGGGCGCCAGACCACTCCCAGCATGATTGCGGGGATGGGCGGTCTACCTTGGACCAAAACCGTTCGACGTTCACCTGGTATTCCGCCGCGAAGGCGGCGTGATCTACGATGTTCCGCTCGTTGAGTGCTCCGACCTTGCGCGCCACGTCCTGTGCTCCATCCGCCATGTGGTGCACATTGTGCATCATTTTGGCGGACTCGGGCAATGGGGCTGAGGCTTGCGCTTAGCTGGGGGAACTGAATGGCCCGACAGGCAAGGTGAAATGTGCCTTCTACGCGCCCATGGCCAGCCTGATTGCGCGTTTCAGTCGGGCGACGACCGCATCCTGATTGATGCGGCCCCGCGGTGTGCAGGCAATGGTGAAGGCCATCGTATCGCCGTGTGGCAAGGTGATGCGCAGGAATGGATGGCCCTTGCCCGGATGGTTGACGACCTCGAAGCGCAGGCCGATCTGGTCAAGATAGGACGAGGCTGCGAGGTAATCGGGGTTCTTGCGAACCTTGGCGGCGATACGCATCCGGCTCATTCTGGCAACGCATATTCGACGACCCAATGGCCGCGCAGATACTGACGGGTGCGCGACAGTGTTCCTTGCCGCCACATTGCGTCCATCGTCTTGCTGACCATCATGCTCGGTTCGCCAATGGCCTTGGCTGTGCGCGCTGCGGTCAGCCTGGTTCCTGCCGGACTGGATTTGAAATGGTTCAGTACGGCCTCGGCGCGTGGCATGTCTGCGGTCGCCTTGACTGCCTGCTTGGCGAAGGGCCGGGCCTCTGTTGACCATGGTTCGGCGGGGAGACGAATTGGGGCGGAGGTCTGACCGAGGTCTCGGCGGATGGGGGTATAGTCGCGCACCATGACAGGCTGCATGTTCAATCCTCCTTGGCGTGGGTGAGTTGGTTGCCGATTGCGGTCCAGCCCGGTCGCGGTGCGCGGGCGAAAATCTCGACCTTGGACGCCTCGGGGAACCGGGCGTCGATAACTTCATGGATCCAGTCAGGCTTGGCGCTGTGTCGTCCCTGTGCGCCGGGAATGACGCTGGTGGGAAACAAGGCTGGCATTTCGCAGGGGAACCTGCCGCGCCGCCCGATCAGGACGATTTCGTGCCTGTTCCTTGCCCAATATCCTGTGCCGTTCCGCGCCTTGGTCCAGACCAGCTGCGACTTGTACCGGAAGCCCCACGAGCGCAGGACACGGAAGCCATGTTCGGCAAATGGCACCGTGACCCAGAGCAGCAATAGGGCGTTGGCGGCGGACATCGCCCGGATGGGCAGCGCCTCGATGTCGGCCAGCGGCATGGTGTCGTAGTGGCGGCGCGCATTGCGGCCCGGCTTGCTCTTGCTGTTGCCTGCGAAGTTCCACGGCGGGTCGGCCAGAATGATCTGGAAGCCGCCTGCGGGCCGGATTTCCTGCGCCTGCACGGCATCGCCGGGCCGCAGGGTGATGGGGTAGATGGTCATGGTGCTACCTCGCTCAGCTTGGCTTGAGCGGCTTCGAGGGCGGCGGTATCGGCGGCGTAGAAGCCATGCCACGGGCCGGGTTCGATGATCCTGCCCTTGGGATCGGTCCTGGCCATGCGATCCCGCAGGCGGCGGTAGAGGGCGATCCAGTTCGGCAGGTCGCTGGCCTGGATTGTCGCCCGCCAATCGGCCTTGGCGAGGATGATGCGCTTGCGGTCTCGGGTCGGGATGGCGCGAAGGGGCTGCCTCAAAATGCGATCCCCCGAACCTTGAGCGTTTCCGGCTCGACGAGCCCCATGGCCAGCAGGTCACGGGCCTGAACCGGGGTGACGACGCTGGGCGGGCAGTACCCGCCGCTGTTGATCATCCTTGCCTTGAGTTGCAGCACCTCGGCCTTTGACGGTGGAGGTGCATCGTTCCGCCGCTGGGCCTTCTGCGGCGCGGCCATGAAGCCGGAGAGAGCCTGCGGCGTTGCCGGTGGTTCCGGGTGGACCTCCCGGCTTTTCCGTGCCCGGTCGATGATGGCGTCCTCGGTCAGCCCGGCGATGAGCCATCCCGAGACGAGGTCGGCGGCCTTCGTGCCGAGCCATGCCCCCGGTATTGCCTCGGACTGGTATCCGCAGGCTGTCGCAATCTCTGACAGGAAATCCTGATCCACCGCCGCCATTGGTGGTGGAGAGGATTCTTCGTCAGAAGAATACTCTCTACCACCATATGTTGGGTTGTTGGGTTGTTGGGAAGGATAGTGCCGCGGATGGTTCCGTGGATCATCTGCGGATGCGTCTGCGGTGTTATCCGTGGATATATCCGTGGATGATGCCAGTTTGTTTGTTTTCAGTGCCTTGCGGGAATTTTCGCGTTTATCTTCGTCACGTTCCGCAGATCTTTTTTTGTCACTCTGGCGCTTAACCTCACGTTCAACGTAAGCCGCCTCAAATTTCAGGCGCTTCGAGAAGATCATGCCATCTTCGACCAGCATGAAGGGTCGGATGACGGGTCCGATCCGGGCGTTCCACAGCCGCGTGGACACCTTGGCGACCTGCGCCAGGCGGCGGTCATCGTCTGGCAGATCACAGCTTCGGCGGCGCCACATCGCCATCAGGATCAGCAGATAGGCCCCGACTTCATCGGCTTGCAGTTCCTGCGTATCGCGCAGGAAGGCATCGGCCCAGAGCGGGATAGGACGCTTGGCGCGGGCGGCCTGGGCATCGAATGGGGCACGCTTGGAGGAGGTCATATCATCACCCCCTGGACCTCTGGCGTGGGCGCCTCCCATGCCGCGCGCAGGCCGGCCTCCTTGGCGAATGAATGCTTCACGGTCCTGCTCTTTCGATCAGCACCACGACCACCTTGCCGTTTGGCCGGTGGGGTGGGTGGATGTGATAGGATGGACGCCATGTGGAATCGTCGTGCCTGATCGCCGCCGCGATACCGTCGCGGGCGTGCTTGAAGGCACCGATCATTCCGTCATCATCACGGGCGCGGTCATCCGGTGGATGGAAATGGACCTCGACCAGCGGGGGGTGGGCGAAGCGGCGCCGCCCGATGGCTGCCAGCGTCAGGATGCAGGCCGCTTCTTTTGCCTCGCGGGCCGGGCGCAGGTATCTGGACCAGTGCTTGCGGCGCTTGGCATTCGGCGTCAGGCGCTTGTCGGGCCATGGCAGGTCGATCTGGATCATGCCCGGATCTCCCTCACCGATGCCATGAATGCCCTTACGAACTCTGCCGCCGCGTGCGGGTTGATCGCATTGCCGTAGCCGCGCAGTCGTCCCACACGGGCGGAAACCCCATGAGCCAACGGGAATGTGCCGGATTCAACTGGCCGCCACTTTCCATCCCGGCACAGGAGCCAGTCAGGATCTGACCAGAAGCCGTCAGTCGGGCCGGGCTGTTCGCCGCCAGCATTGCGAAATCCATCAGATCGTTGCTGCGCTCCGGGTTCATGGCCCGCTTTGCCTGGCCGCCCCCCGAACCATCCGATGCCGCTGCTGTCGGCCATCCGGCAAGTTGTGCTTGCCGGGGTAGCTGGTCCAGCCGCAGCCGGGCCGATCCGTCCGGGTTCGTGGCCTCGATCGCCATACCGGGCGTGTCCTTCCAGTCCCGGCTGCTGGCTGTCGCCCAGCCTGCCAATTGTGCCGTCTCGGGCAGTGCCATCATGTTCTTGCGCGGGCCAACTGCACCGCCTTTCAGCGCATCCGTCGCCGTGCAAGTCGGCCAGCCAGTCAAGATCGACGGCTCCGAAGAACGTGCGTTGCCGGATGTGCGGGGCGCCGATGCCCGCAGACGGAATATCTGACGCCCCAACGGCGTATCGTGCCGCTTCCAGACGATCCGATAGATCGTCGAGCCACGCCCATGGAGGCGTGCCTTCAAATGCCGGTCGATTGCCCTTTGCAGCCGGTCCGAACACATCCGCGCTTGCGACCTGTTCGCCAAACAGCATTGGGGGGCGGGCGGCCCCGACCAGTCCTGCAAATTTGGGGGAGAGATGTCGGGGATCGTCTCGTCCAAGGCTCTTGCCTGCAACGCTGAACGGCTGGCAAGGCGGACTGCCTGTCCAGACCGGGCGGCAGTCTGGCCACCCGGCGAGGCGCAGGGCATAGGGCCAGCCGCCGATGCCCGCGAAGAAATGGCAGGTGCTGTATCCTGCCAGATCGGAAGATCGAACATCGAGAATTGACCGCTCATCTACATCCCCGTCAGGCAAGTGCCCGCGCGCGATCAGCTCGCGCAGCCATGCGCAAGCCTGCGGGTCATTGTCGTTGTAGTAAGCGCGGGGTGCGGTCATGCCCGCGCCGTCCGCTTCTGGATCGCGTAGCACCAACGCCGCATCGGGGTATCAACCCCGCCATTCGGGAACTGAACGAGGGCAAGGCCAATCACCCCCGCAACCTTTGCGGCGGTGGCGCACAGCTTGTCCGGGGCACAGCCATACAGCCCCTCATAATACACCAGCATCTTGCCCGGCGGCAGACTGTGGGCAGCGTCATGCAGGCTGTTCTGCCAGTCCTCCCAGTTCTTTGGCCGCTTCCACAGGACAATCTTGTCAGCGTGACGCATCACCTGACCCCCTTATTCCGATGATTGATTTTGGTTGCGCAGTCGCGCGAGGTATTCCTCCAGCGAGGCGGTGCGGGCCTCGGTGGCTTCGATCTGCCGCTCGATCCGCTCCGGCAGTCGGTAATCCTTGAATAGGAGGTTCGTGACAGTGCCGGGCTTCACCCCGGTCAGGTCCGCAGCCTCTTGAATGCGGGCTAGAACCTCCCGCAGATCGGCAGCTTGTCTGGGCGTCTGGTTGGCCATGCGTCAGCCGTCCAGTCGCAGAAAGTAGGCTGCGGCCTTGGCGCGGCGCTGTCGTCCTCGCCGCTCCGCGCGCCGGGCTAATGCCTCGTTCCAGCGTCCAAGCAGGTACCAGATCACCCTCATCCCTGACCCTCGATCCTTGTGAGAACAACTTCGGCGCCAGCGATCACGAGGACCGCGACGACATGGCGAAGCGAGGCGTCGTTCTCGCCACGCAGCCAGTTCTGGACTTGCCGAGACGACACCCCGAGAACTCGGGCGGCCTTGACCGCAACCTCGCGCTCGGACCTGCCCGGAAATGCCCGCCACAAAAGCGCGGCAAACCATGCACGCGCACCGTCAACACCCTGCGATTGCGCAAGATTTTTCATACAAACCCCTCCATGTTGCGCTGGTCAGAGGCAGAATCAGAGGGAGGGGTAGTTGGGTGTTTGAACCAGACGAGCACGGGCACCTGCCCGTCAGATTCTCGCTCGATCCGCAGCATGGTTTCCCTGCCGGGCAACTTCTTGCCCGCCAGAATCTCGCTCAAGAAGGAGCGGGACATGCCGAAGGCACGCGCCCAATCCTCTTGGGTCCGCTCGGGATGTTGCTTGGTATATTCGTTGAGGGTCATCATGGCGCAAACGTCGCACATAG
This sequence comes from Gemmobacter megaterium, assembly GCF_900156815.1. Lineage (GTDB taxonomy): Bacteria > Pseudomonadota > Alphaproteobacteria > Rhodobacterales > Rhodobacteraceae > Wagnerdoeblera > Wagnerdoeblera megaterium. Next base: position 91,006 of record NZ_FTOT01000008.1, read on the forward strand.
CGACATTTCGTGCAAGGCGGATTGTCGCTATTATCGACGCGACATTCTGCGGCCTGTGTGGAAACTCAGGTCATGCGCTTCTTGATCCGACAACTGCGCCAGGAACGGCGCCTCACACTGGAAGAACTTGCCGAGAAAGCAGGGATCAGCCGGTCATACCTGAACGAACTTGAGCTTGGCGCGAAAACGATCAATGCGAACCGCTTGCAGCAGGTGGCGAGAGCCCTCGGGGTAGAAGTGACTGACCTTTTCGCGTCAGAGCCAACCCCCGTTGCTGTTGCTGGTCAGGTTGGCGCAGGGGCGCGTGTTCCCTTGGTCGATATGTATGCGAAAGGCGGGGGGCTGTATCACGTCGCTAGGCCACCCCAGTTGGCGGGGCAGAGTGTTGTCGCAGTCGAGGTGGAGGGCGACTCCATGGCGCCGATGTATCAGCCTGGGCACGTCCTGTTTTTCTCGCGCAACACGCACGAAGGTATCCCGGAGGAAGATGTTGGCCGTCCTTGTGTGGTCGAGGATGCAAGCGGCATGGCTTGGGTGAAGATGGTCAAGCGCGGCTCCGAGCCGGGGCGGTGGAACCTGATCAGCCTTAATCCTGACGCAGAGTCGGTATGGGATGTGCCGATCAAATGGGCCGCAAGGGTGCGGTTTGCGCTGCCAGCAGAGCTTGTAGAGAGGATATGAATGAGGCGGCACTTTTGCGCTGCGGCTACAGCGGTCTCATTTGCACTGGTATCGCCACCTCCGGTCTTCGCAGGTGCAATTTCAGATATACTCACTGCCCCATCTCACGGATCGCTTCAGGGTTTACTTCAGAAGTATGGTGACAACGGCTTGTGCCGGTCAATGCGGCGACGGTCGGGGGGCAACGTCTTTGCTGTCGACGTTTTGGATGACAGTGCGCTGCCGCCGCTGCGTGGTGAAATTAACAGGATTGCAGTGACTTACTACGTTCCAGTCAATGTTCTTCTGGCCATTGCATCACTGGCTGGAGCGGAAGATCGTAAGTCGATACTTTGCATTTCGGAAGTTTCAGGCAGAGAACTTGAGGCTTCTGTGGCACTTGGCCACGATCTGGCCGGGGCAATCTGCGCGAAAATTGGGGACAGCGCCAAGTGCGAGGCTGTCATAAAAGAAGCATATCGGATAGCTGATGTGATTGATCCAAAGCCCAAACCGGTGCCTGAAGTGCCGCAAGTGCGCCAGTCCGCCGACGATGATACGAAGAAGCGGCCTCGCCAGAGAAACGTGGAGACGGCGAGGAGATGGGCTATTCGCACCATGAATGACACGAGATCCTGCTTGGCTGGCGTCGAAAACGAGACGTTCGAGCTTGATGGAGATTGCGGTGCATCTTGGGACTACAACAGTAGGCTCAACCACTACCTTCAGATCATTGAGGGCCTACCTCCGCCGATCTATCCGTAGAAGTCTGGCTGTGATGCCCCGCACCGGCAGCACTTGATCTTAGAAGATCGTGAAACTCGACGTTGCCATCGCGTCGGATGCGCCATCCTTCGCTACCGTCTGACTTGTCGAACGCCTTCGACCTGATTTCGTCATGGTCCATTTTGGCCTCCTGATCTGGGTCTGAGCTAGCACATGCGTGATCGAAATGCAGCAGCCCCGCTTCGGCGGGGCTATCTGATTCGAGCATCAATGTCGCAGATGGCGACATTTTCCTTGACGTCTAATGTCGCCATATGCGACATATCGCCTGACCCCATTGTGGAGGACAGGGAATGTTGCACCGCCACCATGTTCAGCCCGGCACGGTGATGCTGGAACACGCGCTGGATGGCCTTGGCGCAAGCCCGCACGGCATGGCCTATGCCCTTGGCGCATGGATTGTTCGGCGGTTCGGCCCGGTGAAGGCCGGGCAGTTTGCCGATACCGTGGTCAAGGCAGTCCAGATCGAGATCCGCAAGGAGCAGCGCGAGGCGCCCTTTGTCGAGGTTCAGGATGAACCGGAGACGATCAGCGCGATTGCGGCGGATCTCGATACCAGCACTGGCATTGTCGCCCCATTGGCGGCGGGGCTGGCGGGGGGCACGCTTGCTCTCCTGATTTTCGGCATGGGCTGGGTGTCTGTCGACGTGACGACCCGTGCAGTGGAATTGCAGATTGCTGCGGGTGCTGCGGAATGGTGATGCGGCAACCCAGCCCTGCGGCGGAGCTTTACGCTTGGCATCGCGCTGCCGTCGCCGGTGAGGCCCCTCCGATCCATGATGGCCTTCCTGAATGCGGATGGTTCAAGCGCCGTCTCGTCAAGGGCGGCCCGTGGGTGCCGGTGCGCATCTTCGTGCGGCGCGAAATCGAGATGGATACCGGCGAACTGCTCGGGCCGGAAATCCTCGTGGCCGATGTGGATGGCAAGCTGGACGATCCGGCCCGCCACTGGACCTATCTGACTCCGATCACGCGGTCGGATTACGAGGCACTGCTGTACCGGCAAAGCATCGTGCCGGGCATGGCCGATTCCCAAAAACCCCTGGACCTGACAAAGGAGCCCATCCGATGGATGTGATCGAAGAAGGCCGCGCGCCCGCCGCGCCCGGACACAATAACCCCCCGCCATACGACCCTGACAAGCACGCCGATCTGGCAGCCCGCGTTGAGAAGTTCATGGCGACCTGCAACGAGGTGCGCGCGGCAGGGGAAATCACCAGCGAGGAGAATGCCCAGCACCTTTCAGACCTGATCGCCGGTTTGCGCGGCCTCAAAAAGCAGGTCGAGGCGCAAAAGAAGGCTGACAAGGCACCGCATGACGAGGCGGGTAAGGCAGTTGTGGCGGCGTTCAGCCCGCTTGAGGAGCGTCTTGAACGGGCAGCCAAAGCGATGCTTGTCGTCATGCAAGGCTGGCTGGACAAGAAGAAGGCCGAGGCCGAGGCCGAAAAGGCGCGTAAGGCGGCAGAGGCCGAGGCCGCACGCAAAGCCGCCGAGGACGCAGCCGCGCAGGCAGCCGCTACTGGCAACATCGACGCTGAAATCGAGGCCGAACGGCTGGCCAAGGAAGCGGCCAAGGCCGAGAAGCGGGCCGCGAAACAGGTGAAGGTCTCGGTTGGCAGTGCCACCGGCGCCGGGCGCACAGTCAGTACCCGGAAGGTGCGCAGCGCGGAAATCACCAACGCCCGTGCGCTGTTCTTGCGCTACGCCGATCATCCGAAGGTGCTGGACGTTCTGCAATCGCTGGCCAATGCCGATGTGCGGTCGGGTGAAATCACCGAGGCGAATGCTGCCCTGTTCGGGGTGAGCATTCGGGAAACGGCGGTGGCCGCATGAGCCTCGGTCGCACGATCACCATCGACACCTACGCGCGGCGCGAGGAAGGCGTCTATGGCGTGATTGTCGAATACGCCGGTCAGGCGCCGATCCTGCTGGAGCGTGAGGGCTGCGACTCGTCGTTCCGGTCCTGCATGGAGCAAGTGGAGCGGATCAGCACGGACAGGCGCGCAATCCGCTACTGCATCGTCCGTCTTGTGCCGATCGATGGCAACGAACTCCTGCTGCTCGACTTCGAGCGGCTTCAAGCCTTCAACAAGGAATCCGAAGAATGAACACCGCCCTCATTGCGGCGCCGCAGAATCCTGCGCTGTCGCTGCTCATGGACGTCCAGAAATTCGAGCACATGCAGCGGATCGGCAGGATGTTTGCCCTGTCCCCCTTGTTCCCCGAACACCTGCGCAAAGGCGGGCTGGATCCTGCCACCGCCAACGCAGTGCTGGTGCTGAACATGGCGAACCGGCTGAACGAGGATCCGCTGACGGTCGCCCAGCAAATCTATTTCGTGGGTGGAAAGCCGGGCTGGTCGACCTCTTACATGATCGGCAAGGCCAACCAGCACGGCGTGTTCCGCGATCCCATTGATTGGGAAGTGACCGGGAAAGGCGAAAGCTTGTCCGTCACCGCCTTCGGCATCCTCAAGGCCACCGGCACGCGGGTTCAGATCACCTGCGACATGGCGATGGCCAAGGCCGAGGGCTGGACGAAAAATCCCAAGTACCAGTCCATGCCGGAGCAGATGCTGCGCTATCGCAGTGCCGCGTTCCTGATCCGCCTCTACTGCCCGGAGGTGATGATTGGCGTGCCCATGCAGGTCGAGAATGAACTCGAGACCATGCGCGACGTGTCACCGAATGATGCGCCCGTGGTCGAGGCCAACAAGGAACCACCCGTTGAAGCAAAGGCCGAGGAGGCGGTCGAGGCCGATCCCCCGCGGCGCAGCAGGCACGAGATCCAGAAGGAATTTGCACGTCAGCAACGCACGGCATCCGAAAAGCCCGCGCCTGCCGAAGCCGTAAGGCAGAAGGAACCCGAAGGGCCGACCGAGGCCCAGATGCAGGGCCTGCTGGATCTGATGCTGGCCGAACTGGCACAGGCCGGGCCGGACGTGGTGCGTTCGACCTATTCTGAACAGATCGACCTGATGCGTCGGGCATTTCCGAACCTTCACGCCAAGCTGGCGACGGCGCTGGATGGCCCCCAGCCGCAGGACTCGATGGCCCAAGGTGGCCTGTTCCAGGGTGAACGGAGCAACGAGCCGGACTTCCTCTCCACGCCCATCGCGCGCCAGTTCCTTGCCGATGTTGATGCCGTTGGCTTGCAGGAGGCGGTCAGTCTGCATGAGCCGTCGCTTGAAAATCTGCGGCGCACCTCTGCCGAAGGCTACCGCGCACTGATCCGCAAGGCCGAGGACATCGAGGCCTCGGCTTGATCCGCCGCCCGGCCTTCGGGCCGGGCCACACCCTCGCGTAGCAGAGAGCATTCCGATGAAACGGCGGAACTGGACCAAGGCGCAGCGGGCGCGACTCTATGAGGCCCATGCTGGCGTCTGCCATATCTGCGGTGAACCCATCGACCTCGATACCGACCGCATGGAGGTCGAGCATGTGGTTCCCCTCGCGCTTGGCGGGGCAGACGAATGGTCGAATGTCCGACCGGCCCATGCCTCGTGCCACGCCGCCAAGACACGGGCCGATGTGACCCACATCGCCAAGGCAAAGCGCGTCAACCTGAAACACACCGGCCAGTTCAGGCCGCCAAGGCGCATCGTTCCGGGCTCCAGGACGAGCCGGTTCAAGAAGTGCCTGAACGGCACGGTGCTTATTCGACAGAAAGGAGCCCCCAATGCGCGGGCATGAGACACGGCGCCGTCCATTGAAAATGTCGCCGCTGATGATGACCAAGGCCTACTTGATCTGGGCGCACTGCCAGTCGCGCGGCTGGGGGCAGTCCTTCCAGAGCGTGGCCGATGCACTCGGTTTTCCCCGGCAAACAGTGATCAGCATTGCGCGGGGCAAGGGGTGGATTGGACGCTTCCGGTCCGAGACGCCCAACGCCATCGACGTGCCCCTGATCGGTGAGGATCAGGAAGTTTCCCTTGAACCCCAATCCGCGCCCCGCTGGGCGTAAGCAGGAGCCGCAGTGATGAGCAATCCGACCGATGCCTATGCGGTGACCGCCGACGAACTGCGCCAGTTCATCGAACGTGCCGAACAACTGGCCGCCGAAAAGAAGGACATTGCCGAACAGGAGAAGGAACTGTTCGCCGAGGCCAAGGGCCGGGGCTACGACACGAAGGTGATGAAGAAGGTCATCGCCTTGCGCAAACGCAAGCCCGACGACATCGCTGAGGAAGAAGCGGTTCTGGATATGTACCGGGCCGCCCTCGGGATGGGCTGACCATGCCCAAGTACCTCGCCACCGTGAAGCAGGTGATCGTCGTCAAGGTGACGGTCCATGCCGCGAATGAAGCGGTCGCCAAAGCACGCGCGGAACAGGTTGTCAGGGGTTTTGCCAAGACGACCGGCGCCACCACCCTCAAGGTTCAGGAGTTGTAGATGGCAGATCTTGCCGCCTCCCTTTCGCAGAGACTCGCCAGCACCGCCACGGGCTACGCTGCCGTGATCGACGGCATTCTGAATGTCAGAACGGTGACGGAAACCCGCAACATGGCCGCCTTCAATGCCATGTTGGTGCAAGGTCTCCAGGTCGTATCGACCTGCCAGAACGTGGATTGTGATTGCATGGTCAAACTGTTGTCGCAGTTGCGGCCGGGCTCAAAGATCGTTGCCGTGCAGGTGGGGGTCGCCAATGCGTGACGGCCCGATCCGCTGCGTCCAGATCGGCGCACATTCCCTGGCCCAAGGCCCTGTGACCACCACGCCGGTCAATCCAGCCGATCACCGTCCCATGACGGTGCGGACCGGAGAGACCAGCACCGCGACCGGGCTCCCGGTCCCGAGCCTCAGAAAGG
>NZ_FTOT01000016.1 GCF_900156815.1 Gemmobacter megaterium
GCAAACGGTCACCGCCAAAGCCGCATCGACGACCTGCTCCCGTGGAACTTCAAGCCGTCAAGCTGAAAACCTCGTGGGAGCCAGCTAACGCTTACGAAAAGGCCGTTTCCTCGACAACATCTTCATCGAGAGACTGTGGCGCACCCTGAAATACGAGTGCGTCTACCTGCATGCCTGGGAGACCGGATCGGAGACGAAAGCGGCCATCCGGAAATGGATGACCTTCTACAACCACCAGCGCCCTCACTCGGCCCTCGGCGGCAAGCCACCGGCGCTGGTCTATTGGCAGAGAAATGACATCAACCAACCCGATCAGCAGGCGCAACGAGTAGCTTAATTTACGCCAGATCCTGTCCAAGAGATGGGGAGTAGCTCAGGTAGCTCACCATTGGTGACACGAACGCCCGGCGGCTGATCGCTGCCGGGCGCAATCTTGGTAGAATTTTCAAAAATTCGGAAAGCAGCTCAAGCGGAAGACGAGTATGCGAAGTGGCCGCGCGGATTTTACCCCCCACCCCCCGCGTGAGCCCCACCCCCCTAGACCGAAGGGGGGGCAACCTGGCCCCTGGGCCCCTCGCGGGTAGACTTGAATCACGCCCCTAAAGCCTCAACAGCTGCTTGGCGCTCGACCCACGATTTCAGCATGGCGAGCATCCTGCGGCGAACGAATGGGAACTCGTCCTGATCGGCCAACCCCTCCTTCCACATGACGCGCAATAGAGCGGCGGCCTCGCCCGCGCTGGTGATCTCGCAGGCCTCTATAGCATCACTTGCTGCGTAGTGGGCTTGCTCCAGGCGCGGGCCGCCGCTTCCCTCGCATGCAGCATCCCAATCCCGTAAAGTCTTTTCCCAAACCTCGACAAGGCCTATCATGTGGCCATTTCCTTGCTCGGGGGGCCTGATCTCGCAGAACATACGGCACTTCCTTCCTGACGTGGTGACCGGCTGGCGGGCGCCAATCCGGAGGCGAACAGGACAGTTCTGGAGTCATGTGGGCTGAAATGTGGGGCTAGGCCGCTCGGCCAATAAAACCCTTTTCATCTCAATAGCTTGCGGGACGTATTGGCGGAGCAGGTGGGATTCGAACCCACGGGACCATCTCTGGCCCGACCGATTTCAAGTCGGTTGCCTTAGACCACTCGACCACTGCTCCGCGCTCTGCTTAGCGATATCCCAGCGGCTTGCCAAGCTTCATCCCCACCCGCGATTTGCGCCAACGCAAACACGATGCGGATCTCGGGCACATCGTTGACTGAACCGCGCCAAGGTTTACCGGAGGATGACTTCTTCAACGACTACCCGCACAGGGCCCTGACCAAGACGGGCAGCCTCGCACACCAGATGCGTCGAACAGAATTGCTTGGGCCGACCTGGGGGCGCACCTTTCCATTTTTGATGCAAGCGGATTTCAAGCCGTCAAGCTGAGCTGACCATTCTGCACAGCGAACAATGACCTTTAGATCAGTGCCTTGCAATCCAATCTGAATGCAATGCCTGAACCATCGTGACCGATGGCGCTTTCTGTCAGGCCGCCATCCGAGAACCTGTGGCTGGTATGCGCGTGGACCTGTGCAAGCTGAGGACAGCGGCTCGGGTGGACAGATACTGCCACAGAAAATTCGCGCGGTGCACCTTGACCCCTGCCTCGGGGATGTTGCCCTGGCCATGTCGCCGACCATCACGATGGCATTGACGAAACGGCGCCGCCAGCGCGCGGGCGCGGCACAGGGAATCCGGGGAGGGCAAACATGATTGGCAGGCTGGCCCCTGAAAACGAAAAGCCCCGGAAACACCGGGGCTTGTCCGTCTAGAATGGTGCGGTTGAGAAGACTCGAACTTCCACGGGAGTTACCCCACAGCGACCTCAACGCTGCGCGTCTACCAATTCCGCCACAACCGCATCGTCTGGCTTGGTTCCGGCCTTCTAGCGAAGCGTCGCGTCAAAGAAAAGGGGGATTTTCATCCCCCTTTCCGGTTTTCTCGGCCTATTGCCCGAACACCATGAACGGCAATCGTGCCGCCAGCGGCAGCGCGGCCACGCCAGTGCGCGCCGGCGGGGCCGATGCGGTATCCTGCGCAGTGCTGACAACCGGGATCGCGCCGCCTGCCGGTTCGGTCGGAACGGCAAACACCGGCACCGCAGGGGCCACGGGTGGCTCCAGCGCGGCCTTGTCGCCCTTGCCCCCAAGCGTGAAGGCCGCCTTGCGGATCAAGGCCGCACGATCCGGCATTCCCGGCGCAAAGACCATGGTCGCACCGCCCGGTGCCGACTCGAGGCTGGTTTCGTACCAGGGCAAGGCCAGGTCGGTCCGCTGGCTCGCCCCAAAGCCCTGGGCCAGATGATGCCCCAGAAGCTCGGCGTATCCCTTTTCGCCCAGAACCGTCAGCAACAGCGCCGAACCGACGGCGACGTCCATGTTGTCGGTCGTATACCCCGAGCCCAGGCAGATCTTTGCGGTGGCCGACAGTTGCGCGGGCGCCATGCCAGACGACAGGACAAAGCCGGACACACCCTGCATGACCGTGTCACGGTCCTGGATCGACAGGGCCGTGACGTGATCTTCCAGTGCGGGGCCAAGACCTGCGCATTGCTCGGCCACCTGCTGCGGCGTGGCCCCCGGCATCTTGGCGACCAGTTCTTCGGCCTGCGCCATCGCATAGGTACGCGCGAGACAGAATTGCTCTGACAGCGCAAAGACCGGATCGGTCATGCTGGCCGCCGTGACAAAGCCGCCGTTGGTGTTGGTCAGCAAGCTGACCTTGTTGCAATGCGAGGCGAGCGAGGCCATGACCGCGCCGCCCCCGCCAAAGAAATTCGGCAGCGCCGGTGCCGCTGGCGCGACGGGCGCGGCGGGTTCAGGCGTGGCACCGAATGCAGGCACCGTCGGCGCCTGGGGGGCCATGGCGGGGGCCATGGGCGCCGCCGCCATCGTGCCCTGCCCCATGCCGAACCCGGTGACCGGCAGGCCCGCCATCTGGTCACGCTGCATCAGCAACAGGCCGCGGGTCCCCTGCGGATGGTTGGCAGCCACCTGCATCGTGGCGGGTCCGCCGACAATGGCCCGCTGATAGGCGGTGACAAGGATCGTGCGCTCGAAATCCGTCAACTGGCCTGTCGGGGGGTATCCCATCAGCGCCTGAAACTGCGATACGCCGGTCCGGGTCTTTGGCCCGATCGCGCCATCCGGTGTGCCGACGTTGTAGCCGAAATAATTCAGCGCGGTCTGCACTTCGCGGTTGGCCTCGCGCTGGCCGGTATTCGCGGTGGACCTGCGAACGGTCGACGCCTGGGGGCGCGACTTGTTCTTGTGCATTTCATTGACGATCAGACCGCCGATCACCGCGCCGACCAGACCGCCGGCCAACGCATCCCCTGCGCTCGACTGGACGGGGCCAAGGGCCACCCCAGCCGCGACCAGAGACGCCGCAATACGCTTTGCCTTCATGGTGGAATCCCTTCAATCACTGTAATAGTTCTGGATGGCAGTCTAGCACGACACGTCGTGCCTCAAAGCCAAAACTGACCGGGGTCGGGAATCCATGATGCAAAACGGGGTGGAATGGCAGGTCTGGGCCGGGCAGACCGCCTATGAGGATGCGGTACGCGCGATGGAGGCGCGGGTCGATTCGATCCGGGCCGGCACTGCGCCCGAGGCGGTCTGGCTGATGGAGCACCCGCCGCTATACACGGCCGGAACCTCGGCCCGGCCCGACGATCTGACCGCCCCCGACCGCTTTCCCGTCCATCGCACCGGCCGGGGCGGGCAATACACCTATCACGGACCAGGGCAGCGCGTTGTCTACGTCATGCTGGACGTGGCGGCGCGCGGGCGCGATGTGCGCTGCTTTGTCCGGGCGCTTGAGACCTGGGTGATCGCCGCGCTGGCAGAGTTCAACCTGCGCGGCGAAATCCGGGACGGGCGCATCGGCGTTTGGGTGGCCCGCCCCGACAAGCCCGCCGACGCGACAGGCGCGACGCCCGAAGACAAGATCGCCGCGATCGGCATCAAGCTGCGCCGCTGGGTCAGCTATCATGGTCTTGCGATCAACGTGGAACCCGATCTGGAACATTTCAGCGGAATCGTGCCCTGCGGCATCCGCGATCATGGGGTCACGTCGCTGGTCGATCTGGGGCTTCCTGTCGGATTGGGCGATCTGGATGCCGCGCTGATGCGTACTTTCGCGCCATCCATGGCCCGGCTGGGCAAGACCTGCGCCACACCCTGAGCACGACTGTGTGAAGTAACGCAAAGTCATGGCACCTGCCCCTTGAAACAGAAATATGACTGCGCATAGGCGCACGAAGACCGGCTTCAAGCTGCCGATCTCGCGGATGTTACTACCCGAATAGCGCAAGAACCTACGCAAAATCGCACATATCGGCCCGTTGAAGCTGCGGCGTGAAAGGTCCATCTCCTCATCACGATCCGAGCATGGATCGGACCGGAAAGTCCGGGAAACCCAAGGAGACTACCCATGAAACGCTTTGCAGCAACGCTTGCCATCGCTCTGGTTTCTGCCACCGCCGCCGCCGCACAGGTCGGCACCGATGTCGCCGTAACCCGCAACGAACCCGCCAACCTGTTCGTGACCCCGTCCGAACTCGCCCTGTTGCCCGCCGAGACCGTGACCATCACGAGCGGCGCCCAGATCGAAGTTCCGGCCGACACCGCCTTCACCGCCCGCGAGCGTGCCCTTCTGGGTCTGGACGCAACCGCACTGGTGTCGGAAACCGTGTTCCCCGGCAGCAACGAAGCCGCGTCGCTGCGCTGAGTGCTTTTGGCGCGCGCCGTAACGGCGCGCGCCCAAAACCATCCCTGTGACACTCTATCCCATGCAGTCCGGGACCGGGTGGTGTAAGATACATGTGCCAGCATGTTTTCCGAAAGGACTGCCAGATGAAATTCCCGACACTTGTCACCGGCCTTGTCGCATTGACCCTGGCCGCCCCTGCCGTCGCAGGCGGCGATCCGGCCAAGGGCGAGAAAGAGTTCGGCAAGTGCAAATCCTGCCATACGGTCGAGGCGCCCGATGGCACGACGATCCTCAAGGGCGGCAAGACCGGCCCGAACCTGTACGGGGTGATCGGAAGCCCGGCCGCCTCGAAGGAATTCAGATATGGTGCGGGGCTGAAAGCCGCCGCCGAAAAGGGGCTGGTCTGGGACGAGGCGAATTTTGCCGAATATGTCGTGGATCCCGGTGCCTTCCTGAAGGCTTACACCGGCGATGCCGCAGCAAAATCCAGCATGACCTTCAAACTCAAGAAGGGCGGCGCGGATATCGCGGCCTGGCTTGCATCGGTCGGACCTGCCAACTGATCTGAACGCAAAAGGGCGGCGCCAGCGGCACCGCCCTTTCGGTCAGGGGGTCTGGCCGGATCAGGCGCAGTTCACCATGCTGGAAAACCCGCCATAGATCATGCGCTTGCCGTCGAACGGCATCTCGCCCATGTTCTGAAATCCCGGATCGGTTTCCGATGCGGCCCAGCAGGCATCGCGCGTGGCCTTGTCAGGCCATTCGATCCACGAGAACACGACAACCTCGCCCGGCTCTGCCTTTACGGCCATGGGGAACGAGGTCACCTTGCCGTCCGGCACATCTTCCCCCCAGCATTCGCGCATCGCAACCGCGCCGTATTTCTGGAACAAGGGCCAGGTGGCGCGGGCATGGTCGATATAGGCTTGCTTGTTTGCCGCCGGAACGGCAGCCACGAATCCATCTACAAAGCTCATGTCATTCTCCTTTTGCAGCCGCCATGATGGCGGCGGTGTCGATACGGCTCTGGCCTCTCATACAGGCCATGGCCCGGGCATTCGCCTCCGGGTCGGGGCCGAACAGCAACTCTTGCATCACGCGCGGGTATATCTGCCATGACACGCCCCACCTGTCGGTCATCCAGCCACAGGGCCCCTCGGTCGATCCGGCACGCAGATGCGCGTGCCACACGGCATCGGATCCGGCCTGATCCGGCGTCATCACGGTGATCGAGGCTGCGGGACTGTGCCGAAACTCCGGCCCGCCATTGAGGCCGACATAGGGCACGCCCGCAAGCGCGAATTCGACCACCAGCGCAGAGGCGCCCGGCGCGGGGCGCATCACCCGCCCCATCGCACTGCCGGGCACCAGACCGACATAGCAGCGCGCCGCCTCTTCCGCCGCACCATCATACCACAGGCAGGTGGACACATCAGGCATTTTTCGGCTCCAGCGCGGCGGGGTCCATCCAGTGCGGCTCCCATATATGGCCATCGGGATCGGCAAAGGCGTGACCATACATGAAACCATGGTCCTCTGGCGGGCGCACCGCACTGCCACCCGTCGCCAGCGCGCGGGCCACCATCGCATCGACAGCCTCGCGGTTTTCGCATTGCACGGCGATCAGCACCTCGGTGGCCGTGCCATCGGTCAGGGGATGCGGCGTGAAGGTCTGAAAGAACGCGCGCCGGAGCAGCATGACAACGGCCGCCTCCGAGATCACCATCGCGATGGCCTTTTCATCGCTGAAACGCTCGTCAAAGCCGAAGCCGAGCCCGGTGAAGAAGCGCCGTGACCTGTCAAGATCGGCCACGGCAAGATTGATGAACACTTTCATTCGGCTCCTCCTTGCCGTGTCACCATCAGAGGGATATAGGTTGATGTCAACATATATGTGACGATCCGGGCCGCCCCTGCCGGTTTCCGCCACCGCCCTCTTGGCGAGCGGGCTGCGGATGCGCCATAGAGCCATGACACTCCAGCCTAGGAACCGCCGCCATGACCCGAGATGCCATCATTCCCCCGGCCCTTCAGGCGGTACATGACCAATGGCATTTCGCACCTGCGGTCCGGGTCGGGGGGCTGGTGTTCTGCTCTGGCATCATCGGGACAAGCCCCGACGGCAAGGCCCCCCGCTCTGGCCTTGCCGGCGCCGAGGCCACGACGGCCGACCGCGACGCCCCCTTGACCGCGCTGATCGCCGTGCGCGATCCGGCGGAACAGTTCGCCACCGCCTTCGAGGCGTTGCGGGCTATCCTGCGCGCCGCAGGCACCGATCTGCATCATGTGGTGGAGCTCACGACCTATCACGTCGAGATGACACGCCACATGGCCACCTTCATGGAGGTGCGGTCGCGGTATCTGGCTGCGCCCTACCCCGCCTGGACAGCCGTAGAGGTGGCGGGCCTGATCGTGCCGGGCGGTCTGGTCGAACTGCGCGCGGTGGCGGCGATGCCCCCCGACAGGAGCGCCCGATGACCGACGACCGCCTGCCCATGGCCGTCACGCTGATGGTGCGCGACCGCTGCCTGTGCCTGGCGGCGCAACGGGCAGCGCGGTCCCTGGCCCGGCGGTTCGATACGGCGTTGCGCCCCGTCGGCCTGACCAACGGGCAATTTTCCCTGCTGATGGCGCTGAACCGCCCCGATCCGCCGCGCATCTCGGATCTTGCGCCATTTCTGGCGATGGACCGCACCACGCTGACTGCCGCACTGAAGGTTCTGGAACGCCAGGGCCTGGCCGCCACCACCCCGGATCCGACAGACCGCCGCAACCGCCGCGTTTCGCTGACGGATCAAGGCCATGCGCGCCTGATCGCGGCCCTGCCCCTGTGGCGCGCGGCACATGACCGGCTGGATGCGGCGCTTGCAGAAACCGGAACACCCCCGCCCCACATGGCGCTGAACGCCGTGACACAAGCCTGTGCGACGGAATGACGCAAGCAATTCCCCGTATCCTCGGGGCATTATTGACCTGAGTCAAAGTCCGGCATTGCCCCGGCAGCGGGCACATTCTAGAAACACGAAGATACCGGCACGCGAGGACGGCAGGAGTCCGCCCCCGCGCCACCTGAAACGAACGGGAGACGAGCATGGCCGACGCCGCCATCCATGGCCATGGTGACCATGACACCCGCGGGTTCTTTACCCGCTGGTTCATGTCCACCAACCACAAGGACATCGGGATTCTATATCTGTTCACCGCAGGCCTTGTCGGCCTGATTTCGGTGGCGTTCACCGTGTACATGCGCATGGAGCTGATGGAGCCCGGCGTCCAGTACATGTGTATGGAAGGTTCGCGGGTGCTCAGCCCCGCCGCCACGTCGGAATGTACCCCGAACGGCCACCTGTGGAACGTGATGATCACCGCCCACGGGATCCTGATGATGTTCTTTGTCGTGATTCCCGCGCTGTTCGGCGGCTTCGGCAACTTCTTCATGCCGTTGCAGATCGGTGCGCCGGACATGGCGTTTCCCCGTCTGAACAACCTGTCCTACTGGCTGTACTTTGCCGGAACCTCGCTGGCGGTGGCCTCGCTGCTGGCACCGGGTGGCAACGGACAGCTTGGGTCGGGCGTGGGCTGGGTTCTGTACCCGCCGCTGTCGGTCCGTGAGGACGGCTTCTCGATGGATCTGGCGATCTTTGCGGTGCACGTCTCCGGCGCCTCGTCGATTCTGGGTGCGATCAACATCATCACGACCTTCCTGAACATGCGCGCGCCGGGCATGACCCTGCACAAGGTGCCGCTGTTCGCCTGGTCGGTGTTCGTGACGGCCTGGCTGATCCTGTTGTCGCTGCCGGTTCTGGCGGGTGCCATCACCATGCTGCTGACCGACCGCAACTTCGGCACCACCTTCTTTGATCCGTCGGGCGGCGGCGATCCGGTGCTGTACCAGCACATCCTGTGGTTCTTCGGCCACCCGGAAGTGTACATCATCATTCTGCCCGGCTTCGGCATCATCAGCCACGTCATCGCCACCTTCAGCCGCAAGCCCGTGTTCGGCTACCTGCCGATGGTCTATGCGATGATCGCCATCGGCGTGCTGGGCTTTGTCGTCTGGGCGCACCACATGTACACCGTCGGCATGTCGCTGACCCAGCAGTCCTACTTCATGCTGGCCACCATGGTCATCGCGGTTCCCACGGGCGTGAAGGTGTTCAGCTGGATCGCAACGATGTGGAAAGGCTCGATCAGCTTCGAGGCGCCGATGCTCTGGGCCTTCGGCTTCCTGTTCCTGTTCACCGTCGGCGGCGTGACCGGAATCGTGCTGAGCCAGGCAGGGATCGACCGCGCCTACCATGACACCTACTATGTCGTGGCGCACTTCCACTACGTGATGTCGCTGGGTGCCGTCTTTGCCATCTTTGCCGGGATCTACTACTGGTTCGGCAAGATGTCGGGTCGGCAGTACTGGGAGCTGGGCGCAAAGATCCACTTCTGGCTGATGTTCATCGGTGCCAACCTGACCTTCTTCCCGCAACACTTCCTGGGTCGTCAGGGGATGCCGCGCCGCTACATCGACTACCCCGAGGCGTTCGCCTACTGGAACTGGGTGTCGTCGATCGGTGCCTTCATCTCGTTTGCCTCGTTCCTGCTGTTCATTGGCATCGTGTTCTACGCCCTGGGCTGGGGCAAGCGTGAGTCGCGTGCCAACTACTGGAACGAATACGCCGACACGCTGGAATGGACGCTGCCGTCGCCCCCGCCGGAACACACCTTCGAGCAACTGCCGAAGCAGTCCGACTGGGACAAGGGCCACGCCCACTGATACGAAAGGCCCCGGAACTCCGGGGCCTTTTGCTTTGCAGGATACCCCCTCCATGAGCGGCGCACTGGTTCCCGAACTGTCGGTCTGCGACCTGACGCAAAGCCTGCGGTTCTACAGGGATCTGCTGGGGTTCCGCCTGCGCTATGCCCGCCCCGAGGAAGGCTTTGCCTACCTTGAGCGTGAGGGGGCAGAGATCATGCTGGACCAGATCGGTCTTGGCCGCGATTTCGATGCGGCATTGCGCGCCGGCGACCGGCCCTTTGGGCGCGGGGTCAATCTGCAAATCCGCACGGCCTCTGTCGCGCCCCTGCTGTCGGCGCTCGCCGATGCGGGACTCCCCCTGCACCTGCCGCCCGAATACCGCTGGTATCGCCGCGACAGAATGGAAACCGGCAACCGTCAGTTCATTGTGTCCGATCCCGACGGCTATCTCTTGCGCTTTTACGAGGATCTGGGCGAACGTCCGCTCTGAACCCGGACCATCACGCAATGCCCTATCACTGGCCCTCCACCACACCCGATTCCCCTGCCACGCTGCGCTTGTGGCCGCATCGCTCCCTTGCCCCGCGCGGCTTCGTCTGGTTCATCGGCGGAACTGCGGCGCTGATCGCGCTGCCGCTGATGGCGGTGCTGGCAACGCCGATCTTCTGGGGGCTTCTGCCGTTTCTGGCCGCCGCGGTGGGCGCTGTATGGTGGGCGCTGCGCCGGTCCTGGCAGGACCGCGAGATTGTCGAGGAACTGACCCTTGATCCCGAACATCTGGTCCTTGTGCGCACCGGCCCGCGCGGGCAGCGCCGCGAATGGCAGGCCAAGACGCATTGGGTGCGCATCAACCGGCATGAAACAGGCGGGCCGGTGCCACAGTACCTGACGCTGTCCGGCGGCCCGCGCGAGGTGGAACTGGGCGCCTTCCTGACACCGCAGGAGCGTCTGGCGCTGGAATGGGATCTGCGCCAGCGCCTGCGCGCCTTGCGCTGATCAGCCCCGCAGCGCCGCCATCAGCCGCGCCTTTTCGCCATGGTCCGACGGATCGGACACCGCCCTTGCCAGCGCCTCCAGCGAGGCCACCGAATGCGCAGAGCGAAACGCATCCACATGCGGCAACATTGCCGCGATGCCACGGGCGCGCGGCGCAAAACCATCCCAGCGCAGCAGCGGATTCAGCCAGATCAACCGGCGGGACGACAGGTGCAACCGCTCGATCTCGCACGACAGCACGCCGGTATCATCGCGGTCCAGACCATCGCTGATCAGCAGGACCACCGCCCCGCGCGCCAGAACACGGCGCGACCAGTCGCGGTTGAACGCGTGCAGACTGGCGCCGATGCGGGTGCCGCCCTGCCAGTCCTGCGCCTCGGCCCCGGCGGCCTTCAGGGCCGCATCGACATCACGGTTGCGCAGATGACGGGTGATGTTGGTCAACCGTGTCCCGAAGGTAAAGGCGTGGACCCGCGCCCAGCCCTGCCCCTGCCGGTTCGCCACCGCATGGATGAAATGCAGCACCATGCGGGAATACTGCGACATCGACCCGGAAATATCGCAGATTACCACCAGATCAGGCCAGCGCGTCGCACGGTTGCGCCGCGCAATCCGCGAAATCTCGCCCCCATGGCGCACCGCAAGACGCAGCGTGCGCCGCCAGTCGGCATGGCGGCCCGCCGCATCGGCGCGCAAGCGTCGGGTCGGCAGCGGCTTGACCGGCAAGGACAGGCGGGCCAGCATCCGCTTGGCCTCGGCCACCTCGGCCCCGGTCATCTGTTCGAAATCCAGCGACCGCAGTTGCTCTTTGGCAGAGGCGGTCTGGCTGGCGTCGATCTCGATCGTTGCTTCGTCGGCGTCCGGCTCCTGCGTCTGTGGCCGCTCAGGCTCTGCCCCGTCCAGCAACGCCTCGGCCGCACGGCGGGCAGCGGCGGCGGCCGGCGTCTCCTCCTGCACCCCACGGATAGAGGGCAGCAGCAGCGCCATCATGTGTTCCATATACCGTGGATCGCGCCAGAACAGCCGGAACACCTGATCGAACACCTGCCGCTGTTCGGGCCGGTTGACGAAAACCGCATGGAGCGCCCAGTAGAAATCCGCCTGGCGGGTAAAACCCGCCGCCGCCACCGCCTCTATCGCCGTCAGGGTCCGTCCCGGCCCCACCGGCAACCCGGCCTTGCGCAACGCACGGGCGAAATGGGTGATGTTGTGGACGAGCTTGCCATCTGGCGGAAGATCGAACGGAGCGTTGTCAGGCATCGGCTGGGATCCCTCGGAGACGCCGGAGCAGCACCTGCCAGGACACGGCGGGCCGTGTATCACTGTTCCGCGTGCCGCGCCAATGGTCAAGCCCGCCGCCAGCGGCGATGCGCCCGCCTACCACTTGTGAAAAATGAAGAACGCTCCCGCAGCGATGAAGGCAAACCCAAGCACATGGTTCCACGCCAGCGGCTCTTTCAGATACAGCACCGAGAAGGCGGCAAAGACGGTCAGGGTTATGACCTCTTGTATCGTCTTGAGCTGGGCCGCGTTGAAATGGCCATAGCCGATGCGATTGGCCGGAACCATCAGCACATACTCAAAGAACGCGATCCCCCAACTGGTCAGGATCACCCAGACCAACGGGGCACTGCGGTCTTTCAGATGGCCATACCAGGCAAAGGTCATGAAGATGTTGGACATCACCAAAAGGCCGATGGTGACGACAGGCACGGGCAAGGACATGGCGCACTCGGACAAAAGGGCTTTGCGATGCATATCCGTTTGCGATGCGGCGTCAATCGGGCCCTTGCGCCGCGTCGCCGGGGCGGGCCGCCCCGACATCGGCAAGGCGGCGGCGCCCCCGCATCACCGAGGAAACATCGGACCTGCCCCTTGAAACCCGCCCCATCATGCGCAATCTGGAACGGCAAGCAGCCGAAGGAACCCCCATGGCCCTGCCCGTCAAGGACCAGTTGAGATATTGGGGCATCGCCACGGCGGTGCTTTTGTTCGTGCTGTGGGCCTTGGGCGATGTGATCCTGCCCTTTGTGGTCGGGGGGGCCATCGCCTATTTCCTCGATCCTGTGGCCGACCGGCTGCAACGGGCGGGCCTTGGGCGGGCGGCGGCGACAACGCTGATCTCGTTGCTGGCATTGCTGGTCATGGTCGCGCTGGTGCTGGCCGTCATACCGACGCTGGTGAACCAGATGACCGCGCTGGTGAATGCCGCCCCCGACATCGTGCGGCGATTGCAGGATTTCCTGACAACCCAGTTCCCGGATCTCGCCGACAACACCTCGACCATCCGGCAATCGCTGGCCGAACTGGGCGACACGATCAAGTCCAAGGGGCTGGAACTGGCCAATTCCGTGATCGGCTCTGCCATGAGCGTGCTTGATGCGGTGCTGTTCATTGTCATCGTTCCCGTGGTCGCCTTTTACATGCTGCTCGACTGGGACCGCATGATCGCGCGCATCAACGAGTTCCTGCCGCGCGACCATGCCCCGGTCATCCGCCATCTGGCGTCGGAGATTGACAGGGTGCTGGCCGCATTCGTGCGCGGGCAAATGACCGTGTGCCTTGTCCTCGGGGCCTATTACGCGGTCGCCCTGGCATTGGCGGGCTTGCAGTTCGGGCTGATCGTCGGCGCGATCGCGGGGGCAATCACCTTCATTCCCTATGTCGGGGCGCTGGTCGGGGGCGCGCTGGCCATCGGACTGGCGCTGTTCCAGTTCTGGGGCGACTGGGTGTCCATCGGCATCGTGGCGGCCATCTTCGCGTTTGGCCAGTTTCTCGAAGGCAACGTGATCACCCCGCGCCTGGTCGGCAATTCGGTGGGGCTGCATCCGGTCTGGCTGCTGTTCGCGCTTTCGGCCTTTGGCTCGATGTTCGGCTTTGTCGGAATGCTGGTGGCGGTGCCGGTCGCTGCGTCCATCGGGGTTCTGGTCCGGTTTGCATCCGGGCGCTATACCGGAAGCCTGCTGTATCGCGGCCTTGCCGCCAAGGATCCGCCCGAGGATCCCCGCGCGTGACTCGCCAGTTGACCCTGGACCTGCCGCTGCGCGTGGCGCGGGGGCGGGAGGATTTCTTTGTCAGCCCCGCCAATGCGCTGACGCTGGCGGCGCTGGACAACTGGCAGGGCTGGCCCGCGGCCAAGGCCGTGCTGTCCGGCCCTCCCGGCAGCGGCAAGACCCATCTGGCGCATGTCTGGTCTGCCAGCACCGGCGCGCGGATCGTAACCGCAACCGATTTGCCGGACACATCCCTGCCCGCGCTGCTGGGCGCGCCACTGGTGGTCGAGGATGCAGACCGTATCGGCGGCACGCCTGCGGCCGAGGACGCCCTGTTCCACCTGCACAATCTGATGGCCGCCGCAGGGCTGCCCCTGCTGGTCACGGCCGCCAGCCCGCCGCGCGACTGGCGCTTGGCCTTGCCCGATCTGGCCAGCCGGATGCAGGCGGCCACGCTGATTCGCATCGACTCGCCCGACGATGCCCTGTTGCACGCCGTGCTGGCCAAACAGTTCGCCGACCGCCAGATCGCCGTGCCCGCCGGGCTGATCGACTGGCTGGTCCCGCGCATGACCCGCTCGCTGGAGGCGGCACGACAGGTCGTATCGGCGCTGGATGCCAGGGCGCTGGAAGAAGGCGGCCCGATCACCCGCCAGATGGCCGCCGACTGGCTGGAAGGCGACAGCCTGTTCCCCGATCTGGACTGATCCATTGCGGCCCGCCCGCTGCCGTCATATGCCTGTGACATTCCAGCCCCAAACAGGCGCCATGACCCAGGCCGATTTCCTCACCGCCCCGTTCTCTGCCCCCGTCGATCTGCCCGAGACTGACATTCTCGGGCCGCGACGCTTTTTCAACCGCGAACTGTCATGGCTCGCCTTCAACTGGCGCGTGCTGGACGAAGCGGCGAACCCCCGCGTTCCCTTGCTGGAGCGGTTGCGCTTCCTGTCGATCTCGGCCACCAACCTGGATGAATTCTACACCGTCCGGGTGGCGGGCCTGCGGCAACTGGCACGATCGGGCAAATGGCTGCCCTCCGAGGATGGGCGCAGCCCTGCCGAACAGTTGCAACTGATCAATGCCGATGCCCGCGACCTGATGGCGACGCAGCAAAAGACCTTTCGCGCCCTGACCAAGGAAATGGACGAGGCGGGGATCGTCATCCTGACACGGTCGCGCCTGACCCAGACCGACCGCGCCTTTCTGCACGACCATTTCCTGGCGCAGGTGTTCCCCGTCCTGTCCCCGCTGGCGATCGACCCCGCGCATCCGTTTCCCTTCATTCCCAACACCGGCTTTTCGCTGGGGCTGGAACTGGAACGCATTTCCGACCGGCGCAAGCTTCAGGCCCTGCTGCCGATTCCCGGCCAGATCGCACGCTTTGTCACCTTGCCCTCCAAGGACGGGCAGCATCGTGTGCTGCCGCTGGAAGAACTGCTGCTGCTGAACCTGTCCAGCCTGTTCCCCGGCTATGACGAAATGGGCTACTGCACCTTCCGCGTGCTGCGCGACAGCGATCTCGAGGTCGAGGACGAGGCCGAGGATCTGGTCCGCGAATTCGAGACCGCCTTGAAACGCCGCCGCCGCGGCGAGGTGATCCGGCTGAAAATCTCTGCCGGGGCGCCCCCCGCCTTGCGCGCGCTGATCATGGATGAACTGGGCGCCGCCGAGGACGAGGTGATTGAGGTCAAGGGCCTGCTGGGCGTCGCTGACCTCAAGGAACTGGTGCTGTCGTCCCGTCCCGACCTGCTCTGGCCGCCCTTTGCCCCCCGTGTGCCGGAACGTGTGACCGACCATGACGGCGACATCTTCGCAGCCATCCGGCAAAAGGACATGCTGCTGCACCACCCCTATGAGACTTTCGACATGGTGATCCGCTTTCTGCAAGAAGCGGCGCGCGATCCGAACGTTCTGGCCATCAAGCAGACGCTGTACCGCACCTCCTATGACAGCCCCATCGTCGATGCGCTGTGCGAGGCGGCCGAGGCGGGCAAATCGGTCACGGCGCTGGTGGAACTGAAGGCGCGGTTCGACGAGGCGTCGAACATCCGCCAGTCGCGCCGTCTGGAACGCGCGGGCGCCCATGTCGTCTATGGCTTCATCCGTTACAAGACCCATGCCAAGATCAGCACCGTCGTCCGGCGCGAGGGTGAGAACCTCGTCACCTATACCCATTTCGGCACCGGCAACTATCACCCGATCACCGCGCGCATCTACACCGACCTGTCGCTGTTCACCTGCAACCCGGCCCTGGGGCGCGATGCGACCAAGGTGTTCAACTATCTGTCGGGCTATGCCCAGCCCGAAGGGCTGGAAAACCTGGCCATATCGCCGACCGCGCTGAAGCCGCGCCTGCTGGAACTGATCGCGGCCGAGGCGGAACATGCCCGCCAGGGGCGCCCGGCACAGATCTGGGCCAAGATGAACAGCCTGGTCGACCCCGAGGTCATCGACGCCCTCTATGCCGCCTCGCAGGCCGGTGTGATGATCAGCCTGGTGATCCGCGGCATCTGCGGCCTGCGCCCTGGCATCAAGGGGCTGTCGGACAACATCCGCGTCAAATCCATCGTCGGCCGGTTCCTGGAACACAGCCGCATCGTCTGCTTTGGCAACGGCCATGGTCTGCCCTCGAAAGAGGCGCGGGTGTATATCAGTTCTGCCGACTGGATGGGCCGCAACCTGAATCGCCGCGTCGAAACCCTGATCGAGGCGGTGAACCCCACGGTCAAGGCGCAGATCGCCAGCCAGATCATGGCCGCCAACCTGGCCGACGAGGCGCAAAGCTGGATCCTCGGGCCGGACGGGCGCTACCTGCGGCAACTCGACGCCCCCGACGGCAAGCTGTTCTCGTGCCACAAATTCTTCATGGAAAACCCGTCGCTGTCCGGGCGGGGCAGTGCCGGAGCGGCCGACGTGCCGCGCCTGGCGCATTCCTGGGATTGACGCGGGCGCCTGTGTCGCCGCATCTTCGCGGCGTGAAGGCACTGCTGCATCATCTTGCTGAAAATACCCCGGGGGGAGGGGCGGCCCGCAAGGGCCGACCCGTAGGGGGCAGCGCCCCCTGCCCCGGCCGCCAATCCGGAATGCCCCATGAGCGATGATTTCGAACCCTTCGGCCGACCCCTGTTCGAAGACCCGTCAGCCCGCGCCCTCAGCCGTGTCGGCGTGGTGGACGTCGGTTCCAACTCCGTCCGCATGGTCGTGTTCGATGGCGCCGCGCGGTCGCCAGCCTATTTCTACAACGAAAAGGTCATGGCGGGTCTTGGCAAGGGATTGGCCGAAACCGGCAAGCTGAACCCGCAGGGCCGGAACCGCGCCATGGCGGCGCTGCGGCGATTCGCCCTGCTGGCCGAGGGCATGAAGATCTCGCCGCTGACGATCGTGGCAACCGCCGCCGTGCGCGAGGCCGAGGACGGCCCCGCCTTTCAGGCCGAGGTCGAGGCGGCGACCGGCCTGAAACTGTGGGTCATCGACGGCAACGAGGAAGCGCGGCTGTCGGCACAAGGAGTGCTGCTGGGTTGGCCGGGTGCCGCCGGCATCGTCTGCGACATCGGCGGCAACTCGATGGAACTTGCGCGCATCGGCAAAGGACAGGTGGGCAAGCGCATTTCCACTCCGCTGGGCCCCTTTCGGCTGCAACAGGTCCAGGGCGGCGCCGACGCACGCGCCAAGCTGATCGAGCGGGTGTTGCGCAAGGCGCGCGACACCATAGAGCCGGACAACGAACGCATCTATCTGGTCGGTGGCAGTTGGCGGGTGATCGCCCGGCTTGACATGGAACGGCGCGGCTATCCTCTGACCGTGTTGCACGAATACCGCATGACCCCCGAGGCGGTGCTGGAAACCATCGACTGGATTGCCCGCAACGATCTGGCTGTCCTGCGTGGTCGTACCGGCACTTCGGCAGAGCGGATGGAGCTGGTTCCGCTGGCCTGCGAGGTGCTGGGCGCCTTGGTCCGCATGTTCAAACCCAAGGAAATCGACGTTTCATCCTATGGCATCCGCGAGGGGCTGCTGTACGAACAGATGCCGGAAAGACTGCGCCAGCGCGACCCGCTGATCGAAGCCGCGCGGATGGCCGAAGCGACGCAGGCGCGGATTCCCGGCTTTGGCAAGAAGCTGTTCACCTTCCTGTCGCCGCTGTTCAAGGATGTCGAGCCAGAGGGAATGCGCCTGATCAAGGCTGCCTGTCTGATGCATGACACCACATGGCGCGCGCATCCAGACTACCGGGCCGAGGTGTGCTTTGACAACGTGACCCGCGCAAACCTGGGCGGGCTGGACCATCCCGGTCGGGTGTTCCTGGGTCTGGCCTTGCTGCACCGCTACAAGAACAGCCGCTCCGGCTCGCGCTTTGCGCCGCTGTTCTCGCTGCTGAACGAAGAACAGTTGCGCAAGGCCGAAGTGCTTGGCAAGGCCATGCGGTTCGGGGCGATGTTCGCACTTGGCGATCCGGCAGAGGCCGCAGCCCTGTCGTGGCACCCCAAGAAACGCATTCTGGAACTGGCACTTACGCCCAAGGGCGAAGCCCTGTTTGCAGAGGTGGCGCAGGCCCGCTTCGCCTCGCTTGCCCAGGCAATGCGCGCAACACCGCATATCGTGGCAGCCCGTTAGGGCGGTTTGATCCGGATCAAGGCAACGCGCGGTGCAGGTCGTCAAAGTCGTGCCATGACTTGCACAAGGAGCGCGACATGTCGAACACCCCACATCTGCTGGCCGACGAATTTCCGGCCGACGCACAGAAGATCCAGGATCTTCAGGCGGCAAATCCCCGGTTCGACAAGATTTGCAAAGAGTATGATCAGGTCAACCGCGCCGTGCACCGGGCAGAGATCCGCGTCGATCTGATGTCCGAGGCAGATGAGCAGGAGCTGCGCCGCCAGCGTGCCGCGCTGAAGGACCAGATTGCCCGGATGCTGGCCGACGCCTGAGCGCGCCCGGTTCGCGGACAGCCAGAAGCATCAGGGCCCCCGAGAGCAATCTCGGGGGCCCTGACGGCACTGTGTTCACTCGTACACACTCAGACAGGTAACGCGCGAAACCCGATTGGGTTCCCTCAGGCGGCGGCAGGGCGCAAACCGCCGGCCTGCGCCTTGCGCGAAGGGGTGCGGCCATAGCGCGCGACGGACAGGCCTTCGGGGTCGATCTCCGGTGCGCGCCCGTCGATCAGATCGGCCAGCAGACGCCCGGATCCCGCCGCCATCGTCCAACCCAACGTGCCATGGCCAGTGTTCGTCCACAGGTTGGCAATCGGGGTTGCGCCAACGATCGGAGTGCCATCGGGCGTCATCGGGCGCAGTCCGGTCCAGAAAGAGGCTGCTTGCAGATCTCCGGCGCCGCCGAACATCTCTGTCAGCGACTTTTCCAGCGTCGCGCGGCGGCGCGGGTTCAGCGAGGTATCGAACCCGGCAATCTCGGCCAGCCCGCCGACGCGAATCCGGTCGCCCAGCCGGGTGATCGCCACCTTGAATGTCTCGTCCATCACGGTCGAAACCGGCGCGCGGTCGTAATCGGTGATCGGCACGGTGATCGAATAGCCCTTCAGCGGCTCCACCGGCAGACGCACGCCCAGCGATTTCGCCAGCAATGGCGACAGCGAGCCAAGCGCCAGAACATAGCTGTCCGCCGTCATCAACCCCTCGGATGTGTCCACGCCGGTCACGCGCCCGGCTTCGGCCCGGATCGCGTTGATCGTCACGCCATAGCGGAAGACCACGCCCGCGGCTTCGGCCTTGTCAGCCAGCGCATTGGTGAACTTGAAGCAGTCGCCGGTTTCGTCGCCCGGCAGCCGCAGGCCCCCGGCAATCCGATGCGCAGCGCCAGCCAGCCCCGGCTCGGCCGCGATACAACCGGCACGGTCGAGCACCTCGAACGGCACACCATCGGCCTGCAACACCGCAATGTCCTTTTCTGCCGCCGCCACCTGCTTTTCGGTGCGGAACACCTGCAAGGTGCCTTGCTGACGCTCGTCAAAGCGCACGCCAGTATCGGCACGCAGTTCGGTCAGGCAATCGCGGCTGTATTCCGCCAGCCGCACCATACGGCTCTTGTTGCGCGCATAGGCCGGGCTGGTGCAGTTGGCCAGCATCTCCAGCATCCAGCGGATGCGGTCGGGGTTCATGGTCGGGTGCAGCACCAGCGGTGCGTGGCGCTGGAACATCCACTTGATGGCCTTCATCGGGACACCCGGCGCGGCCCAGGGGGCAGAATAACCGGGGCTGATCTCGCCCGCATTGGCAAAGCTGGTTTCCAGTGCGGGGCCAGGTTGCCGGTCGATCACCGTCACCTGATGCCCGCGTTTGGCCAGATACCAGGCCGTGGTAACCCCGATGACACCTGCACCCAGAACGATGATCCGCATGGAAGCCTCTCCTGATCGCGTTTCAGGAAAGGTAAGCCATGCAGACCTGAATTTCTTCGCATTCTTCGGCGCAGAATCCGCCATAGATCGAAGAAACTCCGGCTTTCGCCGCCAGATTCGAAGAAATGTTCCATGATGCCGTCCGAACACGCAAGGCTGTCCGGCCAGATGTCAGATTCGGCAGTAATCCTGCGACCGCGTCCATGCCGCGATCTCGGCCCGCTTCTTGCCATTGCGCATCGGGCCCCAATCCGCCGCCAGACCGCCCCAGCCCCCAGGGCCGCCAGCGACGACGCCGGTACGCTCGACCTGCCGGGAGGCGATATTGACCGCGCAACTCAGGTTCGACTGCCCGTCATACAGGGCGGTCGCATCACAGCCATAGGCGCGCGCGGTCGCCGGCGCGATCTGCAACAGGCCGCGGTATTTCCCACCTTCACCCGCCGCTTTGGGATTCCAGGTGCTTTCGTGCTTGGCCAAAGCCGAGAACAACCCCATCCAGAATGCCTTGCGATCGGCCTCGGACGCCTCGGGATAGGCCGGGCAGAAGGACTCGATATCCGCGGGGTCGGTGTCGATCAACGCGCGCCCCTTGGTGGAAATGGCGCTCAGGGTCGCATGGGTCCACTGGTCTCCTTCCGGCCGATGGTCCCAGCGTGCGGCGGGGGCGTCGGTGGTGGCTCCGGCGCCCATGGTACAGGCCATGGGCAGGCTCAGCGCAAGAAAGGCGGCGATCAGCGGTCGCATACGTGAGGTCATCGGTCGTTTCCGGTGGCGCCGGACCCGTTGTCCGGCGCTGTTGCCAGTGCGCGCCTTCGACCGACCACGCAAGCGGGCCGGGCCGGGTCGGCCCGGAACCGGCGGAAACCTGCTTGAATCTCTCCGCAGTCTGTCCAAGACCGCGCCTTATTTCCGCCGCAGCCACTGGCAATGATCAGACAGCACGTGATCAGGAGATGTCAGATGGCCTATGTCAACGAACTGCCGACTCGGCCCCGCACGCCCACCCTGCGCCGGGTGCTGGCCGAAATGCTCCGCGTCGCGGGCCTGCGCCCTGCGGAACCTGCGCCTGCGAAACGCGCGCTTGCGGCGCCCGGCCCGGCAACCGAGGCGATCATCGACGCCGACATGGCCCGCATGGCGAGTTTCGGATCGTGGTCAGCCTTGCGTGACGAACTGCGCGCCAGCGACCAGGCCGCCCGCAGGACGATGGCCTGACCCAAGCCCACAAGCACCTTGAAGCGCCGCGTCCCACGCACTAGGACAGGGACATGCCGCAGAAAGGGACACCCATGCTCGACCTGACCTTCCAGCCGCCCAAACCCAAGGTGATCGCCGGGGCCAGGCATGACTGGGAACTGGTGATCGGGATGGAGATCCACGCGCAGGTGTCGTCGAACGCCAAGCTGTTCTCCGGCGCCTCGACCACCTTCGGATCCGAGCCGAATTCCAACGTTGCCTTTGTCGATGCCGCGATGCCTGGCATGTTGCCGGTGATCAACGAATTCTGCGTCGAACAGGCGGTGCGCACCGGGCTGGGGCTGAAGGCAGAGATCAACCTGATGTCGGCCTTTGACCGCAAGAACTATTTCTACCCCGACCTGCCGCAGGGCTATCAGATCAGCCAACTCTATCACCCCATCGTGGGCGAGGGCGAGGTGATCGTGGATATGGGCCCCGGCGTCGCGCGGCGCGTGCGGATCGAACGCATCCATCTGGAACAGGACGCCGGAAAGTCGATCCATGACATGGATCCGGCGCTGTCCTTTGTCGATTTCAACCGCACCGGCGTGGCGCTGATGGAAATCGTCAGCCGCCCCGACATTCGCGGCCCCGAGGAGGCAGCGGCCTATGTCGCCAAGTTGCGCCAGATCCTGCGTTATCTTGGAACCTGCGATGGCAATATGCAGAACGGCAACCTGCGGGCGGATGTGAACGTGTCGATCTGCCGGCCCGGCGCCTATGAGCGGTATCAGAAAACCCAGGATTTCGGCCATCTGGGTACGCGCTGCGAGATCAAGAACATGAACTCCATGCGCTTCATCCAGGCGGCTATCGACTATGAGGCCCGCCGCCAGATCGCCATTGTCGAGGATGGCGGCAGCGTGGTGCAGGAAACCCGGCTGTATGATCCCGACCGGAACGAAACCCGGTCGATGCGGTCCAAGGAAGAGGCGCATGATTACCGCTACTTCCCCTGCCCCGACCTTTTGCCGCTGGAAATCGAACAGGCCTGGGTCGATGACATCGCTGCCCGGATGCCGGAACTGCCCGATGCCAAGAAGGCGCGGTTCATGGGGGAGTTCGGCCTGACCGACTACGATGCCTCCGTGCTGACGGCCGAGCTGGAGGCCGCCGCCTATTTCGATGCCGTGGCCCAGGGCCGCGATGGCAAACAGGCGGCGAACTGGGTCATCAACGAACTGTTCGGTCGCCTGAACAAGGAAGGTCTGACCATCGCCGACAGTCCGGTGTCCGCGGCCCAGTTGGGCGGCCTGCTGGATCTGCTGGCCGACCAGACCATTTCGGGCAAGATCGCCAAGGATCTGTTCGAAATCCTCTGGACCGAGGGCGGCGATCCGGCACAAATTGTGGAATCGCGCGGCATGAAACAGGTCACCGACACCGGCGCCATCGAGGCTGCGGTGGACGAGATCATCGCAGCCAACCCCGCGCAGGTGGAAAAGGCCAAACAGAACCCGAAGCTGGCAGGCTGGTTCGTCGGCCAGGTGATGAAGGCGACGGGCGGCAAGGCCAACCCGGCGGCCGTCAATGACCTGGTGGCGAAAAAGCTGGGCGGGTGATTTCGCAAAGCGCGCCGGATTGCCTGCGGTGGCCGCGTGCAATCTTGCAGGCGACCGCTGCTACATCCGGCAGGACGGGACGTTTATGCCCGATGATCGCCCGCGCCCCGCATGGGATCAGGGAACCAGGCCACCCTGTTGACCGCCATTGTCCAAGGCGTGCGGCAGGACCGGACAGGCGTGGCTGCCATCGCCCGTGCCCGACAGGGCTGCGGCGCAATTGACGTCAGATCATCCGGGTCATGAACACGCTGTTGGGATCGTCCCGATAGCCTTCGAACGGTCCGCATTCGACAAAACCGGCCTTGGCATACAGCGCACGCGCAGGCGCAAAACCGGGTTGGACCCCAGTTTCCAGGCTGAGGCGGCGATAGCCATCGGCCTGGGCCTCTGCAATCAGATGGTCGAGCATCCGGCGTGACAATCCCGCCCCGCGATGTTCCGCGAGAATATGCATCGACTTGATCTCGGCGTGATCGGCGCTGATACGCTTGAACGCACCCATGCCGATGGCCTCACCATCACGACGCATCACAAAGAATGCGATCCCCGGCGCGGCCAGCGCGTCGGCCGGCAGCATGTGGATGGATTCCGGCGGTGTTTCGGAATGCATGTCCGCTGTGTGCCGCTGGTGCAGCAGGGAAAGGGCATCCTGAACGGGGTGTTCGCGGGCAATGGTGATCATGCGCTGCCTTCATCGTCTGTCTGCATGTTGTGGCCGCGCAGCGCGATGGCCGCAAGTCCCATTGCATCAGACGCGCGGAAAATCCGCATCGCACGAATTCAGTGCAGTTGGTTGTGGACCGTGCGCGTCAGATCGTCGAGCGAGAAGGGCTTGGGCAGAAAGACCGAATGCGGAATATCCTCCTGCACATCGGCAAAGCCATCCTCGGCATAGCCCGAGACGAACACCACCCGGACGTCGGGACGATCCTTGAGGGCCGCGCGCACCCAACTGGGGCCATCGAGACCGGGCATGATCACATCGGTGACAAAGACATCCACGCTGACGGCTGGGTCTTCGAGTATGTCCAGCGCCACCTCGGCGTTCTCCGCCTCGATCACGGTATAGCCACGCAACCGCAAGGCACGCGCGGCAAAGGCGCGCACCGGCGCCTCATCCTCGACCAACAGCACGACGCCCTGGCCAGAGCGGGGCAGGACCGGCGGCGGCAGATATGGCGGCGCCACCTCCTCTGCCGGTCCGGTGTGCAGCGGAAAGTAGATCGAAAATACGGCGCCCTGCTCCGGTAACGTGTCGACGAAGATATACCCGCCCGATTGCTTGATGATCCCGTAGGCGGTGGACAGCCCCAGCCCCGTGCCCTCGCCCGGACGCTTGGTGGTGAAGAACGGCTCGAATATCTTGTCGGAGAGATCAGCCGGAATGCCCGGCCCCTGATCCATCACCCGCATCAAGGCATATTCCCCCGCCGGAACCACCGCCCGATCGCGCCGCATTTCGGCGGTGAGGTGGCAGGCCTCGGTCTCGATGCGGATGGTGCCGCCCTTGGGCATGGCATCGCGGGCATTGACGACAAGGTTCATCAACACCTGCTCCAGTTGCCGCCGGTCTGCCCGGATTGCGCCCACACCCTCGGCCGGGGCGAGTTCCAGCCGCACCCGCTCGCCCACAAGGCGCTTGAGCAGATGGGTCACATCTCCCAGAACATCCGCGAGGTGAACCCGCTCTGGCTTCAACGTCTGTTTGCGCGAGAAGGCCAGAAGCTGACCGACAAGCGCGGCGGCGCGATTCGCGTTCTGATGGATCTGCGCAAGGTCGGCATAATCGGGGTCAGACGGCTCGTGTCGCAACAGCAACAGGTCGCAGTGCCCCGAGATCGCCGTCAGCAGATTGTTGAAATCATGGGCAACGCCGCCGGCCAACTGGCCGATTGCCTGCATCTTCTGGCTTTGGACGAACTGCGCCTCCAGCGTCTTCATCGCGGTGGCATCGGAAATCACCGCCAGCAAACCGTCTTGCGGCAAGCTTCCCAGCGGGCGGAGCGCGAGTTGCACGAACACTTCGGGGCCTGCACGGCTCAGCCGCACGACTTCCGCCTTGCCGGGCAGACGACCGGCCGCGACATCGCCGATCCAGTCGCGGACGGATCGTCCCAGACCTTCGAACAGGTCGGAAGCATTGGGCATCTGCCCTGTGTCGATCCGCAACAACGCCCGCGCGGCGGCGTTCGCCTCTTGCACCGCGCCATTGGGATGCAGGCGGATCAGCGCGATCGGCAAATCCTCCAGCCCCTCCAGCACAGGGGCACGGCCGAGCGCGACAGCGGGCAGCAGGTAAATCTCGCGCCGATCCGCCGCCCCTTCGATCTCTGTCACGACGGCCTCGACCGGGCCATCGGCGCCTGCGACCGTGACGAGCATACCCGAACGGACGGGCAGATCGGTGAAGACGCGATCCAGCGTGCGCGGCCGGGTGCCCATCAGGCGGCGCATCGCTTCGTTCGCGTAGAGCACGGCGCCGGTGCGGCCTGCCACAAGCATGGGCAGGCTGACGCCATCCGCCCCCCGCCCCTGCCCCGTCCGGTCCAGGAATTCATCGAATCGCCACAGGAACCGCCCCGGAGCACTGCGATGCACGGACAGACGGACATGACCGCGGCGGGTCACCACATCCTCACGTGCATGGCCAAGGGTCGCTGCCCGGCTTTGCAGCCGGTAGAGAACGGCCGACGGATGCGCAAAGACATCGCCGAGCATGGCCACCAGCGTCACCGCATCATTGCGACCGAAGCGGGCCTGTGCGGCGCGGTTGCGATACAGCACCTGCCCCAGATCATCCGTGGCAAAGCAGGGCGCCTCATCCTCGGCCACCAATGCGTGCAGCCGGGCAACGGCGCGGCGGCGGAGCCCGCGCCCCGCAATCGCAGCCAGCACCGAGAGCGCAACGGCAAACCACAAGGTGGCAGCCACCGTCCACAGCGCAAGGCGTGCGGACCCGTCTGGCACCGCAAGGCCGGACACGGCCAGAACCACCGCAAGCACCAGCAATGGCAGGCGGCGCGGCTGCGGCGCGTCAGCGCCGTCTTGTGGTGGTTCGGCCAATGGCGTGACGACGGACACGAAGCCCCCTATTCATGAATCGCCTCGCTCCATAGGGACCGGAAATCGTTAACCCCCGATTAATGGCCCCGATTCAATCCATGGGGGAAAGTCTGCCCCGGCGCTACCCCCGGAGCAACGCCAGATAGAACCCGTCCCCCCCATCCAGCGGGGTCAGGCGCATGTCGCGCTGCATCCGGAACCGCGGGCTGCGCGCCAGAAACGCGGCGACGGCGGCGCCATTCTCACACTCCAGGACCGAGCATGTCGCATAGGCCAGCCAGCCCCCCGGCGCGACCTGTGCGGCGGCAGCGTCAAGAACCGCAGCCTGGGTGGCGACAAGCGCGGAAAGGCGGGCGGCATCCAGGCGCCAGCGCGCCTCGGGCGACCTGCGCCAGGCGCCGGACCCCGAACAGGGCGCATCGGCCAGAACCAGATCATGGCCAGCCGCAAGCGCGGCGGTCTGCACTGTCCGCACAGGCACCCCGGCGCGGGCCGCACGCGCCGGCAGATCGACCATGCGGCGCGGATCGACGTCATGGGCGGACAGATCCAGCCGCGCCAATGCGGCCATGGCCAGCGATTTGCCCCCGCCACCGGCGCAATAATCCAGCACCCGCATCCCGTCTGCCAGCGGCAGTGCCTGCACCACCGCCTGCGAGGCTGCATCCTGCAATTCGACCAGCCCCTCCCGATAGGCCGCAGAACCGGCAATCCGGCGCGCACCTGCCACAACCTCCAGCGCAGGTGTGGCCAAGGGATGGGGATGCGTCTCGATGCCTTCGGCCCGCAAGACCGTCTGCGCCTGTGGCACTGTGGCCTTGCGCAGGTTCACCCGCAGGAAAACCGGCGCCCGCGCCTGCATCGCCTGCATGACCGCCGCAAAATTCCCGCCCAGCGACTCGCGCATCTGCGGCGCCAGCCAGTCCGGGCAATCCAGCGCCTCCAGATCGGTCATCGGACGCGGGCGCTCATCGGAGGCGACGGGCGCTGGCGCATGACCCTCGCCGGTGAACAGCGTCGAGGGATCGACCCCCTGCCCCCGCAGCACGCCCAGCATCAGGCCCCGGCCCGTGCCAGCCCCGCCAAGGGCCGCCGCCGACCGCATCCGGCGCAGCGCATCGAACACATGGTCCCGCACCGCCGCGCGATCGGCGGATCCGGCAAACCGGCTGGACCGTGCCCAGTTGACCAGCGCCTTTTCCGCCGCCTCGCCCGCGACAATCCGGTCCAGTACGGCGATGGCAGCGGCCACCCGCGCGCCGGGCGTCACCGCTCAGCCCCCTGCAACGACACGGGCTGCCGCTGCCACGCCGCCCGAACCATGGGCAATGCCCAGCGCCTGCAACCCCGCCTCCATCACCGCCAGGGTACCCAGCACCATATGGGCATTCACATGGCCCATGTGCCCGACCCGCAAATAGCCGTGCCAGCGCGGATCATCGGGGGGCGCCATGCCCAGACCGATGCCCAGCGTCACCCCGGCCTCGGTCTCGCACCACTGGCGCAGGCGGGTGGCGTCGGGCGCCGCAATCCGGGCGCCGGTCACGGCCCGCGCCCGCGCGGCCGGGTCGGCGATGTTCAGCGCAATGTTGCTGGCCCCATCCCCCCAGGCCTCGAACGCGGCCCAGACGGCGCGGGCCAAGGTGTCGTGCCGGGCCCAGACATGCTCCAGCCCCTCTTCATGCACGATCATCGTCAGCGCCTCGCGCAGACCATACAGATGATGGGTCGGCGCGGTTCCGCCAAAGTTCATCCAGAATTCGGTCGCGCGCGCGCGAACCGTCCAATCCCAATAGGGCGTCCGCAAATCAGACTCGCGGCACAGTTCCAGCGCCCGATCCGACACCCAGACAAAGCCCAGGCCCGGCGGAACCATCAACCCCTTTTGACTGGCCGACACCGCAACATCGACACCCCAGGCGTCGAATTCAAAGCGATCGCAGCCCATCGAGGCAATGCAATCCACGGCGAGCAAGGCCGGATGCCCGACCGCATCCAGCGCCGCGCGCACCGCGGCCACATCGTTCAGCACAGAACTTGCCGTATCGACATGGGTCAGCAGCACGGTGCGAATCCGGCCTTGGGTGTCGGCGCGCAGGGCCGCCTCGACCCGGTTGGCATCGACGGGCGCGCTGCGGCCAAAGTCGATCATCTCGACCTCGACCCCCAGATCCCGCGCCTGCTGGGCCCAACCTTCGCCGAACCGCCCCGTCACCAGCGACAGCGCCTTGTCGCCACGGCGGAACATGTTGACGTTTGCCGCCTCCCAGGCGCCATGACCATTGGCGATATAGATCGCCACATTCTGCGCGGTCCGGGCCACCGCCTGAAGATCGGCGCGCAGGCCGGGCATCATGTCGACCAGCGCCCCGGCGTAGATGTTGGGCGCCGCCCGATGCATCGCGTTCAACACGCGGTCAGGCATGACAGAGGGGCCGGGAATGGCGAGTATCTGGCGGCCCTGGGCAAGGCTCATGGCGATCTCCTGCGGATGAATGCCCAATGGCTAGGCGTTTGCCCCGGCAAGGTCAACGCCTGCTCAGGCCGCCCCAAGCGCGGCGACGATCGCCAGAAAATCCGCCGCCTTCAACGAGGCCCCTCCCACCAGGGCCCCGTCCACATGCGGCAGCGCAAAGATGGCCGCCGCATTGGCGGGTTTCACCGATCCGCCATAGAGCAGCGGCACCTGCTCTGCGGCGCCGGTGCCAAAGCGCCGGGCAAGGCCCTCGCGCAATGCGCTGTGCACCTCGGCAATCTGCGCCTCGGTGGGGGTGCGCCCGCTGCCGATGGCCCAGACCGGCTCGTAGGCCACCACCAGCCGCGCCGGATCGGCCCCTTCGGGCACCGAAGCGGCCAGTTGTCGGCCCACCACCGCCAGCGTGTGCCCGGCCTCCCGCTCGGCCAGGGTCTCGCCCAGGCAGACGATCGCCATCAGACCGGCCGCCTGTGCCGCCCGCGCCTTTTCGGCGACCATGGCATCGGTCTCGGCATGATCCGCGCGGCGCTCGGAATGGCCAAGGATCACATGGCTTGCCCCGGCATCCACCAGCATCGCGGCGGAAATATCGCCGGTATGGGCACCTTGCGGCGCGGCATGGCAATCCTGCCCGCCGATGGCGATACGCCCCTCTGCCGCACAGACCCCGCGATGGACAAGCGTCGCGGGCAGACACAGCAGCACATCACAGCCCGGTTGCGGCGCGGCGCAGATCGCCGCCAGCTCTGCCAGATCGGCTTTCAGCCCATGCATCTTCCAGTTGCCTGCCGCCAGCTTGCGCGTCATTCCGCCCTCCAGGTTCTCAAATCCGTCCGGCCATGCCACAGCCAGCGCCCCCGCGCAAGAAAACCGTGGCACCGGCACGCCTGCCTCTGCGCTTTGGTCGGACTATCGTCAGAGGGCGCACTTGCCCGTCACGCCAAGGGCGGGCAGCGCGCCCCTTGCCCCCACCGCCGCAACCCGGCAAGACAGGGGCGTTCCCAAAGGACTGTCCCATGCCCGATGCCTCGATCCTTTGCTGCGGCGAAGCCCTGATCGACATGCTGCCCGGCCCCGGCGGCAGCTTTCTGCCCCGGCCCGGCGGGGCGGTGTTCAACACCGCCCTGGCGCTGGGGCGGTTGGGGGCGCGGGCGGAATTCTTCTGGGGTCTGTCGCGCGATGACCTTGGCGACCTGCTGGCAGGGCACCTGGCGGCGGCAGGTGTCAACACCGCCGCCTGTCCGCGGGTTGATCGGCCCTGCACCCTGGCCTTTGTGCATCTGGAAAATGGGCAGGCCCGCTATGAGTTTTCCGACACCGGCACGGCGGGCCGGATGCTGACCTGCGCCGACCTGCCCGCCACCCTGCCCGAGGCGCTGTTCTTCGGCGGTATCTCGCTGGCCGCCGAACCCTGCGGCAGCACGATGGAGGCGCTGTTCGCACGCGCCGCACCATCCCGCGCGGTGATGGTGGATCCGAACATCCGCCCCGGCCTGCTGCGCGACCCGGCCAACTATCGGATGCGGCTGAGCCGGATGCTGCGCGGGGCCGATATCGTGAAACTGTCGACCGAGGATCTGGGCTGGCTCGCGCCCGAGCCCGACGCTGCCGTGGCCGCCCTGCTGGAGGCGGGCGTCCGGCTGGTCTGCGTGACCGACGGGGCACGGGGCGCACGTGCGCACCTGCGCGGGGCCACGCTGCACGCCCCTGCGCACAGCGTGCGGGTGGCCGATACCGTGGGGGCGGGCGATACGTTCAACGCCGGGCTGCTGGCCTCGTTGCAAGCGGCAGGCGCCCTGACAAAGCCGGGGCTGGCCCAGCTTGCACCGGGCACCGTACAGACCGCGCTTGACCTGGCCACGGCGGCAGCGGCCATCACCGTCTCGCGCCTTGGCGCCGATCCGCCCTGGGCGCACGAACTCTAGCCGCGCAGCCCCGCCACCACCTCGGATACCGGGCGGCCAGGCCGGTATTCCAGCCCCATCACCGGCACCAGGCGCCGCAGCGCCTGCCATTGCGGCACCTCGTCAGGCATGGGATCGCCCCGGTCGCGCAGCCGGGCAAGTTGCAGATGCCCAAGGTGCGGCGCGGCCAGACGGATCCGCTCCAGCGCGTCGGCTGCGCCATAGAGCGTGCCAAGATGGTACCAATCCGCCATAAGCCGCAGCCTGGGATCGGGCAGCAGCGCGCGGACGGCGTCGAATGCCTCCAGACTGGCCAGATGATAGCCCGGCGCGGCCTGTGGGCAGATCGGTTCCAGCAACAGGGGCCGGTCGGTCCGTGCCAGCGCCCAATGCAGGTTTTCCAGATAGGTCTCGCGGGCCTTGGCGCCTTGTGCCAGCCCCGCCACCACATGCACCGCGCCCGCCCCCAGCCGCTGCGCCACGTCCAGCGCGCGGGCGAAATCTTCGCGGAACCCGGCGCGGGATATGGCGGCGCGCCCCATCGTCGGCCCCATGAAGGTGTTCAGGCCAACCAGCATCACCCCCGTTTCGGACAAGGCCGCCTGGATCGCCGCCAGATCGCCCGTCTGCGCCTGATCATGGAATTCGACGGCATCGAACCCGGCGCCCGCAGCCGCGCGGATCCGCTCGGGGAATGGCAGGTCGGTAAACAGAAAGCCCAGATTGGCCGACAGTCTGATCATGCCCGATCCTTGCGCCGGTCCGGGGCCTTGCGCAAGGGGGCGAGGCCATGCGCGGACCCTGGCGGCAAGCCTGCCTGGCAGACCCGCCACGGTTCCGGCCGACCGCTGCCGACCGGAACCGCAAGGCCAAGGCCGGGGCATCAGAGCTCCCCCCTCTGCCCCGGAGCCGGTTCCGCGCCCGTCGAGGGGACAAAAGCCCCGGACCCGGCTCCATCGCAATATCCTGTTCCGGGGCAAGGCCCGGCAAAGGCTGGTTCTGCAAACGGCGACATTCTGACCACCGCGGCGCAGCAAGTCTTGGGTCTGGCGGCATCCAACGCGGCTTAGCCGGAACCCGCCGCCCTGCGCAGCGCGGCGGCCCGCACATCGCTGGGGGTCGCGCCGAACTGGCGGCGGAACCGGGCGTTGAAGGCCGACAGATCGCCAAACCCCGCATCCATCGCCAGCCGCCCGATGGGCTGGCCCGCGCTGGCCGGATCGCACAACCGCTGGTGCACCCACAACAGACGCCGCAACGTGACATGATCGGCAAAGGAGGTGCCGTCGTCCGCGAACAGCGCCCGCAGATACCGCGCCGAGATGCCATGACGCGCGGCCATCCAGTCGCCCGACAATTCCGGGCTGGTCAGGTTCCGCTCGATATCGGCGCGGATCGCACGCAGGCGGGCAACGCGCGCGCCCCGCCCGCGCGCGATCTGTTCTGCCTCGCGCCCCGCACCGATCGCCAGCACCGCAAGATCCTGCAAATGTGTCATGCACTGCGCCATGTCCTCTGGCGGCATCAGCGCGGCTTCGGCATGAAGCGCACGGGCATAGGCCAGCAGGATCCGCCACTGCGGGGTCAGCGCCGTCTGGTCACGCAGGGCCAGCCGATCCGCGGCAGGACCGATGACGGCGCGCGGCAGCGACAGGTAAAAGGCGCTGGCCTGCGGTCCGTGGAACCGCGCCACACCCGGCACCTCGGTCGGATCCAGATACAGGAAGCCGGGCTTCATCTCCTGATCCCGCCCGCCGCGCTGGCCAATGGTGAACCCGCCGGTGACAGGCACATGCAGCAGGATATTGTCGCCGGTCTGGGCCGCCATCGCCATACTGCGCCGCGTGATACAGGCCGAATGGGTCGTTTCCGCAAGGATCGCCCCGCCCACCAGCGCGATGGAGGTGCTGGAGGCGAACTCCCCCTCGGTCGGTTCAACATGCAGATGGCAGATGCGGGTGCAGGCATCTTCGAACTCGGCCACCCTGCGCGCGGCGTGGAACTGTGACGTGTCGAGAGTGAAGTGGCTCATGCGCCTTAAACCGTTGAAGACCTGCCCGCATCCAAACCCGCACGCAGCGGACAGGGCAAGACGCAATCGCCGCACCGTGCCTATAGCGCGCCGAAAACCACCTCGCCGGCAAACAGCGTGGCGCCCGGACGGGTCGCGCCCAGTTCGGCCGTGGTCAGGCTGTCCAGCGGATGGTCCAGCACGATCAGATCGGCAGAGGCCCCGCGCGCCAGCACGCCCGTCACCCCGTCCAGCCGCAAGGCGCGGGCCGCATTGGTCGTGAAAACCGGCAAGGCGCGGTCCAGCGGCACCGCCTGATCGGCGCCGACACTGCCGGGGTGCACGCCTGTCGGATCGGTCCGGCTGATCATGCCTGCCAGCCCCGTCCAGGGATCGGCATCGGGCGCGGCCGCAGGCCAGTCGGATCCATAGATCACCGCCGCCCCGGCATCGAGCAGCGATCGCACCGGATGGCAGCTTTCCGCCCGCGCGTCGCCCAGCACCTGCCGCTGTCCGGGCGTCACGGGGTTCGGATACCACAGTTTGGGCGATACTTCGGGCACCGCATCCAGCGCGGCAAAGCGGGCAATATCCTGGGGTCGGATGAAATTGGAATGCGCAATCTCGTGGCGCAGACCGCTGGACCCGTTGGCAGCCCGCGCTGCGGCAATCGCATCCAGCCCCACCTGGATCGCCCGATCCCCGACCGCGTGCATCTTGACGGTAAACCCGGCCGCATCCAGCAGCACCAGTTCTTCGGCCAGCCGTTCGGGCGTGATCAGCAGCATGGCGTCCGGGTCATGCACCGCCGCGTCCTGCCCCGGATAGGGTGCGCAAAAGGCGGCCGTGCGGGCAATCGGCACCCCATCCAGAAACAGCTTGGCAAAGCCGGTGTGCAGATTGGGCGAGGTATAGGCGGCGCGCAGGGCCTGCATCTCGTCCAGCGGCACCCAGTCCGACGCAAAGGGCGAGAACCGCGTCAGATGCGCGCCGGTGTGCAACCGCAGGCGCCCGGCGCGATCCGCCTCGGCATAGGCGTTCAGCTCCGGCGCAAAGGCCATGGGCTCCTTGAATCCGGTCATGCCCATGGAATGGAAATAGGCCGCCATGTGCCCCACAGCCTGCGCAAGCTGTGCAGGCGTCGGCTGCATGAAGGGCTGCACCAGACTGCCCGCCGTTTCGATCAGGATGCCCGTGGGCACCCCGTCGGCATCGCGCTCGATCACGCCGCCCGGCACTTCGGGGGTTGCCGCAGCGATGCCCGCCAGGCGCATGGCGGCAGAGTTCACCCACAGATTGTGCTGCGACACATCCTTGAGCACCACGGGATGATGCGGGGCGATGCGGTCCAGCATCTCGCACGGGCGCGGGCCAAGGGCGGCGCGGTCGAACGGCCGCCAGGGGCCGCCGATGATCCACTCCCCGTGCGGCATCGTTGCCGCCTTGGCCGCCACACCGTCCAGCACCGCCTGCAAAGCGGCGCCAAGGCCGGGAAAAACCTCGGACAGGTCGCGGCACGCGCCCCACAGGCCATGGGTATGGCTGTCGATCAGCCCCGGCATTACCGCCTTGCCATGCAGACGGTGCACGCGCGTGCCGGGACCGGCCAAAGCCTCGACATCCGACGCCGCGCCCACCGCCACGATGCGCCCCCCCGTCACCGCAAGCGCCTGCGCAACGGGCTGCGCGGGATCCATTGTGCGGATCCGGGCATCGGTCAGGATCAGGTCAGGCGGCTGGCGCATCGGAACCTCTCAGATATCGGGTGGCAAGGGCGGCAGGGGCGGCATGGTGCGCGGCAGATCCGGCAAACCTTCGGCCACTTCGCGCAGCCGGGTCAGCATGGCGACCAGCCGCTCCAGCTCTTCGCGGCCATAGGCGGCCTCGATGTCACGGTAGACCGCTTCGGAGATCACGGCCGCCCGGTTGAACACCGAACGCCCCCGGTCAGTCAGCGTCAGCAGGCGACGGCGGGCATCCTGGCCCGGAAGGGTCTGGATCAGGCCGCGATCCTCCAGGCTTTTCAACAGGCGCGACACCGAAGGCTGCAACAGCGCGCAGCGTTCGGCCAGCGTGCGCACGTCCAGCGGCACCCCCGGCGCCAGGGCACGCACCACCCGCCATTGCGGCTGGGTCAGACCCAGCGCGTCGGTGTGCCGCTTGAACTTGTTGGCCGTCGCCGCGCGGGCCCGCAGCAAGGCGATGGGCAACGAGGATTCGAACCCGCGCAAGGCCACGATCGGGGCATCCGGCCCTGCGTCGGCAGGCTGGCCAGTCAGGCCTGGTCGATCTGTCATGCCCGCCCCCCTTTCACCGCGATATGGATCCCATGATCCACTTGACTGATGAACATGTTATTGTTTAACCTGTTATGAAAAGAAAGATCAAGCCCCCGGATCAACCGGAGGCACCCAACACGGAGAAGCGCGATGAAGATTTTCAAGGCTGGGCTCCTTTCTGCCCTGATGCTGGCGGCACAGCCAGCGGCGGCCGACACGACAATCGTATTCAACAACTTCCTGTCGCCCAACGACAAGTTGTGGCTGGACGTGATGAAACCCTGGATCGCCGATATCGAGCGGGTGACAGAGGGCCGGGTCAAGTTCACCGTTCCGGCCTCGTCGCTGGCGCCGCCGCCGGAAATTCTGAACTCGGTGCAACAGGGCGTCGCGGACGGGGCGTTCCAGATGGTGGGTTTCCTGCGCGAACAACACCCCGAATTGCAGTTGTCGCTGCTGCCGATGACCTATTTCGGCAACGAAGAAACCTCTGTCGCCCTGTGGCGGACCTGGGAGACGCATTTCAAGGGCAAGAACGATCTGCGGGATGTAGAGCTTCTGGGGCTGGTGACCACGCCGCCCGGCAGCTTTCTGAACATGAAGAAAGACCCGTTCCAGAGCCTGTCCGACCTGAAGGGCGTCAAGATGTGGTCGCTGCCCGGCCTGGCCTCGGACACGCTGGCGGCCACGGGGGCGGTGGTGTCGCCCGGCCCCGCCGTGCGGATGTACGAGGTGATTTCCGGCGGCGTCGTCGATGCCTTTTGCTGCATCAACTTCGAATCGCTCGAAGTGTTCAACGTCACCCAATATGTCGGTGCAGCGACTGAAGTGCCGGGCCATCTGTTCGCCCCGGCCTTTGCCGTCTTCATCCGCAGCGATGTGATGGCCGAGATCAGCCCCGAGGATCAGGCCCGCATCCGTGAAGTGTCGGGGGAAAAGCTGGCCCGCTATGGCAGCTTTGGCGATCCGGCAGAGGCAGCCGCCCGTCAGCGCGCCATCGACAACGGCGTGCCGATCGTTCCGGCTTCGGAGGCATTCGTGGCCGAGCTGGAACAGGCGTTCGAGCCGGTGCGCGCGGCGTGGTTCAAGGCGGTAGAGCCCATGGGGATCGACGGCGCCGCCGCGCTGGAGTTCTATCTGGAGCAGCAAAAAGCCATCGCGGACGGGAACTAGGGCGATGCAGGCGATCTGGCGCTGGCTGGAGCGGGGCCTGGAGGCGATCATCAGCCTGTGCCTGATCGTCATGACCGGCCTGACCGTGGTGGATGTGGCGGGGCGCTACTTTCTGAACGCCCCGCTGCGCGGCGGTTATGAAATTTCGGAAATGCTGATGGGCCTGACGGTCTTTGCCGCCCTGCCCCTGGCAACCCGTGCCGAAGGGCATCTGACGGTTGGGTTGCTGACCGAGCGCCTGTCGGGACAGGCCCGCCGCATCCACCGCATCGTCATCCTGTTGATCACGGTGGGCGCCTTGGCCTTCATCGCCTGGCGCATGGGGGTGCAGGCCGACATCCTTGCGCGGTCCAAGGCTGCGTCGGGGTCGCTGCAACTGCCGCTCTGGCCGGTGGCGCGCGCCATGTCGGTGCTGGCGTGGCTGGCCTGCGCCGTTTCGGTCATGCTGACGCTGCGGGCATTGATGGGACTGGACCGCGAGGCCCATGCCGCGAAAGGATCGCTGGAATGACCATCTCGCTTGTCGGCTTTGCGGTCCTGCTGGGGCTGATTTTCTTTGGTGTCCCGCTGGGCTTTGCGCTGATCCTGGTCGGGCTGGTCGGCTTTGCCATCGTGCGCGCCGACATGGTGGGCCAGGCGCTGATGACCTGGGGCGACGCCGGGTTGGCGCTGAACGCCCGCGCGGTGAATGGCGCGCTGGTGATGGCCGGACAGCAGATGTACGATCAGGTCACGAACTATGGGCTGACCGTGATCCCGCTGTTCGTGCTGATGGGGGCGTTCATCCACCGCAGCCAGTTGGCGCAGGAACTCTATGATGCCGCGAATGCCTTTGTCGGCCACCGGCGCGGCGGGCTGGCCATGGGCACCATCGCGGCCTGTGGCGGGTTTGGCGCCGTCTGCGGATCCTCCATCGCCACCGCCGCCACCATTTGCCGGGTCGCCATGCCCTCGATGCGCCGCTTCGGCTATGCCGACAGCCTGTCCACCGGCGCGATTGCCGCCGGGGGCACCCTGGGCATCATGATCCCGCCCTCGGTGCCCATGGTGATCTATGGGCTGCTGTCGGAAACCGACATTGCCAAACTGTTCATCGCCGGTGTTCTGCCGGGCCTTTTGCTGATCGTGCTGTTCTTCGGCACGATCGCCGTGATGACGGCACTGAACCCCGAGGCTGGCCCGCGCGGGGCGCGGGTGCCATGGGGCGAACGCTGGGGGCTGGTGGCGCGGGTCTGGGGCGTGGTGGTGATTTTTGTTGTCATCATCGGCGGTATCTATGCCGGTATCTTCACCCCGACCGAGGCGGCGGGCATCGGCGTGGCGGCCGCCGCCCTGTTCGCCTGGGCGCGCGGAAAACTGGGCTGGACCGAACTGCGTGAAAGCCTGGTGGAAACCGGCATCACGACCGGCATGATCTTTGTCGTCGCCTTTGGCGCGGTGATCTTTTCCAACTTCGTCAACCTTGCCGGGTTCACGCGGGCGATTTCCGACTGGCTGGTGGGCCTGAATGCCCCGCCGCTGGGCGTGGTGGTGGCGATCTGCGTGGTCTATCTGATCATGGGATGCGTGTTCGACAGTCTGGCCATGCTGATCCTGACCGTGCCGATCTTTGCCGCCATCCTCAAACCCATGGGGGTGGATATGGTGTGGTTCGGCATCGTCGCGGTGATTGCGGTGGAACTGGGCCTGATTACGCCGCCCATCGGGATCAACGTCTTTGTCGTCAAATCCGCAGTGCCCGATGTGAACATCTGGACCGTGTTCCGCGGGGTCTGGCCCTTTGTGCTGGCGATGCTGGCGGCGCTGATCATCGTGCTTCTGGTGCCGCAAACCGCCACATTCCTGCCCGGCCTGATGGCCCGCTGAGACAAGACCCCGAGGAGGAGGAGCCGATGGGCCAGATCCGCAACATCCTGTTCGTGATGTATGACCAGTTGCGCCACGATTATCTGTCCTGCGCAGGCCATCCCACGATGCGCACCCCCAACTTCGACCGTCTGGCGGCGATGGGGGTGCGGTTCAGCCATGTCTATGTGCAATCGCCGATCTGCGGTGCCAGCCGCATGAGCTTTTACACCGGGCGCTATGTGCATTCGCATGGCGCGGCCTGGAACAACTTTCCGCTCAAGGTGGGGGAAATGACGCTGGGCGACCATCTGCGCCCGCTTGGGGTGGACAGTTGGCTGATCGGCAAGACCCATATGAAGGCCGATGCCGCAGGCATGGCCCGCCTGGGCCTGGCCCCCGACAGCGTGATCGGCGCCCGCGTGGCCGATTGCGGGTTCGATGTCTGGGTGCGCGAGGACGGGCTGGTCGCCGAAGGGCCCGAAGGGTTCTACGACACCAAACGTTCGCCCTACAACGAATGGCTGAAATCCAAGGGCTATCCAGCCGAGAATTCCTGGCACGTCCATGCCAATTCGGGCGTGGACGAACAGGGCGACATCGCCTCGGGGTGGTTGCTGTCCAATTCCCTGCTGCCCGCCAACATCCGCGAGGATGACAGCGAGACACCCTGGCTGACCTCGCAGGCGCTGGACTTTCTGGCAGACCAGAGCGGCAAGGCGCCCTGGCTGTGCCATCTGTCCTATATCAAGCCGCACTGGCCCTATATCGTGCCGGCGCCTTACAACACGCTGTATTCTGCGGCCGATGTGGTGCCCGTGGTGCGCTCTGATGCCGAACGGGTCGGCGCACATCCGGTGTTCGACGCCTTCATGAACAATCAGCCGGGGCAAGCGTTTTCCAAGGATGGCGTGCGCGAAACCGTGATCCCCGCCTATATGGGGCTGATCGCGCAATGCGATGACCAGTTCGGCCGCCTGCTGGACCATCTGGAAACGACCGGCCAGATG
Organism: Gemmobacter megaterium; assembly: GCF_900156815.1. Classification (GTDB taxonomy): domain Bacteria; phylum Pseudomonadota; class Alphaproteobacteria; order Rhodobacterales; family Rhodobacteraceae; genus Wagnerdoeblera; species Wagnerdoeblera megaterium. Next base: position 38,424 of record NZ_FTOT01000016.1, read on the forward strand.
GACAGCACGATGATCGTGCTGACCTCGGACCATGGCGATTATCTGGGCGATCACTGGATGGGGGAAAAGGATTTGTTCCATGACCCCTCTGTCCGTATTCCGCTGATCATCTATGACCCGCGGGCACAGGCGGACGGCACCCGCGGCACCGTCTGCGATGCGCTGGTCGAGGCGATCGACCTCGCCCCCACCTTTGTCGAGGCGATGGGCGGCACACCTGCAACGCATGTTCTGGAGGGGCGTTCGCTGGTTCCCTGGCTGCATGGGCAAACGCCCGACTGGCGCGATGCTGTGTTCAGCGAATACGACTATTCCGGCATGGCCATCGCCGGAAACCTTGGCCTGTCCCCGCGCGAGGCGCGTTTGTTCATGGTGTTCGACGGCCGGTGGAAGCTGATCCATGCCGAAGGCGGTTTCCGCCCCATGCTGTTCGATCTGGACACCGACCCGGACGAGTTGACCGACCTTGGCGCCCTGCCCCGCCATGCCGAGGTGATCGCGCGGCTGGAACGACGGCTTGCCGACTGGGCCCGCCGCCCGGCGCAACGCACGACGATTTCCGACGAGACCATCGTGACCATGCGCGGCAAGTCGCGCCGCCACGGCATCATCATCGGCGCATGGGAGGCGGAAGATCTCGCCCCCGATCTGCGGGCGAAACTGCAAGGAAAACCGGCGCACGATTATCGGGGCGTCTAGGCCCCGCCTGCGGCCCCTCCGCCCTTCGGTGGTCATCCACAACAACCATGGCGGCGCGCGGGTTGAAGCGATCCAGCGCGAGACATCGGATGTGGCGGGCCGAGGCCAGGGTGGCCGGGATCCGGCCGCGGGGACTATATAGTGTCGCCATCGAGGCCGTGGTCGAAGACCCCTCCGTCCACACGGCCGAGGCCGGGGCGGTGGCCCCGCCGGTCCGCTATTCGGCCTTGCCCCGCCGCCCGACCCTGCCCATGGTCCGGGGGCTGCTGGCCCGCCTGATGCCCGACGATGCCAACCGCGCCGTGCTGTCCTGGCAACCTGCGCCCGGCGCGGATCTCTATCAGATCGAGATGGCCGAGGGCGGCGATCTCGATGATCCCGAGGTCAGCTGGACCCGCGTCGCCGAGACCACCGCCAGCCAGTATTTCCTGACGGTCCTCGACCCGTCGCGCACCATGGTGCGGGTGCGGGGCATGGGCCTGGCCGCCGGTCCCTGGACCGGCGCGGCGGTCGGCCATCTGGTCGGCCTCTACTGGCTGCTGAGCTACTCCCCATCTCTTGGACAGGATCTGGCGTAAATTAAGCTACTCGTTGCGCCTGCTGATCGGGTTGGTTGATGTCATTTCTCTGCCAATAGACCAGCGCCGGTGGCTTGCCGCCGAGGGCCGAGTGAGGGCGCTGGTGGTTGTAGAAGGTCATCCATTTCCGGATGGCCGCTTTCGTCTCCGATCCGGTCTCCCAGGCATGCAGGTAGACGCACTCGTATTTCAGGGTGCGCCACAGTCTCTCGATGAAGATGTTGTCGAGGAAACGGCCTTTTCCATCCATCGAGATCCGCACGCCTGATCGGCGGAGCCGATCTGTCCAGGCGAAAGAGGTGAACTGGGATCCCTGATCCGTATTCATTA
>NZ_FTOT01000006.1 GCF_900156815.1 Gemmobacter megaterium
ACACCGCGCTCGGCATCCCTGTCACAGAGCCCGTGGGATAAGTCTGTCCGGGGAAAGGGGAACCCCGGCCATCAGCCGATTTGTGCAACAGAGCCCATGGAACGCATCGATCGCGTGGTCCTCAAGAACGCGCGAGGCCATGCCTACTTCGAATACGGCGAGCCGAGGATGGAAGCTCCGCTCCGAGTCTGGGCTCGCCCATTGGAAAGCATGTCGGAATCCGAACGCGCGGAATTCGAAGGGCTACGGGCCGCGGGCGGCCTAGCCGCATGGCCCGAAGTAGGCAGTCGGATGACGACACGCATTGCCACCGGCCTAGACATGGACGGAGACTGGGTCGTCGTGCAAGACGGCACCTATCGTTACGCGGTCGACGATGCAGAAGGTCTGCGCGTGAGGTCAATTGTATGGGAATACCTTGCGACGGAGGTCCATTGGGAGTCCTAAGGGTTTGATCATCGCCGAGCGACAGCCTTCAAGGCAGTAAAAGCCTCGATTTTTGTAAAAGGGGGGTCTTAGAGGGCTATGGCGTAGACATAGTTCTCATCTTCACCCGGCGCGGCGCGCCATTTTCCTTAAGAGCTCACATCGTACATCCGCGTGAAGCAAGCTCTGTCGGATTCACTCCATGCACCGCCTCAGAAGACCTTGCCGCGCGCGCTGATCGGCCAGAGAGCTTCCACCTGGCCATTTCTGACGCAGACATACCAGTCGTGCAGGTTGCAGGTGGGGTCGCAGTGACCTGGCACCAATCGCAGGCGGTCATTAAGTTTCAGCGCGCCCTGCGGATCGGACAAGGTGCCATGTTCGTCGCTGCACCCGGTATAAGACACATCATCGCGCCCATATACGCGGGGCAGGCCGCTTTCCGCGCTCATCGCCTTGAGACCCGCATCGCAGACGGCCCTGCCAGGTAGCGGATGGCTCATCACGCTGGTCAGCACGAACAGGGCGTTGTCCCATTGGGTTTCGTCGATACGATGGCCTTCGGCATCACGGATGCGTCCGTAATCCGCATCCATGAAGGCATATGAGCCGCATTGCAGTTCGTTGTACACGCCCGACTCGGTCTCGAACTGGAACGAACCTGTTCCGGCGCCAGAAACCAGACCTGGCGGCAGGCCCGCCGCTTGCAGCGCCGAGACCACCGTTCTGACCAGTGCGATGGCAACATCTGCCTTTGCCTTGCGGTCCGCATGATGCTCCAGATGCTGCATTGCGCCCTGATACGCCTGGAGGCCGGCAAACCGCAGGCTAGGCGCGGCGTCGATGGCCTGTGCGAGGGCCACAGCCGCATTCGGGCCGGAAACACCGCAGCGGGCTGCCCCTACATCCACCTCGACCAGACAATTCAGCACCGTGCCGTGGCGCTGCGCCGAAGCCGACAGATGGGCCACATTGCCCAGATCATCCACGCAGACCGTGATCTGCGCGCCCAGCTTTGGCATCCGAGCCAATCGGTCAATCTTGGCCGCATCCGTCACCTGGTTGGACACCAGAATATCCGCCACGCCGGCACGGGCAAAAACCTCGGCCTCGGAAACCTTCTGGCAACACACGCCGACGGCGCCACCAAGCTCCATCTGCAATTTCAGCACATCAACCGACTTGTGCATCTTGCCATGGGCGCGATGCCGCATCCCATGCGTATGGGCGAAGTGACCCAGCTTTCGGATATTGCGCTCCAGCGCATCCATATCGAGGATCAGACAGGGTGTCTGAATCTCCGCCTCGGACATACCCGGCAATGCCGGAATATCGAACCCGACCTCATATCCGTCAAAGCTGCTCATCCCGGCCTCCTGCTCGCGTAGTGTTATGGGTCGCCTGCATGGAAAGGAAAGGCAATAGGCCAATGGAACGAGTTGCAGCCACCGGCCGGGAACGCCATGCTGCACAAGAAGGGCCACGCAACTTGCGCGCGCAAGTGAATCCGGCGGTCCAACCAGTGCCACCGCGGCGACGGCGGCTGGTCGAAAGGATGAAATGATGGCAGATCTGTGGGAACTCGATGCAACCGCGATTGCGTCTATGGTGCGACAGCGTGACATAACCGCCCGTGAGGTGACAGAGAGCGCGCTGGCGCGGCTGGCGGCTGTAAACCCCCGCGTGAATGCCGTTGTTCAGGAATTCCCCGACGAGGCGCTGGCGACGGCCGACCGCGTCGATGCCGCCATTGCCAATGGGCAGGATCCGGGGCCGATGGCGGGCGTTCCGGTGACGATCAAGGTCAACATCGACATGGCAGGTCACGCCAATACCAATGGGTTGCGGCTGCAGAAGGACCAGATTGCCGCCTCCAACAGTCCGGTGGCGGACAACTTTCTGCGCGCCGGTGCCATCATCATCGGGCGAACCAACACGCCTGCGTTTTCCATGCGCTGGTTTACCGACAACCAGTTGCATGGCCGAACCCTGAATCCTCATGACCCCTCGATCACACCTGGCGGATCCTCTGGTGGCGCCTCTGCCGCGGTCGCATCGGGCATCGGCGCCGTTGGGCATGGAAACGACATCGGCGGCTCGGTTCGCTATCCGGCCTATGCTTGCGGGATTCATGGGCTAAGGCCAAGCTTTGGGCGGGTTGCCGCCTTCAACGCCTCGGGCTCGGAGCGCAGCCTGGGCGCGCAGATCATGTCGGTTCAGGGGCCGCTGGCGCGCAGCATCGGCGATGTGCGCCTTGCACTGGCCGCCATGGCCGGGCCTGACATCCGCGATCCATGGTGGGTTCCGGCCCCGCTCGAAGGCCCCGCCTATCCGAAACGGGCAGCGTTGTGCATCCGCCCCGACGGGCTTGAAACCGTACCCGAGGTGGAGGCCGCGCTGCGCGAGGCCGCTGCCCGGCTAACGGATGCCGGCTGGACAGTGCGGGAGTTCGACGCACTTCCCCCCTTGCGCGACCTTGTTCCCCTGCAACTGGCATTGTGGTTCAGCAGCGACGGGATTGAAAACATGCGCGCGCTCGTGAACCGCGAGGGCGATCCCGGCGCCATGGCAACATTGCAGAACGTGCTGGGCAAGAACCTTGATGCGATGGATCTGCCGACCTATTCGTCCGTTCTTACACGCAGAGCGACGTATCTTCGGCAATGGATGGCCTTTTTCGAGGAGTGGCCGGCTGTGCTGATACCGAACTCTGCCCATTTGCCGATGCCGCAGGATTTTGACATTCAATCCGAAGCAACCGGCGCAATCACGGCCGAAATTCAGATGACGCAACTGGCCCTGCCGGTTCTGGGTCTGCCTGGCCTGTCGGTGGCGATGGACAAAGTGGGGCAGGTGCCCAACGGCGTGCAGATCATCGGAAGCCGGTTCCGTGAAGATATCCTTCTGGCGGCTGGCGATGATATCGCAAGCCGGGGTGCGCCCGTCCTGCCCGTCACGCCGGTGTAAAGGTCAACCCATATGTCCGAGGTGATGGTATTGGGCGCCGGCATGGTTGGTGTGTCCACTGCACTGGCCTTGCAGGCCGCAGGCCGGGCCGTCGTGTTGGTTGACCGGCAGGATCCAGGACGCGAAACCAGCTATGGCAACGCCGGGATCATCCAGGGCGAAGCGGTGGAGCCCTATGGACTGCCCAGGGATCTCGTCAGTTTGTGGAGGATCGTTCTGGGGCAGGACAATGCCGTAAGTTATCACCTGAACGCGCTCCCCTCGCATCTGGAGGTGCTATGGCGATACTTCCGCGCCTCTGCACCGGCGCGGCACCGTCACGCTTCGCAAACTTATGCAGGGCTGATACAGCGCGCGACCAATGACCATGCGCCGCTGATCGCGGCCGCAGGCGCTGACAAACTGATCCGCCGCGATGGCTTTCGCACTGCGGCGCGATCAGAGCGCCCATTCGCCGCGCAGGTTGCAGAAGCCGAGCGGCTGGAGCGCAGCTATGGCGTCCGCATCTCTGTCATGGATGGCGATGCGCTGGCCGCCGCGGAACCGGCGCTGAAGCTGCGTTTCGCAGGCGCGATCCATTGGCACGATGGCTGGACCTGTTCGGATCCCGGCGCATTGGTCGCCGCCTATGCCGATCTGTTCCGCGCGCGCGGGGGCAAGATCGCCTCTGCTGACGCCATGCTGCTGCAACAGGATGGCGCAGGATGGAAGCTGGGACCACATCAGGCGGCTGACGTTGTAGTGGCGCTTGGTCCATGGTCGCCAATGCTGCTTGCGCGCTTCGGGTACCGCATCCCACTGCTGCGGAAACGAGGGTACCACCGGCATTTCCGTGGTGGGGCGACCCTGGATCTTCCGATGATGGATACCTCGATCGCCACCGTCCTGGCGCCAATGGCCACCGGGCTGCGGGTCTTGACCGGCGCCGAACTGGCGAGGCCAGGCGCACCGCCCACACCGCGACAGTTGGCGCGCGCCGAAACCGCGGCACGGGAAATTCTCGACCTTGGCGATCAGGTCGAGTTGCAGCCGTGGATGGGAAACCGTCCTTGTATGCCCGACATGATTCCGCTGGTGGGGCAGGCGCCACGCCACCGGGGTCTCTGGTTTCACTTCGGCCACGGGCATCAGGGGTTCACCCTTGGCCCAACCACCGCCGCACTTCTTGCAGAGCATATGTCAAGCGGACGGGCGCCAATACCAGCATTGGATCCGGCGCGACGCACAGGTTAGCGCCCTGTCAAAGCGGCTTCTTGAAACCAAGATGGCTGGGCGCATAGCCCTGCCGTTCATAGAACGCATGAGCCCGCAGACGGTCCCGGTTGGTGGTCAACTGGATCAGGCCGCATCCAGCCGCACGGGCACGCGCCTCGGCATCGGCCATCAACAGCGAGCCGATTCCCGCACTGCGCAGGGTCGAGGCAACACGCACCGATTCCACCTGGGCCCGGCGCGAGGCCCGCAGCGAAAGACCCGAGATGAACGTCAGTTGATAGGTAGCGATGATGACGCCGTCCTGTTCGCCGACGATCAGGTGATTGTTGCCTTCGGCCGTCATTGCATCAAAGGCCGCGAAATAGGGGCGCGGATCCTCGCTTTCGCGCCGGGCGCCAAGATCATCGTCAGTCAGCAAGGCCAGAACCTGAGGCACATCGTCCCGCTTCGCCAGGCGCCAGATAATCATGCGGCAACCGTCGCCCGGACAAATTCAGCAATCATGTCTGCATCCTTCTTTCCCGGCGTGCTTTCCACACCGGACGAGACATCGACCTGCCGCGCGCCGGTCAGGTGAATCGCCTCTGCGACATTGGCCGCCGTCAGGCCACCCGCCAGCATCCATGGCCGCGTCCAGCGGCGGCCTGCAATCAGGCGCCAGTCAAAAGCCAGACCATTCCCCCCCGGCAGCGCCGCATCCTTTGGCGCCTTGGCATCCACCAACAGCATGTCCGAAACAGCGGAATACAGGTCGAGCGCCACCACATCCGCGGCATCGGCCACACCGACGGCTTTCATCACCGGCAATCCATAGCGGGCGCGGATCTGGCTAACGCGGTCAGGGGTTTCCTTGCCATGCAGTTGCAGGATGTCGATTGGCACGCTGGACAGAATGGCATCAAGCTGAGCGTCATCGGCGTCAACCGTCAACGCAACCTTCGCAAGTCCGACCGGCGCAAGAACGGCCAGTTCCCGCGCTGCCGAGATCGACAGGTGACGCGGCGAGCGAGCAAAGAAGACAAACCCACCATAGGCTGCACCTGCGCTTGCCGCTGCTTCCACATCTGCCGGAGTCGTCAATCCACAGATCTTGGCGCGCACTGGGCCCTGTGCGCCCAGATCCGCACCTGCCATCACCAACCGGACCGGCATGGTCAACCCGCCTTGCGCGGTGGGGTGTCAAGCAGGGCTATAACCTCGTCCTTCTTGTGCTGCGGCTGCGTGGTACGCCCCACCTCACGCCGTAGTTCCTGCACCTCGCGCGCACGGGCAGCGGCGGCGGCGCGGTGTTTGTGCTCGCGCAGCCATTCCCAGACGAAGCCGATCAGCACACCCACAATGATCCCGCCGAAGCCGACAAGGAAAAGTGGCAACCGTATCTGCCAGTCGATCCCGATCAGCTGAGCCAGATCTGCTGGCAGCGCATGAAGAACCACCGGCTCGCGGTTTGCCAGCGCCACAGAGATCAACCCAAGGGCGATTACCAGCAGCACCAGATAGCGCAGATATTTCATCATTCGTCGTCGTCCGGTCCCGTGTCATAGCCATTGAGGCGGTCACGCAGAAGCTTGCCCGTCTTGAAGAACGGCACGCGCTTTTCCTCGACCTCGACCGCCTCGCCAGTGCGGGGGTTGCGGCCGACGCGGGCGTCACGCTCCTTGACGGAAAACGCACCGAAGCCACGCAGTTCTACCCGATCACCTCGGGAAAGCGCAGAGATGACTTCCTCGAATACTGTGTTCACGATCCGCTCTACATGACGCTGGGTCAGGTGCGGGTTCTCGTCCGCGATCTTCTGGATCAGCTCGGAGCGTATCATTTGGTCCCCCGGTGTTGGAGTGGTCCTGTGTCCGGACCTGCCGAGACTATAGGCAGAAAATACGTGCTGACAAATACTAAAGCCAGATCATGCCCCTTGCAGGCAATCCATGGCGCACCCCGAATGAAAACGGCCCCGCAAATGCGGGGCCGCCCCATGGACCATGCGGCCCGTTCTCAGTTGCGATCGCCGCGAAGTGCCGCGCCGAGAATATCGCCCAGCGACGCGCCCGAATCAGACGAGCCGTACTGTTCCACGGCCTCTTTCTCTTCGGCGATCTCACGTGCCTTGATCGACAGGCCAAGACGGCGGGTCTTGGAGTCGATGTTGGTGACGCGAACGTCGATGTTGTCACCGACCTGGAAACGCTCGGGACGCTGGTCTGCGCGGTCGCGCGCCAGATCGGAACGGCGGATGAACGACTTGGCGCCGTTGTATTCCACCTCGATCCCGCCATCTTCGATGGCCGAAACGGCAACGGTGATCACCGAGCCACGTTTCACGCCATCAACGGCATCGGTGAAGGTATCGTCGCCCAAGGCCTTGACCGACAGCGAGATACGCTCACGCTCGACATCCACCTCGGACACGGCCGCGCGGACGACATCGCCCTTGCGGTAGTTCTGGATGGCATCCTCGCCGCGCTGATCCCACGACAGATCCGATAGGTGGACCATGCCGTCGATATCGCCTTCGAGGCCAATGAACAGACCGAATTCGGTGATGTTCTTGACTTCGCCTTCGATCTGGGTGCCGGGCGGATTGGTTTCGGCGAACACTTCCCACGGGTTGCGCATGACCTGCTTGAGGCCCAGCGACACGCGGCGTTTGGCGCTGTCGATTTCCAGCACCATGACGTCCACCTCTTGCGAGGTCGAGACGATCTTGCCGGGGTGCACGTTCTTCTTGGTCCAGGACATTTCCGAGACGTGCACCAGACCTTCGACACCGGCTTCCAGCTCGACGAATGCGCCGTAGTCGGTGATGTTGGTCACGCGGCCCTTGTGGACCGAACCCAGCGGATAGGTCTTTTCCACCACATCCCACGGATCGGTCTGGAGCTGTTTCATGCCCAGGCTGATACGATGGGTTTCCTTGTTGATCTTGACGACCTGGACCTTGACGGTCTCGCCGATTGCCAGAATCTCGGAGGGGTGGTTGACGCGGCGCCAGGCCATGTCGGTCACGTGCAACAGGCCGTCGACACCGCCCAGATCAACGAACGCACCGTATTCGGTGATGTTCTTGACCACGCCGTCGACGATCTGGCCTTCGGCCAGCTTGCCGATGATTTCGGCGCGCTGTTCGGCACGCGACTCTTCCAGGATGGCGCGGCGCGAGACAACGATGTTGCCGCGACGACGATCCATTTTCAGGATCTGGAAGGGCTGCTTCAGACCCATCAGCGGGCCGGCATCGCGCACGGGGCGCACATCGACCTGCGAGCCGGGAAGGAACGCAACAGCGCCGCCCAGATCGACGGTGAAGCCGCCCTTGACGCGACCGAAGATGGCGCCTTCGACGCGCTCTTCCTTCGCATAAGCTTTTTCAAGACGATCCCAGGCTGCTTCGCGCTTGGCTTTCTCGCGCGAGATGACAGCCTCGCCGCGGGCATTTTCCACGCGATCGAGATAGACCTCGACTTCGTCGCCGACATTGACGTCGGGCGCTTCGCCGGGATTTGCGAATTCCTTGAGGTCGATGCGGCCTTCCATCTTGTAGCCGACATCGATGATGGCCTGGCCCGCCTCGATGGCGATGACCTTGCCTTTGACAACCGTACCCTCGTCGGGGGTGTCAAGTTCGAAGCTTTCGTTAAGGAGGGCTTCGAATTCCTCCATGGTCGCTTTAGCGCACATGCAGATCAGTTTCCTTTTGGTCTGTTTCACTGGCCTTGCGGTTGGCTCCGCCGGTCTTTGGTTGGTCCTTGCAACGGCATGTGCCCGGTGGTCCGGGCACGAGAATCGCAGCATCTGGATTGCGCGCATTTAACGCGCCAGAGCCCGCGATACAAGGAAAAGACGCAATCCTGGTGAGACGGACCGCCAAGTTGGTCGGGGATCCCTACCATTGAGGCGCGAAAGGCTTCCTGCTAACACGGGCGCAACGTCGGTATTTCAGCAGGAGAGCACTATGGCCGAAGAAGCAGAGGCAGCGCCGCAGGTGCGGATGAACGTTGTCGCGCAGTATATCCGTGACCTGAGCTTCGAGAATGCGCTGGCCCAGAAAGGCCTCGCCTCGGGCGACGTACAGCCGGACATCCAGGTGCAGGTTGCACTGGACGCCAGCAAGCGCGCGCAGGACCATCAGTTCGAAGTGGTCCAGAAATACAAGATCACCGCCAAGAACAAGGTGAACGGCGACACGCTGTTCCTGATGGAGGTCGATTACGGCGGCGTGTTCCACGTCGAAGGCGTGCCTGAAGACCAGATGCATCCGTTCCTGCTGATCGAATGCCCGCGGATGCTGTTTCCGTTCGTGCGCCGCATCGTGTCGGACATGACCCGCGACGGCGGCTTCCCGCCGCTGAACTTGGACCCGGTGGATTTCCTGGGCCTGTACCGTCAGGAACTGGCACGCCGCGCACAAGCGGGCAACGCCTGATCCGATGCCATTGGGCGGGCCAGGGAGGTATATCCCCTGGCCCCCTGAAGTCGTGGGCGGCAGCGTCAGGGGTTAGATGGATCGTTTCCAGATGGCAGTGTCCCCCATACCTTCCACAAACGCGGCGTGAGCCGTTGCCTCTGCGTCTGTCAGGCGCGACCCAAGCGGCACCGGACGCGGGCGGGGACGCCAGTCGGTATCCGTCTGCGACAGATCTTTCTTGCGATCATTGATCGGAGCCAGAACAAGGTCAGGCTGACGACCGCCGATGAGCTCCAGATAGACCTCTGCAAGAATCTCGCTATCGAGCAAGGCCCCGTGCTTTTCACGGGCAGAGTTATCCACACCGAAACGTCGACAAAGCGCATCGAGCGAGGCCGGAGATCCTGGAAATTTACGCCGCGCCATGGCCAGGGTATCGACCACGCGATCCCACTGGAGATGCGTCAGACCGATGCGACCAAGTTCAAAGTTGAGAAACTTGATGTCGAACGCCGCATTGTGGATGATCAGCCGGGCATCGCCAACAAAGTCGAGAAACGCCTCCCCGATGTTGCGAAACACCGGATGGTTGCGCAGGAACTCTTCCGATAGCCCATGAACGGCGAAAGCTTCGGTCGGCATGTCGCGTTCAGGGTTGATATATTGGTGATAGGTTCGCCCGGTCGGCATGTGGTTGAACAACTCCACCGCACCAATCTCGACGATACGGTGTCCCTCTGACGGTTCGAAACCCGTCGTCTCGGTATCAAGGACGATTTCACGCATGTTTCAGGCTGGCCCGGATCTCTGACAGGATGGCCCTTACTTTCTCACGCGCGCCGTCCAGCGTCGAGGTGTCTATCACCCAGGTGGCACGGGCGCGTTTCTCGGCGTCAGGCATCTGGTTCGCCAGGATGCGGTCAAGATCCGCCTCTGTCATGGTACCACGGGCAAGAACACGCGCCCGCTGCACCGCCTGCGGGACGGAAACCACGGCGACACCATCGCACAGATCCGCAGATGTTCCCTCGAACAGCAGCGGGATATCGAGAAGAACAATATCGGCCTCGCTTCCCGCAAGAAAGGCCATGCGATCCTGAGCAACGAGCGGATGAACAATGCCCTCCAGCCGTTTCAGGACCGACGGATCTGCGGCGATTTCGGCCTTGAGGACTGAGCGGTCAATCGAGCCGTTCACCACTGCACGGGGAAACACCTCTGACAGTGGCGCGACAGCGGCACCACCAGCCGAATAGAGCCTGTGGACGGTGGAATCCGCGTCCCAGACAGGAATGCCCTCGTCAGCAAACATCTGCGCCGTGGTGGATTTTCCCATCCCGATACCACCCGTCAGCCCAAGGACAAATCGCGTCATGATGCAAGAACCGCTGCGCGGGTTTCTGAATCGACCGTCGGCCGTGTACCAAACCAGCGTTCAAAGCCGGGAACAGCCTGATGCAGCAGCATCCCCAGACCATCTACTGTGGTGCAACCTGCCTCCCGCGCCGCACGCAGGAAGGGGGTTTCCAGCGGGTTATAGACAATATCAGTCACAAGAGCATGAGGGTTGAGCGCATCAAGCGAAATGCGGAACTCGGATTTGCCGACCATGCCAAGTGACGTCGTATTCACGACAGTCATGGCATCGTCGAGCATACCACCGCCTTGGGTCCAATCCACCACCTGCACCCGTGCGCCGAAATCGGCACGCAGACTGTCGGCCCGTGGACGGGTACGGTTGGCGATCCGCACCTCCGGCACTCCGGCATCAAGAAGCGCGGACACCACAGCACGTGCCGCACCACCAGCGCCGAATACCGCCGCAGGACCAGCCGAGGGCAACCAGTGCGGCGCCTCTTGCTTGAGATTGTTCAAAAAGCCGATACCGTCCGTGTTGTCGGCGTGAAGCTTGCCATCCTTGCGAAAGATCAACGTGTTCGCAGCGCCGATAAGGGCAGCCCGGTCCGTCACGATATCGGCCAGGCCGATCATCGCCTCTTTGTGCGGAATGGTGACGTTGCAACCGACAAACCCAAGCTTGGGAAGCATCTGCAAGGCTGTGGCAAGATCAGCCGAGCTGACCTCCATCGGGATGTAGTGCCCGACAATGCCATAGCGGCGCAACCAGTACCCATGCAGCGCGGGTGAACGAGAATGCGCAATAGGTGATCCGATGACACCCGCCAGCGGAATGCGGTCCAGGGCAGCGACCGTCATGCCGGGATTATCCCTCGCTGCCCGAGATACCCCAGCAACGCCACCAGCGGTAGGCCGAGGACGGTGAAGTAATCGCCTTCGATCTGCGAAAACAGGCGGACACCTTCGGATTCAAGCTTGTAGCCGCCAACGCTGTCAAGCACCGCGCCTGAGTTTCGGATGATATAGCTGTCCAGATACTCTTGCGAAAAGTCTCGCATGGTCAAACGCACCTCCCCCACATGGCGCCATACGGGGCCACCAGCTTGGTATACCACGACCGCCGAAAGAAGTTTGTGGGTACGGCCCCGAAGAGCCGTCAACTGTGCCCGTACTGCATCAGGGGTTTCCGGCTTTGATAGCACTGTCCCACCAAGATCCAGCACCTGATCGCAACCGATCACAACCGATTCCGGGAACCGCGAAGCAAGCTTGGCGGCCTTCATCTCTGCCAGCATGTCGGCCTGGTCGCGGGGGCTGGCGCCCTCCGCCTGCAATGAGGCGCGCACCGCCTCCTCATCTATATGAGCTGGATGACATACAACCTCCAGCCCGGCATCGCGCAACAGCGCAGCGCGTATGGGAGAAGCGGAAGCAAGGACAAGCGAGGACATGGACGACTCTGTGGATATTCGCGGATTGTTCCGGTGTCAGAGTTTGGGACAGTCGGCCCGCGCCGACAAGATGGGAAAAATACCGCCGCTTCCGGCACCTGCTATGCCCAACAACCCACAGGTGCGCAAGTTGTCACATCCCTTGGGGATAACTTGCCCGACAGCGCATGTCCCTGATTTTATCCACAGGGCGAGATCACCGGAGATCACATCAAGCCTATGAAAAACATAGGATAAATACTAAGTGGCGCTGAAACACATATTTCGTCAACAAGATATGCACACAGGCGCTGGATGGGGATTAATAGGCGGGCATCGCGTGATTTCCAGTTTTCCACTGCCCCTACTATCATCTACATCCTATCTTAAGACTCTATATTTAAGAGGATAGAATGACTGACCTTCTCGCCATCGCCTATCCTTGGACCAAGGCGATGCATGTCGTTTCTGTGATCTCCTGGATGGCCGGGCTATTCTACCTGCCACGCCTGTACGTTTATCACGCTGAACAGGTACAGGCAGGGTTGGTCCAGGCCGAAGACCTGTTCCGTACGATGGAACGCCGGCTGCTGCGGGCAATCATGAACCCAGCTTTGGTCGCAACCTGGATCTTTGGTCTGTTGCTGGTGGCAACGCCAGGTATCGTTGACTGGTCTATGGTCTGGCCTTGGGCCAAAGCAGGCGCGGTCCTTGCCATGACCTGGTTTCACATGTGGCTTGCTATTCGCCGCAAGGAGTTCGAGGCGGGGCAGAACACAAGATCCGGTCGAACCTATCGGCTGATGAACGAAGTTCCAACCTTGCTGATGCTGATCATTGTCTTTGCCGTCATCGTGAAGTTCTGAAAACATTGACTCACCCTGCCTCCCGGTGTAGCGGGGTGGCTGGAGGCCGTCCGGCCAAACCGTTTCCCGAATGATACCCGATGTGCTGCCCCATGGGCGGCGCCCGTTTGCGTTGAGGGCCTGCCATGACCGAGCAGTTGAAACTTTCAGATCTTAAGGCCAAGACACCCGCCGATCTTCTGGCGATGGCAGAAGAGTGGGAGATCGAGAACGCCTCGTCCATGCGCAAGGGCGAGATGATGTTCCAGATCCTCAAGGAACATGCCGAAGAAGGTTTCGAGATCGGTGGCGATGGTGTTCTGGAAGTGCTTCAGGACGGTTTCGGGTTCCTGCGCAGCCCAGAAGCCAACTATCTGCCGGGACCGGACGACATTTACGTCTCTCCGGACATGATACGTCAATGGTCGCTTCGGACCGGGGATTCCGTTGAAGGGGTGATCCAGGCGCCTCGTGAGAACGAACGCTATTTCAGTCTTACCAAGGTGACGCGGATCAACTTTGACGATCCCGAAAAAGCCCGCCACAAGGTTCACTTTGACAACCTGACCCCGCTTTATCCCGACGAGCGATTGAAGATGGAAATCGAGGATCCGACGATCAAGGATCGCTCGGCTCGGATCATTGATCTGGTGGCACCGATCGGCAAAGGGCAACGGGCTCTTATCGTGGCGCCGCCGCGTACGGGTAAGACGGTGCTGTTGCAGAACATCGCGCGGTCGATCGAGGTGAACCATCCAGAGTGTTACCTTATTGTCCTTCTGATCGACGAACGCCCCGAGGAAGTGACCGACATGCAGCGGTCCGTGAAGGGTGAGGTCATCTCGTCAACCTTTGACGAACCGGCAACCCGTCACGTTGCCGTGGCAGAGATGGTGATCGAAAAGGCTAAGCGCCTGGTCGAGCATAAGCGAGATGTTGTGATCCTTCTGGATTCCATCACAAGACTTGGTAGAGCATTCAACACCGTCGTTCCGTCTTCGGGCAAGGTTCTGACGGGTGGTGTAGACGCAAATGCCCTTCAACGGCCCAAGAGGTTCTTTGGCGCGGCGCGGAATATCGAAGAAGGTGGGTCTCTGACGATCATCGCGACTGCGCTGATTGATACAGGAAGCCGGATGGACGAAGTCATCTTCGAAGAGTTCAAAGGAACCGGCAACAGCGAGATTGTTCTGGACCGCAAGGTCGCAGACAAGCGAATCTTCCCGGCGATGGACATCCTGAAGTCTGGAACCAGGAAGGAAGAGCTTCTGGTTGCAAAGAACGATCTCCAGAAAACCTATGTGCTGCGACGTATCCTGAACCCGATGGGGACGACAGATGCGATCGAGTTCCTAATCTCCAAGTTGAAGCAGACCAAGACAAACTCGGAATTTTTCGACTCCATGAACAGCTGAGGTCTGCAAAATGGACACGATCTATGCCCTGGCATCGGCGCGGGGCAAGGCCGGGGTTGCGGTTGTCCGGATTTCCGGACCGCAAGCCATGTGTTCGTTGTTGCCGGTTGTTGGATCCTTCGGTCCGCCGAGAGTTGCCGCGCTACGTGCCCTGAAGGACGGTGACGCGATCCTGGATCACGCTCTGGTGATCTGCTTTGAGCAGGATCGGAGCTTCACCGGAGAGACGGTTGTTGAGCTTCACTTGCACGGTAGTCAGGCCATAGTGCAGGCAGTGTTGGCGTTGCTTGGTGGTCTGTCTGGATTTCGACTTGCCGAAGCTGGAGAGTTCACGCGCAGGGCGCTGGAGAATGGTCGTCTGGATCTGGCGCAAGTCGAAGGTCTCGCGGATCTGATAGAGTCCGAGACAGAGATGCAGCGGCGCCAGGCGATGCGGATATTTTCCGGCGAGTTGGGCAAGAGATCCGAGATCTGGCGGCAAAAACTGCTGCGCGCAGCCGCGTTGACCGAAGCCGTCCTGGATTTTGCAGACGAAGAAGTTCCGACCGATGTACGGCCAGAAGTCCTGGCGCTTGTTGGCGATGTACTGGATGATCTGCGGGCGGAGCAAGATGGCTATGCTGTAGCGGAACGCATTCGGGACGGTTTCGAGGTTGCCATTCTCGGTGCCCCCAATGCCGGGAAGTCGACACTGCTGAACCGGCTTGCCGGCCGCCAAGCTGCGATCACATCCGAGTACGCTGGCACGACCCGTGATGTCATCGAGGTTCGTATGGACCTGCGGGGACTTCCTGTTACGATTCTCGATACGGCGGGTCTGCGAGAAACGGATGATCCTGTTGAAGCGATAGGCGTTGCGCGTGCGATAGAGCGGGCGAATACCGCCGATTTGCGGGTTTTCCTGTTGGGTGGAGAGGGTGACTCTCTGCCAGTTCATCCCTTGGTTGACGACATCGTGGTGCAGGGCAAAGCAGATACGATAATGGCTGACGGTCTGTCGGTATCTGGCCGGACAGGGCAGGGTGTTGATGTTCTGGTTGATCGGATAGCGTCTGTACTGGAACAGCGTGCAGCATCTTCCGCGACCATCACCCGGTCACGGCATCGGCAAGTGGTTGATCAGTCGGTAGAGGCTTTGGAATCGGCGCGAGAGGTGTTATTGAACGGCCACGAAGGCGATGAAATCGTCGCAGATGCGCTGCGGCTGGCCATCGGCTTCATGGATGATCTGGTCGGGCGGATTGGCGTGGAAGATCTCTTGGGGGAGATCTTTGCTTCGTTCTGTATCGGGAAGTAGGGATTGTTTCACATGAAACACTATGACGTCATTGTCGTCGGCGGTGGCCATGCCGGAACAGAAGCTGCGGATGCAGCGGCTCGTCTTGGCGTGCGCGTTGCGCTTGTAACCATGCGCGCAGATCGCATTGGCGTCATGTCCTGCAACCCTGCTATTGGCGGATTGGGCAAGGGTCATCTGGTCCGAGAGATAGATGCGCTGGATGGATTGATGGCACGTGCCGGAGACCGTGCGGGCATTCAATATCGTCTGTTGAATCGCAGGAAGGGACCGGCGGTGCAAGGCCCGCGAATCCAGGCGGATCGGGAGTTGTATCGTACAGCCATCCAGGAATTTCTGCGCAACCGTGTAGGTCTGGATATCCTAGAGGCAGAAGTCTCGGGATTTATCCTTTCCGGCGAAGCGATTGAGGGAGTCATCCTTCATGATGGCAGCAGACTGGCGGCCGGGGCGGTCGTACTTACCGCCGGAACCTTTCTGAATGGCGTGATGCATGTCGGCCCGAGGCAAGAACAAGGCGGCAGGGTCGGGGATTCTGCGTCGAACAGCTTGGCGGATATGCTTCGCGAGATTGCCACAGGACGAGGGCGCCTGAAGACAGGAACACCGCCGCGGCTTGACGGACGTACGATCAACTGGGATGTGGTCGAGCGCCAGCATGGCGATGACTGTCCAGTCATGCTGTCCTTCCTCAACAGATTGCCACTCGTTCCGCAGATTTCTTGCGGGATTACCCATACAAACGCCGCCACGCATGAGATTGTCCGCGAGAATCTCGACAAGTCGGCAATGTACGGTGGGTTCATAGAAGGCGTCGGACCAAGATACTGCCCTTCGATTGAGGATAAGATTGTTCGGTTCGCGGACAAGGATAGTCATCAGGTGTTTCTTGAGCCGGAAGGCTTGAACGACACAACTGTGTATCCCAATGGCATTTCGACATCTCTGCCTGCCGACATTCAAGAGCGATATGTCCGATCCATCAGGGGTCTGGAGCAGGTCGAGATACTTCAGCCAGGATATGCGATTGAGTATGACTATTTCGATCCTTGCGGGCTGACGCGTACATTGGCGGTTCGAAGCATGAAGGGCCTGTTCTTTGCAGGCCAGATCAATGGGACAACGGGGTATGAGGAAGCCGCAGCGCAAGGCTTGCTGGCAGGTTTGAATGCGGCCCGTCACGCGCGCGGTGCGGAAGGCGTGGTCCTTCAGCGCACCGATAGCTACATCGGGGTGATGATTGACGATCTGGTTACCCGCGGCGTGACCGAGCCATACCGGATGTTCACCTCCCGAGCAGAATACCGCCTTAGCTTGCGCGTGGACAATGCTGATCAGAGATTGACCCCGTTGGGGATCGCCTTGGGTTGTGTTGGGCCTGACCGGACTTTGTCTTTCAACAAAAAACTTGAGGATCTGAACGCTGCCCGGAACAGCCTCGATAGCGGCAAGTTCAGTCCCAACGAGCTTGCAGCAGTGGGCATCAATGCAAACAGAGATGGCGTTCGTCGTTCGGCGCTTGATGTTCTGACATTTCCGGATGTGACATTGGCTCAGATTGCCGCACTTGTCCCGGCTGTTGAGGATATTGCGCCAGAGATTATTGAACAGCTCCAGAAGGAAACGCTCTATTCGGCCTACCAGGATCGTCAGCAAGCTCAGCTTGAGGCGGTTCGCCGCGACGAGAATTGGACCATTCCGGTGGATTTTGACTTCTCGGCTGTCGTAGGGCTCTCTAACGAGCTTCGGCAGAAGCTGAATCGAAGCCGACCCGAGACCCTGGCCCAAGCTTCCCGCATCGAAGGGATGACTCCGGCGGGATTGGCGTTGATTCATCTTCGACTGAAGGCAGCAAGCGTTGCACCGCCGCGGGTAGCGATGAGATGATCCGGCAGCATCTTTCCGAGATGTCGGGGATCGAGCTTTCTGAGGTCACGGTTTCCAAGCTCGAAGCGTTTCGGGACTTGGTCCTCAAATGGAATCCTCGGATCAATCTCGTGTCGCGCGCATCCTTGGCTGACCTTTGGACGAGGCATATCGCTGATTCCGCTCAACTTTATCGCTATGCCTGTAATGTCTCCGGAACGTGGGCAGATCTTGGATCCGGAGGCGGCTTTCCTGGTGTCGTGCTTGCGGTTCTATCCACGCAGGCGCACCCGGCTCGCCAGTACAGATTTGTCGAATCTGATCAGCGCAAGGCTGTTTTCCTGCGCGAGGCTGTTCGGGTCACGGAGTGCCGAGCCAGCGTTGTCTGTGATCGGATCGAACAGGTAGACCCGATGAATGCGGATGTCGTAACTGCACGCGCCTTGGCATCTTTGCCCGATCTTCTTGGTTTGGTTGCGCGGCATTTGCGTTCTGATGGTCTGGCTATCCTGCCGAAGGGCGCCAACTACAAACTCGAACTTGATGCTGCGCGTGCGAACTGGGCTTTCGATGCGCAGGTTCATCCTAGTATCACGGACCCTGATGGTCACATCCTCCAGGTCGAGGGTCTGAAAGAGCGATTGGAAGATCGGTAGTGTTATGAGAATCATCGCCATAGCGAACCAAAAAGGCGGGGTCGGCAAGACCACTACCACCATAAATCTCGGTGCGGCGCTGGCTGAGCATGACAAGAAAGTCTTGCTTATTGACCTGGATCCGCAAGGGAATACCTCCACTGGTTTGGGTATATCACCAAGCTCGCGTAGTGCTACGAGCTATGATCTCTTGCTTGGGGACGTGGTGCCTGAACCCCAGAAAGTTGGCGTTGGCGACCGGGGGCTTTGGATCATTCCGGCCAACACCGACCTCGCTTCAGCAGACATTGAGCTTCATGCGCATGAGAAGCGCAGTTTTCTTCTGCACGACGCCTTGAGAGGGCAGATGCTGCAGGATGACAGGTTTGACTATGTCTTGATTGACTGTCCGCCGTCACTCAATCTGCTTACAGTGAATGCAATGGTCGCAGCTCACGCGGTTCTGGTTCCGCTGCAGGCAGAGTTCTTTGCTCTGGAAGGGCTATCTCAACTTATGATGACCATCCGGGAGGTTCGAATGAAGGCGAATCCGGGGCTGCGGATTGAAGGGATAGTGCTGACGATGGCCGATATGCGCAATCGACTGTCTCAGCAGGTAGAGGCTGACGTGCGCGAGACCTTGGGCGATCTAGTTTTTCAGAACGTCATTCCACGGAATGTTCGGATCAGCGAAGCGCCATCTTTCGCCCGCACCATTCTGGACTATGATCCGTCGTCCAAGGGCAGCCAGGCTTATCGAGCACTTGCTGTCGAAGTGCTGGAACGGCATTACAACGCTGGACGCAAAGGGGCAGGGGCATGAACGAACGCAAGATGGAACGGCGCGGGCTGGGGCGTGGCCTTTCCG
This sequence comes from Gemmobacter megaterium, assembly GCF_900156815.1. Taxonomy (GTDB): domain Bacteria; phylum Pseudomonadota; class Alphaproteobacteria; order Rhodobacterales; family Rhodobacteraceae; genus Wagnerdoeblera; species Wagnerdoeblera megaterium. The sequence goes on from NZ_FTOT01000006.1 coordinate 18,729, forward strand.
CTCTTATGGCGGATGTCGGTATGGTGGAATCAACCGTCGCAAAGGGTAGCGTCGGCGTCCGGGATGTACCAATAGAGCATGTTCAACCCAATCCCGATCAACCCCGCCGTCGATTTGATGAAGAGGCCTTGGCCGATCTTGCGAACTCCATCCGTGAAAAGGGTGTCCTGCAGCCCTTGCTGGTACGGGAGGTTGGCGACAGTTTCGAGATTGTGGCAGGTGAACGGCGTTGGCGCGCGGCACAGATCGCGCAGCTACATGTAGTTCCGGTCATCGTGCGCGACTATGACGATACCGAAGTCTTGGAAGTTGCGATCATTGAGAACATTCAGCGGGCAGACCTTAGCCCGGTGGAGGAAGCGGCTGCATATCGTCAGTTGATTGAACGATTTGGGCATACCCAGGAGAAAGTCGCGGAAACTCTTGGGAAGAGCCGAAGCTATATTGCAAACTCGCTGCGCCTGCTGGCTTTGCCCAGTGATGTGATCGGCATGATTGAAACCGGAGCATTGTCCTCGGGTCATGCGCGGGCGCTTGTCGCATCGGACAAGGCGTCCGCATTGGCGCGCAAGATTGTCGATCAGGGAATGACTGTCCGCGAAGTTGAACGCCTTGTCAGAGAGGACAAGACCGGGAAAGGAACGACGCGAGGGTATCGTTCGCGTCAGGGGCAGAAAGACGACGACACCTTGGCGCTTGAGGCAGATGTCTCCAGCAATCTGGGTATGAGCGTCAAGATCGCCCATGAGGCGCATACTGGTGGTGGCACTCTGTCTGTGCGTTACACGACGCTGGAGCAACTTGACCTGCTGTGCCGGGTGCTTTCGTCAGTCGGTTCCGACACGAATTCCTAGTGTTCGGCGATATCCGATAGCAATCTTGCTATGACAGAGTTCAACAAGATCCGGCCTTTGGGAGTCGCCTGTACTGCATGGTCGCTGCGTGCGAGATAGCCTTCTTGCGTCATCTCGACGAGAGACGTCCAGGTGTTCAGGTTGACCCCCATGCGGGCAAAGGTACTGTTGGGGATTCCGTCAACAAGCCGCAGGCCCATCAGGATTGTTTCGGCTGTCTGCTCGTCTTGTGAGAGCTCGACAGTTGGCAGGTCTCCTGACCCCTGTGTTTCGACAGCTTCCAACCACGCGCGCGGGTCTCTTATTGCCTCTGTCGCGACTCGTTGATGGCCAAGCATGACCCGGCCGTGTGCGCCAGGACCAACACCGGCGTAGATGCCACTGTTCCAATAGATGAGATTGTGTCGGCATTGCTCGTCGATGCGCGCATGGTTCGACACTTCATAAGCGGGCAGGCCGGCCGCTTCGCAGATGTCTTGGGTAAGCTCGAACATCTCCGCGGCGCTATCCTCGTCCGGCAGACCTTTGAGCTGCCCTGCGCTGTGACGGCGGGAAAAGACGGTGCCATCCTCGATCGTCAGTTGATAGAGCGAAAGATGCCCTGTTCCAAGGGAGATTGCTTCGTTCAACTCGGCAGACCAGTCCGGGATTGTCTGATGTTGGCGAGCGTATATGAGATCCAGATTCACCCTCTGAAAGTTGGCCTGGGCGATTTCGACTGCCCGCAAAGCCTCGCGTCGGCCATGTAGCCGTCCCAACCTTGCAAGGTGATCGTCGTTCAGGGACTGGACTCCGAGAGACACTCGGTTGACACCAGCCAGCGCGTAGCTTTTGAATCGCCCGCTTTCGACCGAGCCGGGATTCGCCTCCATGGATATCTCGATGTCGTTGGCTGTCCTCCAGGCATCTGTCGCTGATCTGACAAGGCTGTCGACGATCCTCGGGTCCATCAGAGACGGGGTACCGCCTCCGATGAATATGGTGCTCAGAATATGGTCGGGGCATGCTTCTGCGATACGGGAGATCTCGTGTTGATACGCTGAGATCCACCGCTCTGGGTCGATGGCCGTTGCGACGTGGCTGTTGAAGTCACAGTATGGGCACTTGGACTGGCAGTAAGGCCAATGAACATACAGTCCGAATTTCATCGCAGGCTCCCAGAATCGTGATTAACTGCGAACGCTCTGTTTCATGTGAAACAAGCAAGGAGCTTCTGGAACGCCAGCCCCCGGTGACTCAGGCGATTTTTCTGCCAGCGATCCATTTCCCCGAAAGTCTGCGTGTGACCATCCGGCTGGAAGATTGGGTCATAGCCATGTCCGTGCGCTCCGCGACCAGGGTTCACGATCCGCCCTTCGATCCGCCCTTCGAATACCTCGTCGTGACCATCCGGCCAGGCCAACACCAGTGTGCACACAAAGGCAGCTCGCCATGGCTCGGGCGCGCCACATTGGTCGAGTTCGTCGTGCACCCGACGCATCGCCAGTTGAAAGTCTCTGCCAGCGGGCGTCTCCGCCCAATCTGCGGTATAGACGCCTGGCGCGCCATGCAGAGCGTCGACACAAAGCCCGGAGTCATCCGCCAGCGCGACGTGTCCCGTGGCAGCGGCGGCGGCATGGGCTTTGATCCGGGCATTGCCGACGAAGGTTGTTTCGGTTTCCTCCGGTTCAGGAAGATCGAAGTCACCCATTGCAAAGAGCTTGATGTTCCGGTTCGCAAGCAGTTCGGAAATTTCTTCCAGCTTTCCGGAATTATGAGTCGCGATCAGAAGCGCCTCCTGCGTAAACTTCCTCATGAGATTGCAGTCTTTTGAGCGGAGACCAATTGCTTGATACCGCTTTCTGCGTGGTCCAGAAGCTGCAACATTTCGGATCTCGAGAATGCAGCGCCTTCTGCGGACATCTGTACTTCAACAAGAGCGCCAGAGCCGGTCAGCACAAAGTTACCGTCTGTGCCGGCTGCGCTATCCTCTACATATTCGAGATCCAGCACCGGCTGACCGCCATATATGCCACAGGATACGGCGGCGATATGGTCGGTGATCGGGTCGGAGAGGATCAGTCTGCTCGCCAGCAGCTTGTTGGCAGCCAGACGCAGAGCAACCCATCCACCCGTGATGGCGGCGCAGCGGGTACCGCCGTCGGCCTGGATCACATCACAATCCACGACGATCTGGCGCTCTCCAAGTGCAGCGCGATCCACGCCTGCGCGCAAGGCGCGGCCGATAAGACGCTGGATCTCAATCGTGCGCCCTTGTTGCTTTCCCGAGGCAGCTTCGCGGCGATTGCGGGTGTTCGTCGCCCGCGGCAGCATTCCGTATTCTGCAGTGACCCAGCCAAGTCCGGTCCCCTTCAGAAACGGTGGCGGGCGGTCCTCGATGCTGGCGGTGCACAGGACATGCGTATCTCCGATGCGGATCAGGCAAGATCCCTCCGCATGTTTGACAACATTCGTCTCGATCGAGATTGTGCGCATTTCGTTCAATGCCCGTCCGGAAGGCCGCATCCCGTATCCTTTCTGTTCTAGGTTTATTGGCAGTTACCCTTGTGCCGCAGGGCTGGCAAGCCCAAGGTTCTGTTCATGCTGGCAACCGTTGACGAGCGGCAGAGGGGCACCTAATTTGGAGCGTCGTCAGAGTAGCACCAATGACCAACTCACCAAGCCCTCTCCATGATCTGAACACGCGTTCGCGCGAGGTGTTCCGGCGGGTTGTGGAAAGCTATCTGCAATCCGGTGATCCTGTCGGATCCAGGACACTGACCCGCGCCATGTCAGAGAAGTTGTCAGCAGCAACCATCCGAAATGTGATGCAGGATCTGGAGTTTCTGGGGCTTCTAGATTCGCCGCATGTCTCGGCGGGCCGGATCCCGACGCAACTTGGCTTGCGTATGTTTGTTGATGGCTTGCTGGAAGTTGAGTCCATCGACTCGAGCGACCTGGAGCGCATTCATGCCAGCGTCGATCCTGCGGACCGGGATGTTGCGCATATGCTGGATCAGGTCAGCGGGACCTTGTCGCGGATAACCCGTGGCGCCAGCCTGGTTCTCACCCCCAAGCATGAAGCCGCGATCCGCCATATCGAGTTTGTCAGCCTTGCGCCAGACCGCGCACTGGTGGTTCTGGTGTTTTCGGATGGCCACGTCGAGAACCGGATCTTCACCCCCCCTGCCGGGCAGACGCCATCGTCCATGCGAGAGGCGGCCAATTTTCTGAGTGCCTTTGCAGAAGGGCGCACCCTGACCGATCTTCGCGCCCAATTTGCACGAGAGCTTCAGGACCGCAGGCAGGAAATAGATGTTCTGGCGCGCGATCTGGTCGAAAGCGGGCTGGCTGTGTGGGAGAATGCGGGCCAGGTGTCCGAGCGACTGATCGTGCGCGGTCGGGCGAATTTGTTGCCGGAAAGCGATGAAGCTGCCGAGCTCGACCGTATCCGCAGCCTGTTCGACGATCTGGAACGCAAGCGAGACATCGCGGAATTTCTGGATCTTGCCGAAGAAGGGCAGGGCGTGCGCATTTTCATTGGGTCAGAGAACAAGGTTTTCTCACTTTCCGGTTCCTCTCTCGTTGTCTCTCCCTATATGAACGCCGAGCGGAAGATCATCGGTGCCATCGGGGTGATCGGTCCGACCCGGCTGAACTATGGCCGGATCGTTCCGATTGTCGATTACACCGCCCAGCTCATCGGGAAGATGATTTCTGATCGAACGAAAGGATAAGAGGCATGCAGGACGAAAAGCTCAACCCTTCGGAACAAGGTCCGACAACCACCGCAGAGGGGGCGGAGCCGGAGTTCGACTACATCGACGCCGAAGAGCTGGACAGGCTCAAGGCCGAACGTGACGAGTTCCGCGACAAGTTCATGAGGGCGCTGGCCGACGCTGAAAACTCCCGCAAGCGTGCGGATCGTGACCGGCGCGAGGCAGAGCAATATGGCGGATCGCGTCTGGCTCGGGATCTGCTGCCCGTGCATGACAACATGCGGCGTGCCATCGAGGCGATCAGCGACGAGCAGCGCGAACAGAATGCGGCGCTGATCGAAGGCGTCGAGCTGACACTGCGCGAGTTGCACAATGTGTTCAGCAAGCACGGTGTCACCTTGATCTCACCGCAGGTTGGCGATCTCTTCGATCCGCAAATTCATCAGGCCATGTTCGAGGCCCCGGTGCCCGGCACGGTCGCCGGAACCATCCTCCAGTGCATGGCAGACGGATTCATGCTGCATGATCGTCTGCTGCGACCGGCGCAGGTTGGTGTATCGTCCAACAATGGCTGACGGTGGCGGTTGACGCGCAATCGCCAGGTGGATCATCTTGAAGAGGGTGGGGCCGGAGTCTGATCCGGCTTTGCCATCAAACCGCGAAGCTCATACAGAAGTTCCAGCGCCTGCCGGGGTGATAGGTCGTCTACATTGATCTTGTGCAGGCGATCTTCGACTTGCGAAGGGGGGGCCGCCGCCGTGCGCGGCGCGGCTGCGGAGGCGGCCGAGAACAGCGGCAGATCGTCGATCAGCGCCATGGTCCGCGTCCTCCCGCCTTCCCGCTCGCCCTTTTCCAGAGCCTCAAGCACCACCCGTGCCCGATCCACCACAGACGACGGCAACCCTGCCAGGCGCGCAACCTGCACACCGTACGACCGATCAGCGGCCCCCTTGCGGACCTCGTGAAGGAAGATGACCTCTCCTTGCCATTCCTTGACGCTTACCGTCGCATTCTCGACGGCCTTCAGACGGCCGGCTAGGGTGGTCATTTCGTGATAATGCGTTGCAAACAACGCGCGGCAGCGGTTCGTGTCATGCAGGTGTTCCAGAACAGCCCATGCAATCGAAAGCCCGTCATAGGTTGCGGTTCCGCGACCAATCTCATCCAGAATGACCAGCGCCCGCGCATCTGCCTGATTTAGAATGCCAGCGGTCTCGACCATTTCGACCATGAATGTCGAGCGCCCGCGTGCAAGATCGTCCGACGCGCCGACTCTGCTGAACAACTGGCTGACAAGGCCGATCCGCACCGAGTCGGCGGGCACGAAACTGCCGGCCTGTGCGAGCACGGCAATCAGCGCGTTTTGTCGCAGGAATGTGGATTTACCGGCCATATTCGGCCCGGTCAGCAACCATATTGCCGGAGACTCGCCCGTGGACAAAAGGCAATCGTTGGCGACAAATGGCTCCCCGGCACGGCGCAAGGCGCGCTCCACAACAGGGTGCCGGCCGCCGCTGATCTCGAACGCATGGCTGTCGTCCACAATCGGCTCGCACCAGTGCTCTGCTATTGCCAGATCGGCCAGGGCACAGGCGACGTCGATCTCTGCCAGTGCGCGTGAGGTTTGGGCGATTGCGCCAGAACTGGCAAGCACCGTGGATTGCAGCGACTGGAAATGGCCGCGCTCCAGTTGCAGGGCGTGGCTCGCCGCATTCAGGATACGGGTTTCCAGTGCAGACAGTGCGACAGTCGTGAAACGCACCTGATTGGCAGTGGTTTGACGGTGAATGTATCGCTCCGACAGCGGCGGGGTCATCATCCGCTCTGCATGTCTGTCCGTCACTTCGATAAAATAGCCCAACACATTGTTGTGCTTGATCTTCAGGGTTTGTATTCCGGTTTCTACCGCATAGTCGGCCTGCATCCGCGCAATCACGCCGCGCCCTTCGTCCCTGAGTGCGCGGGTCTCGTCGAGTTCCGAGTCGAAGCCCTTGGCAACAAAACCTCCGTCACGAAGCAGCAACGGGGGATCACTCACAACGGCAGAGCGCAAGAGCGAGACAAGCGCGTCGTGTCCGGTCAGCGACCTGGCCGCCTCGCCAAGCAAAACCGGCGCGTCCTGCCAGCCAGCCAGTATGTCCGCAATCTCGACGGCATGATACAGCCCGTCCCTGATGGCCGCCAGATCGCGCGGCCCGCCCCTGTCGAGGGCAAGCCTGGACTGTGCCCGTTCCATATCCGGTACCGCCTTCAACAACGTCCGAAGCTGGTCGCGAAGTCGCGCGTTTTCGGCAAGGCTGCGCACCGCGATCAGGCGCTGCCGGATCAGATTCAAGTCTCTGGACGGCCCCGAGAGCCGCCTTTCCAGCAGCCTTGCCCCTGCTGCGGTCACAGTGCGATCTACCGTGGCCAACAGCGATCCGTCGCGGCCACCATTGCTGCCATGAGTAATCTCCAGGCTTCTCCGGGTTGCCGCGTCTATCTGCATGAGCCCGCCGGCAAGTTCCCTGACCGGAGGTCGAACCAGTGGGAGGCGGCCACGTTGAGTCAGATCCAGATAGTCGACAAGCGCGCCCATGGCAGACAATTCGGCCCGATCAAAGGCGCCGAAACCGTCCAGCGTGGACACCGACCACAAGCCGCACAGTCTCCGCTCGGCGCCGGTACTGTCAAAGCCCGATCGTGGCCGCAAGGTGTCGACGGCGCCGCTCTCCGTCACAACAGGACAGAGGGCGGCCTGCGTCTCGGACAGCAGCACCTCGCGCGGCGCAAGCCGGGCGAGTTCCGGTCCCAGTCTGACAGCAGGGCAGGGCATCACCCGCATCTCGCCGGTCGATATGTCGACCCAGGCCAACGCGCCTGCGTCTCGGACTTCGGAAAAGGCCGCCAGATAGTTGTGTCGCCGCGCTTCCAGCAAGGAATCTTCGGTCAGGGTTCCCGGCGTGACCAGTCGCACCACATCGCGTCGCACGACCGATTTCGACCCGCGCTTTTTCGCCTCGGCCGGGTCTTCCATCTGTTCGGCGATTGCGACGCGAAATCCCTTGCGGATCAGCGCCAGAAGATAGCCCTCGGCGGCATGAACCGGCACACCGCACATCGGGATGTCGGCGCCCAGATGTTGGCCGCGTTTCGTCAATGCGATGTCCAGGGCGGCAGATGCCTGAACCGCATCATCAAAGAACATCTCGTAGAAGTCGCCCATACGGTAGAACAGGATTGCGTCCGCGTGCTGGCCCTTGATCTCCAGATATTGGGCCATCATCGGCGTAACGGTATCGGTCATGCGGTCCCCCTGTCGTGGCGCAGAACCTAGCGCGTACGCCACGAAGGGAAAAGGCCCGCAAATCCATTGTTCCGCGCGGACCGGAACGGTATTAGGGCGCAAAGGGAGGCCCGAATGACCCGCACGAAGATCACGCCCGAAGAGGCGCTTGCCTATCATCTGGAACCGCGTCCAGGTAAGTACGATATCGTGGCCTCGACCCCGATGGCGACACAGCGGGATCTGTCCCTTGCCTATTCGCCGGGTGTGGCCGTCCCCGTCCAGGCGATTGCCGAGCGCCCGGAGACAGCCTACGACTATACCGTCAAAGGCAACATGGTCGCGGTGATTTCCAACGGAACGGCGATCCTCGGGCTTGGTAACCTGGGTGCACTGGCCTCCAAGCCCGTGATGGAAGGCAAGGCAGTGTTGTTCAAGCGCTTCGCCGACGTCAACGCCATCGACATCGAACTGGACACCGAAGACCCGGACGAGATCATCAAGGCGGTCAGCCTGATGGGCCCGACATTCGGAGGTATCAACCTCGAAGATATCAAGGCGCCGGAATGCTTCATCATCGAGAGCCGCCTGAAGGAGATCATGGATATTCCGGTGTTCCATGACGATCAGCATGGCACGGCGGTGATATGTGCGGCGGGACTGATCAATGCGCTCGAAATTTCGGGCAAGAAGATCCAGGATGTGAAGATCGTTCTGAACGGGGCCGGGGCGGCGGGAATTGCGTGCCTTGAACTGCTGAAATCCATGGGCGCCCGGCACGAGAACTGCCTGATGTGCGATACCAAGGGTGTGGTCTACCAGGGCCGGACCGAGGGGATGAACCAGTGGAAATCGGCACATGCCGCGCAAACCGATCTTCGGACGCTGCAAGAGGCTATGGTCGGGGCGGATGTGTTCCTGGGTGTTTCCGCCAAAGGTGCCGTTACGGCCGAAATGGTCGCCAGCATGGCAGACAATCCGGTGATCTTTGCGATGGCCAACCCGGATCCGGAGATCACTCCGGAAGAGGCCCATGCCGTGCGCGCGGATGCCATCGTGGCGACGGGACGCAGCGATTACCCGAACCAGGTGAACAACGTCCTGGGCTTTCCCTATCTGTTTCGCGGCGCCTTGGACATCCATGCCCGCGCGATCAATGACGAAATGAAGATCGCCTGTGCCCAGGCACTGGCAAAGCTGGCGCGAGAGGATGTGCCGGACGAAGTGGCGATGGCCTATGGCCGCAAGCTGTCGTTCGGGCGGGACTACATCATTCCCACCCCCTTTGATCCCCGCCTGATCCATGTGATCCCCCCGGCGGTGGCCAAGGCGGGGATGGACACGGGCGTCGCCCGCCGTCCTATCATTGACCTTGCGGCCTATGAGCAAAGCCTGAAAAGCCGGATGGATCCGACCTCCAGCATCCTGCAAGGAGTCCACGCACGTGCACGCCAGGCACAGGCCCGGATGATCTTTGCCGAAGGCGATGATCCCCGCGTGCTGAGGGCGGCCGTCGCCTATCAACGTGCGGGATTGGGCAAGGCGTTGGTGGTCGGGCGCGACACCGATGTGCGTGACAAGCTCGAAGCCGCCGGGCTGTCCGATGCCGTCCGTGAACTGGAGGTCGTGAACGCGGCCAATACCCGCCATCTCGATACCTACAAGGATTTTCTGTATCATCGGCTCCGGCGGCAGGGATTTGACCGGCAGGATATCCACCGCCTTGCCGCGCGCGACAGGCATGTCTTTGCATCGCTGATGCTGGCCCACGGCCACGGAGATGGCTTGGTGACGGGGGCTACGCGAAAATCGGCCCATGTGCTGAGCCTGATCAACCATGTTTTCGACGCGACGGCTGCGGATGGTGCCGTTGGGGTTACCGCGCTGTTCCACAAGGGCCGGATCGTGCTGATTGCCGACACACTGGTCCATGAATGGCCCGACGAAAGGGATCTGGCGACAATCGCCATCGCGGCGGCGGGCGTGGCCCGAAATCTTGGGTTGGAACCGCGCGTCGCTTTTGTCTCGTTCTCGACATTCGGGTATCCTGTCAGCGAGCGGGCCACCAAGATGCATCGCGCGCCGACAGTCCTGGACGACATGAAGGTTGACTTCGAATACGAAGGAGAAATGACTGTCGATGTGGCTCTGAACATGGATCAGATGGCGCATTATCCATTCTGCCGCCTGAGTGGGCCAGCGAACATCCTTGTTGTGCCCGCCCGGCACTCGGCGTCGATCTCGGTCAAGCTGATGCAAGAAATGGCGGGGGCCACGGTGATCGGGCCAATTCTGTCCGGTGTGAAGAAACCCATCCAGATCTGTTCGACCAATGCGACCGTGAACGACATTCTGAACATGGCGGTCATGGCCGCCTGCAAGATGGGGTGAATGCCATGTGCCCGCCAGCGCCGATGCGCCTGGCGGGCCCTGGCAGACTGGCCTAGTTGGCCAGTTCTTCTCCAATGAGGGCCACCGGGGACAGGATGATCCGGGTTGCCCCCTGAACAGTCAATATTGCGCCGGGCAACAGGCCTATGCGGCTTGCCGCGTCGCGTCCCAGCGCGTCGTCAACATCACCGATGCCATTGAGCAGCTGAATCAGGCTGGGTGACGTGCCCGCAGTGAAATGGCCATCGCCCGTCGAGAATGCCCCGACTTCCAGTAATGTGACCTCGAGCCCCGCCAGTGCCTGCACATCGCCCAGATTGCCCAGGCGGGATGTCTCTCCGGCCAGTCTTGCAGATAGGCCGAGCGCCCTGTCGCGGGAGGATGTGAAGATCACGAATGGCTGTGGCAATACGCCGACCGCCTGCGCCTGTGCCCGAAACACATCGACGTCTATGTCAGGCGAGATCAGAATGACCCCACCGACACGAGGCAGCACAGATCTATCGCGGCCGATTGCCAGTTGGCGCAGTGCCTCCATTGTCAGCGCACTACCCAGGGAATGCGCGACAAGGAGGATTTGATCGGCCCCTGCCGCCGACACCTCCTGTAACAGCCGCTCCAGCCCATCCCTGGCAAACAGGGCGGAGTCACGGTCGTAGGCATAGCCCAGCGGCGTGCCACGAGACGGCCAGCTATACAGCACAGGCACGCCCGGCAGTCCCATGTCATGCTGCAACTGCGCAAGGCGATACAGGCTCTCGGCGAAGGTATTATTGAAGCCATGAATGTACACGACGACCTCGCGCTTGCCGGGCGGGGTGTGGCGCAACTCTCTGGCCAAATCCGTGCGAAAGGCCGCGTCGGTCTCATAGCTCTTTTGGTCAACCGTCAGCATATGCTTCGATGGGTCTGCCGGGCCATGGCGCGGCGGCCAGGGCAGGGAGCCAAGCTGGCGATCCGGGGGGATAGAGACATCATAGCGCGCGAACCGGGTCATATAGCTGCGGCCGCGTGAATAGGGATTCCCCGCGTCATCCCCTGGCAGGCGCGTGCTGCCGATGAAAATCCGCTCTACAGCGCCGACCGCTGCGGCTTCCGGGGCAAGGGTGATCAAACCTCGCGGCGCGCAGGCAGCCAGGGCAACAATCGAGAGGGCTGCTAGGAGGAGGATCCGCATGTCGCAATTGATCCTCAAGTTCCGCCGCTTCGTCAATCAGGCTTGAGGCCGGATCTCTGCCGCCGCCTCATGCCGGTTCAGAAGTGTTTCCCGTGAAACATCGGCTCAACGTGCATTGAACGGTGCGATCGGTTCGGCCGGATTGGGCTCTGGCCCGATCTCTTCAAAATCGAAGGCATCCAGCCGTCGGGCACGACGTCCGGCCTTGTCTGCGGAAATGCGGATTTCCTCTACGTCCTTTGCGGCCTGACTGAAGTGCCGGTCCAGATTCTCGACGCGGGTACCAAGGCGTTCGACATCTGCATGGAGCAAGGCCAGTTCCTTGCGGATCGCACCTGCCTGCTCACGCATACGCGCGTCCTTCAGGACAGCGCGCATTGTGTTTAACACGGCCATGCAGGTCGTCGGAGACACGATCCAGACCCGCAACGCAAAACCCTCCCGCACAACATCGGCGAAATTGGCGTGAAGCTCGGCATAGACCGCTTCGGATGGCAGGAACATCAAGGCGCCCTCTGCCGTCTCTCCTTCAATGATGTAGCGTTCGGCAATCGCGCGCAAATGGGCGCGAACTGCCGTTCTGAGCATTCGCGCCGCTTCGGTTTGCTGTTGCGGTGTCTTGGCATTGCGCAGAGCCTCGTAGGCTTCCAGCGGAAACTTGCTGTCGACAACGATGGGGCCGGGTGGTTTGGGCAGGTGGATCAGGCAGTCTGCCCTTTTCCCGTTCGAAAGCGTTGCCTGCATCGTGTAGCTGTCGCTGGGCAGCGCCTTCAGGACGATATCATGCAGTTGGATCTCGCCAAATGCGCCACGCGTCTGCTTGTTCGACAAGATGTCCTGGAGCGACAGAACATCGCCGGACAGCTTCTCGATCTTTGCCTGCGCGCGATCTATCGTCTCCAGTCGTTGCTGCAAATCGCCCAGCGACCGCGCGGTCCGAGTGGCCGAGCCATTGAGCGACTCGCCTATGCGTTGCTGGACCTCGGACAGCCGGGCCTCCATCAGCTTCAACATGGCCGTCTGGGCCTGGGTTTGCGTCTCGGAGACATGCGCCAGGCCGCCTGCCAGACGCTCCTGCCCATCACCAAGCGCCTGAACCCTTTGCGCAAGCCAGCCCAGATCGCCCCGCAGAGGTTCCGCCATGCGCGCCGCGCGCCCCGCCGCCCGCAGGGTCAGGATCAGCAGGACAAGCAGGATCGCGCCGCCAAGCGCGGCAAGGATTTGCCAATCTGACAGGGCAAAGCTCTGATCGCCTATTGTAATCATGTGCGCCCGAACAATCGCTCAATGTCGGACAGCTTCAGTTCGACATAGGTCGGGCGGCCATGATTGCACTGGCCAGACATTGGCGTGGCTTCCATGTCACGCAGCAGGGCGTTCATCTCGTCGGCACGCATCTGGCGCCCTGTGCGAACCGACCCGTGGCAGGCCATGCGGCTGAGAATGGCATCTATCCGCGTGTTCAGCAGCGTTGCCGTTCCCTGATCGGCGATCTCGTCCACGATGTCATGCAACAGTTTTGCTGCGTTGATCTGGCCCAGAACGGCCGGGGTTTCCCGGACGGCGACGGCACCGCCGCCAAACGGTTCGATGACCAGACCAAGCCGCGCGAGTTCTGGCGCCAATTCCATCAGCCGTGATGCTTCATCGGCTGGAAGTTCCACGATGTCAGGTATCAGTAGTGCCTGGGAGGGCACAGTGCCTTGGGCCTGCGTCTTGAGCCGTTCATACACCAGCCGCTCATGCGCAGCATGTGCATCGACGATGACAATACCATCAGATGTCTGAGCGATGATGTAGTTCTCGTGCAGATGCGCACGTGCGGCCCCAAGCGGATGGTCCCCCGAAACAGGCAAAACAGGCTCTATGCGGCCCGTTGGCTGCTCTGAAAATCCGATTGGGGCCTGATAGGCGGCGCTGCGCGCGAGCGTCTGGGACGATGGCCGGTCCATCTGGTAGACGCGCGCCGGGGTTGGCGGTGGCTCGATGTTCTGGGGTCGCATTGCTGCAAGTGTTGCCTCTGCGACCGTGGTTGACGCGCGGTGCCCCGCTTCCGCCAGCGCGTGCCGCAGCGCCGTGACGATCAGACCGCGCGCGACGGTCGGGTCGCGGAAACGGACTTCGGACTTTGCCGGATGCACGTTCACATCCACCAGCTGGGGATCGCAGTCCAGAAACAACGCAGCACCCGGATGACGATCCCGCGAAAGGACGTCCACATAGGCCGCGCGCAACGCGCTGAACAACAGCCTGTCCAGCACCGGCCGACCGTTGACGAACAGGAACTGTGCTACAGCCGCGCCACGTGACCAGGTGGGCAGCGCGGCATAGCCTGTCAGCCGGATTCCGTCGCGTTCCGCCTGGATCGGCAAGGCATTCTCTGAGAAGTCCGGGCCAATGACGCGCGCCAACCGGCGGCGCAGCGCATCGAACATATCGCCGGTTTCGGCATCGGCGCGAAACACCAGCCGCCCCTCTCCGCCGCCCGTCACATCCCGGAGCGTGAAGGATACTTCGGGCTCTGCCATGGCGAGGCGCTTGATCACATCGGCAATCGCCATGGCCTCGGCACGATCCGACCTGAGAAATTTCAATCGCGCGGGCGTGGCAAAGAACAGATCGCGGAGTTCCACGACAGTCCCACGTGTCAGCGCGGCTGGCCGCACCTCTCCCAACCGGCCGCCAGAGATGGCAAGGCTTGCGGCATCTTCGCCCTGCACGCGACTGGTGATCGTCAGACGCCCGACCGCGCCAAGACTGGGCAGCGCCTCGCCCCGAAAGCCGAAGGTATGGATGTTCAGCAGATCGCTTCCGTCGATCTTGGACGTGGCATGACGGGTCAGCGCCAGCGGCAGATCCTGCTGGGTCATCCCGAAGCCATCGTCCGCGACCCGGACCAACGCCTTGCCGCCCTGCGCATAGGCAATGTCCACACGCCGCGCGCCAGCATCCAGCGCGTTTTCCACCAGTTCCTTTACCGCCGAAGCGGGGCGCTCCACGACCTCTCCCGCTGCGATGCGGTTGATGGCGGACTCGTCCAACTGCCGGATAACCGGGCGCATCTGGGGGGCTTGAGCGTTCATGCCTCCATATATAGCAGCGCCCGACCTGTGATGCCACTGCCTAGCCACAGCGTTGGACTTGGTGATCCGGGGCGGCAATGTGATGTTACGGACTGCCCAGACCAACCGGGTTTCCGACGACGACAAACGACAACCTTTCCGGATCGAATACGCGCCGGGCGGCTCTGTTGGCGTCTTCCAGCGTGACGGCTTCGATATAGGTGTTGCGTTTGGACGGATAATCGCGCGGATAGCCGCTCAGTTGCAGACCGACCAGCGCGCGCGCGATATTGGCATTGCCGTCCCAGCGCAACGGGTAGGCCCCGGTCAGATAGGTCTTGGCCGCCTCCAGTTCCTCTGGTGTGATTTCGGGAATGCGTGCCCATTCTGCGCGGATGACGTCGATGGTGTCCTTGACGGTCCCATTTGCGGTCTGAACCTGACCGGTGACAAGCGCCGCGTGATCCATGATGGACAAGCCCGCGCCTATCCCATACGTCAGACCCCGTTTTTCGCGGACCTCTGTCATCAATCTGGTCCCGAACCGTCCGCCACCCAGAATCTCCGACACGACAAAAGCCGGGAAGAAATCGGGATCGTCCTCGCGGAGTCCTTCGTGACCGAACAGGATTACGGATTGCGGGCTGGGAAAAGTCTCGACTATGACCTGCCCGTCCAACGCCACCGTGGCGGGCCCAGGCAAGGGCGCTCCGGTGGCGGGCAGATCGCCCAGCAACTTGTCCAGGATGGGTGCCAGATCCGCAGCCGAAATATCCCCCACCGCAGCAATGTAGGCACGATCCCTTGCCATTGTCGCCCTGTGGGCGGCACGAATGTCGTCCACGGTCAGCGCGCTGATGCTCTCGGGCGTGCCATCGGATGGCCGTGCATATACGTGGTCGCCAAAGCCCGCACGAGCAAATGCGATACCCGCCAGAACGGAAGGATCTTGCGCATCGGCGCGCAGACCCGCCAGCATTTGCCCGCGGACTCGTTCCACCGCATCGGCAGAGAAACTTGGATCCACCATCGCCAGTCGCAGCAGGTCAACCGCTTCGTCGCGGTTCTCGGACAGGAACCGGGCAGAAACGGAAAGCGAATCCGTCCTTGCCCCAAAGCGATAGCTGGCAGCCAGGGCATCGCGCGCGGCGGCGAAGCCCAACGCATCCAGGTTGCCGGCGCCTTCTTCCAGGAGCCCCGCCATAAGCGATACCGCGCCCTCTTTTCCCGGTACATCCAGCGAGGTACCGCCGCGAAAGCGAATTTCGAGCGCGACAAAGGGGATTTCCGGCGCTTCGACCAGCCAGGCCGTCAGCCCGCCATCGGTTGTTACTTCCTGCACGGCCACTTCGGCCGAGACGGGCATGGCGACAAGCGCAAACAGGGCAAAAAGACGTGCGATCATTGGTCAATGTCCTTGCGCAGCCAGCCAGTGGTCGATTGTTTACGGTCCAGAACCTTGCGGGCGGCTTCCATTACCTGATCCGGCGTGACGGATTGCAGAATCTCCGGCCATGCGATTTCGTCACCGACCGTCAATCCGCTTGTCAAAGCAGTCCCATAGCGCCGCGCTACGCCCATGGTGCTGTCCTGCGCATAGATCTGTTGCGCCTTGATGCGCGCCATGATGGTGGAAAAGTCGCCGGGGTTCACGCCAGTCGCAAGGAAATCTTCCAGAACCGCGTCAAGCGCGGTTTCCGCCTCGGCCAATGTGATGCCCGGCGCGGGAACGACGATCAAGGTCAGGGTAGAATGGTCATAGCCCGTCGGATCGTAGTAGGCATTCGTCTGAACCGCGAGTCTGCTATCGAATTGCAGCGCGCGACTGAGCGCCGAATTCGGCCCTGCTCCACCCAGAAGTTGCGCCAGAACCACCAATGCTGCGGGGTCTGCTTGTGACCCTGTCTGACGTGACGGCGCCAGATAGCTGCGCACCAGATAGGGCTGGCCGACCCGATCGTCCTGCATGACCACGCGCCGTTCCGCGATCTGCGGCGGCTCCGCCGGACGAACCCGGCCACCGATCCCGCCATGCGCCGGGATTGGGCCGTAATGCCGCTGCGCAAGCTCGCGCACCTCGTCTGGGGTGACGTCTCCGGCAACCACAAGGATGGCATTGTCCGGGGCATAATGCGCCTTGTAGAATTTCAACGCCGCGTCGCGGCTTAGCGCCTCGATCTCGTGCCGCCATCCAATTATGGGGCGCCCGTAGGGATGGTTGAGGTACATCGTGGCCTGCCGCTGTTCGCTGAACAGGCCACCCGGATCGCTTTCGACGCGGGTTGCCCGTTCTTCCAGTACCACATTCCGTTCGGTATCGACATCGCCTTGCGCCAGGGTCAGGTTGACCATCCGGTCCGCTTCCATCCCCATGACCATGTCCAGCCGATCCGCAGCAACACGCTGAAAATAGGCAGTGTAGTCCCACGCGGTAAAGGCATTGTCGCTGCCACCCTGCGCGGATACCCGCTGCGAGAATTCGCCAGGGGCCATGGTCTTGGTGCCCTTGAACATCAGGTGCTCAAGAAAATGCGCCAGGCCGGATTCACCGCTTGTTTCGTCAGCGGCACCGACGCGGTACCAGACCATGTGAACCACGACTGGTGCGCGGCGATCTTCGATCACCACCACCTGCAAGCCGTTGTCCAGGGCGAAGGCGCTGACCCGTTCGTCGGCAGCCGCAGAGAACGGTAACAGCAGGATCAGAAAGGTCAGCAAAAAACGCATCGGCAGCCTCCGCAGGTTCACTGCGCAAGCTATAGGTCCGCGACGCGCGGTCAAGTCAGCCGACAGGAATGTGATGCCCGCCTTAGCGGTCGTATACCGGCGGTGCGGAAGGTGTGCGTGCGCCCGCCCTGCGCCACCGCTCCAGCTCTGCATCCGAAGCTACGGCCTGATCGCCATAGACACGGTGATAGGTCGAACTGCCGAACAGCCGCTCCAGAAGGCGAGGTCCATTGCGGCTGCGGAATTCAGAATCTTCCGCGGCGAGCTGTTCCCGGATCGAGCCCGATACGCCATAGCGCCCGGTTGCAGATGCCAGAGCGGCATCGTTCCCGCCAGCACCCGGCCGGCCACCCAGCGCAATGACAGCGTCATCCAGCGGTGCGGGATCCACCAGATTCTTCGCCCCTGGTTCCGGTGGCGGCAACTGGCTGAAATCTTGCGGCATCTCCAACGGTTTCGTCGGCAGAATGGCGAACTCATCCGGCCCGTCGTGCGGAGAGCGCAGATTCATCAGCTTCTGATCAGATCCGCCACAGGCCGACAACAGCAGCCCGGTCGTCAGCGCCATCAGCACCACAGCCTTTCCTGCCGCCATCTCAGTCTCCTTCCGCGGGTCATGCCCCGTCTTAGCGCAATGCCGTTCCGTCGTCACGGGGTCTTTCCACGCTTCTGTGCGGGCCGACCCGAAAACAGGGCAAGTCCCAGCGCACCGGCAAAGATAGAGATATCGGCGACATTGAACGAGAACGGGTTGCTGAAACCGCAGCAGGACATGTTCAGGAAATCCGCAACTGCCCCGTACAGCAGCCGATCCAGAACATTCCCCAGCGCCCCGCCGATCATCAGCCCGGCAGAGACCTGAACGTACAGGCTATGCGCCTCCTTGCGTGACCACATCCAGACCCATGCCGAGATCGCCAGTGACACGGCAATCAGGATCCATTTCGTTGCGGCATCCTCGCCCGAAAACAGGCCAAAGTTCACGCCCTGATTCCAGGCCATCCGAAAATTCAGGAACGGCGGCCATACATCTATTGCCAGACGCCGGTGCAATTCCATCGCATGGATCACGGCGTATTTGCTGGCCTGATCCAGTAAGAACACACCCAAGGCCACCAGACCTGCCAGCCTCACCCTGCTTCCTTTCGCTCTGATCCAAGTATCCTTTGGGGGGGGCGGGGGCAAATGCCCCCGGCGCTCAATGCCGGAAATGCCGCATTCCGGTGAAGACCATCGCCAATCCGGCTTCGTCGGCGGCCGCGATCACTTCGGCGTCCCGCATCGAGCCGCCCGGTTGGATCACGGCGGTCGCGCCCGCCTCGGCAGCCGTCAGCAGGCCGTCCGCAAAGGGAAAGAACGCATCAGAGGCCACCACAGATCCCTTGGTCAGTGGTTGGGCCAGGCCCATTACCTCCGCCATGTCCTGCGCTTTGCGTGCGGCAATGCGGGTGCTGTCAACGCGGCTCATCTGTCCGGCACCCACACCCACAGTCGCCCCGTCCTTCACATAGACGATGGCATTCGACTTCACATGTTTGGCAACCTTCCAGGCGAACAGCAAATCTGCCATTTCCGCGTCGGTCGGCGCGCGCTTTGTCACCACCTTCAAGGCTGACAGGTCCAACTGGCCCGAATCACGGTCCTGTACCAAAAGGCCGCCAGCCACCTGACGAAACGCCAGGCCCTTGGCCCTGGGATCTGGCAGGCCGCCCGTCGTCAGCAGGCGCAGGTTCTTTTTCGCGGCGAACACGGCCTTTGCGGCCTCGTCCGCCTCGGGGGCAATCACGACCTCGGTAAAGATCTCGGAGATCCTTTCCGCAGTCGCACCGTCCAGGGTCCGGTTCAGCGCGATGATGCCGCCAAAGGCACTGGTGCGATCACAGTCAAAGGCGCGGGCATATGCGTCGGCCAGCGTCGCCCCTCTGGCAACGCCGCAGGGGTTGGCGTGTTTCACGATCACGCAGGCGGGTTCGTCGGTGCCAAGATCGGCGACCAGTTCGAAAGCCGCATCCGTATCGTTGATATTGTTGTAGCTCAGCTCCTTGCCCTGCCACTGCCTGGCAGTTGCAACACCTGGGCGGTTTGTTCCGTCGGTATAGAAGGCTGCCGATTGGTGCGGATTCTCGCCATAGCGCAAACCCTGCGCAAGCGTCCCGGCAAAGGCACGCCGCCGAGGGGCTTCTTCGCCAATGGCATCGGCCATCCAGCCGGAAACCGCCGCGTCATAGGCTGCTGTCCGTCCATAGGCGATCTGTGCCTGATGTTTGCGGAATGCCAGCGAGGCGGCACCGTCATTGCGCTTCATCTCGTCCAGAAGCGCGGCATAGTCCTCGGGGTCGGTGACGACCGTCACGAATTTGTGGTTCTTCGATGCGGCCCGGATCATGGCCGGTCCGCCGATGTCGATATTCTCGATGCAATCGTCATACGAGGCGCCGCGGGCCACGGTCGCCTCGAACGGGTAGAGGTTCACGACCAGCAGGTCGATCGGCTCTATCCCGTGCGCGGCCATGGCCACCAGATGTTCGTCATCGTCGCGCAGTGCCAGCAAACCGCCATGTACCATCGGATGCAGCGTCTTGACCCTGCCATCCATCATCTCGGGAAATCCGGTCACATCCGAAACGTCGCGCACCTTCAGGCCCGCCGCGCGCAGCGTAAGCGATGTGCCGCCGGTCGAGATCAGTTCAACTCCATATCCGGCCAGGGCGCGGGCAAACTCGATCAGCCCCTCCTTGTCGGACACCGAAATCAACGCACGGCCAATGGGAACAAGATCGGTCATCGTGGTGCCTTTCTGTCAGACGGGCGGCTCGTCCCGTTCGAGATCGCGGATGGCGAGCGGCGTATCCTGTGCCTTCGCCAAGGTCCAGCCCACCTCGGTCGCATAATCAAGAACTCGGGCAGAAAGGACGATCTGTTTTGTCGCACGCGGCTTAAGGCGGCCCTTTTCCAAGTATACCGACGGTTCAAGGGACAAGGTTGCCACGCCATCATGGCGAAACACCCATATTTCCCCCGAGCGCAGCCCAAGCGAGATTGCGGCACCGCCAAGGTCAATCTGGGCATCGACATCTGGGTGCAGATGGAACCGGATAGAGAACGCCACGCCCTGCAACTTGACAGAGGACATGACGGCATCGAACCGCCGCCGTTCTGCGCCCGTCAGCGCGCCCAGCGTATCCTGCCCCATCAGGGCGCGGCCATCGGGCGACAGTTCCAGCCCCCGCATGTGGCTAAGGCCATGGGTCGCGGCCCAGCCGGTATGCCCGATCAGCAGTGCCTGCCCTTCGGGCCCCTGGGTCATGCGCGCAGGTACGACATGCGCCCGATCTGTCAGACGCTCGCCCTGACCCAGCCGGCTGGACGAATATCCGTCGATGGCCAGGGTCGAATGGCTGGCCGTTGCCCGGCCCGCCCGCCGCCATTCGGCACCGAACGGTGCACCGGACCCGCATGACACGATCACCGGCCGTCGCCCTGACGTCATTTCGAATGCCAGCGTCGAGGCATGTGCGGCAACCGAGGCGCGGCCTTCGGGTGGGGCCTTGGCGTCGATGATCACCGTGGTCCGCCCCGAAGACAGGCGGGCAAAGCCCATGGCCAGGCCCCGGATCACCATCGGCTTGATTCCCGATTGCGCCAGTGCGTGATCCAGACGTCCCTCAAGGCCACGCCCACCGCCATGGAACCGCGCCAGCCCGCCATCCGAATGCCGCAACGCGCGCAGTGTGGGGGCAATTCGTGCGATGGCCGTCGTCAACTCGGCCGGGGGTGTGCGACCGGACTCTTGCAGCGTCTGGGAAGTCCAGTTGAGCAGGGTGAAGACCTCCAGAAGCTCTTCGGGATTGCGGGTCGGGATCCCGCCTTCGCCGTCGATTTCCGTGGCGCAATCGCGTGCCAGCGCGGCCAGCGCCGGGCCGGTCAACCGCTCCATCCCCGTTAGCGCAAGGCCGGAACAGACCAGCCCGGAAAGGGATTCGAACCGCGGAAGGCCGGGCCGCGCGGCTTTCCAGCGATAGGAAAGATAGACGGTCTGACGTGTCAGCGCGGCGAAAAAGGCATCGCTTTCAGGGCGTTCCTTGCCGGACAGCAGCATCAGCGCATGGTTGATCCAACGGATTACCCGTCGCCCCGTCAGATCAGGGGTCCAGCCCGTGCCCGTGCCGCGCCCATATGTGGCGATCCACTGGAACACCCAGTCCTGCGCGCGCGTACGAGCAGCCAGATCACCGGCTGCCGCCAGATCATCCAGCCAGGTGAAGCCATGAGCCGCCTCTGCAAAGCTGGGATCCGGTGGCATCGCCTCCCACAGGCTGCGCCCCTTTGCTTCAACAAGAACGCCGCCCAGAAGCAGGTTTCCGGCGGCAAGCTGGCGCCCCCTTGCCACCATGCCGATGCTGCGCGGCTCTGGCTGCGAAACAAAGGCCGCCGCCGGCCGGGCAAAGCCCGCGCGCCATGCCGCAAAGCGATCAGCCAAGCGCGGAGTGCGGTCGGGTTCAAGGGGCTGCGTTGTTGTTTCTGCCATGCTCCGGCGCCTGTTTCCGGGGGGGCCCGGCGCGAACCATAGCGACGGCGCGGCGCACTGTCACCCCGGCCTGCGCATTACGCGGATTTCCGCATCGCCCCGATGAAAAAGCCGTCCAGACCACCCCTCTCCGCCCAGTGGTCGGGCCGGATTCGCAGGCCACCGCCTTTGGCGTCCCAGTTCCCCGGCCAGCCTGCCACCGCCTTTTGGTCGCGGGCCATCTGCGGGTGTCGATCCAGTGCGGCGGCCATCTGGTTTTCGCCCTCGTCTGGCAATAGCGAGCAGGTACAGTACACCAGCCGCCCGCCCGGCCTCAGCAGCGCGATCGCGCGGTCGATCAGTGCGGATTGCAATGCGACAAGACCGGGCAGATCTGCGGGATCCTTCACGAACGGCAATTCCGGGTGCCGCCGGATCGTGCCGGTGGCGCTGCATGGCGCATCCAGCAGGATGGCGTCAAATCCGGTAGCCCCCTGCCATTCCAGCGCATCGGCCACCACCAACTCGGCCTGCAACCCGGTGCGGGCAAGGTTCTCGCGCACCCGTTCCATTCGCGCACCCGAAGCATCCAGCGCCACGACCCGCGCCCCCGCAGCGGCCAGTTGCAGTGTCTTGCCGCCCGGCGCGGCGCACATGTCGAGGACCGATTCGCCAGGCTGCACAGCCAGGACGCGGGCCGGAATGGCTGCGGCGGCGTCCTGCACCCACCACTCGCCGGTTTCGTAGCCGGGCAGGGCGGTGACCTGAACGCCCGGCGCCAGACGCAGGCTGCCACCGGGCAGAACTTCGGCGCCCAGCCTGTCGGCCCAGAGCGCGGTGTCTGCCGAATGCCTGACCGTCAGATCCAGCATCGGCCCGGCAAGATGCGCGGCCTCGATCGCCTTGACGGTGGCTTTTCCGAACCGTTGAACAAGCGGCCTGCGCAGCCAGACGGGCAAGCGCTGGGTTTCCAGCGTCACCGGCGCGGCTGAGATGCGTCGCAAGACGGCATTGACGAAGCCTGACGCCTGGGTCGATTTCGGATCGGAGCGCACCAAAGTCACCGCCTCGGATACAATGCCATGTGCATCCTGTGGCCGCTCGGCAAGTTCGGCGACGGCCAGCCGCAACACGGCCAGAACCAGGGGCGCCGGAGTGCGTCGGATGTGAGGTGCGATCGTGGCATCTGCCGGTTGGATGCGGCGCAGCGTGGCAAGTGTCAGGCGTTGCGCGCGTGCACGGTCGGGACCGTTCAGCCCGGCCAACGGGCCCGTTGGATCTGCAAGGATGTCCGATAGCAGACGGCCACTGCCGGTTGCTTCCAGCAGCAGGGCCACTGCCGCGCGCCGCGCTGCCAAACCTTCGGACACATCCACTTCCTTTCGTTCAGGTGCCTAAGCGGCTAGGGTCAAACGCCTGCCCAATACCGCGCCCGCCGCTTGTCTGGCGGATCAGACGGGATATAACCGTTAGACCTTCCGAAGGGAAAGCACATGTCTGACGAAGCTCTGCATCCCGATCTGCCCCCGGCTGCCTTGCGCGCGCTGGCCGAGGCCGAAGAACGCCGCCGCAAGGCGAGCGAGGTGGTCTTGCCGCCAGAGCTAGGGGGGCGTGATGGCCCCGAGCCGGTGCGCTATGGCGACTGGGAGAAAAAGGGGCTGGCGATTGATTTCTGACAGGAAATCCGGACGCCGCTACGCGCCCTGACGCAGGACCGGATCCTTGTCCGTCCTGCCCCTGCGTATCCCCGGCGCAGAGATCTGGGTGGTCTTGCCGCGCGTATCCGGGACGGTTTTTTCATGGCGCCATGAACGGGCCTTGCCATGGCGTGCCCGCAATATCAAAGGGGCACGGGAAATATCCCGCGCCCCTTTCGTCATATCTGCCCGACGGCTGGTCAGGCGTCGATGGTCTCGGCCGGAATCGCCTGCGCTTCGACACTGTTTCCGCGAACAATCTCGATGCGGCGAGGCTTCAGCGCCTCGGGGGTTTCGCGGACCAGATCAATGTGGAGCATGCCGTTTTCATGCGCGGCGCCCGAGACCTTCACATGGTCGGCCAGGGCAAAGCGGCGTTCGAATGCACGGGTGGCAATCCCGCGATGCAGATAGGTGCGATCCGTCGCCTCAGGCGCCTTGCGGGCGGCAACGTGAAGGGTGTTCTCCTTGACCTCGACCGAGAGTTCATCGGGGGCAAAGCCCGCCACCGCGATAGAAATCCGATAGGCATGATCGGCGGTTTTCTCGATGTTGTAAGGCGGGTAGGTGGTGGCGGTGTCGCCAACCATGGCCCTGTCCATCAGGTCGGCGATACGGTCAAAACCGACAGTGGCGCGATACAGCGGGGCAAGATCGAAATTGCGCATGGTCATCCTCTTTGAGCGATGTCAGATGCCTTCCCGTCGGGGCAAGGCAGGTTGACCGGGCCCGATACTGGCGCCCGGATACTGATGAATTGGGATGCCTTTGCGCCCGTTTCAAGAGGGAGAGCGGGTCCGCGCGATCAGGGCGCTGTGCAGGGTAGGGGGCGCAGCGATGACGCCTTGAGCGCGCGGGTCAGGGCCGTTGAACCGCAGCGCCCCGCCCCGCGCATCGGTCACGCAAGCGCCAGCGCGTTCCGCGATCAGACTTGCTGCGGCAATGTCCCATTCCCAGGCCGGGCGGAACGTGATCATCGCGTCGTGTCGGCCCTCGGCCACCAGACATATCCGATAGGCGAGCGACGGGCGGAAGCTGCGCTTGAGGTCCGGGATACCCCCTGGCCAGTGGCTGGCGGCCATGTTGGGCGCGGTGGTCAACACACGGGCACCATCGGGCTGCGCCGTGGTGCTGGCCTGTATCGGCGTGCCGTTGAACAGCGCAACTCCGTCGCTATGCGCCGAATAGAGCCTTTCCAGAGCCGGCAACCAGACCGCCCCCGCGATCATGCGCCCGCCTTCGGAAATTCCGGCCACGATCGAGAAAGTGTCCTCACCATTGATGAACCCCCGTGTTCCGTCGATCGGATCCACGATGAAGCAGCGGGGGGCTTTCAACCGCTCTGGCCCGTCGGTGCTTTCCTCGGAAAGCCAGCCATAATCGGGGCGCGCGTCACGCAATAGCCGGTGCAACCGCTCATTCACGGCCAGATCCGCCTCGGACACCGGGCCGCCGTTGTCGGGTTTGTCCCAGTGCGCAGGTTTGCGCCGCCAAAAGCGCATGGCGATCTCGCCTGCCTCCTGCACCGCGGCGCAAAGCAGTGCCAGATCAACGTCAGGCGCCCGCAAGCGTCATTCCTTCGACCAGCAGGCTGGGAACCACGGTGGACAGATGTGGGCGGGCGTCATTCGCAGGTATGATCCGGCGCAGCATCTCGCGCAGATTTCCGGCGATGGTGCATTCGTTGACCGCATAGGCGATCTGACCATTTTCCACCCAGAAGCCGGTAGCGCCGCGCGAATAGTCGCCGGTGTTCGGGTTGATCGTCGCCCCGATCATCGACGTTACCAACAGACCGCGCCCCATATCCCGGATCAGGTCGTCGCGGCTGGCCTGGCCTTGGGTCAGCGCGACATTGCCGGGGCTTGGTGCTGGCGGACCGCCGGTTCCGCGGGCGGCGCTGGCCGTGCTGTGCAGGCCGAGTTTGCGCGCAGTGGCAAGATCCAGCACCCAGCTTTGCAGGATACCGCCCTGAACCAGTGCCCGGCGCATCGTGGCCAGCCCCTCGCCATCGAACGGGCGTGAACCGGCAACACGCGGGCGATGGGGATCCTCGATCAGGTCGATACCATCCGGCAGTACCGGCTGGCCCATCGCGTCGCGCAGGAAACTGGCGCCGCGGGCAATCGCAGTGCCGTTGATCGCATTCAGAAGATGCCCGATCAGCGAGCTTGCGATCCGTTCGTCAAAAAGGACGGAGTAACTGCCGGTTGGCGGTTTGCGCGCACCAGCGCGGTCCAGCGTTCGCCGTGCCGCCAGCAAGCCCACACTTTCTGGAGTCGGTAGATCGGCTGCCCAGGCGCGCGATTCACCGGCATAGTCCCGTTCCATCGCGCCACCCTTGCCGGTGATCGCAACGCAGGAAATGGCGCGACCGGTGCGACCATAGCCGCCGGAAAAGCCATTGCTTGCCGCCATGTGGAACGCGCGGCGCGAGTAGCTGGCCGAGGCGCTGTCCACCTGGCTGATGCCAGTCTGCGACAGGGCTGCCGCCTCTGCGCGCAATGCGTCGTCCTGCAAGGCCGCTGCGGTCGGCTCTGGCGCCGGATCCAGCATTTCCAGCGCCGCAAGATCCCATCCCCGCGCCAGTTGATCCGGATCTGCCAGGCCAGCGGTCGGGTCTTCGGGCGCCTCCCGTGCCATGGCGACGGCCCGTTCGGCCAGCCCGGCGATCACGGCTTCCGAAATGTCAGAGGCCGAGACACAGGCCTGCCGGCGTCCGATCAAGACACGCAGGCCGATGTCCACGCCTTCGGCGCGTTCGGCCTGTTCCAGTTTGCCGCCCCGAACATCAATGGATACCGACTGCCCGGCAACCGCCACGGCATCGGCGGTATCCGCGCCAGCCTTGCGGGCCGCGTCCAGCATCTGTTGGGTCAGCCGTTCAAGAACAGCGGGGTTCAGGGCGGTATCGCGCGTGTCGGGCAAGGGCGGGCCTTTCCTGATGGGTCGCGCCCTGAGGTAGCGCGCCGCCCCCCTGCTGTCCAGCGGCGTTACTGGATCCGCTGGCCGTTCGCGAGGATCTGGCCCTCTGGCGTCATCTCGATCTTCGAGGTCAGCGTGTCTGGCCCCTCGCCCGGTCGGGTGAACAGTGCCAGCATCATCCGAAAGCCCATCAACTGATCCTGTGGTACCAGCCCCAATGCGAGCAGATTGTCCAGCAGGGCATTCCCACCTGTCAGCGTCAGCTCTGCTGTGCCGGCGGGGCGGGGTATGCCGGGAAAGGTCTGCATGTCGGAGTTGTCAAAGATAAAGGCACCCTGGCCGGTCAGTTCCGCGCCCGCCGCCTTTGCCTGCAATCTGTTGATCGTCAGCGCATCGAACTGACCGATGGTGGCACCGGGTTCCTGTGCGGCCTGACTGGTCAGATCCTCGAACAAGGTGGCCTTGCCGGTTGCATCAACCTCCACCGTGGCAGGGTCGCGCGACAGTCGGCCCTGAGGGTCGATCATCGCCCAGACGCCTTCGGGCAGTGTCAGATCGGCCAGTCGCAGCAGAAGGCCGAAATCCGAGGGTATTTCCGATTTTGTCAGCGGCAGGGTCAGGCCCAGCCTGTATTCGCTGGCCGTCACGCGGAAATCCGGAAAGGGAATCGCGCTGCCCGAGGCGGTGATATCCAGCCCGGTTGCCCCGGCAGAATAGCGCAGGCCCGCCGGGTCCATTCCGATGTCCACCTGTGCGCTGCTGGCTGTGCCTTGCGCCTTGGCGGTATTGCCGTCTTCCTCGATCGAAAAGTCGAAGGTCATCGGCCCGATGATGTACCCCCCGTTTCCGCGAAGCCCTGCGTTCAGCAAGACGGGCAGCTCGGCCCCCTGCGGCATGGATTGGGGCAAGGTGCCGGCAAAGTTCCCCGACAGCGACTGCGCGCGCGCCTCCATGCGCATGGTGCCGCCGGTTTCCGGGTTCGTGGCATCGACGCCGATGTCCAGCGTTTCGGCGGTCAGGTCATAGGTGATATCGGTGGCCGCGCTACGGTCCAGTGTGGTGCTGCCCCTGAGACCGCCCAGAATGGCGGACATCGTCATGGGAACCTCCTTGCCATCGACCTTGGGCGCGATCTGCGACATGGTCAAAGAGGTTGCGGTGAAGTCCACCTTGGGGCTTTCGGGCGTGCCTGAAACCACGGCGACATAGCCCTCCTGATCCAGGCGCATCGCCATGTCGACGGGGTCGGCATCGGGTTCCTTGACCTGCATGGTCAATTCGATCGACGGCGACATGGTCACCTCAACCGTTCCATCGCCGCGGTCGCGCATGAGGATCTCTGCGATGGGCAAGCGCAAGGTGGCAATGTCGGTGGTGGTGCCGGCCAGCACTTGTTCAAGCACCAGCCTGTCGCCGTCGCGCCGCTGGGTTTCGGCGGTCAGGCTGTAGCCCATGTTGGCAGACAGATCCTGCCACATGGTCCACACCTGTTCGGCAGAGATCTGGGCATGGCCAGGCAATGCGCCTGCCAGAACAACAATCCCGGACAATCGGATCTGACGCAGCATCGACATCTGTGGGCCTTTCGGTGAAATGCACTTTGTCCCAAGCATCCCAGCGGGCGCGGGGGCGGTCAAGCGGGTTGCAGGTCACATCGGCGGAACCTAACCTGTCGGTCACTGACACAGGGGCAGGAGTGCGGGCGGAATGACGGATCTGACAGGCAAGCTGGTGGCGATCACAGGCGCGGCGCGTGGCATCGGGGCTGCGGCGGCGCGGGCTTTTGTTGCCAAGGGCGCAAGGGTTGCGCTGATTTCGCGCGACGAAGCCCGGTTGAAGGTTCAGGCTGCGGAGCTTGGCCGTGCTGCGCTGGCCGTGCCATGTGACGTCGCGGATGCGGCGGCATTGAAAGCGGCGCTGACCCAGGCAGAGGAGGCCATGGGCCCGCTGGAGGTTCTGATCAACAATGCCGGGGTGATCGACCCGATCGCCCATATTGCCGATGCCGACCCAAAGGCATTTGCCCGTGCCGTCGCCGTAAACCTGAACGGCGTGTTCAACGGAATGCACGCGGCGCTTCCTGGCATGATCGAACGCGGACGTGGAACCATCCTGACCATCGGATCTGGCGCGGCGCACAACCCTCAAGAGGGCTGGGCGGCCTATTGTTCGTCGAAGGCGGGCGCATTCATGCTGACCCGAGCCGCCCATCTCGAAGCAGGCGCAGCGGGGGTGCGGGTGATTTCGCTGTCTCCGGGCACGGTCGCGACGGATATGCAGGCCGCGATCAGGACGAGCGGCGTGAACCCCGTCAGCCAACTGGACTGGTCTGTGCATATCCCGCCGGAATGGCCGGCGCAGGCTCTGGTCTGGATGTGCGGCCCTGGTGGCGATGCCTATCTGGGGCAAGAGGTGTCTTTGCGCGACGAAGACGTGCGGCGTGCCGTGGGGGTCATCCAGTGATCCGGCTGGAGGTGGATGGCGCGTTGTGGACGGCGGTGATCGACCGCCCGGACAAGGCCAATTCGGTGACGGCGCAGATGCTGGCCGATTTGCGCGACATTGCGAGGCGGGCACCATCAGACGGCGCAGCGGTTCTGGTTCTGACCGGGACCGGCAAGGTGTTTTCCGCCGGCGCCGATCTGGAGGCGGCGCGCGCGGGTCTTGCGACATCGGATCTTTGGGAAGAGCTTTCAACGGCCATCGCGGCGTTTCCCGGCCTGACGATCGCCGCGCTGAACGGAACGATTGCAGGTGGTGCGATGGGCATGGCGCTGGCCTGTGACCTGCGGCTGGGCGTTCCCGGCATGAAGGTATTCTATCCTGTCATGCGGCTTGGCTACCTGCCGCAACCGTCCGATCCGGCACGGCTGGCGGCACTGGTCGGTCCGGCACGCGCAAAGATGATCCTGATGGGAGGACAGAAGATCGAGGCGGAGGAGGCATTGGCATGGGGGCTGCTGGACCGTCTGGTCCCGCCCGAGACTCTGATTGAGGCCGCACATTCGCTTGCCGCCGATGTGCTGGCCGCAAAATCCGGCCATGCGGCAGCGATCAAGCGTATGATTCCCGGCTGAGGTCCGTTGCCTTTCCGGGGTGCGGGGACTATGCACCGCCCGTTTGTCCTGGCCCGACCGCAAGGACCGGGGTGCGCCCCGGATCCCCGCAGGATATCGGGATCAGCGCGACAGGCAGATGGGTGCAAGGAGACGGGCGATGGTGTCGGATGAACGGTTGATCGTGGCACTGGACGTGCCGAATGCGCTGGCGGGGCTTGAACTGGCCGGTCGCATCGGGGACGCCGCCGCGTTCTACAAGATCGGGCTGGGGATGCTGACGGGCGGTGGCCTTGCCCTGGCCAACGAGTTGAAGCAGGAGCACGGCAAGCGGGTGTTTCTGGACATGAAGCTGTTCGACATCGGTGCCACGGTCGAGGCGGCGGTGCGCGGCCTGGCCCAGTATGATCTGGATTTCCTGACCGTGCATGGCGATCCGCAGGTGGTTCGGGCGGCGGTGGAAGGCAAGCGCGGAAAGGACATGAAAATCCTTGCGGTCACGGTACTGACCTCGTTGGACAGGGCCGATCTTGATGCCAACATGATCCGGTCGGGCGATCTGCGGGAAATCACGATCGAGCGCGCGGCACGGGCGTTCGAGGCAGGGGCGGATGGGGTGATCACCAGCCCGCAAGAGGCGGCGGCCATCCGTGCGCTGCCCCAGGCCGCGGGGCGGCTGATCGTGACGCCGGGGGTCCGCCCGGCGGGGGCCGAACTCGGGGATCAAAAGCGTATCGCCACCCCGGCGCAGGCCGTGGCAGATGGCGCGGATCATATCGTAGTGGGTCGTCCGGTATGGCGATCCGAAGATCCAAGGGCGGCGGTTCAGGCGATCAACGCCGAATTGGCAAGCCCCCAGGCGCAAAGACCCAACCGCTGAGATCATGCGCCGAGGCCGACCGTCGCCCCAGGGTGCTGCCATATGTGATCACATGGCGGCAACGGGGGGATCAGCGACAGGTGTTCAAGGCGTAGACGGTCTTGCTGTCTTGCTTGAGCAGATAGCCCTGTGCGGTGTCCGACTGCACCCCGCACCACAGGCGCCCCTGTTCGTCTTCGGAACAGAAAGTGATGGCCAGGCAGGCGCCCGCCTCTGCCCGGCCTATGACGGCAGAGCCGCTGGTGGTGCCTTGGTCACGCAGGTTCATGCGGGTCAGAACCTGCAACTGCCCGCCTTCGGGGGGGCCGAGATCTGATTGCTCGGCGCAGGTTCCCTCGCGTCCCGCGTAGGAGAGGCAGTCGCCTTGTGGGGCTGCGCCCGCCAATGGGGCATCGGCCGCAGCTTCGTCCTCAAGATCGAGCGGTTCGGCGGTTTCACCCGTCATCAGACCTGTCATCGGATCGGCGATCCCGATAGGGCCGGATTTGTGTTCCAGCCGCAGGACACCGCCACCGCGCAGGCGCCCGGTAAAGACGCCATCGGCCTGCCGCGTGACATTGCCGACCAGATCCACCCCGTCGAGTGTTGAGTACAGCACAACGACGGCGCCTTCCTCGTTCAGCGCGTAGCCGGTGATCCTGCCGATGTCGGCGCCGCATTCTGCGTCGCCCCGGTCCACAAAGAAGATGCCGTCATCCACCGCCTCGGGCAGAAAGGATACATCGCAGCCACCGGATTCGGCGATCAGCGACCAGACGCCGGTTTCTGCCTGCGCCAGGGTTGCTGGCAGAAGGGCGAGCAGGGCGAGTGCTTTCAGGCGCATGATATCCCCCGGATCAAGGCTGCGCGAATGGCGGGTCGGCGGCAGTCTTGCGGTCAGAACGGCTGTGGTCAAGCCGGGCCGTCCTCAGTTGTCGTTGATGTCGTGGCGGATGATCTTCACATCCCCGGCACGGCGTCCCAGGATGCGGCGCATCGTGGCCCAGGCGATCAACGATAGGGCGGCGAAAATCACCAGTGCCAGGGGCAGATTGCCGGGGATCCCCACGGCGACCAGTCCGCCGGTCAGCACTGCACCAACGGCGAACCCCAGGAAGATGTAGCCCGGCGCCAGCAGTTCCAGCACGCCCAGTGCGATCCCGCCCGCAATCCAGATCCACCAGGTTGCCCACATCTCAGCGCCCTTTCAGCAGTTTGAAGGCATCGCCAAAGGCCGCGACGGCATCGGCGGGAAGGATGATGGTCTGCTTGCCTTCGCCTTGGGCAATCTTTGACAGGGATTCGACCTGTTTCAGCGCCACCTGATACTGTGCGGCCTCGATTCCATGCTCGCGGATCGCTTCGGCGACAACCTTGGTGGCGTAGGCTTCGGCATCGGCCTGGATGCGCCGTGCCTCGGCAACCTGCTTGGCGGCATACAGTTCGGCATCCGCCGAAAGCTCTACCGCGCGTTTCTTGCCTTCGGCTTCCGTGACCTGCGCACGGCGCGCGCGTTCCGCATTCAACTGTTGCAGCATTGCGGCGCGGGTGGCCTCGTCCAGATTGACGTCCAGGATCTCGGCGCGCGTCACCTCGATGCCCCAGTCGTCCACGACATTTGCCAGGCTTTCGCTGATCCGGGCAATCACACGCGAACGGTTCGACTGCACCTCGTCAAGTTCCATCGTACCGATCTCTGCCCGGACGATGCCCGCGACGGTGGCGGCAATGGCTGCATCGACATCCCGGATCCGGTAGACCGTCTTTTCCGGCTCGATGATGCGGTAGAATACCGAGGTTTCGACCTGGACCAGCACGTTATCAGCGGTGATCGCATCCTGACGGCTGGTCGGAAGCTGGCGTTCCAGCACCGAGATTCTGTGGGCCACCGTATCAAAGAACGGTACGATCAGGTTAAGGCCCGGACCCAGCACCGATTGCAGGCGGCCAAAGCGTTCGACGACGTACTTTTCCGATTGCGGGACAATGCGTACGGCCAGAAAGACTGTAACGATCAAGAGCAGTGCAATCGCCAGATAGACGATGTTTGCACCAATGAACCCTTCGAAATCCAAATGACCCTCCTGCGTCTGCGCGCTGCATGGTGACATCAGCGCGCGCGGATGCAAGGGGTCAGCGCATCTCGGGGTTCAGCCGGATCAGGCCGATCGTCAGCGATGCCGCAACCGTGACCCAGCCCAGATAGGGGAGCAGCAAGGCGCCTGCCAGGCGGTCGAGGCGCCAGAATGCCACGATCATGGCGGCGATGACGACCCAGAGTATCCCGATGATGATCAGCCCCGGAACCATCCGGTTCAGGCCAAAGAACACCGGCGTCCAGAGTGTGTTCAGCGCGATCTGCAAGGCCCAGAGCGCCATGGCGTACTGCGCGCCCTGCATGGGGGCGACGCGCGCGGCGGCCACGGACATCAACACATAGAGCGTGGTCCAGACGATGGGAAAGGCGATTGATGGGGGGGTGAACCACGGCTTTGTCAGCGCGGCGTACCATTCGCCGGGGGGGAAAAGTGTCCCGGTTGCAGCGGCGGCCCCTGTGGCGGCAAGGAAGATGAGAAAGAGTGCAAAGTCCATGGCGGTCCCCCGGCGCGTTGACGATCATTACGGACCAACGCCGCAGACGGATTAACGGTGCCGCCTGAGATAGACATAAAATGCACCGGCTCCGCCATGTTTCAGATGTGCCTCTGCGATCTGAAGCACGACCGGCCCAAGGGGCGGAAGGCGTAGCCAGTGTGGCAACTGATGGCGCAGGGCGCCGGTGCGTGTGGGAATGGGGCCGCCGTTGTCGCGGTCCTTGCCCTTGCCAGTGATCACAAGCACCAGGCGCATTCCAGCCGCATGGGCGTTCAGCACGAAGTGTATCAGCTCGGGGTGCGCTTCGGCCAGTGTCAGCCCGTGCAGGTCAAGGCGGGCCTCGGGCATCAGTTTGCCACGCCGCATCGCCTTGTGCACACCCGCGTCCATGCGCAGCGGGCTGGTCGCCAGTTGCTGCGCAATCGTGGGTGACAGATCGT
Organism: Gemmobacter megaterium; assembly: GCF_900156815.1. Lineage (GTDB taxonomy): Bacteria > Pseudomonadota > Alphaproteobacteria > Rhodobacterales > Rhodobacteraceae > Wagnerdoeblera > Wagnerdoeblera megaterium. Next base: position 51,982 of record NZ_FTOT01000006.1, read on the forward strand.
GGCGCGCGGGCAATTGCGGCGCCCTGTTGCCAATGCGGAACTCGGGTAGGCCTGCCGGGGGCTTGGCAGGTTTGGGCGGCGGCTTCTGCGCGGCAGGTTCGACGTCGGGCTGCTTGGGACGCGCGGGATGCATCGCGCGCGCGGTGCGGGCGACCAGTTCCCAGATTTCCTCCTCGTCGGGGCGCAGGCTGCGGCGGCGGGCCATCGTCAGTCCCCGGCCTGCGCAAACGCCAGATCAAGGGGGAGCAACACGACCATGCGGCCGCTGTCCTTGATCCGCCCGGCCTCGTCCCCGGCAGCCGGACCGCTGCCGTAGAAGATATCGGCGCGCTGGGCGCCCTTGATGGCCGTTCCGGTATCTTGTGCCACCATCAGACGGTGCAGCGGGTTTTGCCCGGATTTCTCTATCCAGACCGGCGCCCCGAGCGGCACATGGGCGGGATCCACCGCCAGAGACCGCATTGCCGTCACGCTGCGCCCCATTGCTCCCACAGGGCCTTGATCCGGTGCCAGATCGGCCATCTTGCGAAAAAAGACAAAGGAGGGATTGTGTCGCAGCAACTGCGCCCCGGCAGAGGGATTGCGCCGGACCCATGCCTTGATGCCCTGCGCCGACACCGCATGTTGCGCCATCGCACCCCGGCGGACCAGTTCGGCTCCGATGGAGCGGTAGGGATGGTTGTTCTTGGCGGCAAAGCCAAGCCGCATCACGCGCCCATCCTGCAGGCGGATGCGGCCCGAGCCCTGAACCTGCAAGAAGAACGCCTCAACCGGATCCTCCAGCCAGGCAAGCTCCAGCCCCCGACCGCGCAACAGGCCGCGACTCTCGATCGCGTCCCGACTGTGCCAGATGCCTTTGCCGTCGAACTCTGGCGGCCGGGCATAGACCGGATGGGCAAAGCGGGGAGTCCGCACCGCAGAGCCCGGCAGCTCTGGTTCGTAATAGCCGGTGAACAGGGCTGGCGGCTGGCCAATCAACACAGGCTGAAAGAACATCTCGAAAAAGGCCCGCGCATTCGTGACATCGGCCGCCAGACGGCACAGCGGCTCCCAGTCGGGCGCCGGAATCAGGTCGCAGGTCTGGCGGAATGTGGCAAGGGCGGCTGCATGGTCATCCGTCGCCCAGCCGGTCAGATCCGCGAAACGCATGGGCTGTGCGCCGGCGGCGCTCACTGTCAGCCCCAGCGCGAGGACCAGGGCGCGCAGCACCTCATTCCCCGGTGGCGACCAGTTGCCAGTTCGGGTCATCAACACCCATGCGCCGGGCAAAGGTCCAGACATCGCGCTGGCGTTTCACCTCGGTCGGGCTGCCATCGACCACCTCGCCCATGCGGTTGCGGATGACCGAGGTCAGTTCGCTGACGAACCGAACGGTGATTTCCGCCTCGCGCGTGTCGCGGTTGAACGTGGCATCGTGCAGGGCAAGCTCGCGCAGGCCGACGAACGTTGCCTCTACCGTCAGCCCTTCCTGCTCGCGGGCGTCCACGACGGATTGAAAGCTGTCGTAGACATCCTTGGACAGCAGCGGAACGATGTCGTCCAGCTTGCCCTTTTCGAAGGCCATCAGAATCCACTCATAGGCGCCGCGCGCTCCGTTCAGGAATTCTGTCGCGGAAAATCCGGGTTCTGCAATCTTCATGGCCGCCAGCGACTTGGCCGCAGGGCTGCCATCGGGAACGTGGTCGGTAATGTCACGGTCCTGCCCGCCCTCGACCACCTGGAAGTCGCGCCGGCGCGCGGCGCCATCGACCCCGTCCTGAGGCGGCAACGGCTGTGGCGGGCGTTCGAAGCCATCGCGGCTGCCCAGCACTGATTTCAGCTTGACGATCAGGAACACGGCGATCGCCGCCAATACTAGCAGTTGAATAAGGGCGGAACTCATGGATCCTCGGGGTGCAGGCGCTCTGGTTATTTTCCGGTGCGCAGGGGTTGGTGCTGTGGTCGGTTGTCACCTATGTAGGGTACGGGTCCCGTCAAGTCCACCGCACCGGGGCATAAGCACGTCTGAAAGGACCGATCCCTTGCCGTTTCTTGCCCTTTTCGTCCTGCTGCCCCTGATCGAGATCGCGTTGTTCGTGCTGGTCGGTGGCTGGTTGGGTCTGTGGCCGACGCTGGGCCTTGTTGTTTTGGGGGCGGTCATCGGCTTGGCGCTGGTCCGTAACCAGGGCTTTGCCGCGCTTCGGGATGTCCAGCGTTCGGCGCAGGGAATGGGCGATCCTGCGCACCCCCTGGCCCATGGGGCGCTGATCGTGCTTGCGGGTTTTCTGCTGTTGCTGCCCGGTTTTTTCACGGACCTTCTGGCGCTGCCCCTGCTGTTTCCACCATCGCGCAACCTGATCCTGCGCCAACTGGCGCGGCGCGTTGTCGTTGTGGCCGGGGCAGCCCGCAGGGATCCGCGCTGGGCGGGTGCGCGTGATGACATCATCGACGGCGAGGCGACAGAGATTGCCCAGGATCCGGCATCGCTGCCGCGCAACCGTCCGTCCGGCTGGACCAATCCGCCGGAATGAAGCGCGCGCCGGATCATGCCCCAGGCCCAATCCTGCATGGTTCCATCACGGCTGCCCGTCAGAGGCGACCTTGACTCGGGCGTCCCGCAGGCGTAAGCCCGCTGTAACCCCGGAATGGCCACGCCCTTCCGGTCCCTTGGCCTTGGCCGGGATCGCCATCCACCAGCGCGTTGCGCCCGTGGGTGCCGTTGCCGTTTGGGCCGCCCGTTCTGCCGAAGGAGGCACCCATGTTCGAGAACCTGTCAGAGCGCCTTGGTAGCGTCTTCGACCGGCTGTCCCGGCAAGGCGCCCTGAGCGACGACGACGTTTCCACCGCGCTGCGCGAAGTGCGTACCGCGTTGCTGGAGGCAGACGTCTCGCTGCCCGTGACGCGCGAATTCATCCGCTCTGTGCAGAAAAAGGCGACGGGGCAGGCGGTTACGAAATCGGTGACACCCGGCCAGCAGGTCATCAAGATCGTCCACGACGAACTTGTGAACATGTTGCAGGGCGATGGCCCGGCGGAACGGCTGAAGATCGACAACCCGCCTGCGCCGATCCTGATGGTCGGTCTGCAAGGCTCTGGCAAGACCACCACCTCGGGAAAGCTGGCGCGCCGCCTCAAGGAGCGTGAGAACAAGAAAGTTCTGCTCGCCTCGCTTGATACGCAGCGACCGGCTGCGATGGAACAGCTCGCGATCCTCGGCAGCCAGATCGGTGTGGATGTCCTGCCGATCGTCAAGGGCGAATCGGCGGTGCAGATCGCACGGCGCGCCAAACAGCAGGCCACGCTGGGTGGCTATGATGTCTATATCCTTGACACCGCAGGCCGGTTGCAGATCGACATCCCGCTGATGGAAGAGGTCGCGCAGGTGCGCGACGTTGCCCAACCCCGCGAGACGCTGCTGGTGGTGGATGGTCTGACCGGCCAGGTCGCGGTCGAGGTTGCGCAGGAATTCGATGCCAAGGTCGGCATCACCGGCGTGGTTCTGACGCGGATGGATGGCGATGGCCGTGGCGGCGCCGCGCTGTCGATGCGGGCTGTGACCGGCAAGCCCATCCGGTTCGTCGGCCTGGGCGAAAAATCCGAGGCGCTGGAGCCGTTCGAGGCCGAGCGTGTTGCAGGACGCATCCTTGGCATGGGTGACATCGTTGCCCTTGTGGAAAAGGCGCGCGAGACCTTCGAGGCCGAACAGGCGGAACGCATGGCCAAGCGTTTCTCCAAGGGTCTGTTCAACATGAACGACATGAAGATGCAGCTCGACCAGATGATGAAGATGGGCGGGATGCAGGGCCTGATGGGCATGTTGCCCGGCATGGGAAAGATGGCCAAGGCCGCCGAGACCGCAGGCTTTGACGATCTGATGCTGCGGCGCCAGATCGCGCTGATCAATTCCATGACCAAGAAGGAACGGGCAAACCCCGATATGCTTCAGGCCAGCCGCAAGAAGCGGATCGCGCAAGGCGCGGGGCTGGATGTGGCCGAATTGAACCGCTTGCTCAAGATGCACCGCCAGATGGCGGACATGATGAAGAAGATGGGCAAGGGCGGCATGATGAAGCAGGCCATCAAGCAGATGATGGGCCGCAAGGGAATGCCTGACCCGTCCAAGATGACGCCCGATCAGTTGGCCGAGCTTGGCAAAGGTGTTCAGGAAGGCATGAAGCTGCCGGGCTTGGGGGGTGGAATGCCGGGCGGCATGTCGCTGCCGCCAGGGTTGTCGGGGCTGATGAAGCGCAAATGATCCACCTGTCAGGCACCCCTGTTCTGGAAACGGAACGTTTGATCCTGCGCGCCCCGCAGGCGTCGGATTTCGAGGCTTTTGCCCAGTTCTTCGTCACCGACCGCGCCCGGCATGTGGGCGGCCCTGTCGAGAGACCGCAAGCGTGGCGTGCCTTTGGCCATCTGATTGGCCATTGGGTGATGCGCGGCTATGGCTTTTTCGTTTTTGCCGATCGCACCAGCGGCCTGCCGCTGGGCAGCGCGGGGCCGTGGTGTCCCGACGGCTGGCCAGAGCCGGAGATCGGCTGGACGGTCTGGGCCCCCGAAGCCGAAGGCAAGGGCATGGCGCACGAGGCGGCGCTGGCGGCGCGTGCCTGGGCCTATGGCCAGTTGGGCTGGGAAACCGCCATCAGCCTGATCGCTGCCGAGAATGCGCGCTCGCAGGCACTTGCGCGCCGCATGGGCGCCGTGCCGGAACGCGACGCCGACGTGATGGGCAAGCCTTGCGTGATCTGGCGCCATCCTTCGGCCGATGCGCTGACGGACGGTGGTATGGAGGCCTACGCATGACCAAGGAGACTGCCATGACCGATGTCGTTGCCCGCGCCGCAGAAGTGTTGCGCGACCACCGCGCCTCGATCGACCGGCTGGATGCCATTCTGGTCTACACCTTGGCCGAGCGGTTCAAGCATACCCAGGCGGTAGGGCGCCTGAAGGCACAGTACGAACTGCCGCCCAGCGACCCGAACCGTGAGGCACATCAGATCGAGCGTCTGGAACGGCTGTCGCAAGAGGCTGACCTGGACCCCGAATTCGCCCGGAAATTCCTGGCGTTCATCATCTCGGAAGTCATCCGGCATCACGAGAAACTGCAGAAGTAAGCCGGAGACCCGGCCCCAAGGACACCCAAGGAGAACACCCATGTCCATGAAAATCCGTCTGGCCCGTGGCGGCTCGAAAAAGCGCCCGCACTACGCCATCGTCGCTGCCGACTCGCGTATGCCCCGCGATGGTCGCTTCATCGAGAAGCTGGGGGTCTATGATCCGCTGCTCGCCAAGGACAACGAAGGCCGCGTCAAGATGAACCTGGAGCGCGTGCAATTCTGGCTGAGCCAGGGCGCCCAGCCCACCGAACGTGTTGCCCGCTTCCTCGAAGCGGCTGGCGTGCGTGAAAAGACGGTGCGCAACAATCCCAAGGCTGCGGTGCCGGGCAAGAAAGCCAAAGAGCGCGCTGCTGCCAAGGCGGCCAAGGCCGAGGCCGCAGCGGCCGAGTGATCCGACAGGATCGCTGAACAGACAGGCCGGGTGCCCGCTGGGCACCCGGCATTGGCATTTGGGGGCAGGGTCATGGCTGCGAAGGATCGGGTCTGTGTCGGTGTCATATCAGGCGCCTTTGGGGTCAAGGGCGAGGTGCGGCTGAAAAGCTATTGCGCCGATCCTGCGGCGATTTCGGACTATGCGCCGCTGTATTCCGAAGACGGCAGCCGCAGCTTTGATCTGGTTCTGACGGGTGTTCTGACCAACGGGCTGGCCGCCCGCATGTCGGGTATCGTGACCCGCGAGGATGCCGAAGCCGCAAAGGGTTTGCGCCTGTTTGCAGATCGCGCGCGGCTGCCTGTGCTTGAGGATGACGAGTATTACCACGCCGACCTGATCGGGCTTGCCGTGCTTGATGCGGGTGGCAACCGGATCGGGGCGGTAAAGGCCGTGCTGAATCATGGTGCCTCGGATCTTCTCGAGGTTCTCGGGCCCGGCATGAAGGCGCCGCTGCTGTTGCCGTTTACCAAGGCCGTCGTCCCGACGGTGGACATTGCCGGAGGACGGCTGATCGTCGATCTGCCGGACGAGGTCTGACGCCTGTCGGGGCGGCATGTTGCGCCAGACCGGATCAGCGCAGGGCCCGGCCCTTGACGATGGCCTCGTGACCAAACTTCGCCCGGATACGGTCGGCGGCCCGTTCGGCTGCGGCGCGACGGGCGGCATTCGGGTCGAGCAGATCCCCGGCAGGATCACGGCCGCTGGCTGGTGAAAGATCAGAGATGCCGACCCCGATCAGTCGAAACGGGGCCTGCGACAACATGCCAGCCAACAGTGGATCGGCCGCGCGCCAGATGGCATCTGCGATCTGGGCTGGTTCGGGTAATGCGCGCCTGCGCGTCAGGATGTGGTGATCGGCACGCTTGAGCTTGACTGTAACGGTCCGGCCCTGGAACTCCTTTGCCTTGGCGCGGTCTGCAACCTGCTCGGCCAAGCGCCACAGATGACCCTGAAGCAGATCAGGGTCGGATATGTCGCTGTCAAAGGTGGTTTCCTTGGAAATGGACTTCGGCGTCTCGCGCGGGTTCACCGGGCGGTCGTCTTCGCCTCTGGCCAGATGCCACAGGCGGGCGCCGGTGTGGCCAAAGCGGGTGGTCAGGTCTGCCTCGGACCAGGCACGCAGATCTGCCAGCGTGCGGATCCCTGCGGATTCCAGCGCCGCCTGGGTGGCAACGCCCACGCCCCATATGATCCGCACCGGCTTGTCATGCAAAAAGGCCGCGGTATCGGCTCGTCCGATCACGGAGAACCCCCTTGGCTTGTCGAGATCCGACGCGATTTTTGCCAGAAACTTGTTGTGCGACAGGCCGACCGACAAGGAGATACCCAGGTCTGCCTCGACCTCTTTCGACAACCTTGCCAGCAACTCTGCCGGCGAGGCGCCATGCAGTCGGGCGGTGCCGGTAAGGTCCAGAAAGGCTTCGTCCAGGCTAAGGGTCTGGACCGCGGGGGTCAGGGCCTCCATCCGGGCGCGAATGGTGCGGGATGTCTCGACATAAGCCTGCATCCGGGGTTTGACGACCACTGCCTGCGGGCATTTCCGGAGGGCTTCGAACATCGGCATGGCGGATCGGACGCCGTAGATGCGGGCAATGTAGCAGCAGGTGGACACAACGCCGCGTTGGCCGCCACCGACGATCACCGGCTTGTCCCGCAGATCCGGCTGATCGCGTTTCTCCACGCTGGCATAGAAGGCATCGCAATCGACATGCGCGATGGAGAGGTCGTCGATTTCCTCATGCCGGATCACCCGCGGGCTGCGGCAAACCGGGCAGCGCGGGGCAGGATGAAACCGGGCAAGGCAATCGCGGCACAGGGCAGGCATGATATATGCAATATGCGCCTGTCCACGGCTTGCGTCCACGGGGCTCAGGCGCGTTTGCGCAGGCCCAACGCACGGTATCCGGCAGCCAGATCGTTGAAGCGATCACCTTGCACCGCGATATGCTTGCGCAGCTCTTCGCCCGCCTGCACGGCATCGCCCGCGACCAATGCGTCAAAGATGGCCCGGTGCTCCCGCAGCGATTCCGGCAGTCGGCCCCTGACCCGCAGTTGCAGGCGTCGGAACGGCTTTAGCCGACGGTGCAATCGTTCGGCTTCGCTTGCAAGAAAGCGGTTTCCCGCGGCGTGATATATGGCCACGTGAAAATCCTTGTTGGCGCGGTAGTATCCTTCGGTATCACCCGCTGCACATGCCTTTTCGCAGGCGATCAGCGCGGATTCGATGGCAAGCTGATCGTCGGGCGTCATCCTGCGCACGGCTTGACGGCCGCATAGGGCCTCGATCTCGGCCATGACCTCGAACATCTCGACCACTTCTTCCAGTGCCGGAAACCGGACGAATGCGCCGCGCCGCAACCGCAGCTCGACCAGGCCAGATGCGGCAAGTGCCTGAAATGCTTCGCGCAGCGGGGTCCGCGAGACTTGAAATCGTTCTGCAAGACTTACCTCGTCCAGCCGGTCGCCATCGGCGAACTGCCCTTCGACGATCATTTCCTCCAGCGCCTCGCGGACCTGGTCGGTGCGGCGGTCGGATTGCGGGTCGGTCATCTTTGTGTTCCGGATGTCCATTTCTTGCATACAAGAGTGTTGACTTGGAATGCATCTGGCGTCAACCTCCTTTGCATCGCCACATACGAAGAGCTTTGGGAGGAGACTTCGATGACATTCGCCAAGATTGCGGCCATAGCGGCCATCCCGTTCTGTTTGGCTGCGACCACCGCTTCTGCGGTCGAACTACGGCTGTCACACCAGTTTGCGCCGGGTGATCTGCGCCACAAGATCGCGCAGATGGTGGCGGACGACGTCGCAGCGGCAAACGTTGACCTGTCCATCAAGATTTTCCCTTCGGGGTCGCTGTTCAAGGCGACAGAGCAGTATATCCCGCTTAGCCGCGGTCAGTTGGACATGACGGTGTTTCCGCTGTCCTATGCAGGCGGCCAGCACCCGGAATACAACCTGACCCTGATGCCTGGTCTGGTGAAGAACCATGACCATGCCGCACGACTGATCGCATCGCCCTTCATGGCCGAGATCGAGAAGGTGCTGAACGACGATGATGTCATGACACTGGTTCATGGCTATCTAGCGGGTGGATTTGCCAGCGTGGATGGCTGCGTTCGCCGCCCCGAGGACGTCAAGGGCAAGTCGGTGCGCGCTGCGGGCAAGGGGTTCGAGGAAATGCTCCAGGCCGCCGGGGCGTCGATTGCCTCCATGCCATCGTCGGAAACCTACAATGCGATGCAGCAGCATGTCTTGCAGGCGCTGAACACGTCGTCCTCGTCCTTCGTGTCGTTCCGTTTGCAGGAACTGGCCAAGTGCTACACCCCGGCGGGCGATATTGCGCTGTGGTTCATGTATCAGCCGATGCTGATCAACAAGACGACGTTCGACCGGCTGACACCTGAGCAGCAGCAGGCGCTGCGCGATGCGTCGGCCAAGGCCGAAGCCTATTATCTGGCCGAGGCGTCCAAAGAGGATGCAACCTCTGTCGAAGTGTTCCGCGCGGCAGGGGTCGAGATTGCCGACCTGACGCAGGATGACTTTGATGCGTGGAAGGCGCTGGCCGAAACCTCGTCGTACAAATCTTTCGAAGGCAACGGCAAGAAGCTGCTCGATATGGCGCTGTCGGTCGAGTGACGCATTCGGGGTGTGGCGCCTGGCGCCGCACTCCCCCTGCACCCCCCGGAGAACCCCCATGAGCCGACTTCCCCACGCCGGGCTGCCAATGCCCGGCGGCAATCCCTTCGTGCGCGGTGTGCGCGCCATATCCACCGTCTGTGGCTGGGTTGCGGCATCGCTGACCGTTATTGCGCTGTTCGTGACCTGCCATATGATTTTCGTGCGCTATGCGCTGGGCCACTCGACCATATGGCAGACCGAAGCGGTCATCTACCTGATGATCGGCGCGGCCTGCATCGGTCTGCCCTATGTGCAAACCCTGCGTGGGCATGTGAATGTCGACCTGGTCCCGATGGCATTGCCACGCCGAGGGCGGCTGGTGCTGGCATGGGTGGTGCAACTGGCCACCATCGCGGTGATTGCACTGATCGCCTGGTATTCCTGGGAGGTCTGGCATCAGGCATGGGACCGCAACTGGAAATCGCCCTCGGTCTGGGGGCCGCGCCTGTGGATCCCCTATATGGTGCTGCCGATCGGCTTTGGCCTGTTTCTGCTGCAACTTCTGGCGGATCTGGTCGCGCTGGCCATTGGTGAAGATGCGCCCTTTGGCATGAAGGAGGGCTGAGATGGATCCGCTTTCGCTTGGTCTTCTGGTGGCGGTGGCCACTGTCGCAATCCTGTTTTCCGGCGTGTCGGTGGCCGTCGGATTGCTGATCGTATCGGCCCTGTTCCTGCTGGTCTTCGACGGCGCCCGGTCGCTGGAGATGATGCCGGAGATTTTCTTTGCCGATCTCAACAGCTTCACCATCCTGTCGATTCCGATGTTCATCATCATGGGGGCGGCTGTCGCATCGACCCGCGCGGGCGCCGATCTGTTCGAGGCACTGGAACGTTGGATGACCCGTGTTCCCGGTGGGCTGGTGGTGTCGAACCTGGGTGCCTGCGCACTGTTTTCGGCGATGTCCGGGTCCAGCCCGGCGACCTGCGCCGCCATCGGCAAGATGGGCATCCCTGAAATGCAAAAGCGCGGCTACCCCGATACCGTGGCGGCCGGCTCTATCGCGGCGGGGGGCACGCTGGGCATTCTGATTCCGCCGTCGGTGACGATGATCGTCTATGGCATTGCCACCGAAACCTCGATCGGGCGGCTGTTCCTTGCGGGGATCGTGCCGGGGGTCATGCTGACGCTGCTGTTCATGGCCTGGGCGATCTTTGCCACCTGGCGTTCGGGCAATGCGATGGTCCTGGCGTCGCGGCATTATTCCATCCGCGAACGGCTGGAGATCCTGCCGCGCGTGGTGCCGTTCCTGCTGGTGATCGTTGGTGTGCTGTATTCCATGTATGGCGGCATCGCCACCACATCGGAGACAGCGGCGGTCGGTGCGCTGCTATGCCTTGGCATGGCCATCGTGATCTATCGGATGTGGAGCCCGGTCGCCATCTGGGGCGTATTGCGCGACAGCACCAAGGAAAGCGTGATGATCCTGTTCATCATGGCGGCTGCCGGGGTGTTTGCCTACATGATGTCGTCGCTGTTCATCACCCAGTCCATCGCGCAATGGATTGCGGGCCTGGAGGTGAACCGCTGGGTTCTGATGATCCTGATCAACATCTTCCTGCTGGTGGCCGGGTTCTTTCTGCCGCCGGTGGCCGTGATCCTGATGACGGCGCCGATCCTGATGCCCATTCTGGATGCGGCGGATTTCGATCCCTACTGGTTTGCGGTGATCCTGACGATCAACATGGAAATCGGCTTGATCACGCCGCCGGTGGGCCTCAACCTGTTCGTGATCAACTCCATCGCACCGAAGATTCCGCTCAAGACCATCCTGTGGGGGTCGGCACCGTTTGTTGGCTGCATGTTCCTGGCCATCTTCCTGCTGTGTCTGTTTCCCGGCCTTGCAACCTGGCTTCCCGACGTCGTGATGGGCCCCAGCCTGTAGAGGACAAGACATGAGCCGCATCGCCTATTTCGCCGATCTGATGACAACCCTGTTCGAGCGTCGTCCGGGCAAGCCGGATGTCGCCAGCCGGGCGCCAATTGCCGAACTGTGCGCCGCGCTGCTGTCGTCGCGGGGCGAAGTCTCGGGTGCGCGGCTGGCGCGGGATATTCTGGCGCATTACGCCCGCCTTGATGCGGAGGGGCGTCGCGCCTTCTTTGCCTATCTGGCCGCCGATCTTGATCTGGACCCTGATCGGCTGACCGAGGCCGCTGCGGCCTACAAGGCCAAGCGGGACGCGCGCACCCTTGCGAAGCTGACGCGCGAGGCAGAGCCGCGGCGACAGGAACTGTTCCGGCGGCTCAACCAGGCGCCGGGCGCCACGGGCGAGTTGGTGAGGATGCGGCTGGATCTGCTGAACCTGCTGCCCGAGGCGCCCGAGCTGGGCGTGATCGACCCGGATTTCCAGCATCTGTTCGCCAGCTGGTTCAACCGCGGCTTTCTGGTGTTGCGGCACATCGACTGGCGGACACCGGCCAATATCCTGGAAAAGATCATCGAATACGAGGCAGTCCATGCCATCAACGACTGGGACGATCTGCAACGCCGCCTGCGGCCGAACGACCGGCGCTGCTTTGCGTTCTTTCACCCCGCGATGCCGGAGGAACCGCTGATCTTTGTCGAGGTGGCGTTGACAAAGGGGGTTCCCGGTTCAGTCCAGACCCTGCTTGCCGAAGGGCGGACCCCGTTGGCCGATGGCGAGTTCGACACGGCGGTGTTCTATTCCATCTCCAACTGTCAGGAAGGGCTGCGTGGCATTTCCTTTGGCAATTCGCTGATCAAGCAGGTCGTCGAGGAGGTGAGGGTCGATCTGCCGCAGGTCAGCCGCTATGTCACATTGTCGCCGGTGCCCACGCTGGCCCGGTGGCTGGAGAAGGTGGCACCGGAACGCCCCCCTGTCGCGCAGGTGCTGGAGGCTGCGGCCAAGGCGGACCCAAAGGCGATGGAACCGCACAAGGCCATTCTGCGGCGCCTGACGGCGGAATACCTGCTGCATGTCAAACGCGGTGACGGGATGCCGGCCGATCCGGTGGCGCGGTTTCATCTGGGCAACGGTGCCCTCTTGCATGATGTCCATGCGCTGGCCGATACCTCGGCCAACGGGTTCCGCCAGTCCTGTACGGCGATGGTCAACTATCTGTATGACGTTGCCAAGGTTGAGCGGAACAACGAGGCTTTTGTGACCGACCGTCAGGTCGCAGCGGCCAAGCAGGTGCTGGCCCTGGCCGATCAGGGCGAAACGACAGGAAAGAAGTGATGACCAACCCGCTGTATGATGCCCTTGTCGCCCCGCTGGCTGCGCGCAATACCCCGGTTCTGACCGATGCCGCAGGTCGCACCCTGTCAGGGACTGAACTGCATGACATGGCACTGGCGCTGGCTACGGCGCTGACCGGGCTGGGGTTGCAGCCCGGCGACCGGATGGCGGTGCAGATCGACAAATCCCCTCGTGCCCTGGCGCTGTATCTGGCCGCGCTTGCCTCGGGCGTAGTGTTCCTGCCGTTGAACACGGCCTATACTGCGGATGAGGTGGAGTATTTCGTATCGAATGCCGGTGCCGCGTTGCTGGTGGGCAGCCCGACCAGGGCAGACAGTCTGCGCGCGGTGGCGACGCGCCACGGCGCAAGGTTCGAGACGATGGACGCGGCCGGCGATGGCTCCTTGACCGATCTGGCAGGCAAGGCGCCTGCGGGCTTTGTCCCGGTGGATCGTGGGCCGGAGGATCTGGCGGCGATCCTCTATACCTCGGGCACCACGGGCCGGTCCAAGGGCGCGATGCTCAGCCAGCGCAACCTGCTGTCCAATGCCGAAGTGCTGGTGGAGGAATGGCGGTTCACCGATACCGATGTGCTGCTGCACATGCTGCCAATCTTTCATACCCATGGGCTGTTTGTGGCCACCAATGTTGTGCTGCTATCGGGCGGCAGCATGATTTTCCTGCCAGGGTTCAAGGCGGAACAGGCCATCGACTGGCTGCCGAAGGCAACCACGATGATGGGTGTGCCCACCTTTTATACCCGCCTTCTGGACGATCCGCGCTTTACCGGCGATCTGGTCGGGCACATGCGGCTGTTCACCTCGGGCTCGGCGCCCCTGCTCGCCGAAACCCATGTGCAGTTCGAAGAACGTACCGGCCACCGCATTCTTGAACGCTATGGCATGACCGAGACGAATATGAACACCTCGAACCCCTATGACGGCGATCGCCGCGCGGGCACGGTGGGCTTGCCACTGCCGGGGGTCGAATTGAAGATCACCGATCCGGTCACAGGCGCCACCCTGCCGCAAGGCGAACCGGGCATGATCGAGGTGCGCGGGGCGAATGTGTTCAAGGGCTACTGGCAGATGCCGGAAAAGACCAAAGAGGAATTGCGGGACGACGGGTTCTTCATCACCGGCGACATCGGCGTTGTGGATGCCGATGGCTATGTGTCCATCGTTGGGCGCCAGAAGGATCTGATCATCACCGGGGGCTACAACGTGTACCCCAAGGAAATCGAGCTGATCCTGGACGAACAGCCCGGAGTGCTGGAAAGCGCGGTGGTGGGCGTGCCACATCCCGACTTTGGCGAGGCTGTGGTGGGCGTTCTGGTGGCGCAGCCGGGCCAGACCATCGACGTCGATGTGGTCAGGGCTGCAATGGGCCAGAGTCTGGCAAAGTTCAAGCAGCCCAAGCATATCGCCGTGGTGCAGGAACTGCCGCGCAACACCATGGGCAAGGTGCAGAAGAACCTGCTGCGCAAGGATCTGTCGGCGCTGTTCGCCTGAACTGCCGCGCCCCTCAGGCCCTTGGCCGAGGGGCTCCGCTGCGCATCTGGAACACGCCTGCGGCCTTCATCGCCAGGGCCGCCCCCCCGGCGACCAGACCTGCACCAAGCGCCGCGAGGATCCGCCGCAGGATTCCCTTGCGGCGGCTGCGGGGGCGCGGCAGCACGGGCAGCGCGATCACGGGCCGCAAGTCCAGCGCCCGTTCCATCTGACGGGCCGACCGCAGGACCGGGTTGCGCAGCTCCAGCACCAGCGCCAGACCCATGGCCACCATCACACTCCCGAACACACCGAACACCATCACCTTGCGCCGGGCCGATGCGACGGGATAGTCGGGCGGCAACGCGGCCTCAAGCAGTTCGAACCGCTCAGTCTGGCGTTCGCTGTCCAGACGCTGGCTTGTCTCTGCCTCTGCGCGGCGGCGGGTGATGACCGAATACTGGTCCTGAAGCTGCTGGAGCCGGCGGGAAAAGGTGCCCAACTGGGTTTCCACCATCGGGGCGAGATTCACGGCGTCCTGAATCTCTGCCCTGCGGCCGAGCGTGGCCTGGCGCTGGGTGTCCAGACCGGCGATCTGCGCTTCGAGTATTGCGATCTGGCGCTGCTCGATGGTTCTGGGCGTGCCACGCATGGTCAGGGTCGCCAACTCCTGATTCAATGTCAGCCGTTGCAGATCAAGATCGCGCAGCGTCGTGTCAAGCCGCCCGATTTCCTCGCGCCGTGCCTGCATCCCGTCGGGCAGCGCATCGACATTGGCGTTCTTGAACGCTGTTATCTCTGCCTCCAACGCGGCGATCGCCAGCCCGAGCCGGTCTTCCTCGGCCTCGTAGAACTCCAGGGTTTCGCGCACCCGTTCGGATTGCTTTTGCGCGGTCAGATTCAGCACCCGAGCCGCCAGATCATTCGCCACGCTGGCGGCCTTGTCAGGGCTTCCCAGTTGCACGACGATGACCAGGGCGGATACCGGCTGTTCACCGCCGAAGGGGTTTTGCCCGGCCCGTACGGTTTCGATGCGGATGGACCGGCGCAGGGCGATGACCTTTTCTGTCGCCGTCATGGCGATCTGGTCGCGGAACAGACCGTGCTTTTCGACCATTTCCAACATGCTGTCCCGGCTGGTCAGATCCTGTTCCAGAAGCTGCAATCGTTGGGACGAACGTGAAACTGCCTCGCCCATGGCGGTTTCGGTTGCCACGCGCGGGAGTTCGACCTGAAGCACCGCAGCGGTTTCATAGACATGGGGCATCCGCAAAACCGCGAACAACGTGGCCAGACTGCCCAGAAGCACGATGAGCACAATTGAAAGAAAGCGCCGGCGGACAAGGGCGATCACGTCGGCGAGCGTCTGGATGTTGCCCATGTCAGCGTCTCCGTTTGCCGGTCGCGGCGGGGCTGTCCTCGGCCCTGTTCAGGACAACGCCAATGATATGGGTCCGATCCTTCAGCAGGCGCTCGCAGTCGCGCATCTGGTCGGCGGTGGTCCGGGTGCCATCGGCCACCAGCAGGATGCCATCGACCTCTGGCAGAAAGGCCAGAACGTCATCGGACTCCAGCACCGGCGGAAGATCATAGATGGTGACATCGGGCGACAGATCTTCCATCGCTGCTTCCAGGGCGTCAGCGGTTTCGGGTTCTTGCAGCAGTTCGGAACTGTCTTGCTCTGGCCGGCCGTTCAGCCCCAGGGCCAGGGTGCGACCTATGCGGCAGAAATGTGCCTCGATGGGTTGTTCGCCGGTAAGGATCTCGCGCAGCGGGCCGGGGTCGGGGTGGCCGAACATGGCAGCGAGCGCGGGCTGGCGAAGGTCAAGGTCGATCAGCACAGTGCGACCGGACGGTCGCCGTGCCAGCGCAAGCGCAAGATTGGCCGCGACCGTGCTTGCCCCGCACCCACGCGTGGGCGCCGCCACGGCAACCCGTGTCCAGCCGCGCTCTTGCATGGCTTGCAGAAGGCGCGTGCGCAGATGGTCATACAGCAGCCCGACCGGATCCTCACGATGGGAAATGATCAGGTGGTTGGTCAGCGCCTGCGCCGCGTCCAGTCGCAGGATGGGCAGGTCGGACCACAGGCGATCGGGATCATGCCGCGCAGGCAGAAGGGCGTCCCGCAGATCGTCATCATGGAGCGGCGGCAGCACGGTCGGATCCGTGCGCCTGTGGCCAAAGACCGAAACCGCCCGTCCGGCAAGGCGGTGGCCCGAACGGGGATCCTTGCTCATGTCCAGGCCATCGGATCTGTCTTTCTCGAACACGGTTTCCATCAACGAACCGGCTTTCGCCATGGCAACGGACCTTCCTTTGGCGTCCGGCGGGCCGGATGCTGAACGGGCATATCCCGCCTTTCGGCAGGAAATTCATTGAATCCAAATGATTTTCAGGGGTCGCAGGATGCGCCCCCACTGTCTGCACGTGGATCCGGGCCCCCGCCCAGCACTCAGGATCTATCTGATTCGGCGTCCCATAAAAAGCCACCGATCTGGAAACGATCCGGTGCGATGGTCAAAAGGCGTTGAATGTCCTAGCGTTGTGCGGTGCGGGTCAGTCTGGGGGCAGCGTGGTGGCGACGGTCGATGCGGTGGTGATCGGGCGGAACGAAGGCACGCGATTGATCGCCTGTCTGGACTCATTGCAGGGACAGGTGCGGCGGGTGGTCTATGTGGATTCTGGATCCACCGATGGATCCGTGGCCGCAGCAACCGCCGCAGGCGCACAGGTCGCGCTGCTGGACACGACACATCCGTTCACGGCGGCGCGTGCGCGCAACGCCGGTTTCGATGCCTTGGCAGCCGATCCGCCGGAGTTTGTGCAGTTTCTGGACGGCGACTGTTCGATGGATCCGCGTTGGATCGAGGTTGCATTGCCCGTGATGCAGGGCCGGCCGGACCTTGCCGTCGTGTGCGGGCGGCGGCGAGAACGGTTCCCCGAAGCCTCCGTCTACAACCGTCTGGCCGATGCCGAATGGGATACGCCCGTCGGTGCGGCCAAGGCGTGCGGTGGGGATGCGCTGATGCGCTATGCCGCCTTGCGACAGGCAGGCGGTTATCGCGCTGATCTGATTGCGGGCGAGGAGCCGGAGTTGTGCCTGCGTCTTGCGCGTGCGGGTTGGGGAATTTGGCGTCTGGATGCAGAGATGACACTGCATGATGCGGCCATGACGCGGTTCTCCCAATGGTGGAACCGGGCGCGTCGGGCGGGATTTGCCTTTGCCGAAGGCGCTGCCCTGCACGGGCGCGGACCCGAACGCCACTGGGTTGCCGAAACGAGGCGTGCCATCCTGTGGGGGGCTGGGCTGCCCTTGACCACGCTTCTGGGGGCGCTGCTGAGTCATCCGCTCTGGCTGGCGCTGTTGCTGGCCTGGCCGCTCCAGATGGTACGGCTGGCCCGTCGATGGGGCGGCGGGCGGGGGGCGTTGGAACGGGCGATGTTCACCGTGTTGGGCAAGCTGCCCGAGGCGCTGGGCGTGCTGGGTTACTGGTTCGGGCGGCTGAGCGGGCGGCGGCGCGGTCTGATCGAGTACAAATAGATCCGTCAGGCGCGTCGTTTCGCAAGCGCGCGCAGCGCCTCGCCCGGAAGAATTGCGGCGCAGGCAGCGTAGCGCGGCAAAAGGCGGCGGGGGCTGGACAGCATCCGCCAGGCCCACTCCATGGTGATCTCCCGTACCCAGGCCGGGGCCCGTACCTGCTGCCCCGCCAGAAAATCCAGCCCTGCCCCGACCGACACAAATCCGACCCCCGGCGCAATGGTGCGGCCGCGGGCGGCCAGCATCTCTTGCTTGGGCGCGCCCAGAGCCAGAAAGCACAAGCCGGCACCGCTGGCGGCAATGTCGGCCAGCAGCGCATCGGCCTGTGGTCCGGTGGGCGCGAACCCCATGGGTGGGGAAAGTTGTGCGACGATTTGCAGACCCGGTATCTCGCGGACAAGCGACCTTGCCGCGCCGTCCAGGGCGTCGGCCGTGCTGCCGACCAATGCAACCCTGGTGTCTGTTTCGGCCGCCAATCGCGCCAATGGCAGCACCAGATCAGAGCCGGGCACCAGATCGACTGGTCGCTCGGCCAGTTTTGACAGCCAGACAATGGGGTTGCCATCGGCCACGACCAGATCATGTGCAGCATAGGCCAGCCGAAAGGCCGGGTCGCGTTGCAGCTTGACCAGATGGTCCAGATTGATCGTTGCCAGCGCAAATCCCTGACGGGCCGCGAGCCTGCGGGTCACGCTGTCGACCAGGGTGGCGCGATCGGGCACGTTGACCTGGATCGTCGTGGTATTGCCGAAACGAAACTCCACCGCGTCACCCTTCGCTGGCCCTGCGCCTTTGCCTGCCATGCCAGATGCCTTGGGGCAACTGCGACGTGGCTCTGATCGTTTCCATAGGCCGACTTGACTGTTGCCGTCGTTGTACTGTGTGAAGTGGGCCGCAATGTGGCGGCACGGGTTCAGCCGTGGTATGAAGCAGGCTAGCCTAGCGAAGGGACCGATGCCCAACAGCCTTGCCTATCTTGCGCTCGTGCTATGGCCCGTGGTGGTGGTTGTACTGTTCCGCCGCCTGCCGATGGAGCGTGCGCTGATCTGGTCGATTGTGGGCGGTTACCTTTTCCTGCCGCCGGTTGCAGCCATCGACCTGCCTGCCGTGCCCGCATTGGACAAGATGTCGATTCCGGCGCTTTCGGCCTATGCAGTGGTCACGTTGATGCTGCGGATCCCGGTGCCGTTGATTCCCGAAGGGTGGCTGGCGCGTGTGTTGCTCGTGGTGTTCGTCTTGGCACCCTTTGGCACGATCCTGACAAATCCCGAGCCGGTCTTTGTCGGGCATCACCGGGTTCTGCCGGGATTGCGCCTGTACGATGCGATTTCGATCATCGCGTTCCAGGCTTTTGTCATCCTGACCTTCGCGCTGGCGCGCAGCCTGTTGGCCACACCCTCGGCGTTGCGCGAGATTCTGATTGCTCTGGTCGTTGCGGGGTTGATCTATTCGGTGCCCATGCTGGTGGAGATCCGGCTGTCCCCCCAGTTGAACACCTGGATTTACGGCTTTTTCCAGCATTCCTTCGAGCAGATGATGCGCCAGGGCGGCTTCCGCCCCATTGTGTTCCTGGAGCACGGCCTGTGGGTGGCGTTCTTTGCCATGACATCGGTTCTGGCCGCCTTTGCGCTGCTGCGCGCGCGTCCTCGGGAGGAGAAGGCCCGCCTGACGATGGCTGCGGCCTATCTGTTCGTGGTGCTTGTGCTGTGCAAGTCCATTGGCTCCCTCATCTATGCGGTGCTTCTGGCGCCTATGGTGCTGCTGGTGGGACAGCGCTGGTTGCTGCGCCTTGCGGTTGTCATGGCGGTTCTGGCGTTGACCTATCCGGTGCTGCGTTCGGCCGGAGTGATTCCGGCGGACGAGATGGTCAGGCTTGCCGCCAGCTACAGCGCCGACCGCGCGCAATCGCTGAACTACCGCTTCACCAACGAGTCGGTCCTGCTGGATCATGCCTTTCAGAAACCATGGTTCGGTTGGGGCGGATATGAGCGGAACCTGTTGCACGATCCGGTTTCGGGCCGCGTGTTCACCGTTGCCGATGGGCGCTGGGTGATCGTGCTGGGCATGTTCGGCTGGGCTGGCTATGTCGGGGAATTCGGGCTTCTGGCGCTGCCGCTGTTCCTGCTGTGGCGTCAGTCGAGACGAGCAGGTGGCGCCCGGCTTGCGGCGCCGGTCGGCGCCTTGGCGGTGATCCATGGGGTGAATATGGTGGACATGCTGCCCAACGCAACGCTGACGCCCGTCACATGGCTGATCGCTGGCGCCTTGCTGGGGTATACAGAGCTTGCCGCGCGCAAAGAGGTCATCGTGGATCAGGGGGACAGGACGCCCGATCTTTCCCCGCGCCAGCGAACGATTATCTGATGGATGGTGGTGCGTCCGGGAACAGCAAGCTGGACCAAGCCGTCCTTATTTTGGCCAAGGTTTTTACCTAGGCATTCGCCGAGATTTCGCAGGACCACCTCATGACCAGTGCCGCATCCGACGTCATCTTTTCCGAAACGGATATCGCCATCGTCGGGATGGCTGCGCATTTGCCGGATGCGGAAACGGTGGGGCAGTACTGGCACAATCTGCGCACGGGTCTTGAATCGATCCGACATCTGAATGCCGAGGAATTGCTGGCCAATGGCGAATCCCCGGCGCGGATGCGGGCACGCAATTTCGTGCCCGCCGCCGTCGTGCTGGATCGCTTTGACCATTTCGATGCCGATTTCTTTGGCTTGTCGCCCAAAGAGGCGGCCATCATGGATCCGCAGCACCGCCAGTTCCTTGAAGTGGCCTGGGAGGCGCTGGAGGATGCAGGACATCCGCCCGAGACCTTTGCCGGTCAGGTCGGGGTCTTTGCCGGCTGCGGCATGGGCAGCTATTTCTATTTCAACGTCTGCTCCAACCCGGATCTGATGCAGAACACCGGCATGTTCCTGTTGCGTCATACCGGCAACGACAAGGATTTCCTGTCCACCCGCGTCAGCCATGTGTTCGACCTGCGGGGGCCGTCGCTGACTATCCAGACCGCCTGTTCCACATCGCTGGTCGCGGTGCATGTGGCGGCACAGTCGCTGCTGAATGGCGAATGCGATATGGCACTGGCCGGTGGTGTCACGATCGAACTGCCGCATGGCCGGGGCTATGTGTTCGAGGATGGCGAGATTCTGTCGCCCGATGGTCATTGCCACGCCTTTGACCACCGGGCACAGGGGACGGTGTTCGGCTCGGGGGCCGGGTGTGTGGTGCTGCGGCGGCTGAAGGATGCGATTGCGGATGGCGATCATATCTGGGCTGTGGTCAAGGGCACGGCGATCAACAATGATGGGGCCGCCAAGGCGGGCTATCTGGCGCCCTCGGTCGATGGTCAGGCCCGCGCGATTGCCGAGGCGCAGGCCGTGGCCGGGGTTTCGGCCGATACGGTCGGGTATGTGGAATGCCACGGCACCGGCACCTATCTGGGCGATCCGATCGAGGTCGCGGCGCTGACCCAGGCGTTCCGCGACACCACGGACAAGACAGGCTATGCCCGCATCGGATCGGTCAAGACCAACATCGGGCATCTGGATACCGCGGCCGGGGTGGCCAGCCTGATCAAGGTGGGGCTTGCCCTGCACCACAAGGAAATTCCGCCCTCGCTGGGGTATGAATCGCCGAACCCTGCGATTGATTTCGACAGTTCGCCCTTTCGGGTCAATGACCGGCTGTCGCCGTTTCCCGCGCTGGGTGCGCCGCGCCGGGCAGGGGTCAACAGCCTTGGCGTGGGTGGCACCAATGCCCATGCCGTATTGGAGGAGGCGCCTGCGCGCACGCCTTCGGGCCCGTCCGACTGGCCGTTTCAGCCTCTGGTGGTATCGGCCCGCAGCGCTCGGGCGCTGGACGAGGCATCGGGCCGTCTGGCCGCCCATTTGCGGGCGCACCCCGATCAGCCGCTGGCCGATGTGGCCTTTACCCTGAAAGAGGGGCGCCGCGCCTTTGAGCGCCGCCGTGTGCTGGTGGCGGAAACCCACGATCAGGCGGCTGGTCTGCTGGAAACCGGCGACCGGCACCGCGTGTTTACCCATACCCATCTGGGCGATGACCCGGAGGTGGTGTTCATGTTCCCCGGTGGCGGGGCGCAGTACGCCGGGATGGCGCGGGATCTGTATGAAACCGAGCCGGTGTTCCGCGACTGGATGAATCGGGGGCTGGATCACCTGCAACCCCGTCTGGACTATGATCTGCGCGCCCTGTGGTTGCCCGAGCCGGGGGCCGAGACGGCGGCGGCCGAGGCGCTGAAGCGGCCATCGGTGCAGTTGCCGCTGATCATGATCACCGAATATGCACTCGCGCAGCTTTGGATCAGTTGGGGAGTGCGGCCCGCGCATCTGATCGGTCATTCGATGGGCGAGAATACTGCCGCCTGCCTGGCCGGCGTCATGAGCTTTGAGGATTGCATCGGTCTGGTTCACCTGCGCGGCCAACTGTTCGACACCATCGCGCCGGGTGGGATGCTGTCGGTCCCGCTGTCAGAGGCGGATCTACGGCGCGAGATGGGCGACAGTCTTGATATGGCTTCTGTCAATGCGGCCGATCTTTGTGTCGTCTCCGGCCCGCAGGCAGAGCTGGACGCGCTGTCCGCCCGCCTGGCTGCCAAGGGAATCGAGTCGCAGCGCGTACAGATCGACATTGCTGCGCATTCGCGGATGCTGGAACCGATCCTCAAGCGGTTTGGGGATTATTTGCGTTCCATTCCGCTTGCTGCGCCGAAGCTGCCGATCATCTCAAACCGGACAGGCACAGCCCTGACGCCACAACAGGCGACGGATCCCGAATACTGGGTCTACCATCTGCGCGGTACGGTGATGTTCGCAAAGGGCCTTGCCGCACTGGCCGCCCCGGACCGGGTGTTCCTGGAGGTGGGGCCGGGCAAGGCGCTATCCTCGCTGGCACAGGCCAATGGCGTGGCGTCGAATCAGGTACTGTCCTCGTTGCGCCATCCGGATCAGGTGCTGGCGGATGACATCCATTTCATCAGCACGCTGGCCCGGCTGTGGGCGCTGGGCGTGGCGGTGGACTGGGCGCCGATCTGGGGCGACGGGCCGCGTCACCGCGTGCCGCTGCCGACCTATCCGTTCCAGCGCAGCCGCTATTTCATCGAACCGGGGCAGGCGCAGGCCACGCCGGACCGCCAGTGGCCCGAACGGATCGAAGACATGTCCCAATGGGGTTGGCGCCCGCACTGGCGCCCGCGCGCAGCCGAGGCCGAGGTGGATGCCGACGCGCTGGATCAGGCCGAGCGCCGGACCTGGCTGGTGTTTGCCGATGCTGTCGGGGTGGCCGCCCGTGCCGTTGCCCGCTTGCGCGCTGCCGGGCACCGGGTGGTCACGGTACAGGCGGGCGACCGCTTTGCCCGCATTGGCGAAGATGCCTTTGTCCTGTCGCCCGAACGTGGGCGCGAGGAGTATGACCGCCTGCTGCGCGACCTGGTGGCGCATGGGCTTGCTCCGCAGCGTATCGCGCATTTCTGGCTGGTAACGGATGCCGAGAGCTTTCGCCCTGGCTCCAGCTTTTTCCACCGCAATCAGGAACAGGGCTTCTGGTCGCTACTGTTTCTGGCGCAGGCGCTGGCCGAGGAAAACCTGCCCCGGCCCATCCATCTGGCGGCCTTCACCACCGGCGCCGCGCAGGTCAAGACAGAGCGTCTGGCCTATCCCGAGAAAGCCACATTGCAAGGCCCGCTGCGGGTGATCCCGCGCGAATTTCCGGGCATCACCTGCTCCAGCCTGGATCTGGTCTTGCCGGGCAAGGCGGGCGCCGAGGCGTTGACCGACCGCATCCTTGAAGAACTGCTGGCAGAGCCTGCGAACCTGAGCGCCGCCCTGCGTGGCGAGCGGCGCTATGAACTCGCCCTGCGGCCCCTGCCGTTGACCGAAGGCGCAGCCCCCCTGACGCAAGGGGCGGCGGTGCTGTTGACCGGCGGATTTGGCGGCATTGGTCTGACGCTGGCCGAACGGATGGTCACACAGCTAGGTGCCAGGATTGCCTTGCTGACCCGCAGCGCATGGCCGGATCCTGCGCACTGGCCCGAGATTTTGAGCACCGATCCTGGCGGTGCCCTTGCCACCCGTATCCGCGCCGTGCAGCATCTGGAGCGCCTGGGCGCACAGGTGCTGGTCGTGCAGGGCGACGTCTGCAACGTCGAGGAGATGCGGGCGGCGCGCCTTGAATGCGAATGGGCATTCGGAAAACTTGATGTGCTGATTCATGCCGCAGGCGTGGTTGCTGATGCGCCCATCCTGGCCAAGACCCCGGCGCAGGTCGAAGAAGTGTTCGGCCCCAAGGTGCACGGCACACAGGTGCTGGATCAGGTGTTCCCTGACGGGTCGTTGTCGCTGATCGTGGCATTCGCCTCGACTTCGGCGGTCATCGCCCCGGCGGGACAGGTGGATTATGTGGCGGCGAATGCGTTCCTGAACGCCTGGGCGCAGGCGCGCAGCGGCAAGACACGGGTGGTGGCGCTGAACTGGGGCATCTGGTCCGATGTCGGCATGGCGGCCGAGGCCGTGACAGGCCGCAAGCCCGCGCCGGTGGCCGCGGCGGATGTGCCGATGCTGGACCACGCCACATTCGACGCCCAAGGCAACCGCCTGTTCACGGCCGACTGGCAGGTGGGCCGCTGGTGGCTGGATGGCCACCGCACCACCGCCGGCGATGCGCTGATTCCCGGCACCGGCTATCTGGATCTGGCCGCGCAGGCATTGAAGGCGCAGGGTGAGACGGGCGCCTGGGAATTGCGTGATCTGTATTTCTTCCGCCCGCTGGCGGTGGCCGATGGCGACACCCGCCATGTCCGCCTGCGCCTGACCCGCAGCGATCAGGGCTATGCGTTCGACGTGCGCTCCGATGCCCGTGCAGGCGGGCGCACGGGGTATCAACTGAATGCGCAAGCGACCATCGGCTTTACCCGCGCCGCGCCGGGCCGGATCGACCCTGCTGCAATCGCGTCCCGTTGCGCCGCCCCCGTGACGGGTGACGGGCTGCGGTCCCCGCAAGAGGATCATCTTGCCTTTGGCCCGCGCTGGCGTGTGCTGTCCAGCATCGCATTCGGGCAGGGCGAAGGCATCGCCCGCCTGTCGCTGCCGCTGGACTATCGGCATGATCTGGCGGACGGGCATCTGATTCACCCTGCGCTGATGGATCTGGCGACAGGCTGGGCCATGGGGCTGATCGCGGGATATCAGCCTACACATCTGTGGGTGCCGGTGTCCTATGCCATGGTCCGTGTGTTCCGCCCCCTTCCGGCCGAGGTGATCAGTTGGGTGCGCAACGCGGGCGACAACCGTGCCGATGCGCCCTTTGCCACCTTTGATATCACGCTTGCGGATGCTCTGGGCAACATCTGCATCGAGGTGCAGGGATTCCAGATCCGCCGTCTGGATGGTCCCTTGTCGCTGATCTCTCGCGCCGACCCGCGCGAGATGGAGTTTGACGAAGACGAGTCGCGCGCATTGTCTCCGGCCGAGGAACGCCTGCGCCACAACCTGTCGCAGGGCATCCGCGCAACCGAAGGGGCCGAAGCCTTTGTCCGTGCGCTGGCCACCGGGCAGAACCCGGTGATCGTGTCGTCGATGCCGCTGCCCGCGCTGATCGCGCAAGCCGCCGAGGTGCAGGCCGAGGCGCCATCGGGCCAGAGCTTTGCGCGCCCCGAACTGGACAATGCCTATCTGGAGCCGCGCAACGACATTGAACGCACGCTGGTGGGCTTCTGGCAGGAGTTGCTGGGCGTCGGCCAAGTGGGGGTCGAGGACAGCTTCTTTGATCTGGGGGGCCACAGTCTGATCGCCGTGCGGCTGTTCGCCATGATCCGCAAGGCCTATCAGGTGGATTTTCCCATCTCGGTCCTGTTCGAGGCACCAACGATTGCCGCCTGTGCCGCGCTGATCGAGGCGCGTATCGGCCCGCAGGACAGCGGCGAAAAGCCCGCCACACCCCAGCGCCGCTTTACCCATCTGGTGCCGATGCACCAGGGCGAGGGCGGGGCGCAGCGCCCGTTCTTCCTGGTTGCGGGCATGTTCGGCAATGTGCTGAACTTGCGGCATCTGGCGCAGTTGATCGGATCCGACCGACCGTTCTATGGCCTTCAGGCGCGCGGGCTGTATGGCGATGAACAGCCGCATACCGATTTTGTCACCGCGGCCCGCGATTACATTGCCGAGATGCGGCAGGTTCAGCCGGTTGGACCATGGTTGATCGGCGGCTTCTCCGGCGGTGGCCTTATCGCATGGGAGATCGCCCGGCAGTTGGAAAGCGCAGGGGATCAAGTGGCGCAGGTGATCTTGCTCGATACGCCCCTGCCGCTGCGGCCTGAACTGACGCGCAAGGACAAGGCGCTGATCAAGCTGGCAGAGTTCCGGCGCAAGGGCCCGGCCTATGCGCTGGAATGGTGGCAGGCGCGGCAGGCGTGGAAGGCGCAGCAGGCCCAACCGCAGTTCGGCGTGCAGGAGCACCAGTTGCACAACGCCGCCATCGAGGCTGCCTTTCGCGCCGCCTTGCCGGCCTATGATCTGACGTCACGGAAGGGCCGCGTTGCCCTGTTTCGTCCGGCGCTGGACCGGCACTGGCAGGTGTCTGGCGGCCAATGGGTCAGCGCGGCCAAGGAATATGTCTATCCTGACAACCAGTGGTCGCCCTTTGCTCCGGCGCTGGAGGTGGTCGAGGTGCCGGGCGACCATGATTCCATGGTGCTGGAACCCAATGTCCGCGTGCTGGCAGCGCGCATCCGCAGGGTGCTGGATGCGGCTGAACCCGGTGATACCCCCTTGCAGGAGGCGGCGGAATGACCCGTGTCCTGACCGTCATCCTGAACTGGCGCACGCCAGAGATGACGCTGAAATCCGTCGAATCCGCCTTGGTGGCGATGCAGGGGATCGACGGCGCGATCACTGTGGTGGACAACGATTCCGGCGACGGATCCGAAGAGATCCTGCGTCGAGCGGTGGCGGATCGCGGCTGGTCGCGGGTGCGGGTTCTACAGGCCGGGCGCAATGGCGGCTTTGGCGCGGGCAACAACGTGGGCATCCGCGCGGGTCTGCCGGGGGGCGAACGGCCTGAATATGTCTATATCCTGAACTCTGATGCCTTTCCGGCGCCGGATGCCATTCGCCTGTTGCTGGATCATCTGGAGCGCCATCCGGAGGTGGGCTTTGCCGGCAGCTATATTCACGGGGTGGACGGGGTACCACATACCACCTGTTTCCGGTTCCCTTCGGTCTGGTCCGAACTGGAAGGGTCGGCCCGCACCGGCCCGATCACCCGTGCCTTGCGCAGCCATGTCGTTCCGATGGATATTCCCCGCTCTGGTGTGATGCGGGTGGATTGGACGGCTGGGTGCAGCCTGATGACGCGGCAATCGGTGCTGGATCGGATCGGCGCCTTTGACGAAGGCTTTTTCCTGTATTTCGAGGAAACCGACCTGTGCCTGCGTGGCGCCCGTGCCGGGTGGCCGACCGACTATGTCCGTGCGTCCGAAGTGGCCCATATCGGCTCTGAGTCGACAGGAATGAAGCGGTGGTCGCGCACGCCTCGCTACTGGTTCGACAGCCGCTGGCGTTACTTCACCAAAAGCCATGGGCGGGGCTATGCCGCGCTGGCCACGCTGACCCATCTTGCCGGAGGCGTCCTGTGGCGCCTGCGCTGTGCCCTGACCCGGCGGGGCACGGGCGATCCGCCACATTTCCTGCGCGATCTGATCGCGCATAGTCTTTCCATGGGAACGCGCATCCCCAGCACGGCGCCCGCCGTGCCAGATTCCGGGGCCAGAACCCCGGCACGGAGCCAGACATGACCCTGTCCGCCTTGTTCATCGGCAACGAATCCCTTCTGGTCCAATGCGCCGAAATCTGGCGCAGTCGTGGCCACAGCATTGCCGCCGTCGTGACGCGCAACGCCGAGGTCCGCCGCTGGGCCGAAGGCGTAGGGCTGCGGGTCGAGGCGCAGGCGCCCGGCCATGCCGACCGGCTGGCCGGTCTGCGCTATGACTGGCTGTTTTCGGTCGCCAACCTCAACCTGGTGCCAGAGGCGTTGCTGGCGCAGGCGGTCTGCGGGGCGGTCAACTTTCACGATGGTCCGCTGCCGCGCCATGCCGGGTTGAACGCGCCGGTCTGGGCCATCCTTGAAGGCGAGGCGCAGCACGGCATCACGTGGCACCTGATCGAAGGCGGCATCGACGAGGGGGATATTCTGGAACAGCGTCTGTTCCCGATCGCGCCCGGTGACACCGCGCTGACGTTGAACACCCGTTGTTTCGAAGCGGCCATCGACAGTTTCGGCCCGCTGGTTGCAAAGCTGGAATCCGGCGCACCCCGGCGCCAGCCGCAGGATCTGTCGCTGCGCAGCTATCATGCCCGCGATGACCGGCCCCGCGCCGCTGCGCGGCTGGATTTTGCCCAGTCCGACGCGCGCATTCTGGCGCTGGTGCAGGCGCTGGATCATGGCAGCTATGCCAACCCGCTTGCTTTGCCAAAAATAGAGAGTAGTGGCCGGATAGTCACTGTTTCTGCCGCCGAAGCTGTGACAGGTCACGGGGCGCCGGGACAGGTGCTGGCGGTGGATCAGGCAGGGCTGACGGTGGCCTGTGGCCAAGGGGCAGTGACACTGCGGGGGTTGCGTGACCTGTCGGGCGCGGTCTGCCCGATGTCCGTGGCGCAGGTGGGGGATGTGCTGCCTGCGGTCACGGCTGCGCAGGCCGCCCGCATTGACGCAGCGATTGCTGCCGTCGCCCCGGTCGAGGGCGCGACACGCCGTGCGCTGCGCGATCTGATCCCGGCAGAGGTGCCGATGGCAACCGCCGGAACCGTGCCAGACTGGCAGGTTCTGGCCCTGGCCGACCCGGCCATTGCGGCCATTGCCCTGTGGGCCTGCCGTCTGACCGCGCGCAAGGCAGTGGACATTGCGGTGCACGACCCGCGCCTGCCACAGGCGCCGGGCTATGTCGCCCCGTGGTCGCCCCTGCGCCTGACCTCCGATGGCGAGGTGGCGGCGCAGCAGGCCGCCCTTGCGCGCACCGCCCGCGCGCCGGGTTTTGCCGCCGACCTGCCGCTCCGCGATCCGGCCATTGGCGCCGTGACGATGCCGCAGATTGCACTTGCGCTTTCAGGTGACGATCCGCTTGACGGATCCATCATCACGTTGACCGCGACGGGCTTTCACTTCGATGCTGCCCGCCTGAACCCTGTCCTGGCCCGACTGCTTCATGCGCGGCTGGAGGCGATCGGACAGGCACTTTCAGCGGGACAGAGCCTGTCTGACATCCCGGCCATGCCAGAAGCCGAACGGGACATGACGGTGAATGGCTGGAATGCCACCGCGACAGACTATGCCCCGCGGCCCATTCACACCGCGTTCGAGGCACAGGTGGCGCGCACGCCCGACGCCATCGCGCTGGTACATGAGGCAAGCAGCCTGACCTATGCCCGGCTGAACGCAGCCGCCAATCGTGTGGCCCATGTGCTGCGCGAGATGGGGGTTGGGCCGGGCACGCTGGTGGGCCTGTGCACGCGGCGCACGCCGCATCTGGTGATCGGGGCGCTTGGAATCCTCAAGGCAGGCGGCGCCTATGTGCCGATGGATCCTGCCTATCCTGCCGACCGCATCGCACTTTACGCCGAAGATTCGGGCGCCCCGGTGATCGTCACGGAATCCGCGTTGTCGGACAGCTTGCCGCCGGGCACCGCGCAACTGTTGCTGGACCGCGATCCGCGCATCGACACGGCCAGCACGGCGAATCCCGATGGGGGGGGCGGGCCGGACGACATGGCCTATATGATCTACACCTCGGGATCGACCGGGCGGCCCAAGGGCGTGATGATCGAACACCGCAATGTGGCGAATTTCCTTGCCGGAATGGATGACCGGATCGGCACCGATCCGGGGACATGGCTGGCCGTCACCTCGCTGTCCTTTGACATTTCGGTACTGGAACTGTTCTGGACCCTGTCGCGTGGCTTCAAGCTGGTTCTGATGGGCGATGCCGACCGTGCGCTGGTGTCCAACGGCCCCGCGGTCAGCGACCGGACGATGGAGTTCAGCCTGTATTACTGGGGCAATGACGATGGTGTGGGCCCGGCAAAATATGAGTTGTTGCTGGAAGGCGCCAGGTTTGCCGATACCCACGGCTTCTGCGCGGTCTGGACGCCGGAGCGGCATTTCCACGCTTTTGGCGGCCCGTATCCCAACCCATCGGTGACAGGTGCGGCGGTCGCGGCGGTGACACGGAACATCGGCGTGCGCGCGGGGTCGTGCGTTGCCCCGCTGCACCATCCGGCCCGGATTGCCGAGGATTGGGCGGTGATCGACAACCTGACCAACGGACGGGCGGGGCTGGCCATGGCCTCGGGCTGGCAGCCGGACGATTTTGTCCTGCGCCCCGAGAACACCCCGCCGAACAACCGTCAGGCGCTGTTTGACAGCATTGATCAGGTGCGCCGCCTGTGGCGCGGCGAGAGTGTCGAATTCCCTACCGCCTCCGGCACCCCGTTTGCCGTGCTGACCCAGCCACGTCCGGTGTCGAAAGACCTGCCGATCTGGGTCACGACCGCCGGCAACCCGGCAACATGGCGCGAGGCGGGCGAGATTGGCGCCCATGTGCTGACCCATCTTTTGGGCCAGAGCATCGACGAGGTGGCGGACAAGATCGGCATCTATCACGCCGCCCTGCGCAAGGCGGGCCATGATCCGGCCGATTTCACAGTCACGCTGATGCTGCACACCTTTGTGGCGCGTGACCGGGAAACGGCCCGTCGCATCGCGCGCGAGCCGATGAAGGACTATCTGCGCGCCGCAGCCGGGCTGATCAAGCAATATGCCTGGGCTTTCCCTGCCTTCAAGAAGCCGCAAGGTGTGACCAACCCCATGGACATCGACCTGCGCGACCTGTCAGGCGACGAGCTTGAGGCGATCCTGGATTTCGCCTTTCAACGGTATTTCGAGGACTCGGGCCTGTTTGGCACGGTCGAGGATTGTCTGGCTCGTGTCGAACAGCTCAAGCGTATCGGCGTGACCGAGGTGGCCTGCCTGATCGACTATGGCATTGCCAAGGATACCGTTCTGGAAGGGCTGTTCCCGCTGGCCGAGGTGGTGAAACGTGCCAATGCGGGCGCATCGGTGGCAGAGACCGATTTCTCCATCGCCGGGCAGATCTTGCGCCATGGTGTCACCCATCTGCAATGCACCCCCTCCATGGCTCGCATGATCGCGATGAACGACGAGGCGCGGGTCGCGCTCTCGCGTCTCCAGACTGTCATGATCGGGGGCGAGGCGCTGCCCGGCGGGCTGGTGGCCGACCTGAACAGGGCCACGCGCGCGCGCATCCTGAACATGTATGGCCCCACCGAAACAACCATCTGGTCCACAACCGAGGTGGCGACAGCGGCGGAATCGGTGGTCAACATCGGTACACCCATTGCCAACACCCAGGTCTATGTTCTGGACGAAAGCCAGCAGCCCTGCGCCGTGGGCGTGCCCGGAGAGTTGTGGATTGGCGGCGATGGCGTCGCGCGCGGGTATTGGCAGCGCGCGGATCTGACGGCGGAACGGTTCCTGCCCAATCCCTTCCACGGCGGGCGCATGTACCGGACCGGCGATCTGGTGCGCTGGCGGGCCGATGGGCGGCTGGATTTTCTGGGCCGGGCCGACCATCAGGTGAAACTGCGCGGCTACCGGATCGAGCTTGGCGAAATCGAGGCGGTGGCCGAAACCTTTCCCGGTGTGCGGCAGGCCGTGGTCATGGCGCGCGAGGACAGCCCCGGCGATCTTCGGTTGGTGGCCTATGTCGCTGGCGACAGTTGGTTGGCGACCGACGGGCTGCGCGCCCATATCGCCGCGCGGTTGCCTGAACACATGATCCCGGCCCATGTCGTGAAACTGGGGGAATTTCCGTTGACCCCCAACCGCAAGGTGGACCGCAATGCCCTTCCGGCGCCCATGGCCACGGCCGCCGTGACTCAGACGTTCGAGCCGCCGCAGGATGGCGTGCAGGCCACCATTGCCGCTGTCTGGCAGCGGGTGCTGAACGTGCCGTCGGTGGGCGCGCGCGACAATTTCTTTGCACTGGGCGGGCATTCGCTGCTGGCAGTGCAGGCGCACCGCGAGATCCGGGCGGCGCTGGGCAGCGCCAGACTGTCGATCACCGACATCTTCCGCTTTCCGACGCTGGCCGCGCTGGCGGCCCATCTGGGCGAAGGGCCGGTCACGTCGCAACCGGCAAACGATGATGGTGCCGCTCTTGGTGACAGGGCCGCGCAACGCGCCGATGCCATGTCGGCGCGGCGTGCCTTGCGCGCGCGGCGAGGGGCCTGATGTCCTCGCGTCCGCAGCAGGCCGCGGCGGCGGCACAGGCATTGTTCCCTCCGGGGGCCGAGGTGGCCGTGGTCTCGATCGGCGCGGCTCCGCCCGCCTGGCCGTCCGAGGCCGCAGCGGTTGCCAGTGCCGTTCCGGCCCGTCAGGCCGAATTTGCCGCCGGTCGCGCCGCCGCGCGGGCCGCGCTGGAGGCTTTGGGCCTGCCGCCGGTTGCCGTTCCGGCCCTGTCCACGCGGGCGCCGGGGTGGCCTGCGGGCATCGCCGGGTCGATCTGTCATACCGATGGGCTGGCGCTGGCGGTTCTGGCGCCGCGGCGTCAGTGCCTGTCGCTTGGGCTGGATGCCGAACCTGATGAACCGTTCCCCGAGGAACTGGTGGACAGTGTGACCTTGCCACAAGAGCGCCGCTGGATTGCCGCGCAGCCGGATCGCGCGCGCGCGGCGCGGCTGATCTTCGTGGCCAAGGAGGCCGCCTATAAGTGCCAGTTTCCGGCCAGCCAGACCCTGATCGGTTTTGATGCGATCCGTATCGAGTTGCGGCCCGCCGGGCGGTTGATGGCCACCTTTGTGCGACCTGTTGCGCCGTTCCGTACCGGCGACAGCCTCACAGGCCGATACGGTCACGGCGGCGGGCTGGTGATGGCGGGGTTCACGCGCGGGGCAACAAGGACGTCAGATGGTCCATTCGCGCCTTGAACTCGGACGCAAAGTCATGGGCCTGCGCAAATCGCCATCCGATCTCGGCAGATTGGATCAGATCGGCGCGGTTGCGGTCCCATGCGGCGATCCTGCGGGCCAGGGCCGCCACATCGCCCAAGGGGGCAACCTGCCCGCAGTCGCTGTCCGAGGCCAGCCGGGACCACATCCGGTTGGCATACCCGGCCACCGCAAGGCCGCAGCCCATTGCCTCGATATAGCTGCACGAGGGGTCGGACTGGCGATGGCACGACAGAAAGATGTCGGCACCGCCCCGGCTGACCGGAACCAGCCCCGTCTCGAAATCCACGGGGTCGTGCAGGCGCACCGCGCCGCCGAAGCTGCGCAGCCCCTGAAGAATGGTGTCGCGCAGCGACCCGGCGCCATAGATGTCCAGCGTCGCCTGCACCCCAAGTGCCCGCAGCGCGGCCATCACTGGCAGCAGATCCTGCGCGCCCTTCATCGGCTCCAGCCGCCCGGAATGGATCAGCCTCAGCGGCGCCCCGTCGCGCTGGCGCGCGGCGCGCGCGGTCATCTCTTGCGGAGTGGCCATCAGGCGGGGCGTCATGCGCCCGTCGATGTAGAGCATCGTGTTCGGGTTCAGCGAGCGGTAGCTGTCATAGGCGGGATAGCCATTGGCCTGCACCCCGTCGGCGGCCTTCAGAGCGGCACGGCGGCGGCGTTCCTGCCGCAAGTTCCACAGCGCCGACCATATCTTGCGGGGCAGCGACTTGCTTTGATCCAGTCCGACAATCCGCAGTCGGGTCTCCAGTGTGTATTCCAGCGAATAGACCAGAATCGCCCCGGCAGCGCGCGCGGTCGGGCCAAGGCCAAGGGCCTGCGCGTCGTCTGCGGCGGCAAAGACCGCACGGATGCCTGCCATTTCCGCCGGGCCGACCGGCTGATCCGGGTCGAGGATCCGCAGATCAAAGCCAAGCGCCGAAGGGTCATAGTCGGCGCCAAATGGTATGGGGGCCGCGTTCCGGCGCAGAATGCAGCGCACCGGGCCGTTCCAATGCGCGCAATGTGCCCGCATTCCCTCGACGAACTTGATGTCAAGCCGCAGGGTTTCGCCCTGTTCCAGAACCGGAGCGGTGGCCACGATCAGCAATCCGGTCAACACAGGCTCCTGTTGCGCAAAGAAGGGTTGCATGGGCAACCTAGCTTTACACTGATGGAATGCAAACCATTCAGAAGGGGGGCAGATGCCTAGGCGACGGATGATATTGGCCGGGCTGATCGGAGCGGCGCTGACGGGTGGTGCGGCCCTGCTGGGCTTGCGTCGATGGCGCGAGGGGCCGGCGCTGCCTGCCGATCGCACGCCTGTTGGCGGTGCGGTTCTGGCGCACGCCCAATCCCCGTTGACGCCGCCTGCGGGGCCGCTGCGGGTCTATCATCTGGGCCATTCGCTGGTGGGGCGGGACATGCCTGCGATGCTGGCCCAACTGGCGGGGCATGACCATGCGAGCCAACTGGGCTGGGGCACGCCCTTGCGCGCCCATTGGGAAGACCGGGTCGAGATCACGGGCTTTGTGACCGAGAACGCCCATGCCCGTCACCGCCCTGCCCACGAGGCACTAGCCTCTGGCGACTACGATGCCGTCGTGCTGACAGAGATGGTGGAGCTGCGCGATGCGATCCGGTGGCATGCAAGCCCGCACTACCTAGCCCGTTGGGCGCTGGCGGCGCAGGCCGGGAACCCGCAGGTCAGGATTTACCTGTATGAAACCTGGCACCGGCTGGATGATCCGGATGGCTGGCTGGAACGCATCGCCACGGATCTCCCCGCCTTGTGGCAAGGCCAGGTGCTGCAAGGTGCGCTGGCCTGGGACTCTCCGCCTGTCTACCTTGTCCCTGGCGGGCAGGCATTGGCGGCGGCGGTCCGCGCCGCCGAGGCGGGCGAGCTGCCCGGTATCACCCGGCGCGAACAGTTCTTTGCACGCGCGGCCGATGGTTCTCAGGACAGCATTCACCTTGGTGATCTTGGTCATTACCTGATTGCGCTGGTGCATTATGCCGTGCTGTACCACCGTTCGCCCGAAGGGCTGACAGGTGCGGTCACGCGCGCCGATGGCACGCCCGTGCCGGTGGCCCCGGATCTTGCCTCTGCCTTGCAGCGCATCGTCTGGGCCGTGGTCCGGGCAACCCCCGGAACCGGAGTTTCCGCATGAGCCTGATGTCCCTGATGGCCGAAGTGCTGTTTGTCGGTCATTCGCTGATCGGCCCGACCCTGCCCCGCATGGTGGAACGCGCTGCGGTCGCGCAGGGGGTGGAATTGCGGTCCGAGATGCAGATCATCAATGGCGCGCCGCTGAAGTGGAACTGGGAACACTCGGCCCAAGGGCAGGGGGGCGATGGCCGTCGCATACTGGAGAGTGGCCGGATCGGTCATCTTGTTCTGACAGAGGCGATCCCGCTGGCCAATCATCTGCAATGGTCCGACAGTGTCGGGTTCGCCCGCCAATGGGCGGCGGCTGCCCTGGATGCCAATCCGGCGGCGCAGGTCTGGATCTATGAAACATGGCACAGTCTGAATAGTGGCACGGGGCGTCCTGTTGAGCATGACGCCCAGGGGCATCTGCCCTGGCGCCAGCGCCTTGCCGACGATTGGGCGAACTGGCAGGGGCTGGCTGCCGCTGCGGGCCCAGAGGTCCGCGTGATCCCGGCGGGGCAGGCGATGGGTCGGCTGGCGGATGAGATCGACAAGGGCACGGTGCCGGGCCTGCGCGAAATTGGCGATGTGTTTTCCGATGACATCCACCTGAATGACCGGGGGCTCTATATGGTTGCCATGGTGATCCATGCCAGCCTGACCGGGAGGGATCCGCGCGGCCTGCCGCCCCGTCTGGTGCGGCAATGGCAGACTCGCGCAATCGTGACCGAGGCCATGGCGGCCCGGATGCAGGAAATCGCCTGGGAGGTCGTGCAAGCCCGGCGGGCCGAGGTGCCAAAGCGCTCGGATGTGGTTCTGGCAGAGGCACCGGACCCACCACGCGCGCTGCCCGGCGGCAATGTGGCAAGCCCGGACGACAGGGCCGGGTTCCAACCAGACATCGCAGCCTTGGGAGGTGTATCGGCAAAGGGGATCGGCTTCGGCCTTGCCGAATTGGCGGATTGGTCCACCTCGCAGCCGTTTCTGGACATAATGAAGACGGCGCGGCCATGGATCGGTCATCTGCCCGACCGCTGGGGAGGGTGGGGGCATGACGATCTGGCCGCGGCCGACTGGCTGGATGCCGAGGGATGGCCGCGCGGCGTGCCGCCAGAGTTGCGGGGGATTTCCACGTTGATCCTGACCGATATGCCCGAAGATGCGGCAGGCCTTGGCGGGCGCTATCTGCTGACCCATGAGGGGCGCGGAACCCTGCGGCTCGAAGGCCGTGCACAGATCGTGTCGCAGGCGCCGGGGCGGATCGTGTTCGACTTTACTCCGGGCGAGGGGAGTGTGTTGCTGACCATCTCGGCCAGTGATCCCGCCGATCCGATCCGCCGGATCCGCGTGCTGCGCGAGGATCGTGTGGCGCTGATCGAGAGCGGTGCCATCTTCAACCCCGACTGGCTGGCGCGCATCCGGGGCGTGCGGCTGATCCGCTTCATGGACTGGATGCGGACCAACGGCAGCGACCTGTCGCGGCTGGAGGACCGGCCCCGGCCCGCCGACTACACCTGGGCGCGTATCGGTGTTCCGATAGAGGTGATGGTGGCGCTGGCCAATGAGTTGCAGGCCGACCCGTGGTTCACCCTGCCACATCTGGCGCAGGATGATCTGGTGCGCTTCTACGCTCAGGCGGCATATGACGGTCTGGCACCCGGTTTGGTGGCGCATGTCGAATATTCCAACGAGCTGTGGAACATGATCTTTCCCCAGGCTGTCTGGGCCGAGGAACAAGCCAAGGCGCGCTGGGGGCAGGAATGGAAATGGGTGCAGTTCGGTGCGATGCGCGCCGCTGAAACGGTCGGCATATGGGCCGGGGTCTTTGCCGATGCGCCGGATCGGCTGGTCCGCGTTCTGGCGACCCAGACGGGATGGAAAGGGTTGGAGGCCGATATTCTGACCGCCCCTCTGGTGGTGGCCGAAGGCAGGCCCGCACCCTATACAGCTTTTGATGCCTGGGGCGTGACGGCCTATTTTTCTGCTGGCATCGGGTATCCCGAAAGTGAGGGGCTGGTGCGCGGTTGGCTGGACGAAAGCCGGGCCGCCGCAGAGCGGGCCTCTCGGGCGCTGCCCGAGCACGAGCGCGCCGCGCATGTGGCCGCGCATCGGTTCGATCTGGCGATCGACCTGGCCATCGAGGATCTGTCGGACGGGCGCCATGGCGGCAAGGTTGCGGACTCGGTCGCGGGTCTGGTGGACGACCTGCTGCCCTATCATGCGGCAGTCGCACAGGCGCATGGGCTGCGGCTGATGATGTACGAGGGGGGGACACATGTGGTTGGCCTGGGGCCGTTGCAGCAGGATGCAGAGGCCAATGCCTTCATGGTTGCACTGAACTACAGCACCGGCATGGGGGCCTTGTATCGTCGGCTTGTGGATGGCTGGCACCGGCTTTCGGATTCGCCGTTCAATGCCTTTGTCGATGTGATGGCCCCAAGCCGCTGGGGCAGTTGGGGGGCACTGCGGCATCTGGGCGATGACAACCCGCGCTGGCGGGCGCTGGCGCGTGGCGAATGATGCTGTCTGTCATCCTGCCCGCGAGCAATGAACAGGACTGGATCGGGCCGTGTCTGGATGCGCTGCTGGCGTCGGATCCGGTTGGCATGACCGCCGAGGTGATCGTGGTGGCCAATGGCTGCCGCGATGGCACTGTCGCCGCTGCGCAGGCACGCGCCGGGGCTGCCGATGCGGCGGGGTGGCGGCTGGAGGTGGTGGATCTGGCGAAACCGGGCAAGCTGAATGCGCTCAACATCGGCGATGCGCGGGCGGGTGGAGCTTTGCGGGTCTATCTGGATGCCGATGTGCTGGTCAGCCCGCCGCTGATCGGTCAGATTGCGCGGGCGCTGGCGGCTGCGCCGGGGCCGGCCTATGCCAGTGGAACGCCAGAGATTGCCGCGGCCCGCAGTCCGGTGACACGCGCCTATGCCCGTTTCTGGATGCGCCTGCCGTTTGCGGGATCCGCTGCACCGGGGTTCGGCCTGTTTGCGGTGAATGCCGCCGGGCGGGCGCGGTGGGGTGCGTTTCCGGACATCATTTCCGACGACACCTTTGTGCGTCTGCACTTCGCGCCGTCAGAGCGGATCGGCCTGCCCGCAACCTACAGTTGGCCGATGGTCGAAGGATTCCGCCGCCTTGTCCGCGTCCGGCGGCGGCAGGACGAAGGCGTGGCGCAGATTGCTGCGCAATGGCCGATGCTGCTGGGAAACGAGGGCAAGGCGCGCTTGGCTCCGGGTTCGGTCCTGCGGCTGGCGCTGGCGGATCCGGCGGGGTTTGCTGTTTATGCGGCGGTTTCGCTTGCGGTAAAGCTTGGACCGCGCAGCCGGGGGTGGGTGCGGGGGCGCTAGCATCCCGACCGCTGGGCCAGTCGCGCCGCCATCTGCCCTGCCACCTCTTGCAACGGCCCCAGCAGCCGGTCTTGCGCCTCGTCGATTGACAGGGCGCTGAGCAGATACATGGCGTTGATCGCCCCGAACACCTGCCTGTCCGCCATGATGGGCACGCCAAGACTGAAGAAGCGTCCTTCGTAATGCGCGCGGGAATAGCTGGGATCCATCGTCGCAAAGCCCTGTGCCCTGATCTGGTCCAGGCGGCTCTCCAGCCGGGCCGGGTCGCGCGCCAAATCGTTCTCCGAGGCCGGATCCCCGGCCAATCGTGCCAGAACGGCCGCGCGCTCCCTTGCGTCGCAATGCGCGAGATACGCCAGCCCCAGACTGGTCACCAACATGGGCGCCCGGAACCCCGAGGCACGTATGAAATGCAAGGGTTCCGGTGGGCGAGAGGAATGCACCACCAGCATCGCATCATGGTCGAACAGCGCAACATCCGACGGCCACCCGATGCGCTGGCGGAACTGCGCCAGATCATCCGACACGATTGCCCCGACCACCTTGTGCCGGTCATATCCTGTGGCAAGCGCCAGTGTCTTGCCAGTGGGGCGGTAGACCGGCTGCTCTGGATCGCGCAGCACATATCCGGCATGGATCAGCGTTTCCAGCATCCGCACCACGGTTGCCTTGTCAATGCCGGTGGCGCCGTGAATCCCGGCGACCGTCGCCTTGGTTCCCGGTCGGTTCAAGGCGGCCAGAACGTCCAGAACCCGCAGGGCGGCGGTTACCGGCTTGTAGGAAGTCATACGTTCTCCTGTGTGATCGCGCCTGTTGCACTGGCAGTGTTCCATGGTAGATTAATGAAATTGTATTTCATCTGATGAAATATGACAAGGGAGGACAGATGACATCGGACCTGATCGCCGACAGCGCGCGGCGGATGTTCGCGCAGCATGAAACCACCGGCAGGGGCTGGTCGGGCACGCTTTGGCAGGCCATTGAGGAGGCGGGCTTTGCGCTGAGCCTGCTGTCCGAGGAGGATGGCGGCTTCGGGCTGGACGCTGCCGAGGCGGTGGAGCCGCTGCGAATTGCGGCGTCGGTGGCCGCTCCGGTGCCGTTGGCGGAAACCATGCTGGCGAACTGGCTGCTGGCGCGCGCGGGTCTGCCGCTGGCAGAGGGGCCCGCGGCTGTGGTGTTCGGCCCGGCCCGCAAGGTTCCGTTCGGGCGGCACCTTGCGCTTCTGGTGGTGTGCGACGGTCTGGCCCAAGGTTGCCAGTTGTCCACGTTCGCGGTGGCGGGTGGCGACTGGCAGCACGGTTGTTCCATCGCCGGCGAGGCGCGCGACACTCTGGCGACACTCCCCGCCTCTCAGGCCGTTGTGCCGCTGGCGCTGAATCCGCAGGTGCCGCGCGCGGTTGCGGCAGTGCTGCGCGCCCAGCAGATCTCGGGCGCGTTGCAGGCTGTGCTGGAAATGACCGTGCGCTATGCGGGCGAGCGGGTGCAATTCGGTCGTGCGCTGGGCAAGTTTCAGGCAATCCAGCAGTATCTGGCGACGATGGCCGCCGAAACCGCTGCGGCGGGGGCCGCCGCACAGATGGCCGCCTTGGCGCTGCCGCTGGCAGAGTCGCATCCCGACCGGCTGGTTTTGCTGGCAGCGGCCGCCAAGATCCGCGCTGGAGAAGCGGCCGGAAAAGTGGCGGAACGGGCCCATCAGATCCACGGGGCCATCGGCTTCAGCCAGGAATACGCCCTGCACCCGCTGACCCGCCGACTGTGGACCTGGCGCGACGATGATGGCCGCGAGGCGGATTGGGCCGCCACCCTTGGCGCCGCGATGGCCGCCGGCGGCGCACTCTGGCCGCAGATCACCGCCCTGCAATCGGACCGTTTCTGATGACCACGCTCGATTTTCCCCTTCCCGACCAACGCACTGACCATGCCGCCCTGCGCGCCGAGGTGCGTGCCTTCCTGCGCGCGACCTTGCCGCCCGGCTATTCCGCAGCCGATCAGGCGCGCAGTTGGTCGGGCTTTGACGCCGAGTTCAGCCGCGCCCTTGGCGCCGCCGGATACATCGGAATGACCTGGCCCAAGGACTACGGCGGACATGCCCGCAGCCCGGTCGAGCGCCATGTGGTTATGGAAGAGCTGCTGGCCGCAGGTGCCCCCGTGGCCGCCCACTGGATCGCCGACCGGCAAAGTGCCCCGATGATCCTGCGCAATGGCACCGAGGACCAGCGCCGCAGCATCTTGCCCAGGATCGCGGCCGGAGACTGCTACTTCTGCATCGGCATGAGCGAGCCGGACAGCGGATCCGACCTTGCCTCGGTCCGTATGCGGGCCGAACGCACCGCAACCGGATGGCGGCTGACCGGCACGAAACTGTGGACGACCTATGCCCACGAATCCCATTACATGATCTGCTTTTGCCGCACCGGCCCGGCCGAAGACCGCCATGGCGGCACCAGCCAGTTTCTGGTCGACATGTCGCTGCCCGGCATCACGGTGCGTCCCGTGCTGGACATCGCAGGAGAGCATCATTTCAACGAATGCAGTTTCGATGGCGTGGAACTGCCCGACACCGCGCTGTTGGGGCGCGAAGGCGATGGCTGGGCGCAGGTCATGTCGGAACTGTCGTTCGAGCGCAGTGGGCCGGAGAGGTTTCTGTCGTCTTTTGCGCTGCTGGAGGAAATGAACCGCCTTGGCGCGGATGTGCCTGCCGTTGAAAGATCGGTGGGGCGGCTTGTGGCCCATACGCTGGTGTTGCGTCATATGTCGCAATCGGTGGCAGGGCGGCTGGAGCGGGGCGAAAAGCCCGATCTACATGCTGCCATCGTCAAGGATCTGGGCGCGTTGCTGGAACAGGAGACCCCCGAGCGCGCGCGCGAGGCGATCGACCCCGCGACGGCCGATCCCGCATATGACGCGACCTTTGCCCGTGTGCGGCAGATGGCACCGTGCTTTTCGCTGCGGGGTGGCACCCGCGAAGTGCTGCGAGGCATCATCGCCCGCGGTCTTGGCCTGAGATAGGAGACATCATGCCCATCGTTCTTTCCGAAACCGATGCCGACGGCATCGTCACGATCACCCTGAACGACCCCGAAACGCGCAACGCCATCTCTGGCCTGCCGATGATCGAGGGGCTGCTTGAGGCGCTGGAGGCCGCAGAGGCAGATCCAAAGGCGCGGGTCATCGTGTTGACCGGCAGCGGCAGCGCGTTTTCGTCGGGCGGCAACATCAAGGCGATGTCACCCGGACAGGGCCTGGTGGACGAGGTTCCAGCCCAGACGCGCCGCAATTACAAGACCGGCATCCAGCGCCTGCCCCTGGCCTTCGAAGCGTTGGAATTGCCGGTGATCGCTGCGGTGAACGGGCCGGCCATCGGCGCGGGTTGCGATCTGACGCTGATGTGCGATGTGCGCATCGCCGGGCAGTCGGCCAAGTTTGCCGAAAGCTTTGTGCGTCTGGGGATCATCCCTGGCGATGGCGGCGCCTGGCTGTTGCCTCGGGCGGTCGGCTTTGCCAAAGCAAGCGAAATGGCGTTGACCGGCGATCTGGTCGGTGCAGACGAGGCGCTGCGCATTGGCCTTGTGTCCCGTGTGGTCGAAGACGGCGCCCTGCTGGACGAGGCACGCGCCATGGCCCGCCGCATCGCCGCGAATCCGCCCCACGCCACCCGCATGACGAAGCGCCTGCTGCGGCAAGCCTGGAACAACACGCTGTCTGCCGTTCTGGACATGTCGGCAGCAATGCAGGCGGTGGCCCATCATACCGACGACTATCACGCGGCCCTGGCACGCATGAACGCCGGTCAAGGCCGCGCCTCGTCGAAGCGTCCCTAAAGTCGGGGTTGAATCCGCCGTAGGGCCAGCTATATGCAGCGTCATCCACCGCGCCGGGCGCGCAGGCGGAGTCTGTTCGGTGACCGGGCCCCTCTGGCGGAAGTGGCGGTGCTTTCGTGATGTCGGCACCGCAACATCCATAGCCGCCGGACATTTCGTCATGACATCAGGGACAACCGCTTCGACCGGAGCCGGGCATCGCTCGACGCTGCAATATTTCCGCTGGGCCTTTATCGTTACGGCCATCGGCCTTGGCCTTGGCCTGTGGCTTGGCTTTTCGACCGAGCACACCGTGGGCGGAGCAATGAAGGTGTTCTTCATCGTCTGCGTTCTGGCGGTGCTGGAAATCTCGTTGTCCTTTGACAACGCCATCGTCAATGCGAACAAGCTGAAGGACATGACGCCGAAATGGCAGCAGCGGTTCCTGACCTGGGGTATCCTGATCGCCGTATTCGGGATGCGGATCGTGTTCCCGCTATTGATCGTGGTGATTGCTGCAAATGTCGGGCCGTGGACGGCGATCGTCATGGCGGCAAGTCAGCCCGAGGAATACAGCCGCATCATGCATGATGCCCATCTGCCGATTGCCGCCTTTGGTGGCACTTTCCTGATGATGGTCGCGCTGTCGTTTTTCTTTGATCACGAGAAAGACGTCCATTGGGTGCGCTGGATCGAGGAGAAGGCGACGCAGTATTCTTCGGTCAAGGGTATCGAGATCGCCTTTGTCCTTGTGATCATGCTGGTGTTCTCCGAGGTGATCGAATCCTGGAAAGGTGCGGCGTCTGCGACCGTGTTTTTTCATGCGGCCATCTGGGGGCTGCTGACATTTCTTCTGGTCGAGGTGCTGGGCGGCATCCTGGATCGCAGTCAGGAGCTGATGGAGGGCGCGGCCCGCGGGGGGCTTGGGGCGTTTCTGTACCTGGAGGTGCT
Organism: Gemmobacter megaterium; assembly: GCF_900156815.1. Taxonomy (GTDB): domain Bacteria; phylum Pseudomonadota; class Alphaproteobacteria; order Rhodobacterales; family Rhodobacteraceae; genus Wagnerdoeblera; species Wagnerdoeblera megaterium. Next base: position 94,688 of record NZ_FTOT01000006.1, read on the forward strand.
GGACGCCTCGTTCAGCTTTGACGGTGTGATCGGTGCGTTTGCGCTGTCGTCGAACCTGTTCATCATCGCCATCGGTCTGGGCGTGGGCGCGATGTATGTGCGCTCCATGACGATCATGCTGGTGGAAAAGGGGACGCTGGCCCAGTACCGCTATCTGGAACATGGGGCGTTCTACGCGATCCTGATCCTGTCGGTGATCATGTATGTCCAGACGCTGACCCATATCCCCGAGGTCATCACCGGGTTGGGCGGTGCCGCGTTGATCGGGTTTGCGCTGTGGTCATCCATCCGGTGGAACCGCAAGAACGCGATTGCCGCCTGAGAGTTATGGCCCCGGCTGCGCGCCGGGGCCATTCCCCAGGTCGGTCGATAGCTGATCGGTAAAGGTCCGGGCAGCCCGAACAGTGGTGCCATCGGCCGCAAGGTCGATCTGTGCCGTCGGCCCGATGACGGTGATCGCCAGTTGCATCCCCCCTGTATGGTCGAACACCGGCGCCGCGACTGCGGATACGCCAGGGATCGGCAGGTCGCGGGTGGTCGTGTAGCCTTGAGCCGCGGTATTGGCCACCTCGGCCCAGTAGGTGGTCTGCTGCGCTGGGTCTGGCAATTCGTGGCGAACAAGCGGTTCGGTGTTGTCACGCGGGAGGTAGGCCGCAAAAAGCCGGCCGGTGGCGGTGCCGGTAACGGTGAACATCCCCCCTGCGCGCACGTTGGCATGAATACGCTCGGGCCCTTCGTGGACATAGACGATCACCGGACCATGCAGGCCCCAGACCGTCACGGCGACCATTAGCCCTGTGTCCTCGGCCAGAACAGGCAGGCGGCGCATGGTCTCGCGGTAGGCATCGGTGCCGCGCAGGCGTACCAGGCCAAGTTCCAGCGCAAACGGGCCAAGCGCATAAAGCCCGGTTTCCGTCTGTTCTACCATGCGGATGGTTCGCAGACTGACCAGATAGGGATGCAACTGAGACGGTGCAACGCCCACGGTTTCGGCAAGATCGCGCAGCTTGACCGGGGCGCCCACCTGCGCCATCGCGCGCAGGATGGCGCCGCCGGTTTCCAGCGATTGCACGCCGCGTTGCTGTCTGGGCTTGGTCACGCTGGCTCCATCCGTTGTGTTCCTTCACCTAGAGGCATGGGGGGCAGGCGGCAAGCCGCGCGCACGGCCTGTTGTCAGGGTCATGGATGTGATCAGGCCGATCGTGGCCAGCGCAACCCCAAGCCATTGCAGGCCATTCGGCTGAAGTCCCGCTACCGGAATCGCCATCAGCACGGCAGAGGGGGGCACAAGCGCGTTGAAGATCGACGCCCGCCCGGTGCCCAGCAGAACCACAGCCGCCGCAAATGCCGCAGGTGCCCCGCTACCGCCGATAACGCCCTGCACCATGGCCTGCTGGAGCCATGGCAGATGTGGCGCATCGGGCAGGCCCCAGACCAGCAGGTAGATGGGCAGGAACATCAGCCCGGCATAGAGCGCGACGCCGCCCGTGGTTTCGACGGGGGGCATCCGCCAGCGCCCCAGAAGCCAGCTGAACACACCCCACAAGGCGCCCGAGACGACAAAGCACAGATCGCCCGCCACGGCCCACAGGCCGCTTGCCTTGGCGGTACCGCCCCGGTCGGCGCCGATCACGATCAGCCCTGCAAGCAGCAAGGCAAGACCGACCATCCGCAGCGCGCTGATCTGCTGGCGGTCCACCAGCCGCACCAGCAACAGCGCCACCATCACCGAAGTGCCCGGACCGATCACGACGGCATGGGCCAGCGGGGCCAGCCGGAATCCCAGGTTGAAGGACATGGAAAACGCCGGCCCGACCAACAGCGCCATCAGGATCAGGCGTCGCTGGTCCAGACGCAGGCCACGCCACAGAAACCATGGCAGCAGCACCAGCGCGGCCACACCATAGCGCAGCAGGGTCAGATCCTGCGGCCGAAAGCCCTGGGCCTGGGCGATTTCGGTGCCGACATTGAACAGGCCCCAGCCCGTCACCGCCAGCAAGCCCAGACAGATGCCCGCCACCAGACGCAGGGGCGAGACGGGTTCAGTCATTGCCGCCCGCCATATCGCGCGCGGCGATCCAGCCAAAGGTAATCGCCGGGCCAAGCGTGATGCCACCGCCGGGATAGTTACCACCCATGATGCTGGCCGCATCGTTCCCGGCCGCATACAGGCCCGGAACGGGGCGTCCGTCCTGATCCAGCACCTGCGCGCGGCCATTGGTTTTCAGCCCGGCAAAGGTGCCCAGATCGCCGACATACAGCCGCACGGCATAGAATGGCCCCTTGGCCAGCGGTGCCACGCAGGGGTTGGGCTTGTGGTCGGGGTCGCCCAGACTGCGGTTGTAGCTGGTCGATCCCTTGCCAAAGGCCGGGTCTTCGCCCCGGTCGGCGTGGCGATTGAACTCGGCCACTTCAGCCTCCATCATCACCGGATCGGCACCGATCTGCCGGGCCAGATCCGCAATCGTGGCGCCGCGCAGCAGATAGCCATCCTTGATCAGGTGGCCATAGGGCACTGGCGCCGGCTTTGCGAACCCCAGACCGTATTTGCGAAAGGCCCGGTGATCGGCCACGAACCAGGCCGCCAGTTCGGCATCGGGGCCGCCTTCCTCCTGGCAGCGTTTGACCATGGCCTGACAGAAATCATGGTAGCTTTGCGCCTCGTTCACAAAGCGGCGGCCAGAGCGGGTGACGGCAATGACGCCGGGTTTGGACCTGTCGACGAAATGCGGGAATGTTCCCAGCGTGCCATCCTTGCGCCTTGGGCGCGAAATGGGCACCCAGGCAGCGGCATGGGGCAGGGTGGTATCGAGATCTGCCCCCACTGCCTCGCCCAGACGCAACCCGTCGCCGGTGTTGCCGGGGGGCGCCGGGCTGACATGTTCGTGGCCGCTGGGGGCATGGGGCATCAGTTCCTTGCGGCGCAGCGCATCCTGCGGGAAACCGCCTGCGGCAAGGACGACGCCCTTGCGGGCCGCCACTTCGATTTCGCCCGTGCGGGTGTGCAGGATGGCGCCGGTCACGCGGCCCGTATCGTCGCGGATCAGGCGCCTGACGGGAGAGTCGGTCCAGATCTCGACGCCTGTGTCAAAGGCCGATTTGGCCAGCCGCCCGACCAGCGCATTGCCATTGGTCAGCCGCATGGGGCGGCCATGCAGCAGAACATCGCGCAGATATTTGGCAAAAAGCTGCCCTACAAACGCAAAGGACACGGGCGAGCGCAGAACGTTGAAGAAATGCAGCAACTCCTTGCCGGACCCGATCATCATGCCCAGCACGGTGATTTCGGCCAGTGGCGGGCGCAGGCGGCGCACCTCTGGCCCCAGCCCGCGCGCGTCGAAGGGCCGGGCGACGATAGAGCGGCCGCCATCCATGCCGCCGGGCGCTGTCGGGTGATAATCGGCAAAGGTGGGGCCAAGATCGAATTGCAACGCGGTGTTCTGTTCAAAGAACTCCACGGCCTTGGGCCCGGCATCCAGAAAGGCATCCACCCGGTCGGCATCGAAATGCGCGCCTGCCTCGTGGTGCAGATAGGTGCGGGCCTTGTCCTTGCTGTCCTGAACACCGGCGCGCTGGGCGGGCGCGTTGCAGGGAATCCACATCCAGCCGCCTGACCGGGCCGTGGTGCCGCCGAACACCGGCTCTTTTTCCGCGACCAGAACCGACAGGCGCCGATGCGCCGCCGCAACGGCGGTGGCCAGCCCCCCGGCGCCCGACCCCACCACCAGAACATCGACCTCGTGCCGCCGCATGGCGTCTCTCCTTGTCAAGCCGTCAGATAGCCACCGTCGACCGGCAGCAATGTGCCGGTGACGTAGCTGGACATGTCAGAGGCCAGGAACAGGACCGGCCCCACCAGTTCGTCGGGTTGCCCCGTGCGGCCCATCGGGGTGTGGGCCATGAAGCGGCCGATGGCCGCGGCGTTCGTGCGCGTCGCCTCGGTCATCGGGGTGTCGATCACGCCCGGTGCGATGGCGTTGACGCGGATGCCAAGCGGTGCCAGTTCATTGGCCAGCGCGCGGGTCAGTTGCAGGACCGCCCCCTTGGAGGCGGCATAGGCCGACAGTCCAGGCCCGGCCGAGACCGACATGATGGATCCCAGGTTCACCACGCGCCCCCGCGTGGCGCGCAACTGGTCCAGGAACGCCCGCGTCACCAGCATGGGGCCAGTCGCATTCACCGCCATGACCGCGGCCCAGTCGCCTTCGAACCCAGGCGAATCGGCAGGGGTGCGGCGGATGATACCGGCGTTGTTGACCAGTATGGCCGCGGGGCCGAGATGCTGCGCCACCCCATCCGCAAAGTCGCGGACCGAGGTGCCGTCGGTCACATCCAGCTCCAGCCCGACGGCCCGCCCGCCCAGCGCGGCGATTTCGGCTGCAACATCCTTGGCGCCAGCCGCGTTGACATCGCCAATCGCCACCATCGCGCCGGCATGGGCCAGACCAAGCGCAATGGCGCGGCCATTGCCTTGGGCGCCGCCCGTGACGACGGCGACCTGCCCTGTGATTCCCTGCATGGCGTCCTCCCAGCCAAATTTGCATGTTGCAAATTGATTTGACTATAACTAACGTTTTTCCCATGCCAAGCCGAAAACCGCTTGGCGCCACGGAGGGCCCCGGCCATGATCGGCCGGGGTGGCACAGGGAGGACATGATGAAGAAGCGCCTTGCGGCGGCCCTTGCGGCTGCCAGTATTCTTGCAGGGGCCGTTGCCCCCGCCACCGCGCAGACCTTTGACCTGCAAAGCGTGTTCGGCCTGAACACCCCGTCGATCGGACCCAGCCCGAAGCTGTGGGCCGAACGGGTCAAGCTGATGACCGGCGGCAAGGTCACGATCAACGTGCATGGAGCCGGCGACTTTGTGCCGCCGTTCGAGGTGTTCGGCGCGGTGTCATCGGGTGCGTTGCCCATGGGGTTCGACTGGATCGGCTATTGGGCGAACCAGATTCCCGTGGCGAACCTTGTGGGCTCCATGCCGTTCGGTCCCGAGCCGGACATCACGCTGGCCTGGATGTTCAAGGGCGGCGGGCTGGAGATCATCCAGAAGGCCTATGATCCGCATGGCGTGGTCGTGCTGCCCTGCCATCTGGTCGGGGCCGAGGCGGGCGGTTGGTTCAACAAGGAAATCAACACCGTTGACGACCTCAAGGGCCTGAACATGCGGATCGCGGGTCTGGGCGGCAAGACGCTTGCCAGGATGGGCGCGAACACGCAACTGGTTCCCGCAGGCGAGATCTTTGTATCGCTGGAAACCGGGCGCATCGACGCGGCGGAGTTCTCTGCCCCGCAGCTGGATGTGGGGCTGGGGTTCCAGCGGGTGACGAAGTATTACTACTTCCCCGGTTGGCACCAGCCGTCCAGCTGGGACAGCATCATCATCAACAAGGCGGTCTGGGACGGATTCGATTCCGATACCCAGCAGGTGATGCGCGAAGCCTGCTTCGCCAATATCTCGTGGAACCTGGCCGATCAGGTGAACGCCCAGGCAGAGGCGATCAAGACCATCCGTGATGCGGGTGTCGATGTGCGCCGCTTCCCCGACGAGGTGTTGCTGGCCATGCAGGCGGCTGCCAAGGAAGTACTGGCAGAAGAGGCAAAGAACGACGCCATCTTTGCCGAGGCGCTGGACTCGCTGACCGCCTATATGGACGGCGTAGGCGAATGGGCGCGTCTGCAGGCACTGCCGCGCGACTGATATCGACCGGGCGGCCGACAGATGCGGCCGCCCCTTTCCCGACAGGATCGCCATGCGCCTTGCCGACCGCATTCTTGATCTGCTGTGCCTGCCCGCAAAATGGGCAAGCTGGCTTATATTGCCGCTGATCGGCTCGATCCTGGCCGCGATCTTTTTGGCGAAGCTGGGGCAGAACACCTTGGTCTCGTGGTCGCAGCCGGTGCCGGTGCTGGGCAGGGCGATCACGGTGAATTCGCTGCTGGATTTCCAATGGTATGTTTTCGCGTTGCTGGTCCTGTTCGGCGGCATCCTGGCCTATCGCAATGACCGGCATGTCGCGGTGGAAACCGTCGCATTGAACCTGCCGCCCCGTGGCAGGCTGCTGCTTCGGGTGCTGGGCGATCTGCTGCTGTTGACGCCGTTCTGTGCGATCATTGCCTGGTACGGCTACAGCTATGCCATGACTGCCTATGTCACCGGCGAAGGATCGACGCAGGGCGGCCTGATGAACCGCTGGGCGATCAAGGCCATGCTGCCACTGGCCTTTGCCATGCTGACCGCTGCGGGCGTGCTGCGCGGTCTGGCCGGGATTGTCCTGTTGGTCCGGGGACGCTGAGATGGAACATCTGTGGCCGGTTCTCATGCTGCTGGGTCTGATGGCGGGAATATTCACGGGCTATCCGGTGGCCTTTGTGCTGGCCGGGACGGGCATCCTGTTTGCGTTCCTCAACGGAATCCCGGTGATCTTTCTGTCGCTGGGTGTCGGGCGCATCTTTTCGGGGGTGCTCGCGAACTGGCTGTTGGTGGCCATTCCGCTGTTCGTGTTCATGGGCCTGATGCTGGAGCGGTCTGGGATTGCAGAGCGCCTGCTGCGATCGCTGGCATCGGCCTTTCGGGGCATGTCGGGGGCCTATGCCTTTGCCGTCGCCATCATTGGTGTCATCATGGCGGCATCCACCGGGATCATCGGGGCCTCTGTCGTGCTGATGGGCATGATGGCGCTGCCGGCGATGAAGGAAAACAACTATGATATGCGGCTGGCCTCGGGCCTGATTGCCTCCAGCGGTACACTTGGGATTCTGATCCCCCCGTCGATCATGCTGATCATTCTGGGGGATCAGCTGCGGATTTCGGTGGGCGATCTGTTCATGGGGGCCGTCGTTCCGGGGTTGCTGCTGGGCACGCTTTACGTTGTCTATCTGATTGCGGTGGCCATCCTGCAACCGCATCGGATGCCACCGGCGGCAAGGACCGATCCCTTGCCCTTGGGCGCCGCATTGTCGCGGCTGGCGCGGGATCTGCTGGCGCCGCTGATCCTGATCTTTTCGGTGCTCGGCACCATCGTGGCAGGTATCGCCACACCGACCGAGTCGGCAGCCATCGGTGCGGCAGGCGCGATGCTTCTCGCTTTTTCCTCGGGCAACCTGCGGCTGAAAACCTTGCGCGAGTCGCTTTACGAGACGACGTCCACCACGGCCATGATCGTGTTCGTGATGATCGGCGCCTCGATCTATTCGGTGGTATTCCGGCGCCTTGGCGGCGATGCCATGCTGGCGGACCTGTTCCTTGGTGAGGGTGCGCGCCCGATGGTTGTCATGCTGACGATCATGGCGCTGATCTTCGTGCTGGGTTTCTTTCTGGAATGGGTCGAGATCTCGTTGGTGGTGGTGCCCATTGTGGCGCCCATCCTGACCCAGCTGGACTTTGGGATGCCATCCGAGCATGTGCTGATCTGGTTTGCGATTGCGCTGGCGGTGAACTTGCAGACCAGCTTTCTGACTCCGCCCTTCGGCTATGCGCTGTTCTATCTGCGCGGCATTGCGCCGGATCTGCCGATCTCGACAATCTATCGCGGGGTCATTCCCTTTGTGCTGCTGCAACTTCTGGCGCTGGCCCTGGTGCTTGGCTTTCCGGGGCTTGCGTTGAACCTGCCAATGTCGCTGCGCTGACCGGGGCGGGCCACCGGAGGGCCCGCCGCAATGTCGGGCGGTATATCTGTCGGTCAGGCTAGAGCGGCACGCCGCCGATGCTGGCGCCCCCACAGACATAGAGCGTCTGGCCCGTGACAAACCCTGCCTCCGGTTCGGCAAAGAACATGAAGGCGCGTGTGACATCGGCCGATGTGCCCAGGCGACCAACGGGCAGGCGGCTCGCCAGATCGGTTTCCTGGTTGCTGCCCTTGGGGATGATGCCCCAGAAGTTGTCGGTCAGGATCGGGCCGGGGGCGACGACATTGACGGTGATGCCATGCTGGGCCAGTTCCAGCGCCCAGGTGCGGGCCATACCGATCATGCCCGCCTTGGTCGCGGAATAGGCGGTGCGGGTCTTGGTCCCCAGCGCGGCACGAGAGGCATTGAACAGAACACGCCCAAAGCCGCGGTCCTTCATTGCGGGCAAGAACGCCTGCAACAGTTGTAGGGCCGCGCCAAGGTGCAGTTGCGTCAGCACCTGTAGGTCTTCGACCTGCGCCTGTTCGACAAGGTTGGGGCGGATGATCCCGGCGTTATGGACAAGATGAGTGACCTTGTGCCGCGCCGCGATGTCGGCGGCCACGCGCGCGACGGCAGCGGGATCGGTCAGATCGACCTCCATCTCCTCGACCCCTTCGGCGCCGGTGGATTGGCGGGCCAGCGAGATGACATGCCAGCCGCGGGCGCGCATGGCTTGGGCAAGATCGGCACCGATGCCCTTGCTGCCCCCGGTGATGACGGCGGTATACTCGGCCATGATGCCCCCTTATGGCAAAAGCTGGATATTGCCGAAGGCGGCATCGCAGTTGAGGATATCGACCCGCTTGCCCGCGATGCGGATCGCGCCGTCGACCAGACGCAACTGGTGGCGCACGGTCAGTGCCAGCAGCATCTGATCATCCAGCCGGGTTTCGACATAGTGCATCTGGGTCACGACCTCTGCCGCATCGTCGGTCAGCGATACGACACGCGGCCGGTTCAGCACATGGTGGCAGCGGCTTTTCGGCTTCTGGCTGAAAGTGCGCGCGCCGTGCAGCCGTTCCACCCGCAGGCGCAGCATGAAGTTGTCCTCATACAGCAACGAGGTTTCGTTGACCGGATCCTGTTGGTTCCAGTTCAGCGGCATCCAGTAGATCGCCTCGGGCAGCCACAGCGACAGCCAGTCCTGATACTGGCCCTGATCCAGCATCCAGGCTTCGTCATGGACAAAGTCGATGACAGAATCTTTTGTCAGCATCATTCTGCCCCCCACAGCATGAAGCGTTTCCAGGCGTCGAACTGGTTGCGCATCTGGCGTTCGGTGGTGCCGTTCAGCACTGCTTCGGCGCCGAAATCCTCGCCGTCCTCGTACAGGCGCTGGATGTTGACCCATTCCAGGCCATCGGCCAGCAGACCTTCCTGCGCGCGTTCATACATTTCCAGATCGTCATGGCCGACCATCGAGGTGGGGGCGTTGATCATGCGGTTGTACATCGCCGTCCGCGCCGTCAGTTCCGAGGGCGCGCCGTCCAGCGCGAAGATCCAGCTTTCCACCAGCGTCTTGTCCGGCCCCATCGGGATGAAGTTGCGCAACTGCTGGATCGGGCCCTTGATCATGATGTTGGGGAAATAGACGGTGTTGTGCCGGTTCTCGCCCAGAATGGCGCGGGCCCGCTCTTCGCCATAGGCGGCCACCATCGCCTCCCAATAGCCGGGGATTGCGGAATAGTCGGAATGGATCGAATGATGCACCCCGGTGTGGCCGTGGCCGTTGGGCCAGGTGCGGATGCCCATGCCTTCAAAGAATTCGTATGGCGACATGAAGGGGGCGATGATCTCCATCGCCGCAGGGGTGGGCGTGCCTTCGGGCTTGTCCATCGACTCCCAGATCCTGACGGCGGTACCGGCGCTGGATTCATGGGCGACCATGGGGTGGCAGGTGTCGGTCTGGTTCTCGACCAGCATCTTCCAGTTGCACTTGTGCATATAGCGCAGCGGGGCACCGACAACCCGCAGCGTGCCGGTGGGCGAGCGATCCACCATGTTGTCAAAGGACGACAGCGAGTCGCCAAAGAACTCCTGAAACCCGATCCCCTCTGGCGCCAGGCGGGCAAAGACGAAGCCGCGATAATTGTGCCAATCGCCCACCGGGGCCAGGCCACGGGCGGCCTCTGTCTGGTCAAGCCCCGTGCCCTCGTAGCCCTTCTTCAGCGGGATGGCGAGCAGGCAGCCGTCGGTCTTGAACGACCAGGCGTGATAGGGGCAGCGAAAGAATTTGCCGGTGTTCCCGGCCTTGTCGATCACGATCTTGGTGCCCTTGTGCGGGCAGCGGTTGTACATGACCTTGATCTGATTGTCGCTGTGACGCACCATCAAGAGCGGTTGGTCGCCGATCTGCGCGGTGATGTAGTCGCCGGGTTTCGGCACCTGGCTTTCATGGCCGATATAGACCCAGCAGTTCGGGAACAGGTGCTTCATCTCCAGCCGGTAGACATCGGGGCTGGTATAGACGTCGCGGTGCACCTGTTGCGGCTGGATCAGGCGGTTGACGGTGGTCCGAAGGTCGGGGTCGTGTGGCATCCGGCTACTCCCTGTCCCGGCGGTCAAAGGTCAAGTTTCAGGCGGGCGCTTTTGGCCCGGCTGACGCAGATATGGATCAGCTTTCCGGCCTCGCGTTCGGCGGGGGACAGCACCACGTCGCGGTGGTCGGGCGTGCCTTCCAGCACGCCGGTCTGGCAGATGCCGCAATCACCCCGCTGGCAGTCATAAACCAGATCGACGCCGCCGGCCTCCAGCACCTCTATGATGGTCTTGCCGGGTGGCACGGTGAACACCTGCCCGGACGAGGCCACCTCGACCTCGAAGGGCTGGTCTCCGGCTTCGGTCTGCGGGGCGTCGAACAGTTCGGTGTGGAACTGCGCATCGGGCAGGGCGCGGGCAGACCATGCGGCGCGTGTCGCGTCGATCATCGGGCGGGGGCCGCAGACATAGACATGCGTGCCGGGCGCCGCAGTGGCGATCAGGTCGCTGACGGGCAGGGGGCCGCCTGCCTCATCATCCAGATGCACCGCGACGCGGGCGCCGAAGGACTGTGCAAGCGTATCGGCATAGGCCGCTGCCGCGCGGTTGCGTGCAGCCATCACCAGCCGGAAGTCGCGGCCCGTTAATGCAAGCGCGGTGGCCATGGAGATCAGCGGCGTCAGGCCGATTCCGCCCGCGATCAGCAAGGCCGGGCCGGTCCCGGTATCCAGCGCAAAGTCGTTGCGCGGCATCTGCACCTGCAAACGGGCGCCGGTGCGCAGGGCGTGCATCGCCCTGGAGCCACCTGCGCCGCCATCCTCGCGCCGCACGGCGATGCGATAGGCCGTCGCCTCCTGGCCCGGCAGCGTGATCAGGGAATAGGCGTTCCATTGCCCGTCAGCCACCTGAATACGCACATGCGCACCGGGGGTGAAGGCTGGCAGCGCCGCGCCATTGACCGCGCGCAAAGTCAGTTCCCGGATGGAGTCGGCAATCTCGGTTGTGGTGATGACCTCAAGCTCCAGGGCTTGCGCGGCATCGCCCGGATGACCGGGGTGCAACATCACGATGATCCTTCCTGTTCGCGTGGTAGGGGGCCGTTCGGCGCCGTTTCCCTGGCGGTCGGCTCTTGCCATAAAGCATGAATTATCATGGATTGATCTGTCAATATTGAAGATCAAAAATATGACATTTCATATTTCTCTTGACGGATGGGAAAAACCGATGCCAGATTCTCCTCAATAAACGAGTCGGGTTCCACCGACCGCAGACATCAACCGGGAGCCAGAATATGAGCCATGTTATCAGGCAGTTCGCTGCCGCCGCCGTGCTTGCCTGCACCACCGCCCTGCCTGCATTCGCTGCCGATGTGACCCTGCGGGTGTCCAACTGGCTGCCGGTCGCGCATCCTATCGTCAAGGATATCATCCTGCCCTGGGCCGAGGATGTGAAAGAGGCAACCGAAGGCCGGGTCGAGGTTGTGCTGCTGGACGCCCCGTTGGGCCCGCCGCCCGCACATTTCGATTTGGTGGCAAACGGGATCGCCGATATCGGCTTTGCCACCCATGCCTACACGCCGGGTCGTTTCGGCCTGACCGGCATCGGCGAACTTCCGTTTCTGACGCCCAATTCCACCGCCGCCTCTGTCGCCTTCTGGCGCACGTGGGACGCGATGTTGCAGGACAAGGGCGAGCACGCGGGCGTCAAGGTGCTGGGCCTGTGGGGGCATGGGCCGGGAATGCTGTTCATGGGCAAAAAGCCCGCCAGCCCCCTGGCCGACCTCAAGGGATCCAAGATCCGCATTGCGGGCGATATCACCAACCAGTTGGTGACAAACCTTGGCATGTCGTCGATTCAGGCGCCGTCTTCGGAAACCTATGAACTGCTGCACAATGGGATTGCCGATGGCATCGTGTTCCCGCCCGAGTCCATCGACTTTTTCCGCCTGACCGATACGGTGACCAGTGCGCTGGCGGTTGACGGCGGGATGTATAACGTCACGTTCTTTCTGGCGATGAACAAGGCCAAGTTCGACGCCCTGCCCGAGGCAGACCGCGCCGCCATCGACAAGGTATCGGGTGAGGCGCTGGCGCGGATGGCGGGCAAGGCCTGGGATGATGCCGACGCCAAGGGCATGGCCGCGCTTGAAGGCAAGGTCACTTTCCTGGATGCGACACCAGAGGACCGGGCCGCGCTCGAAGCTGCCTCTGAATCGATCTACGCCGCCGTTCGCAAGAATTTCGAGGCCAAAGGCGTTGATTTCGATGCGGCGCTGGAAATGTACAAGGCCGAACTCGCCAAGGTTCAGGCGGAATGATCATCGGGCGCCTGCGCGTCGCTTGCTATTCGGCGACTGCGGTGGTGCTGGGCATTCTGCTGCTGGCCCTGACCGCAGTCACCTTTACGGATGTTGTCGGGCGATACCTGTTCAGCGCCCCCTTGCCGGGGGGGCCTGAACTGACAGAACTGCTGGTGATGGCAGTGGTCTTTGGCGGTCTGCCGGCGCTGTGCCTGGATGACGGGCATATCACGGCAGATCTCGTCACCCAGCGGTTGGGCCCTAAGGCATTGGCGTTTCAGTTGGTGCTGGCCCGGCTGGCCTCGGTGGCGGTCCTTGGGCTTGCCTGCTGGCAATTGTGGAAGATTGGGGTGCGGTTGTCGGGCTATGGGCAGACAACGGTATTCCTGAAGGTTCCGCTCGGGCCGGTGGCCCAGACGGCCAGTGTCATCTGCGGGATATCTGCAACGGTGGTGCTGGGCATGGTGCTCATGCGGGTCGAACGCGCGAAGTGATGCGCCTGCCGAAATCTGGAACCCCGGAGGAAAGATGAGCTGGCCAATCGGTCTGATGGTGTTGTTCGGTCTGCTGTTTGCGGGCATTCCGATCAGCTTTTCGCTGGTGATCGTGGGTGTTCTGGGGGTTGCCAGCATCATCGGGGTCGATCCTGCCATGGCGATGCTTGGGCAGGTCTTTTTCGACTCGGCGCGCAGTTATACGTTGTCGGTCGTGCCACTGTTCCTGTTGATGGGCAACCTGATCGTGCAATCGGGTGTGGCCGACGAAATCTATGACGCGGCCTATGCCTGGTTGCGCCATCGCCGTGGCGGGCTGGCCATGGCAACCATTGCGGCTTGTGGCGGCTTCGGTTCGGTCTGCGGGTCGTCGCTGGCCACTGCGGCCACCATGGGGCGCATCGCATTGCCCGCGATGCGGCGCCACGGCTATTCCGACAGTCTGGCCACCGGGGCGATTGCGGCGGGGGGAACGCTGGGCATCATCATCCCGCCATCGGTGATTCTGGTGATCTATGGCATCCTGACCCAGCAGGATATCGGCAAGCTGTTCCTGGCTGGTCTGATCCCCGGTCTGATGGGGGTGATCGGCTATATGCTGGCTGTCCGGCTGTCATTGTGGATGCGCCCCGAGCAACTTGTCAGCGAGGAAAAATTGCCCCTTGCGGCGCGCATCGCGGCCTTGAAGGGGGTTCTCCCGGCAATGGCGCTGTTTGCCTTTGTGCTGGGCGGAATCTACCTGGGGGCCTTTACCGCGACAGAGGCGGCGGGCATGGGCGCGGCGGGCGCGCTGATCCTGACAGCGATCCGGGGAAAGCTGACGTTGCGCGCCACGCTGACCACGCTGTTCGATACGGGCAAGACCACGGCGGCGATGTTCTTCATTCTGATCGGTGCGCTCTATTTCATGAACTACGTCAACCTGTCGGGTCTTTCGAGCGATATGCGCCGTTTCGTTATGGCACTGGATCTGCCGCCTGTGGGGGTGATCATCCTGATCGGGATCATGTTGCTGATCCTGGGGGCGCTTCTGGAAAGCCTGTCGATGGTCATGCTGGTGGTTCCGGTGCTGTTTCCCATCGTCACGCAGCTGGGATATGATCCGATCTGGTTCGGCATCTTTATCGTGGTGGCTGCGGAACTCAGCTACATTACCCCGCCGATGGGCATGAATGTGTTTGTTCTTCGGGTGGTGGCGCGGGATGTTCCGGTCGGGCAGATCTTTGCCGGCGTCACGCCGTTTGTCCTGATGGATCTGGTTCGCCTGGCGCTACTTGTCGCGGTGCCGTGGTTGGTGCTGGTCATTCCCAATTCGATGTAGTGAATAGGAGGCATGAGTCTCGACATGCCTCCGAATCCGCAGACTGGCTTTCTTGCGGACTACCTCCAGTTCCTGCTGGCGACCGCCAGCGGCCTGGCCAGCCATGGCTTCCACCTGCAGGCGGCCGAGGCGGGGCTTCCGGTGGCGGAATGGCGCGTGCTTGCGTGTCTGTGGGACAGTGACGGGAATACCATCACGGAAATCGCCCGCCTGGCCCAGATGGAACAATCGCGCCTCACCAAGGTGGTGGACCGGATGGACGCACGCAGGTTGATCCGCCGCGTGCGCAGCGCCGAGGATCGGCGACTGGTGCATGTCTGGCTGACCGCCACGGGGCGCGATCTGGCCGAGGCCATGGTCGAGCGTGCCAAACGACACGAGGCAGAGTTCATAGCGGCCAGCCTGACCGAAGCCGAAGGAAAACGGCTGAAAGCGTTGCTGTCCAAGGTTATCCGTCGCGCCAGCGCGGAAACCAGCCATGCCGTGCGGCGCTGAGTCCCCCTAGATCTGCTCGGTCCGTGCCCGGAGGTATCCCAGCAGCAGGCGGTCGCGTCTCCTCGCCAGCTCGGACAGGGACTGACCCTCTGCCTCTGACTCTACGCCCTGGACCAGCATTTCGACAACCTCCGGCGTCAGGTGGGCCGCCCCGAGATCTGCCCACCACGCTTCGAATGCAGGGCCAAGGTGGGCGCAAAGGCCGCGCATCCCGTTGTCGCCGCCTGCAAGGTGGAACAACATGCTGGGCCCCATGATGGCCCACCGCAAGCCGGGGCCGTGTGCGATTGCGCGGTCGATATCCCCCACGCTTGCGACACCCTCGGCCGCAAGATGGATCGCTTCGCGCCACAGCGCCGCCTGAAGCCGATTGGCAACATGCCCCGGAACTTCCTTGTTCAGCCGGATGCAGACTTTTCCGATGCTTTCGTAGAACCGCTGTGCAGAGTCGAGCACATCCGCATCCGTCCGCTCATTCGCCATCAGCTCGACCAGCGGAATCAGGTGGGGTGGGTTGAAAGGATGGGCCAGCACCAGCCTGCCGGGGCTGGTAAAGCCTGCCTGCATCTGCCCAAGCGTCAGGCCCGAGGTCGAACTGCCGATGATCGCGCCGGGTTCCAGTACGGGTTCGATGCGCGCATAGAGATCGTGCTTGATATCCAGGCGCTCCGGTACGCTTTCCTGAATGAAGGTGGCACCGACCACCGCATCTGCCGGATCGGCTGTATAACGGATGCGCGACAGATCCCCCGCATTGTCCCAGCCAAGCGCTGCGAGCGGTTCTGCCGCCGTCTCGATCATGCGGGCGACGCGCGCCTCGGCATCAGAGGCAGGGTCGTAGACCGTCACTTCTCGCCCGGTTGCGGCAAACAACGCGGCCCAGCTGGCCCCGATGGTTCCAGCGCCCAGCACGGCGGTTCTTGTGAACATCATGGCGCGGCCTCCTGCGATCCCATGATGGCAGATTGCCCGAACCGATGCGCCAGTAAAGCCCCGCCATGAGACGCAGGCAGTCTTTGGCCAGTGCGACAGGCAGGTGCGGGTTCTGTGCGCCCTGCGAACATCCGCCCCAGGAACGCAGAATGCGGATCGTCGGAAGCCCCGGAGCGTCGGCAGTGCGACCATTCGACGGGGCGCTGTCGATCGCGCTCAGGTGGCCTGATGTCCACATACCTTCGGCCGTGGCGCCAGGCCGACGCGATCATGGCAAGCCCTTGTCGGTGGAGATGTTGCAGACACCGGCGGTTTGTGACGCATCGTCCAGCGGGTCAGATCGGCGAGGCTCGACATTGCAAGGGGGACTCCCTATCTGTTGGTCCATGATCGACGCAGCTCTCCAACGCAGGTTCCGCCTGACTGCCGGATCTCTGCTGATGCGCCGGATGCCCTGGGCACCGGCGTCGTCGCGGCTGGCCTGAGGCCTGGGGTCATCATTCTTTGAATTCTGTTGGCCCCGGAAACGGGCCGTCCTGCCGGGCAAAGCCCCGGTCCAAGTCCTGTCGAGGAACATATCATGTCCCGTAAACCCGCCCCTCCGAAGATCATCATTTCCCGCGACCAGATGGACACCCTGGAACGCCTTGCCGAGGGCGCGCTGTCGCGCAACCCGGATCTGGCCGACCGTCTTCTGGGGGAGCTGTCGCGCGCCAAGGTTGTCGGGCCGGGCGCGTTGCCTGACGATGTGGCGGGTATCGGCGATTCCATTGCGTTCCGCGACGAGGCGACCGGCAAGGATCAGCAGGTGACGCTGGTCTTGCCCGAGGATGCGGATATCGCCGCAGGCCGTGTGTCGGTGCTGACCCCCATCGGCGTTGCGCTGATCGGTCTCAGGGCGGGATCGCGGTTCAACTGGGAGACGCGCCTGGGCGAATCCCGCAACCTGACTGTGCTGGAAGTTCAGCGCAATGCAGGTGTCTGAGCCGACAGCGTCAGCTTGTCGCGGCGTGGCGCGTCCCGGCCGGTTTACAGGATCCGGCTGGGGGCCTACCTCTGCGGCACGAACTGACGAAAGGACTGCGGCATGACCGAACGCCCGCGTGTGGTATCGTCGATCCGGCCCGATGTCACAGCATCCCTGATGGCCGAAACCGGGCTGGACGACGCCCGGCTGACCCTGCTTGTGCACCGCTTTTACGATCGTGTGCGGCAGGATCCTTTGCTGGGCCCGATTTTTGCCGCCCGCATCATGGACTGGGGTCCACATCTGGAACGGATGGTCAGTTTCTGGTCGTCGGTCGCACTGATGACCGGGCGCTACAGTGGTGCGCCGGTTCCGGCGCACCTGGGCTTGCCGGTCGATCAGGCACATTTCGACCGCTGGCTGGACCTGTTTCAGCAAACGGCTGCCGAGATCTGCACCCCTGCGGGTGCGGATCATCTGACTGAACGGGCACGGCGCATTGCCCGTTCGTTGCGCATGGCGGTCGAGGATCAGGCGCGCTGCGGCGGCGTGCCACGGCTATAGGCATCCGCCCCGGCGGTGCGCCTGTGCCGTGCGCAGATGGCGCCTGTCAGGCCAGTTCGGCCAGACGGCGATCCAGCCGCGCCATCATGCGATCCACCTCTGCGCGCGCTTCGGCAGGCAGGTTGGCGCCGGGGGCCCGCTGCGCCTCTGAGGCGATGGCCCCGCGCCTGGCCAGCACATACTTGCGCACGGCCAGTCCCGCGACAGGTTGCTGTTCATAGCGGACCAGCGGCAGATGGGCATCGAAAATATCCTGCGCCCGCTCGGCCTGTCCTTGCCCGCACAATGCGACCACCTGCGCCAGCATTTCGGGAAAGGCAAAGCCCGTCATTGCCCCATTGGCGCCGCGGCCCATTTCCTCTGGCAGGAAAAGCCCGCCATTGCCGCACAGTATGGAAATGCGTCGCTGCCCGGCCGATTCCGATTTGCGGATGGCAGTGATCTTGGCAAGACCGGGCCAATCCTCGTGCTTGAGCATCACGACCTGCGGATGGTCAGTGACGATCTGGCCAATGACGGCCGTATCCATCTGCACTCCGGTGATCAGGGGATAGTCCTGCAAGACCACAGGCACACCTTCGCCAGCGGCTGCGACCGCCTGCGCATAATAGCTGCGGATCTGGGCATCGGTGCGCAGATTTCCCGGTGGTGCGACCATGACCCCGGCGGCCCCCATATCCATGACCGATGCCGAAAGCTCTGTGATCGCGGCCAGGCCGGGCGCCGAGACGCCCACCACAACCGGAACGCTGGCCCGCGCTATCACCCGCCGGGCCACGTCGCGCGCCTCGTGCTGCGTGAGTTTCTGCGCCTCGCCCATGATGCCCAGGATGGTCAGGCCCGTTGCGCCCTTTTCGAGATAGAAATCCGTCACCCGATCCAGGCTGTCAAAGTCGATCCGGCCATCAGGGTGAAACGGAGTCACCGAAATGGCGTAGACGCCCTTCGCGTCGGCAGTCAGCAGCGGCATGTGGAGTCCTTTCGGGTCATGGCAGGGTCTGCCCCTGTGTCGTAGCGCCAGATGTTCCTCTGCCGCAAGGGCACGGCAATCGGTGCTGCGCGGCGCAGCAGGCGCGCGGGGCACTGGTCATCGGTCGGCATTCGGGGCACCTTGGGGTTTGTGTGGCCGATGCGGCCACACCTTGCCGATGGATACTGCCGTGCCGGTTTGCCTTGAACGTTCTGCGATGATCCTGATGCGCGGCGCCGCCGCTCTGCCGTACCCATGCGCCGGGGCGCCGGTGGGTTGGGGCGCGCATACATGACCGGGCCGCGCATCCTTGCCTGTGGTGATGCCGCCATCAGTGTGGATTTCGGCAATGTCATTGACCTGGCCGTCAATGCGCGGGTCATGGCGCTGGATCGGGCGCTGGCGGCAGAGCCTGTGCCCGGCGTCGTCGAAACGGTGCCAACCTATTCTGCGCTGCTGGTCCATTTCGATCCGCTGACGACCGACTATGCGGCATTGTGCGCGCGGGTGCTGGCGCTGGCCCGCGGCGACCGGGCACAGCTGGCTCCGGCACGCCGATGGAAGGTGCCGGTGGCCTATGGCGGTGATCTGGGCGCAGACCTTGACGATCTGGCCGCCTATGCGGGCATGACTCCGGCCGCCTGTGTCGAGGCGCATATCGCCCCCGTCTATACCGTGATGATGATCGGTTTCATGCCCGGCTTTTCTTATCTGGGCGGTCTGGATCCCGGCCTTGCGCGCCCGCGCCGCGCCACGCCGCGCCCGCGCGTTCCGGCCTCGTCCGTCAGCATCGGCGGGGCACAGACGGCTGTCGGCAGTGTCGAGGGCCCAAGCGGCTGGCATCTTGTCGGACGCACACCTGCACTTGTCTTTGACCGGACCCGAGAGCCCGCGTTTCTGTTCGAGGCGGGGGACGAGATCGTATTCTCGCCGATTTCCACCGGGGAATGGCATCGGCTGTCGGTCCTTGCGGGCGATGGCGCCATGATCGTGGAGCGTATCGCATGAGCCGTCTTGTGGTGGAACGTTGTGCGCCCGGCGTTTCCGTCCAGGATGGCGGGCGAACTGGCTGGCGCCGCTATGGCGTATCAACCGCCGGCGCGATGGACCGGCTGGCGCTGGCGGTGGCCAATGTTCTTGTCGGCAACGGTCCCGATTGTGCGGCGGTCGAGGTGACTTTGGCAGGGGCCCGGTTCCGCGTGGCCGAAGGCCCGGTTCTGGTCGCTGTCGGCGGACCTGGCGCCGTACTGTCTGTGGATGGGCTCAAGATACCGCAGGGCGCGTCGGCGCGGGCCGATACCGGGCAGATGGTCGAGATTTCGGCCATCCTGGGCGGCGTCTACGGATATCTGGCCGTGGCGGGAGGGATCGCCCTGCCCCCGGAGATGGGCAGCCGTTCGGCGCATCTGCGGTCAGGTATCGGCGGCGGACTGCTGACGCCGGGGGACAACTTGCCGGTGGGCAGAGGAGCGTTGACCCCGAGGGCGATGGATCAGATCCCTGCGCATACGTCCGGCGCCATCCGCTGTATTCCCGGTCCGCAAGAGGATTGGTTCGCCGCCGATGCGCTGGACCTACTGGTTGCGGCGGACTGGCAGATCGACATGCGATCCGACCGCATGGGACGCTTTCTTGTCGGCCCGCGTCTGGCCCCGGACGAGCGATCCATGGTGTCCGACGGTGTGCTGCCCGGATCCATCCAGGTGCCTCCAGCAGGCCAGCCGATCATCCTGATGCGCGATTGCCAGACGACGGGGGGGTATCCAAAGCTTGCCACCGTGATCTCGGCCGACCTTGACCGTCTCGCGCAACTGCCTGCGGGTGCGAATTTCCGGCTGGCCTTGGTAGAGCGGGCCGACGCTGTGGCCGCAGCACAGAGGTTGGCGCATACCATCGCTGGGCTGGTAGCCCACCCCTCAGGCCGGATAGACAGCAGGCGCTTGTTGTCCGCCAATCTGATCGACGGCATGGTGGATGCCACTGCGGACCCTTTCTCCGTCTAGTCGGGCACCGTGTGGGGGGCAGCATGGTGCTTAGGCCAGTACGGCCCTCACCGCGATACCTGCTGCCACGAGTCCTTGCCGCAGGTGACGGGCCATGGCGACCGCTTGGGGATTGTCGCCATGGACGCAGACCGAGTCGACATCCGCCTTGAGTACCTTGCCCGAGGTTGAGACGATGCGCCGGTCGGCCACCATGGCAATCACCCGTTCCAGGGCCTCGGCAGGGTCGTGCACCATCGCGTCCGGCTGGCGGCGCGGCGTCAGGTTGAAGTTGTCGGCATAGGTCCGGTCGGCATAGATCTCGCGGATCGGGCGCAGGCCCAGCCTGTCGGCCGCCCGTTCCGTTGCCGTGCCGGGCATGACCATATAGCCCAGCAAGGGGTCGACCGCCTTTATCGCCCGCCCGACCGCCAATGCCAGCCCGTCGTCGTCGGCGCAGGCATTGGCAAGGGCGCCGTGGACCTTCACATGGGTCATCGGATGCCCTTCCAGCGCGCAGATCGCCGCCATGGCGCCGGTCTGATAGGCGACGAGTGTCTCTGTCTCTGCCTCGGTCAGGCCCGGCATGGCGCGGCGTCCGAATCCCGCCAGATCGGCATAGCCTGGATGTGCCCCCACCGCGACGCCCTGTGCCTTGGCTGCCCGCACCGTGGATCGCATGATCGCAGGGTCGCCGGCATGAAACCCGCAGGCGATGTTGGCCGTTGTCACGATGGACAAGAGCGCATTGTCGTCCCCCATGGACCAGGGCCCGAAACCCTCTCCCAGATCGGCATTCAGGTCGATACGCACGCAAGCCCCCGTATGATGTCCGGCGGATGGTCGCGACCACCCTGCGCGCAGATTATGCCATGCATCGGGCCTTGACCGGAACCCGCAGTTGCACGGCGGGAATCGCGTGCGGGACAAATGCGGTTCTCTGCTGCCCGAGCCTGTGCAAGACTGTGGCCCGACGGATTGGCCGCGCCTTTACGAGATCTCGATGACCCACCCTGACCCGACCCGCTGGAACACCCGCTATGACACCCAGGGATATCTGTTCGGTGAAGAGCCGAATGTATTTCTCCAAGCCCATGCCGCAGGGCTGACGCCCGGCACAGCCCTGTGCGTCGCGGATGGCGAGGGGCGCAACGGCGTCTGGCTGGCCCGCCGTGGCTGGGACGTGGTGTCGCTGGACTTTTCGGAGGTTGCCCAGCGCAAGGCGGCGGCACTGGCCGAACGCCATGGCGTGCCCCTGCGGCTGGAACATGGCGATGTCCACGCATGGCCCTATCCTTTGGCCGCCTACGACCTGGTTGCAGATGTGTTCACCCAGTTCAGCAGTCCTGGTGGTCGCGCGCGGAAATGGGCAGGCATGGTCCGCGCGGTCAAGCCGGGCGGGCATCTGATCGTTGTCGGCTACACGCCGAAACAACTTGAGCACCGCACCGGCGGCCCGTCAGAGGCCGCCAACCTGTATACAGCCACTCTGTTGCGCAGCGCATTTGGCGGGCTGGAGATTCTGACACTGGACGAGATCGAGACCGAACTCGCCGAGGGCCCCGGTCACATCGGCATGTCTGCAGTGGCCATTCTGGTCGCCCGCGCCCCGGGTTGATCCTGCTGCATACCGGCATTGACGGAATCGCTTGGCTGCGATACTGATTGTGAAACATGAATCAGACGTCATGTTGTAGGGAGGACACTATGAAACTGCATCTTGCCGTCGCCATGACGGCCCTGATGGGTTGGGCGCTGCCCGCCTCGGCCGATATCAAGATCGCCCATGTGTATGACAAGACCGGCGCGCTGGAGGCCTATGCCAAGCAAAGCCATGACGGGCTGATGCTGGGGCTGGAATATGCCACAGGCGGCACGTTCGAGGTGAACGGCGAAAAGATCGTGGTGATCGAGAAGGACAGCCAGCTGAAACCGGATGTCGGCCGCGCCATGCTGGCCGAGGCATTTGGCGACGACGAGGCGGATATCGCCATCGGGCCGGTCGGCTCCGGCGTGGCGCTGGCCATGCTTCCGGTCGCGGAAGAGTTTGAAAAGATCCTCATAGTCGAACCTGCGGTGGCCGATAGCGTCACGGGCGAGGCATGGAACCGCTATATCTTCCGCACCGGGCGGAACTCCTCGCAGGATGCCATATCGAATGCCGTGGCGCTGGGGCGCGAAGGCGTCAACATCGTGACCTTTGCGCAGGACTACGCCTTTGGCCGTGATGGCATCGCGGCCTTCCGCGAGGCGCTGGCAGACACCCCCGCCAAGCTGGTGGCCGAGGAATACGCACCCACCGATACCACCGACTTCACGGCCTTTGGCGAGCGTATGTTCAATGCCTTGAAGGATCTCGAAGGCGAAAAGCGCATCTTCATCATCTGGGCGGGCGCCAACAATCCGATGTCCAAGCTGCAAGCGATGGATCCGGGCCGTTTCGGCATCGAACTCGCCACCGGCGGCAATATCCTCGAGGCACTCAAGGCCTATAAGGAATTCCCCGGCATGGAAGGGGCAGCCTACTATTACTACGAAATCCCGCAGAATCCCGTCAACGACTGGCTGGTCAAGGAACACATGGCCCGTTTCGGCACACCTCCTGACTTCTTCACCGCAGGCGGCATGGCCGCAGGCATGGCGGCAGTCGAGGCGCTGAAAAAAGCCGGATCCACCGATACCGAGGCACTGATCACGGCCATGGAGGGGATGGAGTTCGACACCCCCAAAGGCAAGATGATCTTCCGCGCCGAAGACCATCAGGCAATGCAGGCCATGTATCATTTCAAGATCAAGGTGGATCCGAATGTTGAATGGGGCATCCCGGAACTGGTCCGTGAAATTCCGATCGAGGAAATGAACGTTCCGATCCGCAACAAGCGCTGAATATGGGGCAGGGCGCCCGCGCCCTGTTTCATCTTGCCTGAAATACCCCGGGGGTCCGGGGGCGGCGCCCCCGGCCTTTCGGCCAGACCAACGGTCCCCATGTCATCCCCATCGCTCGAAACACGCGCGCTTACGGTGCGCTTTGGCGGCCATGTCGCCGTCAACGCTGTCTCTTGCGCCTTTCGGCCAGGAGAACTGACCGCCATTGTCGGCCCGAACGGGGCTGGCAAAACCACCTGGTTCAACCTTATCTCCGGGCAGATTGCCGCAAGCTCCGGGCAGGTGATGCTGGGCGGGCGGGACATCACCCGCCTTGGGGTTGCGGCGCGCACCCATGCCGGTATCGGACGTGCGTTTCAGCTGACCAACCTGTTTCCGGCGCTGACCGTGCTCGAAAACGTGCGGCTTGTCGTGCAGGCGCGGCGCGGCGCGGGGCTCAGCTTGCTCACGATGGCTGCCAGCCGTCGGGATCTGACCGCCGAAGCCGAAGACATCCTCGACCGTGTGCGCCTGTCGTCGCAGGCGCATCAGTTGGTGCGCGCCTTGCCGCATGGCGATCAGCGCAAGCTTGAGGTCGCTCTGCTGCTGGCGCTGAGACCGCGGATCTACATGTTCGATGAGCCAACCGCAGGCATGAGCGTCGATGAGGCCCCTGTCATTCTGGGCCTGATTGCGGAAATCAAGGCCGATCCGGCAGCCACCGTCCTGTTGGTCGAACACAAGATGGATGTGATCCGCGCGCTCGCAGACCGCATCGTGGTGCTGCACAACGGCACGCTGGTTGCCGATGGCAATCCCGCCGAAGTCATGGCGAGCGACATCGTGCAAGAGGCCTATATGGGCCGGGAGATCGAGGATGTCTGACCCGCTTTTGTCGTTGCGCGCAGTCAAGACCGATATTGCGCAGTACCATATCCTGCACGGCGTGGATCTGGACGTGCCACGTGGACAAGTGACCATGCTGCTGGGCCGAAATGGCGCAGGCAAGACCACCACCCTGCGCACCATCATCGGTCTCTGGCAGCCGCATTCCGGCGACATCCTGCTGGATGGCGAGAACATCGCGCGCCAGCCTCCGGCAACCATTGCACGCAAGGGCGTTGCGCTGGTTCCGGAGGATATGGGCATCTTCGCAAATCTGACAGTCGAAGAGAACATGACCCTGGCCGCTGTCGCGGGGCCGATCGACCAGGGGCGGCTCGACTGGATCTTCTCGGTCTTTCCGCCATTGCGCACCTTCTGGAAGAACCCCGCAGGCAATCTGTCGGGAGGACAAAAGCAGATGCTGTCCACCGCGCGCGCCATGATCGAGGAGCGTCGGCTGTATCTGATCGACGAACCGTCCAAGGGGCTTGCACCGGCCATTGTCTCGACGCTTGCGCGCGCGCTGCGCGATCTGAAACTGGCAGGAGCGACGATCCTGATGGTGGAGCAGAATTTCAAGTTGGCCAAGGCATTGGGCGATCATGCGGCGGTGATGGATGATGGCCGTATCATCTGGTCCGGCGCGATGGCGGAACTGGCCAGCGACGCCAGCCTGCAAGAACGCCTGATGGGCCTGAGCATGGAGCACGCCTGACATGACCGCCGCCCCTGACCATACTCCGATCATGCAGCGCCCCCCCCTGGCGGTGCGCATGGAGCCATGGATTCCCGTCCTGCTGGTGCCCGCCCTGATCGCCATCGGCTTTCTGGCTGTCGGCAATCCGACAAGTTGGCTGACGCTGACCGTGTCCGGCCTTGCGATGGGCATGATGATTTTTGTCATCGCCAGCGGCATGACGCTGATCTTCGGCCTGATGGACATCATCAACTTCGGCCACGGCGCCTTTATCTCGTTCGGTGCCTTCGTGGGTGTTTCGGTGCTCATCGCGCTGGGGGGCATGACGGGGGTGCCCTCGCTTGCCCTCAACCTGCTGGCGCTGCTGGCTGCGGTTCTGGCGGCCATGGGGGTGACCGGGATCCTTGGCTGGGGATTCGAGAGGGTGATCGTCAGACCCGTCTATGGTGCTCATTTGAAGCAGATTTTGGTTACAATGGGCGGCTTGATCGTTGCAGAGCAGCTTATTCATGTCATCTGGGGGCCAAGGGAAATTCACATTGCACGGCCCGAGATGCTCAAGGGGGCTGTCACCGTGTTCGGGGCCACGATGGAGAAATACCGTCTGGTCGCGGTGGTCTTTGGCGCTGCCGTCTTTGTCGCCATGCGGCTGGTTCTGCGCCGCACCAAGATCGGCCTGATCGTCCGCGCCGGCGTGGAGAACCGTGAAATGGTCCAGGCGCTGGGCTATCGCATCCAGCGCGTGTTCATCGGGGTCTTTATCGCGGGGTCAGCTCTGGCGGGGCTCGGCGGTATCATGTGGGCGCTGTACCAGGAACTGATCACGGCCCATATGGGCAATGAAATCATGGTTCTGGTCTTTATCGTCGTCATCATCGGCGGGCTGGGCAGCGTCGAGGGCGCCTTTATCGGTGCGCTGCTGGTCGGTCTGATGCAGAACTATGTCGCATTCGTCGAACCCAAGGCGGCGCTTGTGTCCAACATTGCACTGATGGTCGCCATCCTGATGTGGCGTCCGCAAGGCATGTCTCCTGTGATCAAGGTGTAAGGCGATGGTGCGTTTCCTGTTGTCGGGCGATGGCCCGCGTTCGCTCGTCCTGTCGGTGATCGTTGGCGCGATCTTCCTGGCGCTGGCCTTGGCACCCTTTCTGTTCCCTGGCACCAGGTCGCTTGAAGTGGCGGCCCGGATCGCCATCTTCATCGTCCTGGTGGCAAGCTACGATCTGCTGTTGGGATATGCGGGGATCGTGAGCTTTGCGCATACCGTCTTTTTCGGCCTTGGCGCCTATGGCGTTGCCATCGCGACGTCGAACATGGGGCGCACCTGGGGTGCCTTGGCCAGCGGGACACTGGCGGGCACGGCGGTTGCCGTCGCGGTGGCCTTTGTGATCGCGCTGTTCAGCTTGCGGGTGCGGGCCATCTTTTTTGCGATGATCACCCTGGCGGTGGCCTCGGCCGTGGCGGTCCTGGTGTCGCAACTGTCCTGGCTCACCGGGGGTGAAGATGGAATGAACATCCAGATCCCCCGCGAACTGACCCCTGCGTTCCGGCTGGAGACAGAGGTGTTCGGAACCCGGATCACCGGCCGGATCCTGAACTATTACCTTGTGTTCGTTAGCTGTACGGTCTTGTTCCTGTTGATGTTGCGGGTGGTGAATTCGCCCTTTGGCCGGGTGTTGCAGGCAATCCGCGAGAATGCGTTCAGGGCAGAGGCCGTTGGCTACCGTGTGGTGATCTACCGCACCGTCGCCACTTGCCTTTCGGCGGGAATCGCCGCGCTGGCGGGGGCGCTGTTCGCGATCTGGTTGCGCTATGTCGGCCCGGATACCACGCTGTCCTCGGAAATCATGATCGACATCCTGCTGATGGTGGTGATCGGTGGCATGGGCACGGTCTGGGGGGCCGTGGTCGGGGCAACGATCTTTGTGCTGGCGCAGAACTATCTGCAGAACCTTATGAAATCGGCTTCTGACGCCACATCGGCATTGCCGTTGGTGCCCGATCTGCTCAACCCTGATCGCTGGCTGCTGTGGCTGGGGGTGCTGTTCATCCTTTCGGTCTATTTCTTTCCGTCCGGTATCGTGGGCCGGTTGCGGGCGCGGGGATGACAGCGGCACGGCATATCCATGCCACACACTGGGGATGCGGGCCCCGGCTGGTGCTGCTGCACGGCTGGACAATGCGTGGCGAGGTGATGGGCCCGCTGGCGGCGTCCTTGCCGGGCTTTGCCTGCGTTGCGCCGGATCTGCCGGGGCATGGCGGAACGACGGGGTATCCGGCGGATCTGTGCGGCGCAGAGGCGATGTTGTCCGATCTGTTGTCCGATGGCGTGCCCACGGTACTGGTCGGCTGGTCCTTGGGGGCATTGATGGGCTGGCACTGGCTGGCGCGGCATGGGCGGGGTCCGGTGCGCGGCATGATCAGTCTGGACATGAGCCCACGTCCGCTGCCTGGCGACGGCTGGGCCTATCCGATGTCCGGTCAGTCCGCCGCGCGTATCCGGTCCCGCGCGGATTGGTTCCGGCGCGACTGGATGTCGGCTGTCCTGCCGCTGGCCTCGGGGATATTTGCATCCGATGCCGGCGCCCCGGCTTTTGGACTGGATCAGGCGCGCAGGCTGATCGGCTCGCAGAACAGCGCGGTGATGGCCGGGTTCTGGTCGTCGTTGATCGAGGCCGATTGCCGCGAGGCGGTGTGCCGCTTGCCCGTTCCCCTGTTGGCTGTTCACGGCGAGCAAAGCCGGGTATATCCCCCGGCCTGTGCCGACTGGCTTGCCCAGGCCGCGCCGCGTGGCAAGGCGCTGCGGCTGATGGGCGCCGGCCATGCCCCGCATCTGGAGCGCACGTCTGAAACCGCCGCCGCGATCGCGGCCTTTGCCTGTCAGGTTCCCGAATGACCACCTCTGCCAGCCCTCGCCAACCCGCCACCAAACGGGGCCGCGACACCCGCGACGCGATCTTGCGGGCTGCGGAAGAGGTGATTGGCGCGCGCGGCTTTGCCGCAGCGTCGATCGCGGACATCACCCGCGCCGCCGGGATCGCGCAAGGCACGTTCTATATCTACTTTGATGGCAAGGAGCAGGTGTTCCGCGAACTGGTGGCCGAGATGGGGCGCTTTACCCGCCGGACGATTTCCGAGGCGGTCGTGGACGCCCGCGACCGGCTGGAGGCCGAGCGGATCGGCCTGCGCACATTCCTGGAGATCGCGGCCACGCGCCCGACATTGTACAACATCGTGGAAGAGGCACGGTTCGTCGATCCCCCAAGCTATGACGCCTATTTCACGGCCTTTGCCCGCAACTACGCCCGCAATCTCGGAGCGGCGGCAAAAGAAGGCACGATACGTCCGGGCGATGCGGAAATACGGGCCTGGGCGCTGATGGGGCTGGCGGTCACGCTGGGGGAACGCTACGGTCAGCGCAATCCGCAGGCCGACCGCGATGCGGTGGTGGCCGAGGTGTTCGACATGCTGGAACGGGGTCTGCGTTCCTGAGATCCAGAGGACGGAGACATGGCGATTGCGCCCGACCTTTCCGCCCGCCGCGCCGCGCTGACACCCCATGCGCGGGCCTTTACCGATCATGCGACAGGGCGTTCCTGGACCTTTTGCGAGGTCGATGATCAGGCCAACCGGCTGGCTGCGGCGCTAAGACCGTTGGGGCAGGGCGCGCGGGTGGGGTTGTTGTGCTTCAACCGGGCAGAGGGGTTTGTCGCCCTGTTCGCCGCAGCCAAGGCCGGGGTGATCCTTTGCCCGTTGAACTGGCGCGCACCATTGCTGGAGATGCGCGCGGTTGCGGCATCGGTCGGGATTTCGGCACTGATCCACGATGTTGACCATTACGGTATGGCTGCCGCGCTGGCGCCCGACCTGCCGCGGCTGGCGATGCGGCCGACCGGGGGCTTTGCCCTGGCCGAGGCCCCCCCGATGATTGCCGCGCTGGACGAGGATGCGCCGTGGTATCTGTTGTTCACATCGGGCACCACAGGGGCGCCGAAGGCGGTGATCCAGACCCCCCGAATGGCGCAGGCGGTGGCGGTGAACCTGGCGCAGGCCATGGGACTGACCGCGATGGACCAGTCCGTATGCTATCTGCCGCTGTTCCATACTGCGGGGATCAACCTCTTCACCTTGCCCTTGTTTCAATGGGGCGGGCATAGCCATATCCTGCCCCGTTTCGATGCGGATCGGCTGCTGGAACTGATTGCGTCGGGCGGTGTGACCCAGTTTTTTGGCGTTCCGACGATCTGGCAGACCTTTGCTGCGCATCCGGGGCTTGATGCGGCCGGGTTGGGGCGCTTGCGAGGGCTTGCATCCGGTGGCGCCACCTTGCCGGGCGATCTGATCCGCCGCTTTGCCGAACAGGGCGCGGTCATTCGCAACGGGTTCGGCATGACAGAGACCGGACCGACCGGCTTTCTGATCGACACCGAGGCGGCTTTGACCCGTGTCGGATCGGTTGGCAAGCCGCAGATGCTGACCGAGGCCCGTCTGGATGGTGTGCCGGACGACCAGCCGGGCGAGGGCGAACTGCTGATGCGCGGCGCCACGATCACGCCGGGTTATTACGGCAACCCGTCGGCGACAGAGGCCGCGTTCCATGATGGCTGGCTGCGAACCGGAGATGTCGCCCGCCGCGATGCGGATGGCTATTATACGATTGTTGACCGGCTGAAGGACATGTTCGTTTCAGGCGGCGAAAATGTCTGGCCCGCCGAGGTGGAACAGGTGCTGGCGGCTCATCCCGCCGTGGCAGAGGCGGCGGTCGTCGGCGCGGCGGATGCAAAATGGGGCGAGGCTGGTATTGCCTTTGTCATTCTGAATGCGGCAGGGACGACGACGCCCGAAATCTTGCGTCAGTGGTGCCGCGACCATCTGGCCGCGTTCAAGATCCCGCGCGATGTGCGGCTTGTGGCGGACCTGCCCCGCACGCCCTCTGGCAAGATCCGCAAGGCGGTATTGAAGGCGCAGGTATGATTTGCGCCGACTGGATTCCGACCCTGGAGGATTTTCGCGCCTTTGCCGCCCTGTCCGGCGATGACAACCCGATTCATACGGATCCCGGCTATGCGGCGACACATCCCTTCGCGCGACCTGTCTGTCATGGAATGCTGATCCATGCGCGTCTCTGGGCGATGGCGCAGCGGGCAGGACTTGGTCAGGCGCAGGCGGTGGAACTGATGTTTCCCAACCCCGCCTATGCAGGTGAACCGCTACGACTAACGCTTGTGTCGCAGGGCCCGATCGTGATGGCCGAAGCGCGACGGACCGATGGAACAGCCGTATGTCTGGCGCGATGGGAGTTGGCTGAATGATCCGGGTGGGGGATCGCGCCAGCCTGACCCGCGCCTTCGGGCCGCAGGACGTATCCGGTTTTTCCGTGCTCGCCGATATGCGGCCGGATGACGATACAGGGCTGAGCGGGATGGTCCCGGAACCTTTGGTGGGCGCCCTGTTTTCCTGCCTGCTGGGAACCCGCCTGCCCGGACCGGGAACCGGCTGGCTTAAGCAGAGCTTGCATCACCATGCGCCCGCGCAACTGAGGGAGCGGTTGACCGCAACGGTCGAGGTTGTGCGGCTGCGGCCGGACAAGCGGTTGGTCGATCTTGCCTGCACCTGCCATGGCGCCGAGGGGCGGTTGATCTGCGCCGGTCGCGCGTTGATGTTGCTTGGTCCTTCGACGGTTGACTGACCGCAGCGGCCGTTGCGCGGACGCGCATGTATATGCGCCATGACTCATGATCTTGTGGAGAAACATGAATTGGTCTTTTTCGCCCCGGTGGTATAGATTGCGTCGATCCCAGGGATAACCGGCAGTCTGATGTTCAATTTCCACCTCCCCCGCACCGCCGCCTTCGAACAGGTTCAGACCCTCGCGCGTGAGCGTATCCTGATCCTTGATGGCGCCATGGGCACGCAGATCCAGCAGCTTGGCCTGTCCGAGGAGGACTATACCGGGCATGGGTCCGGCTGCGCCTGCCGACACCATTCCGACCACCCGCAAAAGGGCAACAACGATCTGCTGATCCTGACCCAGCCACAGGCGATCGAGGAGATTCACTTCAAATACGCCATGGCGGGCGCCGATATCGTGGAAACCAACACCTTTTCGGCCACGACCATTGCACAGGCCGATTATGGGCTGGAGGCGGCGGTCCATGACCTGAACGCCGATGGCGCGCGCATCGTGCGCCGGGCGCTGGACCGGGCGACCGCCATCGACGGGCGCCCGCGTTTTGTCGCCGGGGCCGTGGGGCCGACGAACCGCACCGCCTCGCTGTCGCCCGATGTGAACAATCCGGGGTATCGGGCCGTGACCTTTGATGACCTGCGCATAGCCTACGGCCAGCAGGTGCGCGGACTGATCGAAGGCGGGGCCGATCTGATCCTGATCGAGACGATCTTTGACACGTTGAACGCCAAGGCTGCCATCTTTGCCTGTTTCGAGGCGTTTGCAGAACATGGCGCGCGTTTGCCGCTGATGATTTCGGGCACCATCACCGATGCGTCGGGGCGCACCCTGTCGGGGCAGACGCCTACGGCCTTCTGGAATTCCGTCCGCCATGCGCGCCCCTTTACCGTGGGGCTGAACTGTGCGCTGGGGGCCTCTGCCATGCGCCCGCATATCGCCGAACTGGCATCCGTCGCCGAGACCTTTACCTGCGCCTATCCCAATGCCGGCCTGCCCAATGCCTTTGGCCAATATGACGAAGGCCCGCAGGATACCGCCGTTCAGGTGGCTGATTTCGCCCGCGAAGGGCTGGTGAACGTGGTGGGCGGCTGCTGCGGCACCACCCCCGACCATATCCGCGCGATTGCCGAGGCTGTCGCCCCCTTCCCGCCGCGCAAGGTGCCCGCATGAGCCGTTATCTGCGACTGTCCGGTCTGGAACCCTTTGTCCTGACGCCCGACATTCCGTTCGTGAACATCGGGGAACGCACCAACGTCACGGGATCGGCGCGCTTTCGCAAGCTGGTCACAAACCGCGACTATGCCGCCGCGCTGGAGGTGGCCCGCGATCAGGTGGAAAACGGCGCCCAGATCATCGACATCAACATGGACGAGGGGCTGATCGACTCCAAGGCAGCGATGGTCGAATATCTGAACCTGCTGGCGGCCGAACCCGACATTGCCCGCGTGCCGGTGATGATCGACAGCTCCAAATGGGAGGTGATCGAGGCCGGACTGCAATGCGTGCAGGGCAAGCCGATCGTCAACTCGATCAGCCTGAAGGAAGGCGAGGACGCATTCCGCCACCAAGCGGGCCTGTGTCTGGCCTATGGTGCTGCCGTTGTCGTGATGGCCTTCGATGAAACCGGACAGGCCGATACCTATCAGCGCAAGATCGACATCTGCGCCCGCGCCTACCGCATCCTGGTGGACGAGATGGATTTCCCGCCCGAGGACATCATCTTTGACCCCAACGTCTTTGCCGTGGCGACCGGGATCGAGGAGCACAACAACTACGGTGTCGATTTCATTCAGGCGACCCAGTGGATCCGCCAGAACCTGCCCCATGCCCATGTCTCGGGCGGTGTGTCGAACCTGTCGTTCAGCTTTCGCGGGAACGAGCCGGTGCGCGAGGCGATGCACGCGGTGTTCCTGTATCACGCCATTCAGGTTGGCATGGATATGGGTATCGTCAATGCCGGGCAACTGGCGGTCTATGACCAGATAGATCCCGAATTGCGCGACGCCTGCGAGGATGTGGTCCTGAACCGCCGCGCCGACGGAACCGAACGCCTGCTGGAGATTGCCGACCGTTTCAAGGGCGGCGCGCGCGAGGAGAAGGTCCGCGATCTGAAATGGCGCGACTGGTCGGTGGAAAAGCGGCTGGAACATGCGCTGGTCAACGGACTCACCGAATTCATCGAGGCGGATACCGAAGAGGCGCGGCTGGCCGCCGAGCGCCCGCTGCATGTGATCGAAGGCCCGCTGATGGCGGGTATGAACGTGGTGGGCGACCTGTTCGGCGCGGGCAAGATGTTCCTGCCCCAGGTGGTGAAATCCGCCCGTGTCATGAAACAGGCCGTTGCCGTCCTGCTGCCCCATATGGAAGAGGAAAAGCGCCTGAACGGTGGCGAGGGGCGCGAATCCGCCGGCAAGGTGCTGATGGCGACGGTGAAGGGCGATGTGCATGACATCGGCAAGAACATCGTGGGCGTCGTTCTTGCCTGCAACAACTATGAAATCATCGACCTGGGCGTGATGGTGCCGCCGCAAAAGATCCTTCAGGTGGCGCGGGAGCAGAATGTCGATGTGATCGGCCTGTCCGGTCTGATCACCCCCAGCCTTGACGAAATGGTCCACATGGCCGCCGAGATGGAGCGCGAGGGGTTCGACATTCCGCTGCTGATCGGGGGGGCCACCACCTCCAAGGTGCATACGGCCGTCAAGATCGCACCGCGCTATACCCGGTCACAGGCGGTCTATGTCACCGATGCCAGCCGTGCGGTGGGGGTGGTCAGCCAACTGCTTAGCCCGACGCAGAAATCGACCTATGTCGATAGCATCCGCGCCGAATATGTGGATGTCGCCGAACGCCACGAACGCGCCGAACGCGCCAAGCAACGCCTGCCGCTGATCGCCGCGCGCGCGAATGCCATGAAGATCGACTGGGCGGCCCATGCCGCCACGGCACCCACATTTACGGGCGCGCGCGTGGTCGAGGATTGGGATCTGGCCGAGATTGCCCGCTACATCGACTGGACACCGTTTTTCCAGACATGGGAACTCAAGGGCGTCTATCCCCGCATCCTTGAGGATGAAAAGCAGGGCGAGGCCGCCCGCGCCCTGTTCGCCGAAGCGCAGGAGATGCTGGCCCGCATCGTCGCGGAACATTGGTTCAGGCCCCGCGCCGTTGTGGGCTTCTGGCCCGCCAATGCCGTTGGTGACGACATACGCCTGTTCACCGGGGAGGACCGCTCGCAAGAGCTGGCAACGCTGCACACGCTGCGCCAGCAAACCTCGAAACGCGATGGCCGCCCGAACCTTGCGCTGTCGGATTTCGTGGCACCTGTCGGACAGCCCGATTGGGTCGGCGCCTTCGTGGTGACTGCGGGGCCCGAGGAATCCGAGATTGCCGCCCGGTATGAACGGGCCAACGACGATTACGCGGCGATCATGGTCAAGGCGCTGGCCGACCGTATTGCCGAAGCCATGGCCGAAATGCTGCATGAACGGGTGCGGCGCGAATTCTGGGGATATGCGGCGGACGAGACCTTTACGCCGCAGCAGTTGATCGGCGAACCTTACAAGGGCATCCGCCCGGCGCCCGGCTATCCGGCCCAGCCCGATCATACCGAAAAGCTGACCTTGTTCCGCCTTCTGGATGCCGAAGCGCAAACGGGTGTTACGCTGACGGAAAGCATGGCGATGTGGCCGGGGTCGTCGGTGTCGGGTCTGTATATCGGACATCCTGACAGCTATTATTTCGGTGTGGCCAAGGTGGAGCGTGATCAGGTTGAGGATTATGCCCGCCGCAAGGGCATGGACCTGGCCGAGGCAGAGCGGTGGCTGGCGCCGGTGCTGAATTATATCCCCGCTGCGGCTGCGTCCGCCCAGACGGCGGCCTGATCCGGCGGGGGCCTTTGTGCCCGCCTTCCGGCAAGACCGGAGATGCAGGCGCATCGGAAAAGATCTGCCACCCCGCTGGTTGTGGGGTGGAATCGGTCGGTGTTCGGCGCTATTTGGGTCGGTGCGCGCGTTGTCCCGCGCCCCCGGATGGGCCCCGTTTTTCGCACAGCGATGGCGGTTGTGAACTGCCGCAAACGGGGTCTGTCGCACCTGTGCAACCAAGGCACAGTCGATACCCATCTTGCTCTCGAGACACTACTGATGCGTTAATCTCGGTTGACGCCCCCTACATATGGTGTCTTTATGGCGGGGTCGCGGTGCCTGGGGCGACTCAGGACGACAAGGGAAGCCGGTGAAAATCCGGCGCTACCCCCGTAGCTGTGAGCGGTGAGCAAGACCGAAAATCCCACTGGGGCGCTGCCCTGGGAAGGGCGGTTGCGTGTTGACCTGCAAGCCAGAAGACCTGCCGCGACAGGAACGACCAAACCACGCGGTGGGCGTGGGGTGTTGTCAGGCTGGCTGCGTGCCGGCCCGATGGCTGCCCTGCGCCCCGCATCCAAAAACCGAGCCGAGGACAGAGGCCATGACCATCACCGTGTATTCCAAGCCCGCTTGCGTCCAGTGCACCGCCACGACCCGCGCCCTTGACGCGCGCGGCCTGTCCTACAGTGTGATTGATCTGACCGAAGATACCGACGCCATGGAGATGGTCATGTCGATGGGCTATCGTCAGGCGCCCGTCGTGGTGGCCGGTGCTGCCCATTGGGCCGGGTTCCGCCCGGACATGATCGGCCAGTTGTCCTGATCCGCCATGGGCGGGTTGGTCTATTACTCCTCGGGTTCGGGCAATACGGCGCGCTTTGTGGCGCAGCTTGGACTGCCCGCCCAGAGGATACCGACCCGGCCGGAGGAGCCGATGCCTGACCCCCAGGCGCCCTTTGTCCTGATCTGCCCGACCTATGCGGACGGCATGGGACGAGGCGCGGTGGCCAAGCCGGTGATCCGCTTTCTGAATGACCCTGCACGCCGCGCCCTGTTGCGCGGTGTTATCGCCAGCGGCAACCGGAACTTTGGCGCGACCTATGCGCTGGCAGGCCGGGTCGTCGCAGAGAAATGCAATGTCCCGGTGCTCTACGCGTTCGAGCTTGCCGGGACCGAAACCGATGTTGCCCGCGTTCGCGCCGGGCTGGAAAAATTCTGGGGGATGGAATGCTTGACAGCGCCGTGAAACCGACGCTCGACTATCACGCGCTGAACGCGATGCTGAACCTGTACGACGGCGAAGGGAAAATCCGCTTTGACGCCGACCGTATGGCAGCACGGCAGTACTTCTTGCAGCACGTCAATCAGAATACGGTTTTCTTTCATAACCTGGATGAGAAGCTGCGCTATCTGGTGGACGAAGGCTATTACGAAGCCAACGTGCTGGACCAGTATTCCAAGAACTTCCAGCGCCGCATCTGGGACGAAGCCTACGCCTGCAAGTTCCGCTTCCCCACCTTTCTGGGCGCGTTCAAATACTACACCAGCTACACCCTGAAGACCCGCGACGGGCAACGTTATCTGGAACGCTATGAGGACCGGGTGGTCATGGTGGCGCTGGCGCTGGCGCGCGGCGACGAGGCGCTGGCCATGAGCTTCATGCAAGAGATTATCTCGGGCCGGTTCCAACCTGCGACGCCGACCTTCCTGAATGCGGGCAAGCAGTCGCGCGGCGAACTGATCTCGTGCTTCCTGCTGCGGCTGGAAGACAACATGGAATCCATCGGGCGCAGCATCAACTCGGCCCTGCAACTGTCCAAGCGTGGCGGTGGCGTGGCGCTGATGCTGACCAACCTGCGCGAGGCGGGTGCGCCGATCAAGGGGATCGAGAACCAGTCCTCGGGTGTCATTCCGGTGATGAAGCTGCTGGAGGATTCCTTCAGCTATGCCAATCAGTTGGGCGCGCGGCAAGGCGCCGGTGCCGTCTATCTGAACGCGCATCACCCGGACATCCTGCGCTTTCTGGATACCAAGCGCGAGAATGCCGACGAAAAGATCCGCATCAAGACCCTGAGCCTTGGCGTGGTGATCCCCGACATCACCTTCGAACTCGCCAAGAAGAACGAGGACATGTATCTGTTCTCGCCCCACGACATTCAAAAGGTCTATGGCGTGCCGTTCTCGGAAATCTCGGTAACCGAGAAATACCGCGAGATGGTCGACGACAAGCGCATCAAGAAACGCAAGATCAACGCCCGCGAGTTCTTTCAGACCATCGCCGAGATTCAGTTCGAATCCGGCTATCCCTATGTGATGTTCGAAGACACGGTGAACGCTGCCAACCCCATCGCGGGCCGGATCAGCATGTCGAACCTGTGCTCCGAGATCCTGCAGGTGAACGAGGCCAGCGAGTTCAATGAGGATCTGTCCTACAGCCATCTGGGCACCGACATTTCCTGCAACCTCGGCTCGCTGAACATTGCCGCTACCATGGATGGCCCCGATTTCGGCGCGACTGTCGAAACCTCGATCCGGGCGCTGACGGCCGTGTCGGAGATGTCGGCCATCGACGCCGTGCCCTCGATCCGCCGCGGCAATGACGAGGCCCACGCGGTGGGCTTGGGGCAGATGAACCTGCACGGGTTCCTTGCTCGCGAACGCATCCACTATGGCAGCCCCGAGGGGGTCGAGTTCACCAGCGTCTATTTCGCTGCCGTGGCCTATCATGCCATCCGGGCCTCGTGCCTGCTGGCGCAAGAGCGGGGCACAACGTTCAAGGATTTCGACAAGTCGAAATACGCCGACGGGTCGTTCTTTGAAAAGTACACCACCCGCGACTGGTTGCCCGCGCTGCCCGATGTGGCGCGGCTGTTCGAGGGGATCACCCTGCCGACCCGCGACGACTGGGCCGCGCTGCGCGATGACGTCATGACCCACGGCATGTTCAACCGCAACCTGCAAGCGGTGCCGCCGACGGGGTCGATCAGCTACATCAACAATTCGACCAGCTCGATCCACCCGATCGTGGCCAAGATCGAGATCCGCAAGGAAGGCAAGATCGGCCGCGTCTATTATCCCGCGCCCTTCATGTCCAACGAGAACCTGGAGTTCTACAGGGACGCCTACGAGATCGGCCCGGAAAAGATCATCGACACCTATGCCGCCGCGACCGAACATGTGGACCAGGGCCTGAGCCTGACGCTGTTCTTCCCGTCCGAGGCAACGACGCGCGATATCAACCGGGCGCAGATCTATGCCTGGAAGAAGGGCATCAAGACGATCTACTACATTCGCCTGCGCCAGACCGCTCTGGAAGGCACCGAAGTGCAGGGCTGCGTGTCCTGTACGTTGTGAGAAGAAGGCTTGCTTCGCCTCGGCGGTTCAGGCCCAAAATTTGAGATGAGTGACGCCCGGGGTGCGACCCGGGCGCCACAAGATCTCGATGTCGCTGAAAGAGAGCCAAGCGGCGCTTAGCGCTCTCAGAGAAACCGCTATCTCCAAGAGGAGTTAACGGTACTTCGACTGAGGATGTTTTGCAATCCGGTTTCCGGAGTTGGCTCAGACCATAGGAGGTGGACCTGTGAAGCATCAGCTTCCTCCGCCCCCGCCTGGCATGAAGTACATCTATCGCTCTTGGCGTCGGTGTCCTTCGACTGGCCAGATCCTGTACGCTTCGGCGTTCGGGAAGCGGGCGTGGCCAATTCTTGTACCTGAGTGATCGTTGTGCGGGGAGATTAATTTCTTCCCGCACATATCAACATGTTGCGCTCCAAAATCCTCCAGTCACATCATATAGAAGAAATCTGCTTTCGTTCGTCTTGCAGTGAGCATTCGGCATGATAGTTTGGGGCAAGGGTAGATTCCCGCCTTGATCCAAACATCCACAGAGGTTTCCATGAGAGACTCGGTTGAAAAAACCGTAATGAAAGCAATCAACTGGAACCGGATGCAGGACGACAAGGACCTGGAGGTCTGGAACCGTCTGACGGTGAATTTCTGGCTGCCGGAAAAGGTGCCGCTGTCGAATGACGTGCAAAGCTGGGCCACTCTGCGCCCGGAAGAGCGTGCGCTGACGATCCGGGTGTTCACCGGGCTGACGCTGCTGGATACGCTGCAAAGCTCGGTCGGGGCGATCTCGCTGATGCCCGATGCGGCAACCCCGCATGAAGAGGCGTGTTTGACCAACATCGCCTTCATGGAGTCGGTCCATGCGCGGTCTTACTCGTCGATCTTTTCGACGTTGTGTTCCACCAAAGAGGTGGACGAGGCGTTCCGCTGGTCCGAGGAGAACCCGCATCTTCAGGCCAAGGCGCGGATCGTGCTGGAAAAGTACCGGGCCGGTGAAGACCCGCTGAAGCGCAAGATCGCCAGCGTGTTCCTGGAATCCTTCCTGTTCTATTCCGGCTTCTACCTGCCGATGTACTGGTCCAGCCGTGCCAAGCTGACCAATACCGCCGACCTGATCCGCCTGATCATCCGCGACGAGGCGGTGCATGGCTATTACATCGGCTACAAGTTCCAGCGTGCGCTGGAGCAGTTGCCCGAGGCGCAGCGGCAGGAGCTGAAGGATTTTGCCTTTGCGCTGATCTTTGATCTGTATGACATCGAGGTGAAATATACCGCCGAGCTGTATGACGGGATCGGCCTGACCGAAGATGTAAAGGCATTCCTGCATTACAACGCCAACAAGGCGTTGCAGAACCTGGGGTTCGAGGCGCTGTTCCCGCCTGCCGCCTGTGAGGTGAACCCGGCCATTCTGGCCGCCCTGTCGCCCGACAGCGAGAACCACGATTTCTTTTCCGGTTCGGGGTCGTCCTATGTCATCGGCAAGGCCGTGGCGACAGAGGACGACGACTGGGATTTCTGATCCCTATCCCCGCCGGGCCGCGACTAGGTCGTGCACAAAGGCCAGTTTGCGCTGCACAGGGTCAGGCAGGGTAAAAGGATACAGGTCTGGCTGGCCCATCGAGCGGTTCATGGCATTCAGCGCCACGGTCAGCGGCAGCCAGGCCGCCAGAAGCCGCTGGATGCGCCGCACCCGATAGGGGTTGAAGTCGATTTCGGTGGACAGGTCGCCGTCCCCGTCCACCGTCGGATCGACATGAATGCCCAGCGAGGCTGCGGTTTCCAGCGTGTCGATCATGTGCAGGTAATGCGCCCAGGTTTCGGCCCAGTCTTCCCAAGGGTGCATGGTGGCATAGGCCGAGACATGGGTTGCCTCCCACCCGGCGGGGGCACCGTTGTGATAGTGATGATCCAGCGCGGCGGCATAATCGGCCCGCTCGTCGCCGAACATCGCGCGGAACGATTCCAGTGCCCCGCCATCACGGACCAGCAAATCCCAGTAGTAATGCCCGATCTCGTGCCGAAAATGGCCCAGCAGGGTCCGATAGGCCTCACCCATCTGATTGCGCATCGCCTCGCGTTCGGCATCATCCGCTTCGGTCAGCGAAATGGTTACGACACCATCGGCATGGCCGGTCAGGACGCGTTGCGCGTTTCCCGGATCATCTGCCAGAAAATCAAAGACCAGCGGCTCCGGGTGGTTGTCGCCGGCGACAGGGCGGGGCAGGCCCATATGGGCAAGGGTATAGATCAGCCGCCGCTTGGCCACCTCGATCCGTTGCCAGCGGCGATGATGCTCCGGGTCGGACAGATCGGGCACGGTGCGGTTGTGACGGCAGGCGTCGCAGTATTCCGGGTCGTGATCCCCTGCCACCGGCACCATCCAGTTGCAGGCCGACAGTTCCCAGTTGCGGCAGAACCGC
The DNA here is from genome assembly GCF_900156815.1 of Gemmobacter megaterium. Classification (GTDB taxonomy): domain Bacteria; phylum Pseudomonadota; class Alphaproteobacteria; order Rhodobacterales; family Rhodobacteraceae; genus Wagnerdoeblera; species Wagnerdoeblera megaterium. The sequence continues at coordinate 134,628 of NZ_FTOT01000006.1, forward strand.
CAGCGTCGGGCGTCAGGGTCGGTCGCGTCAGCGATTCTCCACAGTGCCCCATCGGGCTCTACCGCCGCCATACGGTCCGGTCCGGGCAGATACCCAAGCGATCGCCCGCAACGCAGGCAGACGGAATTCTCGAAATGCAGGACTTGCCCGCAGCACTGGCATTGGAACAGTTTCATGGGTGCATATCCGGGTTGTTCGCCCCAGATCGCGCACGTGCGGATGCAGGGGTCAAGCCCCGGTTTCACACACCCAGAACAACCACGGCGAGGTAGCCAAAACCTGCCGCGAACACCCAGCCGAATGCCCCCAGAGCAAGCGGCCGCGCACCACGCGCCCGCAAGCGCCGCGGATCCGTCATCAGCCCCATCGCTGCGAGGCCCGTGGACAGCAGGAAGGTGGTGAGCAACGAGGCTCCGACACGAAAGGAGTCGGGCAGTGCGATGGCGCTGTTGAGCAGCATCACCGCGACAAAGCCGAACACGAACCACGGCACAGGCACGGCCGAGGCACCTCCGCGGGCACGGCCGCGCAGTGCCAGCGCCATGGCCAGCACCAGGGGGGCCAGCAGCATGACGCGGATCAGCTTGGCCACGGTTCCTGCGTGCCCTGCGGCATCGCCCTGCTGGAACGCGGCGGCGGTGACCTGCGCCACCTCATGCACGGTCGCGCCCACCCAGATGCCGTAACCTTCGGGGGCGAGTCCCAGCGGCACGGCCAGCAAGGGGGCCGTCAGCATGGCCAATGTGCCGAAGATGGTCACACAGGCGACGGCATAGGCGACATCCTCGTCACTGCCACGGGCAACTGGATTGGCGGCGATGACCGCCGAGGCACCGCAGACGGCGGTGCCAGCGGCGATAAGGTCGGTCAAGGGTCCGGCGACCCCCAACATCTTGCCGACTGCACGTATCGCAAGGAATGTCGCAACCAGGGTCAGCGCCGAAACAGCAAAGGCCGCCGCCCCCAACGCCCAGACCTGCCCCAGTGTGATCTGAAAGCCCAACAGGATGATGCCGGTTCGCAACACCGGCCGGGTTGCCGCTGCAAGTCCGGGCCGCAGGCTCTGGGGAAACTGCCAGAGGCTGCCAATGGCAAGGCCTGCCAGAACGGCCACGATCATCGGGCTGAGGAGACCAATCCCTGTCAACTGGCGCAGCAGCAGGGCCGCCACGGCAATTCCTCCTGCGAGGGCCAGGCCCGGCACGATCTCACGCAGGGCATGAAGATGCCGGTTGTGGTGGGAAATGCGTGTTGGCGCGCTCATCGGACCCTCTGATATCTTGACGGTGGTATGGCAGCACCGGGTCGATGTGGTCCAACGGATTGATTTTCTCAAACCAATCGTTAATCCAGATGGATTTCCTGCAATATCATCAGCGACCGGAACGGACGCTGTGCCGAGAGGATGACGGATGACGCTGGATCAACTGCGGGTCTTTCTGGCTGTTGCGGGCCTGGAGCATGTGACCCGCGCCGCGCAGGCCCTGCATATGACGCAATCCGCCGTCAGCGCGGCGATTGCGGCCCTGGAATCGCGGCATGATGTGCGGCTGTTTGATCGGGTTGGTCGGAATATCGCGCTGACCGATGCAGGACGGAGGTTCGTGCCACATGCCCGCGCCGTGATCCAGCAGGCCGATGCGGCGGCTGGCGCGCTTGCCGATCTGGGCAGCGGGATCGGCGGCACATTGCGGGTTCAGGCCAGCCAGACGGTCGCCAGCTATTGGCTGCCGCGTCATCTGGTGCGCTATCGGATCTTGCATCCGCAGGTGGCGCTGGAATTCGTGCCTGGGAATACCACCACAGTGGTTGCGGCAGTGATGGACGGCAGTGCCGATCTGGGCGTTGTCGAAGGAAGCGTCACGGCCCCCGAACTGATTGCCGAGGCGGTTGCGGAGGATGGCCTAGTCGTGCTGGTCGGCTGTGCCCATCCATGGGCGGATGGGCGGTTGCTGACGCTGGCAGATCTTGGCGACACCGACTGGGTGCTGCGCGAAGGGGGGTCGGGCACGCGTCTGGCCTTTGATGCCGATCTGCACCGTCTGGGCCTTGATCATGGCAAATTGTCGGTGGTGCTGGAACTGCCGACCAACGAAGCCTGCATCGCTGCCGTCGAGGTCGGGTCTGTTGCGACCGTGCTGTCCCGTCGGGCGGCGGCGCCGCATCTGGCGCAGGGACTGGTGGCTGAGGCGCGGTTCGATCTGCCGCCGCGTGTCTTTTCGGCAATCCGCCACCGAGACCGGCATCAGGGCCGCGCAGCGGCGGCGCTGTGCGCGCTGCTGCGCACGGGTGGTTGATGACCGGAATAAAGATCCGGCATTGCGCCTGAAACGTATTCGCGCCACGTTCGCGGCGACCTGATCCGTTAAACTTGAATCTTGGGCGACGGAATCGCGCAGGCTGGCCGTAAAAATTTGCGCGGGACGACGTGGGGCATGGCATGACACGATCCATCATTCGGCTGCTGGCAATACTTGCGGCCCTTTCCGTGGTTCCGGTGGCCGCCGTTGCGCAAGGCCGGCCGCCCTCCGGGCCGATCAAGGTGGGATCCTTGCGCTTGTCGTATGAGGATGTGCCTTATGTCCGGACGCTTCCGGGCCGCGCTGTTGCCTATGAACGGACCGACATCCGCCCGCGTGTCAGCGGCGCCATTGTCGAAATACTGTATCCACCTGGCGCAACGCTGAAGCCGGGCGATCCGATGTTCCGGATCGAAGACGCGACCTATCGCGCCGCGCTGGCTTCGGCCAAGGCGGCGGTTTCCGGGGCCGAGGCCGAACTTGCCACTGCGCTTGCCACGGCAGAGCGGTATCGCGCCCTTCAGGGCAGTGCGGCCACCGCTGCCAATCTGCAAACCGCCGAGGCCGCGGTCGCCAAGGCGCGATCAACACTGGCGGCCGCCTGGGCCAATATGGAATCGGCGCAGATCGACCTGGATCACACAACGATCGCCAGCCCTATTGCCGGAGTGGCGGGGAAGCCGGCGGTGTCTGTCGGTGCGCTTGTCACCGCAAACCAGACAGCCGCGCTTGCCACGGTGACACGCCTGGATCCGATCTATGTGGATGTGGCGGATTCGAGTTCCGGCATGTTGCGCGTGCGCGACCGGGTGGCGGCGGGCAAATTGCAACTGGGCGATCAGATCGGCCTGCAACTGCTGCTGGAAACCGGGTTGCCCTACAATCGTGACGGCGAACTGGTTGTCCTGGGGTCCGAAGTTTCGTCCAGCACCGGCACAGTGGAGATGCGGATTCGTTTCGACAACCCTGACCGGCTCATCCTGCCAGGACAGTTCTTGCGGGTGGAGACAACTCTGGGCACCACGCGGGCCATTCTTGTTCCGCAACGCGCCACGACCCGCTCGGCCGACGGAACCCTGTCTGTCTGGCTGGTGCGCGACGGCAAGGTTCACCGCGTCGCCATCGACGCCTCTGGCAGCCACAACAATGCCTGGGTCGTCACTGATGGTGTGCAAGAGGGGGACGTGCTGGTGGTTGACGGATTGAGCAACCTGCGCGAAGGCGCGGAGGTGGCGACGGTTCCGGTAACGATCGACAGTCTGGGCGTCGTGCGTGACATCGCACCCGCCGCCAACGGCGCGAGCAACTGACGCATGGCGCGTTTCTTCATTCATCGCCCGGTGTTCGCCTGGGTGCTGGCGATTGTGACCATGCTGGCGGGGGCCTGGTCGGTCACGCAGTTGCAGGTGTCGCAATACCCCAATATCGCGCCGACGACCATTCGGGTGAACGCCAACTATTCCGGTGCAACCGCCGAGGCCGTGCAGAACTCTGTCACCGAGGTGATCGAGGACAGCCTGACCGGAATCGACGGCCTGCTGTACACCATTTCGACCTCTGCCGAAGGGCGGGCCAGCGTTACCTTGACCTTTGACGATTCCGTCAAGCCGATTGACGCGCAGAACGAAGTGCAGACCCGCGTGCAGCGGATCGTCTCGCGTTTGCCAGAGACGGTGCAATCGTCGGGCGTTCGGGTGAACCGGGCGTCGGATTCGATCCTGATGGTTGGGTCGCTGGTTTCTACAGACGGGCGGTTCTCCACGCTTCAGCTTGGCGACATGATGCGCACAACCGTGGAAGGGGCGATCAACCGGACCGAAGGTGTCGGCGGCATCAATGTGTTCGGTACCAACTACGCCATGCGGATCTGGCTGGACCCGCTGCGCCTGGCTGAATTCCTGTTGACCCCTGCCGATGTCGTGTCGGCGGTGCAGGCGCAGAACACGACCGTATCGGTCGGGTCTCTGGGGTCGCAGCCTGTTGTGCCGGGCCAGCAATTCACTGCGACCATCACTGCGCAAAGCCAGCTTGCCACGGTTGAGGAATTCGAGCGGATCCTTCTGACCACCACCGCCGAGGGCCGTACCGTGCGGCTGGGCGATGTGGCCCGGATCGAGATCGGTCAGTCCAGCTACGGCGGTGGCTCGCGCTTCAACCGGCAGAATTCGGCCGGCTTCGGGGTAAACCTGGCGACCGGGGCGAATGCGATTGACACAGCCGCAGCGGTGCGCGCCACGATGGAGCGGCTGAAGCCCGCGCTGCCCGAAGGGATCGCGGTGGAATGGGCCTATGACACCTCGCCCTTTGTAGAACTGTCGATCAAGAAGGTCTGGCATACCCTGGCAGAGGCTATCGGCCTGGTGTTCCTGGTGATCCTGATCTTCTTGCAGAACTGGCGCGCGACACTGATACCGATCATCGCGGTTCCGGTGGTGTTGCTTGGCACCTTTGCCGTGCTGGCGGTACTGGGCTATTCGATCAACACGTTGACAATGTTTGCCATGGTTCTGGCCATTGGCCTGCTGGTCGATGACGCCATCGTGGTTGTCGAAAACGTCGAACGGGTCATGACGGAGGAACATCTGTCGCCAGTTGAAGCCACCGAGAAAAGCATGGGGCAGATCACGGGCGCCCTGATCGGTATCGGGCTGGTCCTGTCGGCGGTCTTTCTGCCCATGGCCTTCATGGGCGGATCGACAGGGGTCATCTATCGGCAGTTCTCTGTGACCATCATCTCGGCGATGGTGTTTTCGGTGCTGGTTGCCCTGATCCTGACACCTGCGCTGTGCGCGACGATGCTGCGCCATGCCGGGCCGCCCAAGGGCTGGTTGGGATTGCCGGCGCGTGCCTTCAACCGCGGGTTCGGTGCGGGGATCCGCGGGTATGGCGGGATCCTGTCGGGATTGCTGCGCTGGCCGTTTGCGATGATCCTTGTGCTGGCCCTGATCGGTGGCGTCGCCTGGAACCTGTTCGGGCGCATCAACAGCAGCTTTCTGCCGACCGAGGATCAGGGCGTCCTGATGACGATGATCCAACTGACCGAAGGCACGACAACCGACCAGACGCTGGCCGTGGTGCAGGAGATAGAGGATTACCTTCTGAACGACGAGAGCGATACAGTCGTTTCTACCTTTGTGTCGCTGGGGTTCAGCTTCGGGCGCGCGGGTCAGAACGTGGCGATGATGTTTGTCAAGCTGCGCGACTTCGACGACAGGTTGCAGGCCGATCAGGCGGCCTCTGCGCTGGTTCAGCGCGCAAACCGCCGGTTTGGCGCGCATCGTGCCGGGCGGGTGTTCTTTACGCAGCCCCCCGCCATTCCCGGCATGGGGACTGCGTCGGGCTTTTCCATGTATCTGATTGATCAGGCGGGTATCGGGACCGACGCGCTGTTCGCGGCAGCCGCGCAGTTGACCGCGACGGCAACCGCGGACAACCGTCTGACATCCGTCCGTTCGGGCGCATCCGAGGAAAAGGCCGCGCTGCGGTTGACGATTGATCAGGAAAAGGCCGGTGCGCTGGGGGTTTCGCTGACTTCGGTGAATACCATGCTGTCGATCATCTTCGCCGGGCGCGAGGTCAACGATTTCCAGATGGGAACCCGGCTGCGTCCGGTGATCGTGCAAGGCGAGGCATCCGGGCGGATGCAGCCCGAAGATATCGAAACCTGGTATGCCCGGAACAACCAGGGTGAAATGGTGCCGTTCTCTGCCTTTACCAGTATTGACTGGGCGCCGGTCACACCCAGCCTGCAACGTATCGACGGACTGCCGGCAGTGTCGATTTCCGGTGCGCCTGCGCCCGGTGTCTCGTCGGGCGAGGCTATGGAGGTGATGGAGGATCTGGTCGCTGGCCTGAATGGCGGCTGGGGTGTGGCATGGACGGATCTGAGCTATCAGGAGCGTCAGTCAGGCGCCCAGGCCCCGTTCCTGTATGCCCTGTCGGTTCTGGTCGTGTTCCTGTGTCTGGCTGCGCTTTATGAAAGTTGGGCGATTCCGTTCTCGGTCATGCTGGCCGTTCCGGTAGGCGTTCTGGGGGCGTTGCTTGCAGCCTGGCTGTTTGGCCAGCAGAACGATGTGTATTTCAAGGTCGGCATCCTGACCACCATCGGCCTGGCGGCCAAAAACGCCATTCTGATCGTCGAATTCGCACGCGAACTGGAAAGTCAGGGCCGCACGGCGGTGCAGGCGGCGCTGGAGGCGGCGCGCCTGCGGTTGCGCCCGATTCTGATGACCTCTCTGGCGTTCATTCTGGGGGTTCTGCCCCTGGCCCTTGCCACAGGCGCCGGGGCCGGAGCGCAGAATGCCATCGGCATTGGTGTGCTTGGCGGGATGCTGGCGGCCACCTTCATCGGGATATTCATGGTTCCTTCGTTCTATGTCGTGGTGCGCCGCTTGTCCCGTGGGCGTTTGTCGGCGCGCTGATCAGGCATTGACGCTGCCAATGTCCCGTTGGAATGTGCCCTCAGGTTCGGGAGGGGCATCCATGACCATTGGTATTGCCACACGTGGCCCTTGGGCCGGATTGGCCGCCTATCGGGCGCTTTTGTCAGCCGAGCTGTTGGGGCGCGGTGAAATTTCAGGGTTCTGCGTCTTTGTCTGGCGCGACCGTCTTGGCACGCTGAACCATGCAACGACACAGCGCGGCGGAACCCTTGGGTTGCGCCTGCCCGATGGCTGGGCCGAGGCGGAGCAGGCTGCGCTGATCTCCAGCGGGCCGGACCGCGCCGAACCTCTGACGCAGTTTCTGCCCTGGGATCCGGCGGTCGGTCTTGTCACCGGCCATCGGCTGCCCACCAGCCCCTTGCCCGACGGGCAGCCCGTGAACCTGGCGGCGCTGGCGGCACTGGGACAAAAGACCCTGACCCAGGAGGGGCTGGCGAACATGCTGACCCAGGCGCCTGCGATGGACGCCGGTCTGATCTGTATGCCGTGGGACGGGCCGGTCCTGGCCGCGAACAGTCCGCGTGTGGCGTCGCGCGGGGATACGGGCAGCTACATCCTGCAAGACGCGGGCCTGGCCTGCGCCATTCTGCACAATTCCATCTACACTGCGGATTTTCAGGGCGATGCAATGGCGGGCGCGATTGGTGCCATCGCCTGCGAAACCATGGGCCTTGCGCCTGCTCCGCTGGGCATGGCGACCCTGCCGGATCGTTTGCCCGTCATCGCATCGGACCACGAGGCGGTCGAGTTGGACATGACCGGAACCGCCATCGCCCTGCATAGCGCGGACCCGGCCTATTTCGGCCCCAAGTCCTCGATCACCGCTGTCTATGCCCGCACCGCGATTATGCGGGCCGGTCGTCAGATCGGCATTGCCGCCACAGAGGCATTTGCCGATCTCGGGGCGGGGCAGTTGAGAGCGCGCCCCGGCCTTGCCCTGCGCAGTTTCCTGTATCACCGGACCCAGCCATGACCATGCAGCACGACATCCTCATCCGCAACGCCACAGTGATCGACGGAACCGGCGCGCCGCGCCGGGTGGCGGATATTGCCATCGACGCGGACCGTATTACCGCCATCGGCGATCTGTCGGGCCATATGGCGGCGCGGGACATTGACGCAACGGGCCTGATTGCGGCACCGGGCTTCATTGATGTGCATACCCATGACGACCGTATCCTGTTTTCCGAGCCTGCGATGAGAGCGAAGGTCAGTCAGGGGGTCACCACCGTCATCGGGGGGAATTGCGGCATTTCGCTGGCCCCCATGCCGGTGCCGGTCAAGCGGCCGGTCACGCCGCCGCTGGATCTGCTGGATGCTTCGGGCGACTGGTATCGCTTTCCGACCTTCGCCAGCTATGTGGCAGCGTTCGAGGCGACGCCCGCGGCCGTCAACTGCGCCCATTACATTGGCCATACCACGCTTCGGGCCATCACGATGGACGATCTGAGCCGCGCGGCGAATGCCGGGGAAATCCTGGCGATGCAGGCCCTTGTCGCCGAAGCGATGGAGGCCGGTGCGCTTGGGGTCTCGACCGGGCTGGCCTATCCGCCCGCCATTGCCGCCACGACCGAGGAGGTGATCGAGGTCACGCGGCCCATTGCCGCCCATGACGGGTTATATGCCACCCACATGCGGGACGAGAGTGCGCACAGCATGGAGGCATTGGACGAAAGCTTTGCCGTAGGTCGTGCATTGGGGGTGCAGGTGCTGATCTCGCACCACAAGCTGGCGGGCGAAGAGAATTTTGGCCGGTCGGTGCAGACGCTCGCCCATATCGGCGATCAGCGGGCACATCAGGAGATCTGCCTGGACTGTTACCCCTACGAGGCCAGCTCAACCATTCTGACCGCGGCACATGCCAAGGTCAGCCCGCGCACGATCGTCACGTGGTCTGTCGGCGCGCCCGAGATGGCCGGGCGCGAACTGGCCGATATCTGCGCCGATTGGGGGTGCGATCTTGACGCGGCCTGCGCGCGTCTGATCCCCGCCGGTGCCGTCTATTTCCGCATGTGCGAGGAAGACGTGCAGCGCATCCTGTCCTGGCCGTCCACGATGGTGGGGTCGGACGGTCTGCCACATGACGAACGGCCGCACCCGCGCCTGTGGGGGACATTCCCGCGTGTGCTGGGCCATTATGCCCGCGACCTTGGCCTGTTTGATCTGGAAACGGCGGTCCACAAGATGACGGGCCTGACGGCACAGGAAATAGGCTTGCCGGAACGGGGCGAACTGCGCACGGGATTCATGGCAGACATTACCCTGTTCGATGATCGCACCATCGCGGATCGCGCAACCTATACCGATCCGATCCAGCCGGCGGCGGGCATCGTGCTGGTTCTGGTGAACGGTGCCGCAGTCTGGGATATGGGCGTGCCGACCGGCGCCCGTCCGGGCAAATACCTGCGCCGCGATCGGGGCGCACAGCGGCGGGCCTCTGTGGGCTGAGATTCCGGCCGCCGATGTCCCCGAGGTCGGATATGTGCCGTGCAGATCAGCGCGCGGGCGCAATGTGGTCGCGTGCCACAGACATGGACTTGAGGATCGCATGAACAGTGCGGCCCGGATGCAGATCCAGTTGATCGGCGGCACGGCGGGTGATGCGGGCAAGGATCTCATGGTCGCCGATTGCGACATGTACCATGACGCCTGGCCCCGTGCCCTGCACGATCCGGGCTACCTTGCCTTGCAGGATGTTCTGTGCAGAGAGGCCCTCGGGCCTGATGCGCGACAGGATCACCTCATGCGCCATGATCCGCACACGCAAGCGGGTGCCCGGCGCGGCCTCGATCATCGGCAGATACAGCGACCCGGTTGCCGCCTCCAGGCGACTCAGCCCGTCGGAAAGATGTTCGGCCACTGTTGCGGGCAGCATTGCCGCCACCTCGCGGATGCCCAAGGCGCGCAGCGCATCCGGATCCGACATCACCTCTGCCGTGGTTCCGGCGCGGAGGACCTGGCCGCCGTCGATCACCACCATGTGATCGGCCAGAAGCTGTGCTTCGTTCACATCATGGGTGACCAGAACGACAGGCATGGACAGATGGGCGCGCAGGGCGACGATTTCCGTGTACAGCCGTTCCCGCGTCGCGCGATCCACAGCCGAAAACGGCTCGTCCAGCAAGAGCGCCTGGGGGCGGCGCGCCAGGGCACGGGCCAGCGCCACCCGCTGCTGCTGGCCGCCGGACAATTGCGCGGGCTTTCGGCCGGACAGGCCGGTCAGATTGACCAGGTCCAGCAGTCGCGCGCCCTCGGCCCGGTCGGGCGTATCCATCGCAGCCATCACGTTCCCTAGCGCGGTCATGTGCGGAAACAGCGCATAGTTCTGAAAGACGATACCCACGCGACGGCGATGCGCGGGCAAATCCACCCCGGCCTCCGTATCAAGCCAGGTCGAACCACCCACGCAGACACGGGCCGTTTCGGGGTGCCACAGCCCCGCAATGGTGCGCAAAAGCGTTGTCTTGCCTGAGCCGGAGTGGCCGACAAGCGCCAGAAGCTCGCCAGGTTCCACCCGGAAGGCCACATCCAGCGGAATCGGAGTTCTTGCCCGTGCGATCACCTCCAATGTCATCAGGACAATCTCCGGCCGACACGCGAGGACAGCCAGAATGTCGCCGCGATGGTGAACAAAGAGATCACCACAAGCATCGCGGACATGATACCGGCAGAGCGGTCGTCAAACGCCTGTACCCGGTCGTAGATCGCGATGGCGATGGTTCTTGTCTCGCCGGGGATGGAACCGCCGACCATCAGCACGATGCCGAACTCGCCCAGCGTATGGGCGAATGTCAGGACCATCGCTGTCATCAACCCCGGCCATGCCAAGGGCAGCTCGACCTTCCACAAGCTGATCAGCGGCGACATGCCACAGCAGGCGGCTGCCTCGCGCACCTCTGGCGGGATGGATTCAAAGCCGCGCTGGGCGGGTTGTATGGCAAAAGGCAGGTTGAAGATGACCGATGCGACCACCAGCCCCTCGAAGCTGAACACAAGCTGATGGCCGAACAGGCCCTGCCACAGGTCGCCGACCGGCGAACCCCGGCCAAAGGCCACCAACAGGTAGAAGCCGAAGACGGTCGGCGGCAGGACCAGCGGCAACATCACCAGCGCCTCGACCAGGCCCTTGGCCCGAAAGCTGCGATAGGCCAGCAATCTGCCCATCAGGACCGACACCGGCAGCAGCAGGACCACCGTCCATCCCGCAAGCTGTAGCGACAGGATCAGGGCCGTCCAATCCATATGTCACTGACCCTCTGGCACGGAAAAGCCATAGCGTTCGAGTATCGCGCGCGCGGGCGGTGCGGCCATATAGGCATAGAACGCCTCGGCGGTCTTGCCTGCGCCAGCCAACAGAACCATGCGTTGCAGAAGCGGCGCGTGCAGCTCATCGGGGATCAGGGCGAAGGTGCCGCGCGCTGCAACCTCGGGCGCCAAGGCCAGCGAATAGGCGATGATCCCCGCTTCGGCATTTCCCGAAAGGGCGAATTGTGCGGCCTGGCTGACGTTTTCGCCAAGCACCATAACCGGCTGCATGTCGTTCCAGAGCCCCACCGCCTCTAGCGCCTCGCGGGCAGCAACGCCGAAGGGCGCGTGTTCCGGATTTGCGAGGGCGAACCTGGTGATGCGCCGGGCGTCCAGCAGGGTCTTTACCCCCTCCAGCCCCTGTGTCACATCGACAGGAGAGCCTTTTGGGGCCACAAGGGCGATCCGGCCCAAGGCAAAGGTTGTCCCCTCACCCCGTGTGAGGCCATCCGCATGGAGAGTCCGCGGCGTGGCGTCATCGGCTGCGAGGAACATCTCGAACGGTGCGCCCTCTCTGATCTGGCGCGACAGGTTTCCGGTTGATCCAAAGGACAGGCGTATCTGCATTCCGGTATTGGCGGCAAAGCTTTCGGCAATTTCCGTCACTGCAAACTGAAGATTGGCCGCAGCCGCTACGACCGGGACATCGCCTTTCCCGGCAGCAGAACCGGCTGTCCCGGCAAGGATCACAGCGATGCCAAGCAGGATGCGACGAAGGGCAGGAACGGGCATCGGGCATTCCTCAACTGATATGTTCCAGAAAACATATCGACCGAAGGCGGGAGATTGCGCAAGCGTTATTTTCGTTCGGGAATATCCCTTAGCATGTCGCTCAGTGCCGCCAGCCGGCTTGCCCCCGCCTCGGCGGTCTCGTGCTCGAATGCGCGATACTGCATCACGACCTCCCGCCCGGTTTCTGTCAGAACGGCCCCGCCACCGCCCGGACCGCCGCGCACCCGCTCTACCAGCGGATCGCGGAACATCGCGTTCAATGTCCCCACCAGTTCCCAGGCGCGCTTGTAGCTCATCCCCATCTCGCGGCCTGCTGCGGCAATGGATCCTGTCCGGTCGATCCGCTCCAGCAACTCGGCTTTGCCGGGGCCGATCATCTCTGCCTCGCCAAAAACGATACGAATGCGCAGGCGGGGGGGCCGGGGTTCCTGTTCCATATCGGCAATGTCCGGCACCTGATCCGGAATCGCAAGCCGCATCCCTGGCATGTCGTCAGATGGGCGGGTTCTGAAGCTGCGGGTTTGCGCCCTTGGCGGCATTCTCTGTGGTGGGGCGTGTGCGCAATACTTCAAGAATTCCTTGCAGGTTGGCCTGCGGGATGTCGCGCGCGATGATGACAATCCGGCTGGTGTGATCGCCATCGGGCCAGCCTTGCAGCGGCACCGGCGGATCGAAGATATGTTGCACGCCATGAAAGGCAAAAGGCGTGTGTACGTCCACGATATGGACGATCCCTTTCATGCGCAAAATATCGGGGCCGCGCAGGGCAACCACCCTACCCAGCCAGAAGTCGAACACCTCTGCGGGGATCGGCGCGTCTATCGTGATCGAGGCCGTGGTGATCCGGTCATCCGACGCATGATGCGATGGCGCGGCGAGATCAAGGACCGGCCGGGTGCCGGGCACTGAAAGGCCGGAGAGTCCGGCCAGCGGATCGGGCGCAGGGGGCGCAAGCCAGGCCAGTGCCTGCTCTGGTGCCATCGTCTTGCGCATGGCGCCAAGGCCGACCAAGGCCCCCGCAGGCACGGCCCCCCGGTCGGCCACAACCCGCGATGCCGCTGGATTCAGCCGGTCCAGCCGCAGGTGTAGCGCCTGCAAAGCGCCTGGCTCGGCAAGGTCGCATTTGGTCAGGACGATCCGGTCGGCCATGGCAACCTGTGCCTGCGCTTCGCCGTGACGGTCGAGCGTGGCCGCCCCCAGCACCGCATCGACGGCGGTCACGATCCCGTCGAGGGCATAGTTGGGAGCAAGTACGGGATCCATCAACAGCGTGTGGTGGATCGGGCCGGGATCGGCCAGCCCCGTGGTCTCGATGACCACACGGTCAAAGGCAAGCTCGTCGCGTGCCCTGCGCGCCAGAAGTGACGTCAGCGTGCTCGACAGATCGCTGCGGATCGAACAGCAGATGCAGCCCGCCGGCATCAGGACAATGTCCTCCGCAGCCTTTTCGATCAGGTCATGGTCCAGCCCCGCCTCGCCGAACTCGTTCACGATAACGGCGATGCGGCCCGAAGACGGATCATGCAGCAGCCGGTTCAGGAGCGTCGTCTTGCCTGCGCCCAGAAATCCGGTGAGCAAGGTGACGGGGATCGGATCGGACATGGAGGGCGGGCTTTCCTGGGGTGCAGAGCGTCTCGATTTGTTATATTATAACAAATCTCGCCGCAAGGGGCTCGAACCACAAGGGTCGCTGTACCGCTGATCCGGGTCCGAAAGTGGCCCGCCGGGTCGCCCCGGCAGGCCGCGCCTGTTTGTCAGGGGGCTACGCAATCGGCAAAGTGATGCACCACGCCGTCGGGGCCGGTTTCCAGCACCAGGCCATGGATATCCGTCTCGAATCCGGGGCATTCACGGGCGAATTCGCGGTTGAAGCGCAGATAGTCCACGATCTTTGCGTTGAACACCTCGCCCGGCACAAGCAGTGGAATACCGGGCGGGTAGGGGGTCACAAGGCTGGTTGTCACCCGGCCTTCCAGATCGTCGATGGGAACCCGTTCCGTCTTGCGGCGCGCGATATGGGAAAACGCGTCGGTCGGGGTCATGGCCGGGTGATGGTCGGACAGATAGATCTCGGTCGAGAGTCTGGCCACGTCATATTTGGCATAGAGCGCATGGACATGCTGGCTCAGGTCGCGCAGCCCCATGCGTTCATAACGCGGGTGCTTGGCGCAGAATTCCGGCATCACCCGCCACAGGGGCTGGTTGCGATCATAATCGTCCTTGAACTGTTGAAGGGCCGCGACCAGTGTGTTCCAGCGACCCTTGGTGATGCCGATGGTGAACAGGATGAAGAAGCTGTAAAGCCCGGTCTTTTCCACGACAACGCCATGTTCGGTCAGGTATTTCGACACAATCGAGGCAGGAATCCCGGTGGTGTCGAACTTGCCGTCGATATCCAGACCGGGGGTTATGATCGTGGCCTTGATCGGGTCCAGCATGTTGAAGCCGGGCGCCATGTCACCGAAACCGTGCCAGGCATCCTCGCCATCACGCTGCACACCTTCGGAATCGGTGCGGCGCAGCACCCAATCCTTGGTGCGTCCGATGCCCTCTTCGGACAATTCGTCCGGGCCCCAGACCTTGAACCACCAGTCCTTTTCGCCGAACTCCTCATCGACCTTGCGCATGGCACGGCGGAAATCCAGTGCTTCCAGAATGCTTTCCTCGACCAATGCCGTGCCGCCGGGCGGTTCCATCATGGCCGCCGCCACATCGCAGGATGCGATGATGGAATATTGCGGGCTGGTCGAGGTGTGCATCAGGTAGGCTTCGTTGAACAGATGCCGGTCCAGCTTGGTTTCTTCGGAATCCTGTACGAGAACGTGGCTGGCCTGGCTGATCCCGGCCAGCAGCTTGTGGATGGACTGCGTCGCATAGGTAACGGAATGCTTCATCCGGCCACGCTTGCGGCCCATGGCGTGGTAGGTGCCATAGAACGGGTGAAACGCGGCATGGGGCAGCCATGCCTCGTCAAAGTGCAGGTTGGCGACATAGCCATCCAGCATACGCTTGATCTCTTCGGTGTTGTACAGAACACCGTCATAGGTCGACTGGGTCAGGGTCATCACACGCGGCTGCACGGAATCGGCATCGACATGCTGCAACAGCGGGTTTGCGCGGATCTTGGCCCGGATTGCCTCTGGCTCGAACTCGGAATGCGCGATGGGGCCGATGATGCCCCAATGGTTCCGTGTCGGGCGCAGAAAGACGGGGATCGCCCCGGTCATGATGATCGAGTGCAGGATGGATTTATGGCAGTTGCGGTCCACCACCACAACATCGCCCGGCGCCACGGTATGGTGCCAGACCATCTTGTTGCTGGTCGAGGTGCCGTTGGTGACAAAGAAGCAGTGATCGGCGTTGAAGATCCGCGCGGCGTTGCGTTCCGATGCGCCGATGGCGCCGTTGTGGTCCAGCAACTGACCCAGTTCCTCGACCGAATTGCACACATCGGCCCGCAGCATGTTCTCGCCATAGAACTGGTGATACATCTGCCCGATCGGGCTTTTCAGAAATGCCACGCCGCCGGAATGCCCAGGGCAGTGCCACGAATAGGAACCGTCCTCGGCATAGTCCAGCAGGGCCTTGAAGAACGGCGGCTGAATACCCTCCAGATAGCCCTTGGCCTCGCGGATGATGTGCTTGGCGACAAATTCCGGCGTATCCTCGAACATGTGGATGAAGCCGTGCAGCTCGCGCAGGATGTCGTTGGGCAGGTGGCGGCTGGTCTTGGTTTCGCCATGCAGAAAGATCGGGACTTCGGCATTCTTCCAGCGCACCTCTTCGATGAAGGCGCGCAGCTTTTCCACCACCGGGTCAAGTTCGGGGCCGGGGCTGAACTCTTCGTCGTCGATGGACAGCACAAAGGCGCTGGCGCGGCTTTGCTGCTGGGCGAATTGCGACAGATCGCCATAGCTGGTCACGCCCAGCACCTCGAAGCCTTCGCGCTCGATGGCGTCTGCCAGGGCGCGAATGCCAAGGCCCGAGGTATTCTCGGATCGGAAGTCCTCGTCGATGATGACGATGGGGAATCGGAACTTCATCGGCCGTCCTTTCGATAGGCGTTGCGCCAGCCGTTCTTTTCAGTGCGTGGCCCCCCCGTCAAGGCCGCGCCCTTGCGGGGCCGACGCTGCGCCGGGATCGGCCGATCTGCCACGCTCTCAGAACGGCCGCGCGCCTTGTCTGGGGGCGCTGTTTTCACCTGCTACATGCCGCATGTAACCGGACCATGGAGTGACAGTCCTTCGGCTGTGACCGGGGGCCTTGTCCCTGCCATCCACAGGTTTAGGATGGTGCGCCCATGAAGGGGGAATGCCATGCCCGGCGCTGTCAATCTTGTGAAGCTTTGCGTTGGTGCCGATACGGTGCAGGATCTGCTTGACTGGCAGGACAGCCAGCGCCACCGCTACCCGCCGGGCCGCACGTTCCACGTGACGCGCATGTGGCCCAAGCGAGAGGCCGAAGTGCTGCAAGGCTCGCTGTTCTGGGTGTTCAAGGGCCAGATCCTTGCGCGCCAGAAAATCCTGGAGCTTGTGCAGGTCCAGGGCAGCGATGGAATTCCGCGCTGCGCCATTCATCTTGATGCGCAGGTGGTCCGCACCGAGCCTGCGGCCCGCCGGCCGTTTCAGGGTTGGCGCTATATGCCGGTCGATGAAAGCCCGCGCGACCTGCCAATAGCGCGGGAGACCGATGACAGCCTGCCACCGGACCTGGCCGCAGCACTGGCAGAGATCGGTCTGCGCTGACCCGGCCGGGCCTGTCAGCTTTCTGCCCGCCGGGAGTCGAAAAATCCCGCAAGGGCCCGACCCAACAGGTTGGTGACCTTCGGCTCGGGCAGGACGTCAAAGGGCAGCGGGCGGCAGACTTCCATCGCGGCGATGCCAACCCGTGCCGTCAGGGCGGCGTTCACCACACCTTCGCCAAAGCGGCGGGACAGTTTCGACAAGACCCCGCCCCCCGCCACCGAGGAAATGAGGTCGTCGCCCACTGCGACGGCGCCTGTTGCAACCAGATGGCCGAACACCCGACGCAAGACCCGCCAACTGCCAAAGCTGCCCGCGCGCCCGCCATAAATCTCGGCAATCCGCCGGATCATCCGCATGTTGGCTGCCAGGGCCACCGCAACATCGACCAATGCCAGCGGCACCAACGCCGTCGCCGTGGCCACCCGCCGTGCTGCGGCCTCGACCTCGCGCCGTGCAGCCTGGTCGGGCGCGGCCAGAAGTTCGGTTTCCGCAAGCCGGATCAGCCCGTCTGGGTCCAGCATATCGTCTGACTGTTCCTTGAGCCGCGCAAGCGCCCAGGCCATGTCTTCGCGCCCCGAATACAGCCCCCGGACCTCGGCCACGACCTTGCGGGCGGCTGGCAGGTCGGCCCCGGCAACAGCCGCCTCCGCCCGCCCGCGCATTCCGTCGATGCGGCCCAGTCGCAGCCAGGCGGCCCACTCCCGCCCGGCGATCCAGAGCAGTGCCAGCCCCGCCAGCCCCGCCAGCCCCAGCGCCAGCCATCCCAGCAAGGACGAGCGCGCCAGCAAGCCGGCGATGAAGTCATGCGCAGCAACCCCCAGCGCCAGCGAAAAGAACAACCCGCCCGCCCATAGCATCAGCGCCAGTGCCCCACTGGGCCGCGACTGTGCGCGCAAGGCCCGCTCCACCGCGCCAGCAGGGGGTGCGCCGGAAGGTTCGGGCACAGGCGGGGCTTCGGCGGGGCTGGGGGTCGGTCGGTCCAGCTCTACGATGAACGGGCGGCGGGCTTCGGGCATGACAGGCTCCGGCATGGCCTCCCAGACTTGGGCGCAGCGGGGGCAGACTACAAGCCCGATATGCGCTGGCGAGCCCCCGCGGCCAGTTGTAGTGGGGCCACGGGGCCGCATCTCGGGCCGCATCTAAGCGGGCGGGCGCCGTTGCTGGACGGGGTGCTGGCGTGGGCGTATACCACTCCTGCCCAGCCCCAGCGCATGTTGGCCGAATGTCCCGTGTGCCTTTCCAGTTCCTTTCGGTGGCCTGAGCGTGCTGTTCCCGGTCGCTCTGGCCCTGATCGTCTTTGCCACCTCGGTCCTGTCCGGTGTGTTTGGCATGGCGGGTGGGTTGGTTCTGCTGGGTGCCTTGCTGGCGCTGATGCCCGTTGCTGCCGCCATCGCCGTGCATGGGGCGGTCCAGACGGTGGCCAATGGGGCGCGGGCCTGGTTTTCGCGTGCCTATATCGACTGGCGCAGCCTTGGGTATATCTGCGCCGGCATCGGTATCGCTGCGGCGCTGCTGCTGGCGCTGCGCTACCGTCCCGATCTGGCGACGGTCTGCATCGTGATCGGCCTGACCCCCCTGCTTGTCTGGATTCCCCGGCGCTGGCTGGCGCTGGACGCAAGCCGCCCGTTGCATGGCGTGCTGTGCGGGATCGTTGGCGGCGGGTTGAACCTTGCCGTCGGGGTCGCCGGACCGTCGATCGACATCTTCTTTATCCGCACGGCGATAGACCGTCGGCGCATCATCGCAACCAAGGCGGCGGCGCAGGTCGTATCGCATCTGGCCAAGGTGGTGTTCTATGGCGGTCTGGTGCAGGCGATGACCGGGGCGGATTGGTGGCTGGTGCTGGTGGCGGCGCCGTTTGCCATTCTGGGCACCCAGGCGGGCTATCTCCTCTTGCAACGCTTGACCGACCAGCGGTTCCGCGAATGGACGCGGTGGATCGTCAGTGTCATAGGCATTTTCTATCTGGGGCGCGGGTTGACCTTGCTCCTTGGCGCCTGATGGGTAATGTGCGCCCGCGAGAATGATGATGGCACAGATGGATTCCCTTGCTTCCGGCCCGGTCTGCCGCGCGGTGTTTGCCGCAGCGGCCCCCTGTGGCGCGGGGCCGGGCCGGATTGCGCGAATTAGCGGCCCGGCGCGCTGAGCCTTTCGCGCGCCGGGTGTCTTGCCATGGCCCGATGACGGGCCGCCCCACCTGCCATTCAAGGATCTTCGCCGATGTGCGCCGATACCCCCGACTACCGCTCCACCGTCTTCCTGCCGGAAACCGGCTTTCCCATGCGCGCCGGCCTGCCCCAGCGCGAGCCCGACTGGCTGGCCCGCTGGGAAGAGATGGGCATCTATGACCGTCTGCGCGACAAGGCCGCGCAGGCCGCTGCCGCAGGCACCCCGCGCGCGCCCTTTACGCTGCATGATGGCCCTCCTTACGCCAACGGCCACCTGCATATCGGCCACGCGCTGAACAAGGTGCTGAAGGACTTCATCGTCCGCAGCCAGCAGATGATGGGCCGCGACAGCCGCTATGTGCCCGGCTGGGATTGCCATGGCCTGCCCATCGAATGGAAGATCGAGGAGCAATACCGTGCCAAGGGCCTGAACAAGGACGAGGTGAATGTCGTCGACTTCCGCCAGGAATGCCGCCGCTTTGCCGAAGGCTGGGCCGATGTCCAGCGCGAGGAATTCAAGCGCCTTGGCGTGACCGGCAACTGGGCCGATCCCTATCTGACGATGGCCTACCACGCCGAGGCGGTGATTGCCGAGGAATTCATGAAGTTCGTGATGAACGGCTCGCTCTATCAGGGGTCCAAGCCCGTGATGTGGTCGCCGGTCGAAAAGACCGCGCTGGCCGAGGCGGAAGTGGAGTATCACGATCATACCAGCCATCAGATCTGGGTGCGGTTCCGGGTCGATACATCGGACGATTTCCGCGGTAAGGATGCCTGCCTGGCACCCGATCTGCTGGACGCCGCTGTCCTGATCTGGACGACCACGCCTTGGACCATTCCCCAGAACCGCGCTGTCGCCTTCAACCCGGTTCTGAGCTACGGCCTGTATCAGGTTGAAGATGTTTTGGAAAACTCCACCGCCAAGGTGGGAGAGACACTGCTTCTGGCCGATGCGCTGGCAGAAGGGGTGTTGGCCCAGGCCAAGGTCGCCCGCCACGCCCGCCTGCGCGGCGTCACGGCCGAGGAACTGCGCGCATTGGTGCTTCAACACCCCTTCCATGGCATCGAAGGCGGCAACGGCGAGTGGGACTACCCGGTCCCCATGCTGCCCGGCGACCATGTCACCGACGACGCGGGCACCGGCTTTGTCCATACTGCCCCCAGCCATGGCGATGACGACTATCAGCTTGGCCAGAAGTTCGGCCTGCCGATGACCTACAACGTCGAACCTGATGGCAGCTATCGCGCCGATCTGCCGATCTTTGGCGGTCAGGCCATCCTGACGCCCGAGGGGAAAGAGGGCCCGGCGAACGTGTCGGTTATCAAGCAACTGGCCTATGCGGGTGCGTTGCTGGCCAAGGGCAAGCTGAAACACAGCTACCCGCATTCGTGGCGGTCCAAGGCGCCGGTGATCTATCGCAACACGCCGCAGTGGTTTGTCGCCATCGACACGCCGCTGGACGACGGCATGACCACCTATGGCCAGACGATCCGCCAACGCGCGCTGACCTCGATCAACCAGTTGGTGCAGTGGACCCCTGTCACGGGCCGCAACCGCCTGCATTCGATGATCGAGGCGCGGCCCGACTGGGTGCTGAGCCGCCAGCGCGCCTGGGGTGTGCCGCTGACCTGCTTTGTCAAGAAGGGCGCGAAACCGACCGACGCCGACTTCCTGCTGCGCAACCCCGAGGTCAATGCCCGCATCGCCGCCGCCTTCGAAGCCGAGGGCGCCGATGTCTGGTATGTCGAGGGGTTCAAGGAAAAGGTGCTGGACGGCATCGTCGATCCGGCTGCCTATGATCAGGTCTATGACGTGCTGGACGTGTGGTTCGACAGCGGATCGACCCATGCCTTCGTGCTGCGCGACCGGGTGGATGGCACGGCGGATGGTCTGGCCGACCTCTACCTGGAGGGCACCGACCAGCACCGCGGCTGGTTCCATTCCTCCATGCTGCAAGCCTGCGGCACCAAGGGCCGCGCGCCTTATCGTGGTGTGCTGACCCACGGTTTCACGCTGGACGAAAAGGGCATGAAGATGTCCAAGTCGCTTGGCAACACCGTGGCGCCGCAAGAGGTGATCAAGGACTACGGCGCCGATATCCTGCGGCTGTGGGTGGCGCAGTCGGATTACACCATCGACCTGCGGATCGGGAAAGAGATCCTGAAAGGCGTTGCCGACAGCTACCGCCGCCTGCGCAACACGCTGCGCTTCATGCTGGGGGCGCTGAAGGGCTTTTCCGAGGCAGAGAAAGTCGCCGTCGCTGACATGCCCGAGATGGAACGCTGGGTTCTGCACCGGCTGGCCGAACTGGATTCCGAGGTGCGCGCGGGCTATGCGGCCTATGATTTCCAAGGCGTGTTCCAAAAGCTGTTCGCGTTCTGCACAACGGATCTGTCGTCGGTCTATTTCGACGTCATCAAGGACACGCTCTATTGCGATGGGCCGGAGTCGACCCGCCGCCGTGTCGCGCGGACGGTGCTGGATCTGGTGTTCCACCGCCTGGTGACATGGCTGGCCCCCGTGCTGGTCTTTACCATGGAAGAAGTCTGGCTGGAGCGGTATCCGGGCGACCGTTCGTCGGTCCATCTGGAAGACATCCCCGAAACGCCTGCCGAATGGCTGGACGGGCCGCTGGCGGCCAAATGGGTCCGTATTCGTCAGGTGCGTCGCGCCGTGACCGCGGCGCTGGAAGTGCAGCGCACGGCAAAGGTCATCGGTTCGTCGCTGGAGGCAGCGCCCGTGGTTCATGTCACCGATCCGGCCTTGATGGCGGCACTCCAGGGCGTGAACATGGCAGAGGTCTGTATCGTATCGGCCATTTCGCTGACCGCCGATCCCGAACCGCCCGAGGCGTTCCGGCTGCCCGAAGTGCCAGGGGTGGCGGTGGTCTTTGAACGGGCCGAGGGCGAGAAATGCGAACGTTGCTGGCAGATTCTGCCTGATGTCGGCAGCCACGCCCATGCCAGCACCTGCGCGCGCTGCAATACGGTTCTGGGCGGCTGACGGCGAACGATCAGATCGTTGTCCAGGGCCTGCGGGGGAACCCTCGCGGGCCTTGGCATGTCCCGGATCCTGTGCATTCGCGTCACCCCGGCTTGCCCGGCAAGCCGTCGCGTGGTTGAGTTGCGACATGCCACACCTGACCATTCCTTCGCCCTTCGGCCCTCTGACGCTCGTGGACTCCGATGGCGTGTTGCGGCGTCTGGAATGGCGGGACGCGGGATCAGAGCCTTCGCCCCTGCTGAACGAGGCCGCGCGCCAGCTTGCCGCCTATTTCGCGGGCGACCGGGGTGGGTTCGATCTGCCATTTGACTGGGGTGACGGGTTGAATGCGCGGGTGCGGCGGGCGATGGCCGCAATACCGCATGGGGAAACCCGGACCTATGGTCAGATCGCCACGGCGGTGGGGGCGCCGCCGCAAGCGGTGGGTCAGGCCTGTGGGGCGAATCCGCTGCCCATCCTGATCCCATGCCACCGGGTCGTGGGGACGCATGGCTTTGGCGGTTTCTCGGCCCCCGGCGGGGTCGAGACCAAGGCGGCCTTGCTGCGGTTCGAAGGGGCGCTGTTGATCTAGTCCTGGCCTGCCATGGCCGCGCGGATCGCCGCGGGAATGCGCGCGGGTCTGCCATCTTCGCGCAGGGCGACCAGTCCGACATTGGCGGAAAACAGGCAGGTTTCGCCGCGCCATATGTCTTGCCGCAGGTCAATCCGCGCGCCGGTCAGTCCTCCCAGCGCGGTGCGCACCTCCAGTTGATCGTCAAAGCGGGCAGGTTTCAGATACTCTGCTTCGACGCGTCGAACCGCAAAGACGACCCCCTCTTCGGCCAGAAGGCGGCCCTGATCCACGCCCAGTTCACGGACCCATTCCGTGCGGGCGCGTTCGATGAACCGCAGGTAATTCGCATAGTATACGATCCCGGCAAGATCGGTATCTTCGTAGTAGACGCGAAGGCGGAACCTGTGCATGTCGAAAATGGCCATATCCAGCGGGTTCCGGGATTTTTCAAACAGATCATGGAATTGTCAATGACGCGCGTGCCATGGGCGGATCGTGCCGCGCCGCTTGGCGGGGCTGGATTGGGCTCGCCTTCTGCGGGTTCCGGCGCAGTTGCGCGTGGTGGGTGGCCCGCCTGTTGACCGGCTCTGGCCGTCGGGCCTATCTTTGGGTGCACCGTCCCCGTGCCCGGAAGGACTGACATGAGCCGTTTCGCCGCCCCTATCGCCGCACAGATTTGGGATATGAAGTACCGGCTGAAGGAGGCTGACGGCACACCTGTCGACGGCACGATCGAAGACACCTGGCGGCGGATCGCGCGGGCGCTGGCCTCTGTCGAGAAACAGCCAGACGTCTGGGAAGACCGCTTCTATGCGGCGCTGGAGGATTTCCGCTATCTGCCAGCGGGTCGCATCGTTGCGGGGGCGGGCACGGGCAGGGCCGTGACCTTGTTCAACTGTTTCGTCATGGGCACGATCCCAGACAGCATGTCCGGCATCTTCGACATGCTCAAGGAAGCGGCCCTGACCATGCAGCAAGGCGGCGGAATCGGCTATGATTTTTCGACGATCCGCCCGCAAGGTGCCGAGGTGAAAGGCGTCTCCGCTGACGCCTCGGGGCCGCTGTCGTTCATGGATGTCTGGGATGCGATGTGCCGCACGATCATGTCCGCCGGCAGCCGCCGTGGCGCGATGATGGCCACCATGCGCTGCGATCACCCGGACATCGAAGCGTTCATCACCGCCAAGCAAGACAGCGCGCGACTGCGGATGTTCAACCTGTCGGTTCTGGTCACGGATGAATTCATGGCGGCGGTCAAGGCCGATGGGCCCTGGGACCTGCGGTTCGGCGGCAAGGTCTACAAGACGGTGCCGGCGCTGGACCTGTGGAATCGCATCATGCGGGCGACCTATGACTATGCCGAGCCTGGGGTGATCTTCATCGACCGGATCAACCAGGCCAACAACCTGAACTATGTTGAGACCATCTCGGCGACCAATCCCTGTGGCGAGCAGCCGCTGCCCCCCTATGGCGCCTGTCTGCTGGGATCGGTCAACCTTGCAAGACTGGTCACGGACCCGTTTGGTCCGCAGGCCGAACTTGACCCTGCTGCGCTGGACGATCTGGTTCGGGTCGCCGTGCGGATGATGGACAATGTGGTCGATGCCAGCCGTTTCCCCCTGCCTCAGCAAGCGGCCGAGGCACAGGCGAAGCGGCGCATCGGGCTGGGTGTGACCGGGCTTGCCGATGCGCTGCTGATGCTTGGGTTGCGCTATGGGTCCGATGCGGCGGCAGAACAGACCGCCTGCTGGATGAAGGCCATTGCGCGGGCGGCCTATCTCGCCTCGGTGGATCTGGCCAAGGAAAAGGGGCCGTTTCCGCTGTTTGATGCCGAAGGCTATCTTGCGTCGGGCAATATGGTCCGGATGGACGAGGATGTACGACAGGCCATCCGCGCCCATGGGATCCGCAACAGCCATCTGACCAGCGTCGCGCCAACCGGAACGATCAGCCTGTTTGCGGGCAATGTCTCATCGGGGATCGAGCCGGTCTTTGCCTATGCTTATACCCGCAAGGTGCTGCAACCGGACGGATCGCGCACCGAGGAAGATGTGGCGGATTACGCGGTCACCCTGTGGCGTCAGATGCATGGCGACGCGCCCTTGCCGGAGTATTTCGTCAATGCCCAGACATTGCCGCCGATGGATCATGTCAGGATGCAGGCGGCGGCCCAGACTTGGGTGGATTCTTCGATTTCGAAAACGATCAACTGCCCGGAGGACATTTCCTTCGAGGAATTCAAGGATGTCTATCTGGCGGCTTGGGATATGGGCTGCAAAGGCTGTACGACCTATCGCCCCAATGATGTGACGGGATCGGTGTTGACCGTTTCGGAACGCAGCGACACCGTACCCGCGGATGCCCCGCCGTCCGGCGCAGAGGTGGTCTATCTGTCCGAACCGCTGGACAGGCCCGCAGCATTGGAAGGCGCCACGTACAAGCTCAAGTGGCCCGACAGCGAACATGCGCTGTACATCACGATTAACGACATTGTCATTGCCGGGCATCGACGGCCTTTCGAAGTATTCATCAACTCGAAGAACATGGAGCATTTCGCCTGGACTGTGGCGCTGACCCGAATGATCAGTGCGGTATTCCGGCGTGGTGGCGATATTTCCTTTGTGGTCGAGGAACTGAAAGCTGTGTTCGATCCACGCGGTGGCGCCTGGATGGAGGGGCGGTATATTCCGTCGATCCTGGCGGCCATCGGCGGTGTGATCGAACGACATCTCATTTCCATCGGGTTCATCGGCGGTGAAGGCATGGGGCTGAAATCCGATCCGAAGGCCGAGGTGCTTCGCGTCGGGGATCGTCCGCGTGGGCCGGCCTGTCCGTCCTGTGGCAGCTATGCGATGAAGATGGTCGAAGGCTGCATGACCTGCGCCGATTGCGGGCATTCGAAATGTGCCTGACGACCCCGTCTCTGACGAATCCGGCGGGGCTGTCTGTGCTCTGACGGCGTTTGATCGGTTCCATGCGATCAACGATACCTCTGGAATACCCCGGACTTGTCGCGCGCTTTCCCCAATCCCGCCCCATTTGGGCGTCAATACCTGTGGATCACCCGGACTATCCGCATGGGGACGACAATGGACAGACTGACCGAAATGGAAGCCTTCGCCACGGTTGTGGATCAGGGCGGCTTCACCGACGCGGCGAAGAAGATGGGCATCTCCAAATCGGCGGTTTCCAAGCATGTCTCGGCACTTGAGGCCCGATTGGGCGCCCGTCTGCTGAACAGGACGACCCGTCGCGTCTCTCCGACAGAGATCGGGTTGGCCTATTATGATCGTGCCCGTCGCGTGCTGAATGATGCAGGCGAGGCCGATGCGCTCGTGACTTCGATGCAATCGGCGCCATCCGGGTTGCTGCGCATTTCCGTTGCCACCGATTTCGGCGTGAATCACTTGTCTCCGGTCCTTGGGGGGTTCTTGCAGGAATATCCCGACATCACCGTGAACATGGTCTTGAACAACCGCTATGTCGAACTGATCTCCGAAGGGTTCGACATGGCCATTCGCGTTGGAGAGTTGGAGGACAGTACCCTGCGTGCGCGCAAGCTGTGCGATACGTCCAAGCGGATGATCGGGGCGCCGTCCTACTTTCAGAAATATGGTCGTCCAATGAAGATTGACGATCTGAACGATCACAAGCTGCTGCATTACTCCAGCCAGGCGAATGGAAATGTCTGGAAGATCACCGCGCCGTCGGGGGAAAAGCGTCAGGTCCGCTCGAACGGCTGGTTGACCGTGAACGATGGGCAATCGTTGCTACATGCGGCGATTTCCGGGCTGGGAATCGCCTATCTGCCGTCATTCCTTTATGCGGATGCAATGCGGCAGGGGCTGGTCGAAGAGGCCGTGCCCGGCTTGCCTGCCGAAACGATGGGCATCTATGCAGTGTATCCGCCCGGACGTTTCACGCAGCCGAAAGTGCGCGCGTTCATCGACTTTCTCGTGCGCAATTACGCGGACAAGGGGCCTGACAGCTGGTGAGGGTATCCCTGGGCGTCGGGGGGCGAGGCGTCGTGTAAAAGGTGCGTCAAGACAACTTCAACGGGTCGAGGTCAATATGGCTTCGACCCGCCTGTTTCTGGCGCGGCCCTCCTCGGTCAGGTTGGTGTCGCGCGGCGCCATAAGCCCGGCACCCAGGGCAACAACCCGGCTTGCGGCAACGCCATGATCCCGAATCAGCCGGTTGCGCACGGCTTCGGCCCGGCGCCTGGACAAGGCAAGGTTGGTTTCCGGGGCGCCCAGCGAATCCGTATGGCCGACCAGCGCCAATGTGCGGTTCTGGTGCGTCGCAAGATAGTCGGCCAGATCTTTCAGCACATTGTCCGCACCGCGGGCGGTGTCGGCGGCGCCAATGGCGAATTCCAGCCCCTCAAGCACCACAGAGCTGCTTTCGAGCGCCATCCAGACATCATTCCCGGTGCCCGGCGCAATGGCGGGGGCATCCGGTTTCAACGCGGGTGAGGGCGTGACGGGTTCGGCAGCGGATGCGCTTTCTGCGGGGCCGATGTGGATCATCTGGACATAGCCCGCCCCGGCGCCGGTCGATCTGCTGACCAGAAGGGTCACATGTTCCTCTGTTGCCCCTGTGCTTTTTCGGGCGGAGAGAAAGCGGAAGTCCCCAAGATCGACATGCATTCCGGGTTCTGGCAGCACCTGGGTAGAATAGCGAAAGTCAAAGCCTCCGCAGACGACCGTTTCGCATTCGAACACCAGGCGCCAGCCATCTGCCTCCAGCGCGGTGCGGAGAGGTGTCAGCAGTTCCAGCGTTCCCAGATCGGGTGCGGGAATGCGCCATGCGGTTTGCTCTACCCGGCCCTCGATCGGTCGGGTCAACATGCTCCCCTCCGACCAAGGGCCGATGGGCAGGCCATAGCTGCCAAGGCGTTCGACCCGCAAAGCGGTTTGTTCTGTTCCGGGTGGAAAGGCCGTGACCACTGCCTGTGCCGCGCCAGAAATAACAGGCAGCACCAACATCGCGGACACAAGGCACCGCAGGTTGCGGCGCACAGGACGTGGACACTGAATCATTACCGCTCGCCGTTGGGTCAGGCGCTTCTGTAATGGTACTGTCCCACAACGCCCATGTTCAAGGAAGTATAGAGACGCGCCGCGCCCTCGTTGGCCTGTGTCACGGCCAAGGCCAGCCATTCTGCCCCATTTTGTTGTGCCCACCAAGCGGCAGAGCGCAGCATATTGTGCGCGGAACCCTGCCGACGTTGCTTTGGCAAGACCTCGACCGCGTGAATCATCGCAATGTCGTCGTCGATGGCGGCAAAGGCGGTTCCGGCCGCGCGATCCACATGTTCGGGGCTGCGGGCGATGAAGCAGGTCGAAGGCCCACATGCGCGCATCATCACCGCCTGGCGTTCGGGGCCGATGCCGGTATCGGTCCAGATATCCTGTGCCATGGCCAATGGTGGCCAGTGCGGAAAGCTGAACATCAGCTCTGGCTCTGGAAACGCGCTGACCGGGGCGGCGCGGATGTGCACCGGATCCACCACCTTGTAGCCGCGCGCGGCCAGCATCGCGTCCAGTTCCTCATCCCCTGGCCGGATCCAGAACAACGGCGTCTGACCCAGATCGCGGTGGGCGGCCTCGGCCAGCGGGATGTCACGCTCTGTCACCGGATCTTCGGCAGTGGCGGCTGAAACCCGCTTTCCACCGCCACGCCCCTCGCGCACCAGCCAAGGCCCCACCCGATGCACTGCGGCGGCAGGCCAGGTTCTGTCTACCGCGGTCAGCAGCCGGGGCATAGGCGGGGGAATGATCAGACCGGACGACAACATCATTGTGGGCGTCCGAACAGCGCAACCAGCTTTTGCATGGCTGCGTCGAGTTGCGCGCCATCTGTGCCTCGGATCACCAGATTGGTGCCGTGCGCACCATTGCGGATGAACGGATAGCTGCCCATCGAAAGGTCGGGAAATTCCGCAGCGAGTGCGCCAAAGGCATCTGCCACTTCGCCTTCGCCGCGGTTGACTTGCAGCGACTGGCTGAGCAGCGGTGCCCCTCCTGTCAGTGTGGGCAGCACACTGGCGACCATAGCAGCAAAAATCGTGGGGACTCCGGCCATCACATGGACGTTTCCGATGGTGAATCCGGGCGCAGCAGAAATCGGGTTTTCGATCAGCGTGGCACCATCGGGGATGCGGGCCATCCGCTGGCGGGCCGCGTTGAACTCCAGCCCGGAACGTTCGTAATGCGCGGCAAGGATCGCACGGGCATCGTCGCGGATGCCGATGCCAACGCCAAAGGCACCGGCAACTGCGTCAGCGGTGATGTCGTCATGGGTCGGGCCGATGCCTCCGCTGGTGAAGACATGATCCCACTGTCTGCGCAGGGCATTCACTGCCTCGATAATGGCGGGCTGGTCATCCGCAACGACCCGTGCCTCCATCAGGCGGATGCCATGCCGCGTCAACTCGCCTGACAGAAGGTGCATGTTGGAATCGCGGGTGCGTCCAGAAAGGATCTCGTCGCCTATCACCAGCACGGCGGCGGTAGGATTTGCCATTTTGGCCTCCTTGAAGGGAGATATATTTTGGGTATAGGCCGGGTTCATGCGGTTTCCTACCCCTCTTTTCTCGTCTCGGTTGA
Source organism: Gemmobacter megaterium (assembly GCF_900156815.1). Classification (GTDB taxonomy): domain Bacteria; phylum Pseudomonadota; class Alphaproteobacteria; order Rhodobacterales; family Rhodobacteraceae; genus Wagnerdoeblera; species Wagnerdoeblera megaterium. The sequence goes on from NZ_FTOT01000006.1 coordinate 163,488, forward strand.
ATCTGCGCTACAAGCGGTTTCTTGCGGATATGCAGATGCCCGATGGCAGCGTTGTGACAGCGCATTGCCCCAATCCCGGCGCCATGACCGGATTGGCGGATCCGGGGATGTCCTGCTGGCTGGCGCCTGCAAGGCCGGGGGCCAAGCTGGCCTGGGGGTGGAAGCTGGCGGAACTGCCGGGTGGACTGGCGGTGATCGACACCGGCATCGCCAACCGGGTTGTTGCCGAGGCGCTGGAGGCCCGGACCGTGCCGGGCCTACCGGCCTATGACACGGTCCGGCCCGAAGTGCGGATCGACGGTGAAAGCCGCGTGGATTTCCTGCTGGACGGCGCCGCAGGCCGCATATGGGTCGAGGTCAAGAGCGTGACGCTTGCCCGTGACGGTTGGGCCGAATTTCCCGATACCCGAACCGACCGGGGCGCAAGGCATTTGCGGGCGCTGACAAATGTGGTGCAGCGCGGTGATCATGCGGCCATGATCTATCTGCTGGCGCGCGACGATTGCGACCGGATCCGTATCGCCGCCGACATCGACCCGACCTATGCTGATGCCTTTGCCAAGGCGCGGCAGGCCGGGGTGATGCTGCTGGGGTTGGGGTGCCGGATCACGACCGAAGAGGTGGTTGCCACCGGCGCGGTGCCGGTGGCATAGCGCGGGCGGCGCCGCGCATGTTCAACTGGCCTTCTGAAGCATCCGGCCCAGAACCCGCCCGCCGAGGATATGAACATGCAGATGCGGCACTTCCTGCACGCCCGCCTCGCCGGTGTTGGCGATCAGGCGATAGCCTTGGCCACTGTCGCCGGGGCACAGGTCCATCTCTTTGCAGATCTGGCCGATGGTGCGGGTGAAATCCACGATTTCCGCCTCTGACGCCTCCAGCGCGAAATGGTCCGCGTTGACATAGGCGCCCTTGGGAATGACCAGCACATGCACGGGCGCTTGAGGCGCGATGTCGTGAAATGCAAGCGTATGCGTCGTTTCCGTCACCTTGTTGCAGGGAATTTCGCCACGCAGGATGCGCGCAAAGATGTTGTTCGTATCGTAGGCATAGGCCATCGGTCTCTCCGCAGGGTCAGTCCTTGAAAAGATAGTCGGTTGACACGATCTCGCGCGCCGTTTCGACTGGAATGCCAAGGAAACGGGCCATGGGCAAGGCATTCTCCTCTGCCGAGGCGGTTTCACGGATCCGGTGGAAATCGGCAAGATCGGCGTCGCGCAGCCGATCCGATTCAAAGCGCATGTCATAGCGGATCGTGGGCAACAGCCGGTCCAGCACATCCTGCGGCGTCTGATCGCCTGCCAGGCCGACCCGACGGGCATGGCCCAGCAAGTATTCGTCCGTGAACCGGCATTCGACTTCCAACAGGCGGACATTCGATTTGTCGGCGTAAAAATCCTGGATCAGGTCGATGTTGGTCGGGTCGATGCAGATCACCAGACGGTCGGCTTGCCGGATGTCGAACAGCATCCGAACCAGCGCGCGCCGATGGCGGGTCCGTTTTTCCAGTGTGGTCTGGATGCCCCCCATATCGGGCAGTTCGCATCCTGACTCGCTGAACAGATAATGCACCACTGGAATCCCCGTCGTCGCGCCTATCCTGTCCACCAGCCGCTTGGCGACGTGCCATTTCTTGCAGGTGACGATCATCAGCGTGCGCTCGCGGCCAAGGCTGGTGCCGGTCTCCCAGAAACGCGGGGCGAACCGTCGGCCGATCCTTCCGCGCCCGGTGAGGAAGTGGAACAGGCTGCGCCCCTCGTTCGAGATGTGAAAGCGCCGGTCCGTATCGGTATAAAGCTCGCCCAGCTTCAGCTTCAACTCGCCTGCATCGGGCGAGATCTTGCGGGCGAACAGATAGTCCTGCGCCAGCAGAAGGTCATAGTGATCCTTGTAGAACGTCACCGGCATTCCATAATCGGTGAACATCAGAAAGGTCAGCGTCCGGGTGCGGATCTGTGACTCCGGTACGACATGGCGGACAAGTGTCTGGAAGAATGTCTCGTCCGGGATCCAGCTGGTCCGGAAAAACCGCATGACATCGGGGCGGCGATCGCAGAACTCCAGCACCCACTCGATGGTGCGGCGGCGCAGGCACCACCATTGACTGCCGATCATCATTTCCAGATCCGACGGTATCCGGCGCGACAGCCCAAGCCTGCGCTGCCAGTCGAGCGAGCGATAGAACCAGCCCTTGTTCCGCCGCTCGTTGAACCAGTGGCGATAGATCAGCCGCTCTTCCTTGATGCCGGTCTTGATCCAGTCCGAGGCGAAGAAATCGAAACTCTCGATGTAATCGACATCGTCGCGATCCAGAAAGTCATGGGCGTAGCTTGCCGATTTGATGCACATGCAGTCACCCGACAGCATGTAGAAATGCGTGGCGCGCGGAAATGCGTCCACTGCGGCGCGCACGGCCTGAAGCGTGGCTTCGACCAGGGACCATTCGCCCCATCCGCACCGGATGCGTCGTTTGGCAAAGACAACAGACGGATTGTCGGCCAGCGCCGTGCGGATGCGGTCGAAGTCCGCCTTTCTGGCATTTCCGTCGAAATGGATGGCCATATAGTCGCCAGCGGCCGTCAGGCGCTCTGCCTGGGCGATGATCCCCTCGGGATCCTTGTGGCACAGAAGGATGTACGCGATTTTCGCCATTTCAGAAACTGTATGCCTTCACCGTGCCACGATCATTCTTTACTGGTCTAGCGCAGGGCTTGGAAAGACCGAGTTTACATCGGCAGCATGGTGTGGCGCAAAGGGCGGCACGTACAGACAAGAGGCAGCAGACATGGGATTCCCCGGAACCTGGATGACCGAGAGTGAAAGCGTAGTCTATCGCGTGGTACCCAAGTGTGCCTGCTCGACCATTGGCCAGATCATGTTCTATTCCGATCATGGCCGCTTCTTTGATGGCGACATCCATGATGCGACCGGCGACATGCACAAATGGGCAATGGAGAGCAGCCAGCCCATCATCTCCCGCGCGGTAAAGGAACAGCAGATCCTTGCCTTCACCTGCGTGCGCAACCCCTATGCGCGCATCCTGTCCAGCTTCTTCGACAAGATCTGCGGCATCCAGCGAAACGGAAAGCGGTATCGTGGAAATCTGGTGCCGCTTCTGATCCAGAAATATGGCATCGAGGTGGGCGGTGAGGATGGCAAGCAGGAGTTCGACCAGATCGCCAGCTTCCGCCGCTTCTTGCTGTTCGCGCGCGACACCATCCGCTTTCGAAAGCCGATGGACCCGGATATCCACTGGTCGGCCATGTCGGGGCATATCTCGACCTTCATCGTGAATGGCGGGCGGTATAACCAGATCTTTTTCACCGAACGCTTCAACGACGGGATGCAGAGGGTTCTGGACGCGATCGAGACCCCGGTGAAGGTGGACCTGGCGCAGATTCCCCGGTTCAACGAATCCGAAGGCCACGGACCAAAGCGCGCCCATCCGGTCAGTGCCTATTTCGACGATCTGTCCCGGCATCTCATGTGGGAGATATATCGCAAGGATTTTCAGTTGTTCCGATACGATTTCGACAACCCCGACAACAAGTTCCCATTGGGAGAGGTCGATCTGGACGAGGTGCACGCCAAGCTTGGCAACTGATTGGGAGGCCGGCCTTTTCAGCGCCGCCCCCCAGTGGTCAGAGCATCGCGGGGCCACCCGGACCCGCCCGCGCACCGTGCCTTGCACACCCCTGCCGCCGCGCATAGTTTGGCGGCCAGCAAGGGAGCGCATCATGGCCAAGCCACGCAGCATCTTCGAGGAAGTTCAGGGCAATCGTTCTGCCGTGCCGACAGGTGGCGGCATGATCGACCAGGCGCCAAAGGGCTCGCGTGGTGCGGTGCGGGTGTGGCTTGTGGCGCTGTTCCTGATGGTCATGGCCATGATTGCGGTGGGCGGAGCCACACGGCTGACCGACTCGGGGCTTTCCATTACGGAATGGCGGCCCGTGACCGGCGCCCTGCCACCCATGTCAGAGGCGCATTGGCAGCAAGAGTTCGACAAGTACCGTCTGATCCCGCAATACGAACTGGTCAACAAGGGCATGTCGCTGTCCGACTTCAAGACCATTTACTGGTGGGAATGGGGGCATCGGCAACTGGGCCGCCTGATCGGTCTCGTCTGGGGTGTCGGCCTGCTGTATTTCTGGCTGTCCAGGCGGATACCCCCCGGCTGGACCGGGCGCCTAATCTGGATCGGCGCGCTGGGTGGCCTGCAAGGCGCTATCGGATGGTGGATGGTGTCCAGTGGTCTGACGGGCGAAATGGTGCGCGTCGCGTCGTATCGGCTGGCAGTCCATCTGGGGCTGGCCTTTGTCATACTTGGCTTCATCGCGTGGTATGTGCTGCTATTGGGGCGGTCCGAGGCCGACCTTATGCAGGCACGCCGGGGACGCGAGGGGCGATTGTTCTCCATCACAACCGGCCTTGTGCATTTTGCCTTCCTACAGATCCTGCTGGGGGCTCTGGTTGCGGGAATCGACGCCGGCCGCGCCTTTCCCACATGGCCCGACATGAATGGCGAGTTCTTCCCGTCGAACGCGCTTTACGTTCCTGACGGCGGGCAGGTGTGGCGCGCGTTCTTCGAGAACGAGGGGATGGTTCAGTTTCTGCACCGGATGTCGGGCTATCTGTTGTTTGTGTTCGGCCTTGTCGTGTGGAACAGGGGCCGCAAATCCCCGCATGTCGCGACGCGCCGTGCCTATGATTGGGTGGCGGTCATGTTGTTTGGGCAGGTGGTGCTGGGCATTGCTGCCGTTCTCACGGCTGCGCATCTGCATGTGGCGCTGACCCATCAGGTCGGTGCGGTGATCCTGTGGGTACTGATTCTGCGCGCCCGCCATCTGGCGCAATACCCCGTGGCCGGGTCGATCCGAAAGGGTACAGCATGAGCTATTCCGATCTTATGGCGTACCAGCGCGAAACCGAGGCGTTGGCCCAGATTGCCGGTCGTCTTGGCTGGGATCAGGAAACGATGATGGCGCGGGGCTCTGCCGATCAGAGAGCAGAGGAAACCAGCGCGCTGGAAGGTGTCCTGCACGCCCGTCGCACTGATCCGCGTGTGGGGGATTGGCTGGCAGGCGCAACCCCGTCGGACGAGATCGAAGCGGCCCAGTTGCGCCACATCCGCCGGGAATTCGAGCGGGCGACCAAGATACCTGCGCGTCTGGCGCAGGAACTGGCACGGCTGACCAGCCTGTCGCAAGGCATATGGGCCGAGGCGCGGGCGCGGGACGAGGTTGCGCATTTCCTGCCAAACTTGTCGCAGGTGATCGCGCTCAAGCGCGAGGAGGCGGCGGCGCTGTCGCAGGGCACCAATGCCGATGCCTATGATGCGTTGCTGGACGATTACGAACCGGGCGCCACGGCCGAATGGATCGCGGGCGTCTTTGGCAGGATGCGGCCCCGTCTGGTCGCATTGCGCGAACAGGTTCTGGACGCACCAGTGCCAGAGCCGCTGAAGGGTGAATTCCCGGTCGAGGCCCAGATGCGGGTCGCGCGCGATCTGGCAACCGCTTTTGGCTATGACTGGACGCGCGGGCGGCTGGATCTGGCGGTGCATCCGTTCTCGAGCGGATCCGGCAATGACGTGCGTATCACAACGCGCGTGCAGGAGACCGATCCGTTCAACTGCTTCTATTCGACCATCCACGAGGTGGGGCACGCGGCTTATGAACAGAATATCGACCAGTCCTATCTGCTGACGCCACTGGGGCGCGGGGCGTCTATGGGCGTGCATGAAAGCCAGAGCCGATCCTACGAAAACCAGTTGGGTCGCAGCCGCGCGTTTACCGGATGGCTGTTCCGCAGGATGCGGGCCGAAGGGCTGGCGCTGAATTTGCCGGACGAGGAGGCGTTCTACGCGGCGGTGAATCGGGTGCAGCCCGGCTTTATCCGTACCGAGGCGGATGAAGTTCACTACAATCTGCACATCATGATGCGCTTTGATCTGGAGCGCGCATTGATCGCAGGCGATCTGCTGGCGAGCGATCTGGAGACGGCATGGAACGACCGTTTCCTGGCAGATTTCGGCACTGTTGTTGACCGCCCCGCAAATGGCATGTTGCAGGATGTCCATTGGTCGGTGGGGCTGTTCGGGTACTTTCCCACCTACGCGCTGGGCAATCTTTACGCGGGCTGCCTGACGCAAGCCTTGCGGGCGGATCTGCCGGATCTCGACGGGGCATTGTCGCAAGGCGATACCTCCGCAGCCACTGGCTGGATGAAGGATCGGTTGCAGCGCCATGGCGCTTTGCGCGAACCCCGCGCGACGGTGGAACATGCCTGTGGCTTTGTCCCAGAGGAAGCTCCGTTGCTGGAGTATCTGGAGACGAAGTTCCGTGACCTCTACCGGCTCTAGACCATGAGTCCGACCGAGGCCCTGTCGCGCGGCCCTGCTGTCTGGGCGTTGGCTGCGGGGCAGATGCTGGGCTTTGCCTGCCAGTTCTTTCTGTTCGCGGGGTTGGTACTGTTCTGGCATCAGGATCTTGGCTGGGCGAAATCAACTCTGGCGCTAGGGCCCATGCTGGCGCTGTTGGTCGGGGCCGCCTTTGCGCCGCTGATCGGCCGGATCGTCGATCGGGGCCGCGGACCGGAGTTGATGGTCGGCGGTACGCTGGTCGGGGTGGTGGCGCTGGTGCTGTTGTCGCAGGTGCAGACGCCGGTGCAATGGGTTCTGGTTTGGATGCTGTTGGGCATCGGACAACTGTCCAGCCAGTACGAGGTCTGTTTCGCCTTTCTGATCCGCCGCCTCGGTCCCGATGCCCGCCGCGCGATCATTCGTGTGACGCTTGTCGCGGGATTCGCCAGCACCGTGTCCATCCCGGCCTATACGTCGCTTGCGCAGGGTCTTGGCTGGCGCGTTGCGTTGCTGACGGCGGCAGCGATCATGGCCTTTGCCGTCGTGCCGCTGAACTGGTGGGGCACCCGTCAGGTGCGTGCCGGAGCGCCGCCACCCGTCCTGCAACCTGCTGCGCCGATTGGCGGAGGAAGCCGCTCGCGGCGGCTGTGGTTGTTGGCGATATTGTTTTCCTTCTCAAGTCTCAGCCACTGGATGATCGCGCATCTGCTGATTCCCGTGCTTGTCGAACGCGGCTATTCCCATGAGCTTGCGGTCTTTGCCGTGGCCGTGATGGGCCCGGCGCAGGTGGCGGGTCGCTTTGCGCTGATGCAGGCCGAGACCCGGATCAGCAATGCCCGCGCCACCTTGTTCACCCTGTCGGCCATGGCGCTGGCGACCTGTTTCCTCGCGCTGTCGGGTGCGGGTGTGGGCCTGGTGGTTGCCTATGTGCTGGTTCAGGGCGGTGCCTTCGGTATCATGACCATCCTGCGGCCCGTGCTGATTGCCGATATGCTGGGCCCAGAGGATTATGGCGCCAACGCCGGGCGCATTCAGGTGCCCGCCATGGTCATCAATGCGTTTGCGCCGATGATTGGCGCATTGCTGTTGGAAGGGCCCGGCTTTTGGGCGTTGATCGGCCTGAGCCTCATGCTGTCCCTGACATCCATCGCGGCCTTGCGCGCCCTCAGGGGATGAGGGTGGCGCGACTTGCTAGTGCGGCATCCGCTGTTCAGATGCGGCGCCGGATCATGGGGCGATGATCGGCGAGGCTTTCAACCGTGACTCCGCCGGCGTCAGACCAATGAAATGTGACCCTTCCTCGAACCACGACCGGGGGGCGGGTGCGCCCCACAAAGTCTGTCGCTGCGGGTCTTTCAGATCCCATTTGATCGGCTCCAGATCCGGATCGCAGGTCTGGTAATCGGAACAGTAGATCTCGATCCGGTGCCCATCGGGATCGCGGATATAGAGGAAGAACGCGTTCGAGATCCCGTGCCGCCCCGGCCCACGTTCGATATTGGCCACCCAGCCCGTCGTCGCCATCAGATCCAGAAGGTCGATGATGTTCAAGGGCGTCGGCACCCAGAAAGCCGTGTGGTGCAGGCGTGGCCCCAACCCGTTGGTGAACGCCATATCGTGCACGCCGCCCTTGCGGTGCATCCACGCGGCCCATAGCTGCCCGGTGTCCTCATCCTCGGTATATTCGGTGGTGCGAAAGCCCATGTCGGTCCAGAAGGCGACGCTGGCATCGACATCGGGGGAAAAGGTATTGAAGTGGTCGATCCGCAGGGGTTTGACGCCGTGGTACAGCTTGTATTGCTGGTGGATCGGCGGCAGGCGATCCATCCGCGCATAGAATTCCAGCGGCACCCCGAACAGATCGCTGGTCCGCAGGGTGCGGCCCTGATGCGGGCGATCCACCCAGTCCACCGGACGGCCTCTGGCGCTGAACCAGCCATGGGCGCGATCCAGATCATCCTCGTGCCAGACCTTGAACCCCAGTGCCTCGACGCCCGCCTCTGGGGCCTGATGCAGCGCGACGCAATGGTGCCCGCGTTCCTCCATGGCGCGCAGGTACAGGGTGTCTGCGGTTTCCCCGGTGACTTGCAGGCCGAGTGTGTCGACATAGAACGCCCGGCTGCGCGCAAGATCGGTCACCCGGTACGCGACATGGCTCAGGCGGACAGTGTTGAAGTCGGGGTAGAGGTTCGGTGCAGGAACCGGCATCTTATCCTCCCAGTTTCGGAATGCCGTGTGCGGCAGTGGCAAAGGCCACGTTCTTGGTTTCCATGTAAAAGTCGAACGACCAATCGCCACCGTCGCGCCCGATCCCGCTGGATTTCACACCTCCGAAGGGCGTGGGTAGATGGCGGACATTCTCCGAGTTCACCCAGATCATGCCCGCCTGCATCGCCTCGGTCATGCGAAGTGCGCGGGTCAGGTCGCCGGTCCATAGATAGCCAGCCAGCCCGTATTGCACGTCATTGGCCAGCGCCAGCGCCTCGGCCTCATCTGCAAAGGGGATGGCGGTCAGTACGGGACCAAAGATCTCTTCCTGTGCGATGGCCATGTCGTTGCGTGCGTTTGTGAACAGCGTGGGGCGGACATAGCAGCCCGGCCCATCAAGCTTTTCGCCGCCGGTTGCAATGGTCGCCCCTTCGGCGCGGGCCTTTTCGAAATAGGACAGCACCTTGGCCTCGTGCACCGGGTGGATCAGCGGGCCGATCACCGTCCTGGGGTCCAGCGGGTGGCCAATCGGGATGCGCGCGGCCTTTTCGGCCACCTTGGCGGCAAAGGCATCGTAGACAGATTCCTCGACCAGCAGGCGACTGGACGAGGTGCACCGCTCGCCGTTCAACGAATAGATCATGAAGACCGCCGCATCGGCGGCACGATCAAGATCCGCATCTGCGAACACGATCACCGGATTCTTGCCGCCCAGTTCGAAATGCACCCGTTTCAGCGTCGCGGCGCCCTGAGCCATGATACGGCTGCCGGTCCGCGATTCTCCGACAAAACCGATGGCCTTGATCAATGGATGCTCGGTCAGCGCGCGGCCTGCATCTTCACCCATGCCGTTCACGAGGTTCCACACGCCGGGGGGCAGGCCCGCCTCTTCCGCGATTTCGATCAGCAGGCGGGCGGTCAGGGGGCTGAACTCCGCCGGTTTGTGCACCACGGTGCAACCCGCCGCCAATGCGGGCGCGATCTTCCACGTCGACAGCATGAAGGGCGTGTTCCACGGCGTGATGATCCCGACGGGGCCGATAGGGGCGCGGCTGGTGACGTTCATCTGGCCAGGGCCAAAGATCGACCGTCCATCGCGGGCCTCGGGGGCCTTGTCGGCGAAGAAGCGGAAGTTCTCGGCCCCGCGCAAGGCGGCCTTGGACATGAAGCGCAGCGCCTGCCCTGTGTCCAGGCATTCCAGAAAGGCGATTTCCTCGGCCCGTTTTTCGATGGCATCGGCGATGCGGTGCAGCAGCTTGCGCCGCTTGCCGCCGTCCATGCGGGCCCAATCGGCAAAGGCGGCCTGCGCGGCTTGCGCCGCCTGGTCGATATCCGGGCGGCCACCATGCGCGACTTTGGCCAGTGTAGTCAGGTCGACAGGTGAAATCGTGTCGAACCAGCCGAGGCTGCCCTCTACTGCGTGCCCGCCAATGTGGTTCAGCACGCCGCCGTCCTTGAAACGCTGCAGGTGCGCCCCGGCGCGGGACAGATTGCTCGCAAGATCGTTCATCTGAGCTGGCATGACATCCTCCGCTATTAATTAACACGTTAAGTTAAGGCTGGCGTTCTGTCAACCCTCCGTGTCTTGCGGTCTGGCGGCGCGCAGGAGTACACATGGTCATGGCCTCCGAAAAACCAGACTTCTTGCCGACGAACGTTCATCATTCGCTGCCCATGGCGTTGCTGAGGGCGCGCGAGTCGGTGATGCGCCAATATCGTCCCATGCTGGAGGCGCATGGGGTGAACGAGCAGCAGTGGCGTGTGTTGCGAGTGCTTGCCGAGGAAGACCAGCTCGATGCCAGCGAAGTCGCGGCGCGGGCCAATGTTCTGGCGCCGTCCCTGACCCGGATGATCCGCTTGATGGTCGAGAAAGGGCTTATCGAAAAGGGGCGCGATGGCGCGGACGCCCGCCGCGTGATGCTGAAGATCGCTCCGAACGGCGTGCAGGTGATCCGCACCGCAAGTTCGGAATCACGGCGCATCTATCAGGATATCGAGGCGCGATATGGTCCCGAACGGATGACGCTGCTTGTGACTCTTCTGAACGAACTCTCGGTGCTGGACGGCGACTAAAGCCGCTTTTCAAAGAAGAAATCTGCGTAGGGATTGTCGTTATAGCGCGGGATCTCGATCCATCCGTCGCGACGATAGAGCGCGATGGCCTCGGCAAGGTGGCGACTGGTATCCAATCTCAGGCAGATATAGCCGAAATCACGGGCCGCCTGTTCAACAGCCGCCATCAATCGCCGCGACAGGCCAAGGCCCCGCGCCTCGGGTGCAATCCAAAGACGTTTCACTTCGCCGCTTTCGCCATCCGGGCGCAAGCCGACACATCCCAGACAACGGCCATCGCGCTCGGCGAGCAGGAAAATTCCCTTGGGTGGATCGTAGCAGGCCGGATCCGGGTCCGCGCCCGGACTGAACACTTTGCCAAATCGACTGGAGAGTTCGTCATAATAGGCGGTCAGGCATTCCTGTGCCTGGGGATCGGTGACGGAAACGGTGCGCAGGGTGATGTCTGTCATAGTGCCTCGGTGCCGTTGATCAGTAGTGCCGCGCCCGGATATGCGTTGCAAGGGTTGCATGGCTGCTTCACTGCCCCCAAATTGTATTGAGACTTCGGGCCAAACCCGTTACACGCCGCCCGCGCACGCCCGCGCACTTTCGACCACCGTTGCCGGAAGGGCCCGCCATGCTTCCAACCCCATGCTATGTCATCGACAAGGCACGTCTGCTGCCGAACATGGAGAAAATCGCCTGGCTGCGAGAGCAGTCCGGCGCGAAATCTCTGTTGGCGCTGAAGTGCTTTGCCACATGGTCGGTCTTCGACTTCATGTCGCAGTACATGGACGGCACGACCTCGTCCTCGCTGTTCGAGGTGAAACTGGGGCGCGAGAAGTTCCCTGGCGAAACCCATGCCTATTCGGTTGCCTATGCGCCGGATGAGATCGACGAGGTGCTGGCAAGCTCCGACAAGATCATCTTCAATACCATCGGCCAGCTTGACCGCTTTGATAGCGTGTCCGCAGGTCATGTGCGTGGGCTGCGGGTGAATCCCGGCGTCTCGACCTCGGGCTTTGATCTGGCCGATCCGGCGCGGCCGTTTTCGCGCCTGGGCGAGCATGATCCCGACACCATCGTCACGATTGCCGACCGTGTGACGGGCTTCATGTTTCACAACAACTGCGAGAACGCTGATTTCGACAGGTTCGACGCGATGCTCGGCCATATCGAACAAAGGTTCGGATTCCTGATTCGCCAGATGGACTGGATCAGTCTTGGTGGCGGTATCCACTTTACCGGCGAGGGGTACCCCCTGGACAGGCTGGCGGAACGGCTGAAGCGATTTGCCGGCGAAAACCGGGTGCAGGTGTATCTGGAGCCGGGCGAGGCGGCGATCACCAATGCCGCCACGCTGGAGGTGACGGTGCTCGACACGCTGTTCAACGGCAAGAATCTTGCCATTGTGGACAGCAGCATCGAGGCCCACATGCTGGATCTGCTGATCTACCGCCAATCGGCCAGGATGGCACCCGATATCGGCCCGCATGAATGGATGGTCTGCGGCAAATCCTGTCTTGCCGGGGATATTTTCGGAGAGTTCCGTTTCGACAAACCGCTGAAACCGGGCGACCGTCTTTCGATTCAGGACGCCGCAGGTTACACAATGGTCAAGAAGAACTGGTTCAATGGCGTGAAAATGCCGTCGATCGCCGTGCGCGAGCTGGATGGCACGGTAAAAGTCGAACGTACATTCGGTTACGATGAATTCGTGACCGCCCTTTCGTAGAACTGCAATACCCCAAGGAGGTGCATGGGCGAAATGAAACGCAATGTCCTGATCATCGGCGCCGGTGGCGTGGCCCAGGTCGTCGCGCACAAATGTGCGCAGAACAATGACCTGCTGGGCGACATTCACATCGCTTCGCGGACCGTCTCGAAATGCGAGGCGATCATCGCAAGCGTCCGCGAAAAAGGCAGCCTGAAGGTCGATGGCGTGCTTCAAGCCCATGCCGTGAACGCCCGTGACACGGCAGAGGTCGCCGCGCTGATCCGTGAAACTGGTGCGCAGATCGTGATCAATGTGGCGCAGGCATTCGTGAACATGCCGGTTCTGGATGCCTGTATCGAGACGGGTGTGGCGTATATGGACACTGCGATCCACGAGGATCCGGAAAAGGTCTGCGAGGCGCCGCCATGGTATGGCAATTACGAATGGAAGCGGCGCGAGGCTGCGGCAAAGGCTGGCGTGACCGCAATCCTGGGCGTCGGCTTCGATCCGGGCGTCGTCAATGCCTATGCCAAGCTGGCGATTGACGACTATGTGCCGGAGCCTGCCTCCATCGACATCGTGGACATCAATGCCGGGTCGCATGGGCGCTGGTTCAGCACCAACTTTGATCCCGAGATCAATTTCCGCGAGTTCACTGGCACGGTCTACAGTTGGCAGAACGGTGGCTGGCAGGAAAACCGGATGTTCGAGGTGGGCAAGACCTGGGCTCTGCCGGTGGTGGGTGAGCAAAAGGCCTATCTGACCGGCCATGACGAGGTGCACAGCCTGGCGACCAACTATCCGCAGGCGGACGTGCGGTTCTGGATGGGCTTTGGCGATCACTACATCAACGTCTTTACCGTGTTGAAGAACCTGGGCCTGCTTTCGGAAAAGCCGGTGACCACTGCCGAAGGCTTGGAAGTGGTGCCGCTCAAGGTGGTGAAGGCGGTGCTGCCGGATCCCTCCAGCCTTGCGCCGGACTACACCGGAAAGACCTGCATCGGAACGCTGGTCAAGGGTATGAAGGACGGGCAGCCAGCCGAAGTCTTCATCTACAATGTCGCCGATCACAAGGAAGCCTATCTTGAGGTCGGATCGCAGGGGATCAGCTACACTGCGGGTGTTCCGCCGGTTGCCGCAGCGATGCTGATTGCGGACGGAACCTGGGATGTCGGCGCAATGAAGAACGTCGAGGAACTGGATCCCAAGCCGTTCCTGGACATTCTGAATCGCATCGGCCTGCCCACCTGCATCCGCGATGCACAGGGTGATCGGCCTCTGACGTTCTGAGCGCCAGGACAACGTGGATGTGAACCGGGGAAGCCGTTTTCCCCGGTTTTCGTTTCCCTGCTGCATTGCCCTTGATTCCGGGCTGTGCGACGCTTGATGTGTAGTTTGGGGGTGTCGCGGTGGGTCGGTTGCGTAATCACATCGTTGGGTCGCTTGCTCTGTCGGCCGTGCTGATCGCGCCGTCGGCAGGCGCGCTGGAATCCGTAAATTTCAATCTGAGCGGCGCGTCGGATGATCTTGCAGCCAGCCTCCAAGGCGCTTCCCTTGTCGAGGCTGCCCGGCGCGATCGGCGCACGGATCCCCAAGAGATATTTGGTGCCGCACAGGCCGATTATGCCCGATTGCTGGGTGCGCTTTATGCGGCGGGTCGGTATTCCGGCACCATCTCCATCAAGATTGATGGGCGCGAAGCTGCGGATATTGCGCCATTGAATGCGCCGGCCCGCATCGGGACCGTAACCATAGCGGTCAATCCGGGGCCGGAGTTTGTCTTTAGCCGCGCCGATGCCACGCCGCTGGCGCAAGGCACCGAATTGCCAGACGGTTTCGCGGTGGGCCAGCCTGCCTTGTCCGGCACGATCCGTCAGGCTGCCGATGCCGCAGTAGACGGTTGGCGCGCAGCAGGTCACGCAAAGGCGCAGATCGGCAGTCAGCAGTTGCTGGCCAGCCACCCGCGCCAGACACTGGACGCGCGCCTTGGCGTGGCTCCGGGGCCACAGGTGCGGTTTGGCAAGCTGACCTTTACCGGCCAGAACCGGATGCGGTTGGCGCGGCTGTACAAGATCGCAGGGCTGACCGAAGGGGTGGTCTATTCCCCTGAAGAGCTGCGCAAGGCGGCGGATCGTTTGCGCCGCACGGGTGTTTTCAGATCGGTTGCGCTGACCGAGGCGGAAACACTTGGTCCGGGCAATACACTGGACATCACGGCCAGCGTCGTAGAAATGCCGTGGCGGCGTCTGGGGTTCGGGGCGGAAGTGACCAGTACCGAGGGCGCCAGCGTTTCTGCGTTCTGGATGCATCGAAACCTGCGTGGCGGCGGCGAGCGCATGACCGTCGAGGCCGAGGTTTCCAAGATCGGTCTCAAGAACAGTGGCGGCGTGGACTGGACCCTTGGGGTCACGGTCGAACGCCCTGCCAGCTTTACGCCCGACACGACGGCCAAGCTGACCCTCGGGTTGGGGCGCGAAAGCGATGTCGGCACGCGCACCGATCTGGTCCGCTTTGGCTTTGGGCTGAGCCATATCTTCTCTGACCGGCTGACGGGACGCGCGGACATTCTGTACACGATTTCGCGGGCCACCGACTCGTCGGGCCGCCGCGTGTTCCGCAGCCTGTCCCTGCCGGTCGGTGCGACTTGGGACCGGCGGGACAACAAGCTGGACCCGAGCCGCGGCTTCTGGATCGACGCCGAAGCCATGCCCTTCCTGGGGTTCAAACAGACCGGATCGGGTCTGCGGGCCAAGATTGATGCACGGGGGTTCTATCCGCTGGGTGAACGGGTGGTTCTTGCCGCCCGGTTGCAAGGCGGCATCGTGACCGGCACGACGTTGCCGGAAACGCCGACCGACTACCGATTCTGGTCAGGCGGCGGCGGAACGGTCCGTGGCCAGCCCTACAAGTCGCTTGGTGTGACGATTGGGCGTCTGACGGTCGGTGGCACGCAATTCGTGGGTGGTTCATTCGAAGTGCGGGGCAAGGTGACGGACAAGATCGGTGTGGTCGGATTTGTCGATTACGGTCGCATCTCTGATGCAGATTTCTCGGCCGCGCCATTGTCCAACTGGCATGCCGGAGCGGGCATCGGGGTGCGGTATGCGACGCCGGTCGGCCCGCTGCGGCTGGATCTGGCGGCGCCCGCAGGTGGGCGCAAGGGGGATGGGGTGCAGTTCTATCTTGGCATCGGGCAGGCATTCTGATGCGGCGCCCTTTTCTTGTCGCCGCCTGTCTTGTCCCGCTGGCCGCATATGGTCAGGGCACCGATGATCGTAGTTTTCTGACCGGCTTGCTGGAGGACAACCTGTCCGGCGCCGGGCGTCAGGTGCGGATCGAGGGCTTTCAAGGGGCCTTGTCGTCACGGGCACAGATCGCAGAACTGACCATCGCCGATGATGAGGGTATCTGGCTGCGGCTGACGGATGTCGCGCTTGACTGGAGCCGCGCCGCCCTTCTGGTCGGGCGGGTCGAGGTCAACAGCCTGACCGCCGGTCGTATCGAGCTGACGCGGCTGCCCCAGACCGACCCCGAGGCGCCCAGCCCCGAGGCTTCGCCGTTTGCCTTGCCGGAACTGCCTGTCTCTGTGCGGATCGGCGCATTGACGGCGGATGCGATCAGTCTGGGGCCAACCATTCTGGGCGAGCCGGTGGTGGCGCGTCTTGAAGGCTCCGCCAATCTTGCGGGCGGGGATGGACAAGCCGAACTGCGCCTGGAACGCACGGATGGAACGATGGGCAGGCTGGCGCTGGAAGGCGCGTTTGCCAATGCCAGCCGGGAACTGTCGTTGGATTTGTCCTTGCAGGAACCACAAGGCGGTATCGCTTCACGTCTGATCGGTCTGCCCGGAGAGCCTGCGCTGGATCTGACCATTGCTGGCGCGGGACCGCTGGCCGACTTCACCGCCGATGTCGCATTGGCCTCTGACGGCGAAGACCGGTTTGCCGGCACGGTCGCGCTTGCCGCGGATGCCGATGGTACACAGCGGTTCGGCGTCGATCTTCAGGGCGATGTGACGCCACTGTTCCTGCCGGAGTATCGCGCCTTCTTTGGCCCGGATGTCGGGCTATTCGCCGAAGGCAGCCGCAGCCCAGAGGGGCTGATGTCGCTGGATGATCTGCGTGTGCGTTCTGCGGCCCTGACTGTGGACGGTGCGGCGTTGATTGCCCCGGATGGCCTGCCTCAAATGCTCAAGTTGGCGCTCAATCTTGGGTCTTCCGATGGAGAGCCGGTGCGGCTGCCGGTTGCAGGAGACCCCGTGCTGGTTGCGGGTGCGGTGCTGGACCTGAGCTATGATTCACTGACCGACGGGGAAGGCTGGGCGCTGAGCGGTCAGATTGCCGGGCTTGACGCCGCTGCGGGCCGTGCCGAACGGCTGGATCTGACTGGCAGCGGTCG
This sequence comes from Gemmobacter megaterium, assembly GCF_900156815.1. GTDB lineage: Bacteria > Pseudomonadota > Alphaproteobacteria > Rhodobacterales > Rhodobacteraceae > Wagnerdoeblera > Wagnerdoeblera megaterium. The sequence continues at coordinate 180,227 of NZ_FTOT01000006.1, forward strand.
CATCGCGCGCCAGCCCGATGGGCGGAACACCGTGGGCGGGGCGTTGGAGTTTGACGGTGTTGGCCTGCAACTCGCCGACCCGGCACTGGCCGAGGCGCTTGGGTCTGCCTTGCGTGGGACCCTGCGCTTTGACTGGGCCGAAGGGCAGCCGCTTTCCGTGCCGCAGTTGCAGTTGTCCGGAGCCGGTTTTGCCGCCGATGCCAATGTGACGGTCGGCGGCGAGGTTGCGGCTTTGGCAATAGATGGCCGGGTTCAGGCGCGGGTTGACGATCTGTCGCGCCTGTCCGCGATTGCCGGACGCGAGCTTGCCGGGGCGGGGCAGGTGGCGTGGCAGGGAATGGTCGTTCCCTTGTCGGGCGCGTTCGATGGCGTGGTATCCGTGCAGGGGACGGATATCAGCCTGGGTCAACCAGAGGCTGATGCTCTCTTGCGCGGCCGCAGTTCTGTCCGTCTTGATGCCGCCCGCACGCAGCAGGGAACCCAGATCCGGGCATTCTCGGTCGAGGCCCAGACGTTGACGCTTGGCGGGCAGGGCTGGATCCGCTCTACCGGCCCCGATCTGATGGTCCATCTCAATTTTGCGGATCTTTCCAGCCTTGGCGGTGGGCGCGGTGGTCGGCTCGTGGCGGATGCCACCCTCAAGGGTAGCGCGCTGGACAATGATCTGACAGTGACGCTGAACGGCACCGGAGCCGACCTGAGAACCGGCATCGCCGAGGTAGACGGTTTGCTGCGAGGCAGATCGACATTCGAAATGGCCGCGCATCTGCTGGACGGGACGGTCACGCTGCATAAGGCGATGGTCAATGGCAACGCATGGCGCGCAGATGCAACCGGCAGCGTTTCGGAAACCGCCCGAGATCTCTCGGCCCGTTTCGATTTTGCCGATCTCTCCGTCGTTGGCGCTGGTTTTGGCGGCGCGGTCCAAGGGGATGTGGCCTATACATTGCAGGCAGGCCGCGAACAGGCGGCGCTGTCGGCGAATGCGCAAGGCCTGTCCGTAGGTCAGGCCGAGGCCGATCGCCTGCTGCGTGGGGCGACCAGCCTTTCGGCCGATGTCAGCCGTGAGGCTGGCGTCATCCGGCTGGAAGGGCTGCGACTGGACAACCCGCAAGTGACCGCCCGTGCCGATGCGCAACAAGCCAATGGGCAACGGCGCGTCGATCTGACCGCGCGGCTGAGCGACCTTGCCTTGCTTGTCCCCGGCATTCCTGGGGCCCTGACGGCAACGGGCCGGGTGGACGAGGAGTCTGGCCGCCTGACCCTGGATCTGACCGCCCAGGGGCCGGGCGGGATCAACGCTCGATTGGGTGGAACGGCGGCAAGTGACTTTTCCACCGTGGCGCTGACGGTGGCAGGGTCTGCGGATGCTGCCTTGGCCAACGCATTTCTGGGTCCGGTGGCGATGCGCGGGCCTTTGCGCTTTGATCTGGCGGTGAATGGACGTCCTGCCCTGCAAGCTGTGTCCGGTGTTGTTTCCTTGGCCGATGGTCGCGTGACCCTGGCCAATCCTCCGTTCGCGTTCTCGGGCATCGCCGCCAGGGTAAACCTTGCCGCCGGGCAGGCAACGCTTGATCTGCGGGCACCGTCCGACGCCGGGGGCGTTGTCTCGGTTTCGGGCCCGGTGTCATTGACCGCGCCGTATTCAGGTACTTTGCGCGTTGCGTTGCAGGCGCTGACGCTGCGTGATCCGCAGTTGTACGAAACCCGTGCCAGCGGCGCATTGACCATCTCTGGCCCCTTGACCGGCGGCGCGCGCATCGCGGGTGACATCACGCTTGCGGATACCGAGTTGCGCATCCCCTCGACAGGTCTTGGTGGTGCGGCGGCGATTCCGGATCTGCGCCATATCGGAGAGCCTGCTGCCGTCCGGCGCACCCGCGCCCGTGCGGGTCTTCTGGGGGATGCGGGCGCTGCTTCTGGCGGAAGCGCCCGTGCCTTTCCGCTGGATGTCACGATCTCGGCCCCGAACCGGGTGTTCATCCGTGGCCGTGGGTTGGATGCAGAGCTTGGCGGCGCTTTCCGCATCACCGGCAGCACCGCGAATGTGGTTCCGGCAGGGGGGCTGGAACTGATCCGGGGGCGGCTTGACCTGCTGGGCAAGCGATTCTCGTTCACCGAGGGCCAGATGCAGATGGAGGGAAGTCTGATCCCGACAATCCGCCTGGTGGCAACGACGGAAACGGTCGATGGCACAGCCAGCGTGGTGGTCGATGGCCCTGCCGATGCACCAGCCATCAGTTTTCTCTCATCGCCCGAACTGCCCGAGGAAGAAGTGGTCGCCCGGCTGCTGTTCGGTCGTGGCCTGACCACACTTACGCCGATCCAGGCGGCGCAACTGGCCTCTGCGGTCGCGACACTGACCGGCAAGGGCGGGAGTGGGGTTGTCGATCGGCTTCGCAAGTCCTTTGGTCTGGATGATTTCGATGTGTCGACCACGGAAAACGGTTCGGCTGCCGTCCGTGCCGGAAAATACCTGTCGGAGAATGTCTACGTTGACCTGACTTTGAGCGGTGCGGGGGAATCTGAAGTGTCAATCAACCTTGACCTTAGTCCGACCGTCACAGTCCGGGGACGTACGTCTGCCAGCGGCGATACCGGCATCGGGATCCACTATGAGCGCGATTACTAGGCCTTGCCGTTCTGAACGGCATTGACGGCCGCGCCCATCAACACGGCCCAGGCGCTCAGGTAGAACCACATCAAAAGCGCAATCACTGCGCCGATCGAGCCATACACCTTGTTGTAGTTGGCAAAGTTCGAGAGGTAGATCGAGAACCCGGCCGACGCGGCCAGCCACAATAGCACCGCCACGCCCAGCCCCAGCGATAGCAGGGGCTGCCGCTGACCTTCGACATTCGGGCCATATCTGTAGACCAGCGCCACCCCCATGATGGTTGCCAGCGGCGCAATGGACCAACGGGCAAAGGCGACAAGATAGCTTTCAAACAGGCCCAGCGGGACAAAAGCCAGCACAAGGGGCACCACTATTCCGGCAGCAAGCGCCACGACGGCCGCGCCCACCATGGCCAGAGTCAAGGCCATCGACACCGCCTGATGATGCAGCCCGCCGCGATTGCCCTGCCCGAAGATCGCGTTGATTCCCTGAACCAGGGCAGCCATGCCCGCACGGGCCGACCACAGCGCAGCGCCAAGACTGATGATGGTTGTCCAGCCTAGACGACCCGCTCCGGCACCGACCAGCCCCTGCACCTGTCCATTCAGGATCTGGAATGCCTGAGGCGGCAGAAACTCTGCCAGATCGGCCATGTTGGCCGCGACAACATGGGGGTCCGCGAATAGGCCCCATATGGCCACAAGGGCTGCAAGTGCGGGAAAAATCGCCAGAACGCAGAAAAACGCAACGCCGGCTGCGATCAGGCCAAGATGGCGTTGGTCTGCGACATACCAGACACGCTTGATTGCCGCAAAGGTCGCGCGAAGCGCGGCGGACTTCGTTCGCGGCATAAGCAGTCACCCGAAAAACGAACAGGGGGCTGGAAATATCCCAACCCCCGGACGACCCCCGTCAGGGGATCAGGAACAGGCCGTTCAGTTCGAAGCAGGAGCCGCAGTCGTGGTGCCCGTTGCGTCGTCACCGCTGTTGGCCAGAGCCGCGACCAGCGCCAGGCCAGCCAAGCCAGCAACAACTGCACCACCGCCTGCGCCCAGCGAGCCAACGCCAGGTGCGCTCGACGGCACGATGACCGGCGGGGTGGGTTCTTTTTCGGTTTTCGTTACAACTGGTCCGCCGGCAAAGGCAACGCTGGACAGGGTCAGCGTGGCAACTGCAGCGATTGCCGTGATCATTTTCATGGCAAACTACTCCTTGGGTGAATTACTCTAGTGGTCTTGATACCATCGGCACCACCTCAAGTATAGGCCAAAATCCGTAGCTTATCCGTGAGGGTCCGATAGTCGCAAATTTCCAACACTTGTGCCGGTCCACTGACGGGACTGCCTGATTTTTCCGCGATTATCTACCCAGAACCGATTCTCGAACACCGATCCATCGCCGATACAGACCTCGTCGATCACGCGCGTTGCGTAGCGGCGGCCAGCAATTTCCAGCGTTTCCTGTCCTTCGGGGCGCAGGTGGCATTCATAGGTCAAGGTCACCGTGCGGTCGGCGCCATCGAGGCTCTGATAGCTGCGCGGGTGGCTGCCCTGACCCAGGGCAATCGCCTTGGCGGATGGGGCCAGCGACGACATCAGGTCCGGCGGAAGGCCGCGGGTCGAGATCAGCACCCCGTCGCGCAGTGTCAGGGTGATGCCGTCCAGCGAGGCGAAAGTCTCGGTTCCAAGGTTGGTTGCGATCCGTCCAAAGCCGGTGCCGCGCCCATCCGATTCGACGACGACAAACATCAGCTTGACAGGCGAGCTATCGACCTGCGCCGGCGTCAGGGCTGGCACACGCGATGGCGGCTTGCGGGAGTCGCCAATCGCACTCAGCGCCTGCCGGGCCTTGTCCCAGCCGACAGTGCGCGCCGGGTCGTTGGAACAGGCGGCCAGTCCCAGGCCCAGGGACAGGACCAAGGCGCTACGCAACGCGATTGTCATCGCCAGACTCTCCCCCACTGGTCTTCCAGCTTTTGGCTATGACCGCCGCGCACGGTTTCGTACAGGCGATTGTTCACATTCAGCCTCGCGCCGCCATCGCGCTGGATCGGGCGCAATGTGGTGGTCGAGGCGCCGCGTATGGGGGCGCCGCTGATCCAGTTGAAGGGAATCGAAAGCCGGATCCCCTTGTCAAACGACCCTTCGCCAAAGCGTGCGGCCGAGACGTTGGTCTTTGTGGCAAAGGCGCCGACGCGCCAGCCGTTGGCGAACTCGCGGTCCAGCGACAGGGTGGCGCCAATATCTCCGGCCAGATAGCGGCCGATGTCCAACTGGACATGATAGTCGCTTGGCAGCGCGTAATAGGCCGACAGATGCCCGGTGGCGATCGAATAGGTGCCGAAGGACGTTGCCGATGTGAATGACCGCTGCCGCACATAGTTGATCTCGGCCCCAAGGGCGAGGCGGCTGTCTACGGGCTTCCACAGCAGTTCGGCGGACACGCCGCCAAAGCTGCGCTCAAGATACCCGGCGGTGATGCGGCTGTACAGGTTGGGGCCGGGGCGCGCGAACCAGTCCAGGGTCAGCCGTTCCAGTTCCGTGTCCTTGCGGCTGCGCAGGTAGTCTTCGGTGCGGACGCGAGGCAGGACCGAGTTCGAAGGCCGGTTATACGACTTCAGGTTGCCCGCCAGGCGGTGCGTGACGGCGCCGGACAGGAACAGGCCCTGTGCCAGGCGCAATTCGCCAGAGAACCGAAGACCGACATCGGCGCGCAGCGGCTCTGCCGGATCAAACAGGCCATAGCGCAGATAGGGCGCGATCCCCCATCCAAGACGCGGCTGCGGGGTCGGGTTGGCCACATGGCCGACCGACAGGCGCGCGGCATCCGTGACTTCGGCCTGCCGCCACAATGCCGCGGCATTGTCCGGCGCATTCTCCAGCGACTCGACATCCGACCGCTTCACGCGCACACGCGCGAGATCCATGCCGCGATCCACGGGCACAATATCAAAATACTCGACCGTTGCGGGCATCGTGGTGGTCAGGGCGCGCAGGGCGCGTCCGATGGCCTGGGCGCGGGAATCATACCCGCCGGTGCGCAGCCGCAATTCGACATGGGTGCCGGTGATGGCCAGAGATTCCATCCCCAGCCCGTCGGCTTTCAGACGGTCGGCGACCTTGCCGGCAAGCCCTTGGGCCGCCGCCGTGCCCCCAGCGGCGGCCCAGCTGTCGGACCATGCGGCAGGATTGGCCGACGGCGAAGGGCGCAGCGCAACAGGGGCAGGGGCAGGGCCGGAAACCCCCGCCACGGCGCGACGTTTGGGGTTCAGCGCGATATTGGCCGAAAAGCCGATCTCGGAACCGTAGAGGTAATAGGCACCGACGCGAATGCCCTCGGACACTTGATATTCCGCGCCAAAGTTCAGCGGGCTGCGGCGTTTGAACAGGCCCTGCTTGACCGCCTCTTCGCTGTAGGCGTCAGAGGAATACTCGAACTTCAGCCCAAGCCGGTCATTGACCTGCCATTCGACGCCGCCGAACCCCGCAACCGGGCCGCGGAACCACTGCCGGAAGTTCGGCGTGCCGCCTGTGGTCGTCTGCGCCCTGGGGCGCGTGCCGGTGTTGGTGAACGCGCCATAGCTTCCCAGGCGTCCCCATCCCAGACCCGCGCTGACCTTGAGATCCGGCGTAACATGTTTGGTTGCAACGATATATTCGCCAGAGAAGATACCCGTGCCCACAAAATCCTGTAGCCCCACCGTGACAGCGGGCCACCAGCGCCCTTCATCCAGGGCCTGATAGCGGATGTCGAAGCTGCGGTCGAAATAGGTGTCGTTCGGCCCGAATCCCGCTAGGGCCAGCCCGCGCACGCCGGTATAGCGGAAGCTGCCCTGAAGACGCGGAGCGATCTGGAATGTCAGGGTCGTCCGCGTGGTGCGGGCAAAGCGCGAGACGGTCACGGACAAATCCCCGTCGGGCTGTGCCTCTGCCGTCGGCATGTCGATCAGGCCCGTTACGCCATAGAAGTTCAGCGTCGGTCGTGTGTCCGCGATGGCCGCGACCGGCAGCGCGGCTGTCAGCATCAGCGCGGCAGCGGAAGTGGCTGGAATGCGGCGCCAGGCAGATCGTGACATGCGGTGGTTCCTTGCGGTTTTGCGCACTCTATGCGAGTGGCGGCGGTGCGGCAAGGCAACTGCCACAGCCTATCGGGTGCCGCGCCGTCCGGGCAACACCTTTGCCGCCGTTTCCACCATCAGCCGCAGATCGACGCAGATGTTGCGTCGTTTCTGGTAGATCAGGTCAAGGTGTGCCTTGCGCGGAACGCACCGCCGCGCATAGACGGCATCGGTTTCCTCGGGCGTCCGGCATTGCGCCAGCAGCCATTCCTCGTGGCGGTGGTAATGCAGGCTTGCCAGTCCGGTGATACCGGGACGAGAGCGCAGAACCTGCGCATAGGTCTCGGGAAACCGCTCGACATATTCGCGCAGTGGCGGACGTGGTCCGACAAAGCTCATGTCGCCCTTCAACACGTTCCATAGTTGGGGGATCTCGTCCATCCGTGTCCGGCGCAGCAGGCGGCCGGTGCGCGTGACGCGGTCGGATTTGTCGCCCCCCGAGACACCGCTGTTCTCCTTTGGTGCGGCTGTTCGCATGGTGCGCAATTTCCATAGGGCAAAGGGCTGGTCCGGAGTTTTCATCCGTTCGGCCACATAGAACAGCGGCCGTCCTTCGCGCAGCAGCAGCCAAAGCAGCAGCAGACCAAAGGGCACAGCCAGGAGAATGGCAAGGAAAAGCGCAACCGATATGTCGAGCAGACGTTTTGCCGGTGTCATGCGCGCGCAGCCTCCAGCCATTCCTGCGCAAGGCCAGCAGCCGATTCCTGCGGTGGATTTGCAGGGATCAGGCTGGCAAGGCGCGTACAATCCATGGAAACGTGCTGGACGGCATCGCGCCCGGCGTCCTGCCAGTCGAACGGCAGCATCGCCGCGTGAAGGATGTCCGCCATCGCAACCGGCTGTTGACCGGCGACATTCAGCACGGCGGGCAGGGCGCCCCCACGCAGAACGCGGTGGGCCAATCCTTCGACGACCCGTGCCAGATGGCCAGGGCCGACATAGGATCGCACCGGTCCGTGGCCATCGGCGAAACGGTCCAACACCACGCGGCGGCCCGTCGCAACGACAGACCCCAGCATATCCGCCCCCGCAACATTCCCCAGCCGCAGCGCGCACAGCGCGGTCGATGTTCCGTGCAGGTGGTCCGCCATCGCCTTTTCCATCGCCAGCTTTGCCAGCCCATAGGGGCGCGGAGTCTCGGCGGGCGTATCCTCTGACGCGCCTCCGCGTGGTGTCAGCCCATAGACGGCCATCGTGGACGCCAGCAGGATGCAGTCCACGTCGGCCGCGATTGCCGCCTTGGCGACCTCCAGCCCGATCTTGCGATTTTCTTCCAGTGCGGTCGTATCGCCTGCGGTGACACCGGACAGCAGGCACAGGATGTGCGTCGGCGGCATGGGCATTCCCGCCTCCCACCGGACCCAGCCGGGGGCAAGCCCTGCGCTGCGGCCTTGCCAGGCGGTCGCCATTCCCGTTCCGCGCCAATGCGCGCGCAGCAGGCGCCCGACCTTGCCGGTTGCGCCCATCACCAGAATGTCGGCTTTTGTCATGCCCAGTCCCTTGTTCGCCCGTCCCTATCCTTGGCGCGAGGGTTTGCCATATGTCCAGCGCCAGTTGCGCGGTCATGCCGGAACCGTCCTGCCCCCGGTTCGAGGGGTGGCTATGCGGTGCCTTGGCATGGTAGCACATTGTCATGTGCCGTCTCGCCCTGGTCCTCTTGTCCATGCTTGCTGCCGTTCCCGCGGTGGCGGACCCGCGCATCACCTGCCGCGGTCCAGAAGGTGGGCATCTGGGTGCCGGTCCGGCCTGTAGCAGCCTGACGGGACTGCTGGCGGGGCGCAATGTTGTCGTCACCTTGCAACTGACCAGAGACGAACCGCAGGCCCTGGCCGGTCGCCTGATCTGGCAGACCACGGGCGGCATGGTCAGCGGGCCGATCGTCGAAGTCACCTCTGCCGATCGCCCGCTGGACCGCCGCGCGGGCGAACGGCTTGCCCGTGGTTTGGTGCAGGTCAGCGATCTGCCCTGACCGTTAGTCCGCCGTGATCAAGGCACCCTCGGCACCGCCCGAGATTCCGGCGGCATTCGCCTCATCCGTGTCGATGTGCATCTCGGTGAAGGCGGTCGGCTGCACGCGCACGATCACACCCGAAAAGGTCATGCCCCGCCCGGTTCCAGTCACGCGCACCTCGACCTCTTCGCGGTCTGCAACGCCCCAGCGTTCGGCATCGTCGGGATGCATGTGAATGTGGCGCGCGGCAATGATCAGGCCGTCCGTCTCTATGCTGCCTGCGGGGCCTTTCAGCCGGATCTTCGGCGTTGCGTCCAGATCGCCCGACAGCCGAACCGGCGCCTCGACACCCAGCGCAAACGTATCCGTGCGGGAAACCTCGATCTGGGTGCGGCTGCGGGTCGGCCCCAGAATCCGCACCTGGTGCAATGCGCCTTTGGGGCCCTCTATCGTCACCTTCTGATGCGCCGCGAAATTGCCTGGCTGCCGCAAGGGGAACTCTGGTGTCAGCGTCGCGCCGGGTCCGAACAGGGCCTCGACATGTTCCTGGCACAGATGAACATGGCGGGCGGACACCGCCACGGGCAGCACCAGCCGGGCAGGGCGCATGACGGCCAGCGCAGTGGCGGTCTCGCGGGCGATCTGCAACTGTTCCTGCGTTTCCGTCACGATCACGCGCACGCGGCTGCCCCAGCTTTGCAACTCGGGTGCTGCACGGTCGGCGAGGTCCACACGCTGGTTGCGGTCGATGTCCAGCGTCACGCCCATGAATTCCAGCCCGTCACAGATGCGCCGCCGCATCGAGGCGGAGTTTTCGCCAATGCCGCCGGTGAACACCAGCGCGTCGATCCCGCCCATGGCCGCCGCATAGGCGCCGATATACTTGCGGGCGCGATAGGCGTAAATCTCGATGGCCAGTTGCGCCGCCGTATCGCCCTGCGCCGCGCGATCTTCGGCATCGCGCATATCGGGACTTCCGGTCAGCGCCTTGAGACCGGAGTCGGTGTAAAGCGCGGATTCGATCTCTTCGATGGTCAGTCCCAGCCGCCGTGACAGAAAGCCGAAGGCGCCGGGGTCCACGTCGCCGGACCGCGTGCCCATCACCAGCCCCTCCAGCGGCGTGAGGCCCATGGAACTGTCCATGCTGCGGCCCCGGTTGATCGCGCAGACCGATGCGCCGTTGCCAAGATGGCAGGATACGATCTGTAGCCGGTCCAGCGGTTGGCCAATGACCTCGGCCGCGCGCAATCCCACATATTTATGCGAGGTGCCATGAAAGCCGAACCGTCTCAGGCCCGCATCACGCCAGGCTTGGGGCACGGCATATGTGGTGGAAAACTCGGGCGCCGACAGGTGGAACGATGTGTCGAACACGCCAACCTGCGGCAGGTCGGGCCAGACCTGTCGCGCCAACGCCACGCCTGCCAGATTGGCCGGATTGTGCAGCGGCGCAAGCGGGGTCAACTGTTCGACACGCGCGAGTGTCGATGTGTCCAGCACGGCAGGTTTGTCGAACAGCGCCCCGCCATGCGCTATGCGATGACCGATGGCGTTGATCCCGTCGATGCCCTGCGCCGCCAGAATCCCCGGTACGGCAGCGATCGCCGCCGCCAGATCGCCATGTGGCGCGCGCAGCCTGTGATGCGCCCCGTCCACTGTCAGCTTCAGGTCGCACGAACCATCGTGAAAACGGTCAAACCCGCCCTTGACCCGCAGGGTCTCGGTTCCGGCAATGTCGTATAGGCCGAACTTCAGGCTCGAACTGCCTGCGTTGAACACCAGAATGCGCATGGTACCTCTCCACTTTCAGACAACATGCCCTGTGGCGGTCACAGGGGAAAGACGGCTGGCCGTCGCATGTGGCGCTTTGTGCTGCAATCGGCATGTGGCACAGTGACGGTCAAGGCGTCGGGGGGCAACATGTCGGTTGGTGGTGCGGTGCTGGGCGGGGTTCTTGGTCTGGCGGGAGGGGCCGCAGCGGTATTCACGCTGGGGCTTGTGGCCGCCGAAGTCTTTTCGATCAGCCAGGCCGAGGGTGCCTATGCCATGGGGCTGGCGTTTTTCTGGACGCCGCTGGGTGCATTGGCCGGTGTGGTCGCGGGCGCCGTCATCGGCGCCCGGCGGCTTTAGGCGGTCTCTTGCAGTCCGCCCATCCGGCAAACGATGGCCCATTCCTCGGGTGTCACCGGCTGCACCGAAAGTCGCATCGAGGTGACAAGCGACATGTCCGCCAATTCAGGGGTCGCCTTGACGGTCTTGAGGCTGACAGGCTGCGGCATTGGCCGGACCGCGCGGATGTCCACGCAATCCCACCGTTCATCGGCGCCCCGCGTGCTGTCGGGGTGCGACAGGGCGCAGACCTCGGCAATGCCCACGATCTCCAGCCCGATATTGGAATGGTAGTAGAAGACCCGGTCGCCCAGTTCCATCGCGCGCATGTTGTTGCGCGCCTGATAGTTGCGCACGCCGTTCCATTCCTCGCCCGTTTCGCCGGTGGCGACCAGATCATCCCAACTGAAGACGTCGGGCTCTGATTTCATCAGCCAGTAGCGCATCAGCCGATGACCTTGCGCCATTCGCGGATCGTGACGTCATGAAACAGCCCCGCCTTGGCATAAGGGTCGGCGGTGGCAAATGCCTCGGCCTCGGTCCGGTCGGCGGCCTCGATCACCACCAGGGATCCGACGGGTGTGTCGGCCTCGATGAACGGCCCGGCAAAAACCACCTTGCCCGAGGCATTCAGAAAGTCCAGATGGGCAGCGCGGTTGTCGAGCCGGATTTGCAGGGCACCGGGTTTGTCGAGACAGGTCAGGGCGAACAGCATTCATTCCTCCTTGGGGGATGGGTCATCGAAACTGCGTCATGGCACTGGGGATATTGCGCCTGGGTCACGCCTTGGCGCCCTTCTTTCCGGCGCCCAGCATCGGCGCCGCGCGCTGGTCCAGCGGCCAGCGGGGGCGGGCGGACAGGTCCAGCCCGTCGCGATGGCCCACACGGAACCGTTCGAGACCGGCCCAGGCGATCATTGCGGCGTTGTCGGTGCACAGCCGCAACGGCGGTGCCAGAAACGGCACGCCTGCCTGTCGGGCGATCTCGGTCAGCCGGGCGCGGATCGTGGCATTCGCGGCGACGCCCCCGGCGACGGCAAAGGCCGTCATGCCGGGACTCGCGTCCAGCGCCCGACGGGATTTCTCGGCCAGAACGTCGCTGACGGCGGCCTGGAAACCGGCACACAGATCGCGCCGGTCCTGCAACGTCAGACCTGCCTTTTCCGCGATCACGCCGTCGCGGGCCCGCAGCAGCGCCGTTTTCAGGCCGGAAAAGGACATGTCGCATCCGGCGCGGTCCAGAAGCGGGCGCGGAAAGGTGAAGCGCCGCACATCCCCCTGCGCGGCCTCTTGTTCGACAGCCGGGCCGCCGGGCTGTGAAAGGGCCAGCAATTTGGCGGTCTTGTCAAAGGCTTCGCCGGGCGCGTCGTCGATGGTCCCGCCAAGGCGCGTATAGCTTTCCGGCCCTTCGACCCGCAGGAACTGGCAATGCCCCCCAGAGACCAGCAGCATGAGGTAGGGGTAGTCAACGCCGTCGGTCAGCCGGGGGGTCAGCGCGTGCCCGGCAAGATGGTTCACCCCGACCAGCGGCAAGCCGGTGGCGGCGGCCAATCCCTTGGCGCACATCACGGCGGCCAGCACGCCGCCAATCAGCCCCGGCCCCGCCGTCACAGCGATACCGTCGAGTTCCGCAAGCGCCAGTCCGGCCGTGTGCAGCGCCTGTTCCACGCACAGATCGATTCGTTCCGCATGGGCGCGGGCGGCGATTTCCGGCACGACCCCCCCAAAGGCCGCGTGCAGCGATTCCTGCCCGATCACGATGTTCGACAGGATCTCCGGGGGCTGACCGGGCGCGTGGCGCACGACGGCGGCGGCTGTATCGTCGCAGCTGCTCTCCAACCCCAGAAATGTCAGTGTCTGCGCCATTCGCCCCTCCGCCCCGTTGCCGGGGGTTGTCGTTGCAGGTAACACCGGACCCATGGTCGCACAATCCCGCCCGATCCTGCTGCTGACGCGGCCCGAGCCGGCCGCATCGCGGTTTGCCGGGCTGGTCCGGGCGAAGCTTGGCGACCGGCTGGCCATCGTCATCTCGCCGTTGATGGCGCCGGTTTTTCTGCCTGCGGCGCTGCCCGAGGACGATTGGCAAGGAACGATCTTCACATCGGAGACCGGAGTCGAGGGTTTGCGGCGCCTGACGGCCCGGCGGGGCCCGGCGCTTTGTGTTGGTCCACGGACCGCCGAGGCGGCCACCGCAGCCGGGTGGCAGGGTGAGGTTCTGGGCGGCGATGCCGCGCGGCTGGTGGCCGCGCTGTCTGTCGCGCCGCGTCAGGGGGCTTGGCTTCACGCACGGGCGCGCGATGCGGCGGCGGATCTGGTTTCGCCTTTGCGCGCCGCAGGAATGCAGATCGCAGAGGCCATCGTCTATGCACAGGAGCCGTGTTCCCTGAGCGAACAGGCCCGGTCGGTTCTGGATGGTCGGATCCCGGTCATCGTGCCGCTTTTTTCACCGCGCAGCGCCCGGCTGTTCGTGGCAGAAGCGCAGAAAGCCTTGGCGCCTGTGAATGTTGTTGCAATCAGCAAGGTGGCAGCAGATGCGGCGGAACCTTTGCGCCCCGCGCGCGTAGAGATTGCGCCGACCCCGGATGCACCGGGGATGTTGGCCGGCCTGCTGCGACTGTTGGCTGCGGGTGCCACCGCTTGAACCCCGGCGGCGGATCGTTACGTTAGACAGGTGGGGTATCTGTGAACCGGAAGGAGATTGGCATGGCTGGCCGCAGGAAAAAGTCCGAAGAAACGCCAGAGCTTGCCGCAGGTGACGATGCACCTGCCCTGCCGACGGAGTCTGTTTCGACCGAAACGGGGGCAGACCATCCGGCAACCGCCCTGCCGGAACCGGATGTTGCGCCGCCCGCCGATCCGCCCGACCTGCACGCCGGGGGGCCCCAGCAGGATGTGCCCGACAGCGAGCCGACGCCCGAAACCGAACAGCCCCCAGCCCCCCGCCCCCCGGAGGACGTGCCTCCGGCACGCAGCGGAAACCCCCTGCTTCTGGTGCTTGGCGGCGTTGTGGCCGCCTTCTTTGGCTTTGCGCTGGCGCAGGTCGTGCCCAACGGCTGGCCGCTCGAGGCAACGGGGCGCCAACTGTCGGAATTTGACGCCAGATTGACGGCACAGGATCGCAAGCTGTCGGAACTTGCCCCGGATAGCGAACTTGCCGAACGACTTGCGACGCTGGAGGCCCGGCTGGCAGGGCTCGCCGATCCGCAGGATGGCATCGAGGCGCTGCGTATCGAGCTGGAAAACCTGAAACAATCCATTGGTGTCCCCGGTCCCGAACTGGACGCGCTGAAAGCCGAAGTGGCCGATTTGCGCAACGAGCTTGCCGCCGTGCCGCGCGAAGCCAGCCAGGAGCTGGAGGCGTTGCGGGCCGCAGCCCAAGCCGAACGTGAGGCAGCAGAGGCACGCACCGCAGCCTTGCGCGCCGATGCCGAGGCGACGGCGCGTTCTGCGGTTGCGCGCGGGGCCGTGCTGCGGATCCAGGCGGCGTTGGATGCCGGGGGGGCCTTTGATGCGGCGCTCGGCGATCTTGCCCTGGCAGGTGTCGATGTGCCTGCCGCCCTGGCCACGCACGCCCAAGGCGTTCCGACAATGGCGCGGTTGCAGGCCGACTTTCCCGATGCGGCCCGTGCTGCGCTTGCCGCCGCACATGTCCCCGATGCTGATGCGCCGTTGACGCAGCGGCTTGGGTCGTTTCTCAAGGCCCAGACGGGAATGCGATCTGTGACCCCGCGCGATGGCGATGAGCCCGATGCCATCCTGTCGCGCGCCGAAGCTGCGCTTTCCAAGGCGGATCTGGCGGCGACCCTTGCCGAGCTGGACACCCTGCCGTCCGAGGCCGCAGTGTCTATGGCGGACTGGCGGATGCAGGCCGATGCGCGGGCGCAGGCCGGTGCCGCGCTGGCAACTCTCGCTGCTGAACTCAACGCGAACTAGGAGGCGTCTGATGCTCTGGTCCCTTGCAAAGGCCCTGCTGTTCTTCGCGCTGGTCGCGGTGCTGACCTGGGGGGCGGCCCTGCTGTCTGAAACCGGCGGTGGCATCCGTATCTCCATGCTGGGATGGGAGGTCACGCTGGGCCCGTTGCAGGCGGCCATCGCTGCCATCCTGCTGGTAGTGGCGATCTGGCTGTTGATGCGGATTGCAGGTCTGACGATTGCCATCCTGCGTTTTCTCACCGGGGACGAGACGGCGCTGTCGCGTCATTTCGACCGGAACCGCGAACGCCGGGGCTATGCGGCGCTGTCCGAGGCGCTCATGGCGTTGGCGTCTGGCGAGCATCGGGTCGCGGCTGCCCGTGCCGCCAAGGCGGAAAAGCTTCTGGCCAAGCCAGAGCTGACCACGCTGATCAAGGCCGAGGCCGCACAGGCCTCTGGGGATCGTGTCACGGCCGAGGCGGCATACCGCGAACTCTTGGCAGATGATCGTAGCCGGTTTGTGGGCGTCCGCGGCCTGATGAAGCTGAAGTTGGAGCAGGGCGATACCGAAACGGCCATGAAGCTGGCCGAAAAGGCGCTGGCGCTAAAGCCAAAGCACGGCGAAACGCAGGATATCCTGCTTCAGTTGCAGACCGGCGGCAAGGATTGGCATGGGGCGCGGCTGACGCTTGGCTCCAAGCTGAAATCGGGTGGGCTGCCCAAGGATGTCTGGCGCCGTCGTGATGCCGTGCTGGCACTGCAAGAGGCGCGGGTTCTGCTGGATGACGCCTCCAGCGTGGAGGCGCGCGAAGCCGCGATTGCGGCCAACAAGGCCAGCCCGGACCTGATTCCCGCTGCGGCAATGGCCGCACGAAGCTATATCGCGCAAGGCAATGGCAAAGCCGCCGCCCGTGTGCTGCGCAAGGCGTGGGAGGCGCAGCCGCATCCCGATCTGGCAGCGGCCTTTGCCGAGATCGTTCCCGAGGAGACCGCGTCCGACCGCGTCCGTCGCTTTCATGCGCTGACCGACATCAAGCCGGATCACGAGGAAACCCGGTTGCTGATGGCAGAGTTGAACATTGCGGCCGAGGATTTTCCGGCCGCGCGCCGCGCCTTGGGCAGCATCGCGGTTGATCATCCGACGACGCGGGCGCTGGCTATCATGGCGGCCATCGAACGCGGGTCGGGGGCTGATGATGCCGTGGTCCGTGGTTGGCTGGCCCGGGCCCTGACTGCGCCGCGCGGGCCGCAATGGGTGTGCCAGACTTGCCATGCGATCCACACCGCCTGGGCGCCTATATGCGAAAATTGCGCGGGGTTCGATACTCTTGCCTGGGCCGAGCCGCCGGAAACCTCTGGCCCCAGCCCGACTCAGACAGAGATGCTGCCACTGATCGTCGGCCGCCCCGAAGCCGCAGGGCCAGAGATGGTCGAGGTGCCGGATGCCGAAGTGCTGGAGCCGGAGGTTACTGGCGCAGACCTTTCGGAACCCGCCCCACCCGTCACCCCTGACGAGCTTGCGCGCAAGGGTGCGTTCTAGGCCATGCCGTTGCGGCTGACGGCTGACGGCTGATGGCCTGCCCGAACGGCAGGCTTTCATCTTGGGCAGTCGGGAATGCTCGGGCCGTGACATCAGCCCGGATGTGTGCGCAGGCAAGGCGGAATTGGCGACCCCGGGAGGACTCGAACCCCCGGCCAGCCGCTTAGAAGGCGGCTGCTCTATCCAGCTGAGCTACGGGGCCGTCTGGCCTTGATACCTGTTCGCAATACGCTTCGCAACTGACCAGAGCCGGGAAAAGTCAGGCAGGCGCGTGTGCCCTTTTGCGGGGTTGGTCCAGCCCGTGCCGGACAATTGTGCGCCATGACAGCACCGCCTGGATCTCCTGCGACAGCAGGTGGTTGTCCGTTTGACCGCTGATCCGGTCGGGCGCAAATGGCCGCAACATGGCCCCGTTCTGCCCGCTTGTTGCCGCATTTGCGGGCTATCACGGCAAAGTCTGAAAACGAGTGAGTCCCATGCACAAGCACAGAACCCCATCGGAGACCATCGAGCGCCTAGAGGCCGAAATGCGTGCGGTGCGGCTGGAGCTGGAAGGGGCGGAACTGGCGTTTCTGATGCTTGGTCGGGCGTTCGCTTCTGTCACGCCTGAAATTGCCGGGGCGCTGACACAGGCCGTGGGTGCGCTTGATCATCCGTCCTGCGACACGCCGGCGGTCAGGGCGCTCATGGATGGCTTGCAGAACACCCGTCAACGGTCAAAGATTGCCCGGACATCGCAACGGCTGCGCCTTGTGATCGACAATGTGCAGGATCGGTCTGCCTGACCCGGACAATGCCGGATCGCCTTGACGCCCGGCTTGCACGATCCAGCAGAGGGTTTCGCAGGCGTGCCGCGAAACTCCCACAGACTTTTGCCGATCCGGGCCAGTGCGCAGGCAGTGGCCGGTGCGCGGCCCGAGCGGCCGCGCCATGGCCCCGGTGCGGGCTTAGTCGCGCAGAAGCTCGTTGATCGAGGTTTTCGACCGGGTTTGCGCATCGACGCGCTTCACGATCACGGCGCAATACAGGTTCACACCGTTCTTGGACGGCAGCGACCCCGAGACGACAACCGAACCCGCCGGAACCTCGCCATACATGACCTCGCCGGTTTCACGGTCGACGATCTTGGTGGATTTGCCGATGAAGACACCCATGCCAAGGACCGAGCCTTCGCGCACGATGCAACCTTCGACCACTTCGGACCGCGCCCCGATAAAGCAGTTGTCCTCGATGATGGTCGGGCCGGCCTGCATCGGCTCCAGAACGCCGCCAATACCGACACCGCCGGAAAGATGGACGTTCTTGCCGATCTGGGCGCAAGACCCGACCGTGGCCCAGGTATCCACCATGGTGCCCGAATCCACATAGGCGCCGAGATTCACGAACGACGGCATCAGTACGACACCCGGCGCGATATAGGCCGACCGGCGGACGACACAGTTCGGCACGGCGCGAAAGCCGGCCGCGCGCCATTGGTTTTCACCCCAACCGGCGAATTTGCTGTCCACCTTGTCCCACCAGCCGCTGCCCTGCGGGCCGCCCTGCTGCATCTCCATGTCCTTCAGGCGAAAGCCCAGAAGAACCGCCTTTTTCGCCCATTGGTTCACATGCCAGTCGGCGCCGCGCTTTTCCGCCACCCGCAATGTCCCGGCATCGAGGGCGGAGAGCGTATCTTCGATTGCCTCGCGCGTTTCCCCCTGGGTCGCGGGGGTGATTGCGTCGCGTGCGTCCCAGGCGGCCTCGATGGCGGCTTCGAGGGCTGCGTTGGTGACGGCGTTGGACATGGGGGGCCTCGTGTCGCTGAAGGGTCAGTGTCGCTTAAGGGTCGGGTCAGGCTATAGGACGTGGGCGGTCGCGGTGCAATCGCCGCGTGGGCCTGCTGACCATGGAAACCGACGCCCGGATGTGCCACCTGTAAAGACCCATGCAAGAGAGTGACTCCATGACCGACGACAGCCGCAGCCACCCCTTCCGCGACAGTGTTCAGGACATCGAGGCCGCCGCCGGTGTGCCCGACACACCCCAGACTCGTGCGCCCGCCTATCGTCTGGCGTTCACCGACCCCGATTTCATGACGCGCGAGGAGTTGCGCCCCGTCCGCTTGCAACTGGAATTGCTCAAGCCGCAGATCGTCATGGACGAACGCGGGATCCAAAGCACCATCGTGCTGTTCGGTGGCGCGCGCATTCCTGCGCCTGACCGGGCAGAGACCGCCCGCACCCCCGCGCTGGCCGAATTGTCCAGCTATTACGAGGAAGCCCGCCGTTTTGCGCGCCTGATGACCGAACGCAGCATGACAAGCTATGGGCGCGAGAATGTCATTGCCACAGGCGGCGGCCCCGGCGTGATGGAGGCGGGAAATCGCGGCGCGCATGAGGCGGGGGGCCAGTCCATCGGTCTGAATATCGTCTTGCCGCATGAACAGGCGCCGAACGAATTCGTGACACCGGATCTGTGCTTCAACTTCCATTATTTCGCCATCCGCAAGATGCATTTCCTGATGCGGGCCAAGGCGGTCTGTGTGTTTCCTGGCGGCTTTGGAACGCTGGACGAGATGTTCGAGTCACTGACCCTGATCCAGACGGGACGGATGAAGCGGGTGCCGTTCCTGCTGTTCGGCAGGCCCTTCTGGGACAAGGTGGTGAATTGGCAGGCATTGGCCGAGGCGGGAACGATCAGCCCCGAGGATCTGGATCTGTTCCGATACGTCGAGACCGCCGAGGAGGCCATTGCAGAGATCGACAACTGGAAGTCGGACTGCTGAGAGGACCGTTCCCGTCTGCGCCGCTGGATTACCGCGCCCAGAAGCGTACTGTCAGCAACACATAGACCGACATCAGTTCCAGCCGCCCCACCAGCATCCCGCCGATCATCAGCCACTTGGCGCTGGTGGGAAAGCCGTCGACGGCCCCGGTCGGGCCAACCATCGGCCCATAGACCGGGCCAATATCTGCGATCGAGGTCCATGCCGCGGTCAGCGCGGTGCGGGGCGGCAGCCCGGCCATGGACAGCGCAACCGCCAGCAAGCCGAAGCTGAGGACAAACATGGTAAAGAACACGATGACGGAGTTGATCACATCGTCATCGACCGTGCGCCCGTCCAGCCGTACAGGCTGCACCGAATAGGGCATCAGGATGCGCCGGATCTGGGTTCCGATGGCCTGGAACATCACCAGATAGCGAAACACCTTGACCGAGCATCCGGTGGATGAGGTGCATCCCCCGATAAAGCCGACGATCAGCAGGATGACAAAGGGCAGATGCCCCCAGACCAGCACGTCACCACTGCTATAGCCCGTGCCGCTGAAGATCGAGATCACGTTGAATACGGTATCGTGCAGAGCGCCGGGCAGGGTGTCTTGACCGGCCAGAACGCGCCAGGCGATGATGGCGCCGATGGCATAGCCCGTCCAGCGCAGATAGGCCCGGACCTGTCCGTCTTGCCACATCGGCCGAGCATGGCCCTGCATCAGCTGGATGAAGCGGATGAAGGGCAAGGTGGCAAGGATCATGAAAATCCCGGCAACATAGTGCAGCGGCTGCGAGAATTCTGTGAACGACGTGTCGCGGTTGGAAAACCCCCCGGTAGACACCGCCGAAAGCGCGTGAATCACGGCCTCGTATCCGTTCATTCCCAGCGCCCAGAAAGCCGCCGCACAGGCCAGCGTCATGAGAACGTAGATCTGCACAAGCGCGGCTGAAATATCCAGCGCGCGCGGCAGGACCTTGCCCAACGTGTCAAAGCCTTCGGCGCGGAAGAACTGCATCCCGCCGACCTTCATCACAGGCAAAAAGATCAGGGCGACCACGACGATGCCAAGCCCCCCAAGCCATTGCAACATGGCACGCCAAAGGTTCGTGCCGGGCGGCAGGCTGTCCAGCCCTGTCAGAACGGTGGTTCCGGTCGTGGTCAGGCCGGACATGGATTCGAACAGCGCATCCGTCAGCCCGACACCTGGAGCGCCCAGCATCAATGGAAGCGAACCGAAGGCGGGCAAGACGATCCAGACGCCTGTGGTCAGCACGAAGGACTGCCGCAGGTTCAATCCGCTGCCGGTGCCGTTGGCACAGGCCAGCGCCAGCAGAACCCCGCAGACAAAGGTGATGGCTGCGGATTCCGCAAAGGACCGCCAGTTGCCATCGCCAGCAGCCAGATCCAGCGCCAGCGGAAACAGCATGAGCACCCCCAGGGTGGCGGTCAGCAGTCCGATGACATATCCAACAGGGCGCAGGTCGAGCATGTCGCAGGCTTGGCGTCAGTGGCGCAGGCTGTCAAGCGGGGCCTTGCCGCAGACAGGGGCGGCAGGCTAGACCAACGGCCTTGGGGCGCCCGGTGCCGGTTCGGGCAAAAGGACCGCGTGCCACCTGCAACTGCCTGAAAGGGGGGTAGATCTGATGCCGCGCTATGCCTTTCTGGTGGAATATGACGGGGGGCCGTTCTGTGGCTGGCAGCGTCAGGCTGACGGGCAGGTCTCGGTGCAGGGTCTGCTGGAGGCTGCGCTCGCACGGTTGGATCCGGCGCTGCCGGTCGTGGCCGCAGCAGGGCGGACAGATGCGGGTGTCCACGCAACCGGGCAGGTTGCCCATGCCGATCTGTCCCGAGACTGGGATCCGTTTCGTTTGCAGGGGGCGCTGAACCATCATCTGCGCCCCGCCCCGGTCGCAGTGCTTGCCGTCGCACTGGTCGATGCAGAGTTCCACGCCCGGTTCTCGGCGCTAGAGCGGCGCTATCGGTTCCGCCTGCTGTGCCGACGGGCGCCCGCGACGCATGACCGGGGGCGGGTCTGGCAGGTGTCGCATCCGCTGAACGCCGGTGCGATGCGGGCAGGGGCGGCACATCTGATCGGGCTGCATGATTTCACGACGTTCCGGGCGGCAATGTGCCAGGCAAAAAGCCCGGTGAAGTCGCTGGACGAGATCCGCATCACCGAGGTTGCGGTTCCCATGGGGACCGAACTGCGCATTGATCTGCGGGCCCGCAGCTTCCTGCACAATCAGGTGCGATCCATCGTCGGCACGCTGGAGAGGGTCGGCGCCGGTGCCTGGGCCCCGGACGATGTCGGGCGTGCACTCCAGGCGAGAGATCGCGCCGCCTGTGGGCCCGTCTGCCCGCCACAAGGTCTGTATCTGACCGGCGTCCGCTATCCGCAGGAACCGTTCCCGGCGGCCCCGGCCCCCTGAGAGGGCACGCTCGCCAGAACAAGGCCCCGCACGCGACCGTGATGGCACCGCGCGCCGCGCAAGCGGCGATCCGCCACCCGATATTGATCTTGTGCGCTGGTATCCGCTTGGAATGCTTGATCAATTTTACATGATCTGCGGAACCCTTGTATGGGCTTGTGGGTTGTTTAGCTGTGCCGGACGCGGCCACGGCACTGTGCGGGCGAGTCCTTCGGGTCGATCCCGCGCGTGGCAACCGGGCCGCAGATGAACGCTCGCAACGAGCGAAATTACAGGTGATGAGATGAAAAACTTCCTTCTGTCTGCTGCCGTCCTGACGGCCTCTGGCGCCGCCGCCTATGCAGGCGGTCCGGTGGCGCCCGCGCCCGAGCCGGTGCTGGCCCCCGTCGCCCAGCCCGCGCCTCAACTGAGCTTCGGCAACTGGCAGGGTGGGTATGTCGGCGGCAACCTGAACTGGGGCAAGAACCCGGTCTCGGGTTTTCTGGATGATCCCGACGGGGCCAGCGGCGCGCTGCGCGGTGGCTACGACTGGCAGGCCGGGCGTACCGTGATGGGGCTGGGTGCCGAGTATGACTTCGGCAAGCTCAAAGGCAACAACGCAGCGGGCGCCGCGTCGTCGGTCGGCAAGGCGGCAACTGTGTTCGGGCGTCTGGGGTATGATGCCGGTCCCTGGCTGCCCTATGCCATGGCCGGGTATACCTGGGCCGATGGCCAGTCGGGCGGTGCCGATGCCAATCTTGATGGCTACACCGTCGGCCTTGGCGTCGAGCGCAAGTTCAACGACCGCTGGAGCGGCTATGCCGAATACAACTACACGGACTTTGGCCGTGTCGCGGCCTTTGGAAATTCCAAGGTCGAGACCCAGAAGGTCAAGCTGGGTGTGAACTTCAAGTTCTGATATCGGATGGGGCGCCACTGGCGCCCCATTTCCTTGTCAGGGTCATGCGACCGACAGGTCAGATCAGGCCAGCGTGGCGCATGGCGGCCTTGATCCTGTCCTTGGTGCCATCGGTCAGTCCGACAAGCGGCAGGCGCACTTCGTCAGAGCACAGGCCCAGAACCGACAGCGCGTATTTCGCGCCGACCAGACCCGGCTCGATGAAAATCGCCTCGTGAAGCGGCATCAGCCGGTCCTGATAGCCCAGCGCCACCTTGTAGTCGCCGCGCAGCGTGGCCTGCTGGAATTCCGCGCACAGTTTCGGTGCCACGTTTGCCGTGACCGAAATGCAGCCGACCCCGCCATGGGCGTTGAAACCAAGCGCGGTCGCATCCTCGCCTGACAGTTGGATGAAATCGGCGCCGCAGGTGATGCGCTGCTGGCTGACACGTTCCAGTTTGCCGGTCGCATCCTTGACGCCGATGATGCGCGGCAGTTGCGCCAGTTTGCCCATGGTCTCGGGGGTCATGTCGATGACCGAGCGAGGCGGGATGTTGTAGATCACGATCGGCAGAGCGCAGGCGTCGTGCATCGCGGTGAAATGCGCGATCAGCCCCGCCTGGGTCGGTTTGTTGTAATAGGGCGTCACCACCAGGGCCGCATCGGCCCCCGCCTTTTCGGCAAAGCGGATCAGGCGGATGCCCTCGGTCGTGCTGTTCGATCCGGCACCGGCAATCACCGGCACGCGGCCGGCCGCGGCCTTGACCACGGTTTCGATGACCGTCTCGTGCTCTTCATGGCTGAGCGTCGGGCTTTCACCTGTGGTGCCCACGGGGACAAGGCCGGTCGAGCCTTGTTCGATGTGCCATTCGACAAGCTTCTTGAGCGTGTCCAGATCCAGCTCGCCGTTCTTGAACGGCGTCACCAGCGCAGGCATGGAGCCTTTAATCATGGACGCGTCTCCTTCGAATGGGGCATCGAGTCGCCCTTGGTTGAACGCGCCCTTCCTAGCCGTGCTATGGCGCGTTGCCAAGCGGGGGGCTGGCGGGTTTGTGTGTTGCGCGCGCCCATGTTCCAGAGGCAAATGGGGCCATGATGCGCGCACTCACGTTCCTCCCCGCTCTTGCCCTGTCTGTCATGGTCACCCTGTCGCCTGCCGCGGCCCAGACAGACCCGTTGCGCGTGGCGCTGGATCTGGCCGGTCGCAAGGATTGGGCCGCAGCAACCAGCGCCGCTGAACCGCTTGGGCCGGTCGCCGTCGATCTGGTCGAATGGCAGCGGCTGAGAGCCGGAGAGGGGTTTCTGGGCGACTACGAGGCCTTTCTCAAGCGCCGTGCCGATTGGCCCGGATTGCCGTACCTTCAGAACCGGGGCGAGGTTGCCGTCGCACGATCCACCACGCTGGCCCGTATTCTGGCGTGGTTCGGTGATCGCGATCCTGCCACGGCGGATGGCCTGATGGCACTGGTGCGCGCATTGCGTGAGGCCGGACAGGGTGACCGTGCCAACGCCCTGTTGGTGCGCATGTGGCCGACGGTACGGCTGGATGAAACCGAACAGGTTGTCTTGCTGGCCGAAGCCGGGGCAGGGCTGGATATTCAGGCGCATCGCGCCCGTCTGGATGCGCTGCTTTGGGCAGGGCGCCATGCCGAAGCGCGGCGCATGTTTGCGCTGGTTGGCGAAGATTGGGTCAAGCTGGCCGAGGCACGCCTTGCCTTGCGCGAAGATCGCGACGGCGTTGACCGTCTGATCGCGGCTGTGCCCAAGTCGCTGGAGGGAGATGCCGGGCTGGCCCATGCCCGCTTTGAATGGCGTGCCCGCAAGGGCCGGACAGAGGGGGCCGCGGCGATCCTGATGGAACGATCGCGGTCGGCCGACCTTTTGGGGCGTCCCGAAGCCTGGGCAGGTCGCCGGGCGACCTTGGCGCGTGCGCTGTTGCGGCAAGACAATCCGAAACTGGCCGAGAGCGTGGCCGCCAGCCATCATCTTCAGTCGGGCGCCGACCGCGCCGATCTGGAATTCCTCGCAGGTTTCATCGCCCTTCGCCACAACAACGACCCCACCAGGGCATTGGGCCATTTTCAGGCGCTGGGCGATATCGTTTCCACGCCCATTTCGGTGTCGCGTTCGGACTACTGGCAGGCCCGTGCGCTGTCGGCCCTTGGGCGCGCGGATGAGGCACGTGCCGCCTATGCCCGCGCCGCCCGGCATCAGACCGCCTATTACGGCCTGCTGGCCGCCGAGGCGCTGGGCCAACCGCTGGATCAGGCGCTTGCCACACCCCCGGCGCCGCCCGACTGGCGCAAGGGTGCCTTTCTGAATTCCTCGGTCACAGAGGCGGCGCTTTTGCTCTACAAGGCAGGCGATGCGGCCCAGGCCCGCCGGTTCCTGTTGCATCTTGCCGAAACTCAGGACGAGGCGGAACTGGCCGCCATGGGCGCCTTTGCGCTGGAAAAGGGCGATGCCCATCTGGCAGTCCTGATCGGCAAACAGGCGGCGGCGCGTGGCATCATCCTGCCGGGGATCTACTATCCCGATCCGGATCGCACTCTGCTGCCTGATGGGCTGGCGGTGGACCGACCGCTTGCCCTGGCCATTGCACGGCGCGAAAGCGAACTGTTGCCCGAGGCGGTTTCCCCGGCCGGTGCGCTGGGCCTGATGCAACTGATGCCCGGCACTGCCAAGCTGATGGCCGACAAGTTGCGCTTGCCGCATCGGCCCGGTGCGCTGACGACCGATCCGGCCTACAATGCCAGCCTTGGCGCTGCCTATCTCGCGCATCTGGCCGAGGAGTTCGGCCCCTCGATCGCGTTGCGCGCGGCTGGCTACAATGCGGGGCCCGGCCGTCCCCGCGCCTGGATCACCCAGTTCGGCGATCCGCGCCAGCCCTCCACCGATGTGGTGGATTGGGTGGAAATGGTGCCTTTTACCGAAACCCGCACCTACATCATGCGGGTTGTCGAAGGGGTGGCGATCTATCGGGCGCGGCAGGCGTCGGGCCAGGCGGTTTCGGTCACGGCCCTGTTGCGCGGTACGGGCGGGTGATCAGCCGAACTGCTGGTTCAGTCGCCAGACCATCCAGGCCAGCGGTATCGCCGCCAGCCCCCCGAAGATCCACGCAAGGGGCTGATCGCCAAAGCTTTCGAACGCCTGTGTATAGCCATGAATGGCGCCGAAGGTGATGGCGGCATTGAACAGGCCGCGCCGCAACGTATGCGCTGCCCAGACCGCGCAGGCGACCAGCAGCACCGCCCAGATCACGGAGAAAACTCCGGCGGAAATGCTCAGGGCGCGGGCGCGGAACATTTCCTGCCCGACCCAGACAGCCTCCCAGTCGTTTGGGTGCCGGGCTTCTAGCCAGTCGCGCAGGAACGTATCGCCCACCGTGTCACCCCAAAGCGAACCGACCAGAAAGCACAGGTTCCCGACCACAAAGGCCATCATGGCGAATATGCCCGCATGGCGGCCGTCGCGCTCTGGCCTTTGCGCCATGATCCAGAGACACAACGCAAGCGCCGCCGCCATCTGCAAGATGCTCAGTGTCGGTTCGGGCGAATAGAAGACATAGGCCGCATGGAAATAGGCGGTCGAGGTGCTCAGAACCTGCGCAAAGGGCACAATCGCCAGCGCCGTGACCAGCCGCACATCCAACTGCCACCCCAGCGCAGCCACCAGCGCGGCGGCATAGAGACTGACCAACATGATCAGGATGCCGGGAATATCATGGACATAGGCGACCATGTAAAGGCCGGCCAGATGCAGCGCGGCGCCCCCGAGCGCCAGAAATCCGGCGATGAACGCCAGGCCGGACACACGCCACCTGAACACCGCAAACGCGGCGATCCCCAGCGCGGCCCCTGCGATGACAAGCACGATGCCCGCGTTCCCCGGTGTCAGCCGATCAAGACATTCGATCACGCCGCCGCCGATCAACATTCCCGCGCCGATCAAGGCCGCAGCATGTCCGAACATCCGCCAGGTCGCAGTGGCTTGCGTCAGCACGAGGATGCCCAGAGCAAGAAAGCCCAGCCCTGCGCCCGCGACCGACATCGTGTCGGCCAACAAGACGACGAATCCTGCGGCTGCCGCCAGAACTCCGCCGGCCAGCAGCACGTTGACCGCCAGAGCGATCATTGCCCCGCGCGATCGCGCGCGGATCGTCGCGGCTTGCGACGGCGTCAGGACACCCTCGCTGACCAGCATGTCCAGATCTGCGACCACGGCCATGGGGCGACCTCCTGCCTGTTGCGGTGCAAGTGTTGCATCCCCACCCGTCCGGCACAAGCTGGCCACTGGACTCGCGGCCCCTGCTCGCCTATCTCGGGACGACCATGCAAAAGAAACACGACCCGAACAGCAAACTGATCGCCGAGAACCGCCGCGCCCGCTTCGATTACTTCATCGAAAGCGATCTGGAGGCTGGCATCATGCTGACCGGGTCCGAGGTGAAGTCGCTGCGCACAGGCCAATCCAATATTGCCGAAAGCTATGCCTCGGTGGAAGGCGGGGAACTGTGGCTGATCAACGCCCATATCGCCTCGCTGCAACAAGCGGGCGTCTTCGGGCATGAGGAACGTCGCCGCCGCAAATTGCTGGTGTCCAAGCGCGAACTCGCGCGGCTGTGGCAAGCGGTCGGGCGCGAGGGCATGACCATCGTGCCGCTGCGGATGTATTTCAATGATCGTGGCATCGTGAAACTTGCCCTGGGTATCGCCAAGGGCAAGAAGGCGGCGGACAAGCGCGATACAGAGGCCAAACGCGACTGGAACCGCCAGAAGCAGCGGCTATTGAAACAGGGCTGACAGCGGCACCTGCCGCGCGGCCTTGCGAACCGCTCTGCTTGGGCATGTGGCGGGGGCTGGCCCCGCCTGCGCGGTTTCAGATCACTGCGGCGATGGCGCGGGCCAAGATCGGCACGCTGTTTGCGTTCAGCCCTGCAATGTTGATGCGGCTGTCACCCACCATGTAGATCGCGTGATCGGTGCGAAGTCTTGCGACCTGATCCGGCGACAGGCCAAGGCGCGAGAACATGCCCCGGTGGCGGGCCACGAAATCGAAGCGGTCAGAGTTGGTCAGGCGCCGCAATTCGTCTGCGAGTTGCTTGCGCAGGCCCAGCATAGACAAACGCACGTCTTCCAGTTCTGCCTGCCAGCCGGCCATCAGGTCGGTATCGTTCAGCACCGTCTGAACCAGCCTTGCGCCGTGATCGGGCGGGAACGAATAGTTCAGTCGGTTCAGCATGGCCAGATTGGCCTGCACGGTGGCGTGTTCGGTGCCTTCGGGAATCACGGCGAGCAACACGCCGACGCGGTCGCGGTAAACCCCGAAGTTCTTGGAACATGATGCGGCCACCAGAAGTTCCGGCAGGCGTTTCGCAAGCAGGCGGGTTCCGTAGGCATCTTCTTCCAGCCCGTCACCAAAGCCTTGATAGGCAATGTCGATCAACACCGTCAGCTTGCGGGCGGCCAGTACATCGGCCAACTTGTCCCATTGCGCCGGTGTGAGGTTGGCGCCGGTGGGATTGTGGCAGCAGCCGTGCAGCAGCAGCACGTCGCCATCGGGAATCGATCCGATGTCAGAGAGCATCCCGTCGAAATCGACATCGCCGGTCGCACTGTCGAAATAGCGGTAGTCGCGCGTTTTCAGGCCAAGATCCGACGCCAGTGCGGGATGGTTGGGCCATGTGGGGTCCGACATCCAGATCGTCGCGCCGGGGGCGGTCTTGTGGATCAGGTCAAATCCGATGCGCAGCGCGCCCGTGCCGCCCGGTGCGGCGGCGGCGGCCAGACGCGCCGGGGGCACGGCATCGCCAAGCACCAGCCGACCCATCGCCGCATGAAATCCGGGATCCCCGGCCAGCGCGACATAGGTCTTGGTGGTTTCGCTGTCCCACAGGCGCCTGCCTGCCTCGCGCACGGCGCGCATCACCGGGGTGTGGCCGCTGGCGTCCTTGTACACGCCGACCCCAAGGTCGATCTTGGCGGGGCGCGGGTCATCCCTCAGCAATGCCATCAACTGGATGATCTTGTCTTCGGGTTGGGGAAGCAGCCGTTCCAGCATGATGTCAGCCTTTTTCGACCGGAAGGTCGTCGTACATGCCCCATTCGGCCCAGGAACCGTCATAGAGCGCATGGTTCCGCTGCCCGATCCGTTCCAGTGCCAGGCTGAGGATTGCCGCTGAGACACCAGACCCGCAGGTTGTGATCACAGGCCGGGAGAGATCTACGCCCGCAGCATCAAAGGCGCTGCGTAGGGCGTCGGGAGATTTCAGGGTATTCCCGGCGGTCAGCAGGTTCTGCCATGGCAGGTTCTGCGAGCCGGGAATGTGGCCCGCGCGCAAGCCGGGGCGCGGTTCAGGCTCGGAACCGGCGAAGCGGCCGGGGCTGCGGGCGTCGATGATGGAATGGCTGCCCAGCTTGGAGGCCTGGGCCACCTGGGTCACGTCCTTGACCAGGCCAGCCTGACGGGACACCGTGATATGGCGGTCCCGCATCAGCGGGGGCATATCCTCGACCGGGCGGCCTTCGGCCTGCCATTTCGGGAAACCGCCGTCCAGCACGGCGACATCGGTCTTGCCCATCAGCTTGAAGGTCCACCAGACACGCGGGGCGGAAAAGATGCCCATTCCGTCGTAGACCACCACCTGATGGCCGTCACCGATGCCCATCGCGCGCATCCGGCTGATGAATTTCTCGGCAGGCGGGGCCATGTGCGGCAGTGGGCTGCGGGTATCGGAGATACCGTCGATGTCGAAGAAGCGCGCGCCCGGAATATGGCTGGCATCATACTCGGCCTTGCCATCGCGGTTCATCGCGGGCAGATACCACGACGCATCAATGATCCGCAGGTCGGGATCCTTCAGATGCGCTTCCAGCCAGTCGGTGGACACCAGCGTCCGGGGGTCGTCACTCGCCATAGCGGCCTCCCTTGCAATGGTTCCTTCCTAGCGGCAGGGGCGCTGCAGGGCAAGCGGTGCGGGTGGGCCATGGACATTCCTGCAAGACCGCGTTTCATTCGCAACGCAGACCGCGCAGAACAGTGTCCAACGGAGCAGATCATGCAGAACACGTCCGAAATCCCCTCGCTTGTCGAACGGCACAAAGACGATCTGATCGGGCTTGCCGACCGTGTCTGGGGCACGCCCGAGCTGTTGTATGGCGAGTTCAAATCCTGCGCGGAACACACCGACATGCTGCGGGCCAAGGGGTTTCGCGTGACGGAAAATGTGACCGGCATTCCCACCGCCGTGATGGGCGAGGCGGGTGAAGGCGGCCCGGTGATCGCGATTCTGGGCGAATATGACGCCCTGCCGGGCCTGAGCCAGGAGGCCGGGCTGGACTTTCGCAAGGAGGTCGAGGCAGGAGGCAACGGTCACGGTTGCGGGCACAATCTGCTGGGGTCGGCGGCCTTGTTGGCCGCCTGTGCCGTCAAGGACTGGCTGGAGGCGACGGGAACACCTGGGCGCGTGCGCTACTACGGTTGTCCGGCAGAGGAAGGCGGCGCGGCCAAGGCATTCATGGTGCGGGACGGGGCGTTTGACGATGTGGATGCCGCGATCACCTGGCACCCCAGTTGCATGACGCGGGTGGACGACCCTCTGGCGCTGGCCAATACGCGGATGGATTTCACCTTTACCGGCCGGGCAGCCCATGCGGCAGCGACCCCGCATCTGGGGCGCTCGGCGCTGGATGCGGTGGAGCTGATGTCGGTGGGGGTGAACTATCTGCGTGAACATGCCCCGCAGGATGCGCGCATTCACTATGCCTATCTGGAAACCGGGGGAACCGCGCCCAATGTGGTGCAGGCCCGCGCCAAGGTTCGCTATTCCATCCGGGCGCTGAAGCTGGCGGAAATGCTGTCACTGGTCGAACGGGTGAAGAAGGTGGCTGAAGGCGCCGCCTTGATGACCGAGACAAAGGTCGAGGCAAAGGTGTTCTCGGCCGTGTCGAACCATCTGGAGAACCTGACGCTGGACCGCGCCATGCAGGCGGTGCTGGACGAGATCGGCGGCGTGCCGTTTGACGATGAAGACCGCGCCTATGCCCAGCGGATCAGGGCCACCCTGTCGGAGAACGACATCGCCAGTGAATGGCGCGGTGTGGGGCAGGAACCGCGGATGGATGTGGCGCTGTGCGACTGGGTGGTGCCGATGCGGCCGGGGGGCGAGGTGATGATCGGCTCGACCGACGTGGGCGATGTGACCTGGAAAGTGCCGACGACCGAGGTGCTGGTGGCCACCTGCGCCATCGGAACCCCTTTCCATAGCTGGCAACTGACCGCGCAGGGCAAATCGGGTATGGCGCACAAGGGCATGACCCATGCCGCCAAGGCGATGGGCCGTCTGGCGCAGCAGTTGCTGGCCGATGCCGGCCTGTTGGCCGAGGCAAAGGCGGAACATTCCCGCCGACTGGCTGTCACGCCCTACACCTGCCCGCTGCCGCCCGATCTGGCCCCGCCACTTGTGCCCCGGCCCTGAGCCAACCGAACGGGGCCGCGCCCCGGCGTGGCGCCTGTGGCGAGGGCAGTGCGGGGGGCAACCCCCGCACGGGATCGCTGCATCAGAACGAAGGCGCGCGGATGGCGGCGTCAGCGCGCGGCGAGCACGGTGCTGCACTGGCCCGGCAGATCGGCCATGGTGTAGTCGCGCGGGCCACGCTGGCGCGGCTGGGGTGTCTTCGGCTTCTTTGGGTCGGCCTTGGGCGGGTTCAGGTAGTCGGTGACCCACCACATCAGGGTGTCGTCGCAGCCATTGCCGCCCTTGGACAGTTGGGCCACCGTCGGCGTCTGGGTTTCACACCCCGGAGAGCCCGCCGGGCATTTCAGCCGGACATGGAAATGCGTGTCATGGCCATAGATCGGCCGGATCTTTTGTAGCCAGCGGGTATCGGCGCGTTTGGCTGTCTTGCACATCTCTATCTTGACTGCGGCTGCGACGAAGATGCGGTCCACCCGGTCATCCAGGGCAGCGGCGCGCATGATGGCATGATGGGCGGCAGACCAGTGTTTCGTGACGCTGCGCTGGTCGGCGCTGCGGACGGGGATGGAGCCGATCTTTTCCCGCTCGGCGCGCGACAGGTTCAGGCGGGCGGCGGGCCGCATCCAGATATCTGCATCGAGTCCGATCTGGTGGCTGGCATGGCCAGAGGTCATCGGGCCGCCACGCGGTTGGCTGATGTCGCCGATGTAAAGCCCGCTCCAACCCTGACGCGCGGCTTCGGCCGAGAGATCCTGCAAGAAGCGGATCATTTCCGGGTGCCCCCAGTTGCGGTTGCGCGACAGGCGCATGGCCTGCCAGGTGGGGCCGGTTTCGGGTAGCTGTACCAGACCCGCCGCGCAGCCCTTTGCATAGGCGCCGAAGACCTGCGGCTGATGAGGACTCGCGGTCTTCATCGCGCCGAACAACTGGTTGGCCTTGGTCTGGGCCATTGCAGGCGCGGCAAGCAGCAGCGCGGCAATCACGAGGAGGTGTCGGACCATCTGTCTTTGTCTCCATGAGGTTTGACGAAGACTAGCAGAACCAGTCCGATGACAAAAAGCACGATGAGCGGAACTATGCCAAGCTGCTGACTGCCCGTGATCTGGGTGGTGACGGCGATGGAAAGCGGGGCGATCCAGGACATTGCCTTGCCGGACAGGGCATAGAGCCCGAAGGCTTCGGTCATGCGGGCAGGGTCGGCCTGGCGCACCATCATGGTCCGGCTGGCCGATTGCAGCACGCCGCCCCCGGCACCGATCAGGCAGCCCAGCACATAGAACGCGATGTCGGGCAGGCGGCTGTCAGGACCAACAGAGAGGCCGAAGACCGACTCGCGCCCGACATAGACGATGCCAAGACAGACCAGGGCCAGCACGACGACCGAAGCCAGGATCACCGGCTTTGGCCCAAAGCGGCTGTCGGCCTTGCCGCCCAGCCAGGCAAAGACGGCGCCGGTGATGGCCGCGAGAATGCCGAAGATGCCAACATCGGTTACAGCCCATCCCAGCACGCCCGCCGCGTATATGCCGCCAAAGGTGTACATGCCGTTCAGCGCGTCACGATAGAAGGTCGAGGATGCCAGATAGGCAAACAGGCTGCGCTGGCGGGGCAGGTTTCGCAGCGTTGTCATCATCTCGGGAAAGGCGCGGCGGGCTGCGGCAGCAATGCCGATGCCGGGGCGCCGGGGTTCCCGGACCCAGAGAAAGAAGGGAACCATGAAGACGGCATACCAGATCGCCGTCAATGGGCCGACAAAGCGGGTGCCCTCCCGTGCCTCTGGGTCCAGCCCGAACAGGGGCGACAGCCCGATAATGGTGCGGCCCGTGGTCTGTTCTGCAAAGAACAGCAGCATGATGGCCAATGCCAGCACTCCTCCGGCATAGCCGAAGGCCCAGCCAGAGCCAGAAATGCGCCCCAATTCCTCGGGGGGGGCAAGGTCGGGCATCATCGCGTTGGTAAAGGTGGTGGCGAATTCCATGCCGATCATGCCGATGCAGAACGACACCATCACGAACCAGACGTTGAAATCGTCGGGCGCCGACCACCAGAGTCCCGCCGCGCCAACGACATACATGACCGAAAACAGCCAGATGAAGGCCATACGGCGCCCGGCGCGATCGGCAATCGCGCCCAGAAGCGGCGATACGATGGCGATCAGAATCCCGGCAGCCCCGACGCCATAGCCCCAGATGGTCTGCGCGTCGGCCCCATCGCCGATGATCTTGACCACATAGGGCCCGAAGATGAAGGTTAGCAGCAGTGTATTGTAGGGCTGGCTGGCCCAGTCAAAGAACCACCATCCCCAGATTCGCCGCCGTGCTTCGGTCATGTTGTTCCCTGCCGCTGCTCGCGGCCGATCAAACAGGTCGGCAGGTAGCTTGGCAAGCGAAGGTTTCGTGGCGGTCGCTCCCGGCAGGCACAGGTGATCACCGCAGCGTCAGGCGATGCAACGCCGATCCCGCCGCCCGCGCTGGCGGCCGATGCTGTGACCCGCCGTATCGCCTGGTTGCCGAAAGTACGCGAAAGCCGACCCCGAAGGGTCGGCCATGCGGCAATCTGTGGCGCCGTGTCAGATCCAGTAGGGATGCACGCCGTAGTGGTCATACGACCGCTTTTGCCACTCGCGGTTGGAGCGCCAGTCATCCTGATGGCGCGGCGCGCCCTCAAGCTGGGTCTTGGTCAGATCGGTGACATAGGCGTCGCGCGCCTGGTCGTACCGCAACTTGGCGAAGGGAATCGGATGGTGGTCGGAGCCGATACCCAGAAAACCGCCGAATTGCAGCACGCCATAGACGATCTTGCCCGAAACCGGGTCGATCATCACATCGTCGATATGGCCGAGATCATCGCCGGATGGGCTGAAGACCTTGGTTCCGTTCACATCGTCCTTGCCGGAAATCAGGTTCGTCGCCGTGCTGCCGGTCTGCGGGGTTGTGTTGAGGGTCATGTCGGGTTTCCTTGTGATACTGAGGGGTTCGGGCCGAGCGGAGGCCCGGTGCGCGTGCAACCGGACCCCCAGCCTTGGGCAATCGAGGATCAGCCTTCGTGTTTGGGCATGCCTTCAAGCTGTGCGCGGGTCAGCGAAGTCTCGACACGCTCGACCGAGTTGTCGGCGTCGCGGACGATGACCAGCGCATCGACGGGCACAACGACGCTGTGCGAGCCGATCCCGAGAAAGCCGCCCACGTCGATCAGCGCGCCGGTCACGGCATCGCCTTCCAGCATGAGGTCGCTGACAGTCCCGATCGACTCTCCTGCCATGTCGTGAACGTCGGCGCCGGTCAGCTCTTCGGCGGTTGGCGCCATTGCCATGCCGTCAGTCATCGGTGCGGTCGCTGTGGGGGCATCGGTGGCCATGCCGGGGGCCGCAGCCATCGGGGCTGTGCTGCCCATTGCGGGGTCTGCCGATGCGCCATCCCAAGCATAGCCGATGCGGAGGCTTTCCTCATCCCACTCCGGCAGGGCTTCGAGTTGTTCGCGCGACATGCTGGCCACCACGAAGAAATCGCCAAGATCCTCGGGGGTCGCCGTATCCGCCACGAAATACAGGCTGTCCATATCGACCATCACGGTACGGGCGCCAATGCCCAGGAAGCCGCCGATATCCAGCAGGACACCGCGTACCTCGCCGTCCTGGCTCATGACGATGTCGTTGATCGCGCCAATGTCTTCCCATTGATCGCGGCCAGCGATGAAGGTCTCGCCGCTGGTCCAGCGCGCGGTGCGTTCGTCCCAGGACGGGTTGGGGCTTTGCTGGGCCCGCAGTTCTGTCACCACCTCCGGGTTGAGCGTATAAAGGTTCATCCCATCGAAGTCCGAGGCGCGGAAGCCAGGAACATTGGTCGCCACAGGGGTGGTTGCCGTGGTTTCAGCCGTTGTCGTCGCAGGTGCCGTGGTTTGGGCCATGACGCCGCCTGCGGTGGTCAGAACGATCGCGGTGGTAAGCATCAGGTTCTTCATTTTCAGCTCCTGTCATTGTTGCAGTGGTCCGCTTGGGACATGCAAACAGAACGCCCGAGCAGGGCAAAGCGTTCCGGGGCTCTGCGAAGAATCTAAAAATAATATTTATTTATCAATATTATAAATAGAGGCGCACGACGCCCGTAGGGCGTCGCGCGACAGCGATGTCTGCGGAATCTGAAATGTGGCAGGCAGGGGTCTGCGCTTGCGGGACATCAACGTCGCCACGGGCAGCGGGTTCCGGGCCCGTCATGCAAATGCAGCGGGCCCGGCGATAGTCCGCGCAGCGACCCCAGGGTCGCTGACAAGAACACTGCGCAGGTCTTGCCTGCGCAATCGTCTCAACTCAGGCGCGAGAGTTCAGCAGTCCGGCACCCGCCATCGCCGCCCGCAGCAGGGCATCCCCTTTTGCAGAGAGCGGCACCAACGGCAGGACTCAGGCGCGAGAGTTCAGCAGTCCGGCACCCGCCATCGCCGCCCGCAGCAGGGCATCCCCTTTTGCAGAGAGCGGCACCAACGGCAGGCGCACGCCATCGGAGATCACACCCTCCATGGCCAATGCCCGCTTGACGGGGCCGGGGCTTGCCTCGCAGAACATGGATGCGGCCAGCGGCGACAGCCAGTCGTGCAGGCTCAGGGCCTCGTCCTGGCGGCCTTCGGCCCAGGCACGGTACAGCGCCACCACTTCGGCCGGTCGCCAGTTCGACAGGACCGAGGTCAACCCCCGCGCCCCCAGCGCAAAGAAGGGCAGGGCCAGCCCGTCATCGCCGCAATGCACCACAAAGCCCTGACCACAGGCCGCCCGCAGCGCCGTGACGCGGGCCGGATCGCCGCCTGCCTCTTTGATCGCCACGATATTGCGATGGCTGCGGGCCAGTTCTGCGGCGGTGTCGGGGGCAATCGCCACGCCTGTCCGGCCTGGCACCGAATACAGCATGACGTCTGCCGCTCCTGCGGCTTCGGCGGCCGCTCCGAAATGCGCGATCAACCCTTCGGCCGAGGGCTTGTTGTAATAGGGTGTGATCAGCAACACGCCATGCGCCCCGGCCTCGACCGCGCGACGGGTGGCAGAGACGGTCTTTTTCGTCACATTGCTGCCCGTTCCCGCCAGCACATAGGCGGCATTCCCCGCGCGGCGCACGGTATGGGCGATGACGGCCAACGCCTCGTCCTCGTCCAGCGTCGCCGCCTCGCCCGTGGTGCCGACGGGCACCAGACCCGCGATACCTGCCTCCAACTGGCGGTCGATCAGGCGATCAAACGCGGCCCAGTCAATCTCTCCGCTGTCGGTAAACGGGGTGACAAGCGCAGTGAACACGCCGTCGAAACGGGTCAGGTCAGTCATGTTTCGATCCTTTCGGGTCTGCATCAGTCGATCACCACGCGGGGTTCCGACATTTCGCGGATGGCGATGCGCACACCCTCGCGCCCGAGGCCCGAGGATTTGACACCACCGAATGGCACGTGTTCGGCGCGGAAGTCCGGGCCTTCGTTCACCATGATCCCGCCGACCTGCAAGCCGCGGGTCAGCTTGCGGATGGCCGCGTGGTCGTTGGTGAAGACGCCAGCCTGTAGCCCGTAGTCGCTGGCATTGACCTCGGCCATGGCGGCATCCAGATCGGCAAACTGCCTCATCGCCAGAACAGGGCCAAAGGTTTCCTGTGCCACGAGGTCCATTGCAGGCAGCACATCCGCGATGACCGTAGGGGCCATCAGCGTGCCCTGCGCGGTGCCGCCTGTCAGCAGGCGGGCGCCCATGGCCTGGGCCCCGGCCAGACGTTGCAGGATCGTGTCGGCGGCGGTTGCGTCGATCACCGGGCCCATCTGGGTGGCCGGATCTGCCGGATCGCCAAAGCGATGGGCGGCCACCTTGTCCAGCAGGATGCCGGTAAATGCCTCGGCCACTGCGTCGTGAACATAGAGCTTCTTGACCGCCGCACAGCTTTGGCCTGCGATTTCATAGCGGTGGCCGATGGCCGTGGCGGCGGCAAGGTCCAGATCCGCATCGGGCAGGACGAACAGCGGATCGTTGCCGCCCAGTTCCATCAGGCAGCGCACAAGGCCGCTTGCCCGTTTCAGCGCCAGTCCGCCCTGCGGCCCGCCGGTGAAGGACAGCAGGTCGATGGGTGCGCGGGCCAGCGCCAGCGCGGTGTCCGCGCCCCCATGCACCACCTGCACCAGATCTTGAGGAAAACCGGCCTCGACCGTCAGGCCGACCAGGTGATCGGCCGCCAGCGGTGCCTTGGGCGACGGTTTCACCACCACCGCATTCCCGGCAGCAATGGCGGGGCCAAGTTTGTGGCACAGCAGATTGACCGGATAGTTGAACGGCGTGATCGCCGCCACCACGCCCACCGGAACATGGGTGACAACCGCCTGCCGGTCCACCCCGCCCGAGACGATGGCGCAGTGCATCACCTCGCCATCAAGGAAGGTCGCGGCATCGCCGGACAGGCGCAGCGTGTTCTGCGCGCGGCGCGTCTCGTTGCGCGCCTCGGTGATGGTCTTGCCCATCTCTGCGCAGATGGTCTGGGCCAGTATCTCGGCATCTCGGGCCAGCAGGTCGGCCAGCCGGTTCAGCAACTCGCGCCGCTGATGCGGTGTGGTGGCACGAAAGGCCGCCGCCGCCTGTTTCGCGCGCAGGACAGTGGACTGGACCTCTGCGTCCGAGGCGGCAGGCACATCCCCCACAGGGGCGCCGCTGAAGGGGTTCAGAACGGTGACGCGCGCAGATTGAGCGCGCAGCACGGGGGCGGCAAGGGTCATGCCGGATCTCCTTGGGTTTCATCGGGGGCGGCCAGAAGGTCCGCGATTGCAATGGGGCGGGCGGGCCAGCGGGCGGCGCCCAGCCGGGGTTTTTCCGTGTCGGGGGCGGCCAGTCGGGCCACCCATTCGGCGCAGAACCGACCCTGACAGGCCCCCATGGAAAACCGCCCGTCCAGCCGCAGTTGCCGGTCGGTGGGGCCAGGGCCAAGGGCACGCAGGTCGTTCAGGCTGCGTCCTTCGCAGCGGCACAGAATGGTGTCGCCGGGCAGGGCGGCCAGTCGCGCTGCGCCGTCATGGGCGTGCAGCCGCGCAACCAGTACCTGCGCGGCGCGCTGGCGGATCACTTCGGCCGCGGGGGCGGGCATTGGCTGGCCCAGAAGCCGTGCCGCCAAGGCCGCGCCCTGTGCCTGGCCGTCGGCCAGCGCGGCGCGTGCGCCCAGCGCCTCGCGGCAATCGCCAGCGCGGACCATGGGCAGGGCAGGGCAATCCGGCAGGCCGATGTCGTTGGGCGCGATGCCATCATGCAGGGCGATACGGTCCGCGCTCTGGCTGCGGCGTCCGGTCGGTGTGTCCAGATCGGCCAGCAGCGCGCCTGCCTCGGCCCGGATCGCCACCAGATGGGTGGCTGGCAGCACCGGCACGCCTGCCAGCCGCAGCCGGGCCAGGTACCCCGCCCCTTCGGTCAGATAGGAGAGGGGCAGGCCAAGGGCCGCCAACGGGCGGGCCAGCGGTCGCCCCGCCTCGACGATGGCAATGGGCGGGCGGCCAAGCCGCGTCAGTTCTGCCCCCAGCGCCAGCAGTAGCGGCCCCGATCCTGCCAGCAGCACCCGGCCTTCGGGCGGCTGGGCCAGCATCTTCAGCCGGGTCTGCAAGCTGCCGGCGGTTTCCACGCCCGGCAGGGTCCAGCCGGGGCGCGGCTGCACCCGTTCGCGTGCGCCGGTGGCGAGCACCAGTGCGCGGGGCCGGAACAGCCGCGCCCCCGCCCCGGTCAGCAACACGGCGCCGGTATGGTCCACCCCGCCAAAGGCGGTGCCCATGGCCAGCGTGATCCGCGCACCCTGGGCCTGCACTGCCGTCATCAGCCCGTCCCAGCGGCGGCGCTGCGTCCGGCTGGCAACAGACCGGACCCCCGGCAGCGGCTGGCGATGCACCGCCCCGCCAGGCGCTTGCGCCTGATCCGCGACCAGTACTTGCAAGCCCGCGCGGGCCAGTTCCACCGCCGCAGCAAGCCCGGCAAGCCCGGCGCCGATCACCAGAACGGGGCGCTCAGACATCATGCTCTCCATCCTCGGGGAAAACGTCCATTCCGGTGCGGCAGGGGGTCAGGCAGGCCTCGACCAGCCGCCCGCCGACCCGGACCAGACAGCCCTGGCATTGACCGATCCCGCAGAATACCGCGCGGGGCTGGCCGGTGGGGGCCTGCCCCAGAATGAGCACCCCCGCGCGGATCAATGCGCTGGCGAGTGACTCGCCGGGATGGAAGGGAATGGGGCGGCCCTGCCACAGGATCGTGCTCATGCCCGGCCCTCCTGCCGTTGGGGGGTGAACCGGCTGGGTGACAGCGCGTTCAGATCGGCGGCCACGGCGTCGGACGGCGGCAGACCCCGCGCCATGCGGGCAACCTCGGCGCCGATCAGGGCCGACAGGCAGATGCCATCGCCCTCGAATCCGGTGGCCATCAGGATGCGCGGCGCATCCGGCAGCGGCCCGACGATGGGCAACCCGTCGGCAACGGCCGCGCGGATGCCCGCAAAGGCCCGGATCACCCGCAACTCCGCCAGCATCGGCCAGGCGGCCACCGACCGCGTCATCAACTGGCGCAGCGTTGCGAAATCCACCCGCAACGGATCGCCATGATCCTCGCGGCTGGAGCCTATGATGAATTGTCCGGTCGCCAGCGGGTCGATCACGACGGGCGGCAACGGGGCCGCAGCGGGGGAATCGGTCTTTGCCAGCAGATAAGCCGCCGCAGTCAGCGAACCGGGCAGGGCGCCCGCAGGCCCCCGGTCGGTGATGAACAACTGACCCGCACGAGGGATGACCGGCAGGGCAGGGAAATGATCGGGGGTCGAGACCCCCAGCGCCGCCACCAGCCGCCCGGCCCGCAGGCGCCGCGCGCCCAGATCCAGCGTCACGCCGGCGTCGTCCGCAGTGATTCCCATGATGCGCGCAGGCCAGACAGGCGTAATCCCCGGTCGCGCAAGATAGGCGCGCACGGCCTTGTGCCCCGGCATATGCCCTTCGCCGTCCAGCGCCACCAACCGTTCGACCCCGGTGCCAAGGCCAGGCAGCACGCCGCGCCCGCCATCGGCGCTGACCCGTACCGGCCCGGCGATCTGGCCCAGCTTGACGATCAGCGCATCCATGGCCGCCAGTTCTGCTGCACCCTGGCCAAAGACATAGGAGGGGCGCGCCTGGAACGCGCCTGCCAGCGGGCCGCCTTGCGACAGCACACGGGTATAGAGCAACGAGGCAGAGGCCAGCCGCGCCAGCGGTCCGGGCTTTTTCGAGGCCACCGATACCGCGCCATCCGACGCCCCCGAAGCCGCAGCAGCCGGGCCTGTGGCGTCGATCACCGCCACGCTCAGCCCGGCCCCGGCAAGATGCCAAGCGACCGAGGCGCCGACGATTCCGGCACCGGCAATGGCCACGTCAAAGTCTGGGGGCTGGGGCAAGGGGGGCCTCATGGGTGCGGTGGGGCGGCATTGCGGCGCGCTGACAGATGAACGGTAGCCCGGCCTCTGGCATCCGGCGATGCAAAATTGCAGCTCGGACTTACAACAATATTTGCAAGATTTCGGGAATGACCCCGG
This sequence comes from Gemmobacter megaterium, assembly GCF_900156815.1. Taxonomy (GTDB): domain Bacteria; phylum Pseudomonadota; class Alphaproteobacteria; order Rhodobacterales; family Rhodobacteraceae; genus Wagnerdoeblera; species Wagnerdoeblera megaterium. The sequence continues at coordinate 220,545 of NZ_FTOT01000006.1, forward strand.
AATACCCAAGTACGATAGGTAATGCTTCAAGTCTGTTTATACCTTGGGCCTGCTTTCTTGTATTGATCGGCGTGATGAAAACAGGCTGCTATGGGGCAGCCGGCCCGACAGAAGGTCCGGGCACGAGAAACCCGTCAGAACCCGCGCGGTCCGCCGCGCCCACACGGAGGTGACAATGTTCCTGAAATCCCTGGCCGCCGGCATGACCGCGGCTGCCCTTGCCCTTGCGGCGACCTTTGGCGTCGCGCAGGCGCAGCAGAAATCCACCGTCGATGAAATCCGCGACCGGGGCGTGCTGCGCATTGCGGGTATCCTGAACGAAGACCCCTATTTCTCCAAGGATCCGCGCACCGGCGAATGGCGCGGCTTTGTTGTCGAGATGGGCAAGAATATGGCCGAGGAACTGGGCGTCAAGCTGGAGGTTGTCGAATCCAGCTGGTCGAATTCCATCCTCGACGTGCAGTCCGGCAAGGTCGATCTGGCCTTTGCGCTGACCGCGCTGCCGAAACGCGCGCTGGCGGTGCACTTCTCGGCCCCGACCTACTACAACAGTTTTACCATCATCTCGCCGAAAGCCGAACTGGCCAGCAAGACCTGGGCCGAACTGAATGACCCGGCCTATACCATCGCGGTGGATCTGGGATCGTCGCAGGATCAGATCACGCGGGCCTATCTGCCGAAAGCCAATATCCTGCGCTTCAAGACCCGCGACGAGGCTGTTCTGGCCGTGGCCACCGGCAAGGCCGATGCGATCATCAACACCGTGTTCAACAGCATGGTGATGACCAAGAAGAACGCGGCCATCGGCAAGGTCTATGTGCCGCAGCCCATCCTGTCCTCGCCCTCGGTCGTGGGCATGAACCAGAACGCCGATGATGTGTGGCGCGGTTTCGTGTCGGCCTGGGCGGACTACAACCGCCGTGTCGGCAACAACCAGACCTGGATCCTGATGGGCCTGGAACCCTTTGGCATCGGGCTGGACGATCTGCCCGAAGGCTTTGACATCAACGGCTGAGGCCATTCGCGCGGGCCTTTGCCTGGCCCGCGCCAACAACCGGATCAACGGTCAGGGAGACAGGCATGTACAGCTGGGACTTCTACACCGTCATGCAGTCCTTCGATCTGTTCCTGATCGGGATCTGGACGACGTTTCTTTATACCATCGGCTCCATCGCGCTGGGCGTGGTGATCGGCCTTGCGGCCTGTTTCGCCCGGCTGTCGCGCTTTGCCGCGCTGCGCGTTCTGGCCCGCAGCTATCAGGAGCTGTTCCGCTGCACCCCGCTTCTGGTGCAGATCCTGTGGGCCTACTATGCGCTGCCCATGCTGTTGGGCGTCTCGATCTCCAACACGACGGCCGGGGTGCTTACGCTGTCGCTCTATGTCGGGTCGTTTTATGCCGAGATTTTCCGTGGCGGCATCAACGCCATAGACAAGGGCCAACGCGAGGCGGCGGCGGCCGTGGGCATGTCGGGTGTGCAGTCGATGACCCACATCATCCTGCCACAGGCCGTCAAGAAGATGCTGCCCGCCTTCATCAACCAGTCGGTCATTCAGGTAAAGAACACCTCGTTGCTGTATGCGATTTCGGTGGCGGAACTGACCTACATGACCTCTGTGGTGAATTCCGAAACTTATCGCCCGCTCGAAGCCTATTCGCTGGCCGCGCTGATGTACTTCGTCATGCTGTTCCCGCTGACGCAGATCGCCGACCACTTTGAACGCCGGATGCGGCGCAGCGACTGAGGACAGGACCATGACCGAACCCGTGATCGCCGTGCGCGGCCTGACCAAATCCTTCGGCTCGCTGGATGTGCTGAAGGGCATCGACCTTGACCTCATGCCCGGCGAAGTGCTTGGCCTGATCGGGCCATCGGGCTCTGGCAAGTCCACGCTGATCCGTTGCCTGAACATGATGGAAACGCCATCGGGCGGCCGTTTCACCTTCAAGGGCCAGGAGGTGACGACCCGTTTTCGCGGCAAGGGCGCGCGCATAGGCACCGGAGAGCTGCGCCGCGATGTGGGGATGGTGTTTCAGCACTTCAACCTGTTCCCGCATCTGACGGTGATCGACAACATCACCAAAGGTCCGCGCATCGTGCGTGGCCAGTCGCGGGCCGAGGCCGAGGCGCTGGCCATGGATCTGCTGGCGCAGGTCGGGCTGGCCGACAAGGCAAATGCCTATCCTTCGCATCTGTCGGGGGGGCAGAAACAGCGCGTGGCGATTGCCCGTGCGCTGGCGATGAAACCCGATGTGCTGCTGCTGGACGAGGTGACATCGGCCCTGGACCCCGAGCTGGTCGGCGAGGTGCTGGCGGTGATCCGCCGCCTGGCCGAAGGCGGCATGACCATGGTTCTGGTCACGCATGAAATGGGCTTTGCCGCCGATATCGCCAGCCGCGTGATCTTCATGGAGCAGGGCCGGATCGCCGAGGAAGGCAGCCCCGACGAGATCCTGCGCAACCCCCGGTCAGAGCGCCTGCGCAGCTTCCTGTCGCGGTTCCATGGGTAATGGCGATGGAGGGTGGCGCCTTTCCGGTTCTGGTGCTTGGCTCGGGGCGTATGGCGCAGCGCATCGCGCATACCTTTGCCGATGATCCGCGTTTCGCCCCCACGCTGGCCGCGCGGGATGCCGATGCGGTGCTGGGCCCCGGCTTTGCGGTTCTGCCCCCGCTGACGGGCGCGTTGTCCGAGGCGCTTGCGCGGGCGTTGCGAGGGCAGCGGGCGGTGGTGCTGGCGGATCCGGCACTGACGGGCGCCGAGGTGGCGCGCGCGGCCCTGATGGCGGGGTGCCACTATCTCGACATTGTGGAAAGTGCGGCATCCGGCGCCGCTGTGGCGCGGATGGCAGACGAGGCGCGCGCCGCAGGCGTCACGCTGGCGCCGGGCTGCGGCCTTGCGCCCGGCTGGGTGACGGCACTGGCTGCCGAGACTCTGGCCGAGGCCAGTCCGGGCGATGAAATCACCGTCTTTGTCGGGGTGTTGCCCGCGCAGCCCGCGAACCGGCTGGGCTATGCCAATATCTGGGGGATCGAGGGGCTGGTGGCCGAATATACCGCGCCCTGCCTTGCAGTCCGCAACGGCGTCTTGGCCGATCTGCCCCCGCTGGCCGAAGAAGAGACGGTGCATTTCGCAGGACAGCGGCTGGAGGCATTCACCACGGCGGGCAGTCTGGATGTGCTGGCCCGCGACTGGCAGGGCCGCATCGGCGGGTTGGTGTTCAAGACCCTGCGCCATCCCGGCCATCTGGAGTATATCCGGTTCCTGCTGGACGACTTGGGGCTGGGCAAGCGGCTGTACCAGTTCCGCACCCTGCTGACCACCGCGCTGCCCCGAACAGAGGACGACCGGGTTCTGATCGCCATTCGCCGCCGCAGCGGCGCGACAGAGCATTGGGCCTCGCATGTGATGCAGGCCGGGTCCGACGGGTCCGGCACGCCGGTCAGTGCCGTCTCGACCGTCACCGCCGCGCATGTCTGTGCCACGCTGGATCTGATCCGCCGGGGCGATGTGGCGCCGGGGCTGGCGGCGCCCGGCGATCTGCGGCCGGGGCTCTTGCGCCGCTCTGCCTTCTTCGGTCTTCTGGAACCGGACCGGATGGTGGGGCAGGCGGTGTGAGCGGGACAGGCCGATGACGCGGCGCGGCAGCAAGGACGAACCGACCCCGGCCGCCGATGAGCGGCGGCCGAAGGTTGATATTTCGCTGTTGCAGACCTTTCACCTTGTGGCGCGCACGGGCTCGTTTTCTGCGGCATCGCGAGAGTTGAGCATCTCGTATCAGTCCGCCGCCAATCATGTGCGGCGGCTGGAACAGATCTATGGCGCCCGGCTGATCGAGGCAGAGAAAGGCTCGCGCTCTGTGACCCTGACCCCACAGGGGCGGGCGCTTCATGCCTCGCTGGGCGGGGAACTCGACACGATCCTGTCGCGGATATCGGTGCTGCTGCATGATGTGCGCTCGGTCCTGCGGGTGGGCGTGCCACAGGCACTGTTCCACCATTTCTTTCCCGCCATTCTTCAGGAGTTCCGCGCTCAGGCACCGGATCTGGAACTGGCGTTCTTCGAACGCGATACCACGCTGGAAAAGATGATGATGGACGGGGCGCTGGATGCCGCCGTCAGTGAACGCAGCTTCAGCCATCCGGCCATCACCCAGCACCTGTTGGGCAGCTATCGCCTTGCGCTGGTCTGGCCTGCCGACTGGGGCATTCCCGAAGATGGGGCGGATCTGGCGGTGTTCCGTGACCGGCCCTTTGTGACCTATGAACCCGGCCAGCCGGTGCGCACCGGGTCGATCGACTATCTGACGCGCCAGATGGGCGCCCCGCCACGTGTGGCGACATCGGTTTCGGGTTCGACCAGCATCACCCGGCTGATTGCCGAAGGATTGGGCTATGGCGTTCTGCCCGAATGGGCGGTCGAGGATGATGGCCACCGCGTGTTGCGCCGCGTGTTGACAGGGATGGAGCCGATGAAGCTGTGGTTCGCGCATACGGCGTTTCTGGGCACCAACCGATATGTCCAGACATTGCACCACTGTTGCCGCAAGGCGTTGGGCTGAGTGCAGGCGGGCCATTCCCGACCGCCATGCGGCCCGGCGACGGCAGGTTCAGGCGCCACCGGCGGTGTCACGCAAAATTCGCCCACCCTCTGGCATGTTCGATTTGATATCCACCGCGATCCCGGCGTAGTCTGATGTCGGGGAGTACACTGCGCGATGACCAGCCAACCAGGATCGGCGCCTGATAGTGCGTCGACAGTAGCGGGAATTATCGAACGGCATCACGACAGGGAAGGCGCGCTTCTTCCCGTTCTGCATGATGTGCAGGACAGGTTCGGTCATATCCCCCCCGAGGTTCTGCCGCAGATCGCAGATGCGCTTGGCATGTCGACGGCCGAAATTCACGGGGTTGTCACCTTTTACCATGATTTCCGTCAGGCCCCCGCAGGGCGCCATGTGGTGAAGATCTGCCGGGCCGAGGCGTGTCAGGCGGTGGGTGCCGATCAGCTTGCCGCCCTGGTGCGGGACCGGCTTGGGCTGGATTGGCATGACACATCGCGCGATGGCCGGGTAACGCTGGAGCCGGTGTTCTGCCTTGGTCTGTGTGCCTGCGGTCCGGCGGCAATGGTCGATGGGCGGTTGGTGGCCCGTCTGGATCGGGACAAGCTCGACCGGCTGCTGGAGGGGCTGACATGATGCGGGTCTATGTTCCCATGGACGCGGCCGCGCGGGCCTTGGGGGCCGATGATGTGGCAGAGGCGATCCAGACCGAAGCGGCCGCGCGGGGGGTGGACATTGCCCTTGTACGCAATGGCAGCCGGGGCATGGTCTGGCTGGAGCCGCTGGTCGAGATCGCGACGGATCAGGGCCGCATCGCCTTTGGCCCGATGACGCCGGCGGATGTGCCGGCCCTGTTCGAAGCCCCGGCCACGCACCCCAAGGCGATGGGGGCGACAGAAGACCTGCCCTGGATGCGGCGCCAGACCCGGCTGACCTTTGCCCGCACCGGGGTGGTCGACCCGCAAAGCCTGTCAGATTACGAGCGGCACGGCGGCTTGCGCGGCCTGCGCCGTGCGCTGGACATGACCCCCGCGCAGATCGTGGCCGAGGTGACGGCCTCGGGCTTGCGTGGACGGGGCGGCGCGGGATTCCCCACCGGCATCAAGTGGAAAACCGTCCACGATGCGCCGGGGCCGCAGAAATACATCGTCTGCAACGCGGATGAAGGCGACAGCGCCACCTTTGCCGACCGGATGCTGATGGAGGGCGACCCCTTTACGCTGATCGAGGGCATGGTGATCGCAGGCATCGCGGTCGGTGCGACGCGGGGTTACGTCTATACCCGGTCCGAATATCCCGATGCGGTGGCGCAGATGCGGCGGGCCATTGCGGCGGCGCATGGGGCGGGGCTGCTCGGGGCATCCGTCCTGGGATCGGCCCATGCCTTTGACATCGAGGTGCGGGTCGGCGCCGGGGCCTATGTTTGCGGCGAGGAAACCAGCCTCCTGAACTCGCTGGAGGGCAAGCGGGGCGTGGTGCGGGCCAAGCCGCCGCTGCCTGCGTTGCAGGGCTTCATGGGGCGGCCCACGGTGGTCAACAATGTGATCTCGCTGGCTTCTGTCCCGGTGATCCTGGATCGGGGGGCGGCGGCCTATGCCGCGTTCGGTCTGGGCCGTTCGCAAGGCACCATGGCGCTGCAACTGGCCGGAAATGTGAAATACGGCGGCCTGTTCGAAGTCGCCTTTGGCCTGACCCTGGGCGAGATTGTCCACGACATCGGCGGCGGCACTGCCACGGGGCGTCCGGTCAAGGCGGTGCAGGTGGGTGGGCCGCTGGGGGCGTGGTTCCCGCCCGCATTGTTCGACACGCCCTTTACCTATGAACATTTTGCCGCTGCTGGCGGGCTGATCGGCCATGCGGGCTTGACCGTGGCCGATGACAGCCTGGACATGCTGGCCATGGCCCGCTTTGCAATGGAATTCTGCGCCATCGAAAGCTGTGGCAAATGCACGCCCTGCCGCATCGGCGCCGTGCGCGGGGTGGAAACGCTGGACCGCATCCGGGCGGGCGATGCTGGCGCCATTCCCCTGCTGACCGACCTATGCGCCACGATGAAGGCCGGGTCACTGTGCGCACTGGGGGGGTTTACGCCCTATCCGGTGATGTCTGCGCTGACCCATTTCCCCGATGATTTCATCCCTCGGAGGGAGGCTGCCGAATGACCGCCGACAAACCCAAGGGCCCCGCCTCTTACTTTCCGTCGATCGAGGCGAAATATGGCCATCCGATGCAGCACTGGTTCGACCAGATCGCGCCGCGTCTGGACCAGCCGCACATGCAGATCGTGGGCTTCCTGAAAGATGAACATGGCATGGGCCACGGCCATGCCAATGCCATCGTCGCCCATGCGCTGGCCGCGCGGAAAGGGGGCTGAGATGAAGGATTTCATCCTGCCCCCGGACCGCGACATGGGCACTCCCGCCAGCCGGTCGCCCACCATGGTCACGCTGGAGATTGACGGGTTCTCCGTGACCGTCCCCGAAGGCACCAGCCTGATGCGGGCGGCCGCCGAAATCGGTATCGCGGTTCCCAAATTGTGCGCCACAGACACGTTGGAGGCCTTTGGCTCTTGCCGCCTGTGTTTGGTGGAAATCGAGGGCCGGCCCGGCACCCCGGCCAGTTGTACCACGCCGGTCGCACCGGGGCTCAGGGTGTATACCCAGACGGCCACGCTCAAACAGCTCCGCCGCGGGGTGATGGAGCTTTATATCTCGGACCATCCGCTGGATTGCCTGACCTGCGCGGCCAACGGCGACTGCGAATTGCAGGACATGGCAGGGGCCGTCGGCCTGCGCGAGGTGCGGTATGGCACGCCGCCAGAAGCGGGCGCCGAAGTTAATGAAATCGCAACACATTTTCGCGCGCGAAACACGGGCGGCGAGGCCAATCCAGATTGGCGGCCCAAGGATCAGTCGAATCCCTATTTCACCTATGATCCGTCGAAATGCATTGTCTGCAACCGCTGTGTCCGGGCCTGCGAAGAGGTGCAGGGCACCTTTGCCCTGACCATCGACGGGCGCGGCTGGGATAGCCGGGTCAGCACCGGGGCGGCGGATTTTCTGTCGTCCGATTGTGTGTCATGTGGCGCCTGTGTGCAGGCCTGCCCGACCGCCACCCTGACCGAAAACACGGTGATCGAGATTGGAACGCCCGAACGCTCGGTCGTCACCACCTGCGCCTATTGCGGTGTCGGCTGCCAGTTCAAGGCCGAGATGCGCGGCGACGAACTGGTGCGCATGGTGCCGTGGAAACACGGCAAGGCGAACCGGGGCCATTCCTGCGTCAAGGGCCGGTTCGCCTGGGGCTATGCCACTCACCGCGACCGTATCCTGCACCCGATGATCCGCGAGCGGATCACCGACCCCTGGCGCGAGGTGTCGTGGCCCGAGGCGTTGACCTTTGCCGCCGACCGGATGCGGGGCATTCAGGCGCGCTACGGGCGGCAGTCGGTGGGTGTCATCACGTCCAGCCGCTGCACCAACGAAGAAACCTATCTGGTGCAAAAGCTGGCCCGTGCGGTGTTCCTGAACAACAATACCGACACCTGCGCCCGCGTCTGCCATTCGCCTACCGGCTATGGCCTTGGCCAGACCTATGGCACCAGTGCAGGCACCCAGGATTTCGACAGCGTGGAACAGTGCGATGTCGCGCTGGTGATCGGGGCGAACCCGCATGCGGGGCATCCGGTCTTTGCCAGCCGGCTGAAGAAACGCCTGCGGCAAGGCGCCCGGCTGATCGTCATTGACCCGCGCCGCACCGAAAGCGTCGAGGGTCCGCATTACAAGGCCGCGCACCATCTGGCGCTGCGACCGGGCACCAATGTGGCCGTGGTGTCCGCCATGGCGCATGTGATCGTTACCGAAGGGCTGGTGAACGAGGCATTCATCCGCGCCCGCTGCGACTGGGACGAATACCAGGAGTATGTCGAGTTCATCGCCGACCCGCGCCATGCCCCCGAGGCGGTCGAAGGCGTGACCGGCGTTGCCGCCGACCAGATCCGCGCCGCCGCCCGTCTCTATGCCACCGGGGGCAATGCGGCCATCTATTACGGGTTGGGCGTGACCGAACACTCGCAGGGCTCTACCACCGTGATCGCCATTGCGAATCTTGCCATGCTGACCGGAAATATCGGCCGCCCCGGTGTGGGGGTGAACCCCTTGCGCGGGCAGAACAATGTGCAAGGCAGTTGCGACATGGGATCGTTCCCGCACGAGCTGCCCGGCTATCGCCACGTCAAGAACCCCGAAGTGCGCGCAATCTTCGAGGCGGCCTGGGGCGTGCCGATCGACCCGGAGCCCGGTCTGCGCATTCCGAACATGCTGGATGCGGCGGTCGAGGGCACGTTCCGCGGCCTTTACTGTCAGGGCGAGGATATCCTGCAATCCGACCCCGATACGAAACACGTGGCCGCAGCATTGGCCGCCATGGACTGTGTGATCGTCCATGACCTGTTCCTGAACGAGACGGCGAATTACGCCCATGTGTTCCTGCCCGGCTCGTCCTTTCTGGAAAAGGATGGCACCTTTACCAACGCGGAACGCCGCATCAACCGCGTGCGCCGGGTGATGGCCCCCAAGGCGGGCCATGCGGATTGGGAAGTCACCCAGATGCTGGCCAATGCCATGGGTGCGGAATGGGCCTACACCCATCCGTCACAGATCATGGCCGAGATTGCCGCGACAACGCCCAGCTTTGCGGGCGTCACCTATGACCGGCTTGACCAGCTAGGGTCGATCCAGTGGCCTTGCAACGACGACGCGCCAGAGGGAACGCCGCTGATGCATGTCGAGGGGTTTGTCCGGGGCAGGGGGCGTTTTATCCGCACCGAATATGTGGCAACGGATGAACGCACCGGCCCGCGCTACCCTCTGCTGCTGACGACGGGCCGCATCCTGTCGCAATACAATGTCGGTGCACAGACACGGCGCACCGCGAATGTGGCCTGGCATGCCGAGGATGTGCTGGAAATCCATCCGCATGATGCCGAGACCCGAGGTATCCGCCATGGTGACTGGGTGCGCCTGGCGAGCCGGTCGGGCGAGACCACCCTGCGCGCCGACCTGACCGACCGTGTGGCGCCCGGCGTGGTCTATACCACCTTTCACCATCCCGAAACGCAGGCAAATGTGATCACAACCGACCATTCCGACTGGGCCACCAACTGCCCGGAATACAAGGTGACGGCGGTGCAGGTGTCGCCCTCGAACGGGCCGAGCGACTGGCAAAAAAGCTATCAGGCGCAATCCGATCAGGCGCGGCGCATCCTGCCTGCGGCGGAATGACATGACGGCGCAGGACGACAAGCTGATCCGCATGGCGAACCAGATCGCCGCCTTCATGGCCTCGAAGCCCGAGGCCGAGCAGGCCCCCGGACTGGCGGCGCATATCAACGATTTCTGGGAACCCAGGATGCGGCGCCAGTTGTTCGCGCGGATCGACAGCGGGGCGGTGGGATTGGCACCGCTGGTGATGCGCGCCGCCCCGCTGATCCGCCGCCCGGCGGACTAGCCCCCGGTCAGCCGCGCAAGGGTGAATGCCGACAGGTCGATGGGGCTCTGCCCCTCGATCGCGCGCAACACGGCGCATTCACCGATGGCGGCAGAATGCTTGAACCCGTGGCCCGAGCAGGGCGAGACCAGTTGCACCAGATCCATCGTCGGATGCGTGTCGATGACAAAGGCGGAATCCGGTGTCACCGTGTACAGACAGGTCGCCGCCTTGACGACCCGCGGCGTCAGGCCAAGCAGGCGGCCTGCAAGGCTGTGATCGTAAAACCGGCGCGACTCCTCGTTGCCGACATCGCGGGTGAATGCGTTCGGATCCACAAGGGCGTTGTATTGCTCGTTTGCCACCTTCAGCGTTCCGCCGCCATCGAGGCTGGGAAAGCCATAGAAGAAATCGTCCTGCCCTTCGCCATGCGGCCACATGTAGACCGGGCCATCCGTCCATGTGCGCGCGAGATCGGGACGGTCCAGGGCGAACCAGTGCAGCATCTGGCGGTGCGGCTGGAACACGGGGCGCATCGCGGGTGGCAGGAAGTCGGCCACCCATGACCCTGCGGACAGGATCGCGCGGTCTGCCCGGATCGTACTGCCATCCGACAGGGTGGCGACAACGCCGCCGCCGTGCTGGTCCAGCTTCGCGACAACGGTCTGGGTCCGTATGGCCGCCCCCAGTCGCGCCGCCTCGGACAGTTGCGCGGTGATGGCCGCCTCGGGGCTGACCCAGCCGCCGCCGGGCTCGTAATACCCGACCTCCTCCGCCGTTGTCCCGAACTGGGGAAAGCGCCGGCGCAGATCATCGGCCGACAGCATCTCGTGCGCAATGCCAAAGGTTGTGGCGGCCTGTCGGGTGCGATGCAGAAAGGCGGTCCGTATACCCCGGTCGGTTCCGTCATCGGGCTGCGAGATCAACAGCGCGCCGCAGCGGTTCAAGATGCGTTGGCCCGTCCGGGATGCCAGCTCATCCCAGATGTCATGGGAGCGCAGCACAAAGGGCACATAGTCCACGCCTTCGCCGATGGCCTGACGGGTGATGCGCGTTTCGCCATGGGTAGAGCCCAGTGTATGGGGCGGGGCATGACGGTCCAGACCGATCACCCGCACCCCGCGCCGCGCGGCCTGATACAGCGCCGCACTGCCCATCGCGCCCAGGCCGATCACCATCAGGTCATATCCGCTGTGGTCCGTCATCGCTTGCTCCCGCTTGCCTGCCCTTGCGGCGGCGCAACATCGCGCGAGTGCGCGGTGGGTGCAAGCGGTGGCGGTCAGCGCCTTGCAGACCGGCAGACGGATGCGCCGGGCCGCACGCCGCCTGCCCATGCCGACCGCGCCCCACGCGCCGGCCCCATTGCACGCCGGTTCATCCCTGCGTCTCCAGAAAGCGGCGCAGCTTGCCGACAACCTGGTCCGGGGGTTCCTGATAGCCGAAAATCTGGCTGTAGCGCCCGTTCGCATCGAACAGCATCACATAGGCGCTGTGGTCCATGGAATAGTCTCCTCCCTCCAGCGGCGCCTTGCGGGCAAAGATCCGAAAGGCTTGCAATGCCTTCTCTGTCTGACCGACGGTGCCGGTCACGCCCGTCGCGCCGGGCAACCAGCCGACATAGTCGCGCAGCACATCGACGGTATCGCGTTCGGGGTCCACTGTGACGAACCAGGTTTTCAACGCGGCCCCCGCCGGGCCAAGTTCGTCTTTCCAGCCCATGATCTCGCCCATGGTGGTCGGGCAGACATCGGGGCAATGCGTGAAGCCGAAGAACACAAGCGACGGCTGCCCGCGCAGGCTGGCCTGGGTAAAGGGCTGGCCGTCGGTTGTTTCCAGCCGGTAGTCGCCTTGCCCGAGTGTGTCAGTCACCTGCGGCTCGGTCTGCGGCCCCGACAGGAACAGCCAGGACGCCCCCAGACCCACCACAAGAACAGCGCCCCAAAGCCCGAGACGCAACCTGCGCAGAGTGCGGTTCTTCGCCATGTCAGTGCCCTTGTCCATTGTCGTCAATGTGCAGAACGCCGTCGAACCGGGCAAAAGCCGCCACGTGGTCTGGGGGCAGTTGCGCCTCGGCTCCGGCCTGCGCCCTGGCAAGTCGCGCGGCAACCGTCGGCGCCACCCCCAGCGCAATCATGCCTGCCTCACCCTTCAGGCCGTCGCCTGTACACAGGCTGACCCGCCAAAGCCCGGCGTCGTCGCGGCGCAGCAACGCCCGCCCGCCGGTTTCCTGCTGCATCCAGCCGATGATGGCGACATCGCCGTCGATCAGGACAGGTGCCACGATCAGCGGGGCGCCATCGGTCTCGAACATGTGTTTCAACAGGCCGATGATGCGGCCCTCGTCGCCGTCGAGGGCCGATTGGTCGAATGCAGCCTGGCCGTGCGCGTGGGCGTGACCTGCATCCTTGCCAGCCGTATGCCCCGCAGGGCCGCGCGCGTTGAGCGCCAGGATGTCGAAGGGAACCGTGGCCGGACCGGCTTTCTCGAAATGCAGTGTCATTTCCAACCGTTGCCCTTCGACCAGCTTGTCGGTCAGACCCATGATCATCAGGTGCAGCCCGCCGGGGCGCAACGTGACCGAGCCGCCAGCAGGTATCTCCAGCCCCTCCGGCAGGTGGCGCATGACCATCACACCGTCCTTGTGGATCATGTCGTGGATCTGCACTTCTTTGCCCACGGGCGCCGTGACAGAAACCAGGCGGTCGGCCTGTGTGCCGTGATTGGTGAGGGTCAGATAGGCCCCGGCCACCGGGGCACGGGGCAATGTCGCGCGGGCGAAAGCCCCCGACACTGCCAGCGCCCCGGCTGTCACCTCGTGCGGTGCGGCACTTTGGGGGGCGGCCCCATGATGGCTGTGTTGCGCCACCGCATCGGCCGGAAACAGCGCAGCCCCCAGGAGCAGGGCGCAGATCCTGTGTTTCATGGTGATCTCCGTGTCATTTGAGGGTGAGTGTGCCGCTTAGCGTGGTCTTGCTGAAACGGGACAGGCGGATGTCCAGCGCGACAGTCCATGTGCCGGGGAACGGGAGAACAAGGTCGGGAATCCTCCATACCCCCTCGACCCCGTCGAGAGGGCTGGCAGAGCGTTCCAGCCCTTCGATCCCGCGCTCTGGCAGGGACAGCAGCAGCGTTGCGCCGATCACGCTGAGCGGGTTCATGTCGCCGTCGCCAATCTCGATATGCATGGCGATCGGCCCGGCCCGGCCCGGCGTGGCAATCAGATTGGCCATGACTGCATCGGAATGCAGATGGGCAAAGGCGGACGCCGCGGCAGGGGCGGCCTGTGCCAGGGCGCGCGGGGGCGGGGTGAACCGCCAGCCTGCGGTCAGGCCCAGAATGGCAACGGCGCACAACAGTTCGAGTGCAATGCCGCGTCGCATACGTCGTACGGCCTGCGCATCGCCAGCCAGCACCGGCGCGGTCAGACGCCAGCGGTTCGATGCCGCAAGCGCAAGCACGACTGCCAGCAGCACCAACTTGGCCGCAAGGATACGCGCATAGGGCGCGCGCCAATGTGCAACGTCACCCCCCAACTGGACTGTCGCCAGCGCGATGCCCGATCCTGCCAGCAGGATCACGGCAAAGGGGATGGCGGCGGAAAACCTGCGCAGCCCCGTCGTGTCGGTGTGCAGCGACAGGGCAAGGGGGATCAGGGCGCCGATCCAGAGCGTCAGCGCGATCAGATGTACCGCGACAAGCGGACGGGTCAGGGCCTGTGGCCAGGCTGCGCCCGCATGGCCGCTTGCGGCATAGGAGACACCCAACAATACCAGCGCCAACACCGCCGCCGACCTGGCCCAAAGGCCCGCGACCGCCAGCAGGGCGGCGGCCATCGCCATGGCGACGCTGGGGCCGAAGCTGGTTCCGGCGGCTGCGATCCAGGGTGCGGGCGTGGCAAGCGCGGCAAAGCCCGCACCCAGGGCATCCAGCCCGTGCAGACCCAAATAGGCCGGGGCGGCCAACAGCGCGACCGCCGCCGCACCGATCAGCGGTCGCCGGGCGTCCTGTGGCACGGGGGCCATGGCGCCGAACGCCGCCCCGCCAACGGCGACGACCAGCGCAATCGCCATAGCTGCCCGCGCCAGCCAGATCGCGCTGCGGACTGCGGTGTCACCTTCGGCAGGAACTGCGGCGGCGCCGGTCATCTCGCCGATCGAGAACAGCAGGGATCCGGGGATCGGGTGGCCGTCTTCCGACACCACGCGCCAGGACACCACATGCGTTCCCCTGCCAATTCCGTCCAGCGGGATCACAAGCTCTGTCGCGCCCGCGATGCTGTCGGTCAGATCGGTTTCCGTGCCATCCGGTGCGACATGCCGCACGACCAGCGGGCGCACGGCTTCGTTGAAGGTCAGCCGGACCGCCGCAGGGGGCATGGCCAGCATGGCGCCATCCGCCGGTGTCGTGGCCAGCAACACCGCATGGGCCAGTGTCGCGGGCGCGAGGATCGCCCAACTCAGCATGGACAAAAGAGCGAACAGGATCTGGCGCATCGGAAACCCTTGCAAGGTGGGGCGGCGCGAACGCCGCCCCCGGTCTGGATCAATGGCTGTGGCCGCCCTTGATCAACTTGACGCCCGGTGCGGGCATCGCGGCCTTGGGGTCGCCCGATGTGTCGATCCATGCGGCTTCGCCGCCGGCACATTCCTGCACGGCGGGGAAGTAGATCACGCTGTCCACCGGCAGATCGCCGGCAAACGAGCCGCGGAACACGAATTCGTCGTACCACGCATTTGGCAGGTTGCCTTCGGACCAGACGATTTCCTTGACGCCTTCGGTCATCTGCGTGCCGTGGTTGTCATAGGGTTTTGCATAGGGGCCAGTCACGGTTTCCAGTTTCCAGCCCGCCTTGGGCATCGGTTTCACGTTGTAGAACCCTTCGGGGATCTGGACGCGGACGGTGTGGGTCGCCTCGGTGCCGCAACCATGGGGCACGCGCAGGACGGCCTTGTAGGTTGCGCCGACCTTGGCCTGCTGCGTTTCAAAGGTTGCATGAGCAAAGGCGGGGCTTGCCAGCGCGGCGATTGCCAGGGCGAGGGTGGTTTTGCGGATCATGTCATGTCTCGTGTGTTGACGTGTCAGGGAATGGGCCGGGCCTGCGGTTCTCCGGCAGGCCCCGGCGGTTGAGGGCAGCCATGCGGACAGCGGCCAGACGATTGCCCCCGACGCCCCGGCGGCCTGTGTGGCCATCGGTGACGGGGCAGTCGTCAATGCGGCGCGGCGCGGCGTTTTCGCTTGGGGCGCTGCGCGGGCACTGTCGCAGGACGGGGTTTGCGGTTGGTCTCTGTCACGGGCGCCATGGCGGCGGCCTGACACGCGCCGACAGGGATGTCAGGCGTGGCATGGCCGCAGAACATGCGGGATCGCATGGGCTCCGGCAACAGGATGTCTGCGCACACTCCGCCACATGCCCGATGGGCCGTCAGCGGAATGCCCGTGGCGGCGGGTCACGAGGACCGCCGGTCAGCCTTGTGCCGGAGGTGCCCGTGGCTGGCCTGGCTGCCAATATCGCGTGGCCGCGGGGGCATCATCCTGCGCGCGCAGCAGCGGTTCGTAGGACCGGGCAACGAGGGCGGGCAGCGCCACCGGCTGGGGCGGCAGTGCGATGTCGGTCTTTCCCAGCGCATGGGCGGGACAGCCCGAAACGGGGATGTCCGGGCCATCCTCTTCCTGTGCCAGCGCCACACAGATCGACCAGCCGCCAGGAAGGACATGGCCGGTCTTGGCCATGGCGTGCAGCAGGCCCGAGGTCTGGTGCAGGGGCGCCAGGAGCGCCAGCATCCACACGGCAAGCATGGCCAAGGCCAGACCCGTCTCGCGCAAAATTGTGATGCTGGTGCGATGGCGTGTCATGCGGGCTCCCGTCGGCACCATACGCATCCGGCGCAGAAAGGACAATTCCCGGATCGCTTTCTGCGGATCACGCGGGCACGGTTTCAGCTGGCGGCGTCGGCAAGCGGAAGGGGAAGCCTGACCTTGACGGTGGTGCCCGTGCCGGGGGTGCTGTCAATGGTGATGTCACCGCCCATGGAACTGACGATGTGCCGCACGATCGACATGCCCAGTCCGCTGCCGCCGAACTGGCGGGTGGTGCTGCCGTCTGCCTGTTCGAACTCGTCGAATATGCGCGCCACCTGATCGGGCGACATGCCGATGCCGGTGTCTGTCACGTCGATTTCCAATGTGCCGTCGCGGCGATCGGCCACCGTCACCCGGACTTCGCCCTTGGCGGTGAACTTGATCGCATTGCCCACCAGATTTCCGACCACCTGCTGCAAACGGTGCGGATCGCCGGTGCGGGCCGCCAATACGCCGCCCGGCACCATGACAGAGAACGACAGCCCCTTGGCATCTGCCTGTCGCCAGAACAGCGTGTCGATCCGTTCGGCCAGATCCAGCGGATTGAATCTGGTGTTTTCCATCACCATCTTGCCCGCCTCGATCTTGGCCATGTCCAGAATGTCGTTCAGCAGGACCAGCAGCAATTCCCCGGATTCGCGGATGGTCGCCACCATCGTCTTTTGATCGGGGCGCTCTACCATGTCGGAAAGAACTTCGGCCATGCCAAGCACGCCGTTCAGAGGTGTGCGGATCTCGTGGCTCATGTTGGCAAGGAAGCGGGATTTGGCGCGGCTTGCCTCCTCTGCGCGATGGGCAGCGTCCTTGAGGCGTCGCTCGTATAGGTATTGGTCGGTCACATCGGCAATCGACAACACGATCCGCACCTTGCCGGGCCGGTCGCTGGCCAGATGGGTCGCGTTGAGCGACACGATGCGCCGCTCGCCGTCGCAGCGGCGCAAGGCCGATATACGCTGATCGCGCAAGATGGCCTTTTCGGACAGTAGCCGGGCAAGTATGCCCTCCAGCCCTTCGATTTCGCTGCCATCCGGCAGGCGGATCTCCCATGCGGGATCGCTGATGCGGATCGTGGTGGCCGGGGTGACATGCACGCCCAGAATGCGCTCTGCCTCGGCGTTGGCAAAGACGAAGGTTCCGGTCTGATCCAGGGCGATCAGGCCCGAAAGGCTTGTCTGGGTCAGTGCGGCCTGAAGATCGCGTTCATCGTCCAGCGCGTGCTGCAATTGCAGGCGCTGGGTCACATCGTGCATCCGCAAGACCCAGCCCACCGGGGCGGTCCTGTCGTTCAAGGGGCGGGTCAATGGCGCGACAGAGACGGAATAGTGCTGTTCCCCGATCCGCAGCAGATTGCTCTTTTCGCATGGCTCGCCGCTGGTGACGGCCGTGACCAGCGGGCCAAGCCAATCTGCGCATGAGGCTGGCAGGCCCTGTCTGGGCAGGGCTTCGCCGATCAGGCGCCGGCCTTCGGGGTTTGCCGTCAGTAGGTTGCCCTTGGGGTCGATCACCAGCACAGGGTCGGGCACGATGTAGAACAACACGTCGCGGGCGATGGAATCTGTATCCATCATGCGGTTGTTCACAATCATCCACGCCAGGATCGACAAGACCGCAGAAAACGCGAATGGCGTAGGATCGAAGCCGAAAACGGTGACTCCGAACACGATGTAAGACACATTTGCCAGCGCCGGAACCGTCGTGATCACGAACAAACCGGCAAAGAAGGTGCGGAAGGGCCGTTGCGCCAGAAACGCACCGATGAGCGTCTGGACAATGGCATATCCCAGGAACAGATACAGATAAGCCGCCAACAGATAGAACAATGGCCCATGGTCGAAGACGCCGCTGATCAGCCCGTTCTCTTCGATCAGCCGGGTGTCGGGGCCATAGAACATCTGGTGCAGCGGGTTGGTCGCCGCGATGATCAGCGCAACCAGTGGCCCGCCAATCAGCAGGATACGCCCCAGCGGGCGGACCCGGCTTGCAATCAGCGGGAAGCAGTACTCCATCAGAAAGAATGACCAGGCGGTCGGCAGCAGCACGATCATCGACCAACTTGCGCTGGCCCAGAACACCTTGCAGTCCAGCGACGGTTGCGACATTTCCATCAGGCTGCCGAACAGCCATGCGGCCATGGCCATCATGGCGATCTGGAAGTGATCCTTGCCGAAAAAGACCTTTTGCCGCCGAAGCCACAGTGTGACCCCGATCACGCCAAGCATGACGAAGAAGGTCAAGGCCACCCGTTCGTCGATGATCTGCGGACGGAAACACTGCATCATGGGCGGAGCCTTTGTTGTGGCGTGTGACGCTCTTTTGCAGATGGACCAGATTGCATGGCCACTCGCAACCCAAGAGTGCAATGTGGCAGCATGTTCAGGCAAGACCTGTTAAAGTCTTGCAAAATGGCGCGTCTCCGGGGATTTGAATGGAAACGGATCGGGGTTGGCACTTGAATAGCGATGATCGGACGATAGCGGATTTGGGCGGTCTCTTGGCCGCCTCTGGCGAAGAGTGCCTGTTCATCGTTCTGGCGCTGGACAATCTGGACCATCTGGAAATCGTGGCCCCCGTTGGCGTGCCGGCCCGGTTGCGGGATCTTGTCGGGGCGTGCATCGTCGCGGAATGTCCGGCCGGTACCGTGTTGGCCCGTCGTGAGGGGCGGCAGTTCGTCATCATGTTGCCGGGGGTTGATGCGTCGGGGGCCGTGCGGCTGGCGGACCGCCTGATCCGCGCCGTCCCCCGGTGCCGCATCGAGGCCGGTGGGCGCCATCATGCCGTGACCGCCCGGATTGCGACTGTGTCCACCGCGCTTGCCTGCCCGAGAACGCCGGAACGTGTGCTGCAACTGGCCGATGCGGCGGCGGTTCTGGCGCGTAGCCGGGTCAGCGGGCCGGGCACCGTGTTCCTTAAGGGGGATACCGCCCTTGCAGCGGTCGAGCTTGCCGCCCGTCATCTGCTGGATCTGCCTGCCGCCTTGGAACAGGGGCGCATCCACCTGTGCGCCCAAGAGATCGTCAGCCTGGATCCAGAGCCGGGAGGCGCCCGTGAGTACGAAGTTCTCATGCAGCTTGTCGACGAGGACGGCCGCTTGCACGCCCCCGGATCCTTTATCGACGGAGCCGAAAAAAGCGGGTTGATCGAGCTTCTTGACCGCAGCGTCATCAGCACGGCCCTGTTGGGCCATGCCGACATCTTGCAGCGCGCGCGCAACGTTCGGCTGTCGCTGAACCTTTCGGGGCGGTCGATCAGCAGCCCTGATCTGTGGCCCTTCCTGCAAGATGTCATCGGCCGGTCAGGCGTCGCGCCTGCCCGGATCCAGTTTGAGATCACCGAGACGGCGGCCATTCTGGATTTGCCGGTCGCACAACAGACGGTGCGCTCCATGCGTGCCGCGGGCTGCCGCGTTGCCCTGGATGATTTCGGTGCGGGCTTGTCGGGATTCGCCTATCTGAACAGCTTCGAGCTGGACGGGATCAAGATCGACGGGGCGCTGATCCAGAAACTTACCGACCCGGAATCGGTTGAAACCGCTGTCGTTTCGACCCTGATCGCCCTAGGGCGGCGGCTGGGGCTGGAGGTCGTGGCCGAACATGTCAGCACCGAGCCTGCGCTGGATGTGCTGCGCGCCATGGGTGTGGGAAAAGTGCAAGGTTTTCTGCTGGGTTGTCCGAAAAATCTGCGGCAGGTCTTGGACGCTGGCGCAAACTCCGTTTAAGGTGAAGGCTGGGGTTGGCTACAACCTTGGCAAGAACCATGGGATGCGGCACGCGATTGGCCATGACAGGACTGTTCCGGTATTGGTCGGCACCGTTGCGTGCGGCCATGGCGACTGCGGCGCTATGGGCGGCGGCGGGCTGCGCCTATGTGCAACCGTCCAACATGCCGCTGACCCGTCAGCAAGCCGAGGAGCTTACGCCGCTGGTGCCGGTTCCGGCCTCGCGTGCCTGGATCAGCCCCGACGGACTGCAACTGGTCTTTCACCGTGATCTGCCGGGCGGCGCCGAACAGCGGGTGTTGCTGGCCAACCATACGCCCGTAGCGGGTGATAACCAGATGGTTCTGCGCATCCGCCAAACCTATGGCGAAGCCGGTCGATTGCGGTTCGAGGATTTCGTGCACCGGATCGGCGGCCTGCCTGCGCCGTTCGAGGCGTTTTCTCCCGGCGCCTTTATCGACGGCGAGGATGATCTTGGCCCGTATTCCTGGGCGGAAGAGCGCGTTGGGGCGGACATCATCTGCGTTCTCGCGATTCGGCGTCTGGCGACGGGGCGGCGGCATCTGCCCGCACAGGCCGATGCGATGGACATCCTGTTGCGCAATTGTGTCGTGGGATCGGCGGAACAGGCGTTGAGGCCCATTCTGGCGCCCTCGGTCATGGGCAGCCCGCAGGGCACGGCATCTGCGGGGCAATCCCGGATGTTGTCCGCATTGGCGGGGCCATCGCAATGAGGCCCGGCCGACAACGCCCCGCCCGCCATGAAGGAGCCTCTGCATGAGCGGTTCCAGAAGGTGGCCGGTGATGTTCGTGGGGCTGTGGCTGGTGATGCTGGTGCCCATCGTGGTGCTCAGTTCGGCGCCGGCGTCCAACGCGGCGCAGGTCGTGCTGTCCCTTGCCGCGCTGGTGATCATCGCGCTGATGAAGCCCTTTGCCCGCCACATCGTCGCGCGCAGCGTCCTGCTGGGCGTGGCGAGCGTCATCGTGCTGCGCTATTGGTTCTGGCGTCTGACGGCAACGCTGCCGGATGCCGGGCTGAACGCGTCATTCATCTTTGCCGTGCTGCTGTTTGTCGTCGAAACCTATTCGATCCTCGTGTTCTTCCTGAACACGGTGATTTCCGCCGACCCTGTCGACAGGGGCCTGCCGCCGCGGGTGGAATTGGACCAGTTGCCGACCGTCGATATTCTGGTGCCGTCCTACAACGAGCCGGTGGAGATGCTGTCGATCACGTTGTCGGCGGCCAAGAACATGATCTATCCGGCCAAATTGCGGACGGTCGTGCTGTGCGACGATGGCGGCACTGACCAGCGCTGCAATTCGCCCAACGAGGAGCTGGCCCGTGCTTCGCGCGAACGGCGGGCCCAGTTGCAGGCGCTGTGCCAGGAGCTGGGGGTGGTCTATTCCACCCGCGCCCGCAACGAACATGCCAAGGCCGGCAACATGAGCGCGGCGCTGGAGCGTCTGAACGGCGAACTGGTGGTGGTGTTCGACGCCGACCACGTGCCCAGCCGTGACTTTCTGGCGCGCACGGTGGGCTATTTCGTGCAGGATCCCCAGTTGTTCCTGGTGCAGACCCCGCATTTCTTCATCAACCAGGACCCGATCGAGCGGAACCTGGGCCTGGCCTGCCCGCCCGAGAACGAGATGTTCTATGGCATGATCCACCGTGGGCTGGACCGTTGGGGCGGGGCGTTCTTTTGCGGATCGGCGGCTGTCCTGCGGCGCAAGGCGCTGGACAGTGTGGGCGGGTTTTCCGGCGAAACGATCACCGAAGATGCCGAGACCGCATTGGACATCCATTCCAAGGGCTGGCGCAGCATCTATCTGAACCGCGCCATGATCGCAGGCTTGCAACCCGAGACCTTCGCCTCGTTCATCCAGCAGCGGGGCCGCTGGGCCGCTGGCATGATGCAGATGTTCATGCTCAAGAACCCGCTGTTCCGTCCCGGACTGAAGCCCTTGCAGCGGCTGTGCTACCTGAACTCGATGAGTTTCTGGTTCTTTCCGCTGATCCGGCTGATCTTCCTGCTGGCGCCGCTGACCTATCTGTTCTTCGGGGTCGAGATTTTCGTGACCACGATCCAGGATGCCATGGCCTATACGCTGGGGTACATGGCGGTCAGCCTCATGGTGCAGAACGCGATTTTCGGCAAATACCGATGGCCGTTGATTTCAGAGATCTACGAAACCGCGCAGGCGCCCTATCTGGGGATGGCGATCATCCGCACGGTCCTGCGACCACGCGGCGCCAAGTTCAATGTGACGGCCAAGGACGAGACGCTGGAGGCCGATTATATCTCGCCGATCTTCATGCCGTTGTTCGTGCTGTTCCTGCTGATGCTGCTGGGTGTGGTCGTCCTGGGCGCGCGCTGGCTGGCCTTTCCGGGGGATCGCAGCGTGCTGTCCGTGGTGGGTGTCTGGGCGATCATCAATTTTCTTCTGGTGTCGCTGTCGTTGCGCGCCGTTTCGGAAAAACAGCAACGCCGCACCTCGCCCCGCATAGAGATGCGCGAACCGGCGCTGGTGGGCTGGTCCGGTCTTGAGGGTACGCTGGATGCCGAGGTTCTGGATGCCTCCACCAGTGGCGCGCGGGTTCGTCTGCTGGATTCGCCACGCCTGCGTGATCTCCAGGGTGTGCGGGAGGGTGACGAGATCGTGGTCCGCCCGCGGTTTCCCGATGCGCCGCATCTGGAGCGCGACGTGCGCGCCGTGGTGCGTGGAAAAATGACAACCAGTGGCGAAGGCAACGTTCTGGGCCTGATGTTCGTGGCCGACCAGCCGATGGATGTGCGCGAGGCGGTGGCCTATCTGATCTTCGGGTCGAGCGAGAACTGGCTCGCCGTGCGCCAGCGCGGGTTGCGGGGCAAGGGGCTGGTTGCGGGCCTGTTGTACGTGCTTTGGCTGGTCCTGGCATCCTTTCCCAAGACCATTGCCGATCTGCTGCGCGAACCGGGCCGGCGGCGGCAGGCCGCGGTGACAGAGCGGCTGGAGCGAAAACCTGCCCATCTTGTGGCCTTTGGCGCGGATTTCGACACACCGGAGTACCGGCAGGACTCGCGTCTGGCGCCGGGCACCCTGATCGGGATCGGGGAGCGGCCATGAAGAGCTGGCTGATCTGGCCGATGGTCGTGGCGGTGCTGTCAGGTGCCGCCATGGCTCAGGACGCCGGGGGCGGTGGCGATATCGTGCTGCCCGACATTGCACCGGCCCAGGACGACTCCGGCGTTGCCGTCCCGGATGTTCTGCCTGCGCCTGCCATGCCCCGCGCGCCAGCGACGGCGAGCCCGGAGCCCCTGCCGCCCCCCGACCGTGATCGCGCACCGGAGACGGCCCCGCAGGCCGGTGAGGCGCAATGGATCATGCCGCTTGCCCCGGCACAGGCCAATCTGCCGCGCGCGGTTCAGGTCGGCGCCTCGCTGCCGTCTCCGGGGATCCTGCGATTGACAGGCGAAACAGTGAGCGCACAGTTGCGGATGGTTCTGCCGCAAGGTGCGCCGCCTGAAATGCTGGTGCTGACGCTGCAATCCAGCGTCAACATCTTGCCCGATACGGCCCGGCTGCGCCTGTCCGTCAACGGCGGGGCGCCCATCGACGTGCCATTGCAGAATCTGCGCGGTTTCGGTGCGGTGGACGTGCAGGCCCCTGGCCTGATCGCGGGCGAAAACTGGCTGGATCTGTCGGTCGCCCAGCCGCACCGCATCTTCTGTGGTCCCGAAGCCAGTTTCGGCGTCTGGACCGAAATAGACCTGCACCAGAGCGGTGTGGCTCTGGCGCCCTCGGCCATTCAGCCGGGGCCCGAAGGCTTTGCGGTTGCTGTGCAGGCGCAGGCCCTGCGCGACGGGGGGGTTGATCTTTTGGCCGATCCAGCCACCCCGCCCGCCGTGCTGCGCGCGGTTGCCGCGACGCTGGCGGATGCGCTGGGGGGCACTGCCCCTGTCTCGGTGCGCTCGTTCTATCTTGCCCGCCCGTCGGCCCTGGCGGCGGTGGCGGTGATACAGTCGGATGCGCCGCGCGTGTCGTTCCGGCGCGGTGCCAGCGGCACCTTGGTGATGCAGGTGGAATACACGGCGGATGCCGTGCCCAATCTGACAGGGCTTCTGCCAGCGGCACCGGCGATGGCGCCGCGTCCGCTGGCATTGTTGCAGGCGGGGCAGGCCACGCGCCTTGCCGACCTCGCGCAGGGCGACATCATCGGGAACACGCATTATTTCCGGGCGGACCTGCCGTTCCGCCTGGCGGATGACTGGTTGCTGCTGGCCAACCAGAAGGGCCTGCTGCAACTGCGGTATGGCTTTGCAGAGGGGTTGCCGCAAGGCGCGATCCTGCTGGTCAAGGTCAACGGCACCACCGTGCGCCTGCTGCCGCTCGACCGCGACGGGGGGCGGGTTCTTCCGCCGCTGGACATCGGCTTTCCGACCAATCTTTTGCACCCCGGACCGAATGCTCTCAGCTTCGAGATGATTGTTCCGGGCGACCCGCCCGATATGGCATGTGCGCCGCGCCGCGCCGATATGTTGGCAATCCTGGCGGACAGCACGCTGTTCGTGCCCGCGTCACCCCGGATGCAAGAGGCCGGGGCCGCCGTGGCCTTGCGCAACCTGACACGCGAGGGCGTCGGCGTGGCAACTGACGCCACGGACCCGGCTGCGGCCGAGGCGGCGGGGATCGTGCTGTCCGCGATGCTGGCGCCGGTGCCGAACGGAAACGGGCAGTCCCGGCTGACGATCGTGACATTGCAGGATGCCGCCCTGGTGCCGCTTGCGGGACTTGGGCTTGCGGCAAGCCACCTGCGCGATGTCCTGTTCGAGGGTCCGGCCATCGCATTCGCAGACTCTGCGGCACCTGGGTCGCCAGCGTCCCCCGCGTTCCGGCTGATCGAGGAAGAGGCCGCGACAGCCGCGCCCGTCATGGCGCCCAGCCTTCCTCAGCAGGTCTGGTCCGGCCTGCGCGATGTGTTCACCTCCACCGGCTGGTTCGCACGTCAGTATGATGCGCTGGTTGCAGCCGCCTTGCCGGGATCGGAACAACCGCTTGCGGCATGGTTGGCGGCGCGCAGCGGCAAGGCGCTGTTGTTGCAGCCAGATGCCGCGGCCCCTGGCGATCTATGGCTGGTCCTGGCGCCGGATGCCGATACGCCGCAGGTCGCAAAGGCGATCGAGGATCTGCGCATCAGCGGCCTGGCGACGGGCGAGGCCGCGTTGCTGGACGACGATGCGGAGTGGCAGATCTGGTCCGCCGGTCGGATGCCCGAGTTGCTGGAGCCTTTGGGGCCTGACAACATTCGCGCTGTGATCGGCAATTATGCCTCCTGGTCGCCGCTGGCGTTCATGCTGGCCCTGTTGGGGCTGGCGCTGCTGTCTACCTTGCCGGTGATGCTGTATCTTGTGCTGACGCGCCGCAGGGGAGGAGCACGATGAAGCGCCGGACCTTTCTTGGTGGCCTTGTGGCCACCCCGATGATGATTGGCCCCGCCGGCGCCGCCTCCGCCACCTTTGCCGAGGATCATCCCCTGCAAGCAAGCTGGCGCGCCTGGAAACGGGTGTGCCTGTCGCCCGAAGGGCGTGTGATCGACGGGTTTCAGGGCGGCGCCAGTCATTCCGAGGGGCAAGGGTATGGGCTGACGCTTGCTGCGCATTTCGGTGACATTCAGGCCGCGAACAGCATCATTGCCTGGACCGAGGCAAATCTGGCGGTTCGCGGGGACTCTTTGCTGGCCTGGCTTTGGCGCCCGGACAGCCAGCCGCGTGTCGTTGACCGCAACAATGCCAGCGATGGCGACCTGTTCTATGCCTGGGGTCTGGTGATGCTGGCCCGTGGGCGCAACCGACCCGAATTGCTGGAGCGCGCGCGCCAGATCGCCGCCGATCTGTTGCGCCATTGCCGGGTGCGGAATCCGTCGGGGCAGGGCTGGCTGCTGCTGCCGGGGGCGTCAGGCTTTTTGCGGGAGGGGGGCGGGGTGGTGATCAACCCGTCCTACATCATGCCGCGCGCGATCGAGGAGGTGGCGGCAGCCACCCGGCTGCCCGATCTTGCGGAAATGGCCGAGGATGGGCGCCGTTTGTGGGCAGATCTTGCGGCGCGTGGCCCGGTGCCTGACTGGGTCCTGGCCACCGCTTCGGGCTATGGCCCGCCGCCGCAGGGCTTTTCCCCGCGCTTTGGCTACGAGGCGATCCGCGTCCCGCTGTTTGCCGTCTGGTCCGGCGAGGCGACGAGCCCTGCCTTGCGCAGCTATGTCGCGGCCATTGCCAGTGCGGGGGGCGACGCTGTGACCGTCTATGACCCGGTGACGAAAACAGTGGTCGAACGCAGTGCCCATGCAGGCTATGCTGCCGTTGCGGCCCTGGCCGGATGTGTGGCTTTGGGCGGGGCTGGTTCGCAGATGCCGGTTTTTGCCGATACCCAACCCTATTATCCGGCGACGCTGCACTTGATGGCGCTGGTTGCCCAGGCTCAGGTCTTTCCGCGATGTGTACCCATATGAACCGTCTCGCCACCCTTCTGGCCCTGTGCCTTGCCCTGACGCCCCCGGTGTTTGCCCAGGAGGCGCCACAGCAGGACGAGCTGCTCGCGCTGAATTTTTACATCGCCCAGAAGGATGCAACGGCGATCAACGCCGAATTGCGGCGGTTGCAACTGAAATATCCGGGCTGGACCCCGCCGCGCGACCTGTCCCGGCTAAATGGCGCCGGACCGTCGGCCGAGATCGACCAGATCTATGCGCGGATCGCCGCAGGCTCCTTTGCCGATGCGCGGGCCTTGATCGCATCGACGCAGGCCGAATACCCGGACTGGACCCCGCCAGAGGACATGTTGGCGTTGCTCAACACGTCGGAAGGGCAACAGGCGTTGGATCGCGCGCTTGCCGATGGCCAGCTCGATCAGGCATTGCGCATTGCATCGGGCACCGCAGGGTTGCTGCGGTGCGATCGCGTGAACAATGCCTGGCGCATTGCCGAATTGCAGGACAAGGCAGGGCGCCAGGCTGCGGCGCTGACCACCTACCGCGCCATCCTGTCGGCCTGCACCGAATTCGAGTCCATCTCTGCGACATTGGAAAAGGCTGATACGGTTGCCGATGCCGAGGCGCTGAAGGAGTTGTTCGCCCAGAGCAGAACGCGATTTCCCGCCCGTGCGTCGGATCTGACCGAACTGGAGGCCCGACTTCTGGCCGGGCGTGGCGATGTTGCGGTGCCCGAAGCTGCCGCCAACCCGGTTCGGCCAGAGCCAAGGCCCCGGCCTGCGGCCACAGCGGCGGCACCGTCAGCGGCCGCGACAGGCGGTGCTGGAGGAGGCTCGGCGGCAGCCGCGGCCCGGTCGGGCGATTGGGCCCGTTGCCTTGCGCTGACCAATGGCGCGCGCGCTGCGGGTGCCCTCTACGAACGCGCCTGGTGTGCCTACAACATGGACCGCACGATGGAGGCGGTTTCCGCCTTTCAGTCCGCCCTGGCTGCGGGGTTGGATGCCGACCGCACGCGGGACGCGCGCTATGGTCTTGCCCTGGCCTATCTGAAGCTTCAGATGCCGGATAATGCTGCGTCTATCGCGGTTGCCACCAATTTCACCCGCAGCCAGCGGGTGGACATCGAACGTCAGATTCTCGACCAGCGCGGAGTTGCCGCCTATAGCCGCAAGGAATATCGCAAGGCGATCGAGTACTTCGACGCAATCGAGACGATCGCGGGCGGTCTTCGGCGCGATCTGGCAATTCTGCGCGCCTACGCCTATCTCAACAGTGGAAACCGGGATGCCGCGCGACGTCAGTTCGAAAAGATCAACAACCAGTTGTCAACCGATGCCAGCCGTGCAGGACTTGCCGTAACCGAGTGACAATCAGGCGCCGATGAACACATATCGGGTTTGGAATGGGTGAATTGGTGGCGGGGTGGTCTGCTGCTGTCGCAAAATTGACTGCAATGGTGGCCGGGAACCAAGTTTTCGCCGTGACTGCCCTAAGATTTGCACAATTTTAGCTATACTTTGGGATGAGGCATAAAGAAGGGGCGGGCAGGTGGGTTCGGGAAACCATGCTTATGCGGCCAATAGCTGCCATATGGGAACCGGCGCAGACCGCGCCGTTGTTGCGCTAGCGCCCCGCCGGGTTGCGGATGATCTGCAAGAGCGTCGCCGTCTGGCGGCACTGTTTGCCATGGATGTCCTGCAAAGCCCGCGCGAACCGCTGGTGCAAAAGCTGCTGCGCCTGGCGCGGCTGGAGTTCGGGACAACTGGCGCGGCCATAGTTCTGATCGACCGTTCGACAGCCTATTTCCACACACGTATAGGAACCAATGCCCGCCGCTGTCGCCGCGACGGCTGGTTTTGCGACCTGACCATCGCGCGGCGCGAGCCGCTGATCGTGCAAGACACCTCGACCGACCCCCGCACGATCGGGGTTCCCGAAGTGGCCGGGGCACCAGGTGCGCGCAGCTATGCCGGTTTTCCCCTGATGACGCGGGACGGCCATGCGATTGGCACCCTTGCACTGTTTGCGCGCGAGCCGAATCGCATCGTAGAAGGGCGCGAGGAGATTGGCCGGCAACTGGCCTCGATCATCATGGAGGCGCTCGAACTGCACCGGCTTGCCTCGCGGGATCCGCTGACCGGGGTGATGAACCGCCGCGGCTTCATGGATCAGTATGAACGAGAGCTGGCACGTAGCGAACGCGAACGCAGGCCGCTGTCGCTGGCGATGGTCGATATTGACCATTTCAAGATGATCAATGACACCTATGGCCATGGGGTTGGTGACATCGTGCTGCGGCTGGTGGCCGGATCGCTGACGCCACAACTGGCCGAAGGGGCGACGGTCGGGCGCATCGGTGGTGAAGAATTCGCAATCCTCCTGCCGGATCTGACCAATGACCAGGCAGTCCCCGTCATAGAGCAGGTCCGAAACACCATCGCAGGGCTGGTCGTCAATGAGGCGCCGGATCTGCGCATCACCGCCAGCTTCGGACTTGCCCAGTATGGGACCGAGGCGCGCACGGATGTCCAGTTGCTCGCGCTGGCCGATGCGGCCCTGTATCATTCCAAAGAGCATGGCCGGAATCGCCACACCCTGGCGCGCGATCTCGCCGCAGCCTAGGGGCAGGCCCGGCCATCCCGTCAGGGATGGGGGCGCAATGCCTCGATGGTGCTGATCAGTTCCTGACGGCGGAACGGCTTGGCAATATGGGTGTCAAAGCCACCCATGATGTATTCGTCCAACTGATGTTTCAGCGCATTTGCCGTGACGGCCACGGCGGGAATATGCGGGCGGCCGAGCTGGTCTTCCTCGGCCCTGATCGCGCGCAACGCCGACAGCCCGTCCATGACCGGCATGGCAATGTCCAGCAACAGCATGTCCAACTGCGCGGTTCGCCAGGTTTCCACGACTTGTGCCCCGTCGCTGACAGCCGTGATCGACGCGCCGGTATTCGCCAGCATTTCGCGGATAACCATCAGGTTGGTGGGGCTGTCATCGGCGATCAACAGTTGCAAGCCGGAGAAAGGCGCATCGACAGCCTTGGCCCGCACCGCGCTTCGCCCAGTGTCTGACGCATCGACGGTACCGAACGGCAGCGTGAGCTTTGCCGCGCCGGATGGCGTCTGGTCGATCAGGCCCTTCATCAACCCCACCAGTTCAATGGCGCGGACTGGCGGTGGTTGTACGCCCGATACCTCGACTGTCAGCGGGCGTTCCGGGCGACCGCTGAAGAACAGCCGGACATTTCCACTGGGGTCCGGGTTCGCCAGCAACAGGTCAAGCACCTCGCGCAGGCGGAACGGGTCGCCCTTGCGGCGCCGACCGGCGCCCATGGCGATCGCCACCTCCAGATGGACGCCCCTGTCGCGCAGAAGTGGAGAGAACGCATCCTCGCATTCCCGCGCGATTTCGGCCAGCGCGAATTCTACCGACGGGTCGTTGTCCTGGTCCTGGCCTGCCATGCGAAAGCCCACACACCTCATTGGAGAAGAAGATTTACAAAAAGCGACCTGTCGCGCACATGGCGCCAGTTCGGCAATAAGCACATCTCACCCTAGTCGTGTATTGACCATACTGCAAGCATCCAACAGGCGAACAGGCGCGGCGAATCGGGGCAACCGAAAGGACATGCCCTGTCGGGACACAGCGGTCGCGGTGCCGCCTATTCCATCTGCTTCACGATGTCCGAATAGGTTCTCAGATGCGTTTCCATGGCATTCGCCGCCGCTTCGCCATCCCCGGCGCGCAGCGCTTCCATCACCCGCTCATGCGCGACAATCGCGGTCATCCTGTTCTCGAAGGTTGTCACGGCCTCATAGGCGGTCGCTTCCAGTCCGGTGGCGAGAATGGCCTCCATCAAGGCGGCCAGTGGCTCGTTCCGGCTGGCCTGGGCAACCGCAAGATGCCAACGATAGTTGAGCCTGCGGTATGTGACGACATCGTTCTGCGCCTTGCTGAACTGAAGGTGCAGGTCTTCCATGAATGCCAGCTCTTCGGCTGTCCGGTTCTGGGCGGCCAGCCGCGCCATCATGGGTTCCACCGCCGCCCGCGCATCCAGCAAAGCACTCAGCGCCACGCCATTGGTGCGAACGAACAGTTCGACCGACCGGGCCAGCATGGCCCGTTTCGGCGCGGCCACCCGCGCCCCGCCAGAACGACCCAGCGAGATTTCGACGAGGCCCTCGGTCTGCAAGACCCGCAACGCCTCGCGCACCGATCCGCGGCTCAGGCCGGTTTCCACCACCAGCTCGCGCTCCGGGGGTAACATGTCGCCGTTCTGGTATTCGCCGCGCAGGATCATCTCGCGCAGTTGATCCGACAGGCGTTCGGCCGATTTCCGGGTGGCACTGCCGGGGCTCTTGTGTTCGGTCAACTTCATGGCGATGCCTCCCCAGCCCCGGTGATCCTCGCAGGCGGACCGATCCGCCGGATAGAGGCGATTGCCTGTGGTCCGCATATCGCCGCCGATCCTACAGAGCCGCCATGCCGTTCGTAAAGCCGCGCCCGCAGATCCCGTGCACACTGGCGGAATACAAAACGGCCCGGACACATATGTCCGGGCCGTTTTGTCAGTGGTGAGCCCAACAGGATTCGAACCTGTGACCCACTGATTAAAAGTCAGTTGCTCTACCAACTGAGCTATGGGCCCACTGTGGGCGCCGTCCTAGCGATGCGCGCGGGGGTGGTCAAGGGGCAGGCGGCGGAAAAATGTCGAAGCACTGGCGAAAAGTTCAGAGCGGGCGTATATCGCCGCCATGAGTGTACAGCCCCCCCCGCGCCCCGTCAGCTTCGTCAAGATGCATGGCCTGGGCAACGATTTCGTCGTGATCGACCGCCGCGCAGGTGGCTGCGCGGTTACGCCCGATCTTGCGCGCCGTCTGGGCGACCGGCATCGCGGCGTTGGCTTCGATCAGTTGGCGGAGATACATTCCGACGCCACGGCGGATGCACGGCTGGTGTTCTGGAACGCGGATGGCAGCATCGCCGGCGCCTGCGGCAATGCGACCCGCTGCGTCGGGCGCCTTTTGCTGGACGAGACCGGCAAGCAGATCGTGACCCTCCGCACCGATCGGGGCATGTTGCAGGCGGTTGATGTCGATGGTCGGTTGACAGCTGTCAACATGGGCCCCCCCTTGCTGCAAGCGGCGGATATCCCCTTGGCCGCCCATGCGGATCCGCTGAACCTGCCGGTGCCGGGCAATCCGGTGGCTGTCGGGATGGGAAACCCGCATTGCGTGTTCTTTGTCCCTGATGCCGATTCGGTTGATGTGGCCCGCGAAGGTGCCGCGATGGAACACCATCCGTTGTTTCCACAAGCGACGAATGTGGAATTCGCGTCGTTGGCCGGGCCCGACCGCCTGCGGATGCGGGTGTGGGAGCGGGGCACCGGAATCACCTTGGCCTGCGGATCGGGCACCTGCGCCACGGCCGTGGCGGCCCATCTGCGCGGCCTGACCGGGCGGCGCGTCACCGTCGATGTCGATGGCGGAACGCTGGAAATCGACTGGCGCGACGACGGCGTCTGGATGACCGGGCCGACCGCCCTGGTGTTCCGGGGCGAGTTTCTGTGATGTCGGCGCCGGTGTTCCATACGCTCGGGTGCCGCCTGAACGCCTACGAATCCGAGGCGATGCGCGAACTGGCCGAACAGGCAGGGGTGCATGGCGCCCATGTCGTCAACACCTGCGCCGTGACTGCCGAAGCCGTGCGCAAGGCGCGACAGGAAATCCGCCGCATCCGGCGCGACCATCCCGATGCGCCGATCATCGTGACCGGCTGTGCCGCCCAGACAGAACCCGAAACCTTCGCCGCGATGCCAGAGGTTACCCGCGTCATCGGCAATACCGAAAAGATGCAGCCGGACACCTGGAAAGCCATGGTCCCCGATCTGATCGGTGCCACCGAACGGGTGCAGGTCGATGACATCATGTCGGTGCGCGAAACCGCAGGCCATCTGATCGACGGGTTCGGCCGCCACCGCGCCTATGTCCAGGTGCAGAACGGCTGCGATCACCGCTGCACCTTCTGCATCATTCCCTATGGCCGGGGCAATTCGCGCTCGGTTCCTGCGGGCGTGGTGGTCGAACAGATCAAGCGTCTGGTGGACAAGGGCTTTCTGGAGGTGGTGCTGACCGGCGTCGATCTGACCAGTTGGGGGGCCGATCTGCCGGGGGAGCCGCGGCTGGGCGATCTGGTCATGCGCATCCTGCGGCTGGTGCCCGATCTGCCGCGCCTGCGGATCAGCAGCATCGACAGCATCGAGGCGGATGACAACCTGATGCTGGCCATCGCCAGTGAGCCGCGCCTGATGCCGCACCTGCATCTCAGCCTCCAGCATGGCGACAACCTGATTCTCAAGCGTATGAAGCGCCGCCACACCCGTGACGATGCCATCCGCTTTTGCGACGAGGCCCGCCGCTTGCGCCCCGACATCATCTTTGGCGCCGACATCATCGCCGGGTTCCCGACCGAGACGGATGCACATTTCGAGAATTCTGTAAGGCTGGTGCAGGACTGCGACCTGACCTTCCTGCATGTGTTTCCGTTCAGCCCCCGCAAGGGCACCCCCGCCGCCCGGATGCCCCAGCTTGCAGGCCCGCTGATCCGCGACCGCGCCGCCCGCCTGCGCGCGGCAGGAGGCGCTGCGCTGGCCGGTCACCTTGCGGCCCAGATCGGGCAGACCCACCGCATTCTCACCGAATCGCCGCATATGGGCCGAACCGGGCAATTCACCGAGGTGCGCTTTGCCACGGCGCGGCCCGAGGGGGCCATCGTCACTGCGACAATCTCGGGGCATGATGCGACCGGGCTCCACGCGGACTGATTTCATCTTGCCGGAAATACCCCACGGGGGTCCGGGGGTGTGAAACCCCCGGCCCATCCGCCCTTGCATTCCGCTGCT
Source organism: Gemmobacter megaterium (assembly GCF_900156815.1). Classification (GTDB taxonomy): domain Bacteria; phylum Pseudomonadota; class Alphaproteobacteria; order Rhodobacterales; family Rhodobacteraceae; genus Wagnerdoeblera; species Wagnerdoeblera megaterium. Next base: position 253,531 of record NZ_FTOT01000006.1, read on the forward strand.
CTTGGGCGTATATCCCACGCAACAGCGGCGCTACCGGGTCCAAACCGGCGGCCCACCGGAAGATCGTACGGGCCGCTATGGCCCGTTTTTTGTTTCTGGGGTTTCCAATGTCCGACCTCACATCCGACCTTATCGCCAAGACAGCCATCGACCGGCGTCTGGCCGCCCTCATCCAGCCCACCATAGAGGGGCTGGGGTACGAACTGGTGAGGATCCGCCTGATGGGCGGCAAGACCCGCATCCTTCAGATCATGGCCGACACGCCCGACGGCGGTATCAACGTGGAAGATTGCGCGAAAATCTCTACGGCTGTCTCTGCCGTCCTCGACGTCGAAGACCCGATCGAGGACAATTATACGCTCGAAGTGTCCAGCCCCGGAATTGATCGCCCGCTGACGCGGTTGAAGGATTTCGACATGTGGCAGGGCTATGAGGCACGTGTCGAAACCACCGAGCTGATCGACGGTCGCCGCCGCTTCAAGGGGGCGCTGGCCGGAACCGATGGCGACGAAGTGCTGATTACCATCGAGGAAGGCGGCGAAGATCTGACCATCGGCCTCAAGTTCGACTGGCTGTCCGATGCCAAGCTGATCCTGACCGACGAGTTGATCGCCGAAATGCTGCGCCAGCGCAAGGAATCCGGTGCCTTTGATGGTGCGGATATCGACGAAGGCGGCCTTGACGGGATCGAGACCGAAGAAGACACCGACGACGACGCGGACGCCGAAGACGCCGCGCCCACCAGGCACTGACAGGAGGCCGCGATGGCAATCACCTCTGCCAACCAGCTCGAGCTGCTGCAAACCGCCGAAGCGGTGGCGCGCGAAAAGATGATCGACCCGGATCTGGTGATCCAGGCCATGGAAGACAGCCTCGCCCGCGCGGCCAAGTCACGCTACGGCGCCGAGATGGACATTCGCGTCAAGATCGACCGCAAGACCGGCCGCGCGGCCTTTTCCCGTGTCCGTACGGTGGTCGAGGATGACGCGGTAGAGAATCACCACGCGCAACTGACTGTGAAGCAGGCAAAAAGCTACCTGCGGGATCCGCAGGTCGGTGATGAGGTTGTGGACGAGGTGCCGCCGGTCGATCTGGGCCGCATCGCCGCGCAGTCCGCCAAGCAGGTGATCCTGCAAAAGGTGCGCGAGGCAGAGCGGGATCGTCAGTACGAGGAATTCAAGGACCGCGTCGGCACCATTCTCAACGGCACCGTCAAGCGCGAAGAATACGGCAACATCATTGTGGATATCGGTCGTGGCGAAGGCATCCTGCGCCGCAACGACAAGATCGGCCGTGAAAGCTATCGCATCGGGGATCGCATCCGCGCCTTTGTCAAGGACGTGCGGCGCGAGGCCCGTGGCCCGCAGGTCTTCCTGTCGCGCACTGCGCCGGAATTCATGATGGCGCTGTTCAAGATGGAAGTGCCGGAAATTTACGATGGTATCATCGAGATCAAGGCCTGTGCCCGCGATCCCGGTTCGCGTGCCAAGATTGCCGTGATCAGCTATGACAACTCCATCGACCCCGTGGGTGCGTGCGTCGGTATGCGCGGCAGCCGTGTGCAGGCGGTGGTGAACGAGCTGCAAGGCGAGAAGATCGACATCATCCCGTGGAATCAGGATGTGGCAACCTTCCTCGTGAATGCGCTGCAACCGGCCGAGGTGTCCAAGGTCGTGTTCGACGAGGATGCCAGCAAGATCGAAGTTGTGGTGCCGGACGAGCAACTGTCGCTGGCGATCGGTCGCCGGGGCCAGAACGTTCGCCTTGCCAGCCAGTTGACCGGGCTGGATATCGACATTCTGACCGAGGCCGACGAATCGGCCCGCCGTCAGGCCGAATTCGCCGAGCGCACCCGTCTGTTCATGGACACTCTGGATGTCGATGAGATGATGGCGCAACTCCTGGTCTCCGAAGGGTTCACGAACCTAGAGGAAGTCGCCTATGTCGAGGTGGATGAACTGCTGGCGATCGACGGGTTCGACGAATCGACCGCCGGAGAGCTTCAGGCCCGCGCCCGCGACTGCCTGGAAGAGCAGGCACGCAAGGCGATGGAAGCCGCGCGGGCTCTGGGTGTCGAGGACAGCCTGGTTGAATTCCAGGGCCTCACGCCCCAGATGCTGGAGGCCCTTGGCAAAGAGGGCATCAAGACGCTGGAAGACTTCGCCACCTGTGCCGACTGGGAACTGGCTGGCGGCTGGACGACAGAGAACGGGCAGCGCAAGAAGGATGACGGTATTCTGGAATCCTTCGACATGAGCCTTGAGGAAGCCCAGACCCTGATCATGACCGCGCGTGTCATGCTGGGTTGGGTGGACCCGACCGAGTTGGAACCCGAAGCCGTCGAGGCCGAGGAAACCGAGGAGGACGAGGCCTGAACGGGGCCTCGGGAGGCGCTTCGTGACGCGCGGCGGCAAGGACAACGACAGGACCGATCCGGATCGCAAGTGTATTGTGACCGGAGAAAGCCAGCCAAAGGCGGGGCTGATCCGCTTTGTTGCGGGCCCAGATGGCCAGGTGGTGCCGGATTTGCTGGGCAAGCTGCCGGGCCGCGGGTTCTATGTGGTGTCGGCCCGGTCGGCGCTGGACAAGGCGGTTGCGAAGAATCTGTTCTCGCGCGCAGCGCGTATGCCGTTGGTCGCTCCGCCTGATCTGGTCGCGGTGGTCGAAGCTGGTCTTGTGCGCCGGGTGGTCGATCTGATCGCCATGGCCCGCAAGGCGGGCGAGGCGGTCGCAGGGATGGAAAAGGTCAAGGACTGGTTGGTGAAAGACCAGGCCGAGGTGCTGATCCAGGCATTTGACGGATCGGAACGCGAACGCGGACGCCTGCGTCCGCCGAACGGTCCGGGCAGCTTGATCAGCTGCCTGAGCGCACAGGAATTGGGTTTGGCTTTCGGCCGCGAACGTGCGATACACGGCGCGCTTGCGGCTGGCGGACTCGAAAGACGTGTTGTAGAGGAAGCGGCAAGGCTTGCAGGGCTGCGCGATTTGGCGCAGGGCAAGCAGATCGGCGGCAGGACCGCCGGGAAGGATACGAAGACGGCATGAGCGATACTGACGGCAAGAAACCCCTCGGCCTGGGTGGCGGTCCGCGTGGACCCGGCCAGGTGAAGCAGAGCTTCAGTCATGGCCGGACAAAGGCCGTGGCCGTGGAGGTCAAGCGCAAGCGCGTTGTGGTGCCGCAAAAGCCGGGTGCTGCCGGTGGTGCGGGCGGCGGCTCGCAGCCGCTTGGCGACCCTTCGCGCCGTCCGGCCGGCATCTCGGACGCCGAGATGGAACGCCGTCTGGCCGCATTGCGCGCAGCCAAAGCCCGCGAGGCCGAGGAAATCGCGCAACGCGCCGCGGACGAGAAAGCCCGCGACGAGGAGCGTCAGCGCAAGCGTGACGAGCTTGAGGCCCGTGAACGCGAAGAGCGTGAACTGGCCGAAGCTGCCCGCCGCAAGGTCGAAGAAGAAGAGCGCCTCAAGGCCGAGGAAGACGCCAAGGTCAAGCGCGAGGCGGAGATCGCCCGTCGTGCGGCCAATGCGCCGGCCAAGGTGGCGGCCGCCAATGCCGCAACCACGGTTGCGCAGCCTGGCCCGCCCCCCGAAGAGCGCAGCACCCGTACCGGCCCAAGCCCCCGCAAGACTGATCGTGAGCGTGAGCGTGAAGATCGCGAACGCGCTGCGCGGGCGAAAGGTGGCGACGACAGCCGCCGCGCTGGCAAGCTGACGCTGAACGCTGCCCTCGAAGGCGAGGGTGGTCGCACTCGCAGTCTGGCCGCGATGAAGCGCAAGCAGGAAAAAGCACGCCAGAAAGCCATGGGCTTTGGCCAGAAGGCCGAAAAGCAGGTGCGCGACGTGCAACTGCCCGAAACCATCGTTGTTCAGGAACTGGCAAACCGGATGGCAGAACGTGCCGCCGATGTCGTCAAGGCCCTGATGAAGATGGGCATGATGGTCAATATGAATCAACCCATCGACGCCGATACGGCCGAGCTGGTGATCGAGGAATTCGGCCACCGTGCGGTGCGCGTGTCGGATGCCGACGTCGAGCAGGTGATCGACACCGTTCAGGACAAGGACGAAGATCTGCGTCCGCGTCCGCCGGTCGTGACCATCATGGGCCACGTCGATCATGGCAAGACCTCTTTGCTGGACGCGATTCGCAAGGCCAACGTCGTTTCCGGCGAGGCAGGCGGGATCACGCAGCACATCGGCGCCTATCAGGTCACAACGCCCAATGGCTCTTTGGTGTCGTTCCTTGACACCCCTGGTCACGCGGCCTTTACCTCGATGCGTGCCCGTGGTGCCCAGGTGACGGACATCGTGATCCTGGTGGTCGCTGCCGACGATTCGGTCATGCCTCAGACCATCGAGGCGATCAATCATGCCAAGGCCGCCAAGGTGCCGATGATCGTCGCCATCAACAAATGCGACAAGCCGGCTGCCGACGCCCAGAAGGTGCGGACGGAGCTGTTGCAGCACGAGGTTGTCGTTGAGGCGATGTCCGGTGATGTGCAGGATGTCGAAGTCTCGGCGCTGACCGGAAAAGGCCTGGACAGTCTGCTCGAAGCCATCGCGCTTCAGGCGGAAATCCTGGAGCTCAAGTCCAACCCGAATCGCTCGGCCATGGGGGCCGTGATCGAGGCGAAGCTGGACGTTGGCCGGGGCCCGGTTGCGACCGTTCTGGTCCAGAACGGCACGCTGCGGAAAGGTGACATCTTCGTTGTCGGGGAAAAGTGGGGCAAGGTCCGCGCACTGATCAACGACAAGGGCGAGACGATCACCGAAGCCGGTCCCTCGGTTCCGGTGGAGGTTCTTGGTCTGAACGGCACACCCGAGGCGGGCGACGTGCTGAACGTGGTCGAAACCGAAGCCCAGGCGCGTGAGATCGCGGATTACCGTGAACAGGCCGCCAAGGACAAACGGGCCGCCGCCGGGGCCGCCACCACGCTGGAACAGCTGATGGCCAAGGCCAAGGCGGATGCCGATGTGTCTGAACTGCCGGTCATCGTGAAAGCCGACGTGCAGGGTTCGGCCGAAGCTATCGTCCAGGCGCTGGAAAAGGTCGGCAACGACGAGGTGCGCGTTCGCGTTCTGCACTACGGCGTCGGTGCGATCACCGATTCGGACGTGGGTCTGGCAGAGGCATCGGGGGCGCCGGTCATCGGCTTCAACGTTCGTGCCAATGCGACGGCCCGCAACTCGGCCCAGCAGAAGGGTGTCGAGATCCGGTATTACTCGATCATCTATGACCTGATCGACGACATCAAGAAGGCCGCGTCCGGCCTGCTCAAGGACGAAGTGCGCGAGAACTTCATCGGCTATGCGAAGATCCTTGAAGTGTTCAAGATCACCGGCGCGGGTAACGTCGCGGGTTGTCTTGTCACCGAAGGTGTGGCGCGCCGTTCGGCGGGCGTCCGTCTGCTGCGTGACAACGTGGTGATCCACGAGGGCACGTTGAAGACGCTCAAGCGCTTCAAGGACGAGGTCAAGGAAGTCCAGTCCGGCCAGGAATGCGGCATGGCCTTTGAACGCTATGAGGATATTCGTGCCGGCGACGTGATCGAGATCTTCGAGCGCGAAACGGTCGAACGCAACCTCGCCTGAGACGGTTGACAGACAGGCAAAAGCCCCGGACCCGCTGGTCCGGGGCTTTTGCCTGTGACGCCGCGTCACCCGCAAACACATGCTGAAATTGCGATGGATCAATGCGATGTTGCGCGGGGCGACCTACCCTCTGTTCAGACCCCTGACATGGAGAGTGGAATGCCTATTACAGGATTGCCTACCGGCCCTGGTGATGACCTTGTCATTGTGACTCCGGGCGATCAGCAAGCGGTGAACGGTCAAACTGGTACGGATACCCTGCGCGTGGACTACCGCGGGCTCTCGTCGAACATCGACTACCGCTATGTCAGCAACGGATGGTACACCTTCACCGACGACTTCATCAGTCGCGTGGATCATATCGGTTTTGAACGCTACGAACTTTGGTTCGGCGCCGGAGATGACGTGCTGCAAGGCGGTGCCCTTGCAGACAGTCTGTCGGGCGGCGCTGGAAATGACCGCATCACCAGTGGCCTGGGGACCGACACGATCGACGGTGGTGCCGGGCTCGACCGTTGGATCGCGGACTATGGTAGCCTGAACTCGGATGTTCGGGTCGTGCTTCAGGCCAGTGCCTGGAGCACTGTCGCAGGCACGGGCGCCCAGGTCCGCAGCATCGAAGAGGTCGCGCTGACCACCGGCTCGGGCAATGATCGCGTGGATGTGCGGAATGTGACGGGCAATCACACATTCAACGCCGGGGCCGGGAACGACATCTTTCAGGTTGCGTCCGGTTGGTCCAGTTTCAATGCTGGCGTGGGGAATGATCGGCTTGTTGCGAACTTTTCCGCAGCGACCAGTCGCGTTACCCAAGTTTACACCTCAAATGGCTGGAACCGTCTGTCGGATGCCGAGGGAACCCGTGGTGTCGACTACTTTGGCGTCGAACAGTTCTGGCTGACAGGCGGCAGTGCAGGCGATTCGTTGATCGGCGGCGCCGACAATGACAAGCTCGTCGGCCGTGGAGGGAACGATTGGCTGAACGGCGGCGGCGGACAAGATACCATTGATGGAGGCGCCGGGGTCGATACCTGGCAAGCCAACTTTGATGACCGCACCGCGGAGGTGAAGATCAATCTGAACAAGCAATCCGCCAATCTTGCCAAGATCAAGGGGATCGAGGCGATTCATCTCCATTCCGGCAAGGGCAATGATGTGATCACTGCACATGCCGGGGCCTATAACGACAGCATCTTTGGCAATGACGGGAATGATGTTATTTCGACCGGGCGCGGCAAGGATACCGTGAACGGCGGCGCGGGCACCGACACGCTGATCATGGACTGGAGCGCGGTCGAGGATCCCACAGCCCATATCACCCATAGGTATACCGCGAACGGCTGGTACCGCTATTCCGACAAGAGCGGCAACCGCACAGATTACTACGGGGTCGAACGGTTCAACCTGACGGGCGGCGCCGGGAATGACTGGCTTGGCGGTGGTGCGGAACTGGATACGCTGCGCGGTGGCGCGGGGGACGACACCTTGTCCAGTGGCGAAGGCCGCGCGACCATAGACGGCGGGCTTGGCAACGACATGTGGGAGGCCAACCTGTCCAAGGCCAACTATGCGGTCGTGCTGGATGCGCTGGCCAGCCAGACGGCCGCGCAAATGACCGGCCGCAGCTTTGACATCCGCAATATCGAACGGGTCAGCCTGACGCTTGGCGCAGGGAATGACCGGATCAGTACTGCGGGCTATGATCTGGATGATTGGGTCAGCGGTGGCGCCGGGGATGATACGTTCAACCTGGGGACCGGCCACGACACGGTGAACGGGGGCGAAGGCGATGATCTGCTGATCATCGACTACAAGGATCAGACCGAGTCGGTCTCCAGCCGCTATACAAGCAATGGCTGGAATCGCTACGCCGTTGGTGAGGATCGGCATTCGGTCGACTATATTGCCATTGAGCGCTTTGATGTCACGGGTGGAAGCGGCGATGACAGCCTGAGCGGTGGCGCTTTTCACGATACCCTGCGTGGTGGGGCAGGGGATGACACGCTGAACAGTGCGCAAGGCATTGCCGTGATTGATGGCGGCACAGGCAATGATCGTTGGGAGGCGGACCTGTCGGCAGAAACCCGGTCGCTGGTCTTTGATGCGGCCGCCAGCCAGACCAGCGCGCAAATGACCCGGCAGGGGTATTCCATCCGCAACATCGAGGCCGTGAATGTTACGCTGGGGATCGGGGATGACCGCTTCAGCACTGCGGGATATGCACTGGACGATACTGTGAACGGCGGTGACGGCGATGACCAGATTGCAACGGGGCTCGGGTTCGATGTAGTGAACGGGGGCGGCGGGATCGACCTTTTGATCCTGGATTACTCGACGCTGCGCACGGGAATTTCCAGCGCGTATACCAGCAATGGCTGGAACCGCTATGGCGATGATGGCGGCACGACAGCGGTGGACTATCTCGGGATCGAGCGGTTCAACGTGACGGGCGGCAGCGCGTCGGACCACCTGATCGGTGGAGCGTTGAACGATACGCTGATCGGTGGCGCTGGCCATGATACACTTGACGGTGGTACAGGTGGTGCCGACCGGATCGTCGGTGGTGCCGGAGTTGACACCTGGATCTTCAACCTGGGGCAATCAAACCAGTCGCATCATCTGAGCCTGAACGCCGGTGGTGATGGCACATTGTCGAACAACGGAACGAGCCTGTCTGGAATCGAGAATGTGCGCCTGACCACCGGCGCGGGGGATGACCGCATCGACCTGGGCGCCATGACGGGCAACCATGTCCTTGCGACCGGCGCCGGGAATGACTGGATCAACCTTGGGCGGGGCATGAAGCATTCGGTCAATGGTGGCGCAGGAAACGACGTGTTGGTGGCCGATGCCTCGATGGCGGATGGCGGCGTCAAGACTGTCTATGTCAGCAACGGCTGGTACAGCCTGCGCAGTGTGACCGGCGCCTTCAACCTGGAGTATTTGGGCATTGAGGCGTTCGATCTGACAGGATCGTCTCGGGCCGATAATCTTGTCGGGCACGGTGGCAATGACACGTTGCGCGGTGGGGCTGGCAACGACATCCTCGGCGGCGGCGCTGGCAATGACGTGCTCTACGGGGGGGCGGGGGCGGATCAGTTCCTGTTCAATCCACGTGATGCCGGGGTTGATCTGATTGCAGATGTCGAATCGGGCGACATGTTGCGGTTTAGCGCTGCGAACATCTCAAGCCTGACCGCCGGGGATGGATCGGCGCTTGGTCAATGGGAGGCGCAGATCCAGACGGTGGGTGGCGTGACGTCGATCTTGCTGGGCCTGGATGGAACCGCGGGGTACGATTTCCGTGTCGATCTGACTGGCGCCTTTGGGGCGCATGATTTCCAGATCGCCAACTCGGCCTTGACCGGCGCGGACCTTGTCCTGCTCTAGGGATGGCAGATGGCGGGGGCGTTGGCCCCCGTCACGTCAGAATTGCACGTCCACACCCGGCAGGTTCAGCGCGCGCATCAGGTCGCGCAGTTCCTGCCGGGCGGCGACGTTCGAAATGTTGAGGTTGTCCACCCCCACATCCTTCAGATCCAGCAGCGTCAGACCGCGCGGAAACAGCTCGCGGAAGATCACCCGCTCGGAAAAGCCTGGCACAACCCGAAAGCCGATGCGGCGGGACAGTTCTTCCAGGGCCTTGCCGACCTTCTTCTTGTTGTGCATCTGCTGCGCGCCAAGGCGGTTGCGCAGCACGATCCAGTCGATCGGCTTCAACCCGGCCTGCGCGCGCAGTTGCCGCGCCTGCCATACCATCTCGGAGTAGATTGACGGACCCTTGATCTTGTTCGTCTCGGGGTCGATGCGGGCAAGAAGATCAAAGTCGATGAAGCTGTCGTTCATCGGTGTGATCAGTGTATCCGCCAACGAATGGGCCAACTGGCTGAGCCGGGTATGGCTGCCGGGACAGTCGATGATGATGAAGTCGCTTGTGGCGTCCAAAGCGGCCACAGCGGCAGAAAGCCGGTGGTCATAGGCATTCTCACCAGGTTGAAGCGCGGCGCCTTCAACATCCGGCAGGTCGCGCATGTCCGGGATGGGCAAGGTCAGCCCGGACTTTTCGGCAAAGGCGGCGCGATTTTCCACATAGCGCCCAAAGGTGCGTTGCCGCAGATCCAGATCCAGTGCGCCAACACGAAAGCCAGATCGCGCCAATGCCGTTGCCACGTGCATACAGGTGGTGGACTTGCCTGATCCGCCCTTTTCATTGCCCACGACGATGATATACGCCATGCCATCCCCCGGAAATCGTTCATAGTCTCATAGGCGCGCACGCGGCCGGAGGAAAGCGGAACCTGTGATTTTCGGGTCTCGGCCCGCACGAAGGCACAAAAAGGCGGTGCCCGGTGGGCGCTGATGTCGTGCATCAGGCGATTAGTGCCGGCGCCAGGTTCAATTTGGGCTTTTCATCATTCGATCCCTGAGTATAGTCGATGCCATGACACGGGACCAACATATCACCATCGCTCGCGGGGCCAATGCCCTGCACGGCCCCCGTGGTCTGCTTCTCCTTACCCTCCTCTGAGCGTGCCCCAGGGCGCGACCGCTCAGAGGTGGACAGCGCCCGGCCCCAAGGACAAGCAGAGAAGCAAGGACAGTTCCAATGACCGATACCGCACCGCAACCCCGTGTGCTGATTTTTGACACCACATTGCGCGATGGCGAGCAGTCTCCCGGCGCGACGATGACCCATGACGAAAAGCTGGAAATCGCCAGCCTGCTGGACGAGATGGGCGTCGATGTCATCGAGGCAGGGTTTCCCATCGCCTCGGAAGGTGACTTTCAGGCCGTTTCAGAGATCGCCCGCAATTCCCGCAATTCGACCATCTGCGGCCTGTCCCGCGCCAATGTGAAGGACATCGACCGCTGCTGGGAGGCTGTGCGCAATGCGAAATCCCCGCGCATTCACACCTTTATCGGCACCTCGCCGCTGCATCGGGCCATTCCGAACCTGTCCATGGACCAGATGGCGGAACTGATCCATGAAACCGTGACCCATGCCCGCAATCTGTGTGACAATGTGCAATGGTCGGCGATGGATGCGACTCGAACCGAATATGACTATCTGTGCCGCGTGGTCGAAATCGCCATCAAGGCCGGGGCGACCACGATCAACATCCCCGATACGGTCGGCTACACCTATCCGTTTGAATCCGCCAATCTGATCCGCATGTTGCTGGAGCGGGTGCCCGGCGCGGACAGCGTGATCTTTTCGACCCATTGCCACAACGATCTGGGCATGGCGACGGCGAACTCTCTGGCGGCGGTCGAGGCCGGGGCGCGGCAGATCGAATGCACGATCAACGGTCTGGGCGAGCGCGCAGGGAATGCCGCGCTGGAGGAAGTGGTAATGGCGATGCGCGTGCGCAACGACATCCTGCCCTATGAAACCGGGATCGACACCACCAAGATCATGCATCTGAGCCGCCGCGTGTCCACCGTGTCGGGCTTTGTGGTGCAGCCGAACAAGGCTATCGTGGGCAAGAATGCCTTCTTGCACGAATCCGGGATCCATCAGGATGGCGTCCTGAAGAACGTCGAAACCTTCGAGATCATGAAGCCCGAGCATATCGGCCTGACGGCAAAGAACATTGCCATGGGCAAGCATTCGGGCCGCGCCGCGCTGCGGGCCAAGCTGAAAGAGCTGGGCTTTGATCTGGGGCAGAACCAGTTGAACGATGTGTTCGTGCGGTTCAAGGCGCTGGCTGACCGCAAGAAGGAAGTCTACGACGAGGATCTGATCGCGTTGGCGGCGGATCAGGCGGCCAACGCCGAAAACGACACGCTGCAACTGAAGCGGCTGCGGGTGATTTCCGGGACCGAAGGTCCGCAGGAGGCCGAAATGACGCTGGTGATCGACGGCGAGGAAAAGGGGATCGACGCGACAGGCGATGGCCCGGTCGATGCGGCGTTCAACTGCGTCAAGATGCTGTTCCCGCACAAGGCGCGGCTGCAACTGTATCAGGTCCATGCCGTGACCGAAGGCACCGACGCCCAGGCAACTGTATCTGTGCGGTTGGAGGAAGATGGTCGCATCGTAACCGGGCAGGCGGCGGATACCGATACAATCGTTGCCAGCGTGAAGGCCTATATCAACGCGCTGAACCGGCTGGTCGTGCGCCGCGCCAAGACGGCACCGGGCGATGATGTGAAAACCATCAAGTACCATAGCTGAAACGGCGTGGCGGGGCCCGCCCCGCCACCACCCAGGACAGGCGGCCCACCTTTCGGTGGGCCGTTCTTATATCCGGGCCAGTCGGACGAAGTGGTCCGGCTCGACCTCGACCAGTTCCGACGGATCGGGCTTCTTCGTCAGATCCGGCGACTCGAGGCCCGTATCGGCAAAGCGCCAGCCCGCCGGCGGATCGGGTTGTTCCCCATCGGTGGGCTTGCGGCTGCGGCCCAGGATCACATCGGGATCCGGGATTGTCGCAATCAAGCGGCGGCAATAGGGGTGAATCGGGTTGGTGAAGATGGACTGCCACGGCCCGGTTTCAACGATCTCGCCAAAGAACATCACGGCGACGCGGTCGCTCATATGTTCGACAACGCTGAGGTCGTGGCTGATCATCAGATAGGACAGGCCGAATTGGTCCTGCAAATCCAGCAGAAGGTTGATGATCTGCGCCCGGATCGAAACGTCCAGCGCCGAGACGGGTTCGTCCAGCACCACGATTTCCGGTCCCAGAATCAGCGCGCGGGCAATGCCGATACGTTGGCGCTGGCCGCCCGAGAACTCATGCGGAAAGCGCCGCCCCTGTTCAGCAGACAAGCCAACGCTTTTCAGCATCGTTGCGATCCGATCCTCGACCTCGGATTTCGCGGTGACACCATGCAACCGCAAAGGCGCGGCCAGTGACGCCCAGACCGTCTGCCGCGGGTTGAGCGAGGCATAGGGATCCTGAAAGACGATCTGCGCGGCTCGTGCCCTGTCCATCCGGCCAGGCGCCTCTGGTCCCGAAAACGGTTGGCCCCGAAACCGGATGCTGCCCGATGTCGGTTCTTGCAAGCCCATGACGGCCAGGGCGGTTGTCGATTTGCCGCACCCCGATTCGCCCACCAGAGACAGGCATTCGCCCTTGTTCAGGTGCAGCGACAGCCCGTTGACCGCGTGAAGCGTTTTGCGCCCCGTACCCAGCAGACCACCGCCCGTGACGGGAAAATGCACATGCAGATCGTCGATTTCCAGAATGGGTGCGGTCATTGGGCCACCTCTGGTCTTGGCGCAATAAAGCGGGTCTGCGTCAGGATCGACCTGTCAGGAATGATGCTGTCGATATCGACGAGGCGCGACCGGCCATGCTGGAATCGGCTGCCAAGGCGTGGCAAGGCCCCGAGCAGTCCCTTGGTGTAGGTGTGCTGCGGGTTCAGAAACAGCTCGCGCGTTTCATTCTCTTCGACCAGACAACCGGAATACATCACGCCGACGCGCTGGCACATTTCCGCGATCACGCCCAGATCATGCGATATCAGCAGGACGGCTGTGCCGCGCTCGGCGCACAGCTCGCGGATCAGGCGCAACACTTCGGCCTGTACGGTCACATCCAGCGCAGTCGTGGGTTCGTCGGCGATCAGCAGGTCAGGGTTGCACGCCAATGCCATGGCGATCATCACCCGTTGCCGCAAGCCACCCGACATCTGGTGCGGATAGTTGGTCGCGCGCCTGTCCGGGTTCGGGACGCGCACGCTGGCCAGCGCGTCGATGGCAAGTTTTGCCGCCTCTGCCCAGCTTTTCCCCTGATGGAGCACGTACATTTCGGCAATCTGCCGGCCGACGGTTGCCAGGGGGTTCAGTGCCGTCATCGGCTCCTGAAAGATCATGGCGATACGGTCGCCGCGCAGTTTGCGCATCTCGCGGCGGCTCAGTTTCAGAAGGTCGCGGCCTTGAAACAGGATCTGGCCTTCGGTCACTTTGAGCGGCTTCTTCAGCAGCCCCATCGTGGCCAACGAGGTCACAGATTTGCCAGAGCCGGATTCGCCGACCAGCCCGTAGGCTTCTCCGGGCATGATCTGGAACGAGACGTCCTTGAGGATCGGAAAGGATGACCGCCCCTGAGGAACCGCCAGCGACAGATTGCGGATATCGAGAAGCGGGGCCGTCATAGCTTGCGCGTCCTCATATGGGGGTCGAGGACATCGCGCAGCCCGTCGCCCAACAGGTTGAAGCCCAGCACCGACAGAAAGATCGCCAGGCCGGGGAAGATCGCGGCCCAAGGTGCTAGGCGGATCATCTCACGCGCGTCGGTCAGCATGGATCCCCATGACGGGAAGGGGGGTTGAATGCCCAAGCCCAGGAATGACAACGCCGCCTCGGACAAGACCGCGCCGCCCATGCCCAGGGTCGCCATCACAAGGATCGGCCCCATCATGTTGGGCAGGATCTGGGTGAACATGATGCGCAGGTCGGAATAGCCCAGGGTCTGCGCCGCCTGCACATAGCCTTGCGATTTCAGCGACAGGGTAGAGGACCGCGCGATCCGGCAGGTCCAGCTCCAGTTTGTCAGGCCAAGCGCGATCAGCAGCGACACGAGGCCCGGCCCAAGCACCGCCATGACCGCCAGAGCAAAGATCAGTGACGGGATGGCCAGCATCACGTTGGTCAGTCCGTTCACCAGATCGTCCCACCAGCCGCCCCAGTAACCGGCAGTCATGCCCAGAACGACGCCGATCACCGTGTTGATCAACTGCGAGACGATGCCCACCGTCAGCGAGATCTGTGCGCCATACAGGATACGGCTGTAAACATCGCGCCCCTGCGCATCGGTGCCGAACCAGAACTCACGCCCCGGCGGCACCTCGGCGTTCATCAGGTTTGCATCCAGCACCGGATGATAGGGCGCAATCCACTGTGCAAGCAATCCGCCCAGAATGACCAGCAGCGTCAGGAATCCGCCGAGATAGATATTGAAACCCAGCTTCATCGCCCGTTACCCCTGCTTGATGCGCGGGTCGATTGCCGCATAAATCAAATCCACCGCTGTATTGATCACAAGAAACCACAGCACGATCACCAGGATCGTTCCCTGGACCACCGGAATGTCGCTGATCGCAACGCTGTCGACCAGCAGCGAGCCTATGCCGGGCCAGGCAAACAGTTTTTCGATCACGACCGCCTGCCCGATCAGCGAGCCGAATTGCAGACCGACAGTCGTGACAATCAGCACCAGCGCATTGCGCGACACATGCCAGCGCACCACCTGCGTCTCACTCATCCCTTTGGAATGAGCGGTGCGGATGAAATCGGCATTCATCACATCCAGAACGCCCGCCCGCGTGGTTCGCGCAAGCAGGGCAAGCGGTGTGACGCCAAGCGCCATGGCCGGCAAAATCAGGTTGCGGAAGGATCCGTCGCCATAGCCGAAACTGGGCAGCCAGTTCAGTTGCAGGGCAAACAGCATCATCATCAGCAGGCCCAGCCAGAACTGCGGCAACGACAGGCCCGAGACCGCGCCGATCATTGTCACCGTATCCAGCACCGATCCGGGCCGCATGGCCGCCATGAACCCCAGCGGCACGCCGATCACGATGGCAAAGACCATGGCCGCGATTGCCAGTTCCAGGCTGGCCCAGATGCGCTCGTTGATCATGTCGATCACCGGCAACCGGGTGCGGAAACTTGTCCCAAGGTCGAACCGCATCAGATCCCAGATATAGGTCAGGAATCGTTCGTGCAGTGGTTTGTTCAGGCCGAACTGTTCGTTCAGCTGGGCGACCAGGCGTGGGTCGGCATTTGTCTTGCCGTCCGAGAACAGACTGGCGGCGAAACTGCCGGGAACCACGCTGAAGATCACAAAGATCAGCAGCGCGACGACCACGACGGTCGGGATGATCTGGAGGATCCGGCGAACGGTAAAACGAAACATACGGTCTTTCCGGTTGCAGCCGCATGGAATGTGCGGTCCCCGAGGGGCCGCACATCCGCGAGACGTGGCTGCGGGCGTTCACCCGCAGCCAGGGGGATCAGTTGCGCGACGCGGGGGCCGTGTCGTCAATCCACACTTCGTCATAGGGCTGCAACGCCAGTTCTGTTGCGTTGGGCACCAGCCCATGCACCCAGGGCTGATAGGCCATGACCGCCTTGTTGTAGTTGAAGAACCAGACCGGCGCCTCTTCCTGGATGAAGTTGTTGGCCTGTTTCAGCAACTCGTTCTGCTTGGCCGGATCACGCTCGGCACGGGCCGCTTCGTAGATCTTGTCATATTCCGGGTTGGAATAGCCGGTGTAGTTGCAGGCCGATTGCGGTGTCTGCGACCAGAAGCAGCGCATCACGGTCAACGGGTTCGGCCCGGTCAGGTTCGACCAGATATAGGCCTGGAAGTTGCCCGAAGACACGGTCTCGCCAAGTGCGGCCGATTCCACCGGACGGGGACGCACGGTGATGCCGACCTGATTCAGCATCGGCAGGATGGCTTCGACGATCGGCACGCCCCAGCTTTCGTTCGGAGTCGCGGTCACTTCGAATTCAAAGCCGTTCTCGTAGCCGGCTTCCTTGAGCAGGGCCTTGGCCTTTTCCGGGTCGTAGGGGTAGGGCTGGGCGCTTTCGTCAAAGGCGGGCGAGCCGACGGGCAGCCAACCCACCGCACGCACGGCCTTGTTGCGGACCAGGCGCTGGATGATCAGATCCGAGTTGATCGCATAGTTGATCGCCTGGCGGACGCGCTTGTCCTTGAACGCCTCGACCTGCGTCTGGCTGAAGCCGATGTTGCGGGTAAAGGTCTCGGCAACTTCGAGGATGTGGTCCTTCAACGCGGGGTCGGCCTGATATTCGGAATACTGCACCGGACCCAGGATCGAGACGTCGATTTCCTTGTTGCGGAAGGCCACGTCACGCGCCGAACCTTCGGCCATGACGATGATGTTCACGCGGTCAAGGTAGGGTTTGCCGTCCTCGTAGTACTTGTCGAACTTTTCGACGACGATTTGCGAACCGGGGACATGTTCCTTGAACACGAAAGCGCCCAGGCCGACGGGTTTGATGGCCTGCTGGGCAACATCCACGTTCGACGGATAGATCGCGGTGGTCGCTTCCATCAGGTTGTAACCGGGGTTACCAGCCGCGGCGAGGGTGATTTCCAGCGTGTGGTCATCTACCTTTTTCAGGCCCTCGATTTCCGTGGCCGCGCCCGAGGCATATTCCGAGACGCCCTTGATCACATTCAGGTAGCTGGCGCCGGGCAGCGCGTTCGAGCCCGAGGCGATACGCTTGTAGCTGAAGATGATGTCATCTGCGGTGAACGGCTTGTCGTTGTGAAAGACCGCGTTCTTTTTCAGGTTGTAGGTATAGGTCAGGCCATCTTCCGACACATCGACCGACTCTGCGAGTTCAAGAACGGGAACGTTCTGGATGGAATCCCAGGAATACAGGCTGCGATGGATCGCATAGGTCAGGAAGTGTTCCTGAATGTTCGGGCTGGCATGAATGTCCAGCGTCGAGAAGCTGGAACCATAGGGCGCAGTGAAGTTCAGTGTACCGCCGTGGCGCGGATCGCTCGCCAATGCGGCGCCCGCTACACCAAGGCTCAGCAAAGCTGCGAGTGAAAGGCGTTTCATCATACCCGTTTCTCCCTTTGGGTTCGGCGCCGTCTTTCTTTGAGACGGTGCCCTGTGATTATTGTCGATCAGGCATTGGGGCGGCAAGCCGCCCCGATGCGATGTCATCGCGCGTCGTGGACCACCCGACCGGCCAGCAGCGTCAGCACGCATCGCGTGCCGGACTTGACCGTATCCAGCGGCGCCTCCAGCAGGTCATTGTCGAACACGGCGATATCGGCCCACTGACCAGGTACCAACCGGCCCTTGACCGTTTCGGCATTCTGCGAATAGGCGCCAAACTCGGTATAGGCTTGCAGGGCCTCTTCGCGGGTCAGACGCTCGTTCTCGTCCATCACAGTGCCCCGCCATGTCTGGCGTGTCACCATCGAATGAAAGGTCGGATAAGGATTGGGCGAACAGACCGGCGAATCCGACCCGGTGGACGGGTTCATGCCCATCCGCATCCAGGTGGCGATAGGATAGGAGGACAGGGCACGTTCCTCCTCCATCACCGAGATGTAGCTGTCGCCGAAGTCATGGATGAACGCCTGCTGGCCTGCGGGATAGATCCCTGCGGCCTTCATGCGGGCGTTGTGATCGGGCGCCAGAAAGCCGCAATGTTCGATCCGGTGGCGCCGGTCATGTACAGGGGTCTTGGCCTGCGCCTTTTCATAGGCGGTGATGATCTGCTCGATCGCAGAATCACCGATGGCGTGGCAGGCCATCTGATAGCCGCGATCATGGAAATCCTGAACCAGTGCCTCGACCTGATCCGATGGCAGCATTTGCACGCCCAGGTTCTGCGGCTCGTCCCGGTAGGGCTTGCTGACCCATGCGGTGCGCCCACCGGCAGAGCCGTCGAGGAACAGCTTGACCCCGCCGACGCGCAGCATGTCGTCGCCCGCGCCGGTCACAAGGCCCATGGCATGGCAGTCGTCCACGATGGACTTGCCCGGATCGCCCAACAGCGTCAGCCAGACGCGCACGGGCAGGCGGCCGGTCAGCTTGGCCAGTTCATACGCGCGGATCTCGGTCACGCCGCTGATCTGGCCGACCGCCGCGTCCATGCAACTGGTGATCCCGAGCGCCAGCAGATGCTTGCCGCCCGCCTCGATCGCGTCGATCAGCCGATCCTCTGTCACCGCAGGAATGGCGCGGCGCACCAGGCCGATGGCGTTTTCGGCCAGCAGGCCGTTCAGACGGTTCCCGGTCATTCCGATGACACTGCCATCGGGTACCGGGGTTGCCTCGGTCACGCCGCCCAATTCCAGCGCCCTGGAGTTGGCGATGGCGATATGCCCGCAGGCCCGCGTCACCAGCACCGGATGATCGGGGGCCGCCGCGTCCAGATCGTCGCGGGTCGGGTGGATGCCGGTGTTCAGCTTGACCTGATCATAGCCGCGGGCCAGAACCCAGTCGCCCTTGGGAGTTTCGGCGGCCCGCGCTGCGATGGCGGCCTTCATGGCGGCCAGCGTCGGCACGGCATCGGGTGTGACATTGACCATGCCCATTACAAGGCCTGTGCCGATCAGATGCAGGTGATTGTCGTTCAGGCCGGGGCAGGCGAAACGCCCTTGCAGGTCGATCACCTGCGTTTCCGCGCCCTTGAGCGACAGGATCTCGTCATCGCTGCCACTGGCGATGACCTTGCCTTGCCAGATGGCAAGGGCCTGACAGATCCCGTCCGCGCGGCCGCGCCAGATGCGGCCATTCAGCAGAATGCAGTCAGCTTCAATCTTGATGGACAAGAAGGTTCTCCCGAAGACGTTTATGATGAGTCCGACTGCGGATGTGCAGCCATATGGCCAACGAGGCTGGTTTCGGTTCCCGACAACCGACCGATCCGTCGGCACTGCTGCGGGGCCCTGCGCGGTGCGCCAAACCTGCCATACCTTCGGCACAAGATCGAAACCGTTCGAACCTGACCATCCCTTCCCGTCCGTTGGACCCGAAAACCTGTGTACGGTTTTCTGTTGTTATGTTCACAGCGTGGCGAGCGAAATGGGCGATGGCCAATTCGGTTTTGACACGGCATCATGCAATTACGGCATAAGTCTGCGATTCCATGCCGTTGCGTATAGAATTGGCCAACCCATGGCCTGCGAGGGGGACGTTGACGATGGAGATCAAGTGGCTGGAGGATTTTGTCGCATTGGCCGAGCATTCCAGCTTTTCCCGCGCGGCCGAAGTGCGCAACGTGACGCAGCCCGCCTTCAGCCGCAGAATCAAGCAACTGGAAACCTGGCTCGGGGCGGCCCTGATCAGTCGGGCCACCATGCCCGCCGAACTGACCCCTGCGGGGCGCAGCTTCCTGCCGGTGGCGCAAGAGACCATCCGCACATTCTCTGCCGCGCGCGAAACGCTGCGACCGATTGCCGAGGCGGGGCTGGTGCGCTTTGCCGCGCTGCATACGCTGACCCTTGGGTTCTTTCCGCGCTGGCTGGCCGCGCTGGAAACCAGCGCCCCTGATCTGCGCACATCGTTCATTCCCGATCGCGGAGGGCTGGAGGCCAATCTGGCGGCGCTGGTCGAAAGCGATACCGACTTTCTGCTGACCTATGCGCATTCGCAGGTTCCGTTCCATCTGGAACAGACGCGCTTTGCGTTCATGACCATCGGGCATGATCGCCTTGTGCCGGTCGCCGCTCCTGAACTGCGGATCGGCGGGGTGTTGCATCGCGGTGCGGGTCTGTTGGATCGGGCTGTGAATGGCCGGCTGACCGTGCCCTATCTGAGTTACGGGTTCAGCTCCTTTTTCGGCGTTGCGCTGGGACGACTGTTCGCCACCCGCCCGCCGTTCCGGCGCCGCACCGTGCATGAAAACACCATCAGCGCGGGGCTGATGATGCTGGCGCTTGCGGGAAACGGGCTGGTCTGGTTGCCGGAAAGCCTGGTGCAGGCCGATCTGGAGTCCGGGCGGCTGGTGCGGGCGACGCTGGACGATGGCTGGACCATGGACCTGGAGATCCGGTTGTACCGCCACCGCGAAAGCCAAAGCCGCCCGGTCGAGACGCTGTGGCAAGCCACGGCGGATGTGCTGGCCCGTGGGGCGATGTCAGGCACGCGGGGCGCGTGACATCGCCCAACAGATCCTAGCTGTTCATGAAACGCAAGGCGCGTTGGATCTCGAAGAACTCGTTCGCCTCATAGGCCACTGCGCGGGGGCCGTGCGCGCGGGCGCCGGGGTACCAACTGGCGCGATAGGCATCGACAGGGTTCACGTATTCGACGACGACTTCGTAATGCGGTGCCTTTTGGGGCATCCGGCTTGCAAGGGTGCCCTGCAACGCGCGTTCGACACCATTGCGGATCGCAGCGCGTGCACGCGCCGGGGCCAGCGATATCGTGGCGGGGCCGAACCCCTCCAGCGTTTCGACGGTGCCAATTCCCGGCACCATCGCGCGGGCGTCGGCGCAGATGCCGGCGTCGCCCGCGATAAAGGCGGATGGCACCCCGTAACCCGCTGCACACAGGGCATTGACCGTGAATTCCGAGGCGACTTCGCCATTCAGGATCAGGCGCGAGATGCGCAGGTTCGAGGTGTGGGCCAAGGGGTTTGCCTCTGTTCCCGCCTTGGAGTGATAGCCGGTGTAGATCGCCGCAGCGAAGTCCCCGGCCAGACCGAACATCATGGAATCCGGGTGCCCCGGCCAGTTTCGGATGACCCGGACATACTCGGGCAACTGGTCGATCATCAGGTTCCGCCCGCTGTCATGGGCATCCTTGACCACAACCTCTGTGGCCCCGGCAGCCCGCGCGCCTTCGCAGGCTGCGACGACCTCGGCCGTCATCAGGTCGCGGAACTGCGGATAATCGGGATGGTTGCGGTCAGCTTCGGACCAGGTGGCGATTCCGGCGGTGCCTTCGATATCGGCAGAGATGAAGACTTTCATGTCGGTGGGTGTTCCTTCAGCCAATCGGCAAGGGCGGGGTACAGACGGCCATTGCGGCCTTGGGTGGCGGGCGCGGCGCAGAGCGCGTTCAGCACTGCCTCCTGCGTTGCCTCGGTGGCGGCGCGGAAGGCTAGATCAATGCGCCCGTCGTCCAGTCGCTGCACTGGTGCAAATGTCGCGGGCTTGTGCGCCACCGGATCGGCGGTTGTGAAACACAGCGAGATGTCGCCGCTGCCGTGGCCCCAGAACGCGCCCAGCCGCGCCAGCCCCGCGCCCCCGCGCCGTGCGACCCGCTGCAACTGCCGGTCGCCCAACGGCAGATCGGTTGCCAGAACCACGATCACCGATCCCTTGTCGCCCTCGGGCGGCGACCGCGGATCGGGGCGGCGGCCATCGGGCAATACCAGATCGCCGGCTGCGCCGAAATTTGCCAGAACAAGCGCGCCCAGTGTGAATGTGCGACCATCCACCTGCATCACCCGCGATGCGGTGCCGATCCCGGCCTTGAACCCGAAGGCTGTCATCCCTGTTCCGGCACCAACAGCCCCTTGGGCAACGTGCCCGCCCGTGGCTGCCTCCAGCGCCATCACAGCGTCGCCGGGCGTCACGGCCATCGCCTGAATGTCGCTGATCCCGCCGTCATTGCATTCGCATACGACGGCATTGACGGTGGATGTCTTGCGCCCGATATCGGGATTTGCCGCAATCGCCCGGCGGATCAATGCCTCGGTGCAGGCCGCAACGCCGAAGGTGTTCGTCAGCAGGACAGGGGTTTCCAACGTGCCGAGTTCGGCCACCTGCATCAGACCCGCCGATTTGCCGAAGCCGTTGATCACCTCTACGGCTGCGCGCACCTTCTGACGGAACGGATCGCCCGCATGGGGCAGGATTGCCGTTACTCCGGTTGCCAGCCCGTCCCCCTGTATCGTGCGGTGGCCGACGGTCACGCCTGGCACATCCGTAATCGCATTCAGCGGCCCGACGGCAAGCCCGCCGATCATCAGCCCCAGATCCCGCGCCGTCAGCATGTCTTTCCCCGCGTCATATCCGGCGCAGACTGGGGCTGCGCCGCCGGACAGGCCAATTCCCTTTGTGCAATGCGCCATGCAGGAACTGAATAGCCCATGCGAAACATACCGTTATCCGATGCGATCATAGGTCAGACCTCGTGCAAGCCAGCAGCCCAGCTTTGCCCCGGCTACCCTGCCGGATGCGTTGCGGCGTATGTGCAGGGTCCAGTCGCCCGGTGCGGGGGCGTCCATCGACCTGCGGGTCGAGATGTGCCACAGATCCGGACCGGCGGGACAGGCAAGTTCGATCTGTCCCTGTCCCAGAGTTCCGTCGAACCACACCCCGACAGAGGGGCCATTCGCCTCGATGATCATGTCTGCGCCAAGCTCTGCGCAGGTGTAGCGCCCCGAGATCTCTGCCCCATCGGCCATGTCAACGGCACGGTACGGCACCAGCAGGCTGGAAAGGTTCTCGTGCGGGCGATCCATCACCAGCCGGCCGCCCTGCCTGGAGATCGTCGCAAGCGCGGATCCAAGCTGGCCTGGCCCGACCTGATGCAACGGCTCGGGCGATGTGCCAAAGCGCAGGGTGGCGGTCGCCACGCCCGGCTCCAGCCGGGCGGTCAGACCCGTTTCCGGGCAAAGCCAGTTGCCCTGCCATCCGTCCTCCAGCGGCATCGGCGCCGGATCGTTCCAGCCCAATGCGGCCTTGGCCAGCATCCGGGCGGCGCCCTGGGCGTCGGCCTGATGATTGAACATCACCACAACCGACAGCCGCTGTTCCTTGCAATACATCCGATAGGACCGAAACCCGCGCAGCGCGCCACCATGGCCGGTGAACCGATGCCCGGCCACCAGGCTATGCGACAGGCCAAAGCCATATGCGGCGGCGCGGCCGTCGCGGAAGGTCTGCGGATGCGCCAGGCGGGAATACAGCGCGGTCTCATCCTCGCGTGTGGCATCTGCCCAACGCTCATAGGCGAGCATGTCGTCCAGCGATGCGGCCATTCCGGCATCGCCCATCCACCAGATCCCATTGTCGGCGGGTCTATAGCCGGTTTCGATGGTGCCCTCATATCCGACGACATCATCTGCCGGATGGCGCGTATCGGCTGCCAGTATCGCCCCGTCCATACCGGCCGGATCCCAGATGTGCCGGGCATAGAGCGTGGCCATATCCTCGCCCGTCGCCCGTTCCAGCAGTTCGGCAAGAATGCGGAAATTCCCGTTGCTGTAGGAATATCCGGTCCCCGGTGCGAAATGGCCGGTGCGATACCGCGCGATCAGCGGCAAGGCTTCGGCGCGGGAGAAGGTCTGTTCGGCCCTGGCGCCGTGCAGGATGGTCAGCGCCCAGTAATCCCGCAGACCGGACTGGTTGTTGCACAGGTCCCGCACTGTCGGGAGGGTGTCCTGAAACGCGGGGATGAGGGTAGGAAGTCCAGGGTCCAGCGCCTCGGGCGTGCCCACCGCGCCCAGCAGCGCGGCACAGGTGAACTGCTTGGTGATCGAACAGACCGGCAGCCGGATAGCGGATGTCATGGGCCGGTGTGCGCCCAGATCGGCGTGACCCCATGCGGTAGCGGCGACAACCCTGCCGTCAGCCACCACCCCCGCAACACCGCCCGGCCCCCGGAACCTGCTGGGCAGCTCTGCCAGGGCTGTCTCTATTGCTGCAACATCCATTATCGCTGCCCCTGTCCTTGTAATCTGCCACGGATCGTTGGCGCAGCCCGGCGGCCATGTCCAGCCACAGAAAAGGTGACTGAAAAACTTGGTCATAAGATTGACTGTTTCAATCGACTTATTTAAGCCTCGGCCATCCACCGGACGAATCACAAGACGCATCGCCAGCGCAGTTGCCAGCCGCCGTCGCATACCGCCTGTCCGGGCAAATCTTGCGACTCAAGGGGTTATGATATGGCAACGGGCTCGACAATGATCACCATCGACGCGTCGGCAGCATCCGGCGGGATGGACTGGACGACCTATCTGTCGTCGTTCGTCACGGCACCGGGCAGCTACAAATTTTACGGTGGGACGCCGGACAGCGCATATGGCCGCACCTATTTCATGAATGGCAGCCAACTGGCATTCAACTATGGCGACAACCACATCGTGCTGGACGGCAGCGATCTGGCGTATGACTTCATGCATTATGGCTCCAGCTATGGCCATGGCCTGTCGGGAAGCTTTGACACGATCCGGATCGGAACCTGGGTTGATGGCGAAACGACCGGCGAACAGGGCACCGGCGAGGTCGGGCGCATCAGCGGGCTGGATGTGCTGGTTGAAATCACCGGGCTGGATGTTGATGTGGCAGCGGGCACTGGCGCCACTGCCGAGAACACCCTGATGCCGATCTATTCGGGCCTGCAAGGCGCCTCGGCCAGTTCTGCGGCACTTGAGGCGCTGCTGGGCACCAAGGCGCAGCATTTCATCGGGTCGGAGGGCGCCGACACCTATACCGGCACCCGCTTTGGCGATCTGGTCGATGGTGGCGCTAAGGCCGATGTGATCCGCGGTGTGCAGGGTGACGATGTGCTGAACGGCGACGCAGGCCGCGATCGTCTGTATGGCAACAAGGGTGAAGATCTGTTGAACGGCGGCGATGGCAATGACCGTCTGTATGGCGGTCTTGGCAATGACACGCTGTATGGCGGGGTCGGTGGCGATACCCTCAAGGGCGGTGCCGGCGATGACGTTCTGCAAGGCGGCATGGGCCGTGATCAACTGTATGGCGGGGCGGGTGCCGATACCTTCGTCTTTGCAGAGCTGAGCGACAGCTCCGCGCGCAAGTTCGACACCATCCATGACTTCGACGCGGCCGAAGGCGATCTGATCGACCTGAGCGGCGTGGCCGAGTTCAGCTTTATCGGGACCGATGCCTTCTCGAACACAGCCGGAGAGTTGCGCTATGACGTGACCGAGGCAGGAACCTTTGTCAGTGGTGACGTCGATGGCGACGGCAAGGCCGATTTTGGCCTGATGCTGGTAGGCGAGCATCTGATCGAGGCAGGCAACTTCCTGCTCTGATCGCGCAGAGTGCCGTCCAATCTTCGGGGCCGGACTGGCCCCGAAGGCGCCATTAAAACCCACAGCACGGATATAACGATGCCTGGAACCAGTCGTCGCTCAGCCAAGGGGTTGCTGATTTTCACCGCAATATGCGGCGCGGTGGCGGGGCCGGCCTGGTCTCAACAGGCGGCTCCGACCGATCCCGATACAGAAATCCTGCTGGATGCCGTCACCGTGTTCGGCAGCCGCGCGGCCAATGCCGGGCCGGATACGCGCAGCATGGCGGGTGAGACGCTGGAGCGCCGCTTGCCCGCCGCACGCCTGGGCGACATCCTGTCCGGTCTTCCTGGCGTCAGCACCCAGGTCGCCAGCGGAGATCCCGGTGTTGCGGTCAATGTCGGCGGGATGCAGGATTTCGGCCGCGTCACAGTGCTGGTCGATGGCGCGCGCCAGAATTTCCAGAAGAACGGCCATGGCCCCAACGGGACGGTCTATCTGGATACCGAGATGCTGAAAGAGGTCAGTGTCACGTCCGGCTCCGGTGCGGCCGGGGCAGGGGGCGGGGCAATCGGGGGTGTGGTGCGCTTTGCCACCGTCGATGCCGATGACATCCTCGCCCCCGGCGTGACGCGCGGCGGTCGGGCGCGGCTGTCGTTTTCTGGAAATGGCGATGGGCCGACAGCCAATCTTGTGACCGCCGCGCGGATGGGCGACGGCGCCGACGTGCTGTTGGGCACCACCTGGCGCGACATCGGCAACTACACCTCTGGCGGCGGCGCGCGCGTGCAATCGGCCCAGACCATGCGGTCGTTTCTGCTCAAGGGTCGGTTCCGGCCAGCGGACGGGCATGAACTGAGCTTTTCGGCCAGCCGGTATGACAATGATTTCATGAATGGCGCAGAGCGGCGTGACGTCCTGACCGAAACGCTTTCGGCCGGGTATCGGCTGACCTCGCTGACCTCGGATTTCTGGGATCTGGATGCCAGGGTCTATTCCACGCGCACCCGTCAGCGGGAATATGACATCGCCGGGGCGCAGGATGGTGCGTTCAATGTGCGCACGACGGGAATTGACGTGTCGAACACCGCGCGTCTGGTGTCGGGGCATGGGGATCACACGCTCCGGTTCGGGTTCGACACCTACCGCGACCGGGTGGCGACCAGTTCGGCCCTGACGCCGGATGGCACGCGGCGCGCTGCCAGTGTGTTCATTCAGGACACCTTGCGCCATGCCGACTGGCTGGAGGTCGTGGCGGGGCTGCGCTGGGACAGCTACCGGCTGGCGAACGCGACAACGCGGATCAAGGGCAATCGCCTCTCGCCGCAGGTCTCGGTCACGTTCAGCCCGCGCGACTGGATCAGCGTCGATCTGGGCTATTCGGAAGGGTATCGCGGCCCCGCGCTGACCGAGTCGCTGATCGAGGGCACGCATCCGCCACCCGTGCCGGGCCGGTTCTTTCCAAACCCCGATCTGCGCCCGGAAATTGCCCGGACGTTGCAGGCCGGCGCGACCTTGCGCTTTGCGGATCTGGCCCGCCCGGAGGACAGCCTGTCGGTGTCGCTCCGCGGCTTTCAGAACAACGTGACCGACTATATTGATCAGGTATTTCTGTCCGGCATTTCGCGCCAGGGGTATCAATACCAGAACATCGCCAAGGCCCGTGTGCGCGGTCTGACCCTGTCGGCCGAGTATGACTCGCCCCGGATGTTCGGCAGTTTCTCGGCGGAATATCTCAAGGGCGTGAATCTTGCCGACGGCAGCGCGCTGCAAAAGGTGCCGCCCTATCGCATCGTCGCCACAGCCGGACTCCGCGCCATGGAGCAGCGCCTGAACATGGGCGCGCGTCTTACGGTTGTGGGGGCCAAGGGGGGCACTGCCGCTTCGGCAACCCCGCGCTACGAGACGGTGGACCTGTTTGCGACCTACCGGATCAGCGACCGAGTTCTGGCCAATGTCGCGGTGAACAACCTGTTCGACCGGGACTACACCCAGTTCCTGAACACGAACCCGAGTCCGGGGCGCAATGTCGCGGCCGCGCTCACGATCAATTTCTGAGACCGGACTCTTGGAAAGGAGCCTGACATGAGCATCACAATCAAGCTGCATGGCACGGAAGGTGTCGATTTCAACGCCGATTTCGCGGCCTATTTCGACAGTTTCGAGTCATTGGGCTGGCCGTGGATCCTTGGCGGCGAAACGGAATTCAGCGGTAGCCAGATCGTCGTGCTGGGGACGGTCCCCGAAGGTCAGCCGCAGGCCACACAGGCCACTGTCATGGATGGGGCCGATTTTGCCTATGACATGACGACCCATAAACTCGTGGGCACGCTGGATGGCCTGCGCCTTGCCGTTCTGGGCGACAGCTATGATGCCGCAACCGACGGGTTCGCCACCGGCAGCGATGGCAAGATTGCCGATATCTCTACCATGATCGAGATCACCGGCCTGAATATCTCGGGTGCGACGACCAGCCCGACGGTGTCGGGCCTGATGGCGGGCGATCCGACGGCATTGGAGACCACGCTCTGGGCCACGGGTCACGATGTGATCGGATCGGCCGGAAATGACCGCTATTCGGGCACCGATTTTGCCGATCGGATTGTCGGGGGTGATGGCCGCGACAGGCTGTCGGGAAATGGCGGGCACGACACGCTGGATGGCGGCACAGGCAACGACCGGCTGTCCGGCGGCAAGGGGCACGACCTGCTGATCGGCGGCAAAGGCCACGACCGGCTGGCGGGTGGCAACGGCAATGACACGCTGAAGGGTGGCAAGGGCAACGACACCCTGATCGGCGGCAAGGGGGCCGATACATTCGTGTTCCGCTCTGTCGAAGACTCCACCGGCAAGGCCCATGATACGATCCTCGACTTCGACGGCGCCTCTGGCGACCTGCTCGATCTGTCCGCCATCGACGCCAATACCGGCCTGTCGGGCAATCAGAGCTTCAGCTTCATCGGTGACGACAGCTTTTCCCGCGTGGCGGGTGAGCTTCGCATCAAGGCCGAGGGCGGCGATCTGCTGCTGCTGGGCGATGTCGACGGGGATGGTAAGGCCGACCTCAAGATTCTGTTGAACGGCCTCTCGTCGCTTGATGCCGATTACCTGCTGCTCTGACACTCAGGAGACCACCTATGAACGAAACCGCAGCCATCGCGCAGCCAGACGGTGAAACCCGTGCCAAACGGCTCAAGGCCGCAACCCATTCTGCGCATGAGGCGCTGGACAGCACGATCATGGCGGGAAAGCCCTTTGCCAGCCGGGATCGCTTTGGCCTGTTTCTCAAGGTTCAGCACGCCTTTCACCGCGATATCGACGCGCTCTATGACAATGCGGTGCTGGAGGAGCTGTTGCCCGATTTGCAGGGCCGCCGACGGCTGGGCGCCGTGCGGCAGGATCTGGCGGATCTGGGATTGGAGCCGGAGGCTGTTGACACCGCCCCGACATTCGCCGCCGACAATGTGGATCTGCCGACGGCGCTTGGCTGGCTGTATGTCGCCGAAGGCTCGAACCTCGGTGCCGCCTTCCTGCTGAAGGCTGCCGCGCAACTGGGGTTGTCGGACGGTTTCGGCGCAAGGCATCTGGCTGGCGCGCCCGAAGGCCGGGGTCTGCACTGGCGCACGTTCACAGCCGCGCTGGACGCAGTGGAGCTTTCCCCAGAGGAAGAGGCCCGCGCCATTGCGGGGGCAGAGGCGGCGTTCAATCGCGTGCGCGGGTTGGTGGATCGCATCTTTGCCCCTGCCGCAGCGGTTGCCGGATAAGATCCGTATCGCCGGGCCGGGGCGTTCCCGGCCTGGTATCCGCCCGGAGGCATCCATCCCGCGCCGGCGATGCCGCGCGCACCTTGCCGCGCCTGGCGTGCGCGTCAGAAAATGAAAAACCCCCGCGAGCGGTTGCCCTGGGGGTTCGCCATTGGCAGGTTGCCCCACCCAGCTGTTCGAAATCGCTCAGAGAGCGCCTTCGCGTTGAGCCTTCTTGCGTGCGAGCTTGCGCGCACGGCGGATCGCTTCGGCTTTCTCGCGCGCTTTCTTGACCGACGGCTTTTCGAAATGCTGCTTGAGCTTCATTTCGCGGAAGACGCCTTCGCGCTGGAGCTTTTTCTTCAGAGCCCGGAGGGCCTGATCGACGTTGTTGTCACGAACGCTGACCTGCATGTGGTTTTCACCACCTTTCTAAGTTGAAGTTGCACGAATGTGCAGGCGCGCGGGCTATAGCAAACCGGGCAGGGGTTGTCTACCTTTGGTACTGGTGAAAGGAGACGCCATGCACGAGATCACCGAACGTCTGGCCCGCGCGGCCCTGCCGCATGTTCCTTTTGATGGTTGGTCACAAGACACTTTCCGCGCCGCTTGCGCAGATGCGGGTGTCGACGAATCGTTGGCGCGTGTTCATTGCCCGCGCGGCGCTGTGGATCTGGCTGTCGCGGCCCATCGGCTGGGCGACGCCGAGCTGCGGCAACGGCTGGCTGCGGCCGACCTGACGGGGATGCGCTTTCGGGACAGGGTTGTCCATGCGATCATGCTGCGGCTCGATGCGGCTGGCGACCGCGAGGTCGTGCGCCGGGCGTCGGCCATGTTCGCCTTGCCGCATCACGCAGCCGAAGGCGCCGCCGCCCTGTGGCAGTCTGCCGACACGATCTGGACGGCGCTTGGCGACCGCTCCGACGATTTCAACTGGTATTCCAAGCGGGCCATTCTGTCGGGGGTATATGGGTCTGCGGTGCTGTACTGGCTGGGCGATGACTCCCCCGATCTGTCGGCAACCCGCGATTTTGTCGAGCGGCGGATCGCTGATGTGATGGCGATTGAAGAGACCAAGGCCAAGCTGCGCCAGAACCCGCTGACCCGCCCGTTGATGGAGATTCAGGCCCGGCTGTCTGCCTGCATCAAGGCCCCCCAGAGTGGAACTTCTGCATGACACGAATGATGACCGATCTGCCTGAAACGATGCGTGTGATCGAAATTTCAACCCCAGGCGGCCCGGAGGTTCTGGTCCCTGCCATCCGTGCGCTGCCGGTGCCGGGATATGGCGAAATCCTGATCCGGGTGGCGTTCGCCGGGGTCAATCGCCCCGATGCGTTGCAACGTGCGGGCAATTATGCCCCGCCCCCCGGTGCGTCTCCGCTGCCTGGGCTGGAGGCGTCGGGCCATGTCGTTGCAGTGGGCGAAGGGGTGACGCGCTGGCGCCTGGGAGATGCCGTCTGTGCGCTTTTGCCCGGTGGGGGCTATGCCGAATATGCGCTTTGCCCTGCGGATCATGCGCTGCCGGTGCCTGCCGGAATGGCGCTGCGCGAGGCGGCCTGCCTGCCCGAGACGTTTTTCACCGTCTGGACCAATGTGGTGCAGCGCGGAGGGTTGAAGGCGGGGGAGCGGTTCCTTGTCCATGGCGGCACCTCCGGTATCGGGACAACGGCCATCCAACTGGCCAAGGCGATGGGCGCGCGGGTCTTTGCGACGGCGGGTTCCGACGAGAAATGCGCCGCCTGCCTGACGCTGGGGGCCGAACGCGCCATCAACTATCGCACCGAGGATTTTGTCAGTGCCCTGAAGGCCGAGGGGGGCGCCGATCTGATCCTGGACATGGTGGGGGGCAGCTACCTTCCGCGCAACGTCAAGGCATTGGCCGATGATGGGCGGTTGGTGCAAATTGCGTTCCTGACTGGCCCGAAGGTGGAGCTCAACTTTGCCGAGGTGATGGTGCGGCGCCTGACGATCACGGGTTCGACGCTGCGGCCCCGGACGGTCGAGGTAAAGGCCGGGATCGCGGCGGAACTGGAGCGCGAGGTCTGGCCGTTGCTTGCGGCGGGCAAGATAGCGCCGGTCATGGACAGCGAATTCCCGCTGGATCAGGCGGCCGCGGCTCATGCGCGGATGGAAGGATCGTCGCATATCGGCAAGATTGTTTTGCGCGTGACGTGACATCTGCGTTGAACGGCGGCGGCGGGTCCCCGGCGCCGGTTCAATAGATATAGCGGATCTGGTCGGTCCAGTAGCGTTCTACCCTGCGCAAGGCGGTGTTCATGGCCTCCATCCCGTCTGGATCAATGAGATTGCGCGCCGCCAACCCTTCGGCATGGCGCGCGAAAAGTTCTGCCAGCAGCAGGCGCACCTTGCGTCCCTTGTCGGTCAACCGCACCCGCACCGACCGGCGGTCGATTTCTGATCGCTGGTGGTGCATGTAGCCGAGTTCGACCAGCTTCTTGAGATTGTAGCTGACGTTTGACCCTTGATAATATCCGCGCGATTTCAGCTCGCCGGCCGTCACCTCGTTGTCGCCGATGTTGAACAGCAGCAGCGCCTGAACCGGATTGATCTCCAGCAGCGCCACCCGTTCGAATTCATCCTTGATCACATCCAGCAACAGCCGGTGCAGACGTTCCAGCAATGCAAGGTTTTCCAGGTAGCCCGGTGTCAGGCCCCGCACGCCGGGCGCGGCAAGTCTGGTCTGAATGGTCATGTCCTTCTCCGGCTGCCTGTGTCGTCACCGGAGAATCGGCGCAAATCCCCAATATCGGGTAAATTCCCGCAAAGTTTGCTTAGGGTCCGGGCGCCAGCCGGGCACGGGCAAAGGCAGCCAGATCGGCGATCAGCGCGGAATGTTCCGGCGGCGCGGGTTCTTGCCCAAGCACCCATTTGATCAGATCCTGATCATATTCTTCCAGCAGTGCGTCAAACGCGTCCAATGCGCGGGTGTCCATGCCGGACAGCCGCGCATCCGCATAGGGGCCAAGCACCATGTCCATTTCCTTGGTGCCGCGCCGCCAGGATCGCATCCGCATCCGTTTCAGCCGTGCGTCGAGGGGTTCGCTCATAGGTGTGCTCCTGGCCATGTCGAGGCCGCTTTTCTGCTTGCCCGGCCATATTCGCAAGGCGTTTCGAGGCCAAAGACGGTTATCGCTTGAACGGCGGGCAACCCCACCCTAAGACGGGTCCGCCCGCCTTTCAAACCCGAGGCCGAAATGCCCTTTCTGTCCGACACGCTTGCCCGCGTCAAACCCTCGCCCACCATTGCGATTTCCAACAAGGCCCGCGATCTGGCCGAACAGGGGCGCGACATCATTGCCCTGTCGGCGGGCGAGCCCGATTTCGACACGCCGCAGAACATCAAGGATGCGGCCAAGCGCGCAATCGACGAAGGCAAGACCAAATACACCAATGTCGATGGCACCCCGCAGCTGAAGGCGGCGATCTGCGCCAAGTTCAAGCGCGAGAACGGGCTGGACTACAAACCCTCGCAGGTGACCGTGGGTACGGGCGGCAAGCAGATCCTGTACAATGCGCTGATGGCCACGCTGAACCCCGGCGACGAGGTGATCATTCCCGCGCCCTACTGGGTCAGCTACCCCGATATGGTCTATCTGGCGGGCGGCACGCCCGTGCCGGTCGAATGCCCGGCGCAGACCGGCTACAAGCTGACGCCCGAACAGCTTGAAGCGGCGATCACGCCGAACACCAAGTGGTTCATCTTCAACAGCCCTTCGAACCCGACCGGCGCTGGCTATACCCGTGATGAACTCAAGGCGCTGACCGATGTGCTGATGCGGCATCCGCAGGTCTGGGTGATGACCGATGACATGTATGAACACCTCGTGTTCGATGACTTCGAATTCTGCACGCCGGCACAGGTCGAACCGGGCCTCTATGACCGCACGCTGACCTGCAATGGCGTGTCCAAGGCCTATGCGATGACTGGCTGGCGTATCGGCTATGCCGCCGGTCCCGAAGTGCTGATCAAGGCCATGTCCAAGGTGCAGTCGCAATCCACCTCGAACCCGTCGTCGATCAGCCAGTGGGCGGCGACCGAGGCGCTGAACGGGCCGCAGGATTATATCGTCGAATCGCGCAAGGAGTTCCAGCGCCGCCGCGATCTGGTGGTGAAGATGCTGAACGAGGCCCCCGGCGTGCGTTGCCCGGTGCCGGAAGGTGCCTTTTACGTCTATCCGACCATCGGCGATTGCATCGGCAAGACCTCGGCCACCGGCATCTCTATTGCCAATGACGAGGATTTCGCCAACGCCCTGCTGGAGGAAACCGGCGTGGCGGTGGTGTTCGGCGCGGCCTTTGGCCTCAGCCCGGCGTTCCGGGTCAGCTATGCCACCTCGGACGAGGTGCTTGTCGATGCCTGCACCCGCATCCAGACCTTTTGCAAAGGGTTGAAATGACCGACCGTATCACCGCGAACCTGCCGTCTCGGGATTTTGGCGTGACTGCCGGATTCTACGGTGCGATGGGATTTGCGGTGGACTACCGGGATGACGGCTGGATGATCCTGTCGCGCGGACCGTTGGTGCTGGAGTTCTTTTCGCATCCTGACCTTGATCCGCGCAGCAGCTGGTTTTCAGCCTGTCTGCGCGTGGATGACCCGGATGCGTTGCTGGATGACTGGCAGCGCATCGGGATAGCGTCGGACACGACGGCCATTCCGCGGCTTGTCGGGTTCTTCAAGCCGGGCGCCGCGCCGCGCATGTTCGCGGTCGTGGACCCTGACGGGTCGTTGTTGCGGGTTATCGACAACAGGGGGTGAGATGGGCGGCGAGCTTCCTGACTATTTCTTTCGCATCCGCGAGAACGGCGCGGCGGTGTTTCGGGTCGATACCGAAAACCGGCAGCGCCGGATCGAGATGGACGAGATCGCCTTTGTCAACGTCAAGAACGGCAACATCAAGCCGCATGGCGACCGGGTGCTGAGCGAGACGGATCAGGATGCGATCATCACCTGGCTGGCCGCGCGGCAGGAGGAGCTTGCCCGGCGCGACATTGACGACATTCACCGCACGATCGACCACCTGAACATGACGGCGCATTGGGCGCAGTCCCGTGCAACGGACGAGGCGCTGGACGCGGTGACAGATCGGTTGTTGCTGGCCATGCACGATCTGCGGTCGGTGCTGGTGCGCCGCAAGGCGGAACGGCTGATGAAGGACTAGGCGCCTATGCCCGCCTGCGCGCCCTGCCAAGCATAACCGCCCGGTTCAGCCCGATTCCGATGGCGGTGCCCAGTCCGATTCCTGCCAGATCTGCCATCCAGTCCGCCAGTTCGCGGGCCCGACCCACATGGGGCTGAACCAACTCGATCACACCGCCGTAGATCGCCAGTATCATGGCGACATGCAGGCTCCAGCGGGGGCGCACGCAGGCGATGGGCAGGGCCAACGCAGCAAATCCGATCACATGATGCAGCTTGTCCGACCCGCCAACGCCAGAAGGAACCGGAATACGAACCAGCGTCAGCACGGCAATCAGCGCGGCCAGAGCGAGGGTCAGGGCAATGGCGGATACGGTCAGGCGGTTCATCCCGCCGTTCTGGCGCCTTCGCAGTGGCAAGTCCACTGCGAAGGTTGCGTTCCCGAAGATTTGACAGGGCGCCTATGCCCAATCGGGTTTGCGCTTGTCCAGAAAAGCGCAGATTCCTTCATCCGTGTCGCGCAGCATCATGTTGTCCACCATGACCTGACCGGCAAAGGCATAGGCCGCATCCAGCGGCATCTGGATCTGATCGTAGAAGGCCCGCTTGCCGATCTGCACCGCGGCGCCCAGCTTGGCGGCGACGGTTGCCGCCAGGGCGCGGGTTTCCGAGTCCAGTTGCTCGGCGGGAACTACACGGTTCACCAGCCCCAGGGCTTCGGCCTTGTGCGCGTCGATGAAGGTGCCGGTGGTCAGCATCTCGAACGCCTGCTTGCGCGGAACATTGCGCGAGAGTGCCACCATGGGCGTCGAGCAGAACAGCCCGATGTTCACCCCGTTCACCCCGAACCGGGTGCCCTCGGCCGCGATGGCCATGTCACACGAGGCCACCAACTGGCACCCGGCAGCCGTGGCGATCCCGTGGACCTGCGCGATAACGGGCTGTGGCAACCGCGGGATCATCTGCATGACTTCGGCGCACCGCGCGAACAGATCTGCGAACGCGTCTGCGCCGCCATCAGGCGCTTGACGGGCGGCCTGCATCTCGCGCAGGTCGTGCCCGGCGCAGAACGCCTTGCCGGTGCCTCTCAGCACGACGGCCTTGATCGTGCGGTCGGCCTCCAGCGCCTCGAAGGCATGTTTCAGTGCCGCCAGCATGTCGTTGGACAGCGCGTTCAGCCGCTCGGGCGTGTTCAGGGTAAGTGTCGCAACGTCATCGGCATCATGCCGGGTCAGGATCGGGTCTGCCATCTTGCCATTCCTCCGCTTTGCCGGAACCTTACGCGCGGGATGTACGGGAGGAAAGCGTGACCTTGGCAATGGACATACCGGCGCTGCATGTGTTCATGCGGCAGGCCTTTCCGCAGGTGGCCGACGATTTCTGCGTGGACAGGCTTGAGCCGGACGGATTGACCGTGCGCATGTTGATCGCCGATCGGCATCTGCGGCCGGGGGGCACGGTGTCGGGGCCGTCGATGTTCGCGCTGGCCGACGTGTCGATCTATCTGGCAATCCTGTCGCGTATCGGGCCCGTGGCGCTGGCGGTCACGACGAATTGCAGCATCGACTTCATGCGCAAGCCCGAGTCCGGGCGCGACCTGTTCGCAGAGGCGCGGCTGCTGAAGCTGGGCAGAACGCTGGCCGTGGGCGACGTTCTGTTGCGCTCTGATGGTTCCGACGCGATTGTGGCGCGGGCAGGGCTGACCTATTCCATCCCGCCCAAGGTGTGATCCGCCAAGCCACTTGCCCGGCGGGCAGGTCTCAGGCCTGATCC
This sequence comes from Gemmobacter megaterium, assembly GCF_900156815.1. GTDB lineage: Bacteria > Pseudomonadota > Alphaproteobacteria > Rhodobacterales > Rhodobacteraceae > Wagnerdoeblera > Wagnerdoeblera megaterium. The sequence continues at coordinate 289,249 of NZ_FTOT01000006.1, forward strand.
TCGGGCAAGGACGCCGCGCCACCTTCTGCGGCGTCGAAGTCCGTTTGTGGGGCCGGTGACGGCGCGGGCGCGGATGTTCCGGTGCTTGCGGCTGGCGGAGGTGGCGCAGGGCGCGAAAAGCGGCCTTCGACCTCGGCGCCGGATTCGATGACCAGCCTGCCGCTCTGGCAGTCGGCATTCAGCCGTGCGGCGGCGCGCAATGTCAGCGAGCCACAGGTGACGGCCCCGTCCAGTTCACCGCGCACATCGACCTGACCGGCCTGCACCTTGCCCTTCATCCGGCCGTCATGGCCGACCACCAGCGTCGCAGCGGCCAGTTCGCCATCGACATTGCCGTGCAATTCGATCGTGCCTTCCGAGGCGATGACCCCGGTGATGATCAGATCCGAGGCCAGCACCGAAACCTGGCCCCCGCGTCCGGTCGATGGCCGGTCGTCCTGGGTCTTGCTGAACATGCGGTTCTCCCTGTCCCGTCCCGGTCGGCCGGGAATCCCCTGAAATTCGTTTGCGATTGAAGGAGCAAGCGTGCGGTCTGGTCAACCCCCGGAACGCGGAGGAACTGGGGTACCGGGCGGTTTCCGGCCAGTTGTCAGGGGCCGGGGCGCGGCTAGCCCAGGGCAGGGCGGGCGCGTGCACCTTGGCCCCGCGCCGGATCCGGCTTGCCTGTTCATGTGCCACAGAAGGTGCGGTGCACGATCTCTGCGGGTGCAGGCCCTTCGCGCAGCGGCTCGTCAGGATCCGCGTCGAAGGGGGTCGCCAGCACCGTGTTCAGGCGGTGGAACGGCGTGTGATCCCCGGCAACCGCCGCCGCTATGGCCGCCTCGATCCGGTGGTTGCGCGGGATGACGGCGGGGTTGACTGTCCGCATGATGGCCCGCGCCTCGGCCAGGGTCCTGCCTTCGGCAGAGAGGCGCGCCTGCCAATCGGCCTGCCATGTGGTGAGTGCCTCCGGGTCGGAAAACTCCGATGTGGCGCCGCCTTCGGCCAGACCACGGAATGTGCGGGTAAAGTCCGCCCCCTGCCGGGCCATCCGGTCCAGCAGGGTTTCCACCAGCATCTGATCCCCATCCCGCCCCGAGACCAGCCCCAGCTTTGCGCGAAACCGCGCCAGCCAGGCGCGTTGATAGTGTCCGGTGTAGGCGTGGACAGCCGCTGTTGCGGCTTCGACTGCGGCGCCCTCGTCGGCATCAATCAGCGGAAGCAGACACGAGGCAAGTTGCGCAACATTCCACACTGCGATCTGCGGCTGGTTGCCATAGGCATACCGGCCGGTCTGGTCGATTGACGAGAACACGCGATCCGGATGGTAGGCATCCATGAACGCACATGGGCCACAGTCGATGGTCAGCCCGCCGACATGGGCGTTGTCGGTGTTCATTACGCCGTGAATGAACCCCAGCGCCATCCACTGTGCCACAAGATCGGCCTGTGCCTGTGTTACGGCGTGCAGCAGCCCCAGCGGCCCCTCGGCAGCAGGATAATGCCGCGCGATCGCCATGTCGGTCAGCAGGCGAAGCGCCTCGATATCCTGCCGGGCCGCAAAGAACTGGAATGTTCCCACCCGCAAATGGCTGGAGGCGACACGTGTCAGCACGGCACCGGGCATGGCGCCTTCACGGTAGACCGGCTCGCCAGTGGTCACGGCCGCCAGCGCCCGCGTGGTCGGAACGCCAAGGGCGTGCATCGCCTCGGACACGATGTATTCCCGTAACACCGGGCCCATCCAGGCGCGTCCGTCACCCATGCGCGAAAACGGTGTGCGGCCCGATCCCTTGAGCTGGATGTCCCAGCGCCGGCCATCCGGGGCGATGTGTTCGCCCAACAGGACGGCCCGTCCATCTCCCAGCCGGGGCACCCAGTTGCCGAACTGATGCCCGGCATAGGCCTGCGCCAAGGGCGCCGCGCCATCAGGAATGCGGTTTCCTGCAAGGATAGCGATCCCCTGGGGGGACGACATCGCAGCGGACTCCAGCCCCATCTCTGCCGCCAGCGCGGTGTTGAGTGCGATCAGGCCCGGCGAGGCAACCGGCACCGGATCCTGCCGCGCGAACATGCGCTCTGGCAGGCGAGCATAGGAATTGTCGAAACGCATGAAGCCTCCATCAGGGCAGCGTATCAGATATAGGCGCCGATGTCGCAATCGTCAGGGGACCGGGCCAATCCGGGCACGGAACCCGCTCATACAGGCGCTGGCGCGCGCAACTGGCTGCGGTTGCCCTGATGCCGACCGTCATTGCCTCACGGCGGGGTTTGGCGCGGTGCGGCCCTTGGGTCATGCGCGAATGCCCCAACATCCCCGCCGCAGGCACGCCACGCGGAATGCGTGGCGCCCGGCCCGGTGCCTGTGCCGACCTGCGGGCGGTGGCCAGTCAGTAGCCGCGCGCGCGGTCGACGCGGAAAAGCAGCGGTTCGCCCGCCTCGCTGCGGCGGATGTTTTCGGCGATGATCCGGCTGGCAGAAGACGGGCGGGTTTCCGCCGCGATATGGGGCGTCACGGTCACTTTGGGATGGGCCCAGAACGGATGATCCTGCGGCAGGGGTTCAACCCGGAACACATCCAGCGTGGCATGGCCGACCTGCCCGGTGTCCAGCGCCGCCAGCAGCGCGGCATCGTCGATCAGCGTGCCCCGGCCGGGGTTCAGGATCACGGCGCCACGGCGCAGCAATGCCAGGCGATCGGCGTTGATCAGGCTGTCGGTTTCCGGCGTCGCGGGCAGCAGGGTGACAAGGATCTGCGCCGAGTCCAGCGCCTGCCGCAATCCGTCGTCCCCCGACAGGCAAGCCAGTCCCTGAACCGTGCGGGGGCTGCGGGACCAGCCGGTCACGGGGAACCCCAATGCAGCCAATGCCTGACCGCAGGCCCGACCCAGTTCCCCCAGCCCCAGGATTGTGACAGGGCGTTCTGCGGCAAGAGGCGGTGGCTCCGGGTTCCAGTCCCGCGCAGGATTGACGATATGCCGATCCATCCCGAGATGGTGGCGCAGCACATGCCCGGCCACCCATTCCACCATGCCGGCGGTCAGCGCCGGATCGACCATGCGGCACAAAGGCTGGGTCAGCGTTGCATTGCCCACGATCTTTTCGACGCCAGCCCACAGGCTCAGAACGGCCTTGCAGCGGGTGTAGGGCGCAAAGTCGACAATGTCACCGCCCGGCGCAAAGACGATGTAGTCGGCCTGATCGGCGGGGCAGGATGTGACCAGCCGCGCATCCAGCCCTGCTGCGTCAAACGCGGCGCGCAGATGCGGCTCATAGCTGGGCCAGCGGGCCTCGCCAGCGGCGAAAAGAACGGTTTGTGTCATCAGCCCATGGCCCTGATCAGCCCGCGCAGGGCAGCCGCCGGGTCGTCATGGCGCCAGACTTCCTCGTCTCCGAAGGCGAAAAAGTCGGTAAGCGGTGCCAGTTGCGCGACCAGATCCTCGGTCAGGGCGCCTTCTGCGACCACCGGAACCTCGATCATCTCGGACCACCACTGGAACAGATCGCCATCGGCCCGGCTGCCATCGCCCAGCGTCGTTGCTCCGACCGGACCGAACGACACATAATCGACGCCCCCTTCGGCCGCGTTGATGCCTTCGTGCCGCGTGCTGCCGCAGAAGGCCCCGACAATGGCGTCCTGCCCCAGTTCTTTCCGCACCTTGCGCACCAGGCGGGCGCCATCGACCAGATGCACGCCGTCAAGTCCGAGGCGTTCGACCAGTTGCACATGCCGCTCGATCACCAGGGCCACATCGCGGGAATGGGCAACCTCGCGCAGCGCATCGGCGGCGCGGGCGACCCGATCTTCGTCCCGGCTGGCCAGCGAGAGGCGCAGGCAGGCGATGTCTGCGGTATCCAGCACCGATGCAAGTCGCGCAGGGAATGTCTCCAGGTCGAAGTCTGGCGGTGTGACAAGATAGATCTGAGGGCGTTCGGTTTCGGCCATGGGATGGTCCTTTGGCGGTTTCATGCCCTATAGCGCGGCTGTGACGGCTTGGCTACCGGGCCGGAGGCGACGGGAAATGCCGGCGCCACGGGCGCCTCGCTGCTTGCGCGCGTGGTTGCCACGGCCTATCACCCGCCCAATTCCTGCCAGAGGACATCCATGACCCAGCCCCTGATGATCCTTGTGCGCCCGCAGATGGGCGAGAATATCGGTGCCGCCGCACGCGCGATGCTGAATTTCGGGCTTGAAGGACTGCGGATCGTCGCCCCCCGCGACGGTTGGCCGAACCCCAAGGCGGTGGCCATGGCGTCGGGGGCGGGGCGCCTGTTGGACCGCGCGGGTCTGTTTGCCGATCTGCCCGGAGCACTGGCCGATTGCCATTATGTCTTTGCCACCACCGCCCGGCCGCGGGAACTGACCAAGCCGGTCGTGACGCCCGAGGAGGCGATGGCACAGACCCGTGCGCTGATCGCGGCGGGCAAGAAGGTGGCGATCCTGTTCGGTCCCGAGCGCACGGGGCTGGAGAATGACGAGGTGGCGCAGGCCAATGCCATCATCACCGTCCCGGTGAACCCGGAATTTCCATCGCTGAACCTGGCGCAATGCGCGCTGCTGACGGCCTACGAATGGCGCCGCCAGACGGATGGCGCGATTCCCGTGCCCGAGATCGACCTGGCGACATCGGTGGAACGTCAACATCTGGGCGATCACTACGAGGATGTTCTGGATCGGGCCGGGTTTTTCTTTCCCGAGACAAAGGCGGCCAACATGAAGCGCAACCTGCGCAGCATGTGGGCGCGATTGCCCCTGACGCGGGCAGATGTGCAGATGCTGCACGGCATGTTGCGGCAAGTGATACGCCGACAGGGCTGAGGGGCGCGGCCGCGGCCCTGCCTCCTGCCGGTGCGGCCCAAAGGCAGGTCCGAACCGCCGACGGTCAATCCAGCCGAAAGACCTTGTCGCGCGCGGTGGCGCCGCGGATCAACGTCAGGCGGCTCGGGGCTACGCCAAGTGCACGCGCCAGCAGTTTTTGTACTGCCTTGTTCGCCTTGCCGTCTTCGGGTGGTGCGGTCACGCGGGCCCGCAGGGCGCCTTCGGACAATTCCAGCGACTCGCGTCCGGCACGGGGCGTTACCCGCAGGGCGATCTGGGCGCCGGAAGTTGCAAGGTGGCACAGGTCGGGCAGGCTCATGCCCCGCAAGATGCGCGCCGCGCACAGCCATGGCAACCATGAGCCACGGTCCGTTGCCGTTTTCACGACTGATCCTGGCGGGGCAGGGCGCGCGCGGCATCACAGCAACCCGCGGCGCCTGCGATCAGCCTCAGCGATCGGAAACCACCATACCGCGCCGTTGCGCCTCTGCCATGATGTCGAACTGGTTGCTTGAAAGACGCCCGCCCTTGCGCATATCGCCCAGGATCAGCGTGGTCTGGTTGCCGCTGTCATCCGTGATGACCCATTGGCGCAACTCTGTCGGGTTTGCCGTGAAGACCAGGTCGATGCGGCCATATTCCGGGTGTTCCGGGTCTTGTGCCGTCACGCGGGTGGCAGCCCCATCCTCGCGGTGGCCGACCACCATCTTCGCGGTGCCAAGATCGACCTTCGGCGCCAGGATCAGGTTGAGCGGGGTCCGGCGCAGCGGATATTGTTCCGGGGCCTGATTCGATTTCGGGTCGAAGATTGCCACCTGCTGGCCATCGGCCAACACAAGGGAACGGTCGGGCGGCGCATATTCGAACCTCACCTTGCCGGGCCTGCTGATGCGGATGGTGCCGGTCGAGATCGTGCCATCGGCATTGATCTGGGTAAACTCTGCTTCGACGGTAGAGAGACCGTTGAGATAGCCCGACAATTCGGACAGCGACAGTTTCTCGGCTTGCGCGGGCAGCGCAAGGGCCAAGGCGGCAAGCGGGGCAGCAAGGGCGCGGAACAGGTTCATGCGACAGATATACGCGCGACAGGATACGGCTTCATCCCCTATCATCGCAGTGTGAACGGCTGAAACACCTCGCTGCGCGGGTTTTCGCGGAACCATACCTTCCCCATCCGGGTTGAGTTTCGGAAGCCTGCGGTTCTGGCCGACGGGCACATATACCATTTGCAAGACAGGAAGGACGTTTATGCTTCATCTTGATACCCCGACCGCCCGCGACATTGCCCGGCTGAATGATCTGCGCGCGCCGGTCGTCGTTTCGATCTATGTTCCGACAACCCCGATCACTCAGGATATTCAGGCGTCGCGCATCGACCTCAAGAACCGCAGCCGCGCCGCGATCGAGCAGATCGAGCAGGCCGGCGGCGACAAGCGAATGGTGGCCGCGATCCGCGATCACCTGGAGGATCTGGTCGAGGATGATGAGTTCTGGCGTCTGCAAGCCCATAGTCTTGCTGTCTTTGTCACGCCGGACAGGCTGCGGACCTACCGTCTCGCCAACCGGCTTGAAGCCATGGTCGAGGTGTCGGACAGGGCGCATCTGAAACCGTTGTTGCGTTCGGTCACGTTCCCACAAGCGGCCTACGTTCTTGCCATTTCCGAGAATGCCGTGCGGCTGGTCGAGGTGTCCGCCGATCTGCCTGCTGTCAGCGTTGATGTGCCCAATCTGCCCAAGGACGCTGCGTCGGCGGTTGGCAAGGCGACGATCAACGACCGCTCGCCTTCGGGGCGGTTGCAAGGCGCCGAGGGGCAGAAGGTGCGTTTGTCGCAGTATATCCGCCAGATCGACGCGGCTCTGCGTCCAGTGCTGGGCGACAGCGACCTGCCGCTGATCCTGGCCGCCACCCAGCCGGTCGAGGCGCTGTTCCGCTCGGTCAGTGTGCTGGACGCGCTGCCCGACGTGATCGCCGGAAGCCACGATTCCACCCCCGATGCCGAACTTGCCACGGCGGCACGACCTGTGCTGGACGCGCATTACAGGCGCGAAATCAAGGCGTTCCACGACCTGTGGGCCGTGCGGAATGGCCAGAACAGGGCAACAGCCGACCTGTCGGATGCCGCGCGGGCCGCGACATTCGGCACTATCGACCGCATTCTCGTGAACATGGAGTCGGTGGTGAACGGCCTTGTCGATGAAGACACCGGCGCACTCCTGCTTGACCAGAGCGGCGACGCCACCAACTATGGCGTGGTTGACGAAATTGCTGGCAGGGCGCTGCGCAGCGGGGCCAAGGTGATGGCTGTCCGGCAGGACGATATTCCCGGCAAGGGCGAACTGGCCGCGATCCTGCGCAGCCCCCTGTAAACCCTTTGAGCCTTGGGCGCGCGCTGTTGACAAGGCGCGCGACTCCCCCTATACGCCGCCTACCTGTATCGGGGCCAAGGCCCTTGGTGCGGGCTGCACCAATGAAGTGGTCACGATCCGGGCCTGTGCCCCGATCCTCTGGAATCCCACCGCGTCGCCTGTCACAGGGCGTCGGCGGTATCTGTGTTTTGCGGACGCGCAAAGCGCCAATTGACGGACTGCCCCCGGACGCCCTGTGGACGCACAGAGGACGAACGGGTTGCAAGAGAAGGCGAGAGATATGCCGACGATCCAGCAGCTGATCCGCAAACCGCGGCAGCCCAAGGTGACGCGCTCCAAGTCGCAGCACCTCCAGCAGTGCCCGCAAAAGCGCGGGGTCTGTACCCGCGTTTACACCACCACGCCGAAAAAACCGAACTCCGCTATGCGTAAGGTCGCCAAGGTGCGCCTGACCAACGGGTTCGAGGTGATCAGCTACATCCCCGGCGAAAAGCACAACCTGCAAGAGCACTCGGTCGTGCTGATCCGCGGCGGCCGCGTAAAAGACCTTCCGGGCGTTCGCTACCACATCCTGCGCGGTGTGCTCGATACGCAGGGCGTCAAAGATCGTCGCCAGCGCCGCTCGAAATACGGCGCGAAGCGTCCGAAGTGAGGAACTGAGATATGTCGCGTCGTCACGCAGCCGAAAAACGCGAAGTCCTGCCTGATGCCAAGTTTGGCGATCGGGTTGTGACCAAGTTCATGAACAACCTGATGATCGACGGCAAGAAATCCATTGCCGAATCGATCGTCTACAACGCTCTCGACCGCGTCGAGAAGCGCCTGAAGCGTTCGCCCATCGAAGCCTTCCACGAGGCTCTGGACAACGTAAAGCCGGCCGTCGAGGTCCGTAGCCGCCGTGTTGGTGGTGCGACCTACCAGGTTCCGGTCGAGGTGCGTCCGGTCCGCCGTGAAGCACTGGCAATCCGTTGGCTGATCATCGCGGCGCGCAAGCGCAACGAGAACACCATGGAAGAACGTCTGGCGGCCGAACTGGCCGATGCCTGCAACAACCGCGGCACTGCCGTGAAAAAGCGGGAAGACACCCACAAGATGGCCGACGCGAACAAAGCGTTCAGCCATTACCGCTGGTAAGGGGGCATCATGGCACGCGAATATACGCTCGACCTCTACCGCAACTTCGGGATCATGGCTCACATCGACGCGGGCAAGACCACGACGACCGAGAGAATCTTGTTCTACACCGGCAAGTCGCACAAGCTTGGCGAAGTGCATGACGGCGCCGCGACCATGGACTGGATGGAGCAGGAGCAGGAGCGGGGTATCACCATTACCTCGGCTGCGACCACGACGTTCTGGGAAAAGACGGTCGACGGCAAGGATCCGATCTCCAAGAAGCACCGCTTCAACATCATCGACACCCCCGGCCACGTTGACTTCACCATCGAAGTCGAGCGTTCGCTGGCCGTGCTCGACGGTGCTGTCTGCCTGCTCGACGCCAACGCCGGTGTCGAACCGCAGACCGAAACCGTGTGGCGTCAGGCTGACCGCTACAAGGTTCCGCGGATCGTCTACGTCAACAAGATGGACAAGATCGGCGCGGACTTCTTCAAGTGCGTGCACATGATCAAGGACCGCACCGGCGCGACCCCGTGCCCGGTTGCCCTGCCCATCGGCGCCGAAGACAAGCTCGAAGGCATCATCGACCTGGTCGAGATGCTGGAATGGACCTGGAAGGGCGAAGATCTGGGCGCGTCCTGGACCCGTCAGCCGATCCGTGACGAGCTCAAGGATCTGGCCGACGAATGGCGTGCCAACATGATCGAGCTTGCCGTCGAGCAGGACGATTCCGCGATGGAAGCCTACCTTGAAGGCAACGAGCCTTCGGTGGACGAACTGCGCGCGCTGATCCGCAAGGGCACGCTCGCCATGGCCTTCGTTCCGGTTCTGGCCGGGTCGTCGTTCAAGAACAAGGGCGTGCAGCCGATGCTGAACGCCGTGATCGACTATCTGCCCAGCCCGCTGGACGTTCCGGCCTATGTCGGCTTCGCTCCTGGCGACGAGACCGAGACCCGCAACATCGAGCGTCATGCCGATGATGCAGAGCCGTTCTCGGGCCTGGCGTTCAAGATCATGAACGACCCCTTCGTCGGCTCGCTGACCTTTACGCGTCTGTACTCGGGCGTCCTGAAAAAGGGCGACACGATGCTGAACGCGACCAAGGGCAAGAAAGAGCGCGTCGGCCGCATGATGATGATGCACGCCATCAACCGCGAAGAAATCGAAGAAGCCTTCGCGGGCGACATCATTGCGCTGGCAGGTCTGAAAGACACCACCACGGGCGACACCCTGTGCGACCCGGCCAAGCCGGTGGTTCTGGAAACCATGACCTTCCCCGAGCCGGTGATCGAAATCGCCGTCGAGCCCAAGTCGAAGGCTGACCAGGAAAAGATGGGTCTGGCGCTGGCACGTCTGTCGGCCGAAGATCCGTCGTTCCGGGTCGAGACCAACTTCGAATCCGGCCAGACCATCATGAAGGGCATGGGTGAACTTCACCTCGACATCCTCGTCGACCGTATGCGTCGCGAGTTCAAGGTCGAGGCGAACATCGGTGCGCCGCAGGTGGCCTACCGCGAGACGATCTCGCGCGAAGCCGAAATCGACTACACGCACAAGAAGCAGACCGGCGGTACCGGACAGTTTGCGCGCGTGAAACTGGCGATCACCCCGACCGAGCCGGGCGAAGGCTACAGCTTCGAGTCGAAGATCGTCGGCGGCGCTGTTCCGAAGGAATACATCCCCGGTGTCGAAAAAGGCATCAAATCGGTGATGGATTCGGGTCCGCTTGCAGGGTTCCCTGTGATCGACTTCAAAGTCGCGCTGCTGGATGGCGCGTTCCACGACGTCGACTCGTCGGTTCTGGCCTTTGAAATCGCCTCGCGCGCTGCGATGCGTGAAGGTCTGAAAAAGGCCGGTGCAAAGCTGCTTGAGCCGATCATGAAAGTCGAAGTGGTCACGCCGGAAGAGTATACCGGCTCGATCATTGGCGATCTGACCAGCCGTCGTGGCATGGTTCAGGGGCAGGACACCCGCGGCAATGCCAACGTGATCAACGCGATGGTGCCGCTGGCGAACATGTTTGGCTACATCAACAACCTGCGCTCGATGTCTTCGGGCCGCGCAGTGTTCACGATGCAGTTCGACCATTACGACGCCGTGCCGCAGAACCTCTCGGACGAGATCCAGAAGAAATACGCTTGACAGGTGCGGCGGGGTGAACCCCGCCCTACCAGCCCCGTAGGGTGGGAAACATCCCACCGCATCGAAACGATATGAGGAGTTGCCATCATGGCGAAGGCAAAGTTTGAACGTAACAAGCCGCACGTGAACATCGGGACGATTGGTCACGTTGACCACGGCAAGACGACGCTGACGGCTGCGA
>NZ_FTOT01000039.1 GCF_900156815.1 Gemmobacter megaterium
CACGCCGCTCCTGGCCGCGTGGCACAGCCGCGGACCGGCCCGGTTCTGGTCAAGGACGACTGACCGCGCGTTCGCGCTCGTCGTTGCATTGGGTACAGGTGTTTGTTCCGCACCCTTGGCCCTCCATGCACAGACCGGGGCCGACGGTTTCATCTTCCAGGTCAGCCCCGACGGACAGCTGATCGATATCGCGAACGGCACGCAGTCGCTGCGGGCGTTCGACACCTCCGACGCCGCCCCGGATGGGACGCAGACGGACCGCCTCTTTCTTTTCGCAAGACCGCAACGGTCGGACGCAGATCAGCCGCTGGCACAGGTTGCGGCCGTGACACCGCGTGCTGTCCGCGCCACCCCCGAAATCCTCCACGCCATCGAGACCACCGCGCTGCGCTATGGCAGCCATGGCGCCCTGCGCCAGGCCGGTTTGTCGGTCACCGATTGGGCGTTGTTCTACCGCGCCAACATCGAGGTCGAGAGCGCCTATAATCCGCGCGCGCTGAGCCCTGTTGGGGCCATCGGGCTTGGCCAGCTCATGCCCGGCACCGCGCGCGATCTTGGCGTCGATCCTCATGACATCGCGCAGAACCTCGACGGCTCAGCCCGGTACCTTCTGATGATGCTCGAGCGCTTCGGCGATCCGGCACTGGCGCTGGCCGCCTATAATGCCGGACCCGAGGCGGTTACCCGCCACGGTGGCATTCCCCCTTTCCGCGAAACCCAGGGCCATGTGGCCCGTGTGACTGCCGTGTTCCAGCGGCTCAGAGGAGATCTCTCGTGACATCCAGACTTTCCCCCATGATCGCGCGCGCGGTCACTTGCGCGCTCATGGGCGCGATGGCGCTCATCGTGCTCGCAGATCCCGCACTGGCGCAGAGCATCGATCTCTCGCCGGTCCAGACCTTGCTGCAGGGTATCGTGAACGCCATCACCGGCCCCTTGGGCATCGTGATCGGCACGCTGGCGCTGATCGGCGTGTTCCTGTCCTGGCTCTTCGGCATCCTCGACTTCCGCCAGGCACTCTGGGTCGTGGTCGCGATCGCGGGCATCGCTGCAGCCCCTACCATCGTCGCTGCCATCTGGACGACCTGAGCCAGAGCTTCCGGAGGTCTCGGCCATGTCCGACCAGTCCCGCGTGTTCATCGGCCTTCTCAGGCCGCCCAAGCTGATGGGCTTGCCGATCATGTACGCCATGGTCTGGCTTTTTGGGTCGACGCTCCTGTTCCTCTGGGTGCAGAGCTGGGTGGTGGCCGTCTTCGCGGGGCTGGCCTGGCCGGCGCTCTGGAAGGCCGCGGACTGGGATCCGAACTTCCTCGATGTCCTGGTGATCACCTTGCAGGAAACCCCGCCCACAACGAACCGCAAGCTTCACGGGGGTGACAGCTATGCCCCGTGATGGAATTGCCGATGACGTGGCGGAGACGCTCGATCCGCTCACCGCGATGCCTGCATGGGTCAAGGGCGAGAAGCGGCTCTCGTCCATGCTGCCTTACGTCAGCCTCGTGACCGACCGGACGATCCGGACACGCGGCAACGAGCTGATGCAGTGTATCCGTCTCGAAGGGGTGAACAGCACCACGAGCGAGGATGCGCATCTCGACCGGATCGGCGGGCTCCTGGCCGGGATCGTCGCGCAGGTGGGGACCGAGTTCTCCTTCTACCTGGCTCTGTTGCACAAATCCCGTGTGGGATTCATCTCATGAATCCAGCGTGGTAGCTGGGATACATGAGCAGACCTACACCCCCGACCTACAGGAC
>NZ_FTOT01000003.1 GCF_900156815.1 Gemmobacter megaterium
CCATCAATGTCAAAGAGCACAACAATCCAGAACAAAAAACAACCGAACCGACCCAACTCTCACCGGGCCAACTCGACCATCCTTCCCAGATTGTCAAACCAGAACAAACACCACAGCGTCTCCGCCTCAGCACCCGTCCCAGCTACCGTCCGGCGGTTCCTTCCGTCCCCGTCGTCTCGGTGAAGCGGTTTCTAGTCAGACATGCCGGAACCCGCAAGAGGAAAATTCAGACAACGTCATCTTTTCGTCACCAGCCCATGTTTTACTGCACTTTTCACAACCAAACTCTCACATATCACCCAACCAAAAACTCAAAACACAAAACAACAACACCAAAAACACAGCCAGAATCACCAAAGAGACCCCAAGGGCACTCCGACTCGGGGGCACGCCGACTCGGGCACCGGCCGTGCGGGCCATCCAGACTCATCGCGCCAGTCTGGCTGTCGCGGTCGCAGCACTCCATGACACCCCCACGACACCCATGGCGACCGGGCGGCATCCATGGCCTCATCTGGAGGGGCGGTTGAAATTGTTCCTATTATGTTCTATATTCAGATCAGCCCTGATTGGGAGATCTGCAATGGATGACACGACATTCGCCATGCCCGTCACACCGCGCCAGTTGGCCTATGCCAAGGCGCTCGCGCTGCGCAACCAGACGCTGCTGCCCTGGGCCGTTCAGCAGGACCGCCGCAGTCTCAGCGCCTGGATTGATGCACAGGCCCAGTTGAAACCGATGACGGCAACCCACAGCCTGCCCAGTTCCAGGCAGGTGGCCTTTGCCGAACGCCTGGCACGCATCAAGCGCCGTGCGGTGCCTGATGAGTGTTTTCGGGACAAGGGGCTGATGGCGCGCTGGATCGACAGCAACAAGTAGGGGGGCGACCGCCCCCCTCGCATGTGCCTAGCTCTCGCGCGTGGGATCCCGTTGCAAGAGGCGCAGCGCATTCAGCGTCACCAGCACCGTGGCGCCGGTATCGGCCAGAATCGCAATCCACAAGCCGGTAAGCCCCAGAACCGAAGTCACCAGGAACACCGCCTTCAGCCCCAGCGCGATGGCGACATTCTGGTGGATGTTCCGCATTGTGAAACGCGCCAGACGGATCAGCGCAGGCACATCGGCAACGCGGTTGCGCAGGACGGCCGCATCTGCGGTTTCCAGCGCCACATCGGTGCCCGAGCCCATGGCCACCCCGACGCCCGCCTGTTTGAGCGCGGGTGCATCGTTGATGCCGTCGCCCACCATCATCACGCCGCCGCTGTCCGCCAGATCGCGGATCGCTGCCAGCTTGTCCTCGGGCATCATCTGCGCGCGGTGATCGGTGCCCAGATGTGCTGCAATCGCCGCAGCGGTTCTCGGATTGTCGCCCGTCAGGATCACCGGCCGAACCCCCATGACCCGCAGTTGGCGCAGGGCCTCTGCCGCATCGGGGCGCGGCTCGTCGCGCAGGGCGATCAGGCCAAGCGGCTGCGCCTGCCGGAACACGGCAACCACCGTCTTGCCTTCGGCCTCCAGCCTATCGACCAGTTCAGCCTGCCCAGGCGCGATGCCCGCCGCGCTGGCGGCATGGACGGGAGCCGCAACCCAGGCCATCGCACCACCGACAACCGCCTGCACGCCCTTCCCGGCAATCGCGCGTCCGTCAGCGGCGGCCAGCGGCTCGACACCCGAGTCAGCCGCGTGCTGCACAATGGCACGGGCCAATGGATGCGAGGACGCAGCTTCAACCCCTGCGGCCACGCCCAGCATCTCGGCCATCGTAACGCCCGGCGCCGGCCTCAGATCCGTGACGACCGGCCGGCCCATGGTCAGCGTGCCGGTCTTGTCAAAGGCCACATGGCGCACCTGGGCCGCGGCCTCGATCACGGCGCCGCCTTTCATCAGCAGGCCACGGCGTGCTCCGGCAGACAGCGCCGACGCGATCGAGGCAGGCACCGAGATCACCAATGCGCAAGGGCAGCCAATCAGCAGCAGTGCAAGGCCCCGGTAGATCCAGGTGTCCCAGTCCTGCCCCAGCGCCAGCGGCGGCACCAGCACGACCAGAACCGCCACCGCCAGAATGGCGGGCATATAGGCCCGCGAGAATCGGTCGATGAACCGTTCGGTCGGGGCGCGGGCCTGCTCTGCGTCTTCGACCAGCCGGACGATCCGGGCCATCGTGGTGTCGGACGGATCCGCTGTCACCTCGACATGCAGCGCCGCTTCGGTATTGATCGACCCGGCAAAGACCGCATCCCCCGGACCACGGGTCACAGGCACGCTTTCGCCTGTCACCGGGCTTTCATCAATGCCGGAGGTGCCCAGGCTGATGCGCCCATCGGCCGGGATACGATCGCCGGGGCGGACAAGAACCGTCTGGCCAATGACCAGGCTGGCGGCCGGAACCTCGCGGGTCTGGCCGTTTTCGCTCAGCCAGGCTGTCCGGGGCACAAGTGCGGCCAGCGCGCGGATGCCTGCGCGCGCCTTTCCCGCCGCCACGCCCTCCAACACTTCGCCCACCGCGAACAGGAACACGACCAGCGCCGCCTCCTCGACCGCTCCGATGAACATGGCGCCCACCGCAGCCAGCGTCATCAGGCTTTCGATGGTGAAGGGTTGGCCAAGGCGCAACGCAGCCAGCGCCCTCCGGGCAACGGGCGCAAGCCCCAGCACGCAGGCCAGCACGAATGCCAGATTGCCGTAGCCATCGGGGGCCACAAGCTCTACCCCCCATGCCAGCCCCAGCAGCGCGCCGGTCAGTATCACCAGCCGGCCCTTGCCGCTTTGATGCCACGCCTGATCGCGGGCGACCTGCGCAGCCGGGACAGGCCCGTGCCCGGTGCAATCCGGCCCATGATCATGGGCCGGACCCGCCCCCACCGCACCGGCACCCCGCGGCGCAATCTGATAGCCCAGGCGTCGCACGACATCTTCGATCCGCGCCGGTTCGGTGGTGCCGGGCGCCAACCGCAGCTGCATCCGTTCCCCCATCAGCGCCACCGACACATCGCTGACACCCGGCAATCGCGCGACGGCCTGCGTCACCTTGAGAGTGCAGGCCGCGCAATCCATGCCGCGCACCGTCCATTCGTGGTCTTTGCTTTGGGTCATCGAGGTCTCCTGCCCGGCCCTGCCGGGCTGCTTGTTTCCTTCGATTCGAATACCTAATGTCTCTAGTACCTAGAGGTTCAAGGGGGTTTCATGCTGACCATCGGAAAACTTGGCGCGGCTGCCGGGGTCAAGGTGCCCACCATCCGCTATTACGAACAGATCGGCCTGTTGCCCGAACCCGAGCGCAGCGGCGGCAACCAGCGGCTATATGGCCCCCAGATGCTGGAGCGGCTGGCCTTCATCCGTCACGCCAGGGATCTGGGCTTTCCGCTGGAGGCGATCCGCGACCTGCTGCACCTGTCGGATCGGCCCGATCTGCCCTGCGATGCGGCGGACGGCATTGCTCGCCGTCAACTTCGGGCGGTGCGCGAGCGGATCGCACGCCTACAGGCGCTTCAGGCGGAACTGGAACGTATGGTGGCACAATGCGCGCATGGCACGATTTCCGACTGCCGGGTGATCGGCGTGCTGGCCAACCACGATCTGTGCCTGCATCCCGACCACGCGGTCTAGGAACTTGCGCCGGTCAACGGGTATTTCTGCAATGTGGCGCGGAACTGGGTGATCTGCCGCGAATCGGGCCAGTGGGCTCGGGTGGCCATGGCCAGCGGCATCGCCGGGTCCAGCGGGAATGGCAGGGTGCGGAACCGGCGGGCAAAGGCGGCGGTCCGGGCATATCCCGCGCTAACGATCCCGATGGTGTCGGTGGCACTGATGATTTCCGCCACCATCGGAAAATTCTCGATGATATGCAACCGCCGCATCGGCGAGGCATCGCCCCCCACCAGCGCCATGATCTGTTCGATATAGGTGCCTTGCAGATCGGGCACGATGATCGGATAGGCCGCGATCTGGGCTTCGGCAACGCGGTCCTGCCCGGCCAGCGGATGATCCTTGCGCACATACAGCGTGGCATGAAGATCGGGCAGCGCCAGACAATCGAAGTCGTCCACAACCTCCAGCCGGTCGCGGGCACCTAGGCAAATGTCGACATCGCCCTGCCGCAGCAGCCGGATACCCCGTTCGATGGTCGAGGCGAACAGATGCACGCGGCAGGCCGGATTGGCCACGATAAAGCTGCGCAAGGCCCGGTTCAGCAATCCCTCCAGCGAAGGCGGACAGATCACCACCCGCAGAACAGCATCGCGCCCGGCCCGTTCGGAATGCGCATCATGGATCAGTTGGTCCATGTCGGAAATGATCCGCCGCGCCCGGTCGACAAAGGCCCGACCGGCCAGCGTGGTTGCCACGCCCCGTGCCAGCCGGTCAAACAGCGGATAGCCGATCTCTCGCTCCACATCCGCGACGCTTTTGGTGACGGCGGATTGCGTGACATGAAGTTGTCGCGCCGCCTCGGTCACTGATCCGCAACGATCCACCATCACGATGTGGCGCAGTTTTCCGATGTTCATTCTGCCATTCCTCCGTGGAATGAATGCGGACCTTTTTGAATTGGATTTATATCACGACCGATGCAACTCTGTCCCCTGCAATCAGTCGGGAGCGGAGGATCGGCGATGGCGCAGGGCAAGGCAGTGGTGGCAGGGGTCGGGATGATTCCCTTTGCCAAACCGGGGGCATCCGACAGCTATGACGTGATGGGCGCGCAGGCGGTGCGGCTGGCGCTGGAAGATGCAGGGCTGATCTTTGACGATCTGCAACAGGCCTATGCCGGCTATGTCTACGGTGACAGCACCAGCGGGCAAAAGGCGATCTACCGCGCGGGCATGACCGGGATTCCGGTGGTGAATGTGAACAACAACTGCTCCACCGGATCGACCGCGCTGTTCCTGGCACGGCAGGCCGTGGAATGCGGGGCCGCCGATTGCGTGCTGGCGCTGGGGTTCGAACAGATGCGCCCCGGCGCGCTGGGAAATATCTTCGAGGATCGGCCAAGCCCCTTCGATGAATTCGATGCCGCAACCGAGGCGCTGGTCGGCAACAGCCAGATCCCGCTGGCGCTGCGGTATTTCGGTGGCGCGGGGCTGCAACACATGCAACGCCACGGCACCACGCTGGAAGATTTCGCCGCCATCCGCGCCAAGGCCAGCCGCCATGCGGTGAACAACCCCCTTGCACTGTTCCGCAAGGAGGTGACGGTCGCCGATGTCATGGCCTCGCCCGAGATCTGGCCGGGGGTGATGCGGCGGCTGATGGCCTGTCCGCCAACCTGTGGCGCGGCGGCGGCCGTGCTGGTCAGCGGAAGCTTCGCGGCGCGGCGGGGGCTGGAGTCACGGGTCAGGATCATTGCGCAGGCAATGACCACGGACACCGCGAGCACCTTTGACAGCGACGACATGATGCGCGTGGTCGGCTATGACATGACCGCGGCGGCGGCGGCCAAGGTCTATGAGTCCGCCGGGATCGGACCGCGCGATCTGGATGTGGTCGAACTGCACGATTGTTTCGCGCAGAACGAGTTGATCACCTATGAAGGTCTGGGGCTGTGCCCCGAAGGCGGCGCGCAGAAATTCATTGCCGATGGCGACAACACCTATGGCGGGCAGGTGGTCACCAATCCGTCGGGCGGGCTCTTGTCCAAGGGGCATCCGCTGGGGGCCACAGGTCTGGCGCAATGCTACGAACTGACCCACCAACTGCGCGGCTCTGCCGAGGCGCGGCAGGTGCCGGGCGCGCGCACGGCATTGCAGCACAATCTGGGCCTGGGCGGCGCCTGTGTGGTGACGCTGTATCAGGCTGGCTGACCCTGCGCCCTTGGGAGGGGGCCGGGGACGACGACATCAAGGGAGGAACCCGCAATGGACGCCACTTCGTCCAATCCGAATGGGCTGTTCAATCGGTCCACCAAGGGGCTGATCACCGATCCGGTCGAATTTCAGGTCGAGGCGGGGAGGATCTCGTTCTTTGCCGAAACGCTGGGCGAGCGGAATCCCATCCACCATGACCGCGCGGCAGCGCAGGCGGCCGGGCACCCCGATGTGGTCGCACCGCCGACCTTTGCCATCGTGGTGGATCTGGAAACCGGCCGCGCACTGGAACGGCAAGGCAAGCCCTCTGTTCTGGCGCGCATCGGCTGCGACTACCGCAGGCTGCTGCATGGCGAGGAACGCTATGACTATCACGGCGCGATCCATGCGGGCGACCGGCTGAGCATCACCACCGAAGTGCTGGGTTTCGAGGACAAGAAGGGCGGCGCGCTGGAACTGGCGCATCTGCGATCCGAGATCCGGCACCCCGAGCGCGGCCTGCTGGTGTCGATCACCCGCAGCCTTGTGCACCGTCTGGCCTGAGGAGGGGACAATGACCGATCTGACCACAGCGCAACCCGGCGATCGCCTGCCCCCCGTCGCCTTTGGCCGCATCACGCGGCAGATTCTGGCGCTGTATGCCGGTGCCTCGGGCGACCACAACCCGGTGCATGTCGATCTCGATTTCGCCCGCAAGGCCGGGTTGGACGATGTGTTTGCCCATGGCATGTTGTCGATGGGCGTGCTGGCGCGTGTCGTGACCGGCTGGGCCGGACAGGACCGGGTGGTCTCTGTCTCCAATCGGTTCATGGCCATTACGCCGGTGGGCGCCAACCTGACCTGTTCGGGCGAGGTGGCCGAACGGCTGGACATCGGCGGCGTGCCGCATCTGCGGGTGGCGCTGGCTGCGGATGTGACCCTGGACGATGGCCGCACCGCCCGCACATTGGCCGGAGAAGCCCTGGTGAGGGCCGACTGACATGGACAGCTTTCTGGACCACGCCTGGATGACGCCCGACCACCGCGCCCATGCCGATGCCGTGCGCCGGTTTCTGGCCGAAGAATATCAGCCCAACCGCGCCCGCTGGACAGAGGCAGGCGTGGTGGACCGCGCCTTCTGGCGCAAGGCGGGCGAGCAGGGCATTCTGGGCGCCTCGATTCCCGAAGATCACGGCGGGCTGGGCCTGCCGCGCACGTTCGATCTGGTGACTTTTCTGGAACAGGGCCGGATCGGGGACAGCGGCTGGGGCATCTCGGTGCACAACATCGTGCTGCACTATGTGGCCAGCATCGCCACCCCCGACCAGCAGGCACGCTGGTTGCCCAGGCTGGTGTCGGGCGAATGGATCGGCGCCATTGCCATGACCGAACCCGGCACGGGATCGGATCTTCAGGCGGTGCGGACCACCGCGCTGAAGAATGGCAACGAATATGTGCTGTCGGGCTCCAAGACCTTTATCACCAATGGCCAGAACGCCGACTTCATCCTTGTAGTGGCCAAGACCGACCCGGCGGCGGGTGGCCGGGGCATTTCGCTGATCGCGCTGGAAACCGACGGGGCCGAGGGCTTTCGCCGCGGGCGCAAGCTGGACAAGATGGGGATGCGGCGTCAGGACACGTCCGAGCTGTTCTTTGACGATGTGCGCGTGCCCCGCAGCAATCTGGTGGGCGATGCCGAGGGGCGTGGCTTTGCCCAGTTGATGACTCAGTTGCCATGGGAACGGCTGATCCTGGCCTATCTGGCCCTTGGGGCATCGCGCTGTGCCTTGCGGCACACTCTGGCCCATGTCCGGCAGCGCAAGGCGTTTGGCCAGCGGCTGATGGACATGCAGAACACCCGGTTCAAACTGGCCGAAGTGGCCACGGAAATCGAGGTGCTGGCCGCCTTTGCCGACAAGCTGACCGCAGAGTTTCAGGCCGGCACGCTGACGCCCGAACGTGCCGCAATGGCCAAGATGTGGTCCACGGAAATGCAGGGCCGCACCGTGGATACCTGCCTGCAACTGCACGGCGGCTATGGCTACATGAACGAATATCCGATTGCCGAACTTTATGCCGATGCACGGGTGCAGCGCATCTACGGCGGGGCCAATGAAATCATGCGCGAGATCGTCGCCCGGTCCCTCGACCGCGACTGACCGCCAACAGGAGGAACATCATGCAGGAACTGGCAGGCAAGACCGCCTATGTCACCGGATCGGGCCGGGGGATCGGGCGCGCGGTGGCGCTGAAACTCGCGGCGCGCGGCGCGGCGGTGGTGGTCAACGATCTGGATGCCGAACCCGCCGAGGCCGTGGTGGCCGAAATCCGGGCGATGGGCGGCAAGGCCGTGGCCGTGCCGGGCAGCGTGACAGCCGACGGCTTTGCCGAAACCTTCATCCAGACCGGAATCGACAGCTTTGGCGGGGTCGATATCATCGTGAACAACGCAGGCTATACCTGGGACGCGCTGATCGGCAAGATGACCGACCAGCAGTTCGATGCCATCATGGATGTGCATGTCAAGGCGCCCTTCCGTATCCTGCGCGCGGCCTCTGCCTTCATCCGCGAGGCATCCGCGGCCGAAGCCGCCGAAGGGCGCGAGGTGTTCCGCAAGGTGGTCAACATCTCGTCGGTCGCAGGCACGGGCGGAAACGCGGGTCAGGCCAACTATTCCAGCGCCAAATCCGCCGTTCTGGGGCTGACCCGAACGCTGGCCAAGGAATGGGGCCGCATGAAGGTGAACGTGAACTGCGTCGCCTTCGGCTATATCGAAACCCGCCTGACAGAGGCGACGGACGACAAGAAACAGATCGAGGTGCAGGGCGAAAAGATCGCCGTGGGCATCCCGTCCAAGGTGGCAAGGGGCATGGCGGCAATGATCCCGCTGGGCCGTCCGGGCACGCCGCAAGAGGCGGCGGATGGTGTGTTCCTGTTCTGCACACCCGAATCCAACTACATCTCGGGTCAGGTCGTGATCGTCGGCGGTGGCCTGTCGATCTGACACCGCATCAACGTTGGGGAGGACGGCGATGCAATTTACCGATGCAATGCATTTGTTGGTGATCGGGCTGGCGCAGGGATCGGGCTATGCGCTGGTGGCGCTGGGGTTCGTGTTCATCTACCGCGCCACCGAAATCGTGAATTTCGCACATGGCGAACTGATGATGCTGGGCGCCTTTGCGGTGCTGACCTTTGCGGAACTTTGGGGGCTGGGCTTCTGGCTGGGGGCGGCTATGGGCATCCTGTCGCTGGGCGTGTTCGGCTATGCGCTGGACGCGCTGGTCATGCGCCGGGTGATCGGGGAATCGCAATCCAGCATCTTCATCCTGACCGTGGCGCTGGGGGTGATGCTCAAGGCGCTGGCCGGGATGATCTGGGGCTATACGCCGCTGGTGCTGAATGTGCCGTTCCAGGGCACTGTCGACATTGGCGGCATGGTGATCGCCACCAACCGCATTGCGGTGATCATCGGCACGGTGCTGATCTGCATCGCGCTCTATCTGTTCCTGGGCCGCACGCGGCTGGGGCTGGCCATGCAGGCCGCGTCACAAAACCAGTTGGCGGCCTATTACAGCCGGGTGCCGGTCAAGCGGCTGATCTCGGTGATCTGGGCCATCGGGGCGATGGTGGCGGCCACGGCGGGGGTGCTGATGGCGCCAGTCACGCAGGTCAGCCCGGAAATCACCGCCATCGGCATCAAGGCACTGGCGGGCGCGGTGGTGGGCGGCTTCGGCTCCATCCCCGGTGCGTTGCTGGGGTGCCTGCTGATCGGGGTCGCGGAACCCTTTCTGGATTACACCTATCCGCCGCTTCAGGGCGTCTATGCCTATGCGATCATGCTGGTCGTGCTGCTGGTCCGCCCCGAAGGGCTGATCCCGCAAACCTTCCGCAAGAAGGTGTAGCGCCATGCGGACATTGTTCAAGACAAGCTATGGTTTCGACATCGACCACCTGGTCGATCCGGGAGAGCGTATCCGGGTGGGGCTGCTGATCGCGGGGGCGCTGGCACTGCCGCTGGTCCTGTCGGGATATGCGCTCAGCGAGATGGCCATGTTCCTGTGCTATGCGCTGGCCGGACTGGGGTTGATGGTCCTGACGGGATTCTCCGGGCAGGTGTCCTTTGGCCATGCCGCCTTTCTGGGACTTGGCGCCTATGCGCAGGTCTGGTTCCTGCAACGCGGCGTGCCGTTTCTGGTCGCGCTGGTGCTGGCCGGGCTGATCGCCGGGGTGATGGGGGCCGCAGTGGGCCGAGCGGCCAGCAAGATGCACGGCTTCTATCTGGCCATCGCCACGCTGGCCTTTGCCATTCTGGTGGAAACCGTGATCGGTGCCGCGGTGCCGCTGACGGGCGGCCATATGGGGGTGTCCGTACCGCCCA
Source organism: Gemmobacter megaterium (assembly GCF_900156815.1). Classification (GTDB taxonomy): domain Bacteria; phylum Pseudomonadota; class Alphaproteobacteria; order Rhodobacterales; family Rhodobacteraceae; genus Wagnerdoeblera; species Wagnerdoeblera megaterium. The sequence continues at coordinate 10,163 of NZ_FTOT01000003.1, forward strand.
TCACGCTGTTCGGGTACGAGGTGCAGGGCGGCTGGCAGACCTATTACCTCTATCTGGCGGTGCTGCTGTTCTTTGTCTGGGGTGTGGCCAACCTGAAACGCGCCCCTACCGGCCGCGCGATGGTCGCCGTGCGCGACAGCGAAACCTCGGCCCAGAGCCTGGGGGTGAACATCGCCCGCACCAAGATCACGGCATTCTTTGCCAGCGCCTTCATCACCGGGGTGGCGGGTGGGCTGATGGCGCACCAGTTGTACTACCTGTCGCCCGAAACCTTCGGCCTGGGTGAATCGCTCAAGCTGCTGCTGATGATCGTGGTGGGCGGGCTTGGCACGATCAGCGGCGCGATCATCGGGGCGGTGTTCGTCACCTTCCTGCCCAATGCCATCGAGATCCTGCGCATGGTCCTGCCCTCGGGCATCGCGCATCAGGTCGGGCTGGAGCCGTTCCTGTTCGGCGCGATCATCGCTGGCTTCATCATCTTCGAACCTGACGGGCTGTATGGCCGCTGGCGCAAGTTCCGGCTCTTTCTGGAAACCTACCCCTATTACAAGCGCGCGACCTTCACCCGGCAGAAACGCTATCTCAAGACGGGACGGTTCAGATGAGCACCCTTTCCGTTCAGAACATCTCGGTTGCCTTTGGCGGGCTGCGCGCCTTGCGCGACGTGTCCTTCACGGTGGAACCCGGACAGATCTTTGCCATCATCGGGCCGAATGGCGCCGGGAAAAGCACGATCTTCAACGCGATCAGCCGCATCTACGACGTGGCGGGCGGGGCGATCCGGTTTGGCGACCGCGATCTGCTGACACTGCGCCCCGATCAGGTGGTTCAGTCCGGCATCGCCCGCACCTTCCAGAACATCGAACTGTTCGAAAAGGCGACGGTGTTGCAAAACCTGCTGGTCGGCTGCCATGGCCGGATGCAGCGCAACCTGCTGGCCGAATTCCTGTTCCTGCCCGCCGTGCGGCGCGGGGAACTGGCCGCGCGCCGCAAGGTCGAAGAGGTGCTGGACCTGCTCGACCTGCAACATCTGCGCAGCGAACGGGTGGCTGACCTGCCCTATGGCGCGCGCAAGAACGTGGAACTGGCGCGCGCGCTGTGCGCAGGTCCGAAACTGCTGTTGCTGGATGAACCCGCCTCGGGGCTCAACCCCGAGGAGACGACAGACATGTCCTTCTGGCTCAAGGACATCAAGGAAGAGCTGGGCGTCACCATCCTGATGGTCGAGCACGACATGAACCTTGTGGGCCGCACCGCTGACCGGGTTCTGGCGCTGGCCAATGGCGAAGTGGTGGCCGAAGGCACCGTCGCCCAGGTTCAGGCCGACCGCCGGGTTCAGGATGCCTATCTGGGGGGTGCGGCATGACCGACGACATTCTGCTGGAAACCCGCAACCTTGAAACGTTCTACGGTCCGATCATGGCGATTTCCGGGATCAGCCTGAAGGTCGCCCGCGAAAGCGTCGTCACCGTGCTGGGGGCGAATGGCGCCGGCAAAACGACGCTGCTCAAGACCATCTCGGGCGCCATCGACTGCAAGAAAGGCCAGGTGATCTTTGGCGGCGCCGAGGTGCAGAACCAACCGCCCGACCGCGTGGCCGCGCGCGGGATCGGCCATGTTCCCGAAGGGCGCGAGGTGTTCCCCTTCATGTCCGTCCACGAGAACCTGGTGGTCGGCGCCTGGGGGCGGCACGACCGCGACGCGGTGGCGCGCGATATGGAACAGGTGTTCGCCTATTTCCCCGATCTGGCGGAAAAGCGTGACCAGATGGCCGGGTTTCTGTCTGGCGGACAGCAACAGATGCTGGCGATCGGCCGGGCCTTCATGGGGCGGCCCAAGCTGATGATCCTCGACGAACCCTCGCTGGGCCTGTCGCCCCTGCTGACGAAAACCATCTTCGGCATCGTGCGGCGGATCAATGGCGAACAGGGCGTGACGATCCTGCTGGTCGAACAGAACGCCCATGCCGCATTGCAGGTCGCCGACCACGGCTATGTGCTGGAGGTCGGGCGCGTGGTGATGGAGGCGCCGGGGGCCGAACTGATCGAGAGCGAGGACATCAAGGAATTCTACCTGGGCAAGGCCGATGCGGGCGTGCGCGGCGAACGGCGCTGGAAAAAGCGCAAGACCTGGAGGTGAGGCATGGTCAGGATCACGGTTGACGGTGCCGAGGTGCGCACCGACGGACACGACACCATCCCCAAGCTGTTCCGCGACCGCGTGGGCCGCTGGGGCGACCGCGTGGCGATGCGGGAAAAGGACTTCGGCATCTGGCAGGACATCCGCTGGTCGGATTTCGACCGCGCCGCACGGGAAATCGCGGCCGGGCTGATCGCCGATGGCTTTGGCCGCGGCGAGGTGGCGGCGATCCTGTCGGAAACCAACAAGGAATGGGTCTTTGCCGATATGGGGATCCTGCTGGCCGGGGGGGTGGTGAACGGTGTCTATCCCACCTACCGCCCGGTTCAGTTGGAATTCACCCTGCAAGACAGCGCCGCCCGCGTGCTGTTTGTCGAGGACGAAGAGCAGCTCGACAAGTTTCTCGAGGTGCGCGACAGCCTGCCCCTGATCCGGCGGGTCTATGTGTTCGACTGGAAAGGTCTGCGCAACTTCGACGATCCGCTGGTCGTGCCGCTGGAGCGGCTTCAGGCCACCGGGCGCGCGGCCATGGCCGATCATGCCGCCGAAATCGACGCGCGCATCGCGGCAGGCCGCAGCACGGATACCGCCGTGCTGATCTATACCTCCGGCACCACGGGCAAGCCCAAGGGGGCCTGCGTGCCGCACAGCTATCTGCTGTTCCAGATGGGCGCTGCACCCGACCCGCTGCCCATCGGCCCCGACGACGAGATCCTGACCTATCTTCCGCTGTGCCATGCGGCGGAACGGATGGTCTCGCTCTGCATGTCGCTGGGCCATGGACAGGTGCTGAACTTTGCCGAAAGCTCGGAAACGGTGTTCCAGAACATCCAGGAACTCTCGCCCACCTTCCTGTTCGCGGTGCCGCGTATCTGGGAAAAACTGTATTCCCGCATCGCAACCCTGATGGCCGAGGCGACATGGATGGGCCGCGCCGGATATGCTCTGGCGCTGAAGGTCGGCGGGCGGCGGGCCGATCACCTGATCGCGGGCACCACCCCGCCGCTGCATGTGCGCCTGGGCGCCGCGCTGGCTGACCGGCTGGTGTTTCGCAACCTGAAACTGCTGCTGGGACTGGACCGGGCCAGGTTCCTGCTGTCCGGTGCCGCGCCCATCTCGGCCGATCTGATCCGCTGGTATCTGTCGCTTGGCCTGCCGATGACCGAAATCTACGGCCAGACCGAAACCGGCATCGCCACCATGACCCGCAAGGGCGTGTTCCGCCCCGGCACCGTCGGCCATGCCGCGCCGGGGGTCGAGATCAGGCTGGGCGCGCAGGATGAAATCCTGGTGCGGTCGCCCGGCGGGTTTGCAGGCTATCTGAACCTGCCGCAGGCCACTGCCGAGACGCTGGCCGATGGCTGGATCCGCACCGGCGATGTCGGCGAGATCGACGCCACCGGCGCCCTGCGCATCACAGACCGGCTGAAGGACATCATCATCACCGCGGGGGGCAAGAACATCACCCCCAGCCAGATCGAGAACCAGTTGAAATTCTCGCCCTACATCTCCGATGCCACTGTCATCGGGGACAAGCGCAAATACCTGACCTGCCTGATCATGATCGACCGGGACAATGTGGAACACTTTGCCCAGACGCGCTCGATCCCCTTCACCGACTACCGCTCGCTCTGCGCACGGCCCGAGGTGGTGGACCTGATCGGGCAAGAGGTCGCGCGCACCAACGCCCGCTTTTCGCCGGTGGAACAGATCAAGGCGTTTCGCCTGATCGACGTGATGCTGACCCCGGAAGACGAAGAGCTGACCCCCACCATGAAGCTGAAACGCAGCTTTGTGGCCCAGAAATACGCTGGTCTCATCGACCAGATGTACTGAACGGAAACCGCAGATTTCTTTGGGAGGAGAAAGACATGACGGCAAGAACATCCCTGACGCTCGCGGCGGCGCTGGCCGTGGGCCTGGGCACGGGCGCAGCGGCAGACACCCGCGGCGTGACCGGCACCAGCGTCATCATCGGGTCGCACACCGACCTGTCGGGCCCGCTGGCAAGCTGGGGCGTGCCCGCCACCAATGGCGCCCGGATGCGGTTCGATGACCAGAACGCCGCAGGCGGCGTGCATGGCCGCAAGATCGACTTCAAGGTCGAGGACACCCAGTATCAGGTGCCACTGACCGTGCGGGCCACCAACCGGCTGGTCCAGCGCGACAACGTGTTCGCCATCATCCTGGGGGCAGGTACGGCGCAAAGCATGGCGTCGTATGAAATCACCGACAAGCTGGGCATTCCCAACGTGTTCCCGCTGTCGGCGGCGCGGTCGATGGCCTATCCGACCCATCCGCTGCATGTGTCCTATTTCGTCAGCTATCAGGATCAGGCGGTCGGGGCGATCCGCTATTTCCACGAAACGGCGGGGATCAAGTCGGTCTGCCTGCAAACCCAATCCAGCGAATACGGCGAAGAGGTCACCGAAGGCGTCACGCAAGGGGTGGAGGCGCATGGCCTGACGCTGGCAATGGTGGGCACCCACCGCACCACGGAAACCGAATTTGCCGGGGTGGCCACCGCGATCCGCAATGCCAACTGTGACCTGATCTATCTGGGCACCACGGGGCGCGATACTATTGCGCTATATACCACGCTGCGCCAACTGGGTGTGACCGTTCCGATCGTGGGCAATATGGTGTCCTATCTGCCTGTGGTGGCCAAGGCCGCCGGCGGCGCGATGGAAGGGCTGTATGTCGTCAGCCCGGTGGCCGATGCCGACTGGACCGATGGCGATGCCTTCCGCACCGATTTCATCACCCGCTACCGCGCGGCCTTCAAGGAAGAGCCCACCGTTCAGTCGCAGGTTGGCTGGATCTCGGCCGATCTTCTGATCAAGGCGCTGGAAGCGGCCGGGCCAGAGCTGACGGAAGACGCGCTGATGAAAGCCATCGAAGGGATCTCGCATTACACCGATCCGTTCGGCGGCCCCGATCTGTCGTTCAGCGCGGACAAGCGGTTCGGCGGCAACAGCCTGACCCTTTTGCAGGTGGAAAACTCGGCATGGGCGGTGCGCCAGGCCGATCTGCCGTTCTGATTGATTGACCGGCGGGGCGGCCCGGTGCCGCCCTGCCCCGTTCAAGGACCGCCCATGGAACACCGCATCGACAGTCCCGCGTCCGGCGTGGCGCTTGTGACGCTCACCCGACCCGACCGGCTGAATGCCCTGACGCTGGAGGGGTTTCAGGCCCTTGCCCGCGGCTTTGCGGATCTGTCGGCCGATCCCGGCATTCGCGCGGTGGTGCTGACCGGCGCAGGGCGCGGCTTCTGCGCCGGTGCCGATCTGGACTCGCTGGCGGCGAATTTCGGCACCGATCCCGGCGGCGGCATCGCCCCGGACCGGATGCGCGCCCATTTCGACAGTTCGGTGAACGCCCTGTTGCGGGCGATGCATGGTATGGAAAAGCCGCTGGTCTGCGCGGTGAACGGCATAGCCTCGGGTGGCGGGGCCGGGCTGGCGCTGGCAGGCGACGTGGTGCTGGCCGCATCCGGCGCGGCGTTCCACCTGCCCTTTGCCCCCCGCCTTGGCATTGTGCCCGATGCGGGTGCCAGTTGGGTGGTGGCCCGTGCCCTGGGCCGGGGCCGCGCCTTGCCGATGATGCTGACCGGCGCCCGGATCGAGGCAGCGCAGGCGCTGGACTGGGGCATGATCTGGGGCATCGAGCCCGACGACCGGCTGCTCCCCGCCGCCTGCGATCTGGCCGCGCGGCTTGCCACCCAGCCTGCCGCCGTCCTTCCCTGGTTGCGGCAGGCGGTGGATCTGGCCACCGCCCAACCGCTGGACGCCCAACTCGATTTCGAGCGCGAGGCGAACGCCCATCTGTGCACCACGCCCGATTTCGTCGAGGGCGTGACCGCATTCCGCGCCAAGCGCCCGCCCCGGTTCGGGCAGACGCCGCAGGACTGACGGCTCAGGCCACCTGCCGCTGGCCCCAGCGCGGGAACGGGTCGGGCAGATTGGCCCAGGCTTGCGGCGTATAGTCGGCAGCCTCCACCAGCGCCGCATCCAGCCGGGCGGTGATCGCCGCGCGGTCCATGCCGGATCCGATGAACACCAGTTCCTGCCGGCGGTCGCCCCAGGGTTCCTCCCAGCGTTTTGCCACTTCGGCCAGGCTGTCGGGATGCTGCGGCCAACGCTCACGCGGGACACTGGCCCACCAGCCGCCCAGCGGGGTGACGGTCGAGATCGCCCCCGCCAGGCTGAATTCGGCCACCCAGTTCGGCCGCGTCGCCACCCAGAAATGCCCCTTGGCCCGGATCACGCCCGGCAGATCGCCGTTCAGCACCTGATGCACCCGGTCCGGGTGAAACGGCCGCCGCGCCCGGTAGACGAACGACGAGATGCCATATTCCTCGGTTTCGGGCACATGGTCGGCAAAGCCATACAGTTCCTTGGCCCACATCGGATGCAGATGCGCCTTTTCGAAATCGAACAGGCCGGTGTCGAAAATCTCTTGTGGATCGACAGTGCTGAAATCGGTCTCGATCAGCCGCGCATCGGGGTTCAGCGCCCGCACGATCTTGCGCGCATGGTCCAGCCGTTCGGGGCCGGCCTCGCTGACCTTGTTCAGCACGATCACATCCGCGAACTCGATCTGGTCGGTCAGCAGATCGACCAGCGTGCGCTCGTCCCCTTCGCCCAGCGATTCCCCCCGGTCGGCCAGAAAATCGTGGCTGGAGAAATCTCTGGTCAGGTTCACCGCATCCACCACAGTCACCATCGTATCCAGCCGCGCTACATCGGACAGGCTCTCGCCCGCCTCGTCGCGGAAATCGAAGGTGGCGGCAATCGGCAACGGCTCGGCCACGCCGGTGCCCTCGATCAGCAGATAGTCGAACCGCCCCTCGTCGGCCAGCTTGCGCACCCCTTGCAACAGATCGTCACGCAGCGTGCAGCAGATGCAGCCATTGGTCATTTCGACCAGCTTTTCCTCGGCCTGGTTCAGCGTGGCACCATCGCGGATCAGGTCGGCATCAATATTCACCTCGGACATGTCGTTCACGATCACGGCGACACGGCGGCCATCGCGGTTGTTCAGGACATGGTTCAGCAGCGTGGTCTTTCCGGCACCCAGAAAGCCGGACAGGACAGTGACGGGCAGGCGCAGGTCGCCTGCGGGGCGGTTGGCTGGCATGGCATCCTCAAATGTTATACTATCACATTCATAATCCGCGCGGCCCACCGGCGCAACGGGTTGCGGCGATCATTTTATTACGTAATAACGTAACTAATTCGAGCGATGATCTGTCAAGGAGCCTCCGATGTTGCGATATGTCACCAGCGCCAGCGCGCTGACCCTGACCCTGACCCTGGCGGGTGCCGCCTGGGCGCATGATGACCTGACCCATTTCCGTGTGTTCGTCGGCGACCACACCGCCGGCCAGATCACGGCCTTCGATCTGGACCACCCCGAAAACCGCTGGACCTTTGCCACCACGGGCCAGGTCAAGCTGTTCCCGGTCGCCAATGGTGCTGTCGTGGCCGCCGTCCAGTCCGATGCGGATACGGTGCAGTTCCTGTCCAGCGGCATCGAATTGCACGCCCATGGCGATCATGCCGATATCAAGGTCTCGGATCCCGCCGCGCTTGACACCGTACTGACCGGACCGCGCCCGTTCCATCTGGTCGATCACGATGGCAAGGTCGTGATCAACTATGATCGGGGCGGCTATGCCGAGGTGCTCGACAGCGCCCAACTGGCCAAGGGCCAGATTGCCCCGGTCAGGTTTCCACAGGCACGGGCGCATCATGGCTTTGTCGCGCCGCTTGGCACAAGCTGGCTGTCCACCGTCGCCTCGGATGCCCCGGTCGAAGGCAACGCCGCACCGCCCCGGCTGGGCCTGCAAGCCTTCAACGCCGATGGCACCCCCGCGGGCGATCTGGCAACCTGCACCGCCATTCATGGCGAGGCGTTCTCCGGGGTCTATCTCGCCGCCGGATGCCGCGAAGGTGTGCTGGCGGTCACGGCCGGGGCCAGCGGCCCGGACTACCGCATGTTGCCCTATCCCGCCGATCTGCCCGAAGGCGTGACGACTGGCACCCTGCTGGGGTCCACCGCGATGCAGGTGTTCCTGGGCAACCATGGCGCCGATGGCCTTGTCGTCGTCGATCCGGTGGACGAACCGCATTTCCGCCGCATCGCCCTGCCCTTCCGCCGCGTGGACTTTGTGCTTGATCCGGCGAAACCCGCCCAGGGCTATGTGCTGACCGAGGATGGCACGCTGCACCGGGTGGATCTGCTGGCCGCCGAACTGTCCGCCAGCGCATCGGTGACGGCCGCCTATTCGATGGACGGCCATTGGAACGACCCGCGCCCGCGTCTGGCGATGGCCGGGGATGAACTGATCGTCACCGACCCCGCCGCCGGGCTGCTGCGCCGCATCTCCACCGCAGATCTGTCCGAGATCGGCACCATCGCCGTCGAGGGCATCCCCTACAATGTCACCGTGGTCGGTGGCAGCGGCGTCGATCACTGAAACAATCGCGCGCCGGGCCGACACGGGCCCGGCGCGCGGTTCCCGTCATCCGGCGGTGCCGGTATAATGATCGGCAAGCTGCACGCGCAGATCCTTCTTCGAGATCTTGCCCGTGGCGGTCATCGGGATTTGCGCAACAAAGGCCACCGCATCCGGCACCTGCCATTTCGCCATGGTTGCGCCGATATGCGCCAGAATTTCGGCCTCGCTCACCGTCATCCCGGCCCGCAACACCACCGCCAGCAGCGGCCGTTCATCCCATTTCGGATGCGGGACCGCAATCGCGGCCGCAATGGCCACCGCAGGATGCGACACCGCCGCATTCTCCAGATCTATCGACGAGATCCACTCGCCCCCCGACTTGATCAGATCCTTGGTGCGATCCACGATCAGCAAGTCACCCTGCGGCGTGATCCGGGCCACATCGCCGGTGCGGAACCAACCCTCGGCGTCGAACGCCTTGGCGTTGGCTGCGGCATCGTTGTAATAGGCCGAAATGACCGCCGGGCCGCGCACCAGCAATTCGCCCTTCGCCGCACCGTCATGGGGCTGCCGGGCGCCCTCCTCGTCCACGATCTTGAGATCGACGCCGAACAGCCGCTTGCCCGCCGGAATGCGCGCGGCGATGCGGGTTTCCATGTCCTGATCAGGCTCGGGCCGGCTGACGGTGCCGACCGGGCTCATTTCCGTCATGCCCCAGCCATGCAGCACCTCGACGCCGAACTCCGATTCCAGCGCGCGGATCATGGCAGGCGGCACGGCCGATCCGCCGATCAACAGGGTATGCAGCGCAGCAGGTTTCGCCCCGCGCTTGCGCATCTCGTCGATCAGCCCGGCCCAGACGGTCGGCACACCCCACCCCGCCGTCACCCCCTGCGACTGCATCAGGTCCCACAACGAGGCGCCATCCAGGCGTGGCCCCGGAAACACCAGATCGGTCGCGGACAAGGGCGCGGAATAGGGCAGCCCCCAGGCATTGACATGAAACAGTGGCACAACGGGCAGGATGCGCTGCCCCCGCCCGAAGGACCGCGGCGCGCCCAGCACCACCGAAAAGCTGTGCAACAGGCTGGACCGATGAGAGTAAAGCGCCCCCTTCGGGTCGCCCGTGGTCCCCGATGTATAACACAGCGCCGAAGCAGTATCCTCTGGCAGGTCGGGCCAGTCGTAGCGGCTTGACTGGCCCGCCAGCAGATCCTCATAGACCACGACATCGGCGACATCCGGGCGGTGCGCCGCATCGGTCATCGCCACCAGCCTGATGCCGGGGGGCATCCTGTCGCGCAGCGCCGTGACCAGCGGTACAAAGGTCAGATCAAAGAACAGCACGCTGTCCTCGGCATGGCCCATGATCCATGCGATCTGGTCGGGGAACAGGCGCGGGTTGATCGTGTGGCAGACCGCGCCGATACCGGCGATGGCATAATACAGCTCCAGATGGCGATAGCCGTTCCAGGCCAGTGTCGCCACCCGGTCGCCCGGTTTCACCCCCATGGCCACAAGAGCATGGGCAAGCTGGGCAATGCGGTCGCGCGCCTGCGCATAGCTGTAGTCGTGGATGCCCCCCTCGACAGTCGACGACACCACCCGCCGCTCCGGGTGCACATCGGCGGCATAGTCCATCACGGCAGGGATCGACAGGGGCCGATCCATCATCAGGCCATTCAGCATCGGATAGTCCTCCTCCGGGGCCGGATGCTGGGCAGGACCGACCATGCGTTGTAGAATAGCCGCTCGTGCTGGAACGTGAAGGCCCATCTTGACGCCGCACCGCAGCGGGATGGTCGATCAGAAAGGGGGGCTGTCTGCCCCCCTCTGGCCCGTTCCGGGCCATTCACCCCCCGAGGGTATTTCGGGCAAGATGAAAGCCAGGACCGTATCCGGGGGCTGCGGCGCTGGACCCGGCCCCGGTTCCATGCTTGGCTGCACCAGGGGGTATCGCGATGCACCGGACCACGATCCTGATCACGGGGGCTGCCAGCGGCATCGGCGCCGCCATCGCGCGCAGCTTGGCAGCGCCGGACAGGGCGCTGATGCTGCACACCGGAACGAATGCCGCCGGGCTGGACCTGGTGGCCGGGGCGGCCCGCGCCAAGGGCGCCCAGGTGGCCACGCTGACCGGAGATTTGTCGGACCCCGCCCTGCCGGCGCAGCTTGTGGCGGCGGCGGTGGACCGCTTCGGGGGGCTGGATCAGTTGGTCTCCAATGCCGGACGGGCGCAGCGCGCGGATTTCGACACGTTGAGCGATGCCGACCTGCTGGCCGCGTTCCAGACGATGCCGTTGGCGTTCTTCCGGCTGATCACCGCCGCCCTGCCCCGGTTGCGCCAGTCGTCCTGTGGCCGGGTCGTGGCGATCAGCTCGTTCGTGGCGCATCTGCATGGTACCAACGGGATGCTGTTTCCTGCGACCTCGGCCGCCAAGGCGGCGCTGGAGGCGCTGGCAAGATCGCTCGCCGTGCAACTGGGCCCCGAAGGTGTGACGGTGAATTGTGTGGCGCCCGGCTTTACCCGCAAGGATCCCTCGGGCCATGCTGCCACCTCTGGCGCCGCGATGGACCAGGCCGCAGCCATCACCCCCAACCGGCGCCTTGGCACGCCGCAGGATATTGCGGGGGCCGTGGCGTTTTTGCTATCGGACGCGGCGGCCCATATCACGGGACAGACCCTGCATGTCGATGGCGGCCTCATGTTGCCATGACCGGGGCGGCCAGCGGGGCTCAGCCCGTTTCGATCCCGTCGAATGCGCCTGGATGCACCTCTTGCCAGAAGGTCACGATCGCATCGGCATTCAGGGCCGACATCCAGCCGTGACGCTCGAAATCGTCGCGCGCGGCGCCTTCCAGACGGGCCATGAACAGCCGCTTGTCCGCATCGCGCTGGGTCGGCGTGCGCGCAGCCGCCAGATCCCGGATCCGTTCGAGCCGCCGGGCGCGGGGGGACAGCGGCGCGGGTGCCGGCACGCCCGCCTCGTCCTTCAGCACCCGCGTCAGATAGCCCACCGCGTTGCGCACGCCATCCTGGCCCGCGACATAGGCCAGCTTGGCGCGCAGATGCCCCTCGCCATGTTCGGTCATCCACTGCCGCGCCAGCCGGTCCGACACACCAAGCGCGCGCAACCGGGCATAGACATCCGAGTTGCGGTGCCCTGCCCCGTCGTCGATGTCCAGGATCGAGAGCTGCGGGTTCTCTGCGATGCGGAAGCGGATCTCCGTCACAGTCCGGCCCAACTTGCGCAGCTCCGGCGTGACGATGATGTTCGATGTCTTGTTCACCTCTGCCACGGCAGGCTTGATGATCTTGGCGTTGAGATGTTTGAACTCGTCGTAATACGGGCTGTCCGCCACCCCCATCAGGCGACGGAACAGATCCAGCGTCCACCAGCCGGTGGAACCCGTCCGCACGAACCGATAACAGTTCTCGTACAGGGCAAGGGCATGTCCGCTGGTGAACCGCCGCTGGATGTTCAGGTTGATCAGCGCAAAGACCTTGGGGTCATGCAGCTTTTCCGCCAGGGCCGGGGAATAGGCATATTCGCAGACGCCCGCCTTCAGCTTGGCATAGGACAGCAGCGCCGATACGCCCCATTCCTGCTGTCCGTCGGCATCCAGCATGTCCCATTCCGCCACCGTCTCTGCAAGGCCGCGCAGAGCCGCTTTCAGCGTGTCGATATCGTTGGAATTATAGCCGATCATCAGGCACAATGTCCGCGCGTCGATCTGGTGCCTGGCCTGCGAGGTCAGCGTGTCATAGGCGTTCAGCAACAGCACATTCGACAGTTTGCGCTGCAACAGTGTCAGCTTGCCCGAGACATGAATGGCCGCAACATGCTTTTTCACCGCGCCGCGCCGCAACGGGCCGCTCAGCCGGTCGCGCGGAATGTCGTCCAGTTCCGGACCCTTGGCCATGCGCCGCCCTTCTGCCTCGATTCGACATGCCGGGCGACTATCCGTCAAAAGGTATCCGCGCGCAAGGGATCGCCGGGAACCTTTCCGGCATCCTGCAAACGGGTTCCTGTTGATCGCAGGCGTCGGCAAAGGTATCCGTTTGCGGGATCACGACGGGGCATGGCCCTGGCCCAAAGGCTCTGATAAGGCCCTGTTCGGCGCAAAATCGGCCTGTTCCTGCGAATCGGCGCCTGTTCCCCCGGATCCGGCGACCCGTTATCCCGGAATCGGGTGCCTTTCGTCCTGAAAGCGGAGACCTTTATCTCTGTAACCATTTGCATAGTATAGGTTTTCTTTCCGTAAAGATTCAAAAGATCCTGAAAGAAAACCAAACACGGATGCGCGTCAGGGGTATTTCAAGCGATATGGGCAAGAATGATTCACAATGCCCCCTGCATGTGCCATAGTCTGGCGAACATCTCACCGATCAGCGGACATGTAGCAGTTCCATGGCACAGAAATCGGGCCCGACGGGCAAGACAGACACCCCTCCCTATTTCAATATTGATCCCGCGCAGGCGGCGGGCAAGCTTGGCGCTCCGATTGATACGGCCCGCTTTGCCAAGGCCGCTGCCTTTGCCGCACGGGGTCGGGACGATCTGGCCCGCCGGGGCTATGCCCCTGACGGTCGCAAGCGTTTGCGCAAATTCTCCACCTGGGAGGTGTGCAAATATCTGATTCCCATCAACCCGGCCCATCTGCGCCGCGTGCTGCGCCAGCACCCTGACCTGCCGCAGGGCGAGGGCGAGGCCGGTTCGAAATGGTTCACGCTGGAGGAAGTGCTTGCGCTGCGCGACCATTTCGCCACCGAAGGTGCGAAAGACCGCGAGTATCGCGCGTGGCGGCCCGAGGGGCTTCCGGCCAAGGTGGTTGCTGTCGCCAATTTCAAGGGTGGCGTGGGCAAGACCAGCACCGCCGCCCATCTGGCGATGTCTGCCGCGCTGGACGGGTACAAGGTGCTGGTGATCGACCTGGACAGTCAGGGCTCCATGACCTCGATCATGGGTGGCAAGGTCGAGGATGAATGGCAAACGGTGTTCCCGTTGCTGGCGCGGGACTATGCGTTAAGGGTTCAGGAAGAAAACCGTGTCAGGCTGGCGGCGGGTCAGGCCGCGATTCCCTTTGATGAAACACTGACAGAGGCGCTGGAGGTTTCGCCGCGAAACCTGGTCCAACGCACGCATTGGCCCAACATCGACCTGATCGGGGCGCAGCTCAACCTCTATTGGGCGGAATTCCAGGTGCCGGTCTGGCGGATGCAGTTGCGCAACTGGGCGCTGTGGGACGCGCTGACGAATGCCTTGTCGGATGGGGGGCTGCTCGATGATTACGACATCATTCTGCTCGATACGCCGCCCGCGCTTGGCTACCTTACCATCAACGCCCTGTCGGCTGCCGATATCCTGCTGGTGCCGCTTGGCGCGTCGTTTCTGGAATTCGATTCGACGGGCCGGTTCTTTGACATGATCTATTCCACCTTCGCCAGCATCGAAGACGGCGAGAACCGCGCCCGCCGCGCCGATGGCCTGCCAGAGATGCGGTTCGAATGGGATGCGGTCCGCGCGCTTGTCACCCGATTCGATCCGGCGCAGCAGGCCGATCTGGGCAATGTGATTCAGGCCTATTTCGGCGACTTCATGACGACCTATCGGCAAGAGATGACCGTGATGGTCGGGCAGGCTGGCGAACAGGTATCGGGTATCTATGAGACCGATTACCGCGACTTCAATCGTGATACCTACGTTCGTGGCCGAGAGACCTTTGATCGCACCTGGGCAGAGGTCAAGGAAGTGATCCTCGGGACATGGTGGCGCGATCAGCAATTGGCAAAGGAGGGCTGAGCATGGCCAAACGCCGCAATCTGGAGGTGCCCTCCAGCGATGATCTTCAGCGGATGGAGGAGGAGTTTCGCCGCGAAACCTCTGGCCCACGCAGCGCGGTGGCGCCCATCGCCCAGATCGCTGCCGAAACCGCCGCAGCCCATGATCCGCGCCCTGCCGAGATCCGGGCCGAAGCTGCCCGCGACAAGGCAGAGGCGCTGGCCTTTCGCGATGCCCAGGGCCGTGGTCTGGTGATGCAGGAACTTCCCCTGGACGAGATCGAGGCCGACGCCCTGGTCCGCGACCGGCTGATCATCGACGCCGCCGAGCTGGAAGAGTTGCAAGCCGCCATCGCGCGCAACGGCCTGCGCCTGCCGATCGAGGTTTTTGCCCGTCCGGGTCAGGCGCGGCCTTGGGGCCTGTTGTCGGGGTACCGCCGCCTGATGGCCGTCCGGGCCTTGCGCGACCTGAATCGCGATGGCCGCTATGACCGGATCAAGGCGGTCATCCGCACGCCAGAGGCGATGGGCGGTGCCTTTGCCGCAATGATCGAAGAGAATGAAATCCGCGCCGCCCTCAGCCAGTACGAGCGCGGCCGCATCGCGGTGATCGCGGCGCAGCAGGGCGCCTTTGCCAATGCCGAAGCTGCGGTCGAGGCGTTGTTTCCCGTCGCCTCCAAGGCAAAACGCTCAAAGATCCGCTCCTTTGCGCTGATCTTCGAAGAGTTGGGCGATATGCTGAAGTTCCCCGACCTGATCCGTGAAAAGGATGGGCTCCGGCTGGCACAGGCGCTGCGGGACGGCGCCGAGGCCGATCTGCGCGAGGCGCTGGCGCAGCAGGATCCGAAATCCGCCGAGGACGAGGCCGCCCTGATTGCCGAGGTTCTGGACCAGCTTGCCAACCCTGCGCCCGATCCGCGCAAGGGGGGGCGCCCCAAACGCGCGCCGGGCCCTCGTGCGGTTGCAACCTCTGGCTTTGTCATTGAATCGCAGGAGGATTCGCGCGGCTGGTCCATCCGGCTGGGCGGCCCCCGTCGCGCCGACCGCGAGTTGGTCGAAACCCTGGTCCGAGAGCTGCAGCGCCTTCTGGATCGGCCCGACTGATCGCCGACCCGGCAGGGCCAGGGAGGGGCGGATTGTCTGACAATCTGATTGACTCCCGATCGGCGGCTTGCCTACCCTGCCCGCATGATCGGTTGTGCGGACAGTGCCGACCGGCCCCAAGCGGAGGATATCATGCCACTACCCCTGTCATTGGGCGGGCTGCGCGTGCCAGCCATTGCGTCGCCGATGTTCCTGACCTCTGGCCCTGATCTGGTGGTGGAATGCTGCAACGCGGGTGTGATCGGTACGTTTCCTTCGCTCAACCAGCGCAGCACGGCGGGGTTTGTGGACTGGTTGGACGAGATCGGCGCCCGCTTGCGCCCCGATGCTGCGGCCTATGGCGTCAACCTTGTCGTGCGCAAGTCCAATCCGCGATTGCAGGCGGATCTGGCCGAGGTGGTGGCCCACAAGGTGCCGCTGGTGATCACCGCGCTTGGCATCTCGACCGAGGTGGTGCAGGCGGTGCATTCTTACGGCGGTGTGGTGTTCCACGACGTGATCAGCCGTCGCCACGCCGAAAAGGCGGCCGAGGCGGGTGTGGATGGCATCATCGCGGTGGCCGCCGGGTCTGGGGGGCATTCTGGTGCGATCAGCCCGTTTGCCCTGGTCAGCGAGATCCGGCAGGTCTTTGACGGCACGATCATTCTGGGCGGGGCGATCAACACCGGGGCACAGATCGCAGCCGCCCGCATGATGGGGGCCGATCTGGCCTATCTTGGCACCCGGTTCATCGCCACCCGCGAGGCCGGGGTGCCCGACGCGCAAAAGCAGATGATGCTGGAGTCGCGGATGGCGGATATTGTCTATACGGCGGCTGTCTCGGGGGTGAATGCCAACTTTCTGCGCCCGTCTCTGGTCGCGGTGGGGCTGGACCCGGACAATCTACCCGATCACGCAGATCTGCGCGCCTTGACGGATGCCAGAGCGTGGAGTGGTATCTGGTCGGCGGGGCAGGGGGTGGGCGGCATTTCTGATCTGCCGGCTGCGGCCGATCTGTGCGCGCGGTTGATCGCGGAATATCGGGCCGCAATGCAGGCGGCGGCGCAGGATCCCTTTGCCGCATGACGGGGTGTGGGTCATGCGAGGTGCCGGAGAGAACACGCCGATGAGCTGGAACCCGCAGGACTTTCCGCCGATGCGGGACGAGGTGCATTATGGCAGCCGGGTGGTCGCTTGTTTCCGTGAGCGGCCGCGCAACCTGTACGCCCTGTTCCAGCAGACCGTGAACCGGGCGCCGCAGGCCGAGGCGCTGGTGGGGGCAGGGGGGCGGTTCACCTGGGCCGAGGTGTCGGCAGAGGTGGATCGCGTGGCCGGTGCCATGTCTGCGCTGGGTGTGGCCTTGGGCGACCGTGTGGTCATGGTCATGGGCAATCGGCCGGATTTTGTGATCACATTGTTCGCGCTGTTCCGGCTGGGGGCTGTGGCGGTGCCGGTCTCTGTCCGGTCGGCGGCGGCCGAGGTCGGGTATGTCATTGGCAACACCACGGCGCGGCTGGTGGTGCATGATGCGGCGCTGGCCGCGCTGGTGCCGGATGGGGCTTGTCCGTCGGTGGCCTTCGGCGCGCTGGGGCAGGGCAGGGGGGCACTGCCCGCGCTGGCCGCATTGCCGGGAGAGGAGGAGGTGGCGCTGATCCTGCATACGTCAGGCACCACGGGGCAGCCCAAGGGGGCGATGCTGACCCATCTGGCCCAGATCCACGCCGCGATGTATTACGAGGCCGCACTGGGCCTGACGGCGGCGGATCGGGCGGTGGCGACAGTGCCGTTGAACCATCTGACCGGGATTTCGGGCATGATCTGCGCCCCGGTGCGGGCAGGGGCCACGCTGATCGTGATGGAGAATTTCCGCGCGGCAGATTTCCTTGATCTGGCCGAGGCAGAGCGGATGACCTTCACGCTGATGGTGCCTGCCATGTACAATCTGTGCCTGCTGCGGCCCGACTTTGCGGCGCGGGATCTGGGCGCGTGGCGGCTTGCGGCCTATGGCGGGGCGCCGATGCCGGAGCCGACCATCCGGCAGTTGGCCGAGGCGGTGCCGGGCCTGCGCTTTGCCAATTGCTATGGCGCGACCGAAACGGTGGTGGCGCCGCTGATCACGCCGCCTGACCATGCCATTGCGCGGCGGGACTATGTGGGCTGTGCCTTGCCCGGCACGGTGGTGCGCATCATGGATGACGCCGGGCAGGAGGTGCCGCCGGGGACCGAAGGGGAAATCTGGCTGGCGGGGCCAACCATTGTGCCGGGATATTGGAACAACGCCGACGCGACGGCCAAAAGCTTTGTCGGGGGGTTCTGGCGGTCGGGCGATGTGGGCATGGCCGATGCCGAAGGATTTGTCCGGGTGCTGGACCGCGCCAAGGACATGATCAATCGCGGTGGTTTCAAGATTTATTCGGCAGAGCTGGAAAATGTGCTGGCGGATCATCCGCTTGTGGTCGAGGCGGCGGCGGTGGCGCGGCCTTGTCCGGTGCTGGGGGAACGGGTCCATGCCCGCGTGTCCGCGCGGGGCGAGGTCAGCGCCAAGGCGCTGATCCACTGGTGCCAGGAGCGGCTGTCGGATTACAAGGTGCCGGAAACATTGGATATTTCCGACGACCCGCTGCCGCGCAACGCCAATGGAAAGGTGGACAAGGCCGCCATCCGCGCGGCACTGTCCGCCTATGACCGCAGGGCCTGAGCCGGGGTGATCGGCGCCCCGCCAAGGGCGCCGCGTGGTTCAGTCGATGGCGGCCAGATCGGGGACGGCATCCAGCAGCACCTTGGTGTACTCCGCCTGCGGATGGTCAAAGATCGCATCCACCGGCCCGCTTTCGACCAGAACGCCATTGTGGAGCACGCCCACATCGGTGGCCATCTGCCGGATCACGGCCAGGTTGTGGCTGATCAGCAGATAGGTCAGGCCGAATTCCTGCTGCAACTCTGCCATCAGATCCAGCACCTGCGCCTGCACAGATACATCCAGCGCCGAGGTGGGTTCGTCGCAGACGATGAATTCGGGCTGGCTGGACAGCGCGCGGGCAATGGCGATGCGCTGGCGCTGGCCGCCCGAGAATTCATGCGGGAACTTGCGCATGACGATGGGATCCAGCCGGACCTTGCGCAGCAGGTCTGCCACACGGTCCTCGACCTCGGAGGCCGTCTGGGCCAGACCCAGCACCCGGATCGGTTCGGCGATGATGTTGCCGACGCGCCAGCGGGGGTTGAGGCTGGCATAGGGATCCTGAAAGATCATCTGCACGGCGCGACGGCGGGCGCGGGCGCCTTCGCTGCCGGCCCAGACATCCTGACCGGCCACCTTGACGCTGCCCGAAGTGGGCTCGATCAGTCCGGCGATCATGCGGGCGCAGGTGGATTTGCCCGAGCCGCTTTCGCCGACAAGGCCATAGGTTTCACCCTTGCGGATGCGGAAGGACACATCGTTGACGGCGCGGAACAGGTTGGCAGGGCGGCGCAGGATGCGGTCCACGATGGTGGCGCCCATGTCGAAGTCGCGCACCAGATGCGAAACCTCGACATAGGAGGCGCCGCCCTGGTCCTCGCGCGCGGGGGGGGCGTCGCCGGTGCGGCTGATCGTCGGGATCGAGGCGATCAGGCGGATCGTGTACTCCTCTTGCGGGTGCTTGATGATATTGGCGACGGTGCCGGTTTCCACCACCTTGCCCGCGTTCATCACCATGATGCGGTCGGCGATCTGGGCGATGACCCCCATGTCATGGGTGATCAGCATGATCGCGGTGCCGCGCCGCTGGCACAAGTCCTTGAGAACCTTGATGATCTGGGCCTGGACCGACACATCGAGCGCCGAGGTCGGTTCATCCGCGATGACCAGTTCGGGATCGGCCGCGATGGCCAGCGCAATGACGACGCGCTGGCGCATCCCGCCGGAGAACTGGTGCGGATAGGCGTTGATGCGTTCGGCGGCGCGGGGGATGCCCGCCTCTTCCAGCAGGGAAATGGCGCGGGCGCGGGCCTCGTCCTCGGACAGCGGCATATGCTGGCGGATCGTCTCGATCAACTGCTCGCCCACGGTGAACAGCGGGTTGAGCGAGGTGAGCGGATCCTGCATCACCATGCCGATGCGTTTGCCACGCAGGCGGGCCAGTTCGGCGGCGGGCAGGGTGTCGATGCGCTGGCCGGTCAGGTGGACCTCGCCGCTGGTGATCTGGCCGGGCGGTTCCAGCAGGCCGATCACGGCGCTGCCGGTCATCGACTTGCCTGCGCCGGATTCGCCCACCACGCCCAGCACCTCGCCGGGGGCGATGTCAAAGCTGACACCATCCAGCGCGCGGAAATTGCCCCGGCGCAGCGGAAAATCCACCACGAGGTTGCGAACGGAAAGGATCGGGGCACTCATTTGCGCAGCCTCGGGTTCAGGGCATCGCGCAGCCAGTCGCCCAACAGGTTGACCGACAGCGCCAGCAGGATCAGCGTGAAGGCGGGGAAGGCGAGAATCCACCATTCACCCGAGAACAGGAACCGCTGGCCGATACGGATCAGGGTGCCCAGGCTGGGCTGGGTGGGTGGTACGCCGACACCGAGAAAGGACAGCGTCGCCTCTTCGATGATGGCCAGCGCCAGGCTGATGGTGGCGATGACAAGCACCGGGCCCAGCACGTTGGGCAGGACATGGCGGGTGACGATGGCCAGGGGATGGCGGCCCAGCAGGCGGGCGGCGGACACATAATCCTTTTGCCGTTCCACCATGGTGGTGCCGCGCACGGTGCGGGCGAATTGCGCCCAGTTCGACAGGCCGATGGCCAGAATCAGCACCCATATGGCGGTGTTTTCCTGGCGTTCCGGCGGGATCAGGCCGCGGGCGACGCCAAAGATCAGCAGCGCGATCAGGATGGCGGGGAAGGACAGCTGTACATCGGCAATGCGCATGATCACCGTGTCCAGCATTCCGCCACGATAGCCAGCGGCCAATCCCAGCGAGATGCCCAGGACCATTGCGAACAGCGTGGCGGAAAACCCGACGAACAGCGACACGCGCGAGCCGTACATGATGGTTGACAGCAGGTCGCGGCCCTGGTCGTCGGTGCCGAACAGATAGGACTTGCCCGAGAAGGAGTCGCCCATCGGTGCGGTGAAGCCATCCATCAACTCGATGGTGGAGGGGTCGAACGGGGTATGCGGCGCGATCCAGGGCGCCAGCACGGCCATCAGGACCAGCATCAGCGCCACCAGAGAGGCGATGATCGTGACCGGCGAACGGGTGTAGGAAAAGAAGATGTCGCTGTCCACAAT
This sequence comes from Gemmobacter megaterium, assembly GCF_900156815.1. Taxonomy (GTDB): domain Bacteria; phylum Pseudomonadota; class Alphaproteobacteria; order Rhodobacterales; family Rhodobacteraceae; genus Wagnerdoeblera; species Wagnerdoeblera megaterium. Next base: position 30,898 of record NZ_FTOT01000003.1, read on the forward strand.
ACGCTGCCAGCGCGTCTTGGGCGCGGTTGCGGGCGCGATCTGCATGGGGTCGGACATGTCAGTGGCCTCCGCGGCGGCTGTCGACGCGCAGGCGCGGATCGACGAGGTAGTACAGGATGTCGACGATCAGGTTGATCACGACAAAGACGAAGGCGATGAACATCAGATAGGTGGCCATCACCGGCACATCGACGGCCTGAACCGAGGTGATGAACAGCGATCCGACGCCGGGCCACTGGAAGACGGTTTCGGTGACGATGGCGAAGGCGATGACCGAACCGAGTTGCAGGCCCGTGATGGTGATCACCGGAACCATGGTGTTCTTGAGCGCGTGGCGGAAGTTGATCACCTTTTCGGGCAGGCCGCGCGCGCGGGCAAAGCGGATGTAGTCGGTGCGCAGCACCTCCAGCATCTCGGCCCGGACAAGGCGCATGATCAGTGTCATCTGGAACAGCGACAGGGTGATGGCCGGAAGGATCAGCGATTTCAGCCCGGAATCGGTCAGGAATCCGGTGCGCCACGGGCCGATGGCCACCGTTTCGCCCCGGCCAAAGGACGGAAGCCATTGAAGTTCAACCGCAAAGATATAGATCAGGCCAATCCCGATCAGGAATGTCGGCAATGACACCCCGACCAGAGACACCGCCATGATGGCCCCCGACAGCAGGCTGCGGGCGCGCAGCGCGGTGAAGATGCCCAGCAGAACGCCCACCACCAGCGCCAGCGTGGCCGAGACGAAGGCCAGTTCCAGCGTGGCCGGCAGGCGTTCGGAGATCAGCCGCAGCACAGGCTGTTGCAGCCGGTACGAGATGCCGAATTCGCCTTGGACGGCATTCGACAGAAAGGTCCAGAACTGGGCATAGAACGGATCGTTCAGGCCCAGGCGGTCGCGCATGATCTCTTGATCCTCGATCCGGGTTTCAACCCCGGCCATCGAGACGATCGGATCGCCGACATAGCGGAAGATCAGAAAAGCAATCAGCGCAACCACCAGCATCACGACAACGGACTGGAGGAGGCGCCTGAGGATGAAGGCGAACATGTTGGGAATCCCTGCGGTTCGACGTGGTCGAAAGGGGGGAGGGGCATCGGCGGCGTCGCGGCCCCGGATAGGAAAACGGCCTGGCGCCCGGTAGGGGGGCGACAGGCCGCAACAGGTGGACCCCGTTTATTTCTTGATGGAGACGTCCATCATCAGCGGGCTGTTTTCCGGGTGCACGGCGATTTCAACGCCGGTGCGGGTCGCATAGGCCAGCACCTGATTGTGGATCGGCAGCAGGGCGCGATCTTCCTGCACCTTGGCCCAGATCTCTGCGATGGTCGCGTTGCGCTTGTCCAGATCGACCTCGGTTTCCAGCGACTTGATCTTGGCGTCCAGCTCGGGGTTGGAATAGAGCCCGCCGTTATAGGCGCCGTAGCTGCCTTCCTTGCTGTGGACCAGATCGTTGAACACATAGGCCGAGTCAAAGGTCGGGACGCCCCAGCCCAGCATGTAGAAGTCGGTGTCATTGGCCTGGATCAGCGGCGAATGCTGTGCCACCGGGCGCGAGGCCAGCGTGACCTGGATGCCGATCCGGCCCAGCATACCGACCAGCGCCTGGCTGATCGCCTCGTCGTTGACATAGCGGTTGTTGGGCGTGTCGAGTGTGACGCTGAAGCCGTTGGGATACCCGGCTTCGGCCAGCAGGGCCTTGGCCTTGTCCACATCGACGGCCGGGTAGGCATCCAGTTCCTTGGTCCAGCCGTTCACGAAGGGCGGCATGGCAACGCCTGCGGGAATCGACATGCCGCGCATAACGACGCGCTGGATGGCGTCGCGGTCAACGGCAAGGTGGACGGCTTCGCGCACCAGCGGGTTGTTGAACGGGTTGCTGTCCGTCACGTTCGAGGATTTCAACGGCTGATCGCCGAAACGGTAGCCGAAGTAGATGACGCGGTTTTCCGGCCCGGTGGTGACGGTGATGCCTGCGCTGGATTGCAGGCGGGTCACGTCCTGCACCGGCACGTCCTGGACAAAATCGACCTCGCCCGACAGCAGCGCGGCAACGCGGGTCGCGTTTTCGGCGATGGGCAGATAGACGATTTCCGTCACGACCGGCTTTTCGCCCCAATGCCCGTCGAAATAGGACATGACCGAGCGCACATCGACCTCACGCGTGGTGAGGGTATAGGGGCCGGTGCCGTTGGTGTTGCGCACGGCATAGTTGTCGGCGCCGGCGGCATAGTCCTGCACCTCGACCACGTTTTTCGCCTCGGCCCAGCCCTTGTCCAGGATGAAGGTGTTGGTCAGGTTGTTGGGGTACAGAGGCGACGGCCCCTTCATGTGGACTTCGACGGTGTAGTCGTCGATGGCGACAACCTTGTCGATGCCGACATGCAACTGGCGCATGTTCGACTTGTCCGAGCGCGCGCGGTCGAGCGAGAACACGACGTCTTCGGCGGTGAAATCGGCCCCGTCGTGGAATTTCACACCCTGGCGCAGCTTGAACACCCAGACATTGGGCGAGCCTTCCTTGATGGACCATTCGGTCGCCAGGCGCGGCGTCAGTTCGCCCGCGACGTTCCGGTTCACCAGCGTTTCATAGATGTGATGCAGGAAATTGTGGTTGGTCCCCAGGTTTTGCGCATGGGGATCCAGCGTGGTGGCATCGGCGGCCTTGGCCCACCGCAGGGTTTCGGCGGCGGCGGCGCCGGTCATGGCGCTGGTGGCCAGCAGCACGGCACAGATATGTGTCAGTTTGAACGTCACGCGGTTTCCCTCCGGGTTGCATCGACAAGCGCGGGTTTGCCCCGCTGCATTATGGTGCAGCAGTTTGGCAGTCGCCCGATTACTATGCAAGTCCACCCCACTGCCATTCCCTGTCTGGTTGCCGCGACGGCAGGTGGTGAAGTGCCCGCGACCATGGCCCGCGCCTGGGTGTTCCCGCGCTGCGGCGGCCTGTGCGACACCATCCAGCGATGATGCGGGCCTGGCATGTGCCTTGGAAATGCTTGGCATCAATTCTGTAATATCTGAAATAGTGACATTTTGCACATATCAGGGATGTCTTGGAATGGTGTCTTCTGTTTGGCGACTCCGGTCCGGCGCGGTGCGGTGCGGGGGGGCGTTCGGCAAGGTTCTGATCAACAAAAGCAGGGGGAATCGCATGGATGGCGGGGCTGTTCCGTTGATTGCATCTGTTTGCAAACGACCGTTTTAATGCGTGCAGTTGAATTGCATTTCTGGTCATTCCGGCATCCCTGTGCGCCGGGACCTGCCCGGCCGGTGAGGTGCGGCGGGCCGGGGTGCGTTGCAGGGGGTTCAAGCCCTGCGCGGAATGGGCCATCCTGCGCGCGTTGCCGCCCGAAGACATGCCGAGGTGCTTGGCTGGCTGGCGGTACCCGCAACAGGATCAGGAAACCCGCGATGACAGGCTATTCGCCGCCCCCCGTTTGGACATGGAACCGCCAGAACGGCGGGCGTTTCGCCACTATCAACCGTCCGGTCGCCGGCGCCACGCATGAGGCGGAGCTGCCGGTCGGGCGCCATCCGATGCAGTTGTATTCGCTGGGCACGCCGAACGGCCAGAAAGTCACCATTCTGCTGGAGGAACTGCTGGCCCTGGGCCATGCCGGAGCGGAGTATGACGCCTGGCTGATCAATATCGGTGACGGCGCGCAGTTTTCGTCGGGCTTTGTGGGGGTGAACCCCAATTCCAAGATACCGGCCCTGCTGGACCGTTCCGGCGCCGCGCCGGTGCGGGTGTTCGAATCCGGTGCGATCCTGATGTATCTGGCGGAAAAGTTCGGCGCCTTGCTGCCCGCCGCGGGCCCGGATCGCGCGGAATGTCTGTCGTGGCTGTTCTGGCAGATGGGCAGTGCACCCTATCTGGGCGGCGGGTTCGGCCATTTCTATGCCTATGCGCCAGAGAAATTCGAATATGCCATCGACCGCTTTTCGATGGAGGTGAAGCGGCAGCTTGATGTGTTGAACAGGCGGCTGGGTGAAAGCCGGTTCATTGCCGGGGCGGAGTATACCATCGCCGATATCGCCATCTTTCCCTGGTATGGCGGGATGGTGAAGGGTTGGCTGTATGGTGCGGGGGAATTCCTGTCGGTGCACGAATACGAGAACGTCATACGCTGGGCCGACGAGTTGATGGCGCGCCCGGCCGTGCGCCGGGGGCGCATGGTGAACCGCGTCAGCGGCGATCCGTCGGAACAACTGCGCGAACGGCATGACGCATCGGATTTCGACACCCGCACCGAAGACCGGATCGGCACTGCCAAGCCCGAGTGATCCGCAGGGGTCGGCGCCCTAGGGCGCCGACCGTCGCGGCCCGCTCAGGCCGTGTAGCTTTGCATCACCTCGTCCAGGCAGTGGTCGGTATCGCCCAGTTGGTGGTCCAGCATGATCAGCCGCTTGGCATAGTGCGAGGCGGCATAGTCCCAGGTCATGGCAATGCCGCCATGGATCTGGATGGTTTCTTCGGCCACCAGCCGCGCGGCGCGGCCGATCAGGGTCTTGGCCATTGCCGATTTCAATGCCGCGTCGGGGCCGTCCAGGGCGGCTGCGGCGGCAATGGTGATCGACCGGGCCTGCTCTATTTCCATAAGCAGATCGACGGTGCGGTGTTGCAGGGCCTGAAAGCTGCCGATCACGACGCCAAACTGTTTGCGGGTCTTGAGATAGTCCAGCAGGATCGCATAGGCCGCATCCATCGCGCCGACCGCCTCGGCACAGAGCGCCAGCCGCCCGGCGGTCACGGCGCCAGTGATCGCGGCGGTGGCGTTGTCCAGCAGCAGGGTGGCGGGGCTGTCCTCCATCAGCACTTCGGCCGCGCCGCCGCCGTCGATCATGCCATAGCCCACAACCGTGACCGCCGCCGCATCGGCCCGGAACACCGCGGGCGCGCCGTCCAGCAGCGCCACCAGCAGGAATTCATCCGCAGCCTGGCCGCCATAGACGGCCGTCTTGCGCCCGGTCAGACAATAGCCGTCGCCGGTGCGCCGCGCGGTGCTGGCGATGTGCCCGATGTCATAGGGAGCGTCGATTTCGGCCAGGCCGACGGCAAACCGTCGCGCGCCGCTGATCAGTTGCGCCTGGTCGGCATCGGCGGCCAGCATCAGGCGGCTGGCCAGCAGCGTGCCCAGAAAGGGCTCGGGGCACAGCGCCCGCCCCAGTGCCTCGAACAGCACGGCAATGTCAAAGCCGGTGCCGCCAAACCCGCCCGCCGTTTCGGGGACAAGCGCCCCGGCCATGCCCAGTTCGGCCAGTTCGGTCCAGCGGTCGGGATCGTGGAACGGGGCGGCATAGGCGGTGCGGCTGCGATCCCCGATGGCATAGCGGTCGGCCAGATAGCGGGTCAGCGTGTCCGACAGCATCCGCCGGTCTTCGGTCAGGTCGAAATTCATGGTTCACAGCCCCAGCATGGTCTTGGTCAGGATGTTGCGCTGGATCTCGTTCGATCCACCGAAGATCGAGGTCTTGCGGTTGTTGAAGTAGGTGGCTGCGTTGGTTTCGCTGTTCTCGGGGCCGAACATCAGGTTGGTTTCGCCGACTGAACCGGGAAAGGGGGCGGCCAGCGGGCCAAGCGCGCGACGGGCGAGGTCGCGGAGTTCCTGGTTGACCAGCGTGCCCTTGATCTTGAGGATCGAGGTTTCCGGCCCCGGATGGCCCTGTTTCTGGGCACGGAACAGCATTCGCAGATTGGTGATCTTCATCGCTTCGAGATCGGTTTCCACCCGCGCGATGCGGGCGGCGAACAGCGGATCCTCGATCAGCGGGCGGCCTTTGCGGCGCATCCGCCGCGCCAGGGCCTTCAGCTCGTCCAAGGCCTGCATCGAAATGCCGACACCGGCAATGTTCGTGCGTTCATGGGTGAGCAGGAACTTGGCGATGGTCCAGCCCTTGTTTTCTTCGCCGACCAGATTGTCCACCGGCACGCGGACATTGTCGAAAAAGACTTCGTTCACCTCGTGCCCGCCTTCGATCAGGCGGATGGGCCGGACCTCGATTCCGGGTGTGTCGATATCTGCCAGGACGAAGCTGATGCCCTCTTGCGGCTTGCCGCCCTGTGTCGTGCGGACCAGGCAAAAGATGCGGTTGGCGTGCTGGCCCAATGTGGTCCAGGTCTTTTGTCCGTTCAGGATGTAGTGGTCCCCGTCCCGGTCGGCACGGGTTCTCAGGCTGGCCAGATCCGACCCCGCCCCCGGTTCGGAATAGCCCTGTGCCCACCAGTCCTCGCCAGACAGGATGCGCGGCAGGATTTCGGCCTTTTGCCGGTCATTGCCGAATTCGATGATGACCGGGCCGAGCATATGCGGCCCAAAGGCGACGACACGCGGCGCATTGGCGCGGCTGCATTCGACGTCGAAGATATACCGCTCTACCGGGGTCCAGCCGGGGCCACCGTATTCGCGCGGCCATGTGGCCCCCAGCCACCCCTTGCGGCCCAGCAGTTCGTGCCATTCCTGATAGATCTCGCGGGGGAGTTCTACCCCTGCGCGCACGGCGGCGGTGATATGCGCGGGCAGGTTGGTGGCGAGAAAGTCGCGGACCTCGGTCTGAAAGGCGCGCTCGTGATCGGTAAAGGTCAAGTCCATCTCTTGCGTCCCATTGATCCTAGAGAACTTCGAACAATCCGGCCGCACCCATGCCGCCGCCCACGCACATCGTGCAAACGACATAGCGCGCGCCCCGGCGTTTGCCCTCGATCAGGGCATGGCCGACCATGCGCGCGCCCGACATGCCATAGGGATGCCCGATGGCGATGGCGCCGCCGTTGACGTTCAGCAGGTCATCGGGAATGCCCAGCTTGTGCGCGGAATACAGCACCTGACAGGCGAAGGCCTCGTTCAGTTCACAAAGGCCGATGTCGTCCATCTTCAGGCCATGGGCCTTCAGCAGGCGGGGCACGGCGTGGACAGGGCCGATGCCCATTTCGTCAGGGTCCAGCCCGGCGGCCATGACGCCGACATAGCGGCCAAGCGGGTGCAATCCGCGGCGCCCGGCCTCGGCCGCCTCCATCAGGACGCAGGCCGAAGCGCCATCGGAAAGCTGCGAGGCGTTGCCCGCCGTGATATGCGCCCCTTTGGCGATGCGCTGGCCGTCCTTGAACACCGGCTCCAAGGCCGCGAGCCCGTCCAGTGTGGTGTCGGGGCGGTTGCCTTCGTCACGATCCAGGGTGATCTGGCGGAAGGACCGCTCTTTTGTCTGCCGGTCTGTTACCGCCATGGTGGTGGTCATCGGCACGATTTCGGCATCGAACCGCCCGGCGGCCTGGGCAGCGGCGGTGCGCTGCTGGGATCGCAGGGCATAGGCATCCTGATCTTCCCTGCGGATGCCGTAGCGGTCGGCCACGATCTCGGCGGTTTCCAGCATCGTCATGTACAGGTCGGGGCAATGCTCCACGATCCAGGGGTCGGTGCGGTGGTCCTGGCGGATGTTCTGGTTCTGCACCAGGCTGACCGATTCCACCCCGCCGCCGATCACCACATCCATGCCGTCATGCACGATCTGCTTGGCTGCGGTGGCAATCGCCATCATCCCGCTGGCGCATTGCCGGTCGAGCGACATGCCGGCGACAGAGGTGGGCAGACCGGCGCGGATTGCCGCCTGGCGCCCGATATTTCCCCCGGCAGAGCCCTGCTGGATCGCGCAGCCGATGATGCAATCGGCAATTTCGGGGCCGTCCAGCCCGGCACGGGCCACGGCATGGTGCACCGCATGGCCGATCAGGGCCTGCGCCTGGGTGGTGTTGAATGCGCCGCGATAGGCTTTGCCGATCGGGGTGCGCGCGGTCGAGACGATCAGGGCGTCGCGCATCGGGGGATCCTCCTCAATCCTGTGGGTCCGGCGCTGTGGAAGGCGCGGGGTTGAACTGGCGGTTCGGCGTGTGTGGTCCGCCGATCCTGCCTGCGGCCCCTGTGACGATGGCGATGCTGCCTGCAACCTGCATCCCTGGGCCTCAGGTCCACATATGGGTGCCGCCGCATAGCGTCAGCGCCTGTCCGGTCATGTAGCTGCTGGCCTCGGAGGCCAGAAACACCGCCGTTCCGCCGAAATCCTGTGGCTCTCCAAAGCGGCGCAGGGGAATCTGGGTGCGGGCGCGTTCTGCGGCTTCGGGACTGTCCCACAGCGCGCGGGCGAATTCGGTGCGCACGACGCCGGGGCAGATCGCATTCGCCCGCACCCCCTGCGGCCCGTAGTGCAGCGCCAGGTTGCGCACCAGCCCGATCAACGCCAGCTTGGAGATGCCATAGAGGCCCAGCGTCGGCGAAGGTTTGAAGGCGCCGACGCTGGCGGTAAAGATCATCGACCCTGCGCCGCGCGCGATCATGTCGGGCACCACCAGCCGCGCAAGCCACAGATTGGCCTGCACATTCGTCTGCATGATCTTTTCATAGGAGGCGTCGGCTATGTCGGAAATCGGCCCATAGTGTACATTCACGCCAGCGTTGCCGACCAGTATGTCCACCGGCCCCGCAAGGGCGTGCGCCCGTTCGACCAGCGCGACCAGATCCTCGTGCCGCCCGGCATTGGCGGCCACACCATGCGCCCGGGCAGCACCGCAGGCCCGGTTGATCTCTGCTGCGGTGGCATCCAACTGGTCCTGCTTGCGGGCAGAGAGGATCACCGTCGCGCCATGATGCGCCAGGGCCAGCGCCATTTCCCGCCCCATGCCGCGCGAGGCGCCGGTCAGCAGCGCGACCTTGCCGGTCAGATCGAAGAGCTGGCCCATGTCACGGTCCTTCGGACACGGTGCCATGGCGGCGGGTGCCCGCTGCGGCCTGCCGCGCGTTTGACGTTTCGAACGCCCTGCGCTCGGCGCGGGCGACAACGGCGTGGTGCACCTCGTCCGGGCCGTCGGCCAGCCGGAGGGTGCGCTGCTTGATGTACATCTCGGGCAGGTCGGTCCACTGGCTGATCCCTGTCGCGCCATGAAGCTGGATGGCCTGGTCGATGATCTGGCAGCACTTTTCGGGCACCATCGCCTTGATCATGGAGACCCAGACGCGAGCCTCCTTGTTGCCCAGCACATCCATTGCCCGCGCCGCCTTGAGCACCATGAGGCGCATGGCCTCGATCTCGATCCGGGCGCGGCTGATCGTTTCCATGTTCTTGCCCAGATCAATGATCCGCTTGCCGAATGCCTGCCGCGAGACCCCGCGTGCAATCATCAGATCCAGCGCCTTTTCCGCCGCCCCGATCGACCGCATACAATGGTGTATCCGCCCTGGCCCCAGCCGAAGCTGGCTGATCTCGAACCCGCGCCCTTCGCCCCACAGGATATGATCTTCGGGCACACGGACATTGTTGAACCGGATGTGCATATGCCCGTGCGGCGCGTCGTCGTGGCCAAACACGTTCATCGGCCCAAGGATTTCCACGCCGGGTGTGTCGACGGGCACCAGGATCTGGCTTTGCTGGCGGAAGGTCTCGGCATCGGGCGAGGTCTTGACCATCACGATCATGATCTTGCAGCGCGGATCGCCGACACCGGAAATGTAGTATTTCTCGCCGTTGATCACCCATTGGCCGTTGTCCAGCACCGCACGGGTGGAGACGTTGCGCGCATCCGACGAGGCCACATCCGGCTCTGTCATCGCAAAGGCGGACCGGATTTCCCCGGCCAGAAGCGGCTTGAGCCACCTGTCCTTTTGCGCGGGGGTGCCGACACGTTCCAGCACTTCCATATTGCCCGTATCGGGGGCCGAGCAGTTCAGCGACTGCGCGGCCAAGGGGTTCTTGCCAAGCTCGAAGGCGATATAGGCATAGTCGAGGTTGGACAGCCCCTCGCCCGTGTCGGCATTCGGCAGGAAGAAGTTCCACAGACCTTCGGATTTGGCCCGCGACTTGAGTGTCTCCAGGATCTCCAGTTGGCCGGGCGCATAGGAGAAACGTTCCTTGCGCGTTGCCCCCAGGCGTTCGTATTCGCGCCAGGCCGGTTCGCAATGTTCGGCAACATGCACGATGACCTTGTTCAGCAGGGGGCGGGCGCCCTCTGACATGGCCAGATTGTTCAGCGTGTCCGTGCTGCCCGGTCGCTGCGTGTCGGTGGCGTGGGTCATTCCGGTTTCCTCCCGTTCCACGGCGTCATCTGTTCTTCAGTCCGGCTTGCACTTCGGCGTCATGGGTCCACCGTTGCGCCGGGCGTGCGCCGTGTGACCAGCCCGCCAAGGTCCAGATCAAGGAACGATCCGCCGTCCTGCGCCAATCGGCGCAAGGTGGGTGCGGGGGCGCAGGCCGGATCGTCCTTGGCCAGACGTTCCATGCGCGCCAGCAATGGCCCGGCGCCGATCCGGTCCGCCCAGAACATCGGCCCGCCCTTGTCGGGCGGGAAGCCGTAGCCGTTCAGCCAGACCACGTCGATATCCGAGGGTCGCTGGGCCTTGTTCTCTTCGAGAATCCTGACAGCTTCGTTGACCATCGGGGCCAGAAGGGTTTCGACGATCTCGTCGGGGGGCAAGGTGGTCGGCGCGGCGCCGGTCATCTTGCGGATCAGGCGGGCGGTGACGTCCGATGGTGTGGCGCGGCGCTGGTCGTCATAATCGTAGAATCCCGCGCCGGTTTTCTGTCCGCGCCGACCCATTTCGCACAGCGCGTCGCGGATGGGGCTGTGGGTCTTGGCGCCCGTGGTCCAGCCGATGTCCAGCCCGGCCAGGTCGGACATCTGATATGGCCCCATCTTGAAACCGAACCCGGTTATGGCGGCGTCGATGTCCCATGGCATCAGCCCGCCGAACAGCAGGCGGTTGGCCTGTTCCCGGCGTGCGGCGAGCATCCGGTTTCCGACGAACCCGTCGCAGACGCCAACCAGAACCGGCACCTTGCCGATGCGCCCCGCAAGGTCCATGCAGGTGGCGACCACATCGTCAGCCGTCTGTTCCGCCCGGACGATTTCCAGCAGTTTCATAACGTTGGCGGGCGAGAAGAAATGCAGCCCGATCACATCCTGCGGGCGGCGGGTGGCCGCGGCGATCTGGTCTATGTCCAGCGCCGAGGTGTTGGTGGCCAGGATGGCCCCGTCCTTAGCGATGCTGTCGAGGCGGGCGAAGATGCGGGTTTTCAGATCCATGTTCTCGAACACGGCTTCGATGATCAGATCACAGTCGGCCAGTGCCGCCATATCGAGCGCGGGCGTGAGGCGCGCCATGCGGGTCTCGACCTCGGATTGGGGGAACCGGCCCTTGTCGGCGCTGGCCTGATAGTTGCGCCGGACTATGGACACGCCCCGATCCAGCACCTCGGGCGCGGTTTCGACAAGTGTCACGGGGATGCCCGCGCTGGCAAAGGTCATCGCGATGCCGCCGCCCATCGTGCCAGCGCCGATGATCCCGACCGACAAAACCGGGCGCAGGCGGGATGGCGCGGCCGCCAGGCCATCGACCACGGCGGCCAGGCGTGTGGCCTTGGCGATATGGGTGGCTGCATCGGCATTCTGGGGCGGTGTCGGCATGTGTCCACTTTCGTCCGGGGAAGGCGCGGCGCCGATGGCCCGGTGCCGTTGCGCGCAGGAGTGCCGCCCTGGGCCGGGTCTGGCGCGGATTCCTGACACATGTCAGGATTACGGTATGCCAACAGATCCGACAAGTGAAATTTTCGGCCCCTGGCCGTTTCGGGGGCTGCGCGCCGTGCCGGTTCAAACCGGATTGACGCGCGGGAGTGTGCGCTCTAGCGTGATTCCTGACAGTTGTCAGTTTTCGCGGTGCCGCCCTGACATGCGCAGGACCGGCAACAGCGATCGCCGTGGGAGGGCGCAGATGACAGGGCATTTCACCTATCGGCACATCCTTTGCGAGACGCGGGACGGGATCGCCACGATCACGCTGAACCGCCCCGAGCGGTTGAATGCCTGGACGCCGTTGATGGCCGACGAGGTGCGCGGCGCGGTCGGTGTGGCGGGCGCCGATCCGGCGGTGCGGGTGATTGTGATCACGGGGGCCGGGCGGGGGTTTTGCGCCGGGGCCGACATGGACGCGCTGGACCAGACGGCCGACCGGGGACGTGCCAGCGGGCGCGAGGTGCTGTATCCGCAGGACATTCGCTTTCCCGATGCGCCGGGCCCGGATCTGGACGGGTTGTATCCTGGCCGCTTCGGGTATCTTTATGCCTGCCCCAAGCCGGTGATCGCGGCCATCAATGGGGCGTGCGCGGGCATCGGGCTTGTACTGGCGCTGTATTGCGACCTGAGATTTGCGGCCTCCGGGGCCAAGTTCACGACCGCCTTTGCCGCACGGGGGCTGATTGCGGAACATGGTACCGCATGGCTCTTGCCACGGCTGATCGGCGAGGCCCATGCGCTGGATCTGCTGCTGAGCGCGCGCAAGTTCACCGGCGACGAGGCGCACCGCCTTGGCCTGCTCAATGCGGTCTTGCCCGACACCGAGGTGATGGCCCATGTCGCGCAGGTGGCGCGGACGCTGGCCAGGGACGTTTCGCCCCGGTCCATGGCGATCATCAAACGGCAGGTCCGCCGCGCCTATGCGCAGGATTTCGCGACGTCCCTTTCGGTTGCGGATCACGAGATGGAGCACAGCTTCACATCGGCAGATTTCCGCGAAGGCGTTCGCAGCTTTGTCGCGCGCCGCGCGCCGCGCTTTGCGGATCTTTGACAGCTCTGTCCAGCAAAGGCCGATGCCATGCCCCGCCTGTCCACGGATGCCGCCCCGGCGCTGATCGCGCCATTGCCGCAACACAGGTTCGATACGGTCGCGCTGGCGACCTGGTTGCAGGACCGGGTGCCCGACGGGACCGCAGGGCTGGTGGTGCAGCAGTTCCAAGGTGGGATGTCGAACCCGACCTATCTGCTGACCCTGCCGTCCGGCAAGCGGATGGTCCTGCGCAAGAAGCCGCCGGGCAGGCTGTTGCCCAAGGCCCATGCCATCGACCGCGAATACCGTATTCTGGCGGCGCTGGCGCCGACCGCCGTGCCGACACCGCAGGTTATTGCCTATTGCGACGATCCCGGCGTGATCGGTGCAGAGTTCTTTGTGATGGAATATCTGGAGGGCCGGATCATTGCCGACCGGGCCATGGCGCCGGTTCCGCGCCCTGATCGCCCTGCGCTGGCCTATGCCCTGATCGACACATTGGCGGATCTGCACCTGCTGGATTGGCGTGCCTGCGGGCTGGACGGGTTCGGGCGGCCAGAGGGATACCTGGCCCGGCAGACCGCCCGATGGTCCGGGCAATACGAGGCCGCGAAATCTGCGCTGCCCGCCGATTTCGACTATGCCGATATGGATTGGCTGCGCGACTGGATGATCCGCCATTCCGCCGTCGCAGAGGAAAGCGCGATCACCCATGGCGATTTTCGGCTGGGCAATGCCGTCGTTCATCCCGTTGCGCCCAGGATCATCGGGCTCCTTGACTGGGAACTGTCGACCATCGGGCATCCGGTTGCGGATCTGGCCTATCTGTGCCTGCCCTATCGTTTGCCCCCTGAGGTGCTGGGCGGCCAGGGACTGGTCGCCGCCGGCCTGCCGTCGGAGCAGGCGATGCTGGCGCGGTATTGCGAACGCACCGGCCGCAGCACGATCACGGACTGGCCGGTCTTTCTGGCGTTCAACTGCCTGCGGTCCGCCGCGATCATCCAGGGGGTTGCCGCCAGGGCGGCACAAGGCACCGCAAGCAGTGCCAGTGCCGATCCTGCACGCGAGGGATTGCGCGCCCGCCGCATCGCGCAATGCGGCGCCGACATTGCCCGGCGCCATGAGCAGGGCCAACCGGCATGAACCCGCCGTTGCCGTCGTCGCATGACAGGCCGGGGCGGTACGTTTCATCGGGGAATGCAGTTTTTTCTTGATTCCTGACGCATGTCAGGCTCTGACTTGAAGCATGACAAATGTCAGGAATCGGCCTGCCCTCAACATGGGCGGTACCTCGCAAGACGATGTACAGAGCCGCAAGTCGCCATGTCGCATACCCTCGGGGAGGAGGAAGAAATGGAAAAATCCATCAATGCTGTGAGCCGCCGTACCATGATGCGCGGGGCGGCGCTTGGCCTGCTGGCAACGCCTGCGCTGGTCGGCAAGGGCCTTGCACAAGGTGCGGTCAACTGGCGCGTGCAATCCCATTGGCCCAAGGCGTCGAGTTCGTTCACCGCCAGCCTTGGCGTGATGGCGGCAGACCTGGAGCGTCGCACCGAAGGCGCGTTCAAGATGACGCTGCTGGGGGATGGCGAATTTGCGAAAGGCCCGGATATCTACAACATCGTGCGGCGCGGGGTCGTGCCGATGGGGACGATCAGCCCGTCCTACATTCAGGATCACGCGCAGGCGGCATCGTTCATGTATGGCATCCCCGGCACCCTGCGCGAGAGCTGGGAAATGCAGCATGTCATCAAGAACCTTGGTGTCGAGGCGTTGGTGAACGAGGATCTGATGGGGCAGGGCACCATGATCCTGGCCGAAAAGGTCTTGCCGACCGAGTTGGCGCTGACACGCGACATCAAGAGCGCGGCGGATTTCCGCGGGCTCAAGATCCGCTCGTCGGGCACCATGCTGGATTATCTGGCGCTGGCGGGTGCGGCACCGCAATTCGTGCCGGGCGGCGAGCTGTATCAGGCGCTGTCGTCGGGTGTGGTGGACGGGGCGCATTGGGGCGCGGCGGTCGGGGCAAAGTCGATGTCGCTGTGGGAGGTCTGCAAGTTCCACGTCAAGCCGCCGATTGCGCAGACGACCGATGCCTATGTCGTCAATCTGGATGCGTTGAACGGGCTGGCCGACGACATGCGCCAGACCTTCCTTGATACGGTGGAGAGCCGCTTTTTCCGTCGATCCGTCGAATATGTCCACGCAGAAGCGATTGCCCTGACCAGAGGCCGCCAGGAAGACGCGCTTCAGGTGATCACGCTGCCCGAGGATGTGCTGGAGCTGCTGTCGGCGGCCTCTGTTAAGGTGATGGAGACCGAGGCGGCCAAGGGAGAGCGGGCGGCCAAGGCGGCCGATATCTATCGCGGCCTGATGGCGGACATGGGGTATATCTGACGCTCTGCGCGCGTCCGGATCCGTCAGGCCACCGACAGATCGCGGCGGATCCAGTGCCGCCGCCGCCACACCGACACCGCGCCGGTACCCCCGCCGGCCCGGTGGATCATCCAGACATGAGGTGCCCCATGCAAAGGGTCGCGCGTGCGATCACGCAGCTGAATCTGACCATCCTGCGATGGGTTTCGCTGCTGGTGTTCGTGGTTTTCGTGCTGCTGCTGGCCGATGTGGCCATGCGCTATCTGGTCGGGCGGCCCGCGATCTGGACGGCGGAACTGGCCACGCTGATCTTTGGTGTCTATGCGATCATCGCCGGTGGCGGGCTGCTGGCGCAGCGTGGCCATGTGAATGTCGACATCTTCTATGGGGCGATGTCGCGTCGCGGCAAGGCCGGGGTCGATCTTGCGACCTGGCCGCTGTTCTTTGCCTTTGTCGCGGTTCTGCTCTGGCAGGGTTACGATATGGCCAGCCAGTCCCTGCAAGACTGGGATCGGTCGAATTCGATGTGGAAGGCGCCGCTCTGGCCGACCAAGATGTTCATTCCCATCGCGGCGGCCCTGCTTTTGTTGCAGGGGCTTGTGCGGCTTTGGGCCGATATCCGGGTCTTGCGCGGGCTGCCGGTCGATCCGGATACGTTCGGTGCGCAGCCCGGCGGACATGACGCAGCCGGGGACAAGCCCGATGAGCGTTGAATTCCTGACGCTGCTGTTCTTTGGCGCATTGCTGCTGTTCGTATTGCTGGGAACCCCGCTGGTCTTTGTGCTGGGCGGGGTATCGGTGATCTTTCTGTACTTCGAGCTTGGGTCGATCGGGTTCTACCTGGTGTCGAACAAGATGTGGGAGACCATGTCGAACCCGACGCTGATGGCGATACCGCTTTTCGTGTTCATGGCGACGCTGCTGGAAAAGTCCGGCGTGGCGGGCGATCTGTACGACATGATGCACAAATGGTTCGGCGGCCTGCGCGGCGGTCTGGCCATCGGCACGGTGATGATCTGCGTGATCTTCGCGGCGATGTCCGGCATATCCGGTGCCGCGGTGGTGACGATGGGCACCATAGCCCTGCCCAAGATGCTGGAGCGCGGCTATGACAAGAAGCTGGCCCTTGGGGCGATCAATGCGGGTGGCGGCTGGGGCATTCTGATTCCGCCGTCGATTCTGATGGTGCTGTTCGCCTTGCTGACCGAAATCTCGGCCGGCCGGTTGTTTGCCGCAGGGATCGGGCCGGGGTTGTTGTTGTTCGTGCTGGTCAGCATCTATATCGTCCTGCGCTGTCTGATCCAGCCCGAGATGGGCCCCGCGCTGCCACGGCATCAACGTGCGGACTGGCCGGAGAAGTTCCGCGCGCTGCGCGCGGTGATCCTGCCGATCCTGATCGTGCTGTCGGTTCTGGGGGCCATTTTCGGCGGTTTCGCCACCCCGACAGAGGCCGCGGCCATAGGTGTGTTCGGGGCGCTTGTGGCGACCTTGGTGAATCGCCAGCTTCGGGCGGCGATGCTGTTCGATGCGGCCGTGTCTACCCTGCGTCTGACGGCGATGATCATGTGGATCCTGTTTGCGGCGCACGCCTTTTCCACAGCCTATACAGCCCTTGGGGCGCAGACGCTGATCGAGCATCTGATGACCTATGTGCCGGGCGGAAAATGGGGCGCGCTGGCCTTCATGCTTGGGGTGTTGTTCCTGTTCGGGATGGTGCTGGATCCGGTCGGGATCATGCTGATCACCCTGCCGGTATTCCTGCCGGTTGCGCGGGCCTACGGGTTTGACCCGATCTGGTTCGGCATCCTGTTCATCATCATGATGGAGGTGGGGTACATGACGCCGCCGTTCGGGTTCAACCTGTTCTATCTGCGCGGCGTGGCGCCCCCGGATGTGACGATGGCGGATATCTATCAATCCGTCATTCCCTATGTCCTTGTGACATTGCTGGGGGTGCTGCTGATCATCCTGTTTCCCGAAATAGCCCTGTATCTTCCGCGGCTGTTTTATGGCTGATTGGCGAACAGGCAGGGAAACATGCAGGCGGCGTGGGGCAGGGCCAGAGATGAAACCGATCACAGCGCACAGGCGCGGCACCGGCGGCGCCCCTATGCGGGACATGCAGATGCGGAAGGTGGTGGCGGTGCGCGTGGGTCTGCCAGTCGCCGCCGCGCATATGCAACCCGCCCCGATCGCCGTGCCGGACCGGAGGCGCCCATGACCGGGATCATGCTCGTGCGCCATGCGCAGGCGTCCTTTGGTGCAGCGGATTACGACCGGCTGTCGCCGCTGGGCCATGAACAGGCGGCGGCATTGGGGCGCGCGCTGGCGGCACGCGCCGCGCCGCGCCCGGTGCGGGTGTACCGGGGCCGACAGCGCCGTCACCGCGAAACGCTGGAGGGGATGGCCCCGGCGCTCGGGCTGGATCCGGCGCAGGCCGTGCTGCACCCCGGTCTTGACGAATTCGACGCCAAGGGGCTGCTTGGGGCCCGCTTCGGGCCGCGGGGCTTGCCGCAGACCGTGCGTGAGGACCGCAAGCAGTATTTCCAGATCCTGCGCGACACCGTCCTGGCCTGGCAGCGCGACGAGATCGCCGACCCGCCAGAAAGCTGGACCGCTTTTTCCGACCGTGTGGCGCAGGCCAGCGCCGCCATGCTGGCCGAGGATGGGCCGGTGCTGGCCGTAAGTTCCGGCGGTGCAATCAGCCGGATGATCGTCGCGGCGCTGGACGCCCCGGCGGCACAGATGATCCAGCTTCAGTTGCAGATGAAGAACTGCGCCGTATCGCGGCTGGTGGGCCGCACGGGGGCGCTGTTCCTCCATTCCTTCAATGAAGCGCCGCATCTTGCGACGGCGCTGGACGAAAGGTTGCTTACCTATGCCTGAGCCTGCCCACCCGACGACCGGAGCGCACCCCGATGATACCGGCGAGTCCGACCTGCTGATCGTGGAGCCGGACTATCCCTTTCAGCAGCACATGGGGTTTCGCATGTTGGGCTGGAAAGAGGGCTGGTCGCGGTTCGAACTGCCCTTGGGCACGCATCTGTTGAACCGGCACGGCATTCCGCATGGCGGGGTCTATGCGACCATGCTGGATACGGTCATGGGCTATAGCGGCAGCTATACCGGCGATCTGGCCAGGCGCCGCCGCGCCATGACCCTGTCGCTCAACACCTGTTTTCTGTCGCGGCCCACGGGCCAGGTGATCCTGGCCGAAGGCTGGCGCACGGGCGGCGGGCGGTCCACCTTTTTCGCCGAAGGCCGGGTTCTGGACGAGGACGGTACGGTTCTGGCCACCGGGACCGCAGTCTTTCGGTATCGCAGCGAGGTTCAGGAATGAGCGGAGCAGTTTTCGATCCGGCCTGTCAGGCCATCCCGCCGATGCAGGTGCACGGGGATCCGCCACAGGATATTCCCCGCCGTATCCGGGCGGCTGCGCAACGCGATCCGGGCAAGACCGCGCTGATTGCCGGTGAAATGCAGTGGAGCGCGGCCGATCTTGTTGACCGGATGGACCGGATCGCGGCGCTGCTGCATCGGGACGGGCTGAGGCAGGGCGACGTGATCGCCACCCTGGCGGGTGCGACGGCGGACCATCTGCTGTTGTATCTGGGGGCGGCGGCGCTGGGGGTGGGGGTCGCCCCGCTGCCCTCATCGGCCCATCCCGATGCCATCATGCGGATGCTGGAGAACTCCGGCGCCTCTGCGGTGTTTGCCGAGTCCGGCGCGCCTGCGCTGCCCGCCGGTCTGCCGGGGCACCGTGATCTGGCCGAGGCCGTGGCCTCTGCGGCGCGGTGCGCGCCCTTGCCGCCACGGGATCTGCCGCCCGATCTGATGTTCGACATCATCTACAGTTCGGGCACCACCGGCGCCCCGAAGGGGATCGAGCACGATATCCTGTTCCGCGACCGGCAGGTGTTGCGGTTTGTCCGGTTCGGGTTGGACGCGCAGGCGGTGGTGCTGTTTTCCACCCCGCTGTATTCCAATACGACGCTGGCAACGCTGATTCCGGCCCTGTCGCAGGGTTCTACCGTTGTGCTGATGGCCAAGTTCGATGCGGGTGAATTCCTGCGGTTGTCGCAGGCCCATCGCGTCACCCATGCGATGATGGTTCCCGTTCAGGTGCAGCGCATCATCGACCATCCGGCGTTTGGCGACCATGATCTGTCAAGCTATCGGGCCAAGCTGTCCACCAGTGCGCCCTTGCCGCCGCCGCTGCTGCGCCAGGTGCTGGATCGCTGGCCAGGGCGGATGATCAACATCTATGGCATGACCGAAGGCGGCGTCAGCGCCGTGCTGGACTGCACTGCCCATCCTGACAAGGTGCATACCGTCGGCAAGGTCGGTCCGGGGGCCGAGATCCGTGTGATCGACGCCGAGGGGAACACCTTGCCATCGGGCCAGACCGGGGAAATCGTCGGCCGGTCCACAACGATGATGCGCGGCTATCGCAACGCCCCCGACGTGACACGTGCGGCGCTGTGGACAAGTCCCGAAGGCGACATCTTCATCCGCTCTGGTGACATGGGCCGGTTCGACGAGGATGGATTCCTCGTCTTGCTGGATCGCCGCAAGGACATGATCATTTCGGGCGGGTTCAACATCTTTGCCGCCGATATCGAGGCGGTGGTGGCCGAGCATCCGCAGGTGCGGGATGTGGCGGTGATCGGCGTGCCAAGTGAGCGTTGGGGCGAAACACCCGTCGCCTGTGTCGTGCTGGGCGACGGGGCGACGGTGACGGCGGCGGATCTTCTGGCATGGGCGAACGAACGGCTGGGCCGGATGCAACGGCTTGCTGCCGTGGCGGCCCTGCCTGACCTGCCCCGCAGCGCCATCGGCAAGGTCCTGAAGCGTGAATTGCGCGATGCGTGGCAGGATTTGCGCGCAGAAGACTCGGTCGCCCATGTCTGAACGACCCAAAGCGGTATGGCCCGATGGCGTCCCCCGGCATCTGGATTTGCCCGAGCGGAATGTCTGGGAGAATCTGGCCGAGGCGGCGGCTCGCACCCCCGATGGCGTCGCGCTGATCTATCACGGGGCCGAAATCAGCTATGGTGCGCTGCACCGCCGCGTCCTTGATCTGGCGGGCTGGCTGGAACAGGTGGCGGGTGTCGGGCAGGGCGACCGGGTGCTGCTGTACATGCAGAACAGCCCGCAGTTCGTCATCGGATTCTATGCGATTCTGCGCGCGAATGCGGTGGTTGTGCCGGTCAACCCGATGAACCGGCACAAGGAACTGGCGCATCTGGTGCAGGACACCGGGGCACGGGTGGCGCTGGCCGGGCAAGAGCTTCTGGACCATATCGTTCCGCATATGGGCGCGGGCGGATTGTCCCATATCCTTGTTGCGGCCTATGCCGATATGGCGCAGCCGGGATATGACATTCCGCTGCCGTCTGGACTGGAGGCGCCTGGCCGCGACGACTATGGCATATCCGGCGTTTCCGGTTGGGGCGCGATGGAACGGCAGGCGCGGGCACCGGGGCCGGTCACTGCGGGACCGGATGATCTGGCGGTCATCCCCTATACCTCGGGAACGACAGGGCGCCAGAAGGGCTGTATGCACAGCCACCGCACCATGATGACAACCATTGTCGGTGGCGTGCTCTGGAATCCGCAGGGCATAAGCGGCGCCACGCTGTGCGTGCTGCCGCTGTTCCATGTCACGGGAATGCAGAATTCCATGAACGGGCCGATCTACTGTGGCGACCCCATCGTTCTGATGTCCCGTTGGGACCGCCGGGTCGCGGCGCGGTTGATCAAGCGGTATGGCATCACGCGGTGGCGCAGTATTTCGACGATGATGATCGACCTGCTGAACGACCCCGAGCTGAAGTCTGATGATCTGGCCAGTCTGCGGACCCTTGGCGGTGGCGGCGCTTCGATGCCGGCGCCGGTGGCGGCCCGGTTGAAAGAGTTGACCGGCCTTGACTACATCGAAGGCTATGGCATGTCAGAGACCATGGCGGGCGCGCTGATCAACCCGGTGGATCACCCGCGCAGGCAATGCCTGGGGGTTCCCGTGTTCGACGTCGATGCCCGGATCATCGACGAGGAGGGGCACGAACTGGGCCCCGGACAGCCCGGAGAGATCATTCTTGCCGCGCCGCAGGTCTTCCTTGGCTATTGGAACGCCCCCGAGGCGACAGAGGCCGCGTTTGTGATGCGCGACGGCAAGCGGTTCCTGCGCACGGGCGATGTCGGCCAATACGATGCCGATGGCTATTTCTACATCGTCGATCGCGTCAAGCGCATGATCAATGCGTCTGGCTTCAAGGTCTGGCCGACCGAGGTCGAGGCGTTGATGTATGATCACCCGCAGGTGGCCGATGTCTGCATCGTCGGATGCCCCGATCCGCGACGAGGTGAAACCGTGCTGGCATGGGTGGTGGCGCGCGGCCCCTTGACCGAGGCGGCGCTGATCGCATGGTGCCGCGATCAGATGGCCGCCTACAAGGTGCCGCGGCGGGTGGTGTTTGTCGAGGATCTGCCCCGCTCTGCCAGTGGCAAGGTCCAATGGCTGGACTTGCAGCACCGCGCGGCCCGCGACCACACGACCGGGGTGGACTGAGCGCTTCCCCGGCCGGTGCCGGTCATGTGCCGGAAAATACGGGCGGCCGCTTGTCCACAAAGGCCGCCGCAGCGGCCCTGTGATCCTGCGTCGCCATGGAGAGGATGTGGTTGCGGGCCTCCTGGTCCAGGCATTCGGCAAGTGTGCCCCCGCCCGCCGCCAGCGCAAGGTTCTGTTTCATGCGCGCATAGGTCAGCGTCGGGCCTGTGGCCAGCGTCTCGCCCAGGCTCTGCGCCAGCCCCTGAACCTCTTGCGCAGGCACGGCGCGGGTGACAAGGCCAAGCGCCTTGGCCTCTGCCCCGGTCAGGATGGGGGACAGCAGGTAATGCTCTCGTGCCAGGGCGGTGCCCAGAATGCGCGACATGAAATAGCTGCCTCCGAAGTCCCCCGAGAGCGCCACTTTGGCAAAGGCCGTCGTCAGTTTGGCATCCAGTGCACAAATCCGCAGATCGCAGGCCAGCGCCAGGGCAAGCCCCGCGCCAGCCGCCGCCCCCTCTATTGCCGCGATTGTCGGCTTTGGCATGGTGTGCAGATACCACGATGCGCTCATCCGGTCGCGCAGGCTGTGGATCCGCGCGCCGGTTCCTGAATGCTGCGCGCTGGTCGCGTTCATCGACTTTACGTCGCCGCCAACGCAGAAATGCCCGCCTGCCCCGGTCAGGATGACGGCGCGCACGGCGGGATCCTCGGCTGCGTCGGCCAAGGCCATGCTTAGCGCCTGGGTCATGCCGGGGGTCATCGCGTTGCGCTGCGCCGGGCGATTCAGGGTGACGGTCAGCAACCCCGCCTGGCGTTCCAGCCTAAGGTGATCGTGCATCGGCATTCTCCTTGCGCGCGCCCCTGACAAGTGTCAGCCTAACTTGCCCGGCCCCGCCCGGCAAGCGCTTCGGGAGGTGCCGCCCCGGTGCCCCGGCTTGAGCCTGACGCCGGACAGGATTACGTTTGGCAGGCAGCGATGAAGGAGCACGACGTGGAACCCAGCAAGACCACCGGCCAGGCCGCCCTCGATCATGGCGAGGGCCTTGCGGAAGCCGAGGTCGATGTCGTCCGCAACGAGGATCTGGTTCACAAGCGGCGTGAACAGATCTGCGATGCTGCCCTGGATCTGTTTCTGGAAAAGGGGTTCGCCTCGACCACGATACGCGACATCTGCGCGCGTTCCGGGGTGAATCATGCCAGCATCTACGATTATGTCGCCAACAAGAACGATGCGCTGCGGCGGCTGTTGAACCAACTGTGGTTCCGAACCGATGTGCCGGCGTTGACCGCACTGCTGGCCCAGACCGATCGCAGGCTGGAGGATGTTCTGGCCGAATATCTGCGCGAGACCTGGGACAAGAAGCGCAAGGGCACGTTGCTGATCTACCGCTCTGTTCCGCATATGCTGCCCGAGGATCGCGCCGCGATGCGCAAGCGCGAGGAAACCTTGATCCGTGAGGGGGCCATCCTGCTGGCCCGACGTGCCGGGATCGACGAGGAGGATCCCCGCGCGACGGTTGCCGCGAACCTCATCGTATTCCAGTCGGCCTTTGCCCCGATGCGGGACTGGCTGCATCCGCAGGGCATGGATAGCGAGTTTCTGGTCACGATCACGGCCAAGGGGCTGGCCGCGATGGTCCAGTCGATTCTGCTGGATGAACCGCCGTCCAGGCTGTGATATCGCCGCGCGGCAGAGCTAGCGACTGCCGCGCCGGACCGCTTGCCACAGCGACAGGAGGATCAGCGCCGCCGCTGCGATGATGAACACCGCCGCGATGGGCCGTTCCAGAAACACCATCGGATCGCCGCGCGAGATCAGCATGGCCCGGCGCAGGTTCACCTCTATCAACGGGCCAAGGACAAAGCCCAGCAGCAGCAATGCCGGGTTGAACCGTGCCAGCGCCATCAGATAGCCGACGGCACCGATACCCGCGACCATGATCAGATCAAAGGTCGATCCACGCACCGAATAGACGCCCAGACAGACAAAAATCAGGATCGCAGGGTAAAGCCAGCGGAACGGAATCCGCAGCATCGACACCCAGATCCCGATCAGCGGCAGGTTCAGGATCAGCAGGAACAGGTTGCCGATGCCAAAGCTGACCACCAGCCCCCAGAACATGTCTGGCCGGGCCTCCAGCATCATTGGCCCCGGCTGGATGCCGTGGATGATCAGGGCGCCCAGCATCAGCGCCATGATGGGATCGCCGGGAATCCCAAGGGTCAGGGTCGGGACAAATGCAGTGATGGCGGCAGAGTTGTTGGCGGCCTCGGGTGCCGCGACCCCTTCGATGGCGCCATGCCCGAAACGTTCTGGCCTGCGCGAGATCCGCCGTTCCAGCGCGTAGGACAGGAACGAGGAAATCGTCGATCCGGTGCCAGGCAGCGCGCCGAAAAAGCTGCCGATGGCCGTGCCACGCAAGGCGGGCGGGATGATCGTGCGCAGCTCTTGCCGGGTGGGCAGCATTTGCAGGAACCGCACCTTGGTGGGTGGCCCGTGCCTGTCTGCCTTGCGGATGTTTGCAATCACCTCGGACACGCCGAACAGCCCCATGGCAAGTGCCACAAGGTTGATCCCGTCCATCAATTCGGCCCAGCCGAAGGTCAGCCGCTGAACGCCAGAGTTCACATCGGTACCGATACAGCCCAGGATCAGGCCCAGAACCACCATCGCCAGGCTTTTCGCCGGATTGCCGGTTCCCACAGTCGAGGCGGCGACAAGGCCAAGGATCATCATGGCGGCATAATCCGCCGCGCCGAATTTGGTGGCCAGTTCGGCCAGCCAGCCCGCCAGCATCACCAGAACCACGATGCCCAGCATCGAGCCAAGGAACGACGACAGCATCGAGGTGAACAGCGCAAGGCCCGCCCGGCCGTCGCGGGCCATCGGATAGCCATCCAGCGAGGTCACGGCCGATTGCGGCGTGCCCGGCAGCCGTAGCAGGATAGAGGCGACCGCACCGCCATATTGCGAGCCGTAATAGACCCCCGCAAGCATGACAAGCGCCGCCTCGGGCGAGATATAGTAGGTCAGCGGCAGCAACAGCGAGATGGTAGCCATCGCCCCGATGCCGGGCAAGACGCCGACAAAGGTTCCCAGAAACACCCCGAACAGGCTGTAGATCAGCACCGATGGCTGAAGCGCGGTCGCCAGTCCCTGGATCAGGCCGTCAAACATGGCTCAGGCGCTCCATGGCCAGAGCGGGATGGTCATGGACAGGCCCACCCCGAACACCAGCCAGACCAGCAACGTGACTGTTCCGCCCAGGACCAGCCGCCAGCCAAGGCCCTTGCGTGCCGCGGGCAGGGTGGCGATCAGGACCGACAGCGCCGTGGCCAGGATCAGGCCGATGCGGTCCATCGTCAGCGCAAAGAAGATGATGGCGCCCAAAGCGCCCAGTGCCTCGGGAAGTTCGAAGGGCCGCGCATCGGTGCTCCGGCCCCATGCCGGAATGGCGACGATCAGGCCAAGCCCGGCCAGCATCAGCCCCAGCACCACGGGAAAGAACCCAGGCCCCATGCGGCGCAGGCTGCCAAAATCGTAGTGCACCGCAGCATAGGCCGATACGCACAGGCCGATCGCCGCCAGTGCTGCGCCGCCCAGGATGTCGTAATAGTCGCGCCGCATTCCGCCTCGCCCTTGGTCCTTGCGGTCGTCCCGGCGCCGGTGGGCGCCGGGTGCGCAGGGTTACTGCTTGCCTGCGATCCGGTCCAGAACGCGGCCCCAGACGGCGGTGTCCGCGGCAATCCGGTCGGTCAGGTCGGCAGCGGATCCGCCTTCGGCCTTCCAGCCCATGGCCAACATGCGCTCCTGCACCGTGGGATCGGCCAGGATCGCGTTGATCTCTGTGTTCAGCCGCTCAATGACCGCAGGATCGGTGCCGGCCGGCGCAATGAACGCATTCCACAGTTCTGCCCGGTAGTCGGCGGGCATTCCGTCCTGGCCTGCGATGACCGGCACATCAGGCACCTGCGGGAAGGGCTCGGCAGAGGTGATGCCCAGCATCTTCATCTTGCCCGCCTGCACATGGCCCATCGCGGCAGAGGGTGCCATGAAACCTGCGTCGATCTCGGCCCCCATGATCGAGGTCGTGACCTCGGCATAGGAGGTGAAGGGCACGTGCAGCATTTCCAGCCCGGCAGTGTCAAGGAACAGCTCCATCGACAGATGCGCGCCCGAGCCCTGGCCCACCGATCCATAGGTCATGGCACCAGGATCTGCCTTGGCGGCGGCGATGAAGTCTTGCAGAGTGCTGGCCGCATTATCGGCGGAAACCGCCAGAACCAGCGGGCTGGTCGCGGTCAGGGCAATGCCGGTGATGTCGGCGGCAACGTCATAGCCGATATCCTTGATCAGTCGGGGCGAGGTGGTCAGCGGGCCGTTGATCGTGGCGCCGAATGTATGGCCATCCTTGGCCAGCAGCATCTGCTGCACGCCGATCACGCCCCCGGCACCGGCCTTGTTCTCGACGACGACCGGCTGGCCCAGCCTGGCGGCCAGCGGTTCGGCGACCAGGCGGGCCAGGGTGTCGGGCGACGAACCTGCCGGAAAGCCGACGATGATATGGACTGGTGCTGTCGGCCAGGATTGTGCCGTGGCGCTGCCGGTCGCGGCCGCCATGGCCAGCGCGGCCCCGGCAAGCAGCATGTGACGGCGATTGAACGGATGCGTCATGATGGTCCCTCCCTTATCCTTTCCGAGGCATGACGCCTGCACCCCCCGAGGTCAAGCCGAACCGGCACCGGCGAGGCGCCTGTTGCGGCCTGCGCTGCTTTTGCGGGAATCTTGACGGCCATCTGCGGATATTCCGCTGCCCTGATGCGGCCAGCGCCTTGGATCTGGTGCGGCCTGATCCGTCGGTCAGCGTGAAGATCTGGTCGATCCACGCTTCTGGACCATGGTTGTCCGCGCATCACCACCCGTCTTGCCGATCAGGCGCGGAGGCAGTCCAGGGGTTGGGTCACGCCTGTATGCAGACGGGCAGACGCCCTGGGCGAAGTTTTCGCATTTGGAAAAAATTCTCCGTTTGGGAAAATTTGTGTTGCCCCAAGACCAAACTTCGGTAACGTTTCAGTCAATGCAGCCTGGCCCAAGACCGGGTGCAACAGGGAAAGGTGTCGGGCCGTGCTGTCCGTTTCAGGAATTCACAAGTCCTTCGGGGGCGTGCAGGCGCTTGCCGATGCGGCACTGGATTGTGCCAGTGGCGAGGTCATCGGCCTTATCGGTCCGAACGGTGCCGGAAAATCGACACTGGTCAATGTGATCAGCGGATTTCTTGCGCCTGATGCGGGCCAGGTGGTGCTGGACGGCGCGCTGCTTCAGGGCCGCACGCCGCAGCACATCTCGGCGAGCGGCATTGCCCGGACCTTTCAGAACCTGCGGGTGTTCCGCGACCTGACGGTGCGCCAGAACATCGAGGTCGCCAGCCTGCGCGCCCGCCAGTTGCGCAGAGATGGGCCGCCCATGCTTGGCGTCGACGCGCTGCTGGAAACCTTCGGGCTGGCGGATCGCATGTCAGATGCGGCCGGTGCGCTGCCTTATGGCACGCGGCGTTGGATGGAGATCGCCCGCGCCATGGCCACGGGTCCGCGCATCCTGTTGCTGGATGAACCAGCCGCCGGCCTCAACGATGAAGAATCCGATCGGCTGCATCAGATCATCACGCGCCTGCGCGACCTTACCCGTATCGGGGTGGTGGTGATCGATCACGACCTGACCTTCATCAACAACGTCTGCGACCGCCTGTTCGTGATGGACCAGGGCCGACTGATTGCAAGCGGGGCACCCGCCGCTGTCTGGCGCAATCCCAAAGTGATCGAAGTCTATGTTGGCCCCGGAACCGGGACCGGCGCAACACCCGCTGTCGAACTCGGAGGATAGAGGATGAAGACCATGAAACGCACGGGCCTTGGCGTGGCGATGACACTGGCGCTGCCGGCCGCCGCCATCGCCGACGATCTCCGCATCGGCATTGCGGCATCGCTGACCGGGGCCTATGCGCCCTATGCCGAGGTCGAGGGCGCACGCTGCATGGCCGACAGGCTGAATGCTGCCGGTCAGGGACCGAAGATCGAGTTGATGATCGAGGATACCCGGTCGGAGCCTCAGCTTTCGGTGACCATCGCCCAGAAGTTTCTTGATCGCGGCGCACAGGTCGTCACGGGTATCCCGTTCCCGGATTCGCTGATCCCCATTGCCCAGATTGCCGAGGCCACGGGGGCCACGGTGTTTTCGGCCCCGAATACCCAGGTCGAGATGCAGATCGCGGGTTTCGAGAATTTCATCGCCGGTGCGGTGCCCGACCCGGTGAACGGCGCCGCAACGGCCGAGGCCGCCTATGCCGCCGGTGCCCGCAATGTCGTCTTGCTGAAATCGGCGGATGCCGGATCCTGGTCCGAGATGCTGCCTGAATGGTTCGGCCAGAGCTTCGAACATCTGGGCGGCACGGTCAGCGGCCGGTTGAGCCACAGCATCGGAACCAGCGACTGGTCGCCACAGATCGCGCAGATCCGTGCGATGTCGCCAGCGCCTGACGCGGTGATGATCTCGTCCGTGTTGCCCGATATCGGTATCCTCATTCGCCAGTTGCGGGCCAATGGGTTCAACGGCCTTGTGATCGGGTCTGACGGGTTCGACGACCCGTCGCTGGAGGGCACGGTGACTGACCCGGCAACGCTGGAGCAGGTGATCTTCGGCACCCATGGCCCAACCGGCACCGGCGGGCGGATTGATGACTTTCTGGCGGATTGCCGCAGCAAGGGCTTTGCGGTGCAGGGGATTTTTGACGCGCTTGGCGCCGATATGGTGTTGCAGACCCATGCTGCGGCGATGCGTGCCGGGTCTGTCGATCCGGTTGCGATCCGGCAGGCACTACGGGCCGAGGGTGGAAACCCCGGCATCACCGCAGAGGTGATCTCTTACGCCGAAAACGGTGGCGCCCCGGTCAAGACGGTTCCGGTCATCGGGTTTCGCAATGGCAAACGTGTGGTCCTGCAGGATCGTGTCCCGGCCTTTGTGCCGGACTGGCGCTGACCTGTGACCGAAATGCTGCACCTGGACAAGGTTTCGGTCCGGTATGGGCCAGTCCGGGCGGTTCTTGACCTGGAACTGGCCGTCGGGCAGGGCGAGCTGATCGCCCTGCTGGGTCCGAACGGTGCTGGCAAAAGCTCGACCATCGGGGCGATCAACGGGCTTGTTCCCGCGACTGGAACCATCACTCTGGGGGGCGAGGATATCTCGCGCCTGTCGGTCGAAGAGCGTATCGCCCGCGGCATTGCCGTGGCGCCAGAGGGCCGGCGGATCTTTGTCAATCTGACTGTGGCCGAGAACCTGCGGCTCGGGGCGGCACTGCGGCGCGACAAGGCCGGGGTGCGCGCGGATACCGAACGGTACCTGACGCTGTTCCCGGTGCTGGCCGAACGCATCGGCCAGCCTGCCGGTACCCTGTCGGGCGGCGAACAACAGATGCTGGCAATCGCGCGGGCCATGATGTCGCGCCCGCGTGTGCTGTTGCTGGATGAGCCGTCGCTCGGGTTGGCGCCGCTGATCGTCACGCGGATCTTCGACCTCATCGGCCAACTGAAGTCCGAGGGGCTTACGGTGATCCTGGTGGAACAGAATGCCGCGCAGGCGATGCGATTTGCCGATCAGGTCTGCGTGCTGGCGTCGGGCCGGATCAGCTATCGCGGCACACCACGGGATCTGGCGGGCACCGATGTGATGAAACTCTATCTGGGCGGGGCGTGATGACGGAATATCTGATCCAGCAACTGCTGAACGCCCTGGCCTTCGGTGCGGAATACGCATTGATCGCCCTGGGCCTGGCCGTGGTATTCTCGATCATGGGTCTGGTGAACTTTGCCCATGGCGAGGTGATCGCCGCCTCTGCCTATGCGGCGCTGCTGTTCGCGGGGCTTGGCCTTGGTGCGCCGCTGTTGGTGATCGGACTGGCGATTGCTGCGGCTATCGCGGTTTCGGTCACGCTAGAGCGGGTGGCCTTTCGCCCGGTGCGCAATGCGCCGGTCACGACCGGATTGCTGACGGCCTTTGGCGTCAGCATCGTGTTGCAGAACCTGTTCCAACTGCTGATCTCGCCCCGGCCCCAGGCCTTTCCGGCACTCAACGGGCTGAATGCAACCTGGCATATCGGGCCTTGGGCGGTCTCGTCCTTGCAGGTGATGGAACTGGTCGTCGCGCTGTTGGCGATGCTGGCACTGGGGGGCTTTCTGGGGCGCTCGTCGCTGGGGATTGCGATGCGTGCCGCGTCGCGCGATTTCGCCACTGTGCGGCTGATGGGGATCCAGGCCAATCGCGTTGTGGCGGCGGCCTTTGTGATTTCGGGCGCATTGGCGGGCATCGCCTGCGTATTCATCCTGGCGCGGCGGGGCGGTGTCACGCCCGACATGGGGTTTTCCTTGGTGCTCAAGGCCTTTGTCGCCTGCGTGATCGGCGGGTTCGGGTCGCTGTTCGGTGCTGCGGCTGGCGGGATGTTGCTGGGGTTTATCGAGGTCGGGCTGCTGGTCCTGTTGCCGCAGGAGATGGGCGGCCTGAAAGAGGCACTGACCTATGTGATCGTCACGCTGATCCTGGTCTACCGGCCAGAGGGCCTGTTCGGGTCGCGGCGTGATCTGGGCGACAAGGAATTCTGATGATGACCGTTCAATCCGTCGCCCCCATCGCCCGACCGCTGCGTTGGTGGGCGCGGGGCCTGGCCGGTGGCGCGCTGACCGCTCTGCCCGTGGTGCTTATCGGCCTGGCCGTGCTGCTGGCGGCGCCGGGCTGGGTGCAGCACCTGACGACCATGGCGCTGATCAATCTGATGATCGTGGTGGGCTTGCAGGTCTATTCCGGCAATTCCGGCATCGTGCATCTGGGTCACAGTGCCTTTGTCGGCCTGGGGGCCTATGGTATGGCCATTTTGACCACGCCGCTGGCGATGAAGAAACTGTCGATCCCCAATGCGCCCTTTGGTCTGTCTGCGGTGGAATTGCACTGGTTTCCCGGCGGGCTGCTGGCGTTGGGGGTGGTGTGGGTGATCGCCTGGACCACGGCGCGGGTGATCGCGCGGTTGTCGGGAATTGCGGCGACCATCGTCAGCCTGGCCTTTCTGATCGTGGTGCATTCCGTATTCCTGCACTGGCCTGCACTGTTCAAGGGCAACCAGGCCTTTTTCGGGATTCCCAAGTTGGTGGGCCTGCCCGGTGTTCTGCTGGCGGCTGTCGTGGTGATCCTCATTGCCCGGCTGTTTCGCGACAGCCCCGGAGGCTTGCAGTTGCGTGCCAGCGCGCAAGACCAGATGGCGGCAGACTCCATCGCCATCGACAGCCGGGCGCTGCGGCGGCGTGCCTGGATTCTGTCAGCGTTGATTTGTGGGCTTGCCGGTGTGCTCTTTGCGGTGGTCAGCGGCACGATCAGCCCGCGGTTGTTCTATTTCCAACAGGTCATGCTGACTCTGGCCATGTTGATCCTGGGCGGTATGGGCAGCGTCTCGGGGGCGGTGGCAGGCGCGGTGATCCTGTCGGTGGTGCTGGAACTGATCCGCACTGTCGAATCCGGGATCACCATCGGCGGCTATACCACGCCCACGCTGCTTGGGTTGTCGGGGGTCGCGTTGGGGGCGGTGATCGTCCTGTGCATGGCGCTGCGCCCTCAGGGCCTTCTGGGCCATCAGGAAGCCGATGACTTTTTGTCCAGGTGGTTACGGACCGCCCCGACACGCAAGCGATAACAGGAGGAACGAGAATGCAACTTGCCGAACAGGCAGCGGCCTGGGCGCCGGAATACGAGGCGCAGTACAGAAAACTGAAGGCCGCCGGTGTCACCTTTCTTCACTCCCACATGGTTGATATTGCGGGCGGGTTCCGCTCCAAGATTTCGCCGCTGAAACTTTCGGCCACGGGGGATGCGCTGAACGGGATCCTCTATTGCGTCTCACATGGGGATGGGCAGCCAATCGGCGATACCGCCTTTGCCTCTGTGCTGGCATCGGATGACAACGGCTACCCCAATATCCAGGCTCTGGCCGATCCGGGCAGCATCCGGCACCATGGCTGGCGGCGGGACACTGCCTCGATCATCATGAACGGTTACATGCTGGACGGCACCCCCTGTGCGGTCGATCCGCGCCACGCGTTGCAGGCGGCGGATCACCGGCTGCGTGCGCTGGGGTATGAGGCGCGGGTCGCACTGGAATATGAGTTCGGCATCTTCCATGCCGATCATGCCCTGATGCAGCAGGGGCGTTACCGCGAGTTGCAGCCCTGGGGCCATTCGCTGGTCAACTATGACCTAGTGCGCAGCGGAGACTATCAGGATCTTGTGGCAGAATTCATGCGCCGGATGGACATGCTCGGCATCGGTGTCGCGTCGTTTGTCACCGAGTATGGCTATGGGATGTATGAGTTCGCGCTGACCCCGAAACCGGCGGTCGAGGCGGCGGATGATGCCATGCGCGCCAAATTGCATCTGCGCGAGCTTTGCGCCGAGCGCGGGCTGGTCGCCACGTTCATGACCCGATTTCAGCCACCTGGCAAGGAAAGTGCGTGCGGGGCGCATCACCATGTCAGCCTGTGGCAAGGCGATACGCCGGTACTGGCGGCAGGGTTGAATGCGCTGTCCGAGGTTGGTCAGCACTTCCTTGGCGGTATGCTGCGCCACATGCGTGACACCCATGTGATGTTCCGCCCGACGCTGAATTCCTATCGCCGGTTCGACCGGGGCGCATGGTCGCCCACGGATGTGTCCTGGGGATACGAGAATCGCACAGCTGCGATCCGTGCCATCACCACGCCGACCCCAAGCGCCTGCCGCTTCGAACATAGGGTGCCAGGGGCCGACATCAACCCCTATCTGACCCTTGCCGCCATGCTGGCCGCAGGAGCGGACGGGATCGAGAACCGCATTGCACCGCTGCCGGTTTCGCCGGGGATGGCGCTGGCGGCCGAGCCGCTGCAATCGACGCTGGCGGCCGCCATCGCGGATTTCGCAGCATCCGATTTTTGTCGTGCGGCGTTTGGCGACACCTTTGTCGATCACTATGCGGACAGCCGGCGCAACGAGATTGCCGCCTATGAAACCTGGGCCGCGCAGCGGATCACCGACTTCGAGTGGCAGCGGTACTTTGTCTGAGCAATCTGCGGCCCGACCGTTCCGGCGGGCCGCGCCGCCAGCATCCGGGCCTAGGCGATCAGCAGGTGCCGCGCTTAAGATCCGGCGGTCGGAAAGCTGGCGGGTATCGACTGGCGCACGGAATTCGACATGAACAGCAGCGTGGGCGCGTCGCCGTGGCAAACATAGCCATGCTCCATTTCGCCGTCGAACAGGATGCTGTCGCCGGTTTCGAGCAAAAGCGGTTCGTAATGCTGGGTATAGAGGATCAGGCTCCCCGAGAGGATCTGGAGAAACTCCTCGCCTGCATGGGATCGCCAGCCGCCGGTTTCCTCCAGCGAACGGCCGGTCACCGTGACGTTCCAGAACAGGTTGCTCTTGTCGCGGAAGTCGCTGCTGAGCACTTCGAACACCATGCCGCGCGTTTCATGCCGGGTTCCGGTGCCCGCCCGAACGATCGAGCGCCGCGCCAGCGGCCGCACGCTGGGCGCCGACAGGAACGAGGTTACCGGCACATGCAGCACCCCGGCGATCTTCAACGCCAGATCGACCGAAATCCGCTGTTTGCCGTTTTCAAGCTTGGAAAGCTGGGAAACCGTCAGGCCCGAGCGTTCGCTCAGTTCCTTCAGAGAGAGGTTCAGCCGTTTGCGGGTCTGCCGTATGGCCCCGCCAAGATCTCCAGCAACACCTTCGTCCAAGACCATTCCATTTCCTTCTGCCCTATCGGCGACACTATAGGGTCTGGGCATCGCCGTGTCAGCCGGTCGTTGCCGCAGTTTGCTATCCTGCGCCAGCTTCCAGAACCTTGCCCAGAGCCTCGGTCATCACATCGGCCAGCAGCGGCGCCAGCGTCTCGGCGGTCCGGGTCGCAAACAGGGCATTGTTGATCTCCAGATAGAGGCAAGGCAGACCGCGCTTCAAGCCATGGGCGTCCAGACTGTAGGCTTCGACCTTGCGCCAGTCATAGGGTGCGTTGTTGCCGATCCGGAGCCCAAGTGCCGGCGCGCGCCGGTGCAAACCCTCCAGCGTTGCCCGGACAAAGGCTGTCTCCTCGCGCCACAGCACGCCGATATCGACCGGGCGATGCTGCCCGGCCATGACGGGCGTAAAGGAATGCACCGAAACGATGGCGTGTCGTCCGTCCAGGGCCTGATGAATGGCCTGATCGACCGGGGCTACGGCAATGGCGCGGCGCAGTGCACGCTCTGCCCCGCTGATGGCCAGGTTGCCGGGCACCGGAATGCCGCCCAGATCCGGGCGCATGTGATCCCAATCGTCTGCATGGCGGTTGTAGTCGGTGAAGATCCTGGAGTAGCGCGTCAGCACGGCCGTCGCCGTCAGCCGTGCGGCCAGATCGCGCGTAAGCCCATCGACACCGGGATCCCACGCGTAATGCGTTGTCAGGAATGCGGGATCCAGACCCAGGGTGCCCCAGGGCGCCGGTATCACCGCCCCGGCATGTTCGCAGAGTAACAGCAGCGGGCTGCTGCTGTCGCTGTGCAGGGTCTCGACGGCATCGGCGGCCAGTCGCGCGACCTGATCCCTGTGCAGATTCATGGTCATTCCAAAGTGCGGATGTGAAAAGCCTTGGCCGCCGTTGTTTCCAGCAAGCCAACCCGGCCATTGGTCCGGCCAAGCCCCGACTCCTTTACCCCGCCCCACGGCAGATACAGGTCGGCATGATCGCAGCGATTGAGATACACCGTGCCGGCCTCGACCTCGTCCAGCAGTTCGATCCCGCGCGCGATGTCCGATGTCCAGATCCCTGCGGCCAGCCCGTAGCTGGAATCGTTCATCAGCGCGATCGCCTCCTGATCACCCGAAACCGCCTGGATGCAGGCCACGGGACCGAAAAGCTCGTCGCGCATGATCGACATCCGGTGATTCAGACCCGCCAGCACCGTCGCGGGCACATAGGCGGCGCCCAGATCGCTGGTCGGCGTCAACAGTCCCCGTGCGCCCGCCGCCAGCGCGGCATCAATCTGGCCCCGGATCCGCCCTGCGGCGGCGGCACTGACCACCGGCCCGAGCATTGCCTTGTCCCGCACCGGATGGCCAATGGTCCATTTTGCGGCCTCGGCCAGCAACGCTTCGGTGAACCGACCTTCGATCTGCTGATCGACATAGATGCGCTCGACCGAGCAACAGCTTTGCCCCGCATTCGAAAAACAGCCTTCGGCAATATCGCCGACGATACGGTCGATATCGGCATCGGCGCGGATGTAGGTGGGGTCCTTGCCTCCCAGCTCCAGATGTACGCTGGTCATGGTGCCACCGGCCGCAGCATGAACCCGTTTGCCCCCTGCGACCGAGCC
Source organism: Gemmobacter megaterium (assembly GCF_900156815.1). GTDB lineage: Bacteria > Pseudomonadota > Alphaproteobacteria > Rhodobacterales > Rhodobacteraceae > Wagnerdoeblera > Wagnerdoeblera megaterium. Next base: position 65,822 of record NZ_FTOT01000003.1, read on the forward strand.
AATGAAGTTGACCGCCTGGAAGCTGCCGGCCGCGATCAGCCGTTCGGCATCCGGATGCGACAGGTGCAGGCATTGGAACGCCCCTGCAAGGCCCCCGGCGGCCAGCCATGCCTCTTCGGCCAGTTCGGCGATGACGGGAACCTGGGGCGAGTGTTTCAGGATCACCACGTTGCCCGCCAGCAGCGGCTGGCTGACCAGATATCCCAGCATTGCTGTCGGATAGTTCCAGGCGCAGATCGACAGATGCAGACCGCTTGCGACCGGGCGGGTAAAGCGGCGGATTCCGGTGTCTGTTTCAAATTCGGCATCGGCCAGCGTGCCACTTGCCGCCGCAGTCAGCAGTTCGCCGATCAGCGCAAGCCGCGGAGTTTCGTCTGCCTGCCAGGCCGGGCGCCCGATCCCCCAGGTGACGGCCTCGGCCAATGCCGCCGCGCGTGCCCGCATTTCGGCGCCAAAGCGCAGCAAGATTGCGCTGCGTTCGGCCAGCGGCACGCGCCGCCATACCGACATCGCCGCGCGGGCTGCCGCCAACCGCGTCGAAATTTCCGCTTCCGATGCAAAAGGACGTTCCAGGTAAAGCGATCCATCGACCGGCGAGATTACGGAAAACCTGTTCTGAGACATGTGTGAGGGCCCTGCTGAACTTGCATACTTCGTCACTCCAACCAGAGATTTTCTATTTTGGCAACTTTTTTCTATTTTGGCTTGATTCCGTTTCGAAACGCGCTAGGCTCGCAGCAATCAAGGAATAAAGGCGCCGCAGTAACGGGCCTCCGGGAGTTACAAGATGATCACATATGACTTTTCCGGGCGACATGCCGTCGTGACCGGGGCTGGTGGCGGTATGGGCGAAGCCATTGCCCGTGCCTTGCTGGAGGCTGGCGCAGCGGTAACTGCCATTGACCTCAAGCCGCAACCCGAAAGCCTGGTCGGGTATGGTGATCGGCTGACCTATTGCGTCGGCGATCTGGCCGATGCTGGCTTTGTCGCGCGCACAATTGCGCAGGCGGGTGCTGTGCGGGGCAGCATCGATTATCTGGCCAATGTCGCGGGCGTGCTGTGGTTCGGCCGTGACCGCTCGGTGCTTGAAATGGATATGGAGACCTGGGACAAGGTTCTGGCAATCAACCTGACCGCCCCGGCGCTGACCGCGCGGGCCGCCGTGCCCTTCATGCGCAAGACCGGGCGTGGCGCGGCGATGGTGCATTTCTCGACCATTCAGTGGTATCGTGGCGACCCGAACCCTCAGGATGCCTATCAGGCCTCGAAGGCGGGTCTTTGTGCGCTGTCGAAATCCCTTGCCATGCAACTGGCCGCCGAGGGGATCCGGTCCAACGCGATCTGTCCAGGGATGACGGCGACCCCGCTTCAGGCGCGCTGGGACAGTGACGAGACGCTGAAGGCAGTCGCGGCCTATGCGCCTTTGGGGCGCATAGGCACGCCGCAGGACATGGCAAACGCTGCGCTGTTCCTGCTGTCGGATGCGGCCAGCTATATCACCGGGATTGAAGTTCCCGTTGATGGTGGCCTGCTGATGCGGATGTAGCCGGGACGGTCGCGCCCGTATCGCTTGGGGGCTGCCAACACTCGGTTGGAACCCCCCGAGGATGGGCGGCGATCAAAGGATCGCGGTATCCCTTGCCCGGATACGGCGTCAAGGCCGGTGGTGAGCTGGGTATCCTGTCGCAGGGCGAGATCGTCGATATGGCTGAAGGCAAGCGGCGCGCTGGCCTTATCCGCCGTGCATGTGACTGAACGTCTAGGCCGGAGCCTGCACGATCTGCGCTGCGGCACCAATCGCCGCCCGTGCCAGTTCATCGGCGGCCACGTCCGGGGCCACCCCGGCAGTATCCGCAAACCTGAACACCTGATCCAACCTCCCGGCCGTTTCCAGAACGCGGCTGCGGGTCTGGTCTGCGGACCAGCCGAGATGTTCACCTGCGACGTTGATGATCCCACCAGCGTTGACCACATAGTCCGGGGCGTAGAGGATATCGCGCGCGGCCAGCCGGGCGCCGTCCTGCGGTGTGGCCAATTGATTGTTGGCGGCCCCGCAGATCACCTTGGCCCGGAGTTCCGGGATGGTGCCCGCGTGGATCACGGCCCCCAACGCACAGGGGGCGAAGACATGCGCCTCGGTCGCGTGGATGCGGTCCGGGGGAACGATCCGCGCGCCGGTGCGCGCTGCGACCTGGCGGACGTGGGCGTCGGAAAGATCGGCCACCACCAGCCGGGCCCCGGCGGCATGGAGCAGATCCGCCAGCGCGCTGCCGACATGGCCAAGCCCCTGGATGGCCACCACACAGCCTGCAAGATCTGTGCCCAACCGCCGCTGCACACTGGCGCGCATCGACACAAATACCCCCTGCGCCGTCCAGGGCGACGGGTCGCCCCCAGGGCCGGGGCCATCCGCAGGCAGGCCCGCCACATGCCGGGTGGAACTGGCAACGGCCAGCATGTCCTCGACCGAGGTTCCAACATCTTCGGCGGTGATGTAGCGCCCGCCCAGCCCATCGACCACGCGGCCGAATGCGCGAAACAGAGCCTCACGGTTGAAGTGGCCGGGAGGGCGCCGGATGACCGCTTTGCCGCCACCCATCGGCAGACCGGCCAGCGCATTCTTGTAGCTCATGCCTTCCGCCAGCCGCATGGCATCGGCGCGCATCGCCTGCGGATCGGCATACTGCCACAAGCGGCAACCACCCGCCGCTGGCCCCAGTGCAGTGGAGTGCAGCACGATACAGCCGACAAGGCCGGTGTCGGGGTCGTGAAAGTCCACGATGTCTTCGGGTTGGGTCACGGTGGTCTCCTGAGACAGAATACGGGCCGCCGCCGGGCCGGATCATGGGGATGCAGGCGGTTCAGGCGCCGGAGGCCAGCCGCCATCCGGGCCGGACCCCACCCTGTTCGGTCGGGAACAGCGTCGGGATCGCGCGCAGCAGGTCGCGGGTATACCCCTCGCGCGGGGTGTCGAAGATGGCATCGCGGCTGCCTTGTTCTATCACCCGCCCCTGCGCCATGACGACCACCCGGTCGGCAATCTGTTCGACCACGGCAAGATCGTGGCTGATGAACAGACAGGAAAACCCGTGGCGACGTTGCAGATCGGCAAACAGGTGCAGCACCTGCGCGCGAACCGTCACATCCAGCGCCGAGACGGGTTCATCCGCGATCACGAACTGCGGACGCGCGGCGATGGCGCGGGCAATGGCGACGCGCTGCCGTTGACCGCCCGACAACTGGTGCGGATAACGGGGCGCGAAATCCGCGGACAGGCCGACCTCGTCCAGGGCCTCACCGACCCGCGCATGGCGGGCCTGCGCGGACAGGCCAGGCGTATGGCGCAGCGCCTCGGCCACCAGCGCGCCAATGGTCATGCGCGGATCCAGCGATGAATAGGGGTCTTGAAACACCATCTGGCAGTTCAGCCGATAGGCGCGGTCGCTGGTGCGCGCGGTGCCGACTGGCGCCCCGTTGAACCGGATTTCGCCGGCGGTGGGGGCGATCAGACCGGCGATGGTCCGGCCCAGCGTCGTCTTGCCCGACCCCGACCCGCCGACGACGGCCAGAATCTCGCCGGGTTGCACCGACAGGTCGATGCCATTCAACGCCCGCTTGGGGGCCCCACGGCGCAACAGTCCGCCACGGCCGGGATAGTCGACGACTAGCCCCCGGACCTCGACGCGCGGAACGGATGCGGCTGGAATGACCCGCGCAGCTGCACGACGGGGCAGCGCGGACAACAGCTTTTGCGTATAAGGATGCCGGGGTGCGGCAAGCAATTGGCTGGTTGCGCCCTGTTCCACCACCTCGCCTTGCGCCATCACGACCACGCGGTCGGAATAGCTGGCCACCATCGCAAGGTCGTGGCTGATCATCAGCACGGCCGTGTTGCTTTCACGCGTCAGACTGACCATCAGTTCCAGCACGTCGCGCTGGATCACGGCATCCAGCGCGGTTGTCGGTTCATCGGCGATCAGCAGCGCGGGTTTCAGCAGCATGACCGAGGCCAGCATGATCCGCTGCCGCATCCCGCCGGAAAAATGGTGAGGCATCGCGGCCAGCGCGGCCTTGGGATCGGTCAGGCCGATCTGATCAAGGATCTGCAGGATCCGGTCCTGCCGGTCCTGACGCGTGGTCTTGACATGCAGGCGCAGCCCTTCCTCAAGCTGTTGGCCGATGGTCATCGACGGGTTCAGCGATGTCATCGGTTCCTGGAACACCATGCCGATCCGGGCCCCGCGCAGGGCGCGCAGATCGCGTTTGGCCAGGATGCCGACGTCGCGCCCCTCGAAATTGATGGCACCGGCGGTCTGGCGGATTTCCGGCGGGTTCAGCCCCATGACCGCACGGGCCGCCATGGACTTGCCCGACCCGGATTCCCCGACGATGCCGACAATCTCGCCGGGGCGCACGTCAAAGCTGATGTTGCGGAGGATCCGGATTCCGGTCCGGCCCGCCTCGAGCGACAGTCCGCGAACGTCCAGGACATGCGGAATTTTCTGCATGATCAGCGCCTCATTCTTGGGTCGAGCCGGTCGCGCAGCGCATCGCCCAGCAGGTTCACGCCCAGCAGCGTGAACGAGATGCACAGACCGGGGAATATCGCCAGCCACACGGCCTGCGAGATGAAGGGGCGACCGCTGGCCAGCATGTTGCCCCAGGTGGGTTCCGGCGGCGGCACGCCCAGCCCCAGAAAGCTGAGCGCGCTTTCGGCCAGCAAAACCCAGCCGAACATCGACGTGGCCAGCACCGTCAGCGGGGCAATGCAGTTGGGCAGGATATGGCGCAGCATGGTGTAGGTATCGGAGTTGCCCATCACGCGCGACGCCTCGATGAACTCGCGTTCGCGCAGTGACAGCACCGTGCCCCGCACGATCCGTACCACGGTGGGGGTATAGCCCAGCCCCAGCGCCAGCACGATGCCGTATTGGTTGGCGCCAAAGATCGCCAGCAGGCCAAGCGCCAGCAGGATGCCCGGAAAGGCCAGCAGCGCATCGTTCAGCATCATCAGCACTCGGTCGGTCCAGCCGCGAAAATAGCCCGAGATAACCCCGATCAGCGTGCCCGCCGAAACGGCCAGCGCGACGGTGACAAAGCTGATCCACACGCTGGTCGTGGCACCGGCGAAGAGGCGGCTGAGCACGTCGCGCCCGAATTCGTCGGTGCCCAGCCAATGCACCGCATCCGGGGCAGCCAGCCGGGCGGCAAAGTTCAGCGCCATCGGGTCAAACGGTGTCCAGACCGCGCCCAGCAGCGCGACGGCCAGCAGGCCACCAGTCAGCACCGCGCCGCAAAGGGCGCCAGGTGAAATATCTTTCATTGTGCGGTCACCCGTGGGTCGAACAGGGGATACAGCAGGTCAACCACCAGATTGACCAACACATACATCGTCGCGATCAACAGCAGGCATCCCTGGATCACCGGGTAATCCCGCGCAAAGATTGCCTCGATCAGCAGCCGCCCCAGACCGGGAATGGCAAACACCGTCTCGATCACCGCAACCCCGCCCAGCAGGTTGCCCAGGATGATCCCCAGCAGGGTCCAGGTCGGGCCGAACGCGTTGCGAAAGGCATGGCGCCACAGGATGGCCGGTTCCGACAGCCCCTTGGCACGGGCATGAAGGATGTAGTCCAGCCGCAGGATCTCCAGCGTAGAGGCGCGCGACATGCGCAGGATCACGCCCACCTCGTGCAGGAACAGCGTGGCGACCGGCAGGATCACATAAAGCAACCCTTGCGTGAAATCCTGCCGGATCGGCACATAGCCGATCAGAGGCAGCCAACCCAGATGCAGCACGAACAGCAACAGCAGCAGCAAGCCCATCCAGAAGGCGGGGATAGACAGCAGCAGCGTGGCCGTGCCGACCAGCGCAAGGTCGATCATCCCGCCCTGTCGCCACGCTGCGACCATTCCCAGCGGAACCGCGACGATGGCCGCCAGAACCACGGCGATCAGCACGATCTCGGCGCTGACCGCCAGCCGGGCCAGCAACAGGGGCAGAACCTCCTGCTGGCTGGTGATCGACCGGCCCAGATCGCCGGTCAGGGCATTGCCGATCCAGATGCCGAACTGGACGTGGATGGGTTCATCCAGCCCCAGCCGAGCGCGCAGATCGGCCAGGCTGGCCGCATCGGCCAGATCGCCCAGCATCAGCGATGCGGGGTCGCCGGGGATCAGCCGGATCAGGCAGAAGACCGATACCGACACGATCAGAAGCGTCGGTATCGCTGCCGCAAGACGGGACAGTGCGAATTTGAGCATTATTCTCTGCCTGACAGGCGATTATTGTTTCGTCACTTCCCACAGCCGCAGCTTGGATTGCCACGACACATCGCCGGTCAGGCGCGCGCTGGTGACAATGTCGTTCAGGCCGTTGCTGTAGATGATCATCGGCACATCGTTCAGATACATCTGATGCAGCGCATCAAAGATGGCCTGACGGCGGGCGGGGTCGGATACGGCCTTGACCTCGTCGATCAGGGCCAGCGCCTCGGGGTTGTGCCAGACCTTGCCGGACTTGCCGTCAAACGGCCCCGAGAACTGTTCAAAGCTCAGCGCCGGATCGAACCGCGACGAATAGGAAAACGACATCATCTGATAGTTGCCCGAAAAGTAGCGGCTCAGCTGGGTCGCCCATTCCATCACCTCGATCTTGGCATTGATCCCGGCGGCCTGCATCATCGCCTGAGCGACGACCGCAGTTTCAAAACTGGGCGTGGTCGGGCGTTTGTTGGCGATGATGGTGATCGGCTCGCCCTTGTAGCCCGCCTCGGCCAACAGGTCGCGCACGCGGGCCGGATCATGGCCGAACTGCTGTTTCTGGATGTCGCTGTAATACATCGACTGCGGGAACACGGCCGAGGCATTGGGCTGGCCCATACCGTTTGTCACTTGTGCCACCAGCATCGGCAGGTCGATGGCCGCCGCGATGGCCTGACGCAGCGCGACGTTCGACATCAGCGGGTCGGCGGTCTGCAACGACAGCGTGTGTTTGGAGGCATCCATCGAGTCGGCCACGTTGAAATCCGTGTTGCTGCGGAACATCGGCACATCGGTGCTGGCCACGGCGGCCAAATCCAGCGTGCCCGACAGCAGCCCGGCCTTGATCGTTTCGGGGTCGCTGATCACATGCAGGCGGATCGCTTCGGCGCGGGGGGTTTTGGCCCCGACATAGCCATCGGGCTTGTCGCCGGGGGGCGAGACATAGCCGTCAAAGGCCACCATTTCGAAAGATTCGCCACGCTTCCAGGCCGCGAACTTGTAAGGGCCGGTGCCGATCGGTCGGTCCCAGCTGCCATCGGCGGCCAGCGAGTCGGGGTGGAGGATCCCTGCCATGCCGCAGTCGGTGCGCGCCAGCGCGTCCAGGAACACAGCGTTCGGTTTGTTGATGCGCATGACGATGGTCATGGGGTCGGGGGCGGAAATATCTTCGACCTTGACGCCGTTGCGGCCGTCGAACTCTGCCAGACAGCGCCATTCCGTCGCCGGGTCCATATAGCGCGCCCAGTTCCACAGCACGTCTTCGGCCGTCAGGCTGGCGCCATTGTGGAAGGTCACGCCGTCGCGCAGGGGAAACGTATAGGTCAGCCCGTCGGCCGACATCTCGACCGACTTGGCCAGCAGCGGGCCGACCGAGCCATCCTCGCGGTAGCCAACCAGCCCCTCGACCATATGAAGAACCACGCCGTCGGTCGTATCATCGCGGTTCACGCCGGGGTTTGTGCTGCGCACATCCTGCGCGATCGACGCGACGATGGTCTGTGCGGTGGCCGGGGCGCCCAGCATCCCCAGCATGAGTGTCGAGATCAGGATCGTTCGCATTCTTGGTCTCCCTGTTGTGCCGGTTCGCCCGGCTGGCTTGTTGATGGTAGGCGGACTTGGCCTGCGCCCGCAGGTCTTGCGTGCTTGTGCCGCCGGAGGCCCGGCGCGGCGATGGGTTGCCCGATGGACGGATGCTTCAGGCGGGGGCCGTTGCCCTGGCCTGGCGGGGGGTGGCGGGGGGTGGGGTGCTGCCCAAATCCCAGAACAGTCCCGCCATGATGCCCAGCCCCTCTGCGGCCAGCGGCATCAGAAGGTGTTCGTCGGGGGCGTGCTGGTTGCAGCCCCAATAGGAATGCGGCACCCAGATGGTCGGCATACCCAGCAGGCTGGCAAAACAGTCGTTGGGCAGCGACCCGCCTGCATTGGGCAGGATCGTCGGCCGCTTGCCGGTCGTCCGCTCGACCGAGGCGGCAGCCCAGACCATCATTGGATGATCCGGCTCCAGCCGGGTGGCGCCGGATTTGTCATGTTCGGTCTGGTTGATGAACTGCACATTGCCAAAGCCACGGGCATCGAGAAAGGCGCGGATCGCGGGTTCAAAGACATCCGGGTCCACATCGACCGTATAGCGCAGCTGCAACCGCGCCCAGGCCTGTGGTGGGATTGCGTTGACAGGCAGGTCAGGTGTCCCGGCTGTCATGGCCAGGATCTCGAGCGCGGTCCAGCCGAACACCCGCTGGGCCGGGGTCAGGCCGGGTTCGCCCCACCAAGGGTCCAGGTCGGGGCCATCTGCGGTTTTCTGCACGGTGATGTCCTGCAAGGCCCGTGTCACCGCAGCCGGCACCTGGGCTGGTACGACGTCACGCACCCGGATGTGCCCGCGTTCGGAAATCAGGCTGGCAACCGCGTTGCACAATATCGTGGCCGGATTGGCGATCAACCCGCCCCAGTTGCCGGAATGGTGCGCGCCCTCGCGCAGGTCGCACATCAGGTCAAAGGTATAAACGCCCCGCGTGCCGCCCTTCAGCGTCGGGGTCCGGGGGTCCAGGCGCGGGCCGTCCGAGGCGATCAGCCAATCGGCCGTCAGCCGGTCGCGGTGTCGTGCACACAGCTCATGCAGCCCCGCAGAGCCGGTTTCCTCGGATGTCTCGATAAAGAACGTCACATTGTAGCCCAGCGTGGGCCGGACCTCCAGCACCGCTTCCAGCGCAAGCGCGGCAATCGTGTGTTGGCCCTTGTTGTCGGCGGTGCCGCGGCCATAGATCCTGTCGCCCTCGACCGACAGCGCCCAGGGCGTCCGCCCGCCGGTCCAGCGCTCCTCCATGCCCGCTACCACGTCGCCATGCCCATAGATCAGCAGCGTCGGCAACGCCGGATCCTCGATCCGGTGCGCGATCAGGCAGGGACCACCTTCGGCGGTCGGGTTGTCGATGATGGTGCCCGCAAAGCCAAGCGCGGCCAGATCCTGTTCAAATTCCCGCAGATAGCGATAGCAGTCGGGCAGCCGGTCGCGGTTCTGGCTTTCGGTTGGAATGGCGACGCGCCGGGCCAGATCGTGCAGGAACCGCCCATCGGTGCAATAGGATTGGGCAATGCGAATGGCGCGGGTCCTAGGCATAGTTTTCCTCATGTCTTTCGTTGACAAAGTTAGATCACTTGGAAATCTATGGCGCAAACCAATATATCTGCATCTTAGGCATAGGAAAATTGAGCCTGAATGACGCGCCGCCTGCCGCCTCTCACCGCCCTGCGCGCCTTTGAATCGGCGGCGCGCCAGTTGAATTTCGTGCGGGCCGGGGCCGAGTTGGGCGTCACGCCTGGCGCCATCAGCCATCAGGTCAAGCAACTGGAGGATTGGGTCGGCGCGCCGTTGTTCGAGCGCAAGGCCCACGGAGTCGCGTTGACCGATCGGGGGCGCAGCTTTTCCCGGCAACTGGGTGCGATCTTTGATCAGCTTGCGGTCGCCGGGTTCTCGGCCCGATCCACCATGCCGGAAAGCGAGGTGCTGATCCGCTGCCAGTATTCTCTGGCCATGCGTTGGCTGGCGCCCCGGATGGCCCAGTTCCACGACGCGCATCCTGAAATCGGCATCCGCATCTCGGCGATGCCGCATCGCTGGAATGTGCAGGATCCCGTCCCCGATCTTGCGATCTACCACAACCACACGCCCAGCAAGGACATGCAGCAGGAACTGTTGCTGGCTGGCCATCTGTCGGTGGTCTGCGCCCCGGAATTCCTGCGCCGGTTGCCGCCGCAGCCAACTCCGGCGGATTTGCTGAAGCATCCGCTCATCAAGGTTGAATTCTCGGAACCGGGATGGAGCGGCGACAGTTGGGAAAGCTGGTTCTATGCCGCTGGCATGGGAAGTATCCCGTTGCGGTTCAGCACGACGGTCAATCTGACGGTGCTCGCGATCGAGGCCAGCCTGGCGGGCGCAGGATTTGCGCTGATCCCCAATTTCCTGATCGAGAAGGAACTGGTGCAGGGGCTGTTGGTCGACCCCTTCCAGGTTCATTTTCCGATCCGTGTTCCTTATGTCCTGATGACATCGACCGCCAGTCTGGACCGGCCGGATGTCGCCATCGTCCGCAACTGGCTGCTATCGCGTCGGTGAAAATGCCGGAGGGCCGGGCGGCTGGGGCGTCGTCCCCCTGGCACTTGCAACGCGCGGCAGGTGTTCGGGCACTTCGGGTCACCGGCAGTAGGCGCCGATTAACCCAGGCAGTCAGCTTTCGAACGGCGAAGGCATATCATTGATCCCCGCTCCACGTACCCGGATGACATGGACAAGGCCCGCCTATGCCGATGAGAATGGGTATGAAACCTTAGAATATCATGGGGTTGCAAACACCTCCGTGACCGCATCTGCGAGACGGTCGGCGACCTGCTGCACCTCTTGCGTGGTCACGGTGTAGGGCGGCGCCAGCAGGATATGATCGCCCCGCCGCCCGTCGATGGTGCCTGCCATCGCATAGATCAGCAGGCCCTTGCGAAACGCCGCATCGCGCAGCGCGCGATGGACGTGGCGCTCGGGGGCGAAGGGGGTCTTGTCCTGCCGGTCGGCAACGAATTCCAGCGCAAGGAACAGCCCCCGCCCGCGGATGTCACCGACATGCGGATGAACTGCCAGTCGCGCCCCCAGCGCCCCATGCAGTTCCGCCCCGCGCAGTCGGACGTTGTTCAGCAGATCCCTGGAGGCGATTTCGCGCTGCACGGCGAGGGCTGCGGCGCAGGCCACCGGATGGCCGACGAACGTATGCCCGTGCGTGAAGCTGCCTGATCCGTCAACAAAGGCGTCGTGGATCCGGTCGCTGCATATCACCGCCCCCAGCGGCACATAGCCTGCCCCCAGGCCCTTGGCGACCACCAGGATATCGGGCGAAATCCCCTCTTGTTCGCAGGCGTGCAATGTGCCGGTGCGTCCCATGCCGCACATCACCTCGTCAAGGATCAGCAAGACGCCGTATCGGTCGCAGATGTCGCGGATCTGGCGGAAATAGCCGGGGGAGGGCGGCACACAGCCCAGCGTGGCCCCAACGACCGTTTCCGCGATGAAGCACGACACGTTTTCCGGCCCGAGCCTGAGGATCTCGGTTTCAAGCGATCCAGCGGCACGGGCGGCATAGTCGCTGTCGCTTTCGCCGGGGGTCTGGTGGCGATAGGCCCAGCACGGAGCGATATGCGATGTGGCGGGCAGCAACAGACCATCATAGGTGGTTCTGCGCCAGGCATTGCCCCCTGCCGACAGGGCGCCCAACGTGTTGCCGTGGTAGCTCTGTTGCCGCGCAATGACATGGCGTCGTGCCGCGCCGCCGGTTTCGCGGTGGTATTGGTGCGCCATCTTTATTGCGGTTTCGATCGCTTCGGACCCGTCACACAGGAAATAGACCCGGCCCAATCCTTCAGGCGCGTTGCGCACCAGCAGGTTGGCCAGATCCTCTGCGGCCTCGGTGGTGAAAAAGCTTGTGTGTGCATAGGCCAGTTGCGCCGCCTGGTCGGACAGCGCCCGCACCACCGCCGGATCGCCGTGCCCCAGGCACGAGACCGCCGCGCCGCCGCAGGCGTCGAGATAGCGCCTGCCATCGGTGGCGGTGATCCACACCCCCTCGCCATGGCTGGCACGGGGCGGCACGACACCGGCTGTGCGGTGAAATATGTGACTGTCGTTCATCATGTCCGGCTCTCCATGGCGGGAACGGGGGGATGGGCCGCGCGAACGGGCGCGGCGCCGAAACGCGCAGGATCATAGGCCGAGAGGTCGGTGGAGGTCTGTCCTGTCAGGATCAGTTCGGCCAGCACCTCGCCCACACCTGGACCAGTCTGGAAGCCGTGGCCGCAGAACCCCCAGGCGTGGAACAATCCCGCCGCCGAGGGCGAGGGGCCAAGCATCGGCAGGCCGTCGGGCATATGCGCCTCTATTCCGGTCCAGGACCGGATGATAGCGGCACCTGCACAGCCCGGCAGCAAGCGTTGCAGCAGTGCTGGGGTGCGGGAAAAGACGGCACTGTCGGGGCGACTGCGCCGCCCGTCCGGTGCGATGATGCCATGGCCGCCGCCAAAGATCAGGTTTCCACGTACGCTCTGGCGCAGGTAGATGGCACCGCTGACCAGTCCCAGAACGGGCATGTGCAGCATTGGTACCGGCTCTGTCACGAACATCTGCGGCGCCTGCACCCGGATGGCGGGAACCGGATCGGGCCCCAATGGCCAGGCCCCGGTCGCCAGAATGACGTGATCCGCCTCGCATTGGGGGTGTCCCTCGGGGTCAAGCCGCCAGCCGCCGCCAGCGCGGGGGGTCAAGGCGCGGACAGGGCAGATTTCATGGATCGTGGCACCGTGGCGCCGCGCCGCGCGGGCAAAGGCCGGGGCGACCAGTCGCGGGTTCGCGAACCCGTCGCCCGTACAGAACGATCCGCCCGCGACATTGCCCCCCAGCCAGGGGAAGCGGCGTGCGAGTTCGGCACGCCCCAGCAGGCGCACGTCCATCCCCGCGTTTCGGCCGATCGGCAGCCAGGCTTCCAGCACGGCCATCTGATCCTCGGTTTCGGCCAGTTTCAGATGGCCCGGCGTTTCAAGATCGCAGTCATGGCCAAGCAGTTCGGGCAGTCGATGCCAGATGTGATGCGCCCGTGCGGACAGGGGCAGATCGCCCGCAAGCCGCGCATGACGGCGCACGCCGCCAAAGTTGACGCCGCTGGCATGACTGCCGATACGGTCGCGTTCGAACAGCGTCACCTCGGCGCCGCCCATAGCCAGGAACAACGCGGCAGAGGCGCCGACGATGCCCCCGCCAATGATGCAGACGCGCGGGCGATGGCGCAGGATCGCAGGGGCGGGGATCATGCGCCACCTGTCAGGAATGTTGGCAGGGGCAGGGGCTTGACCGGCGCCTGTCCCCGCAATGGGCCAGGCGCGTCAGGGGGCAGGCCGGCTTCGGCGGCCATCAGCGCCCCGGCGGTGGCGCCGCACAACCTGCCCTGGCACCGACCCATGCCGCAGCGCGTGACCGCCTTGAGCCGGTTGAGATCCGCCGGACCCCAGATGTCCAGCGCGCGGCGCAAATCGCCCGCGCTGACGCCCTCGCAGCGGCAGACGACGGTTTCATCTGGCATGTCGCAGATCGCGGCGGGGGGCAGGGCAAAGGCTCGCTCCAGCCCGCGCCGGAACGCTGCGGTTCGTGCAAGCGCCAGCCGCAGAAGCACACGGCGTGGCGCGCTGGTACGGGCAAGACCCATATCGCGCAACAGGGCACTTGCTGCCATCTCGCCCGCCGCTTCGGCGGAATGGGCCCCGTTGATCCGCACCATGTCGCCCGCCAGATAGACGCCCGGAATCGGACTGCGGCCCTCGGCATCGGTCGTGCTGTGCCATTGGCCGGATCTTGGGTCAAAGGCAACCGGACAGCCCAGAAGATCGGCAAGCTGACGCTCGGGCTTCAGCCCGTGGCCCATACCCACCGCATCGCAGCCGACGATGCCGCCGCGCGATCCTGCGCGCCAGTGTACGCTCAGCCCTTCGGTGCCCTGTTCGATCCGCACGGCCAGCGCGCCTTCGATCATCGGAACGCCCATCCGGCGCAGGTCCAGCGCCATCCGCGCCCCGCGCAGCAGAAGCCGCGGGCGGGCCAGCATCCGGGGCGCGGCCAGCATCTTGGTGCCAAAGCTGGCCACGTCGATCACTGCGGCAGGCAGGGCGCCTGCCTTGGCATATTGCCAGGCGACCAGATACAGCAGCGGCCCCGACCCCGCAAAGACCGGGCGCCGCCCGATCAGATGCGCCTGCGCCTTGAGCATGATTTGCGCCCCGCCCAAGGAGAATACTCCCGGTCGTGTCCAGCCCGGCACGGGAACCACCCGGTCCATGGCGCCGGTGGCCAGCACGACCGTCCGTACCCGCAAGTCCGCGTCAACGCCATCCGCACCACGCAGTTGCAATGACAGCGCCCCGCCATCTGCGCGCGCCGCGTTCCAGACCAGCGTTTGCGGACGATAGTCCACCCGGTCGCGGATCGTTTCGAACATGCGGGCCAGGGCCATGGCGCGTCCGGCATCGGCACCATACAGGGCCGCCGGATCGCGCAGCGCCGCAAGGGGGGGCGGCGGGCGGCGATAGATCTGTCCTCCCGGCGCGGCGGCCTCGTCCAGCAGGATCGGCCGCAGCCCGGCCGCAACCAGCCGCTGGGCCGCCCGCAACCCGGCGGGACCGGCACCGATGACCGCGACAGGCAAGGGGTCAGGCCCGGTCATCGGGAAACTCCATCAGGACATGCATTCCGGCCTCTGCCAGGGTGGTACAGGCCCGCAGCCTGCGCCCGTCGGCCAGTGTGACCCAGCACTCCTGACAGGCCCCCATCAGGCAGAACCCGGCCCGCGCGCGAGGTTCGGGGCCAAATTCGGCCCGGCGCACGGCACCGCATTCGCGCAGCAACACGGTCAGCAGCGTGTCGCCGGACGCTGCTGTCACGGCCCGGTTGCCGATCTGCATCGGCAACCGGGGCAGATCATCGCGCCCTTGCAGGTTCAGGCGAATGGGTCTGTAGGTCATGGCTGTTGCCGTCCAGCTTAGTCATGCCACAGGGTCAGGCTTTGTTCCCGCATGAACTGTTGCAGGTAGTATGGCCCCAGCCCGCCTTTCGAACTGACCCCCGACCCTTTCCAGCCACAAAAGGTCTGGATCCCCGGCCAGGCACCCGTTGTCGCGCCGCTGGCGCGGTTGGCATACAGAACGCCCGCCTGGGCCCGGTCAGTAAACAAGGCCAGATCGGCAGGGTCGCGCGTGTAGATACCGGCGGTCAGGCCATAGTCCACGGCATTCCCCAAGGCGATGGCATCGCCCAGATCATCAAACCGCTGCACGGTTAGGAAGGGCAGGAACAATTCGTCCCGGTGCAGGCGGTGGTCGTCGGGCAGTCCGTCGACAATGGCGGGCAGCACATACTGGCCGCGATCATGGAAGCCACCTGTCAACCGCTCGCCGCCGAACAGCAGTCGGCCGTCGCGCCGCGCCTCGTCACAGGCGCGCAGATAGCGGTCCAGGGCCTTGTCGTCGATCAGCGGACCCATGAACACGGTGGCATCTGCCGGGTTGCCGATGCGCACCGCGCGGGCGCGCTCGATCAGCCGGGCGATGAAATCGTCATAGACCGCGTTTGCGACGAACGCCCGCGATCCGGCCGAGCATTTCTGCCCCTGAAGCCCGAATGCCGACCGCGCCATCCCGGCGGCCGCGACATCCAGATCTGCGCTGGCGGTGACATAGGTCGGGTTCTTGCCGCCCATTTCGGCGATTACCGGGCGGTTGAAGGGGCCGGCGGCCACATCGCGCAACAGGCCCATGCCAACCGCGTGACTGCCGGTAAAGGCGATCCCGTCGATGCCTGCATGGCCGGCCAGCGCCCGGCCGGTCGCCCCGTCGCCGGTGATCATGTTCAGCACGCCATCGGGGATGCCGGCAGCCTGCGCCGCCTCGGCCAGCAGGGCGCCGGTCAGGCCGGCACGGTCGCTGGGCTTGTAGACCACGGCATTGCCCGCAACCATCGCCGCCGAGGCCATGTTCGCCGACAGCGCGAGCGGAAAGTTGAACGGGGCGATCACTGCGAACACGCCCAGCGGGCGCAGCCGGTCGATGGTTTCCTCGTTGTCGAAGGCGCGTTTCATCTGGCGCAGGAAGCCGTGGTTCTCTTCCATCTGGTTGCAATAGTAGCGCACCAGATCGACGGCCTCCTCGGCCTCGCCGATGGCTTCCATGCGCGACTTGCCGACCTCGAACAGGCAGGCGGCGGCCAGGGTGAACTTGCGCCGGCTCAGCTCATCGGCAAAGCCGCGCAGGATCGCGACGCGGTCCTGCCAGGGGCGGGCGGCCCAGGCGGGCTGGGCGGCCCGCGCGGCCTGAACCGCGCGATCCACCATTGCCGCATCGGCCACGCCAAAGCGGCCGATCACGATGTCACGGTCGATCGGGCTGACAACCGTTGCCATCGCGCCCGAGGCGACGGGCTGACCGGCGATCAGATGGGCATGGTCGCGCCCCAGCACCTGGGCACGGGTGTCGTCCAGCACGCCATCGAACAGGCTGTGGACGGCGGTGAAGTCGGCGTTGATGTTCGAATAGGTCACGCGGGGCAGTTCGGCGGTCATGGGCCTTTCCTTTCCGGTCAATTGGCGGCTGCGGCGGGTTGCGTTTCGGGGTCGAGCCCATAGTCGCGGATCGCTGCCTGCCGCGAGATCAGCCCGGCGCGATAGTCGGCGCGGATCCGGGCGGGGTCGCGCTCGGCGGGGTTGCCATAGCCGCCGCCGCCAGGGCTGACATGGGTGACGGTATCGCCGCGGCGCAGGAATTCGACATCGCCGATGGCATGGGGCAGGCGGCGTTCATCGGGCGTGCCGCGATTGATGATCCAGCCGCCGCCATCGGCCGCCAGCCCGCCCATCATGCCCTGAGGCGTGATCACCGATTTCTGCGAGGTATGGTGGAACAGCGGCTTTTCCCCCAGCACGCGGTATTCCAGCACCTGCCCCATGCCCCCGCGCCAGCGCCCGGCGCCGCCGGTATCGGGGGCGAATTCGCGGCGCAGATACAGCACCGGCGCCTCGATCTCGGTTGCCTCGATGGGGGGGATCGGGCAGTTCGTCACATGACAGGACATCACGTCGATGCCATCGGCAAAGGCGGTCGCGCCAATGCCGCCCGGCACCACCTCGGAGGCGACGCCGATTTCCCCGGTATCCAGATTGGGCGCGACGGTCGAGTTGTAGAGGCAGCCGCAACTGTCGGCCATCGCCCGTTCCGGCGCGGCCTGGGCAATTGCGCCCATCACCAGATCGACAATGGAATGGCACACGATCATGCGCTGGAAACAGGCCGCCGGAAGCTGGGCGTTCACCAGCGAGCCCTTGGGCGCGATGATATGCACCGGGGCCTTGCAACCTTCGGTGTTGGCAATATCGGGGTCGGTGATGCATTTCATCACATAATAGGTTGCAGCCATGGTGGCCGATAGCGGCGCGTTGATCGGCCCTTCGATCTGCGGATCGGTGCCGGTGAAATCGAATGTCACCTCGTCGCCAGATACGGTCATTGCCAGTTTCAGCGTATAGGGCCCGCCCTTGGCGCCATCGTCGAGGATCTGTTCCTCGTGCTGGTATGTGCCATCGGGGATCGTGGCAATCTGGGCGCGGGTGCGCCGTTCAGATTGATCTATCAGCGCATCGAAACAGGCTAGAACGGTTTCCTGCCCGTAGCTGTCGAACAGCCGGGTGAATTCCTGCGCGCCGACCTGAATGCCGGCGGCCTCGCCCATCAGGTCGTTTTCCAGAATGCTGGGCACCCGGCTGTTGTTCAGGATCAGTGCCATCAGCGCCTCGTCCCGTTTCCCCTCACGGATCAGTTTGAGCGGCGGGATGCGCAAACCCTCTTGCCAGATCTCGACGCCCCAGCCGCGGGTGCCCATCCACATCGCGCCGATGTCCATGTGATGCACGTTCAGCGCGGTAAAGCCGACCAGCCGCCCCCGGTGGAACACCGGGTGAAAGGCGATGATGTCGTTGGTGTGGTGCGACGACAGCGATTCACCCCCGGCATAGGGATCGTTGGTGATGACCACGTCGCCCGGCCGCCAGGTGTCCAGCGGGTAATAGTGATCCAGCACCGTGCGCAGGGTGATGCCGATGCAGTTGAGGTGGATGGGAATACTGGCGCTTTCCGACAGCAGACGGCCCTGTCCGTCGAACAGCGCGGCCGAGCAGTCCTCCATCTCCTTGATGATGTAGGACGTCCCCGAACGGATCATCCTGCCTGCGATCTGTTCGGCGATCATGGTCAGCGCATTGCGGACGATTTCCAGCGTGATCGGATTTACCGCCGGGGCGGTCGTCGTGGTCTGGTTGGTCATGGGAAGCTCTTTCGAATGCTCAGCCTTCGGTCCGTTCGACATGGGCATGGCGCCAGGTGTCCCAGGTCGCGGTCCAGCCGGGAGGGATGACGCAGGTCGATCCGGGGTATTCGACAATGGCCGGTCCGGCGACCTGAGCCCCGGCCGCAATTTCGGTAAAGCGGTAGACTGGCCAGTCGGCCCCATCATGTCCCGCACCATAGAGCACGCGGCGATGGCCGCTGACGGGCGGGCGGGCGCCGGTCTGCGGCGCATGTTCGGGCCAGGGCAACGCTGGCGGGGTGCTGGTCGCGGTGACACGCAGGTTCACCGTTTCGACCGCATGATGGTCCAGACGGTAGCCATAGACCCGCTCATGCTCGGCGTGGAATTTTTCGGCCATGCTGTCCAGCAAGGCACCGTCAATCCCGGTCGCAGGCAGCGGCAGCGTCAGCTCATAGGCCTGTCCGCGATAGCGCAGGTCTATGGCGCGCAGGACGCTTGTTTCGGCATCGGCAACGCCCTGACCCTGCAGCACGGCGGCGGCCTCGTCCATCAGCGCATCGAACGCGCGGGCCAAGGAGGCGGCATCAGCTGATTCCAGCGGCTCGACGCGGGTGCGCACCATGTCGTGGCGCACTTCGGCCGCCAGCAGCCCCGAGGCCGAGACATTGCCGGGCGCGGCCGGGATCAGCACGCGGCGCATCCCCATCGCCTCGGCCAGGCTGACCGCGTGCAGCGGTCCGGCGCCGCCAAAGCCGATCAGCGTGTGCCCGCGCGGGTCGATGCCGCGCTGGACCGAAACCAGCTTGATCGCATTGACCATATGCGCCTCGGCAATGGCCAGCACGCCAAGGGCAGCCTCCTCCACGCTCAGGCCCAGCGGATCGGCGATCTTTTCCTTCATCGCCCGTGCCGCCAGATCACGCGACAGCACGCGGTCGCCGTTCAGGAAGTAGTCGCCGTTCAGCCGCCCGCACAGCAGGTTGGCATCGGTGACGGTCGGATTTTCACCGCCCTGACCATAGCACACCGGCCCCGGCACCGATCCGGCGCTGCGCGGGCCGACCTTCAGCCCGCCGCCTGCGTCCAGCCAGGCGATCGACCCGCCGCCTGCGCCGATCGTCACCAGATCCAGCATTGGCAGCAGCACCGGATAGCCCGCCAGCGTCCCGCGCGTGGTCGAGAACGGCACGTTTTGCGAAATCAGCGCCACATCCGACGAGGTGCCGCCCATGTCGAAGGTGATCGCATCGCTGACCCCTGCGGCCCGTGCCAGCGCATTGCCGCCCACGATGCCCGCGACCGGCCCCGAATGGGTGACGGCGGCCGGCAGCGTCTTGGCCAGATCAAAGTTCATGATGCCGCCGTTGCCGCGCATGATGAACGGTGTGCGGTGAACGCCCTCGGCGCCCAGCCGCCCGGCCAGCCCGTTCAGGTGCGCGATCATCGGGGCCAGAACAAAGGCATTCAGCGCCGTGGTCGAGCTGCGCTCGTATTCTCGGAACTCCCGCGCCACATCGGACGACAGGGTCACTGGCACGCCCGGCATCTCCTCTGAGGCAATCGCGGCGAGGCGCTGTTCGTGCGCGGGGTTGGCATAGGCATTCAGCAGGCAGACGGCCACTGCCTGAACCCCTTCGGCGCGCAGGGCGCGCATTTCTGCGCGCGCGGCGGCCTCGTCCAGCGGTTCGACGATGCGGCCCTTGTGGTCGATGCGTTCCGGCACGCCCCGGCGCAGTGCGCGCGGCACCAGCGGGCGCAGGGGGCGCCAGTGGATATCGTAGATATTGGGCTTACGTACCGCCCGTCCGATGGCCAGCACATCGCGGAACCCGCCGCTGGTCAGCAGGCCGATCTTCAGATCCTGTTCCTCGACAATGATGTTCGTCACCAGCGTGGTGCCGTAGTGAAAGACAACCTCGTTGGCCGCCGCCGCATCCTGCCGGCCTGCCTCGCGCAGGACGCGGGTGATGCCGGACAGAATGCCATCGGAAAGATCCGTTGGCGTGGTCGGAACCTTCAGCGTGTGAAAGATCCCTGCCTTGCGATCCAGCAGCACGATGTCCGTGTGTGTGCCGCCGGTATCGACGCCTATCTGCACTGTCATCTCAGTCCTCTCCGCCTCGACTTACGCGAATGTGCGATTATCGCCCCATAGTGCGGATCGCGCACAAATTGCTAGGCGCCCTTGCGAGACCTGTCAACAGTCCATTTCACCCAAAGGGCAAATCTGGCCTGCTTGCCCTTTGTCTGTTGCGGGGGGTATCGTGCGGTGTCGCATGGAAGAGGTGGTGCAGATCATGGACGATGAGGCAGACAAGACCGCGCGCGACGGCGATCTATTGCAGACCCTGATGCGCGGGCTGTCGGTCATTGCCTGCTTTGATCGTCTGTCGCCGCGCATGACGCCTACCGAAGTGGCCCGGCGCACAAACCTGACCCGTGCGGCCGCGCGGCGGATTTTGCTGACGCTGGTGCACACGGGACATGCGACGACCGACGGCAAGACCTTCGAGCTAACAGCCCGAGTGCTGGAATTGGGCTATGCCTACCTGTCTTCGTTCGGATTGCCGGAAATCGCGCGGTCCACCATGGAAAGCGTCGCACGTGAGGTCGGAGAAGCCTGTTCATTGGGAGTGCTGAACCAGGCCGACATCGTTTACATCGGTCGGGTCGAACCCCCGCGCCTGAGCGCCCGGCCGACGGCGGGAATCGGCCTGCGCCTGCCCGCCCATGCGATGGCGATGGGGCAGGTCATGCTGGCCGCATTGGCCGATGATGAACTGGATGCGCTGCTGAGCGCCTGGCCGCCGCAGGCGCTGACCGAATACACCATCACCAGCCGCGATGCGTTGCTGGCGCGCATAGATCAGGTCCGCCAGCAGGGCTATTCCTTCCAGGATCAGGAATTCGAGCTGGGATCCCGGTCCATTGCTGTGCCTGTGCGCGACCGGCGCAACCGGGTCATCGCTGCACTGGCGGTCGGCGCGTCGATCGGAAGATGCAGCGTCGAGGACATGGTGGACCGAATCCTGCCTGTCCTGCGCCGCGCTGCACGCGAGATCGAGCGGCCCGCCGGCCTGCTATAAGGGCTGCCGGGGCGCATCAGTCCGGCCTTCCGACATCCGTCTCGCCATTCTTTCTGCCCCTGGTCATGGCTGTCTGCCGATGAGGCGACATCATGGGTTGACAACTCTGCGTTCTGGTTTCTAGTTTGTGCGCATATCGGCAGTATGCGCGATATACGCACATTTCACTAGGTCACCACGAAAGGCTCGGGATGCAGCACGATGCTCGACCAGAATTGCTGGAGATCTCGGATCTTCGCATCGGCTTCGGTTCCGCGTCGGTGGTCGATGGTGTCAGCCTGTCGCTGGCCGCCGGAGAGACGCTTGGAATTGTCGGGGAATCGGGGTGTGGCAAAAGCATCCTGTCGCTATCCATATTGGGCTTGCTGCCAAGCGGTGCCCGTATCACCTCTGGCAGCATCCGGCTGGAAGGGCGCGATCTGACCCGCATGTCCGCCAAAGACCTGCGGGGCTTGCGCGGTGACCGGATCAGCATGGTGTTTCAGGAACCGATGACCGCGCTGAACCCGGTGCTGACCATCGGTTCGCAACTGTCCGAAGTATTCCGCGTTCATCGCCAGGTCTCGCGCCGGGAGGCCCGTGCGATGTCCATCGAGGCGCTGCGCGCGGTCGGGGTTGCTTCGCCCGAGACGCGCATCCGCAACTATCCGGCGCAACTTTCGGGGGGGATGCGGCAGCGTGTGATGATTGCCATGGCACTGGCCTGCCGACCGCAGATCCTGATCGCGGACGAGCCGACAACCGCGCTGGACGTGACAATTCAGGCGCAGATCCTGGATTTGATGCGCAACCTGCGCAGGGAATACGACACCTCGGTCCTGTTCATCAGCCACGATCTGGGTGTGATCGCGGAGGTGTCGGATCGCGTGGCGGTGCTGTATTCCGGCATCGTCGTCGAAGAGGCGCCAACGGCAGAGCTGTTTTCCAACCCGCAGCATCCCTATACCCGCGGGCTGCTGGACGCCCTGCCGCAGCCGGATGCGGAAACGCTGCCCGACGTGTTGTTCGAAATTCCGGGCATGGTCCCCGCACCGGAGAGCCGGCCCACGGGGTGCCGGTTCCACCCGCGTTGCCCACTTGCCCGGAACATCTGCCGGACCACGCAGCCACCCATGACCAGGATTGGCCCCGATCATCGGGTCGCCTGCTGGGAGGTGGCGAAATGACGGACGGGCCCGCCAAGATGCTGTTGACCGCAACGGGGCTGACCAAGCGCTTCCAGATCGGCAGCGGATCGCTGTTCCGTCCGCCACGGCAGGTCCATGCAGTCGATGGTGTTTCCCTGTCGCTGGCCGCTGGCGAGACGCTGGGCATCGTCGGGGAATCGGGCTGCGGCAAGTCCACCCTGTCGCGGCTGCTGATGCGGCTGATCGAGCCGACCTCGGGCACGATCAGCTTTCGCGGCGAGGATCTGACACGCCTGTCGCCCGCCGAACTGCGCGGTGTCCGTCGGCATATGCAGATCGTGTTCCAGGATCCGTTCGGCTCGCTCAATCCGCGCATGACGGTGCGCCAGATCGTGGACGAGCCGCTGCGAGTGCACGGTCAGGGGTCTCGCGCAGATCGGGACGCGCGGATCGTCGAAGCCTTGCAGGTGGTGGGTCTTGGTGCCCATGTGCTGGATCGCCATCCGCATGAGTTTTCCGGCGGCCAGCGCCAGCGGATTGGTATCGCGCGCGCCATGGTGCTGAATCCTGCGCTTCTGGTCGGGGACGAACCTGTCTCGGCGCTGGATGTGTCGGTGCGGGCGCAGATCCTGAATCTGCTGCGCCGCATCCAGTCGGAAACCGGGGTGGGGCTTGTGATCGTCAGCCACGATCTGGGGGCGATCCGCTATATCTGCCACCGGGTCGCCGTGATGTATCTGGGGCGCGTGGTCGAGGAAGGCCCGGTCGAACAGATCTTCCGCGATCCGCAACATCCCTATACCCGCACGCTGATTTCTGCGGTGCCCGTGCCGCGCGTCACCGGACGCGGCCCGCGTCTGGCGGTGCAGGGCGAGATTCCGTCGCCACTGGCGCCACCGCCGGGGTGCCATTTCCACACGCGCTGTCCGTTTGCCATGCCGGTCTGCCGGCAGATCGCGCCGGCGCTGGCCGAAATCGCGCGGGGGCGCCGGTCGGCCTGCCACCTGCACACGCAACCGGGCGCCGCGCCCATACCGCCATCGCCACGGACCGGCCCCGCCGGCCCGTCAACAAGAGCCTGACAAAGGCCCGCTTTCACCCGACACGAGGTAACAAAGGTCAAACACATGAGCTTTCTTTCTGGAAAGGCCAAGGTTCTGCTGGGGGCGATGTCCCTTGCGGTCTGGGCCGGGGCCGCGGCAGCCGAAAGCCGCACACTGATCGTTGTCCAGTCGGCCGAGCCGGTCGGTCTGGATGCCATGCAGAACAACCTGCAACATTCGCTGAACGTCGCGTTCAACATCATCGACCGGCTGTTCGAACCGCTCGAAGATGGCGGCGTGGCGCCGGGGCTGGCGGAGTCGTGGGAGTTTCCCGACGACAAGACCCTTGTGGTTCGCATGAAGCCCGGCCTGACCTTCCACAATGGCGAGCCGGTGGATGCCGAGGCCGTGCGGTATTCGTTCGACCGTCTTCTCTCGGCTGATCTTGCCTCGCCCCATGCCGGACGGATGAGCCAGATCGAAAGTGCCCGCGTGGTCGATGATCTGACCATCGAGTTCAAGACCAAGGCGCCTTTTGCGCCGATCCTGCACCTGATGAGCTATTACCTGCCCATCGTGCCGCCCAAGGCGACCGCCGCGACGGAAAAGGACGCGTTCAACCGCGCCCCGATCGGCGCCGGTCCCTACAAGCTGGAAAGCTGGGACCGCGGCGGCGACGTCGTGCTGACAGCCTTCGATGGCTACTGGGGTGAAAAGCCGGGGTATGACCGGGTGATCTTTCGCAGCATCCCCGAGGAAAGCGCGCGCGTCGCCGCGTTCCTGGCAGGAGAGTCGGGGATCGTCGAGGGCATCTCGGTGCGCAGCCAGACCACCATCGAGAGATCGGGCAAAGGGGCGCTGACGGACAGCATGGGGGTCATGCCCTATGTCGGGCTGAACACGCTGGACGGCCACTTCACCGATGAACGGGTCCGGCAGGCAGTCAACTATGCCGTGAACCGTCAGTTGATCAACGACGCGCTGTTCAACGGCCGTGGCATTCTGGCTGCTGGACCGATCAGCCCGCGTACATTTGGCGCGGATTTGGCGTTGCAACCCTATCCCTACGACCCGGCCAAGGCCAAGGCGCTGCTGGCCGACGCCGGTTTCCCGAATGGGTTCGAAACCACGCTGTCCTATCCGACCAACATGACCCAGGTCGGCGAACAGGCCCAGGCCATCGCGGCGGATCTGGAACAGGTCGGCATCAAGGTCACGCTGCAACCGCTGGACCGCGCGGTGATGTGGGATGGCTACAAGAGCCGCAAGTTCCAGATGTTCATCTATTGGTGGGACGACAATCCGGAACCCGACCGCTACATGTACAGCCTGTTCCACAGCGCCAGCCGGGACTACTACTACAAGAACGCCGATACAGATGCCGCCCTGGACCTTGGCCGCTCGACGCTGGTCCGTGACGAACGTGCCCGCATCTATGGCGAGATAGACCGCAAGCTCTATGCCGAGGCGCCCTGGCTCTATCTTTACATTGTGCCGGAAACCTATGCCGTGGCCAAGGACGTCGCCTATACCGGCCGCCGCGATGGCTTCCTGTTCGCGCGGTTCGCCACGCCTGCAACCCCCTGATCGACACCGGGCCGGTCCACTGTGCGGATCGGCCCGGCATATCCCTGCCCATTCTCGCCGCCGCCCCGCAGCGGGCGCGTACCGGAGTCCGCCATGTCCCGATATCTCCTGCGGCGACTGCTGCACGCTGTCCTGATCGTCGCCGGGATCTCTGTGATCAGCTTCTTCTTTCTGCATCTGACGGGCGATCCGGTCGGCCTGATCCTGCCGCAGGACGCGACCCGCGAACAGATAGAGACGCTGCGCCGCGACCTGCTGCTGGATGAACCGATCCATGTCCAGTATCTGCATTTCGTCGCCTCGGCCCTGCAAGGCGACATGGGCCGGTCGATCTATACCCGCGAGCCGGTGCTGGGTCTGATCCTGGAACGTCTGCCAGCGACACTCGAACTGGCGTTGACCGCACTTGTGCTCAGCCTGATCATCGCGATTCCCATGGGTGTGATCGCGGCGCTGCGCCGGGGCGGGTGGCTGGACACCATCAGCATGACGCTGGCGCTGTTCGGCCTGTCGATGCCGCATTTCTGGCTGGGCATCATGCTGATCATGCTGTTCTCGGTCCAGTTGAACTGGCTGCCCACCTCGGGACGTGGGACGTGGGAACAACTGATCATGCCATCGGTCGCGCTGGGGGCTTCGCTGGTGGCGCTGTTCGCCCGGCTGACACGGTCCGCGATGCTGGAAGTGCTGGGGCAGGACTATGTGCGCACCGCTCGCGCCAAGGGCCTGACCGAGACGGTGGTCGTCGGAAAACACGCGTTGCGCAATGCGCTGATCCCGCTGGTCACTGTCGCGGCGATGGAGTTCGGTTTTCTGCTGGGCGGTGCGGTCATCATCGAAACGGTCTTTGCCTGGCCCGGTGTGGGGCGTCTGATCGTGCAGTCCATCCTGGACCGCGATTACCCGGTCGTTCAGGCGGCGGTCATGATGCTGGCCATCGTGTTCGTGGTCGTCAATCTTGTGGTCGATCTGCTCTACACTTGGCTCGATCCCAACATCAGCCTTGGAAGGACAGACCAGTGAGCGTCACCATGCAACAGGCGCCCCGCCCTGGCGACAGTTGGCGCCGCCGGTTCTGGGCCCACCGCAGCGCGGTGATCGGCGGGGGGCTGTTTGCCGCCATCCTGTTCGGCTGTTTCGTACTGCCGATGCTGCTGGGCACCAATCCGACCGCCACCAGCCTTCTGCACCGCTTCGAGCCGCCGGTCTGGATGGAGGACGGCGCCCTGGCAAACCCGCTGGGCACCGACAACCTAGGCCGCGATCTGTTGATCCGCATTCTCGTTGGTGGTCAGGTGTCGCTGATGGTCGCGCTGGCGACGGTGACGGTTGCGGTCACGGTTGGGCTGATCCTTGGCACTCTGGCAGGGTATTTCGGCGGTTGGGTCGATACGATCATCATGCGGGTGGGCGATCTGTTCCTGGCCTATCCGTTCATGTTGCTGACCATCTCGGTCATTGCGATCCTTGGGCCATCGCTGATCGTCATCGTGCTGGTGTTGGCTCTGTCGGACTGGGTGACTTATGCCCGCACGGTGCGCGGCAGCGTTCTGTCGGCGCGCGAGCGCGAATATGTCGCCGCCGCCAGGTCGATCGGTACGCCCGACCTGCAAATCCTGCGCCTGCACATCCTGCCCAATGTCCTCTCGCCGGTGCTGGTTCTGGCGACCGTGCGGGCGGCCAATTACATCATCTGGGAAAGCGGCCTGTCGTTTCTTGGCATGGGCGTGCCGCCGCCAACTCCCACCTGGGGCATGTTGCTGGCCGAGGGCCGGGATTTCATTCTGGATGCCTGGTGGCTGGCCACATTGCCCGGCATTGCGATCATGCTGACGATCCTGTCGATCAACCTGATCGGTGACGGGTTACGCGATGCGTTCGATCCCCGACTGAAAGGAGGCCGGGCATGAACGGCGCTGTTGCAGTACCCGATCCGGCTGTTGTCTCTCCGTCTCGTCGCAGGTTTGATGCGCTGGACCACCTTGCCGATTTCGCGCTGGCGCTGCGGTTCGACGATCTGCCGGCCTCGGTGGTCGAGGCTATCGGCAACTGTGTGCTGGATTGCGTGACAGCCGCCGTCGCGGGGGCCAACGGCGCAGGCGCTGAGGCGGCCCGAACTGGCGCGATTGCAGCCTTTGGTGCGCAGGATGCCGCCTCGGTGTGGTTTACGGCGCACAAGGCCCCTGCGATGGCCGCTGTGCTGGGCAACTGCACGGCGGCCAGTATCCTTGATCTGGACGACGGGCATCGCGCTGCCAGTGGCCACCCCGGCGCGGCGATCATTCCAGCCGCGCTGGCCATTGCCGAAGAGCAGGGCAGCACCTGGCAGGATCTGATGATCGCCATCGTCGTTGGCTACGAGATCGCCGTTCGCGTTGCTGCCGCGCGCGATTTTTCGCGCCTGGACACGATGTCGACGGGGCGCTGGTGCAGCTATGGTGTCGCCGCTGCCACCGGGTTGTTGCGTCGGCTGGATCATCGGCAACTGGTGCAGGCGATGGCCATCGCCGGAGTTCATGCGCCGAACCAGTCGGCCGCCGGATATTCCAAGGTCATGGGGAACCACGCCAAGGAGGGGATCACCTGGAGCGCGACGACGGGCTGCATGGCCACATCGCTGGCGCAAGCCGGGTTTACCGGACCAACCGACATTCTGGACCATTCCGGCTATTTCGACCGGGCGGCGGTGTTGCGCGGGCTGGGGCGGTCGTTCGCCATCGAGGGGTGCTATTTCAAACCCTATTCCTGTTGCCGTTGGGCCCATGCGGCCGTCGATGGCCTGCATGACATCCTGTCCACCGAACGGCTGGACTGGCAGGCGGTCGAAACTGTCGCGGTGCATACCTTCGAGCGCGCGTTGAAGCTGAACAACGAGACAGACCCGGATACGCTGGAGGGCGCCCAGTATAGCGTTCCCTTCGTGCTTGGCGTCGCCGCCACCGAAGGGATCAGCGCTCTGCTGCCGCTTGGTCAGCACAGCCTGCACCGCGCGGCGGCGATCAGCTTTGCGAACCGGGTCACGCTGCTGGTCGATCCGGAAATGGACAGCGCCTTTCCCGCCCAGACCGGCGCGCGGATCTTTGTACGGACGGCCGCCTCTGAATATGCGCGGGTTGTCCACCATCCCTTGGGCGACCCGGCAAATCCGATGTCGCGCAGTCAGTTGACCGAAAAACTCTGCGTTGCCACCCGCGATGTCGTGCCTCAGGGACGGCAGGCTGAGATCCTCGCGGCCTTGCGTGATTTCGAAGGTAAGGACTACAGGCCGCTGCTGGCGGTCCTGGCCAAACCGCTTTGAGGGGGGCGCCATGGCGGCGCGTGTGCTGCCGATCAGAGAGGTCAGCGCGGCATCCCGACAGGAAAACCCTCTTCGCCAGTGGCGAAGAGGGGGCGGGCGATTGAGGCCTGACGCCGCGCGTTCAGCTCGATTGACGCTGGACGAAGAAGCTAAGCCCGGCGACACGCTCCAGCAGCAGGATCGCAACGAAGGTGATGACCACCGACAGGGTCGAGATCGCCGCCAGCACTGGCGATGCATCGTCCTGGATGAAGGTGAAGATCTGCACTGGCAGCGTGGTGATGTCCGGCCCGATCAGAAACATCGTCACAGTCACCTCATCAAAGGAAATGATGCCGGTGAAAAGAAGCGAGGTCAGGATACCCGACCGGCAGATCGGCAGGATGATGTCCCAAAGCGCGCGCAACTCGGAGGCGCCCATCACCTCTGCCGCGCGGATCAGGTCGGGGTCAACCGATTTCAGCGCGACGTGGATTGGCCGGTAGGAGAACGGGATCGTCACCATCAGATGCGCCAGAATGATCGCCCAGGGCGTGCCGACGATTCCCATGCCGGCCATCAGTGCCACCGCCGCAACGCCCATTGAGGCATGTGGGAAAAAGAGCGGCGAGAAGATCGCCAGTTCCAGCCAGCCCGATATCTTCGGCGCATAGCGCAGGGTGAAATAGGCGGCGAGGAAACTGATCGCCGTGATCAGCGTCGCCACGACAGCGGCAATCCAGAGCGAGGTCAGGACCGCACGGCCCCATCTCGGATCCGTGAATGCCTCTGCGTACCAGCGCAGGGACCAACTGACGGGCGGAAACTGAATATATCCGGTGCCGTTGAAGGATGCGCCGAAGACGATGAAGATCGGCGCGGGCAGGGCCAGCAGTAGCACAATGCCGAGCATCTTCATCGGGGGGGTCATCTTGCGCATGGCTTACTCCTGCCCGCGCAGGGCGCGGCGTTCGATGATTTTCAGGATGACAAGGGACAGGAACGACAGCGACAACAGGCAGATCGACCAGGCGGCCGCCTTGGACATGTTGAACGTCGCCATCACCTCTTGATAGATTTGCGAACCCACGAACTTCTCGGTGATCCCGCCCAGCAGCAATGGCGTCACGATGGCGCCGACGCAGGCAAGATAGATCACGATGAGCGACGTGAAGACCCCCGGCAACGACAGTGGCAGAACGATGGTGCGAAAGGTCTGCCAGCGTCCGGCGCCCAGCACACGCGAGGCTTCCTCCAGGTTTTCCTCGATCGACAGAAGCGAGGCCAGGATCGAGATCACGGCAAAGGGGATCAGGACATGGGTCAGCCCGATGATGATTCCGGTGTCGTTGAACATCAGCTTGAGGGGCGTGTCGATCACGCCGACCCAGCCTAGAAACGCATTTACGAAGCCCTTGGGCCCCAGCAGGATGATCCAGCCATAGGTCCGCACGACAAGGCTGACGAGCCATGGCACAAGCACGACGATCAGCAGCATGTTGCGGTGTTTCTCGGATCGCCAGAGCAACAGCGCGATCGGATAGGCCAGCAGAACCGCCAGCAGCGCCACGATGATCGAGGTGATCACTGTCCGATAGAAGACGACATGATAGTCCGGCCGCGAGAAAATCTGTTCGAAGTACCGCAGAGAGAAACCGCCCCGATCCACGAATGCGTTTGAAAACAGCATGATGACCGAGCTGAAGAACAGCCCCAGCACGATCAGCGCGGGCAAGAGCATCAGCCCTTTGGCCAGTGTCGGTTTTTCGCCGGTGTTCATGCGTGTTCTCCGAAGGCGGAGGCAAGATCGGCGGTCAGGGGTGCAAAGACCCGCGCGGCATCTGCCGGGAAACCGATGCGGACCATCGCGCCCTGCCGCAGCGGGCCAAGCGCATCTGTCATCTGGACAGAGATCATCCGCGTGCCCTGCGCCTCAAGGGTGATGCGGGTGAGCGGGCCGATGACAAGCGTATCGAGCACGCGGGCCTCGGCGGTGACCATACCGGAAGCCGGCGGCACTCCGGTGTCGAGTATGGCGATTTTCTCGGGCCGCAGGCAGATGGTGACGCTATTCCCCGCCGTAGGTGTCAGCCCGCGTGCCACTCCGACCGGCAACTGGAACGTACCGGCGCCGGTCTCGACCGCGAGGTGCTGGCCGGCGGAACGGACACGGCCCGGAAGCTCGTTCACCTCGCCGATGAATTTCGCCACGAACAGGTTCTGCGGATCGGCGTAGATCTCCTGCGGGGTGCCTACCTGCTGGACGTTGCCGTTGCTCATCACCACGATGCGATCCGAGATCATCGTCGCCTCTTCCTGGTCGTGGGTGACGAAGACAAAGGTCGTGCGAAGGTGTCGCTGGATGTCCTTGAGGGCGAATTGCAGTTGCTTGCGCAGTTGCAGGTCAAGCGCCGACAGCGGTTCGTCCAGCAGCAGGATCGCCGGTTCAAGCACCAGCGACCGCGCCAGCGCGACCCGCTGCTTTTGCCCGCCGGAAAGCTGCGCGATGCGCCGTTCGCCCAGACCATCGAGACCCACGAGCTGAATGAAGCTGCCGACCCGTGTCTCTATTTCGGAGGCGGAGATCCCGCGCAGCTTCAGCCCGTAGGCGATGTTCTCGGCCACCGAGAAATGTGGAAAGAGCGCGAGGTTCTGGAACACCATCCCGATCGGCCGTTTCTGTGTCGGCACCTGCGTCATATCCCGCCCGTCGATGCGGATCGCGCCGCGGGTCGGGGAAATGAAGCCCGCGATCAGCCGCAACAGCGTGGTTTTGCCACAGCCAGAGGGGCCAAGCAGCGTAAGGAAGCTGCCTGCGGGGATAGAAAGCGAAACCTCGGACAGTACCTCGGAATCCCCGTAGGATTTCGAGACGTTTTCTATGTCGATGGTTCCGACGGCGGCATCTCGGATCGGGGTTGGGCGTATCATATTGCTCTCGGGCTCTGGGGTCTGAAAAAAGGCCGGGCCAGGCCCGGCCAGTTCAGGAAAGGTGTCGGCAGGTGCAGCGTCAGTTCCTGACCGCCGACATCAACTGTTCAACCATGTCGATGCGCTCTTCATGATTGTCCCAGATGATCTTCCAGTCGGGCACGTACATCTGTGCCATCAGCGCCTCGCGCGTGGTGCCGAGCTGTTCAAGGTATTCCTTCGGAAGTTCCGCCGTGTTGTTGGTCGGAATGCCGCCGCCTTCGACCGACACGGCGATCTGGCTTTTCGCGCCGGCAAGATAGTTCAGATACGCGCGTGTTTCTTCCCGGTTGCCCGATCCCTTGGGCGAAACCACGGCATAGGCCAGCATCAGGCCGCCTTCTTCCGGGATGGCGATCTTGATGTTTTTCTGACCTTCCTTCTGAAGGTGCCAGACGCGGCTGGAATAGAACGGAACGGCCGTCACTTCGCCGGTGCCGAGCAAAGTGTTCATATGCGCCAGCGAGGTGTAGGTGGTCAGCGAGTTCGAGATCAGCCCCTTCAGCAACTCGACCCCAGGTTCGATGTTCGCCGCGTCGCCGCCATTGGCATGGGCGTACATCGTCAGATCATAGGCCGCCGCATAGACCGGGCGGGTGATCGCCAGCTTGCCCTTCCATTTGGGGTCGGCAAGGCTTTTCCAGCTCTTGAAATCCTCGGCGTCGGCGAGGTCGTCGTTGTAGACGATGCCGTAATACGCGAAATAGGTCGGGATCCCGACGATGAGGCCGTCGTCATTGCGGATGACGACTTCGGGCGGCAGGTTCTTGACCTCGGGGATCTCTTCGTCGGTGAAACCCTCCAGCAGGTCCGTTCCCGAAAGGCCCACGCCTTCGAAGAAGGTCACTGTTACCGCATTGTACTGCGAGGCGGTCGGAGAGCGTACCGCGCCGGCGGTGTTCGGCACCTCGACAACACGGGTGCGGATCCCGGTTTCTTCCGTAAAGGGTTGTTGCACAAAGTCGGCCAAGGTTCTGGCACCGCCACCGCCCCAGGTGGCATGGATGACTTCGGCCGATGTTCCGGTTGCCAGAGTGGCGATCAGCACGCCTGTCGCGGCGCTGATGAATCTGTTCATTTCGATCCCCGTTGGTTGTGGCCCTGCAGTGTGTGGCCAATTGTCGCCCCACTGTGCTGGGGCGGGCAGGGCCCTGTAAAATTCAATAGGCGATCAAAATCATAACAACTGATTATGTATCGTCGCGTCCCTGTCGCCGCCCTGCGGTGTTCGCACTGTCATGCGGCGGCGCAGAAATATTTTCCTTTCCAAGTCATGTTATTAGGAGGCCGAGCGACAAGGGCGGAGATAACATTTCGGAATGGATTGGTGTTTGCTTTGCATTATCACCCAGCGGGAAAAGCCAATAGCGTCCCGGTACAGATGCCTGGAAACAGGATTTTGGAATGACTGCGGCCGACGGTAGGGCGCAGACTCCGGGCCGCAGCGGGACAGGAGGCCAAACGTACCATGCCGGTCGATGAGGCGATGACCGCTCGCGCGGTTCGTGGCCGCCGCACCGCCCGGCCGCCCCCGGAGTGTCGGGAGGCCCGCCGGGCGCAACGCCAGCCGCCACCGGGGGCGTTCCGGGCCGCGATCCTGCCCCCCACGACCTCGAACCCATCGGCAGGGCCGCGACTGTCCTGCCCCTGTCGCCAGTCCTTCACCGCTTCGAAAGAGATCACATGACCCGACTGTTCATTGGCAGTATCGCCACGGAAACAAACTCGTTCAGCCCTGTTCCGACCACCCTTGCGGATTTCGAACAGGGCGGCCTTTTCCACGGGACCGCGACACAATCGGAGCCCATGCATTTCACGGCGCCTTTGCATGTCTGGCGCCAACGGGCCACAGCCGAAGGTATCGAGGTCATCGAGGGGCTGGCGGCTGCGGCGCAGCCGGGCGGCACGACGCTGACCAAGGTCTGGCACCACCTGAAAGACCGGCTGATCGAGGATATTCGCGCTGCTGGGGCGGTGGACATGATCTTGCTCAACCTGCACGGGGC
Organism: Gemmobacter megaterium; assembly: GCF_900156815.1. Classification (GTDB taxonomy): domain Bacteria; phylum Pseudomonadota; class Alphaproteobacteria; order Rhodobacterales; family Rhodobacteraceae; genus Wagnerdoeblera; species Wagnerdoeblera megaterium. Next base: position 99,057 of record NZ_FTOT01000003.1, read on the forward strand.
GATGATCGCGACGGATGAGTTCGATTGCGAAGGGGCGCTGCTTGCGGAGATCCGGGCGATCTGCCCGGATGCGGTGATCGGGTGCGAGCTGGACCTGCATTGCCACCTGACGCGGCGCATGTTGGCGTCCGCAGACCTGATCGTGTCCTACAAGGAATATCCCCATACGGATATCGTCCCTACCGCAGAAGACCTGTGGTCGCTGGCGCTCAGGATGCACAGAGGGGAAATCAGACCTGTCGCCGCCGTGACCGACTGCAACATCATATCGGTCTGGCACACGACCAAGCCGCCGATGACCGATCTTGTCGCCCGGATGAAGGCGTTGGAGGCCGACGGGTCTGCCCTGTCGATCAGTTTCTGTCACGGTTTCGCGCTTGGCGACATGCCGGAACTCGGGTCGCGGATGCTGGTCTATGCAGATGGCGATGCCGAGGCTGCCAAGACGCTGTCCGACGCCCTCGCCCGGCAGATCTGGGATCTGCGGCACCAGACCCGGCCCAGGATGATGACCGAGGCAGAGGCTGTTCAGGCGGCTCTGGCCGCGCCGCGCGGTCCTGTCGTCGTGGCGGATGTGGCGGACAACCCCGGCACCGGCGCGGGCGCCGACAGCACCTATCTTTTGCGCGCGCTGATCGACGCCGAAGCCCGTGGGGCTGTTCTGGGCCTGCTGTTCGACCCGATGGCGGTCCAGACCTGCGCCGGTGCCGGTGAAGGCGCCGCCCTGACCCTGCGCATCGGCGGCAAGTTCAGCGCAAGGTCCGGCCCGCCGCTTGATCTTGATGTCACGGTTCTTTGCGTTGTCGATGATTTGCGGCAGACGACGGTGGGTGGCCAGCAGATGTCATGTGGACGCGCCGCGCTGGTCGAAACGGGTGGCGGCATCCGTATCGCCATGACCGACAAACGTGTACAGACCTTTCATCCCGATGCGTTCGCCGGGCTGGGGGTCGAGCTGACAACCGCGCCGGTGGTTGTCGTCAAGTCGACCCAGCATTTCCATGCAGGCTTCGCGCCTGTTGCATCCGGGATATTCTACGCCCGTTCTCCGACGGCCGTGCGGTTCGAAGGGCCCGAGAGCCCCTACAGGCATCGGGATGGAAACTACTGGCCCATCTCTGACGGGCCCTTTCCCACCTAGGCCTGGATCGGCGGATCGCCTCAGCGGTCGGCCGGAGCTTTTGGTGGTCTGGTCGTGGGGGGTGCCCGATCCATCAGGCCAGCCTGTCAACAGCGGCTAGGGTGCGGCTGGAGGGACTCCGCCCATGGCGGTGGTCATTTCGGCAGCGAGGGCGCGGATTGTGGTTCCGATCCGCGGCATGTCTTCGGCACTGATGCGCGCCGCGAGTCCCGAAATGGAGATGGCGGCCACCGCTTCGCCGCCCGGCGACCAGACGGTGGCCGCCACGCAGCGCAGGCCCGGAGTGAACTCTTCGTTGTCGAACGCATAGCCAGCCGCGCGGATCGCCTGCATTTCCCGGCGCACTGCGTCGATCTCCTGCAAACTGTGGCGCGTCATGCGGGGCAACCCGTGGCGCGCGACCAGCGCCTCGATCTCGGCATCGGGCCAGGTGGCGACAATGGCCTTGCCAAGCCCCGAAGTCATGACCGGCGAGCGCCCGCCGGGTGGCGAGATGGCGCGGATGATCTCGCGGCTTTCAACCTGGGCCAGCGTCACGACCTCGCCGTCCTCCAGCACGCCAAGGTTCGCGGTTTCGCGGGTCATGTTGCGCAGGCGGCGCAGGAACGGCATCGCAGTGGCGATCAGGCTTTGCCAGCGGGTATAGGCGATGCCGACCGTGAACGCCTTGCGCCCGACATGCCAATGCGCCTGGGCCGCGTCGAACTGGGCAAATCCGCGCCGTTCCAGTGTGGTCAGCAGGCGGTGCGCGGTGGACACTGCCAACCCCGAGTCGCGTGCCAGATCCGACAGGCGCAGCCCTTCGGGCGCCTGAGCCAGACGTTCGAGCAGCGACAAGGCGCGATCAACGGATTGGACAAAGCCCTGGGTTTCCATTCCGCCAAGGATATTCCGTATCGTGGAAAAGTTCCACGTTATTGTGGCATTGCCGCGCGGCACGGGGTCTAGTCGCCCAAACCGCCAAGGAGGGCCGAGGAATGAGCCATTATGTCACGCGCGCCGGGTTGCAGGTGGCCGGGGAACTGGCCGATTTCGTCGAACGTCAACTGCTGCCGGGGCTGAGCCTTGGTGCCGATGCCTTTTGGCAGGGGTTTGCCAGCCTGCTGGCCGATCTGGCGCCGGAGAACCGCCGCCTGCTGGCCGTGCGCGATCAGATGCAGGCCCGGATCGACGCCTGGCTGACGGCACGTCGCGGGCAGGGCTGGGACAATGCCGCCTGGCAGGATTTCCTGCGCGAGATCGGTTATCTGCTGCCCGAAGGACCAGAGTTCAGCGTGGCCACCACGCCATCGGACCCCGAGATCGCGTCGGTTGCCGGGGCGCAGCTTGTGGTGCCGGTGATGAACGCCCGCTTTGCGCTGAACGCGGCGAATGCGCGTTGGGGCAGCCTGTACGATGCCCTTTATGGCACCGATGCGCTGCCAGGTGCGCCCGCAGGCAAGGGCTATGATGCCGTGCGGGGCGCGCAGGCAGTGGCATGGGCGGCCGGCTTCCTGGATCAGGCGGTGCCGTTGGCCACGGGCAGCCACGCAGAGGTGACGGAATATGTCGTGCAGGATGGTGCCCTGGTGGCAACCCTGGGCGCTGGCAGCACCGGGCTGGCCGATCCCTCGGCGCTGGCTGGCATGTCGGGTGACGGTGCGCAACGGTCGATCCTGCTGCGCCACAACGGCCTGCATATCGAACTGGTGTTCGACCCGTCGCACCCTGTCGGGGCTGCGAGCCGCTCGGGCCTGCGCGATGTGGTTCTGGAATCGGCGCTGACCGCCATTCAGGACTGCGAGGATTCGGTGGCCGCCGTCGACGCTGCCGACAAGGTGCTGGCCTATGCCAACTGGCTGGGGCTGATGAAGGGCGACCTGACCGAGAGCTTTGACAAGGGCGGCAAGGTGATGACCCGCCGCCTGAACCCCGACCGCAGCTTTGCTACGCCGGACGGATCGACCCTGACCCTGCCGGGCCGCGCCGTTCTGCTGGTGCGCAACGTGGGGCATCTGATGACCACCGATGCCGTCCTGCTGGACGGGCAAGAGGTGCCCGAGGGCCTGATGGATGCGATGGTCACCGTCACCGCCGCCCTGCATGACTTGCAAAAGACCGATGGCCCGCGCAATTCGCGCAGCGGGTCGGTCTATGTGGTCAAGCCCAAGATGCACGGCCCCGATGAGGCCGCTTTTGCCGACCGCACCTATGCGATGGTGGAACGGCTGCTGGGCCTGCCCTTTGGCACCGTCAAGCTGGGGCTGATGGATGAGGAACGCCGCACCTCGGCCAATCTGCGGGAATGTATCCGGGCGCTGAAGGACCGGATCGTGTTCATCAACACCGGCTTTCTGGATCGCACGGGCGACGAGATCCATACCGTCATGCAGGCCGGTCCCGTCCTGCCCAAGGCGGAAATCCGAACTGCGCCGTGGCTGTCGGCCTATGAGGATGGCAACGTCGATGCGGGATTGGCCACGGGGATGCGCGGCAAGGGCCAGATCGGTAAGGGCATGTGGGCCAAGCCCGATGCTATGGCCGAAATGCTGACCGCCAAGATCGGCCATCCGCAATCGGGGGCAACCACGGCCTGGGTGCCCTCGCCCACGGCGGCCACATTGCACGCGACGCATTACCACCTGCTCGATGTGGCTGCCCGGCAGGCAGATCTGGCCACCCGCGCCCGCGCCAGTCTGGATGCGCTGATGACCCCGCCGCTGATGGGGCGGCGCAACCTGTCGGCCGAGCAGATCGCCTATGAGCTGGACCTGAACTGCCAGTCGATCCTGGGCTATGTGGTGCGCTGGGTCGATCAGGGCGTCGGCTGTTCCAAGGTGCCCGATATCGACGATGTGGCCTTGATGGAGGATCGGGCGACGCTGCGCATTTCGGCGCAGTTCCTGGCCAACTGGCTGATGCACGGGTTGATCACCGAGACGCAACTGGACGAAAGCCTGCGCCGCATGGCCGTCGCGGTTGACCGGCAGAATGCGGGCGATCCGGCCTATTGCCCGATGGCGCCCGGCTATGACGGCCCTGCATTCCAGGCCGCGCGCGATCTGATCGTTCAAGGGGCGACCCAACCCTCGGGCTATACCGAACCGCTGCTTCATGCCTGGCGGCGTGTGGTCAAGGCGGCGTAGCCAGACCGTAGCCGGCAGATGCCGCCAGCCTCTGGCGGCATCTTTACCCCGCCGCTAGTGCCCGCGGTGGCGCCAGCGCAGCAGCCGGTTTTCGGCCATCGTCACCACCAGCGACGACAGATAGCCGATGGCCCCCAGCAGCATCACGCCAGCGAACAGATCCGGCGAACGGTACAGCCGGGCCGACACCATGATGTAATGCCCCAACCCGTCCAGTCCGGCGATCATCTCACAGACCACCGACAGGATCAGGGCCGAGGTGACGCTGATCCGCATCCCCGCCAGAATGTCGGGCAAGGCCGAGGGCAGCACGATCTTGCGGATCGTTTCCAGCCGCCCGATGTTCAGCGCCCGTGCCACCTCGTACAGCCGCGGTTCGACCGACGAGAAGCCATGGATGGTGGACAACAGCATCGGCCAGAGCGTGCCGAAGGCAATCACAAAGGTTGCCATGCCGTTCGACAGCCCCATGAAGGCAATGGCCAGCGGGATCACGGCCGAGGCTGGCAGCGGGCGCAGGAATTCCAGCAGCGGCGTTACTGCGCGGCGCGCGGTTGGATACATGCCGATCATCGACCCCAGCACGATGGCCAGCACCGATGCGACCAGCCAGCCAAAGAACATGTGCTGCAATGTGCCAAAGGTCTGGCGCAACAGCACACCCGACGCAAAGCCACGTTGCAGCGATGCCCATGCCTTGTCCGGCCCTGGCAGGAACAAGGGCGAAATCGCGCCGGAATTGGCCACCATCTGCCAGATCCAGATCACGCAGGCGGCGACGGCGAAACTGGCGGCCCGGCCGGCCCAGGTGAACACCATGACCGATTTCATCGTGCCTCCTCCGTCAGGGCCGCACGGCCAAAGAGCGTGCGCTGCGCCAACAGAAGGCCCGCGTTCAGACACAGGCCCACAAGGCCGATCCAGACGAAATAGGCCAGCATCAGATCCGGTCTCAGGGCCTGTTGCGCCGTCATGATCGCATAGCCCAGCCCCTGCGGGTTGACCGCGATTTCAATCGTGATCGAAATGACCAGCGACAGGCTGGCGGCCAGGCGAAAGGCGACGAACAGCCGCGGCAGGCTGGCTGGCAGGATGATTTTCCATGTGGTGGCGGCCCGCGACAGCCGCAGCGCGCGCGCGACCTCGCGCAGGCGCGGCTCTACGCCCCGCACCGCCGATCGGGTCAGGATCAGCATCAGGAAAAAGCACGATTTTCCGACGATGGCGAATTCCATTCCATAGCCAAAGCCGAACACCATCAGCGCCACGGGCAGCAGCGCAACCGACGGAATGGGGCGCAGCGCCTCGACCGTGACCTCCATCGCGCGGTCGATCACCGGGACCACGGCAAAGACGATGCCCAGCAGCATTCCCAGCGACCCGCCGATCAACAGCCCGCCAAAGGCGCCGGTCAGGGTTTTCAGCGTGGCGGCAAGGATCGTGCCGTTCAGCAACCCGCCGATCAGTGCAACGATCACCTGACTGGGCGGTGCCAGAATGTCGGTCACGATCCCGGCCGTGCGCAACCACAGCTCCAGCCCCAGCACGAGCGCAAGCGGCAGGATCATACCCAGCCAGTTGAGGCGTCCCGTTGCGGTCATGCCTCGGACCCCTTGATGAAGTCGAACAGCTCGCGCCGCAGACGCAGGAATTCGGGGTCTTCGCGCGTGGTCAACTGGTCTCGGGGGCGTGACAGGCGGACGGGCACGTCAATGCCCACACGGCCCGGATGCGGCAACAGGCCGATCACCCGGTCGCCCAGATAGATCGCCTCTTCCAGATCATGGGTGACAAAGATCACCGTGGTGCCCGACCGCGCGACCAGTTCCAGCACCTCGTCCTGCAAGCCTTGCCGCGTCATGGCATCCAGCGCGCCAAAGGGTTCGTCCATCAACAGGACCGAGGGGTTCTGTGCCAGACAGCGCGCGATCTGCAACCGCTGCTGCATCCCTCCCGACATCTCGCCGGGGTATTTCTCTCCCTGGCCCGACAGACCGACCAGCGTCAGCAATTCGGCGATGCGGTCGCCGCGTTCCGCCTTGGGCACGCCCCCGGCCTCCATCGCCAGCGAGATGTTTCCCGTTGCGGTGCGCCAGGGCAGCAGGGCCTTGCCGTAGTCCTGGAACACGATGGCGACATCCGGGCGCGGCGCGGTCATGGGGTGGCTGTCCAGACGCACCTCGCCCGTCGTGGGCTGATACAGCCCCGCCGCCAGTCGCAGCGCAGTGGTCTTGCCGCAGCCCGAGGCACCGATGATGCAGACAAAATCACCTGCCGCGATGTCGAACGTGATGTTCTGGAGAATCGTCTTTCCCCCCAGCGCCAGGGTGGCACTGGCAAAGGCGAATTTCGGGGCTTCGGTCACGGATGGATCATCCTTTGGTCAATCGGCTGGCTCGGGGTAGACATAGCGCAGCGTAGTTTCGAGATGGGCCCGGATCAGAACGGCGGCGCGGGGCAGGTCGCGGGCCAATGCGACCTCTGCCAATTCTTCGTGGTGCAGGATCAGCGCGTCGGGATCGACGAGCTTGCGCATCATCAGCCGCCGGTAGCGATAGGCCTGATCATACAGCGTCGAGGCCGTGTCGAGCAGCCGGGGCGACGCACATCCGCCGATAAGCGCCATGTGAAACCCCTTGTGCAGGGCGTCATAGTCGGGGTTGCCTTCCAGTGCCGCAATCCCGGCACGCCGCACATAGTTGCGCATCCGGTGCAGCGTGGCGAGGATTTCCGCCTCCCATGTATCGTTGCCGCTTGCAAATGAAAGCCGGGCGCCTTCGATCTCTATCACCGCGCGCAGGGCGGTCAGGTCGGCCAGATCGGCGCGGCTGATTTCGGACACCCGAAAGCCGCGCCGCCCTGTGGCAACGATCAGCCCTTGCGACAGCAGCCGTGACAGCCCCTCTCGGACGGGGGTGGTTCCCATTCCATACTGACGCGCCAGTTCGACGACCCCCAGCCTGTCGCCGGGAGCGAACGCACCGGCAAGGATTTCGCGCTGAAGACGGAGCGCAGCGCGCTCCGCCAGGGTCAGGTCGGTGTCGTCAGTCAGGTCGTTCACGAAGGTGTCCGTTGTCAGGGGGCGGCGACGATCAGCTTGCCGGGATCGACAGACCCTTGCAGAAGTCCCTGCTTCTGCATCAGCTCAAGCCACCAGCCAAGGCCATCGGTCGTCAATTCCGCCACATATTTCGATGGCGGCGTTGCCCGGACCAGATCGGGGTTCTGTTCGGTGAACTTGGCGACCGAGGCGATCACCACCTCGCGATCAGATGCGGCAAGGGCTGCGGCTTCGGCAATCGCCTGCTGGAATTTCGCCACAGCTTCGGGGTTTGCCTCGGCCCATTGCCGGGTCGCGGCGTAGAAGATGATCGGCGCATCGCCACCCAGTTCTGCCACAAAGCGCGGGCCCAGATGCCCGGTGCCGGACGACAGGATGCGCTGCACCGTTGGCCCGCCCGAGGCGACGGCATCAACCGCGCCGGTACGGATCACGTCGGGCATGGAGGGGAACGAGGTTTCGACCATGTTCACCTGCGCCGGATCGACGCCGCCGGCCATGAGATAGCGATTGAACAGGATGTGGATATAGGCGCCAAAGCCGGGCACGCCGACCTTCTTGCCGACGAAATCCTTGGCGGAGTCGATGGTCACGCCGTCGCGGATCACCGCCACGGTGCCCTGGTTCGTCGCCTCGTGCATGACAGAGGCCCCGGCCACCGCGACCAGATCCAAGCCGCCGTCGACCGCTTGCAGGAATACCGACGAGGTGGGCCCGCCGATTTCCAGCGAGTTGGACAGCAGGGCCGGCGGGATGTTCGAATTCAGCGCGATGCGCGTCATTTCAACATCAAGGCCATGCTTTTCGAAGATGCCCTGATCGACGGCGATCATTGCCGTGCCGCAGTCGGCCGACGAGGTGCAGCCGACTCGGATCTTCTGCGCCAGCGCCGGAGTGGACAGCGCAAGCATCAATCCGCCCGTCAAGGCGAAAGCAAGGTGTTTCATCGTTTCCTCCCGAATTGTGCAGAGTTCTTACTCCCGTTGACTCTGCCTGATTTTATCGACAATCCTTCCGAATGTGCATCGTGTCAAGCGATGACGACAGGGAGGAAACGATGAAACTGGTCACTTTCCAGGCGGCAGGGGCCGCCCATGTCGGCATGGCCGATCCGCAGGCCGGGCGCTTGTTCGACCTGACCAAGGCGGCGGCGGCCGCAGGCGGTGACGTGCAGGTGTTCGGTTCGATGCTTGCGCTGATCGACGCGGACGAGGCCGGACTGGATGCCGCGCGATCCCTGCACGAACGTCATGGCGACGATCCGGCCTTTCTGACCGACCTGGCCGGGGCGCCCTTGCTGGCGCCGCTGCCCGAACCGCGCCAGATGCGCGACGGCATGAGCTTTGAGACCCATATCCGCCAGTCCGGCTCTGGCCGGGGCCGGGCGCTGGCCGAGGCGCGGGCCAAGGGCGACGCCGACGAGGTTGCGCGGATCGAGGCACGCGAGGTGCCCCCGCTGGCCGAGATTTACCGCCAGATGCCGATCTATTATTTCACCAACCGGCTGGCCGTGGCCGGGCCGGACACCCATGTCACCTGGCCGCGCTACAGCAAGGTGATGGATTACGAGCTGGAATTCGGCATCGTCACCGGGCGCAAGGGCAAGAATATCCCGGCCTCGAAGGCACGCGACCATATCTTTGGCTATACGATCTTCAACGATCTCTCGGCGCGCGATCAGCAGTTTCAGGAAATGCAGGGCCGCCTTGGACCGTCCAAGGGCAAGAGCTTCGAGAATTCCAACATCCTTGGCCCCTGGATCGTCACCAAGGACGAAATCCCCGACCCCTACAACCTGCGCATGACTGCCCGCCTCAACGGTCGCACCGTTTGCGAGAACACCAGCCGCAACATGCTGTTCAGCTTCGAGGAAATCCTGGCCCATATCACCCAGGACGAATGGATCCATCCCGGCGAGTTCATGGGCTCTGGCACGGTGGGCAATGGGTGCGGGGTGGAAAACGGCTGGTTCCTGTCGGATGGCGACACGATCGAACTGGACGTCGAAAAGATCGGCATCCTGCGCACCACCGTTTCCGCCGCCAAACCTGCCTGAAGGAGAGACACATGAGCCGCATCGTCGATCTGTCGGTTGCGCTGGCCAATGACGTGCCCGCCGACCCGCCTGGAAACGACCCCAAGATCGAATACATCAACCACCAGCAAAGCCTGCCCGGCATCCTGGCCTATTTCCCTGGGCTGTCGGCCGATCAACTGCCCGATGGCGAAGGCTGGGCCGTCGAACGGATCCAGCTATCGACCCACAACGGCACCCATCTGGACGCGCCCTGGCACTATCATCCGACGCAGGACCACGGCAAACCCTCGATGCGGATCGACGATATTCCGCTCGACTGGTGCTTTCAGCCGGGGGTCAAGCTCGACTTCCGTCATCTGCCCGACGGCCATGTCGTCTCTGCCGCCGAGGTCGAGGCCGAACTGGCGCGCATCGGTCACACGCTCAGCCCGCTGGAGATCGTCGTGGTCAACACCTCGGCCGGGGCGAAATTCGGACAGCCCGATTACGTCGCCAGCGGCTGCGGCATGGGATACGAGGCGACGATGTATCTGCTGAATCGAGGTGTCCGCGTCACCGGCACCGATGGCTGGTCCTGGGATGCCCCCTTTGTCCACACGGCGAAGAAGTTTGCCGCCACCGGCAATGCCGGGTTGATCTGGGAAGGGCACAAGGCTGGCCGCCACACCGGATATTGCCATATAGAGAAGCTGCACAACCTGGAGGATTTGCCGCCGACCGGGTTCCGCATCGCCTGTTTCCCGGTCAAGATCGAACGCGCATCAGCAGGCTGGTGCCGGGCCGTGGCGATTTTCGACTGATCGGTCCGGGGCCGCGCACATGTGGGCGGCCCCTGATCCTGCCGGGGTTTTGGGTGCCGTCATGGCGCCAAATCCGTGATCGCCGCGTGTCGCGGCGGAATGATCCAATATCCGCGCCGAGCCGTAATTGTCCTGTCAGGAACAGTATCCGTGGTTCGGCAGGTTCACTATGGTCACTCGTCAGATATGCGCGCTGTTGCTTGCCCTGCTGCTTGGCCCGGTTCTTGCCGGTGCCGGGATGGCGCAGACGCGCATTCCCGACCTGTCCAACCCGGTCGCCATCGGGCAGGCGCAACTGCGGGTGCTTGGCTTTCTTGCCTATGAAGGGCGGCTATATACCGAAGGTGGCGCGCGCTTTGACCCCGAGGCACCGTCGGCACTGCTGCTGACCTACAATCGCGCGTTCTCTGCCCGGCAACTGACCCGCGCGACAGAGACAGAACTGCGCCGCATCGCCCCCCAGGCGTCCGGGTTGGGCCAGATGCTCAACCTGGTTTCCGACTGTTTCCGCGACGTGGCGCAGGGCGACAGATATCTTGCCATAAGCCCGCGACCGGATGAGTTGCGCCTGATGCTGAACGGGACCGAGACCTGTCGCATCTCCTACCCCGAGGTGGGCAAGCGGTTTCTGGCGATCTGGCTTTCCGACAACAGCAGGTTTCCACGTCTCTCGCGTCAGTTGCGCGGGCTATGAGGCGTCCTTGGCGGGTCAGCCTGTTTGCGATGGTTCTGGCAGCGGCGGGCTTGCCCATATACATCCATCTGCCGCGATATGCCTCTGTGGATCTGGGGCTGGATCTTGCGACCGTCGGGGTGATCCTGATGGGGATCCGGGTCTATGACTTTGTATCCGACCCGCTGCTTGGCCGGTGTGTCGATGGCTGGCGCGGCCCTCGGGCCGGGATCGCGGCCATTGCGCTGGGGGTCATGGCCGTGGGTTTTGTCATGCTGTTCTCGTTGCCGCCCCAGACCGAGGTGCGGCTGTGGCTGGTGATGGCGCTGCTGCTGGTGTTCACCGGATACAGCCTTGGCACGATCCTGCTTTATGGCGACAGTGCGATACTGGCCGGGTCTGCCGCGCGGGATGCCCAGTTGCGATTGGCCAGTTGGCGCGAAAGCGGGCTGATCCTTGGCGTCCTGCTGGCGGCCATGGCGCCGCTTGTGCTGCCGGGAGGGTTCGCCGGAATGGGATGGTTGCTGGCCGGGGCGGTGGCCGTGGTCTGGGTGGCGACCCGCAAGCTCTGGGCGCGTCCGTCGCATCCACAAACCCGGTTCGACGCGCGCGGTTTCCTGCGGGCGGGCGGCGGCTGGCTGTTGGGGCTGGCGGTGGTCAACAGTCTGCCGGTGGCCATCACATCGACCCTGTTCGTGTTCTTTGTCGAGGATCACCTGGGGCTTTCCGGTGGGGCGGGGCCATTTCTCGTTCTTTTCTTTGCCGGGTCCGGGCTTGCCTTGCCGGTATGGAGCGCGCTGGCCCGCCGCATCGGCCCGCGCGCGGTGCTGTTGGCGGGCATAGTGCTGGCCGTGCTGTCGTTCGTCTGGGCGGCCAGCATCGGGCCAGGCAACGGTTGGAGCTTTGCGGCGATCTGCCTGGCCTCCGGCATCGCGGTAGGGGCGGATCTGGTGATCCTGCCTGCCGTCTTTGCCGGGTTGCTGGGGCGGGCCGGGATTGCGACGGGGCAATCCTTTGGCCTGTGGTCCTTTGCCACCAAGCTATCGCTGCCCCTGGCGGCGGTTGTGGTGCTGCCGGCGCTGGATGCGGTAGGCTTCGTGGCGGGCCAGCCGAACCCGGCCGAGGCCACGGCGCGGTTGGTCATGCTGTACGCGCTGCTACCCTGTCTGTTGAAAATATTGGCCGGTGCGGCGGTATTGCTGATGCCGCGGCATATTTGGGCCGATAGCTCCGCCAGTGCAGCTCCAGAAAGGCAACCCGGATGATCCGACCCCCCGAGTCACAGCGGCACCGCCTGCGCCGGTTGATGCTGCTGGGCGGCCTTGGACTGGCAGCCCTGTCCACAAAGGCGTGCAGCCGCGTGCTTGCCGACCGTGCAGAGGCCCGCGAGGCCGAGGCCGAGCGGCGCTATCCACCCCCCGGCCGCGATACGCTGGTCAATGGCAAGCGGGTCTTTGCCGACATCCGGGGGCGCGGGCGCGATCTGGTCCTGATCCATGGCGCCAGTGGCAATTCGCGCGACTTCACCTTTGCGCTTGCCGACAGGCTTGCAGGGTTGGGCTTTCGCGTCACCAGCTTTGACCGTCCCGGTCTGGGGTGGTCCGATGACCTGGGCGATGCAGGCGTCAGCCCTCTTGCCCAGGCGGCGCATCTGATCGGCGCGGCGCGGCAGTTCGGCCTGCGGCGCCCTATCGTGCTGGGCCAGTCCTATGGCGGCGCGGTGGCCATGGCATGGGCGCTGACCGATCCGGGCTATACGGCCGCGATCGTATCGGTGTCGGGCGCCACGAATGTCTGGCAAGGGGGGCTGGGCGCGCTGACTGCGCTGACCAGCGGCCCTTTGGGATCTGCCGTGATCGCGCCGACCGTTGCCGCCTATGCCACCATGGACCTTGCGAAAAGCGCGCTGGAAAAGACCTTTGCCCCCGACTCGATTCCACCCGGCTACCTGGAACATATCGGCGTCGGACTGGCGACGCGACGCAGGCAATTCGTGGAGAATGCCCGGCAACTGGACGGGTTGAAGCGGCATCTTGCCGTCATGGAACCTGCATATGGCACGTTGCGGATGCCGCTGGAAATCGTCTTTGGCGCCGAGGATCGCACGGTCTGGCCGTCGGTTCATGGCGAGGTGCTGGTGCGGCAGGTGCCCGGCGCGCGGCTGACCATGTTGCCTGGCACCGGACATATGCCGCATCATTCACAGCCCGATGCAGTGATTGCTGCCATCACCCGTGCCAGGGATCGGGCGGGTCAGAGATAGCGCCCGCCGCGTTGCAAGACCTCGATCTGGTACCCATCGGGATCCGCGACAAAGAAGAAACGGGCGATCACCGCGCCCGCGGGGGCGAAGTCGACCATCTTGCGGGGAGCCAGGCCCGCCGCAGTCAGTCGCGCATGTTCGGCCGCCAGATCATCGACCGACACGGCCAGATGGCCATATCCGTCGCCAAGGTGGTACGGCTCTGTCCGGTCCTTGTTCACCGTCAGCTCCAGCTCGAAGCTGCCTTCGGCATTCGACAGGTAGATCAGCGTGAACTCGGGGAAATCCAGTCGCTCTGCCACCTTCAGGCCAAACGCCGTCTCGTAGAAGGCCAAAGAGCGCGCCTCGTCCAGGACGCGTATCATCGAATGAATGGCCTTGGCCATGGCAGGATCCTTTCGTGGTGGTCAGGCGACGGCGGGCAGCGGTGTGGTGGCCCAGCGTGCAAGCCACTGGCGGTGCAATGTCAGCACGGCGGGAGGGGCGGTTTCGGGCGGTGTCAGGAAATGCCCCGGATCGCCTGGCCGTGACGACCACCACAGGACGAACGGCGCCAGCGCCATGGGCAGCATCACGGGCAGCAGCCAGACGACCAGTGCGGGGGACAGCCAGACCGCCAGGCCGATGCCCAGAACGCCCGTCGTGACGATCCAGTGCCCGGCAGCCCATGCCTCGGCGAGCGTCAGCGACCCATCGCCACGCGACTGGGCAGGCCAGCCTCCGTCCAGCCCGGCCAGCACCTGAAACACCGAGCGGGTGTTGAACATCAGGAACACAGGTGCGGCGATTGCGGAGAACACCAGCTCTGACAGCACCGAGCGCGCAGAGGCGATGACGCCGCCAAAGCCCCGGCTGCGGCCGCGCAGCGCCGCATCCAGCAAGATCAGCAGTTTGGGCAGGAACAGCAGGCCGAACACCATCACGGCCAGCAGCAGCGCCTTGGAGGCTTCGGACACCGGGATCACGGGGAACGACCATCCCCGGATCGGAAAATAGTCGATGGGCGGCGCAAACAGCGGCGCAAAGATCGAGGCCAGCAGAAACGCCAGCCAGAACACCGGCGACAGATACGACAGGATGCCCTGGAGAAAGACAAAACGGCTCCAGGGGCGCAAACCCGGAGCAAGCAGCAGACGAGAATGTTGCAAATTGCCTTGGCACCAGCGCCGGTCACGCTTGGCGTGCAGCACCATGTTCTCCGGGCTTTCCTCGAAGCTGCCGGACAGGTCGTCATCGACCCGCACCGTCCAGCCCGCACGGGCCAGAAGCGCCGCCTCGACATAATCGTGGCTCAGGATATGGCCGCCAAAGGGTGGCCGCCCGCGCAGTTCCGGCAAGCCACAGCTTTCGGCAAAGGCCCGCGTGCGGACAATCGCATTATGTCCCCAGAACGGCCCCGTGCGACCCTGCATCATTGCCAGCCCGCGACAGAAGATCGGCGAATAGAAGGCGGCGGAAAACTGCTGGATCCGGCTGAACCGCGACTGGGCATTCACGATGACGGGCAGCGTCTGGATCAGCCCGACCTCTGGGGCTGCCTCCATCCGGCGGACCAGTTCCACCAGGGTTTCGCCTTCCATCAGACTGTCGGCATCCAGAATGACGCAATATTCGTAGGCCCCGCCAGAGCGCGAGATGAAATCCTCGATGTTCCCGGCCTTGCGGCCCCGGTTGGTCTCGCGCCTGCGGTAGAAGATGCGGCCGTCGCCGCCGGTTTCATCCAGCAGGCGCAGGAACCACTGCCGTTCGGCGGCGGCCGTGCGGTCGTCGCGCGTGTCGGACAGGATCGCCAGGTCGAATCCGCCGCCATGCCCGGTCGCTTGCAGCGAGGCATCAATGGCCGCGACACGGGCAAAGGTGATCTCGGGGTCTTCGTTGTAGACGGGCATCAGCACAACGGTGCGCGCGGTGATCGGGCCTTCGCTGCGCGCCACGCGAGGGGCGCGCGTCGTCAGGCCGGCCAATGCCTGCACCGCCCCCCAGGCCAGCCAGAATGTGGATACAAGGATCAGGCTGGACCGGACCCAGTCCATCGCGTCCAGCCCGTCGGCGGCGCCATAGCGCATGAACAGCCCAAAACCGCCAAGCCCGATGCCAAGGCTGGCGGCAAGCAGCAGGGTGCGGGTGGCGATGACCCGCAATCCTGGCGCTGGGGCGGTCATGGATCAGACCTCGCGGGATGGCAGATGGAACAGGCGCAGAGGCGCCGTCAGCGCCACCAGCCAGCGCTGGGGCCCGGCGCGCTCCAGTATCTGGGTTGGCATTGCCAGCGGCGCATCAGGCAACATGCCACGCTGTATTGCCGACAGGTCGGGGTCGGGGATGAAGTGAGCCGAAAGGTCCGTCATTGCGCGTTGATCCACTGGTACAGCCAGGTTTCCGTCATTCTGCGTCCATAACCCGCCAGATGCGCCGAAAGTTCCACCACGGCGTCTTTCTCTGCGGACACATCCATCACCAGCCGCCAGATTCCCGACTCGGGAATGTGCTGCAACATCGACCTGACGATCTGCCCGCCCGAGACAGAGACCGTCGGTTCCAGTTGCGCTTCGGCGCCCAGCGTGTCCAGAAAGCCTCCGCGAAAATCGACGACGAACTTGCGTTCGTTGTCTGGCGCGGGGCCACCCGCCACGCCACCATGGCCTGCGCGGGTCTCATCGACATGGGCAAGTCGGGCGGTGGGATCAAGACGCAGATCCCCCCAGTGCAGCCGGTAGGCGTATTCGCGCGCATCGCCTGCCCGGACCGGGGCCTCTGGCACCCAATAGGCCACGATATTGTCGTTCGCCTCGGACTCCGAAGGGATCTCGACCAGCCGCACGAAGCCTTTGCCCCAGTCTCCGATCGGTTCCACCTCGACCGAGGGGCGCATATGGTAATGCGCTTCGGTATCCTGATAGCTTTCAAACCGGCGGTCGCGCTGGTGCAAGCCGAACCGGCGCGGCGCCTCTTCGGGGAAATAGCTGCCCGACAGCCGGGGCGGGTTGTTCAGCGGGCGCCAGATCACCTGGCCATCCGAGCGTTCGATGCGCAGCCCGTCGCTGTCATGCACATTCGGGCGGAAATCGTCGAACCGGGCGCGGTTCTTTTCCGAGAACATGAACATCGAGGTCAGTGGCGCAATGCCCAGTTCCTGCACATCGGTGCGGAAGAACAGCCGCGCCGTCACCTCCATCACGGTATCCGCGCCGAGGATCACCACGAAACGGTAGGCGCCGGTGACGCTGGGGCTTTGAAGCGCGGCATAGACGGTGATGCGGTCCGATGTGTCGGAGCGTTCGATATAGAACCTGGAAAAGCGCGGAAACTCCTCGCCCTTGGGGGTTGCGGTGTTCAGCGCCAGCCCGCGGGCCGAGGCGCCATAGGCCGATCCACGCCCAAGCGCCCGGAAATAGCTGGCACCGATGAATGCAACCACTTCGTCCAGCACATCCGGGCGGTTCAGCGGGTGATGCAGACGAAACCCGGCGACGCCCGGCAACTCCGCCATGGGCGGTATACGGTTGGCCAGATCGTTGAGATATTCGAAGTCTTCGGTGCTGAACCGCAGTTCGCGCGCCTCTGTGCCGACGATTTCGTACAGGACCACGGCTTCCTTGAACAGCCAGCCCATGGGGAATGCCGCCAGCGCCCAGCCCGACTTGTCGGCCTGCCAGCGCATCCTGTCGGGTCGGAAACGGACAAGGCGGTAATCGTCGTAGTCCAGATCGGCCAGCAACCCCTCGGCATCGGGCGCGGGTTGATAGGGGTTCCGCGACCGCTCGCGCATGTCTTCGGTCAGCAGGTCGAACGAAAATTGCTGCGGTGCGGCAGGAGGCGCACCGCCGTCTTGCGCGAGCAGGCGAACAGGTGCGACAGCCGCCAGGGCAGCAGCGGTCGCAAGCAGCTTGCGGCGGGACAGGCGGGTGATCGCAGGTAAGGCGATGGTCATTTAGGACGTAAAACCCAGCACTTGCCAGTGCACGACGCGGCACGACTCAGGCAAGAGATATACGGCTGACACAGGGCGTTTCGCAAGCGCGCTTCAACAGCACGTGAGATCATGTCATATCTCTGCCGCGCCTTGGCAGGGCGGGGTGTCCGGCCTTGGGGCGCACCTGATGCGGCATGTGCAAAATCACCGCCCGGCGCTACAGCGGTAGCCCGACATAGTTCTCGGCAAGCGCCGTCTGTGCCGCCCGCGACCCTGCCAGCCAGTCGATTTCGGCCGCCTGCATCCGCGCCAGAAACGTCCCTTCGTCGGGGAACGCGTGCAGCAGCCGCGTCATCGACCACGAGAACCGCGAGGCTTTCCAGACCCGCGCAAGTGCGGTGGCGGAATAGCTGTCCAGCAGACTGTCATCCCCCTGATGATGCGCGATCAGCGCGCGCGACAGGTAGGCCACATCCGATGCCGCCAGGTTCAGCCCCTTGGCCCCGGTCGGAGGAACGATATGCGCGGCATCCCCTGCCAGGAACAGCCGCCCCCACCGCATCGGTTCGGAAATGAAGCTGCGCAGCGGCGCGACCGATTTCTCTATGCTGGGGCCGGTCTGCAATGTTTCCGCCAGATCCGCAGGCAGACGGCGCCGCAGTTCGTCCCAGAAGGCGGCATCGGACCAATCCTCGGGCCGGTCGGTCAGCGGCACTTGCAGATAATGGCGGCTCAGATGCGGGTTGCGCATGGAACACAGCGCAAAGCCGCGCGCATGGCCCGCATAGACCAGTTCAGGATGGACCGGGGCCGTTTCCGACAGGATGCCAAGCCAGCCAAAGGGATAGACATGTTCATGCTCGCGCCGGACGCTGGCAGGAATGGTGCGTCGGCTGACCCCGTGAAACCCGTCGCAACCCACAATATGATCGCAATCGACCCGCTGCCCGCGCCCGCCGTGCGCAAAGGTGACATGGGGTGCATCGGTATCGGCACCGTGGAGTGTGACGTTTTCGGCCTCGTGGATCACCGGGGCGCCGATGCGGTCCAGTTCCGCATACAGATCGCGCGTCACTTCGGTCTGGCCATAGACGGTGACGGTCTTGCCGGTCAGTGCACGAAAGTCGATCCGCAGGCTGTGGCCATGCGCGGCGATCACCGTGCCTTCGTGCACATGGCCTTCGGCATCCAGGCGCGCACCGATGCCCGCTTGCCGCAACAGATCGCATAGCCCCTGTTCCAGCACGCCCGCCCGGATACGTGCCAGCACATAGTCGCGCGGCTTGCGTTCCAGCACCACGGCGTCGATCCCCGCGCGATGCAACAACAACGACAGCAGCAACCCCGCCGGGCCACCCCCGATGATGCAGACCTGATGGCGCATGTCCGTCCTCCCTGTCGGGCAGTGTGCCGGGGCGCGCTGCGCGGGGAAATGGACGAAGCATCGGAAAGATTGGACTGATTTTCAGCTTTTCCCGGCTTGCCGCCGGAACGCGCCGGGGGAACAGCCGACGCGCCGCGTAAAGAATCGGTTGAAATAGGCCGCATCGTCAAAGCCTGTCAGATGCGCCACCTGCGCCACGCTGCTTTCCGTATACAACAGATGGCGTTTGGCCTCGACCACCAGCCGGTCCTGAATGATGTCGCGCGCGGCGCATCCGGCCCTGGCCTTGCAGGCGGCATTCAGCCGTGCCGGGGTAACCGCCAGCAATCCGGCATAGAACCCCGGCGCGCGCCGGGTTCTGAAATGCGCCTCGACGGCCGCGCGATAGCGCATCAGCAGGGCATGGTCCGCCGCGCCGATGGGCGGAACCATATGGGACTGCGACAGCCGCATCAGCAGCACCAGAATGCCGGTGAAATGCGCGATGATCGCCGCCCGGCGCCCCGGCGCGGCCCAGACGAATTCGCGCTGCAAGGCGCGAAAGTCCTCGAAGGTTGCGGGAACATCCACCGCTTCGGCGGCCAAGGGATAGGCCGCGGCCCGGCCCGCCGCGCGCATCAGGGCCGGGTCGTGGGAGGCGGCATTGTGCAGGCACTCAAGCGCGGCTGTGACGACATGGCCTTCGGTGCCGGGGTCAAAGTCGATCTGGTGCACGATCCCCGCCGGGATCACCAGAATGCCGGGCGCAGGCACAGGCAGCGCCCGATCCTCCATCCGTATCGTGCCGCCGCCGGAGATCACCAGCATGACCTGCACATGATCGGGATGCGCATGGGGCCGTATCCGCCAGTCATTCGGGCCGCTGCGATCCCGGATCGGTTCTATATGCAACAGATCACGGTCCACATCCGCGCCCGGATCGCCATACAGGTAATACTGCGGAATGCTGCCCATCCGATCCCCCAAGGCAAGAGTGGCCCACATTCGCGCCAGCGTCCAGAGCAGGGCGAGGCGGCCGGGGCGGCCCCGGGCATCTGCCGCGAGCCGGAACGCCTTTGGTCCGAAGTCGGCTTTTCTGCACCCCGCCAACCGCCTATCCTGCCCGGACCTGCCCCAAGCCGAGGTCTTTGCGATGCCCGCTTCCCCCGCCGACAGTGCGCTTTACCGTCCGCTTCTTGGCGATGACCAGACGGCGGCCCTGTTTTCCGACAGTGCCGAGATTCGTGCCATGCTGCTTGTCGAGGGGGCCTTGGCGCGGGTTCAGGGGGATCTGGGCCTGATCCCCCAGGCTGCCGCCGCCTTTATCGACCGGGCCAGCCGCGAAGTGCTGATTGACCCGGCCGGGCTGGCCGCCGCGACGGCTGTTAATGGCGTCCCGGTGCCCGCGCTCGTCGCGGCCTTCCGCAAGGCGATGGAGGCGCCCGATCATGCGCAATATGTGCATTGGGGCGCGACGAGCCAGGACATCATGGATACCGCCCTGGCCTTGCGGCTGCGGCGCGTGGTGGCGATCTGGCAAGACCGGCTGGACGGGCTGATCCATACGCTTGGACTGCTGGCGGTGGCCCATGCCGATCTGCCCATGGCGGCGCGCACCTATGGGCAGGCGGCCACGCCTACCAGCTTTGGCGCGGTGGTCGCGGGTTGGGGGCATCCGGTGCTGCGCCATCGCGCCCGCCTTGCGGCACTTGCGCCGGATCTTGCACTCGTGTCGCTGGGCGGCGCGGCGGGTACGCTGTCGGCAATGGGGCCCCAAGGCCCCGCAGTGCGTGCCGGTCTGGCGCAGGCCCTTGGGCTGGCCGATCCCGGTGCCGCCTGGCATTCGGAACGCGACCGGATCGGTGCCTTTGCCGCCTGGATGGCCGGGCTGTGTGCGACCTTGGGCAAGATGGGCGAAGATCTGATCCTGCTGTCGCAAACGGGCATCGCCGAAGTGACGATTTCCGGGGCGGGTGCATCGTCCACCATGCCGCAAAAACAAAATCCGGTGGGTCCGTCGGTGCTGGTGGCGCTGGCGCGGCAGTCGGGCGCGCTGGCCGGCGCGGTTCAGGGCGCGGGCTTGCACCGGCAGCAACGCGATGGCGCGGCCTGGTTCGTCGAGTGGCTGACACTGCCACAACTGTGCATCTCGACAGGCCGGGCGCTGGCCCTTGCCGCGGATCTCGCAACGCGGATCGCGCCCGATCAGGCGGCAATGGCGCGCGGGCTGGCCGGTGATCTGGGCCTGATCCAGGCCGAGGGGTTCACCTTCGCGCTGGCGCGTCACATGCCACGCCCCGATGCGCAGGACCGGATCAAGGCGTTGTGCGCCGAAGCGGTCGGCAGCGGGGTGCCGCTGCCGGATCTGGTGGCCCGCGACTTTCCGGATCTGCGGCTGGCCCCGGATGCTGGTCTTGGGACCGCCCCCGCTGACGCGCGGGGCTTTGGCGGGCTTGCGGGGGCGCTGACGCGGGCCTGAGGCGTTGCCCCCTGCGCCCGGTCGATGCGCCGGGGGCGCGGTTCTTGGTCTTTTGCGCTGGTTGGTGGCTCCCCGCCGGGGGTGCGGCGGGGAGGGGGGGTCAGACCCGTTCGACGGCGATGGCGATGCCCTGGCCGACGCCGATGCACATGGTGGCCAGGGCGCGTTTGCCGCCGGTCAGCGCCAGTTGCAGCGCGGCGGTGCCGGTGATGCGGGCGCCCGACATGCCCAGCGGATGCCCCAGCGCGATGGCGCCGCCGTTGGGGTTCACCCGCGGGTCATCGTCGGCGATGCCCAGCAGGCGCAGGCTGGCCAGGCCCTGGCTGGCAAAGGCCTCGTTCAGCTCGATCACGTCGAAATCGGCCTGGGTCAGGCCCAGCCGCGCCATCAGCTTCTGGCTGGCGGGGGCCGGGCCGATGCCCATGATGCGCGGCTCCACCCCGGCCGCCGCCCCGCCCAGCACGCGGGCGATGGGGGTCAGGCCGTGCCGTGCCGCCGCCTCGGCGCTGGCCAGGATCAGGGCCGCCGCGCCATCATTGACGCCCGAGGCATTGCCGGCCGTGACCGTGCCGCCCTTGCGAAAGGGGGTGCCGAGCCGGGCCAGCGCCTCGATCGTGGTGGCGCGGGGGTGTTCGTCGCGCGCGACCACCAGCGGATCGCCCTTGCGCTGGGGGATCTCGACCGGGGTGATCT
Source organism: Gemmobacter megaterium (assembly GCF_900156815.1). GTDB lineage: Bacteria > Pseudomonadota > Alphaproteobacteria > Rhodobacterales > Rhodobacteraceae > Wagnerdoeblera > Wagnerdoeblera megaterium. The sequence continues at coordinate 120,606 of NZ_FTOT01000003.1, forward strand.
CGCGGTCGAGGCGGCCATTGGCCTGGGCCGCCGAGGCCTTGTCCTGGCTGCGCAGGGCAAAGGCATCCTGATCGGCGCGGCTGATCCGATAGTCCTCGGCGACATTTTCGCCTGTCTCGGGCATCGAGTCGATGCCGTATTGCGCCTTCATCAGCGGGTTGACGAAGCGCCAGCCGATGGTGGTGTCGTGGATCTCGGCATGGCGGGAAAAGGCGCTGTCGGCCTTGGGCATGACAAAGGGGGCGCGGGACATGGATTCGACGCCGCCGGCGATCATCAGCTCGGCCTCGCCGGCCTTGATGGCGCGGGCGGCGGCCAGGATGGCATCCATCCCCGAGCCGCACAGCCGGTTGATCGTGGTGCCGGGAATGGCGATGGGCAGCCCGGCCAGCAGCAAGGCCATGCGCGCGACGTTGCGGTTGTCCTCGCCCGCCTGGTTCGCACAGCCAAAGACCGCATCCTCCACCGCCGCCCAATCCACCCCCGGATTGCGCGCCATCAACGCCCGCAGCGGCACCGCCGCAAGATCATCCGTCCGAACCGTCGACAGCGTCCCGCCAAACCGACCGATCGGGGTCCGGATGTAGTCGCAGATGAATACGTCGCGCATGGGGGGCTCCTGTGGTTGCGGGCCGACCTTGGGTCAGGCAGGGGTCGGGGTCAAGGGCGGGATGTGCGTCTTGACGGTGCAATCGGGTTGCATACTGCGCAAATTCAAGGGATGATGCGCAGCATGGCACCTTCTCGCAATCCTTGGGATGATGATCCGGACGTTTCGGACGAGGCGGATCTGTGGTTTCTGCCCGCCGATGACACGCCCGAGCCAGAGGTTTCCCCCTTGCCCCGTGCCGAGCGGGTGGCGCTGTTTCCCCACGGGGAATGGCGCGCTGCCGAAGGGGCGCTGGCGCCGGATCTGGCTGCACTGGCCTATGACTTCGGGCGGCTGGAAGAGCGGCTGCGCGGTGCGGGCGAGGGCGCCCGGCGCCGGATCGCCTTGCAGGAGGTGGCCAGCCTGGGCTGGTGGACCGGCGACCGGCTGTCGGTGGACCGGCTGGCGCTGTGGCTGTCGATGCAGATCGGTGCGACGGGCGAGGATTCGCAGGCGCTGGGGCGGGGGGCCTGGGCGGTGCGGCGGCTGACCGGCGGCCCGGCGCCCCTGGCCCCCCGACGGGCCGAGGCGCTGGCCGCGCTGCTGGGCCTGACCGACGGGGCGCCGCTGCCCGAACGGCTGGCCGATGCCTGCGACGTGCTGGACGATCTGGCGCCGCTGCATCCGGTGGTGCAGGGCGCCGTGCTGTTCCATCTGTGGCGGCAAAGCGATGCAGGCCCGGCGCGCGATGTCGAGGCGGCGGTGCTGGGCGCGCGTCTGGCGGGCAGCATGGGCGGCGCGGGCGCCTTCCTGCCGCTGACGCTTGCGGGATTTGGCGCGCTGAGCGCGCAGGGCGCGGCCGAGCGGCGGCTGGCGGCCTGGATCGCCGGGGCGCATCAGGCGGTGCTGGCGGCCCTGATGCATCTGGAGCGTCTGGCCGTCTGGCAGCGACGGGCCGCCGAAGGGGTCGCGGATCTGAGCGGGCGCACCCCGCCGCGGCTGGTGCGGCTGTTGGGCGATTGGCCCAGCGTCTCGGCGCCGATGGCAGAGGCCGAGACCGGCGCCTCGCGGGCCGCCGTCCAGCGCAACCTTGACATTCTGGCCGGGCGCGGCCTGATCCGGGAATTGACCGGACAGGGCCGCTATCGGGTCTGGGCGGCGCGTCTGGCCTAGGCAGGGCCGGGGGGATGCGCAGCCCGGCACCCGGCGGGCGGCGAACTGCGCAGCGGGGGTGTCAGTCCTGCATACCGTAGCTGTCCACATCGATACCGGCAAAGATATGGGTGTTCAGCAGCGCCAGGATTGCGGCCTCGTCCTGAATGTCGATCTCGGCCAGCCGCGCCTTCCAGGCATCCTGCCGTGCCAGAAAATCCTGAAGGATCACGTCAGGGCCGTCGATGCGGAACCGCTCTGCCGCGAGCTTTGGCAACTGGCCCAGAAAGTCGGCGTTGAACCTGTCCAGCGCCGCAGCCAGATCGGCCTCGGGCGGGGCGATCTTGACGCCGCTGGCACGCGAGCCGTCCAGACCTTCATTGCCCTGCACCTCATAGCCGATTTCCATGCGGGCCAGCGCCAGGACCATCTGCTCCATCAAGATGCGGCGATCCTCGACCGGCAGGCCGCGCCAGAACGGCTTGTTGTACACCCAGCTTGCGCCGATGATGATGCCCACCGGGATCTGGGTGACGTCTGTCGTCACTTCGGCCAGCTTTGGCCCCACGGTCAGCGTGGTCGGATCGACCATGGCGCAGTCCAGCGATCCGCGCTGCATTCCGGTATAGACGTCCGAGAACGGCACGCTGACGGCGATGCCGCCGATGCTTTCGACGAAATCCACCTGTGCGGCGCCCGCAGTGCGGAACTTTTTCCCGGCGGCCTGCGCCAGCGAATAGACCGGCTTGGCGCAGACGAAATTGTAGATCGCCGTGGCAAAGCCCGGCCCGACCACCACGCCGTTCGCCGACCATTCGCCATGCACCTGCGGATTGGTCATGATCATTTCGGTATAGGCAAAGGCTGCGGCATAATGGTTGTCCGACACAAAGGACGCGTCGATCAGCAGGTTGTTCAACGGCAGTTCCGCCGGCTGATAGCCGGGATAGACGATGCCCACCTGCGCCACCCCGTCGGCCACCCCGGCCATGGTGGCCTTGGGCGGCAACAGCGTGCCGCCATTGTAGATTTCAAATTCCACCCGGCCCCCGGTCTCCTTGGCCACCGCCTCGTGCCATTCCATATAAGGGAAATGCGACAGCAGATGGGTAGGGGCAAACCAGGTGGACGCGGTATAGGTTTCGGCGGCCCCCGGCCCGATGGCCAGGGCCGACAGCGCAAGGCCGCCTGCAAGCGATCGTATCGTTTTCATCGTCACTCCTCCGTTGGATGGGTCAGTTCGAGAGCATGGGCAGCCACAGGCTGATCACCGGAAAGGCGATCAGCAGCGCCAGCGTCACCAGATCGGCCGCCAGGAACCAGGCGGTGCCGCGAAAGATCTCGCCCAGGGCCACCCGGTCGCCCAGGGCGCCCTTGATGACATAGACGTTCAGCCCGACCGGCGGCGTGACCAGCCCGATTTCCAGCAGCTTGACGCAGATCACCCCGAACCAGATCAGGTCGATCCCGGCCACCTGATACAGCGGCAGCAACAGCGGCAGCGTCAGCAGCATCAGCGACACGCTTTCCAGGAACATGCCCAGAAAGATGTAGATCAGGCTGGTCAGCACGATCAGCAGCACGGGCCGTTCGAGGGCAAATCCCATCAGGTCCGTCAGCGCCCCCGCCATGCCGCTGAGGGCGACAAACCGGGCAAAGATCGACGCGCCGACAATGACGACAAAGATGCTGGCCGTGCCCGCGATGGTGTCGAGCACCGCCCTGGAAAAGATGCCAAAGGTCAGGCCGCCCCGCAGCAGCGCGATCATCAGCGCAATCAGCGCCCCCAGCGCCCCGGCCTCGGTCGGGGTGACGATGCCCAGAAAGATGCTGCCGATCACCAGCAGGATCAACAGCGGCAGCGGCCAGATGTCCCGCAGCGCCGCCAGCTTTTCGGCGCGGGTCACATTCATCGTGATGCGCGGGGCAAGGGCGGGGGTCCACAGCACCCGCACCGTGATCAGCAGGATGAACACCGCCGCCGACAGCAGCCCCGGCAGGATGCCAGCCAGAAACAGCTTGCCGATGGACACTTCGGCAAAGATGCCGAACAGGATGAACAGGATGCTGGGCGGGATCAGTGCGCCCAGCGTGCCCGATGCTGCGACACAGCCACAGGCCAGCCCCCGGTCATAGCGCGCGGCCAGCATCTCGGGGATGGCGATCCGCGAAAATGACGCCGCCGTTGCGACCGACGACCCCGACGCCGCGGAAAACAGCGCCGAGGCGACAACGGTTGATGACGCCAACCCCCCCGGCACCCGGCCCATGAAGATCCGCGCGGCCTGGAACAGCCCCTTGGTCAACCCGGCCTCGGACGCAATATAGCCCATCAGCAGGAACATCGGCACCGCGCTGAGGTTCCAGTCGCCAATCAGTTCGAACGGCACATGCGACGCGATGGACCACGAGGCCCGCAGGCTGGACAACAGGGTGATGCCGATAAAACCGACCGTTGCCAGAACCACACCCACCGGCACCCGGATCAGGATCAGGACAATGGTGACGGCAACGCCAAGGAATCCGATCTCAACGCGGTCCATGCGCGGCCTCCTTTGCGCCAAGGCCGGTCTGGATTTCGCGCAGAACCACAACAACGGCGGCCAGCACGCAGCCTGTGGGCAGGAAGAACCGCGCGGGCCAGACCTCGAACACCAGACTGCCCAGGATAATCTCGCGCACCGCCATCGCCTTCAGCGCGGCCTCCAGCGTGGTCCAGGCAAAGACCAGATAGAACGCCAGCGTAAAGATCAGCGCGATCACGCGGCTGGCCAGCTTTGGCCAGCGACCCAAACGGTCATAGACCAGATCGACCGCAATGCTGTCGCCGCGCTTTTCCACCAGCGGCATGGCCATGAAGACGAGCGCGATCATGTAATAGGATGCGACAACCTCTGCCGTGCCGGGAACGGGTTTTCCCAGCAGGAACTTGCCCAGGATGTCCAGGCTGACCTGAAACAGCATGAGAACGGCGGCAAGCCAGGAAAAGCAGGTTGTAATCCCTGCGATGATGGTCATGGATGGTCCCCTTTGCGGTTTCCCACAGGCACAACTCTGCAGGCGCCGCCCCATGGGCGCGGCGGCGTGGATGGTGGGTTTCGGTGCGGTTGCCAGGGCCGTTCGGGACAAGCAGGCCCCGAATGGCGATCGGCCCAGGGTCGGGCGCGGATTATCCGCTGTTGCGGTCCGCGCGTCTGTCGGCGGGCTGCGCGGTGTCCTTTTTCGCGCGGCCGCGTTCGACGAAGCGTTGCAGCCCGGCCTTGGCATCGTCACAGGTAAAGGCGCGTTGGCCCAGCACCGCCTCGCGGGCAAAGGCCAGGTCCAGCGGTTCGGAGTGCAGGGTCAGCGCGGCCTCCTTGATGGTTTGCACGGCGATGGCACCCAGCGAGGCGATGCCTTGGGCCATCGCCATCGCGCGGGGCAGCACCTGATCGGCGGGCAGCACCTCGTTCACGATGCCCATGCGGTAAAGGTCGGCTGCGGTTAGGCGTTCGGCCAGCAGCATGATCTGCATGGCATGGGCGTATCCGGCCTGCCGCACCAGCCGCACCAGCGTGCCCCCGGCGGGCACAAAGCCGTGGCGCGGTTCGGGCAGTTGGAACAGCGCATCCTCGGCCACCACACGGATATCGGTGGACAGCATGAATTCCATCCCGCCGCCGATACAGGCGCCCCGGACCGCCGCGATGACCGGCTTGTAGAGCGCGATCCCCTTGGCATGGGCGGGATCCCAGGCGCTGATGTCGAACCTGTCCTCGGCCAGTGCGGGAATGGATTCCGTCAGATCGGCGCCAACCGAAAATGCCCGCTCCCCCGCGCCGGTCAGCACGATGGCGCGCACCGCCTCATCATCCCGCGCGCGGATATAGGCGGCGCCAAGTGCGTCATACATTGCCAGCGACATGGCGTTCAGCTTGTCGGGCCGGTCCAGCGTGATGAGGGCGACCGCGCCTTGTGTGTCATAGCGGACCATCTTACAGCACCCCCGCCGCGCGCAGGCGGTCCACCTCGGCCCGGTCCAGCCCCAGCAGCGCGCCATAGACGGCGGCATTGTCGGCCCCGGTATCCGGCGCCGCCCCCATCTGCGGCAGGCCAAGCCCCGACAGCTTGACCGGATTTCCGAACATGCGGACCATGCGGTCATCCACCGGCACGTCCACGATCATCTGCCGCGCGGCGATATGGGGGTCTTCGACCACCTCGGCGATGGTCTTGACGGCGGTCAGCGGCACCCGGTCGCCTGCCATCTGTTCCAGCTCTGCCTTGGTATGGGGCAGGAACCACTGGTCCAGAATGGGCAGGATGCGGCGGGTATAGACCGCGTCGGAAAACCGCTTGTCCATCGTGTCGATCTCTGGGTCGTCGGCCAGATGCGGGGTGCCGAAGATCTGACAGGAGAGGCGCCAGAATTTATCGGTATAGCCGCCGAAAAAGACATGGCCATCCTTGCAGGGGAACTGGCCATAGGGCCGCACAAAGGGGTGATCGTTGCCCAGGGGCCCCGCCACATCCTGTTCCAGCGTATAGCGGACGACGGCATTCTCGGTCATGCTGAGCACCGAGTCCTGTTGCGAGACATCGACGACCTGCCCCCGTCCGGTGCGTTCCGCCTCGCGCAGCGCGGCCAGCGTGCCAAGCGCGGCATAAAGCGAGGCGGACAGATCGCCGATGATGGTGCCCACCCGGACAGGCGGCCGGTCGGCATAGCCGTTCATCGACCACAGCCCCCCGGCCGCCTGCCCGGTGTTGTCATAGGCCGGGCGCGAGGAATTGGGGCCGGTGCGGCCAAATCCGCTGATGGCGGTATAGACCAGCGCGGGGTTTTCGCGGGCCAGCTCGTCATAGCCGACGCCCAGTTTTTCCATCGTGCCGGGGCGGAAATTCTCGATCAGGACATGGGCCTTGCGGACCAGTGCCCGCAACAGCGCGCGCCCTTCGTCGGTTTTCAGGTCCAGGGTGATGCCCTGCTTGTTGCGGTTGAACTGAGTGAAGAACGCGCTTTTGCGAGCCGTTCCGGCAAAGGGCGGAAAGCCGCGGGCATAATCGGGATCCGAGGGGTTTTCGACCTTGAGCACCGTGGCGCCCATGTCTGCCAGCAGCATGGCGCAATAGGGCCCCGCGACGACCCGCGTGATGTCCAGCACCACGACACCCGCAAGCGGGCCGCGCCGCTGGGCAAGTCTGTCATCGTCCGGCGGGCCGGGCCTGTTCGTGTCCATCGGATCTCCTCCCTCGTCTGGTCCTAAGCGGCGGGCTGGCACACATACAGGTACAGTATGCCCCTAGTTCTATAAACTGTACCCGCTGAAATACCTATACACTCCCGTTGTGGAGACAGGGCCAGTGACCACCGCCTTGGTCGGTTCCTGTGGGATTGGTCCACGGGTTAATATTATAAATCAATGGCTTATATTGAGATGATGCCAGAAGGTGGTCCCGCTATCGGCCCAGGCTGGCAACTTCCTTGCGAAGAAAGCTGTAGAAGCGGGCGTCATCGGACCGTGTCAGATTGATGCGAAATGCCGGAAGGCGGCTTTCCTGGTTGACGTGAAAGAACTTTCCCGGCGCCAGAAAGATGCCTTTGGACAGGGCGTTTCGGGCGATCCGGGTTTCGTCCGCCCCAGGGGGCAGTTGAAGAAAGGTATAATACCCACCGCTGTCCGGGTCGAACACGCTGAGCCCCATCGCCTCGATCCGGGCGCGGAAATCGTCGCGCCGTTCCCGGAGCCGCTGGGCGGTTTTCTTCAGATGGCGCTGATAGCGGCGGTTCGTCACCATCTCGCTCGTCAGCATCTCTGAAAAGCGCGAGCTGTTGACGACGGTGATCAGCTTCAGCTCGGCAACCTCGCGGGCGATCTGCGGCGTGGCGATGACATAGCCCACCCGGAAACTGGCCGAGAGCAGTTTCGAATAGCTGGAAATCGCGATCACGGTGTCGAACTGGTCCATCAGCGCCAGCGGCGTGCCGGGCTGGTCGGGCAGATCGACAAAGGGGTCGTTGTCGACGATCCGCAGGCCATGCAGCATGGCGATCTGCAACACGGCATGGGCGGTGGGCAGATCCATCGCCGACCCGGTAGGGTTCTGGCAGCGCGACTGGGTGAAGAACACCTTGGGCCGGTACAGCCGCGCCAGGGTGCGCAACTGGTCCAGATCGGGGCCGCTGGGGGTGCGCGTCACGCCGATACAGGTGATTCTGGCCAGTTTCAGCTTGGCAAACAAGGGGTAATATCCCGGTTCGTCCACCAGAACCGTATCGCCCGGCTCCAGATAGCGGCGGATGATCAGGTCCAGCGCATGATTGGCGCCAAAGGTCGTCACCACCTGATCGGCGGTGATCTGCATCCCGGCGCGGCGGTATTTCTGCACGATGATCTCGCGCAGCGGCAGGTTGCCCCAGGCGCTGCCATAGGCGGTCTGGTCGCCTTCGAACCGTTGCAGGATATTGCCCGAGAATTTCTGCGGCAGCGCATCCTGCATCCAGGACAGCGGCGGGCGGCCATCGCCGATGCGGACCTGAAGATCCTGGTTCAGTTGCGCATTCAGCAACGAGACCTGATCGAAGGCTTCGGTCATATGCGCGGGCTGGGCGGGGGGGCGGTCGCCCTGCGCCGCCTGTTCGGCCACATAGAAGCCCGAGCCATGCACCGCCCGCACCACCCCGCGCGAGGTCAGCCGGTCATACGCCTCGACGATGGTGTTCTTGGAGACGGCGAAGTCTTCGGCCGCGCGGCGGATCGAGGCCAGCCGATGCCCCGGCGCCAGAACGCCGGTGGCAATATCGGCGGCCAGCAGCTCGACAATCTTGTTCACCTTGTTCATCTGGTCCGATCCGTCTGAAACTGTTCCACAACTGTGTTGGGTACAAAAGGCAAAAGCAAATGGCAACTGTGCCTTAATCGCGCAAACCCCATCCGGTATCACCCCCTTGACCGAAGGAGGAGGCGATGGACGCAAAAGCCAAGGACGAGCCCGTGCGCTCGCGGATCACCAACATGCGCAGCATGGACCCCGCCGGACGGCGGGCCGCCGTCTGTGCCGCGGCCTCGCTGGACCCGCAGGACGATGCAATTCTGGCCGGGGCGGATGTTCTGCCGCTGACGCTGGCCGACGGGATGATCGAGAATGTCATCGGCAAGTTCGAATTGCCGCTGGGTGTGGCCACAAATTTCGTCGTCAACGGCAAGGAGTATCTGGTGCCGATGGCGGTCGAGGAACCCTCGGTCGTGGCTGCCGCCTCGTATATGGCCAAGCTGGTGGCGCAGGATGGCGGCTTTCATGCCCGTGCCGACCGGCCGGTGATGCGCGCGCAGATCCAGGTTCTGGGCCTGACCGATCCGTTCGGCGCCCGTCAACGGCTGTTCGAGAACCGGGATGCCCTGATCGCCAAGGCGAATTCGCGCGACAAGGTGCTGATCGGGCTGGGCGGCGGGTGCCATGACATCGAGGTGCATATCTTTGAGGAGACGCCGGTGGGCGCCATGCTGGTGCTGCATATTCTGGTGGATGTGCGCGACGCGATGGGCGCCAATACCGTGAACACCATGGCCGAGATGCTGGCCCCCGATGTCGAACGCATCACCGGCGGGCAGGTGCGGTTGCGCATCCTGTCCAACCTGGCGGATCTGCGCATCGTCCGCGCGCGGGCCGAACTGGACCCGGCCACGCTGGCCACGGCAAGCGTCAGTGGCCCCGACATGTGCCGGGGTATCGTCGAGGCCTGTGCGCTGGCCATTGTCGATCCTTATCGTGCCGCGACCCATAACAAGGGCATCATGAACGGCATTGATCCGGTGGTGGTGGCCACCGGCAACGATTGGCGCGCGATCGAGGCGGGTGCGCACAGCTATGCCGCGCGGGGCGGGCGTTATACCTCGTTGACGCGGTGGGAAATGTCGGGCAGCGGCAAGCTGGTCGGCAGTATCGAGCTGCCGATGGCGCTGGGGCTGGTGGGCGGTGCCACCAAGACCCACCCCGCCGCACGCGCCGCGCTGCGGCTGTTGAAGGTGCAAAGCGCAGGCGAGTTGGCCGAGGTGGTGGCCGCCGTTGGTCTGGCGCAGAACATGGCCGCGATCCGCGCGCTGGCGACCGAAGGGATCCAGCGGGGCCATATGGCGCTTCATGCCCGCAATATCGCCATTGCGGCAGGCGCCAGCGGTGGCAACATTGATCGCGTGGCCCGTGCGCTTGTGGCAAGCGGTGACGTCAGCGCGGATAATGCGCGCAGGATTCTGGCCAGTGACTAGCGGGCGGCGGCGGGTCCGAGCCTGCGCCGATCCGCCGCGCTGTCTGGTGCAATCGCGGCCGGTCCGTATTGTCGGGCGCGACCCCGGCCCGGCCTGACACCGCCGCGCGGCGATCAGGCGTGCAGGTGGTCGCGCTGCCAGCCGGGGAGATATTCGACCCGCTCGCAACCGGCAAAGCGGGCAAGGCGGTGGAGTTCGGCATCCAGCTTTTCGCCCCGTGCGCGTGTAAGGCGCTGGCCCGCCTCGGGCCAGTAGGCGCGCACGCGCAGGGTGTTTTCGGTGCGATGGGCCTTGGCGTCCACCCGGCCGACCAGCCGGTCGCCTTCGAGCGCCGGAAAGACGTAGTATCCCCAGCGGCGACGCGCCTCGGGGACGAAAACCTCGATCCGGTAATAGAACCCGAACAGGAATTCCGTGCGCTTGCGGTCCCGCAGCGCGGGGTCAAAGGGCGACAGGAGGCGCAGCCGGCTGGTGGGCGTGGGGGCGGACTCTGCGGCATCACGCACATCGGGCCGCGCGAATGCCTTGCGCAAGGTGCCGTCGGCGCCCTGGACCGCGATTTCCAGAACCTCGCCCCGCGCCACTGCGGCGGCGACCCAGGGTTTCACCGCATCGGGCGGGATCGCGTTCCAATAGGCCTGAAGTTCCGAGGCGGTGGCAAAGCCCAGATGGTCCAGCGCCGTGGAACAGGCCCAATCCACCTTGGCCTCGAACGGCACTTCTGTGCGCAGCAGCCTGTCGGGCAGCACACGTTCGGTGAGGTCATAGACCTTCTGGAAGCCATCGCGCCGGGTGATCGCAAGCTGCCCTGTGCGCCACAGCCATTCCAGCGCGGTCTTGGAGGGGTGCCAGTCCCACCAGCCGCCCTTGCCGCGCGCCTCGCCTTCGCCCACGTCGGACGAGGTGACAGGCCCGTCGGTCGCAATGCGGTTGAGGATCGTGTCGAACTGCGCCTCGTACCCATCGCGGAACCAGCGGCGCCAGTTGGCGTGCAGGCGGGCGCTGTCGCGGGCAAAGCGGTGTTTCCAATAGGGAAAGGTCTCGACCGGCAGGACCGAGGCGTCATGCGTCCAGTGTTCCCACAGCGCCCGGTCGCGTTCGAGCAGCCGTTTCAGCGCGGGCGGGCGATAGGTCTGGCGGCGGCTGAACAGGATCATGTGATGCGCCCGTTCAACGGTGGTGATGCTGTCGACCTGGACAAAGCCGATGCGCCGGATCAGCGCGGCCAGATCCTCGCCAGCGGCCGGGCCGGTCGGCGCCTCGGCCAGGGCGTGGCGGTGCAGGAACAGGCGGCGGGCAAGGGCGTTGGGCAGGACGGGCTGGGTCATGTCCCAGAGGTAGCAGGTGGGCATGTGCCGTCAATGATCCTGCGGTGGCGAACCGTCAGGATGGTGCGCGCCGCCCATGTGCGCCGCGTGTCGATTCATGACCGGAAGGCCCGCGAACCCCGCATGGGCCGGTTCAGTGCGCTGGCCGGTCAGTCCAGGTGGCTGACCTGCCAGCGCGATTTCGCCAGCCAGTCCGGGTTGATCTCGACCCCCCAGCCGGGGGCGTCGGTGACGGTGGCCTGGCCATCGGTGATCGTGAAGGGATCGTTCAGGAACAGCCCGTCCTGCCACGGGTAATAGTCCAGCCCTTCGATGGAAAATTCCAGATACTTGCCCGCATTCGGGATCGCGCGCAGCAGATGCATGGTAAAGATCGTCACCATCGACATATTCGCCGCATGGGGTGTGACCGGCAGGCCCGCCGCCTCGGCCATGCGGCAGACGCGCAGGGTGCGCGCGATGCCGCCCAGATAGCAGATGTCGGGTTGCAGCACGTCGACGATCCGCCCGTCTATCATGCCGCGCCAGTTGGCCATCATGCAATCCTGCTCGCCCCCGGTCACGTCGATGTCCAGGGCATCGGTGACGTCCTTGGTCTGGGCGAATTCCCAATAGGGGCAGGGTTCCTCGTAATGCGAAATGCCGTGATCCTGTAGCAGGCGCCCCACTTCGATCGCCTTGTCGGGGGAATAGCAGGAATTGGCATCCACCAGCAGCGCGGCGTCATCGCCCAGGGCCTTGCGGATGGTCGGCACGATGTCTTCGGTGCGGCCCGGCCATTCATCCTGATTGCGGCCCACCTCGGCGCCGATGCGGAACTTGAAGGCATCGAACCCGTGGGCGTCGCGCAGGCGCAGGAACCGCTGCGCCTCGTCCGCCGGGGTGATGTCGCGTTTCATCGAACTGGCATAGGCGCGCATCCTGCCGGGGGTGCCGCCGATCAGGGCGCAGACCGGCTGGCCCGCCAGTTTGCCGCGCATGTCCCAGATCGCGGTATCCACCCCGCCCATGGCGCGGCGCAGATAGGCGCCGGGGAACTTGTGTTCGCGGTCGCGGACCAGATCCAGCATGGCATCCACATCGGTGCAATCCTGCCCCAGCACATGCGGGGCCACCTGACGGTGCAGCACCTGGGCGGTGATGTCGGCATTGTAGGGCGCCACCTGACCCCAGCCCTGCGCCCCCCCCTCTGCGGTGACGCGGACAAAGCTGATGTGGTCTGTCGAAAAGGTTTCGATTTTCTCGAGTCGCATGGGGGCGCCATTGATTTTCTGCTGGACCTGGGGTGAAACTGCCCAAAGATTGGCTGCCCAGACATATCCATTCTGGCGACTTGACCAGACCAATTTCAGGCGGTGATGCGATGAAACAGGCGGCGGGGGCAGTGCTTGGTGCGATCCGGCTGGACCGGGGATCGAAAAAGAGCGTGGGCGTGCAGTTGTATATGGCGCTGCGCGACCTGATCCTGTCGGGCAGTTTGCGGCCGGGGGAACGGTTGCCTGCCACGCGGATCCTGGCGCGCGAGGCCGGGGTGTCGCGCACCACGGTGATTGACGCGATGGACCGGCTGATGGCCGAGGGGATGCTGGTGTCGCGTGTCGGTGCGGGCACCTATGTCAGCGAGACGCTGGACCATCCCACCGCGCAAGCCAGCGCCCCCCCGGCCCCCGGCCCGCGTCCGCGCTTGTCCTATGCGATCAACCATGCCGAAAAGGCGTATGCCAAACGCACGTGGTTGCCGCATCGGGCGGGGGCGTTTGTTTCGGCCTTGCCTGCCTTCGATGCCTTTCCCATGGGGCATTGGGCGCGCATTTCGGCCCGGCATCTGCGCGGGGATCGCGGTCACATCATGGGCTATGGCCAGCCCAAGGGGCTGGAGGCCCTGCGTCATGCCATTGCCGCCCATCTGAACGCGCTCAAGGGGATCAAGTGCCATGCGGGGCAGATCTTTGTCACCTCGGGTGCGCAACATGCGTTTTCGCTGATTGCCCAGTTGTTCCTGAATCCGGGCGACCGGGTCTGGATGGAAAACCCCGGCGCCTCGGGCGCGCGCAATGCGCTGTTGTCCGAAGGGGCAGAGCTGGTGCCGGTGCCGGTGGATGCCCAGGGGATCGTGGTGGCCGAGGGGCTGGCCCGCGCGCCGCATTTCCGGCTGGCCTTTGTCACGCCGTCGCACCAGCAACCGCTGGGCCATGTGATGTCGCTGCAACGGCGGCTGGATCTGCTGAAAGCGGCGGACGAGGCGCAGGCCTTGATCATTGAAGACGACTATGACGGCGAGTTCCATTATGGCAGCGCGCCCCAGCCCGCGTTGCGCGGGATAGATGCCAGTGGCCGGGTGCTGTATGTCGGCACCTTTTCCAAGACGCTGTTTCCCGCGTTGCGGCTGGGGTTCCTGCTGGTGCCGGAGCGGATGGTGGCCACCTTTGACGCGGCCTTTGAATCCTGGGTCAGCGGCCCGCCGACCGCCACGCAGGCGATCGTTGCCGATTTCATGGACGAGGGGCATTTCGCCGCCCATATCCGGCTGATGCGGCGGCTGTACAAGGCGCGCTATGCCGCGCTGATCGAGGCGGCGCGGACCCTGCCGGACACGATCCGGTTGCAGGACACCACGAGCGGTTTTCACACCCCCGCCTTCCTAGCCCCCGGCATCGACGAGCGCGAGGTGGTGGCCCAGGCCGCCGAACGGGGCGTCACGCTGGCCCCGCTGAGCCGCTATTGTCTGGAGCCCATCGCGCAATCAGGGCTGGTGTTCGGCTTTGGCAGTGCCACACCCGAAGAGATCCGGGCCGGGGTTGACCTGATCCGCGACCTTCCGGCGCTGCGCCAGGAATTGGTCTGGTAGATTTGTCATATTGGATATGAATCGGGTGCCAATATTGGCATAGCGTTCAATCACGCAAGCGCATGGCATCCCCGGCGCCTGCCACGTTGATGGAGGACCAGATGGTTGGCACATCCTTGCCGGGCATCAAGCAGACCCCGTTCTGGCACGAGGCCCTTGGCCCCGCCCCGGCCATGGCCGACCGGCCCCCGGCGCAGGCCGATGTGGTGATCGTCGGGTCCGGGTACACCGGGCTGAACGCCGCGCTGGTCACGGCACGGGGTGGCCGGTCCACCGTGGTGCTGGACGCGGGCGATGCCGGTTTCGGATGCAGCACCCGCAACGGCGGCCAGATCAGCACCAGCATCAAACCCTCGCTGGCCCGGTTGACGGCCCGTTTCGGGGCAGAGCGCGCCCGTGCCATCCGGGGCGAAGGGGAACAGGCGCTGCGCTGGATCGCCGACTTCACCCGGTCCGAGGGGATCGACTGCGATTTTCGCCACGCCGGGCGATTTCACGCCGCCCATACGCCTGCCGAGTACGAAACCCTGGTGCGCGACGCCGACCGGATGCGGCGGGAAGAGGGGATCGAGTCCTTTGCCGTGCCGCGCAGCGAACAGCGCCGGGAACTGGGCAGCGACAGCTATTTCGGCGGGGTTGTCTTCAGCAAGCATTGTTCGCTGCATCCGGCCAAATACCATCGCGGCCTGCTGAGGTGCGCGCTGGCGGCGGGGGCGCAGATCGTGCCGCATTGCGCCGCCGGACGGATCGAGCGGACCGCGCAGGGGTTCCGTGTCCACACGTCCCTGGGGGTTGTCGCCGCGCGCGATGTCATCGTGGCGACCAATGGCTACACCGGGTCGCTGATGCCCTGGCTGCAACGCAGGGTCATTCCGATCGGCAGCTACATCATTGCCACCGAGGAACTGCCCGAAAGCCTGGTGGACGAACTGTTCCCGACCGACCGCATTGCCAGCGATACCTGCAAGGTGCTGTATTACTACCGCGCCTCGCCGGATCGGCGGCGCATCCTGTTCGGTGGCCGCGTGTCGGCGCGCGAGACGGATACAGCGCAAAGCGGGCCGTTGCTGCAACAGAACATGGTGCGGATTTTCCCGCAACTGGCGGGCCGGGCCATCACCCATTCCTGGAGCGGGATCGTCGCCTATACCTTTGACGAACTGGCCCATACCGGCGTGCATGACGGTGTGCATTACGCGCTTGGCTACTGTGGGTCCGGGGTGTCGATGGCCAGCTATCTGGGAATGCGGCTGGGCCAGAAGGTGCTGGGAATGCCTGAAGGGCAGACCGCCCTGGACGGTCTGCCCCACCCCAGCCGCCCGCTGTACACCGGGCGGCCGTGGTTCCTGCCGGCCGTGGTGTCCTATTACCGCTGGCAGGACCGGCGCGCGTGTGAACGGGCGCTCCGGGCCTCGTAGCCCGGCGCGTGGCGGTCCCGACCAGCGGGACGGTGCCGCAGAACGATATAACAATCGGCCGGGTCGCAGGCGGCACGGCCCATCAACAGGGAGACGGCCTATGAAACAGACAGGTGTTCTGACGCTTGCGGCGTCGCTGCTGGCGACCACGGCCCTGGCCGAGGGCAGGAAAGTGACCATTGCCTCCTGGGGCGGGTCGTATCAGGAGGCGCAGAGCAAGGCGCTGTTCGAACCTGCCGCCGCTGCCGGGTTCGACGTCAAGCAGGAAACCTATGGCGGCATGGCCGATGTGCGCCTTCAGGTCCAGACCGGCAAGGTGACGCTGGATATCGTCGCCTCGGGGTCCGGCTCTGCAGCGCGGGCGGGGGCAGAGGGCTTGCTGGAAAAGCTCGATTACAGTGTGATTGACGTGTCGGATTTCTACCCCGGCCTGTACACCGACTATTGCCTGGGCGGGGATGTGTTCTCGACCGTCTATGCCTGGAACACCGATACCTATGGCGACAACGGCCCGCAAAGCTGGGCCGATTTCTGGGACACCGAGAAATTCCCTGGCAGCCGGGCCTATCGCGGCGGCGTGGCCGGGGCGCTGGAACCGGCGCTGATGGCCGATGGCGTGGCCCCCGCCGATGTCTACAAGGTGCTGGATTCCGAAGAGGGCATCCAGCGCGCCATCGACAAGATCCGCGAATTGCGCCCGCATATCGAGGTGTTCTGGAGCTCGGGCGCACAACACGCCCAGTTGATGAAGGATGGCGAGGTTGACATGACCACCGGCTGGAATGGCCGGTTCGACACGGCCGCCGCGGACGGGGGCAAGGTTGCCTACAGCTTCAACCAGGCGCTGTTGGACTATGACTGCTTTGCCATTCCCAAAGGCGCCCCCAACCGGGACAATGCCATGGCATTCCTGGCCGAGATCTCGAAGCCGGAATACCAGGACGACCTGCCCAAATACATCACCTATGGCCCCACCAACAAGAAAGCCTACGAAACCGGAGAGATTGATGCGGCCACGGCTGCGATGCTGCCCTCGTCGCCCGAGAATGCGGCGAAACAACTGCCGATCTCGCTGGAATGGTATGCCAAGTGGGAAACGGTCGCGGCCGAGATGTATCAGGAAATGCTGACCGAATAGGCGGGTCTGACCATGATCCCGGCGGACCGCGGGTCCGTCGGGCTTTTTGCTGGATGGGGGCCACTTGACGATGGCGAATATTGCGGCGCTGCCGATCACGGTGGCCAATGTGACCAAGACCTACGGCCGGGTCCATGCGCTGGACAACGTGTCGCTGCATGTGAAGAGCGGCGAGTTCCTGACCCTTCTTGGTCCCTCGGGGTCGGGGAAATCGACGCTGCTGATGGTTCTGGCCGGGTTCACCCGCCCGGACAGCGGCAGCCTGAAATTCGGTGATCACGAGGTGATCCGCACGCCGCCGCATCTGCGCGATGTCGGCATGACATTCCAGAGCTATGCGCTGTTTCCCCATATGACCGTGGCCGGAAACGTCGGCTATCCGCTGCGGCTGCGCAAGGTGCCCCGGACCGAGATTGCCGACCGGGTCGACCGCGCCTTGCAGACGGTGCAACTGGACGGGTTCGGCGACCGGCGGATCGACCAGTTGTCGGGGGGGCAGCGGCAGCGGGTGGCCGTGGCCCGTGCCATCGTGTTCGAACCGCGTATCCTGCTGATGGACGAGCCCCTGTCGGCGCTGGACAAGAAGCTGCGCGACCAGATGCAGATCGAGTTGCGCCGCCTGCATGAAAAGCTCGGGATGACCACGGTCTATGTCACCCATGACCAGCGCGAGGCGCTGACAATGTCGGATCGGATCGCCGTGGTGAACCATGGCCGGATCATGCAACTGGCGACCCCGCTGGATCTGTATGAACATCCCGCCAACCGCTTTGTGGCCGACTTCATTGGTGAATCCACCTTTCTGCCGGTGACGCGGCGGGGCGACAGGGTGGTCTATGGCGATATGGCCCTGCGCCACAGCCGCCCCGCACCCGATGCCGCCGGGCTGCTGCTGATGATGCGCCCCGAACGCATCGCGCTGACCACAGCCCCGGTCGAGGGCGCCAACACCTTTTCCGCAGTGGCCCGCGAGGTCGTGTACCAGGGCGACAGCTATCTGGTGCAGGCAGTGCTGGCCGATGGCACCGAGATCACCCTGCGCCGCCCCATGAGCGGGGCCGCCCTGGCCGCGATGCCGGCCCCCGGTGCGCCAATCACCCTGAGCGTGGCGCCGGAAGACGCCGTGATCATTGATGCAGGCGAGGTCTGAGATGCAGGCAAAGGGGGAAAATGCCGCCGGATTGCGGCGCGATGACCGGATGGAGCGGCTGCGGCTGTTCGGTCTGGGATCTCCGGCGATGCTGCTGATCCTGGTGGTGCTGGTGATCCCGGTGGGATGGCTGTTCTATGTGTCGTTCATCGGCGCGGATGGCAATTTCTCGTTGGAAAACTACCGGCGCATGATCAACAGCCGGTCCTATTCGCGCATTTTCGTCACGACCTTTCAGGTCAGTTTCCTGACGACGGCGCTGTGCATCGTGATCGGCTATCCGCTGGCCTATTTCATGGCGCAGTTGCCGCCCCGGTTGGCCAGCCTGTGCATGTTGGCGGTTCTGCTGCCATTCTGGACCTCGCTGCTGGTGCGGACCTATGCCTGGCTGGTGCTGTTGCAGCGGCAGGGGCTGGTCAACGAATGGGGCATGGCGCTTGGCCTGTGGGATGCGCCGTTGAAGCTGGTGCACAACATGACCGGCACGCTGGTGGGCATGGTGCACATCATGCTGCCCTTTCTGATCCTGCCGACCTATGGCGCGATGAAGGCCATCGGCCCCGACTACCTCAAGGCAGCGGCCAATCTGGGGGCCACGCCGCGCCGCGCGTTCTGGACCGTGTTCTTTCCGCTGTCCACGCCAGGGCTGTTTGCCGGGGCGCTGATGGTATTCATCCTGTGTCTGGGCTTCTTTGTCACCCCGGCCGTGCTGGGGGGCGGGCGGGTGATCCTGGTGTCGATGCAGATCGTGTCGAATATCGAGCTGTTCGTGAACTGGGGCGCGGCCAGTGCGCTTGGCGTGGTGCTGCTGGTGCTGACGGTGGCAATCCTGTGGATCGCCTCGCGCTTTCTGCGGCTGGACCACATTGCAGGCGGGGGGCACTGAGATGCTGCGCTGGTTCTCTGCCCCCGCCACCGAAACCCAGATCACCCATGGTCAGCGGTTGTGGCTGTATGTCTTTTCGGTGGTCATCATGGTGTTGCTGGTGGCGCCGACGCTGATCGTGATTCCGATGTCGTTTTCCGACAGCCAGTATCTGGAGTTTCCGCCGGAAACCTGGTCGTTGCGCTGGTATCGGCACTATTTCGGATCGGCCGAGTGGATGCAGGCGACGCGCACCTCGTTCAAGGTGGCGGTCCTGACGATGCTGGTGGCGACGCCGGTCGGGGTGTTGGCGGCCTATGGGCTTCATGCCTCGCGGGTGCGGCTTGTGCAGGCGGCGTTTCTGTTCCTGCTGACGCCCATGATGGTGCCCGTGGTTCTGGTGGCGATTGGCGCGTTTTATGCCTATGCCCGGCTCAACATGCTGTATTCGCTGACCGGGCTGGTGCTGGCGCATACGGTGCTGGCGCTGCCCCTGGTGGTGATCGTGACCGGATCGGCGCTGAAGGGGTTCGATACCAGCCTGGAAGTGGCGGCCCGCAGTCTGGGGGCGCCGCGCTGGAAGGCTTTCCTGACCATCACCCTGCCGCAGATCCGCTTTGCCGTTGTCACCAGCGCGCTGCTGGCTTTTCTGACCTCGTTCGACGAGGTGGTGGTGGCGATGTTCCTGTCGGGCGGGGACAACCCGCTGTTGACGCGCAACATGTTCAACGCGCTACGCGACCAGATCGACCCGACGATTGCCGCCATCTCGACGCTGATGATCCTGCTGACCACGCTGATGATGCTGTTGGTGCAGATCTTTGGCCAACCGCGCAAACCCGCCGACAAGGGCTGAACCCCGGAGCTTTCGATGATCTCGCTGAATATCTTTGCCGATCTTGCGCACCAGCCGGTGGGCGCCTTTGCCGCCAAGCCCACAACTCTGACCCCCGGCCAGCAAGAGGCGTCGGCCTTGCTGTGGGCATCGGCGGACGGGCGGGTCAAGGTGGGGGTATGGGAATGCACACCCGGCCGGTTCACCGCCGACCGCACGGCGGCGGGCGAGCATTGCCATATCCTGTCGGGCCGCGCCGTGGTGCGCAACGCCGATGGCAGCCACGCGCGCGATATCGGGCCGGGCGATCTGCTGGTGCTGCCGCAAGGCTGGACCGGCGAATGGGAAATCCTGACCCATCTGCGCAAGCTGTTCCTGATCACCCCCGACGCTGGCTGACCCATCATGGCAGAGTATGACTTCATCGTCGTCGGCGCCGGGTCGGCGGGCTGTGTGCTGGCCAATCGCCTGACCGAGGATGGCCGTCACAGCGTCCTGCTGATCGAGGCGGGGGGCAGCGACCTCAGCCCCTGGATCTGGATGCCGATCGGCTATGGCAAGACATTCTATCGCGCTTCGGTCAACTGGATGTACATGACCGAACCCAATCCCGAACTGGACGGCCGCCCGTCCTATTGGCCGCGTGGCAAGGTGATGGGCGGGTCCAGTGCGATCAATGCCATGGTCTATGTCCGTGGCCAGCCCGAGGATTTCGAGGACTGGAAGGCCATGGGCAATCCCGGCTGGGGCTGGGACGATGTGCTGCCCTGGTTTCGCAAGATGGAAACCAACGATGCCGGGGGCAGTGCCTTTCGCGGCGACAGCGGGCCGCTGCATGTGACCACGACGACATCCGGCATTCATCCGCTGTGCCGGCATTTCATTGCCGCAGGGCAAGAGCTGGGCTGGCCGCACAACCCCGATTTCAACGGCGCGCGGCAAGAGGGCGTGGGCGCCTATCAGATCACCGTCAAGGACGGGCTGCGCATGTCGGCGGCGCGGGCCTATATCCGTCCGGCGCGACACCGCGCCAACCTGCATCTGCGGCCGAATGCGCTTGCCATGCGGGTGCTGTTCGAGGGCAGCCGCGCCATCGGCGTTGTGTATCGCCATCGCGGGCAGCAGGTGCAAGCCCGCGCCCGGCGCGAAGTGATCCTGTCAGCGGGCGCCGTCAATTCACCGCAACTGTTGCAGTTGTCGGGCGTCGGCCCGGCGGGCCTGTTGCGCGGGCTGGGCATTCCTGTGCGCCATGCGCTGGAGGGGGTGGGCCGCAATCTTCAGGATCA
Source organism: Gemmobacter megaterium (assembly GCF_900156815.1). Classification (GTDB taxonomy): domain Bacteria; phylum Pseudomonadota; class Alphaproteobacteria; order Rhodobacterales; family Rhodobacteraceae; genus Wagnerdoeblera; species Wagnerdoeblera megaterium. The sequence goes on from NZ_FTOT01000003.1 coordinate 141,461, forward strand.
TCTGTGCATCGACCACCTGTATCGCTCGCGCCTGCCGTCGCTGAACGAACAACTGCGGCCCTGGCATGGCAAGCTGGCGCAGGGGTTGCGCTATGTGCTGGCGCGGCGCGGCCCGCTGGCGATGGGGGTCAATCAGGCGGGCGGGTTCGTGTCCACCCGTCCGGCGGGCGGGCGGGCGAACATGCAGCTGTTCTTTTCGCCCCTCAGCTATACCAAGGCCCCGCCCGGCAAGCGGCCGCTGATGAGCCCCGATCCCTTTCCCGGCTTTCTGCTGAGCGCCCAGCCGACCCGCCCGACCAGCCGTGGCCATCTGGCGATCCGCTCGGCCGATCCTGCGCAACCGCCCGAGATTCAGCCCAACTATCTGGCCACCGAGTCAGACCGGAAGGATCTGCTCGACGCGGCCCGCCTGTTGCGGCGTCTGGCCGCGGCCCCGGCATTGGCAGCGATCATCGCAGAGGAATTGCGGCCCGGCGCCGGGGTGCAGGGGGACGCGGCGCTGTTCGCGGATTGCCGTGCGCGGGCGGGCACGGTGTTTCACCCGGTCGGCACGTGCCGCATGGGGCCTGATCCGGCCTGTGACGTGGTGGACAGCCGGTTGCGTGTGCATGGCGTGGGCGGGCTGCGGGTGGTGGATGCTTCGGTCTTTCCGACGCTGACATCGGGCAACACCAATGCGCCGGTGATCATGGTGGCGGAAAAGGCGGCCGACATGATCCTGTCGGGCCCGGCGGCGTAGGCCGCCGCCCGCGACCGCGCGCCATGCCAGCCTGCGTCTTATGCAAGGCTTTCCGGCTATCTGCACCGTCCCTGATTCAGATCAAGACATGTCAGGTTTTGCCAGCATAGTCTGCATCGCATAGGATCGTCAGTCTGTTCGCCCCTTCGGACTGTTCGCGGGCTTGGAGGTTGACATGACCGATTCAGGGAAAGAGCGGCGGGCGGATCTTGCCTCGCCTGATGCCGTTGGCCCGCGCAAGGATGACGAGCGCCGCCTTCCCGTGGTGCGGCCCGCCGCGCCGACCGAAGCAGCCACGCATGGACGGCGCGTCTGGCTTTGGGTGGCCGGGGCTGTTCTGGCCGGTGTGGCGGGGCTTTTGGTCTATTGGCAGCCTTGGGGCGGCGGCCCGGCGGTTGTCGCGACCGAGGTTGCGCGGCTTGCCCCGGTGACGCGGGTTCTGGCGGTGAACGGGCGAGTTGCCGCGCTTGGGTCCGTGGATGTGCGCGCGCTGGTCAATGGCCCGCTTGTCGCCGTGGCGGTGGCCGAAGGTGACATCGTGCGCGCCGGGGATGAACTGGCGCGGATCGACCCTGCCGCGCAGCAGGCCGTCTTGCGGCAGGCGATCGCGGGGCTGGATGCCGCCCTCGTCGCGCAGGCGCAGGCGGCTGCGACGCTGGCGCGGACCGAGGCGCTGGGGGCGAATGTCGCGCGTACCGCCCTCGACAGCGCGACCAGCGCGGCGCAATCCGCGGCGCAAGATGTCGCGCGGGCCCGCGCGCTGGTCGATCAGGCGCAGATCCAGCTTGGCCATTTCACAATTCGCGCCCCGATCTCGGGCACGGTTCTGGCGTTGAACGTGGACCCCGGCCAGATCGTCGATCCGCCGGTCGTGCTGCTGACGCTTGCAGATCTGAGCCGCCTTGTCGTCGAAACCGATGTGGACGAGGCCTATGCCACCCAGATCCGCCCCGGATTGCCGGCCGTTCTGCAACTGGCGGGCGAGGCGGTCGCGCGGGATGGACAGGTGCGGTTCGTGTCGCAGCGTGTCGATGCGGCAACCGGGGGGCTGTCGGTGCAGCTTGGGTTTTCCGCCGATGTGACCGCGCCCGTCGGCCTGACCGTGACCGCGAATATCATTGTGGATCAGCGGGCCGCCGCGCTTACGGTACCGCGTAGCGCCGTCGTCAGAGGACAGGCCGAAGCGACGGTTTTCGTTGTTGCGGCAGGGGTCGCCGAAAGCCGCGCGGTGACAGTCATCGACTGGCCCGCCGCGCGGTTGATCGTGACCGATGGGCTGGCGCCGGGCGATATCGTGATCGCTGACGCAACGGGCATTCGCGCCGGGCAGGCCGTTCGGGTGGGGCAGCCCTGATGCTGTATGCGCTGAAAATCGCCCTGCGCTATCTTTCCGCCAACAAGGCGCAGACCGCGCTGCTGGTGTCCGGCGTGGCGGTGGGGGTTTTCATCTTTATCTTCATGTCGGCGCTGATCGGGGGATTGGCCGAGTTCATCCTGGCGCGCACGGTGGGTGATATCAGCCATGTGACGATCAAGGCCGAGGACCGCGACCCTGCCATTCTGATCGCAGCGGATGGTCATATTCTGGCCGTGACCGAGCGGGGCCGCGCGCGCACCGCGACCCTGGCCGAAGCCGCGACCTTTGTGCCCCTGATCGAAGCCGTTCCCGGCGTGACGGCTGTCTCGCCGCAGGTTGGCGGTGCGGGGTTCCTGATGCGCGGTGCGCAGGTGGCGCAGGTGTCTGTGACCGGGCTGGAACCGGGGCGGGAATCCGCGATCCTGAATCTGGACGGCTATATCGTCGAAGGCGCGGCGCGGCTGGGATCGGGGACGGTGGTGCTGGGCCGGCGGTTGACGGATGACCTGTCGCTGCGGTTGGGCCAGACGGTGCGGCTGCAATCCTCGGGCGGGGTGTCGATGGTGCTGACGCTGAGCGGGATCTTCGACACCGGCAACGGCATGATCGACGCCAGCACCGCCTTTGTCGCGCTGCCCACCGCGCGCACGTTGTTCGCGCTGCCCCAGGGGGTGACGCGGATTGAAATCAAACTGGCCGATCTGAACGCCGCCGATGCCACCGCGCTGCGCATCCGCGCCTTGACCGGCCTTGATGCCGTGCCCTGGACCGATGGAGCAGAGCAGTTGATGGAGGCGTTGAACGCACAGGCGCAGACCGGGTATTTCCTGAAGGGCTTTGCCCTGATCACCATCGTGATCGGGGTTGCCTCGGCGCTGTTGCTGTCCACCTATCGCCGCCGCCCGGAAATCGGGATCATGCGGGCGATGGGAGCGGGGCGCGGATTCGTGATCTTTGTCTTTGTGACCCAGGGCGCTTTGGTCGGGTTGATGGGCGGCGTCGCGGGTGCGGTGCTTGGGTATCTTGCACTGCTGCCGTTTCCGCCGCGTGACGACTTCCGGGTCGGCACCCTGCCGATGGACATCACCCAGGGGTCTTACGGGCTGGCGATCACCCTGACGGTGATCGGGGCGGTCCTGGCCTCGATCCTGCCGGCGCGGGCGGCGGCAAGGGTCGATCCTGTCACGGCGATCGGGCAATGAGTGCGTTGGTGCAGGTGCAGGATCTGGTCAAGACCTTTGGCCAGGGCGAGGCCGCGACCCATGTGCTGCGCGGCCTGTCCCTGACATTGCAGGCAGGCGAAATGGCGGCGCTGCTTGGCCCGTCCGGGTCGGGCAAAAGCACGTTGCTGACCATCCTTGGCACGCTGATGAAACCGACATCGGGCAGCCATGTCATGCTGGGGCAGGATCTGGTGGCGGCCGATGACACGGCGCTGACGACATTCCGCAACCTGCACATCGGCTTTGTGTTCCAGTTCCACAACCTGCTGCCGGATTTCACGGCGCTGGAGAATGTGGTCTTTCCCACGGCGGTGCGCGAAGGGCGCGAAACCCCCGCCGCCCGCGCGCGGGGGCGCGAGTTGCTGACGCGCATGGGGCTGGGCGCGCGGATCGACTTTCCTTCGGCCAATCTGTCAGGTGGACAGAAACAGCGCGTGGCCGTGGCGCGGGCGCTGATGAACCGCCCCGAACTGGTGCTGGCGGATGAGCCGACCGGCAATCTGGACCGCGCCTCTGCCATGCAGGTGATGGAACTGATTGCCGAGATCAACCGGGACGAGGGCACGACCTTTCTGATCTCCACGCATGACGAAAAGATCGCAGCCTCTTGCCGTCGGCAGATCGTGGTGGGGGATGGCGTCGTGACAGGTTGACGGGACAGGGTGGGTTTACGGGCTTTCATGCCGCCCTGACCCTCGGTAAACTGTCACCTTTCCTTGGTGCAACGCATGATTGTGACTCCCAAACTCTATCTGCTAGGCGCGTCCTGCTCGGGCGTATCGACGCTGGGTGCGGTGTTGTCCAGGCGGCTCAATGTGCCGCAGATTGACGTCGATGATTTCTACTGGATGCCAACAGATCCGCCATTCAGCGAGAAACGCGATCCCGAAGACCGCATCCGACTGATCAGGGAGCGTCAGCAGATGGCAGAGGGCTGGGTTCTGACCGGCTCGTTCATCGGATGGGGCGACGCCCTGATCCAGAATGTGGATCTGATCGCCTTTCTCTATACGGCGGCGCCAATCCGCCTCGAACGTCTGGACCAGCGCGAAGCGCGCCGACATGGAGGGCGGATTCTGCCGGGTGGAGATATGCATCAGGCGCATCTGGCGTTTCGTGACTGGGCGTCGCGCTATGATGCCCCCCTGTTCGGCGGGCGCAGCCTTGTGCAGCATGAGCGATGGCTCAAGGCGCAAACTTCGCCCGTTCTTCGTCTTGATGGTGCGCGCGCGGCCATGGCGCTGGCAGAGCAGGTCGAAGATGCGATTTCCCGTCCCGATGCGGTGCGCGGCAACTGATGTGACGGCCATGGCCGGGCAGGAAAACCCCGCCCGGCCCGCCGCTCAGGCTTTCAACTGCAACGCTGCATTCGGGTAGGGAAAGCCGAAATCGTCCACGTTGCGGCGCGACCGCTCTATGAAGCCGAGAGCGGCGTAGAAACGCACAGCCTGTTCGTTCTGGGTGTAGACCTCCAGCGCAAGTTCACCCTTGAGCGTCAGGGCATGTGCGATGAGCTTGCGTCCGATGCCCAGCCCCTGATGGTCTGGCGCGATGAAGAGGCCGCCGATGAACCTGTTCATCAGGCTGATGAAGCCGAGGGGTTCGCCCCTCCAGCAGGCAACCCAGGTTTCGGCTTTCGGCAGGTACTCCTGTTCTATCAACTGGCGTTGTTCCACGAGCCTCGGCTCGCCAATGAACGGATGCGCCTTGAGGGACGCGTGAAACCAGATCTCTGACAGTTTTTGGATATCCGTTGCCACATCAATGGGCCGGATCGCTACGTCTTGGTTCTCCATGAGAACTCCACGGGAATCATACAAAAAGGATCGGCAAGCAGCTTGCCGAGCGATGCCGCTCTCTGCGGTTCAATCGAAACCTCTGTGCATAAATCTCCGTCTGTTGTGCATAAATCTCCGTCTGTGAGCAGGCCAAGGCTAGGTCATGCGCCCACGATGGTCAATGACCGCAAGAGGATTGGCCCCCGTCCCTGTTGTACGTCGCCTGTGCCGCTCTGGCGGGCAGGATTGCGCGCTTGGCCTTGGTCGCATGGGCAGGAGTCCTTCGGAATATTCATGCAGTGAAGGCATTCAAGGGTCTATGTGTGCAATATCTGGTTATTTCGCGAATTACAAGAGAACCATTTCCGAAGGTTTCTGTAGTCCTTGCGACAAGGCGCGCAAGATGGGTCGCCATAGCTGTCGGGCTAGGTTGACCCATTGAAAAGAAACGAAAATTGTACATGCGATGTTGCGGCACGGCCTATTGCATCCGTTTTCAAACGACCGATTATGTGAGATGTATTAAATTGCATTCCGCGTGGTTTCGCGCGTCTGGCCGGGGTCGAAACGTATTGGGGCCGTCGCGCCCAAACAGTGACGCCTCGAACAGTCGGGTTGCGCGCCCTGCCCACCGAAATCGGGCTGAGCGGCCGTCAACTTTTCCGGATGCGCTTGACGGATATACCACCCAGTCATACCATGAGCCCGAAGGGAGCGTCTGCATGACCGTCAAATCCTCGATCTCGCTGAGCGACGAACACCACGCCTTTGCCCGCGCGCAGGTGCAGGACGGGCGTTTTGCGTCGGTCAGTGCCGTTGTGCAGCACGGGCTGGATCTGCTGCGCCAGAAATCCGAGGATGAACGGCTGGAACGGGCCGCTCTGACGGCATTGCTGGAGGCAAGGGTCGGCGGTCCGTTCGTCTCTGCCGATGAGATGCGCCAACGCATCGGCGCCCTGGCCGCAGCCCGGCACCGCGACACCGCTGCGGAATGACATGGCGTGTCGAATTTGCTGCGGCGGCAGAACACGACTTTGCCCTGATCCTTGATCATCTGATCGACAGCTACATCGCCTTTGGCGACAGCCCGGCAGAGGCGACAGAGCGGGGCGGCCAGCGGTTGCTTGCCATCCTGCAGGAGTCGCATCGCATTGCGACCGCGCCACATCGCGGCAGCCGGCGGGACGATATGTTGCCGGGCCTGCGGCATCTGGCACTTGGCAAGGCGACATTCTGGTTCACCGTCGATGATGCGGCAGGTGTCGTCAGGGTGCTGGCGGTCTTTTTCGGGGCGCAGGATCAGCAACGACGGATGCTGATCCGTCTGCTTGGGCGCCACGACGAGGGCTGATCCGCACCGGACCGGCTGCCTTTGCCGCGGTTGCGTGCGGGTCTGAAGGGTTCGGGGATATCCCTGGGCGTTCCGCTTTGTATCAACGGCCCATCGCCCACCGCCCCGGTCCATGACCGGGCGCAAAGCTGCGATTGGTGTGCGAGGCATAACGATGCCCGAGGCGCGCGCCGGTGATACGCGCTGCGATTTCCGTTTCGGCACACTCTTTGGTGCTGTGCCGAACTGGGTGGCAAACCGGGCGTGAATTTCATGGTTTCGTGCGCGCCCGGCGGGTTTCGCCTTGAAATTGCTCTGGGGTCTATGGCCAACAGTTGCAGCTTGCAAAAGCTGACGCATGGCACCGGAGAGCGCAATGGCCGAGCCCGAAACGCTGGTGACTGTCCGCGAACCCGGCGCTGCGCCAGTGGTCGGACCCTTGCAGCACTATCTGCATGGTGTGCGAACGGCATTGGCCGCAGGACAGCTTGCCCAGGCGCGCGCTGCGCTGGACGATCCGGCAGACCGGGCCTGGCAGAACCTTCCGGTCGTCCGCATGGCGCGGGCAAGGCTTCTGCTGGCCGAGGGACGGACCGCCGAGGCCGAGGCAGAGTGACGGTCCTTGATGGCGGCTGCGCCCGACGGGCCTGTGGGCCATTTGCCGATCCTGTGTCGCGCGCTGATCCAGCAGGGCAGGGTGTCCGAGGCGCGCGATATCTTTGCCGATACCATCTGGGCCGGATCCTTCGCACCGGAGCAGCGCGTGGCCCTGATCGCCGCCCTGACATATGGCTGCACCGAGGACGACCTGCGCACCTTCACCGCGCGGCTGGAATCCATCCGGCCTTCGTCGGCGGCCGAACGGTCGCGCATGGCCGCCGCAGAGGTCCGCGCCGGGCAGTATCCGATGGCCATCGAACGGCTGTGCGCGTTGGAGCGCGAGGGCGCGCTGACGGTTCTTCAGAAATCGCAACTGTTGAAGGCGCTTATACAGCTTGGACAGGTCGAAGCGGCACTGCGCCGCGTGATCCTGTGGCAAGCACAAGAGCCGGACAATCCCGCCTGGGTATTGCAGGAGGCCAAGATTCTGTTCGGTGCCCGCTGCAGTGAACTTGCGGTCCGGTGCACCCTTGCTGGGCTGGAGCGTTGGCCGCTGGATGAAGGGTTGATCCGGCATATGGCCGATTTGCCTGCCACGGCAGAGGAATTTGCCCGCGCTGTCGACATCATCAACGCGGCACGTGCGGTCGAACCGCTGCCGGTCACGGCGGCCTTGGGATTGGCCAAGGCCGCGCTGCATGTCCGCAAGACCGATCTGGCCATGGACGTCCTGTCCGGTGTCGAGGCCGGCGCCGACCTGCGCGCGGCCGTGCAGATGGTGCGCACCGCTGGCGCCAAGGCTACCATCGTCGTCTTTCTAGGTATCTACGGTAAGTTGGGCACCCTGCCGCTGGATTATGTCGATGCGTTGCTGTCGCGGCATCCGGCCCATGTGATCTATCTGCATGACATTCTGCATGCGGAATTTCTGGTTCCCGCGCCCGAGATCGGCGGGTCTGCGGCAGGGCTGATCGCGCTGGTCCGGGGGCTGGCCGATGATCTGGGCGGTGCGCCCCTGATCACCCTTGGCACCAGTTCGGGCGGATTTGCTGCGATGCTGCACGGCCCGGCGCTGGGGGCTGCGGGCATCATCGCCTATTCGGGACAGACCATCATGCATTCGGCGCAGGAACGGCCTGCCGAGGAGGCGCAGCATGGCGGGCTGGCCTATCTGGCGCGCATACCGCTTGCACAGCGCGATGTGTTGCCCGCGCTGGCCGCGTGTCCGGACCTGCCCGTCTGGCATGTCGCGGGCGAGGGGCATGGCAACGATCTGCTGCATCAGCGGCGGCTTGCAGGGCTGCCGCAGGTCCGTTGCCTGATCCAGCCGGGGGGATTGGCCACGCATAACACCATGCTTCCGGCGGTGCTGAGTGGCCGGTTCGACGCCTTGTTGTCCGAAGCCATTGCAAGGATTGCCTGACCGATGCAGATCCATGTCCTGCCTGGCCCCGCGTTCCCCCGCACGGCCACAGCTCCCGGCCCGACGCTGGCCACCTCGATGCGGCTGCGCAGCTTTGCCGCGCTGCTTCGACAGGTATGGCCAGCCCCGCAAGGGGAGTGCGCGGTTGATCTGGGCGCCGGTCATGGCATGTTCGCGACCCTCGCCCGCCGCCACGGATTTCGTGTGACCGCAGTCGATGCCCGGCCGCGCTGGAGCGCGGCGCAGGCGCTTGGCGTGGCGCAGGCACAGCCGCGACCGGCGGTCGATGATGGTATCGCGTGGGTGCAGGCCGATGTCCGCGCATTCGATACAACGCCCTTCGCTATCGTGCCGGCCATCGGGCTGACCTATCACCTGCCGCTTGCGGCCCAGCGGGATCTGCTGGTGCAGACCGCAGGCAGGCCGACAGTCATCGACACCGAAGTCTTTGACGCGGCCGATCCAGCGGCCATCGCCTGTGATCGGTTGCGTCCCGTGCGACTGGACGGCCTGGAGGGTGCCCTGTGCCGCGAGACGGGGAATTACTGGTCCGCCGCCGACGATCAGGAGTCGTTCTGGTCCACGCATGATGCCTTTTTGCAGATGTGCCGCGATGCGGGGCGTCGATCCGTGACGCTGATCGAACCGACCTATCGGTCACAGTTCGGCCCACAGCGCTGGTATGTGCTGGATGCTCCGCGATGACCTGCCGCGCCCCTGCCTTCATCGTCGGTACGTTCGACGTCGACAATTACGGCGACCTGCTGTTCCCGCTGGTCGCGGGGCATGAACTGGGACTGCACGGCATTGCGGTGCAGCCGGCATCGCCCACATCGGGCGTGGTGGCGGCGCTGTCGGATGCGCCGCGGCCGATCAGCCTGGCCGATCTGCTGGAGGGCGAGGTGCCGGGCTGTGGCATCCTGATCGGGGGCGGCAACATCATCCACACCGTCGATGCGGTCGTGCTGGCGGAATATGTCGCGGCAGGTGCAAGCCGGTGGGCCTATGCCGGTCTGTGGCTGGGGGCATCCCTTGCCGGCGCGATGCGCGACCTGCCGGTGATCTGGAATGCGCCGGGTGTACCATTTCCGTTTGGCGGGGCGCGTCGCCGGGCGCTGGTGGCATCGGTGCTGCGGTCGGCCAGCCGGGTCAGCGTCCGCGATCCGGGCAGTGTCGGATTTCTGGAGGCGACGGGCTTTGGCCCGGTTCCGGTGGTGCCCGATACGGTGCTGGGTCTGGCACGGGTCTGGCCGCGCGCGCCGCTACTGGCGGCTCATCGCGCCATTCTGGCCCGCCACGGCTTTGCGCCCGGAACGCGCACCCTGGCGATCCATGTCCGGGGCCGGGCGCTTGACGGCTCTCTTCCCGTTGCCGCGGCCGAGCCCTGGCCGGTATGATCTGTGACGGGTTCACCGGGCCGCATATTCGCCTCGATGCGCCTGCCAGCCTGCGCGAGACGGCGGCAGCCATCGCGGGCAGCGCGGGATATGTGGGGGCCTCGATGCACGGCTATGTCACCGCCTGTGCCTATGATGTGCCCGGAGTGATGGTCGCGCGCCCGGCTCACCGCAAGTTCGGCGGCCTCGTCGGCCAGCTCGGACGGCCGCAGGATATGGTCCGCGACTGGCCATCCGGGCTGAGCGCGCTGGCGCGCAGTCTCGCAGCCCCGGCGGGAACGATCATCCCCGATGCCGTTCATCAGGCCATTGCGGCCCATTGGTCAGGGGTTGCACATTGCCTGAAGGTCGATGATCCGCAGCGCAGACCGGCGCAGCGGTCCCTGTTGGCGGAATATCTGCGCTTTGGCCTGGATGGTGCCGGTCCGGCCTGGGCCTTTGGCGGTTTTGCACGGAGGCCGGGATGACGGCTGCCGACACCCCACGCCAGATCTGGATCTCGGGTGCGCTGGACATCCGCAATTACGGCGATGCGCTGTTTCCCCTGCTTGCCGGTCATCGGTTGGAACGCCATGGCTACCGGATCCGCCCGACCACCCCTTTTGGCGGCGATTGTGGCTGGATGGGCGTCGCGCCCTGCACCCCACTGGGCCGCCTGTTCGACCCTGACGTCCGGGTGGACGGCCTGCTGATCGGCGGCGGCAATATCGTTTATGGCAATGTTTCGGCGGGCGCGTTGCTGCGCTTGCCGCCAGCGGCACAACATGTGCCGGCCTTCGACTGGGCGGCGCCGGGGATCTGGCTGGGGCCGATGCTTGTGGCGGCCCTGCGCGATGTGCCGGTGGCGTGGAATGCGCCGGGCGTGCCCTATGTGTTGACCCGGCGCTGGCATCAACTGCTGGCCGCAGCCTTCCGCGCCAGCGATCCGGTCAGCCTGCGTGATGAGGCCAGTGTCGAGCTGCTGGGCCCGGCCGCCGAAGGGGCCGAGATCGCGGTGCCCCCCGATACGGCCATTGATCTGGCGGCGATGTGGCCCGGGGCGATGCTTGCCCCGGCCTTTGCCCGGCTGCTTGCCCGGAAATCCGCCCCGCCGGGGTCCCGGTTCTGGGCGATTCACCTGCGCGACCGTTCGCTTGGCGAAACCCCCGCATCGGCGCTTGCGGGCTGGATCGACGCCATGGCGCATATGCATGGTCTTGTGCCGGTGCTGATCGCCATCGGTCCGACGCTGGGCGACGCCGACGCGGCGCGCGATCTGGCGGCCTTGTTGACGGTGCCCTGTGTGCTGCTGGACGACCCCGAAGGCCCGGTCGAGATCGCCGCCGCGATTGCCCATGCCGAAGGGTATACCGGCGCCTCGCTGCATGGATATGTCACTGCGGCGGCCTATGGTCTGCCCGGTGTTCTGGTTGCGCGCCCGGCCCATCGCAAATTCGGCGGGTTCCTTGCGCAGATCGGTCAGAGTGATGACCTGCGCCGCAGTTGGGCCGCGGTGATCGCGCAGCCCTTGCCTTTCGAGGGTTCGGCGGGGTCATGCCGGATCCCGCAAGCGGCCTTTGACCGTCTGGAGCAGCACTGGGCCGCCGTGCGCCAGGCGCTGGACCATCCAGAGCGGCGCCAGGCCGAGAGGGCCGACTTCCTGCGCGCTTTTCTTGCCGCAGGTTTTGGTGCGGGGCGGGATCCGGGCGGGTTGCTTGCCCCCTTCTGCACCCGCCCTGATCCGGCCCCGCAGGAACCGCCCAGATGACCGGGGTGCAGGATCCGCGCAGCCTGCCGACGCTCGTTGATCTGATGATCTGGCGCGGGCAGGCACAGGGGGACCGGGTTGCCCTGACACATCTGGACTGGGGCGAGGAGATTGCCGATCAGTCCAGCTATGCTGCGCTGGACCGTCAGGCACGCGCGGTGGCGGGCTGTCTGACGGCGGCCGGATTGCGGGGGCGCCCGGTGATGATCTGCCTGCCGTCAGGGCTGGATTTCGTGCGCGTGTTGCTGGGGTGCCTGTATGCCGGTGCCGTGGCCGCCCCTGCCCCCGGCCCCGAAAGCCGGAGGGGGGTGGATCGCGCCGTCTCGATGATCCGGGATTTCCGCCCCGAGGCCGTGGTTCTGCCGCCCGGTCCCCTGCCCCCTGCCCTGGCCGAGGCGCTGCCGCCCACCTGCCTGCGGATATCCCCGGCCGAGGCGCTGGCCGGTGCGCCCTCTGCGCTGCCGGTGCGGCCCGTGCCGGATGATATTGCCTTTGTGCAATATACCTCCGGTTCGCTGGGCAGCCCGCGCGGCATCGTGATCACACATCGCAACATCATGGCGAACGAGGCGATGATCGCCGCCGCCTTTGGCCACCAGCCTGGGCAGGTCGGGGTGAACTGGCTGCCACTGCATCACGATATGGGGCTGTGCGGGTCGATCCTTCAGGCGCTGTATATCGGCGGGTGCTGCCATTCGATGTCGCCGCTGTCGTTCCTGCAACGGCCCGTGCGCTGGTTGCAGGCTATCAGCCGCCTGGGCGCCACCACCAGCGGGGGGCCGACCTTTGCCTTCGAACTCTGCGCGCGCCAGATTTCCGATGCGGCGCTGTCCGGGCTGGATCTGTCGGGCTGGACCGTCGCCTATTGTGGGTCCGAGCCGATCCGCCCTGCGGCGCTGAGCGGGTTTGCCAGCCGGTTTTCGGGCGCGGGATTCGATGCCCGCGCCTTTCTGCCCTGCTACGGAATGGCCGAAGCCACGCTGTTCGCCACTGGCCAGCCGCGCGGCAGCGGCCTGCGCATCCGCCAGTTGGCCACGCCATCGGTGTCCTGCGGCGGGCCGGTGCTGGATGGCCGGATCGCGATTCTGGATCCGGGCGATGCCATGCTGCCTGACGGCGCATCTGGCGAGATTGCGATTGCCGGTCCCCATGTCAGCCCAGGATTCTGGGATGCCGCCACCGGCGCCGCCCTGCCCGATCCCGCACGCGAGGTGTGGCACGAGGGCCGGCGCTATCTGCGGACGGGCGATATCGGCACGCAGATAGCGGGGGATCTGCATGTGCTGGGCCGCAGCCGCGATCTGATCATCCTGCGCGGCGCCAAGATCCATGCCGAAGATGTCGAAGCCACCGCCCTGAGCGATACCGCCGCACAGGTCGCGGCGGCGGCGGCGTTTGCCGTGGCACAGCCGCAAGGCGAGCATCTGATCGTCATCTGCGAAGGGCCGCGCGCCGCGGGCGCACCCCAGGCCGCTGCCGCCATTGCCGCCCGTATCGGCGAGGTGCATGGCATTCTGCCGCATCGGGTGCTGTTTGTCCGGGCAGGCGCCATCCCGCGCGCGGCCAACGGAAAGATCCGCCGCGCTGCCTGCCGTGATGCCTATCTGGAAGGCCGGCTGGCCACCACTCGGAACGGAGAGAGCGCATGAGCGAGAGTCTCAGGTCCGCGGCGGGATTTGACTTGCTGTCCCGGCATGGCCCGCCCAGATGGAGCCAGGCAGATGGCGCCTGGCTGGTCACACGCCACGCCGACTTGCAACTGCTGTTGCGCTGTTCCAACGATGTCAGCCCCGATGCCTATACCAAGATCGCGCGGGTCGCCAAAGGGACCGGCATGGATCTGGCCAGTCTGGTGACGCTGGCCTCGGGGGTATTGGTGTTCCGCAGCCCGCCCTATCACACGCAGGGCCGTGCCTTTCTGCAACGTGTGCTGGCCATTCTGCGCGCCGATCTTTCAGAAGCCGCGATGCGCCCGATGATCCGCGCCGCGATCAGGCGCACCATCGGGCCTGGCGAGGTTGATGCGGTCGCCGCCTTGTGCGACCTGCTGCCGGTCGAGATCATCCTGACGGCCCTTGGCCTGTCGCCAGGTGCGGCGGCGGCGGTTGCGGCCCATACGGCGGAAATGCTGCGCACCTGCCAGTTCGGGCAATTCGGCATCATGGCACGCGATATGGCCGCCATCGAAGTCCACGCGCGCGAGGTGCTGGAGCTGATCCACCTTGATATCCTTGATGCCGACCGCAGTGGCGATGGGCGCCTGGCCCGTGTGCTGGACCTGAACCGGGCGGAGTTCGGCCTGTCAGAGGCCGATCTGACCGCCCTGATCTTCTTTCTTGCCGCCGCCGGGATCGAGACGACGACGGCGCTGCTGGCCTCGGGGCTGTTCATGGTGTGCAGTGTGCCCGGCCTTTACGACCGGCTGGCCGCCGACCGCAGCCTGATCGTTCCCTTTGTCGAAGAGGTGACGCGGGTTGCCACGCCGATGCACACGACATCGGTGCGCAAGGTGCCGCCCGGAACGGTCATCGGCGGGGTGGAGTTCAGCGGAACCGAGCTGCTGTCGCCGTTGCTGGAAATGGGCAATCACGATCCCGCCGTCTATGACGATCCGGGCAGCTTCCGGCTGGACCGGCGGGGTCCGCCGCATCTGGCCTACGGGCTTGGCGGGCGGTCCTGCCTGGGGGCCGGGCTGGCGCGGCTGGAGACCAGGATCTTCATCGACTCCCTCCTCGATACCGTGCGGCCCCGGCTGATCAATCCGGTGCCGCAATGGCCCCCGGCGCCATCCTGGCGCCGACTCGCGCGACTTGACCTGCATATGCAACCTCTCTGACCAACGGCGGATCTCATGACGACCCCTTTGACCGATGCGGAAACCCTGCGTGCCTGGCTGAAATCCTACATCAGTGCGGTGCTCGACCTGGAGGCTGACACCGTTTCGACCGCTGTTCCCTTTGACAGCTATGGTCTCGATTCGGTCGAGGCCGTGATCATGGCTGGTGTGATGGAGGAAGAATTCTCGATCCGCATCGATCCGACGATGGTGTTCGAAGACCCTTCGATCGACGGGCTGGTCAAGGCGCTTCAGGGGGCCGGACTTGTCCGCTGAGACTCCGCGCCTGACAACGCCCCAGGCCAGTATCGTCGTCATCTGCTACGAGATGGCGCGGGCACTGCCCCGCACGCTGTTGTCGCTGTCGCCGCAATATCAGCGCGATTGCCCGCCGGGCATGATCGAGGTGATCGTTATCGACAATGGCTCGCGCGATCCGCCACGGGCCGAGGATTTTGCCCATCTTGGCCTGGATCTTCGGGTTGTCCATTGGCCGCCGGGGGACAAGTCGCCGGTCAAGGCGCTGAACCATGGCCTGCGGTTGGCCCGCGCACCGCTGATCTGCGCCTGGATCGACGGCGCGCGCATGGCCTCGCCGGGGTTGGTCAGCGCCTCGATTGCCGCGGCGCGTCTGCACCCGCGCCCGGTGGTCGCGACCCCGAACTACCACATCGGCCATGAAACCCAGATCGCCCTTGCACTCAAGGGCCATGACGAGGCGGCCGAGGACCGGCTGCTTGACTCGATCGGCTGGCCCGCCAACCCCGAGCGGCTGTTCGAGATCTCTACGGCGGTCTGGCGTTCGGGCGAAAGCGAACGGATGCTGGAAACCAATGCGCTGTTCATGACCCGCGCCATGTGGGACGAGTTCGGGGGGTATGACGAACGGTTCACCAGCGCCGGTGGCGGGGCTGCGAACTGCGATATCTTCCTGCGTGCCTGCGAGGCCGAAGGCACCCAACTGATCCGTATCCGGGGCGAGGCGACGTTTCATCAGGTTCATGGCGGCACGACCAGCAATGCCGGGGAGTCGGGGCTAGATGTCGGTATGGCGATCAGCCGCGAATACTACCGCTTGCGGCGCAAGCCCATCGTGGGTGTGCGATCCCCCGGCTGGATCTTCGACTCTGGCACCGGCGCGCTGGTCTGACCGGGGGCCACACCGCCACCGCCAGCGCGGTCGAGGGCCCCGGACCGGGCCGTCACCGGGGCCGTTCCACGGGCACGCCGGACGTGGCGCTTGCGCCAGTGCGGTGCGCTGCCCGGCTGTCGGCGGGGGTCTCGTCGCGCGCTGTCATGCCGTAGTCCCGCACGACATGGGCGATCCGCAACCGATAGTCGCGGAACACCCCGCCCCGCCCGCGCGCCTGCGTTGCCCGATGCGCAGGACGGTTCCGCCACGCCGCGACAGCCGCCTCGTCACGAAAGAAGGACAGCGACATCAGCTTGCCCGGTTCGCTCAGGCTTTCGAACCGTTCGACCGAAATGAATCCGTCGATCTGCGCCAGCTCTGCCTTGAGGGCCGCGGCCAGCCTTAGATAGGTGTCGCGCTGTCCTTCGGCGGGCCAGACCTCGAAGATGACGGCGATCACGGACGCACCAGCGCGCTGTGCGGGGCAGAGGCGAGCCGCAGAAACATCCGGTCCTCGCGCCGGATAAACTGTTCGCGGCGGGCAAAGTCGTAATTCTCGCGGCCTGCCGGATCTGCGGCAAGCCGCGCGCGATAGGCTTCATAGGCGGCAAGGGACTCGATGTGATAGATGCCATAGGCGATGGTGCTCGATCCTTCATGCGGTGCGAAATATCCGACCAGATCGGCGCCGCAGCGCGGTATGGCCTCGCCCCAGGTGCGCGCGTAGCGATCAAAGCACTGATGCTTGAAAGGGTCGATTTCGTAACGGATGAAACAGGTGATCATGGGGACTCCGTGCCAGATTGCCCCGGAACCGGGGTGCCTTTCCCTAGCATCGGCACGCGCGCGGATGTTTCGGCCATGGCCGAAGCATTGCGCACTGACGGCAGGCGCGGTGGATGATAGACTTGGCGCATGGCAAACTTGGGTTCGGGGATGACTCTTGCAGAGGTGGCACGCCTGATCGGCGATCCGGCGCGGGCCAATATGCTGGCCGCGCTGATGGGCGGTCAGGCCCTGACAGCGGGCGAGCTTGCCTGGCACGCCGGGGTAACGGCCCAGACCACCAGCGGCCATCTGGCACGGATGACCGATGCGGCGTTGCTGGCGGTCGAGAAACAGGGGCGGCACCGCTATTACCGGCTGGCAAGTCCCGAGGTGGCACAGGCGATCCAGGCCCTGATGGCGCTGGCGTCAGGGGGCCCGCGACGCCACCGCCCGACCGGACCCAGGGACGAGGCCCTGCGCCTTGCCCGCACTTGTTACGACCATATGGCGGGGCGTCTTGCATTGGCCATCGCCGACAGTCTGGTGCGGCAGGGGCATGTGATCCTGTCGGATGGCGCCGGTCTGGTCACCGACGAGGGGGGCGCGTTCTTTGCGACCCTTGGCATCGAGGTCGCGGCGCTGCCATCGCGGCGCCCCCTGTGTCGCACCTGTCTGGACTGGAGCGAGCGGCGCCCGCACATCGCCGGACACCTGGGCGCCGCGATTCTGCTTCTGGCGACAGAGCGGGGATGGGTCGCGCGCAGAGCTGACAGCCGCGCCCTGCGCGTGACTCGCGCCGGGGAAAGCGGCTTTGCATCCACCTTTCGCCTGCCGACGGATTGGCGCGACTTTCCCTGAGGCGTCCGGGGGCGCCCTGCCTGGCCTGTCGTACCCGGTGCGGGCCGAGGTCGGGGTCGCTGCGCCAGCATGACGAGGGGTCAGCCACGGCGCGGCAGGCGCGCGCACCTGCGCCGTGTCGCGTTTCGCAGGCATCTGATCTGTCACGCAAACTTTGTATCTGCGTCACGCATCTGACACAGCCAACCGGCAGATAGCCCCCAATGAACCGGGGGACGTTGGATGGAACCGCAATCGCTTGAGCTGACCGGGGTCGGCAAGGGCTTTGGCGCAGAGGATGTGCTGCGCTCGATCGACCTGGCGATCCGGCCGGGGGAATTCCTGTCGCTGGTGGGCATGTCGGGCTGCGGCAAATCCACGTTGCTGCGCATCATAGCGGGGCTGGAAACGCCCGACCGGGGCCGCTTCACCATCGGCGGGCAGGATGTCACCGCGCTGGACCCCGCCGACCGCAACCTTGCCATGGTGTTCCAGAGCTACGCGCTCTACCCCCATATGACCGTGCGGCAGAACATCGCCACGCCGCTGCGGATGCGGCAATTGTCACAGGTGGCGCGGCTGCCGGTGCTGGGGCGGCTGGTGCCGGGCCGTGCGGCGGCCATGGCCCGGATCGGGGTGCAGGTGGCCGAAGCGGCCGAGACCCTGCAGATCGGCCATCTGCTCGACCGCAAGCCGGCCGAGCTATCCGGTGGGCAACGGCAGCGGGTGGCGCTGGCCCGTGCGCTGGTGCGCGATCCGGCGGCTTTTCTGATGGACGAACCGCTGTCGAATCTGGATGCCAAGCTGCGTGCCCATATGCGCAGCGAACTGGCGGCATTGCATCGGCGGCTGGGGGCGACATTCGTCTATGTCACCCATGACCAGATCGAGGCGATGACCATGTCCGACCGCATCGCGCTGATGCAGGCGGGGCAGATCGAACAACTGGGCACACCGACCGAACTGTATGAACGCCCCGCCACGCTGACCGTGGCGCGGTTCATCGGGACACCGGCCATCAACCTGCTGCCCGCCGAAGTGGACAGCGCCGGGCGTGTGCGGGTGCTGGGCCTCGAGACCGGGCTGAGCGCCCCGCGCGGGGCCACCGGGGCGGCCACGCTGGGCGTGCGGCCCGAGGATCTGCGCCCTGGCCGTGGCGGTATCCGCGCCCGCGTGCTGCATACCGAACACCATGGTGCGGACCGCTATGTCTCTGTCCTGCCCGAAGGTCTTGCGGACAGGCCGCTGACCCTGCGCCTGGCCGCCGGGGCGAGCCTGCCTGCCGATGCCGACGGGCGGCTGCATCTGGCCTTTGTGGCAGAGCGCGCGCATCTGTTCGGGGCCGATGGTGTCCGGCTGGATTGCCATGTCGATGCGCGGGTTTCGGCATGACACTGGCCGAACGTCTTGCCCCCGTCCGCCGCCGGGGCCACAGCCGGGCTGTGATCGGGCTTGCCTTTGCCGCACCGGCGGTTCTTCTGTTGCTGGCGATCTATATTCTGCCGCTCGTCGCGCTGACCGGCTTCAGCCTGACCGACTATCGGCTGGGTGCCCTCTCGACCGAGTTCACCGGGACAGCGAATTTCCGCCGTGCCTTTGGCGATCCGGTGTTCCTGCGGGCGCTGCGCAATACGGTGCTGTATGCGGCCATCGTGATACCGCTGGGGGTGGGGCTGGCGCTTGGTATTGCGCTGCTTGTGCATTCCCGCACCCGGTCGCGCGGAATATGGGAGATCGCCTATTTCCTGCCCGTCACCGCCACACTGGTGGCCATGGCCACCGTGTGGCAATTCGTCCTGCACCCGTCGCTGGGGCCGGTGAATGCCGCCATCCGCTGGTTCGGGTTCGAGCCGGTGTCATTCCTGGCCGATCCGGCGCTGATCATTCCGACGATGGCGATGATCGGGGTCTGGCAGGTGCTGGGCTTCAACATGGTGCTGTTCCTGGCAGGGCTGACCGGCGTGCCAAAGGATCTGTACGAGGCCGCGCGGCTGGATGGCGCACGCAGCCCGCTGGATCGGTTTCTGACCGTGACCTGGCCATTGCTGGGGCCGACCACGATGTTCGTGGCCGTCACCACCTCGATTTCCGCCTTCAAGGTGTTCGAGACGGTCGCGGTCCTGACCAAGGGACGGTCAGGGTCCGAGGTGCTGCTGTATGCGATCTATCTCGAAGGGTTCGAATATGCCGAAACGGGCTATGCCGCCGCGCTGACGCTGCTGTTTCTGGCCATCGTTCTGGTGCTGTCCATCGGGCAGACCCTGCATCTGGATCGAAAGGTGCACTACTGATGCCGGTGTTCCGTCGCCTTCTGCCCCTGCTGCTGCTTGGTCTGGGGGCCATCTTTGCGCTGCTGCCGTTCTATTGGATGGTCCTGACCTCGATCCGGCCCCCGGCAGAGATTTTCAACATCTCGCTCTGGCCGGTGCCACAGGATTTCCACGCGGCCGAGAACTACGCCAAGGCGGCGAGTGCCGTGCCGATGGCGCGGCTGATGCTGAACGGGGCCATCGTCTGTCTGGGCATTCTGGTGGTGCAGGTGGCCACCGCCGTTCCGGCCGCCTTTGCCCTGGCCAAGCTGCGGTTTCCGGGCCAGCGGCTGTTCCTGACGCTGGTGATCGCCGCGCTGTGCGTGCCGATGCAGGCGTTGGCACTGCCGCTGTATGTCGGGCTGGCCTCGGCCAGGTTGCTGAACACCTATTTCGCGCTGATGGCGCCGTTCTTCTTGTCGGTTTTTGCGATCTTCCTGTTCCGGCAATCCTTCCGGTCCTATCCCGACGAGATCATCGAGGCGGCGCGGCTTGACGGGTTTTCCTGGATGGAAATCTGCTGGGGCCTGGTGCTGCGCGGCTCGTTGCCGGCGCTGGCGGCGTTTTCGGTGTTCTCCATCGTTGCGCATTGGAACGACCTGTACTGGCCGCTGATCGTCGTGACCGACATCGCCTATGCGCCGCCACCGCTTGGGGTGCTGTTCTTTGCCGATGCGGAATCGGGCGCGGACTACGGCGCGCTGATGGCCGGGGCCGCGATGATCACGGCGCCCATGGTTCTGTGTTTTCTGTTCGCCCGCCGCCAGTTCATCGCGGGCATCACCATGACCGGGGTGAAATGATGCCCGGTTCCCCCTCTCAACCCGACAGAACGGAGTCCCCAATGTCGTTTGCCACCCATCTTGCTGCCGGAACCCTGGCGCTTGGCCTTGCCCTGCCGGGCGTGGCCGCCGCCGAGGTCACGTTGAACGTGCTTTACAATCTGCCGGGTTTCACCCGCTTTCACCAGCCGATCGCCGAGGAATTCCAGAAGCGCCACCCCGATATCAAGATCAACTTTCTGGCGCCTGCCCCTGACTACAATGCCGGCCACCAGCAGGTGTTGCGCGCCGCGGTGACGGGCGATGCGCCGGATGTGTTCTTTTCCGGCTATCACCTGTTGTCCGAACTGACCGGGACGCTGTCCAGGCGCGGACAGATCACCGACCTCAAGCCCTTTATCGAGGCCGAGGGCGGGCAGGCGTTTCTGGACGCCAACTTCACGCCCCAGATGGCGGCGCTGGGGGTGATCGGCGGGGTGCAATACGGCCTGCCGGTCAATGCCTCGTCGCCGATCATGTACGTCAACCCCGATCTGGTGCGCAAAGGCGGCGGCGATCCCGACAACATGCCCACCACCTGGAACGAACTGATCGAACTGGCCGCCCGGATCAAGGCGGCCGTGCCCGAGGCGGCCGGAATGGCCTATGACATCGGCGGCTGGCCGGATGACTGGCTGTGGCAGGCGATGGTCTATCAACAGGGCGGCGATCTGACCGATCCCGCGACCGGCAAGGTGGCCTTTGACAATGACATCGGCCTGAACGCCCTGACCTATTTCCGCCGCTTCGTGACCGAGGGCGGGCAGGCGATGCTGGACTGGGACCAATCGCGCCAGCAGTTCGGCGCAGGGCTGACCGGCTTCATCTTCTCGACCCCGGCCCATGTGCAGACCATTCAGGGGCTGGTGGGCGACCGCTTCCCGCTGCAAACCACCACCTTCCCGCTGGACAATGCGGATGCGGGCGGCGTGCCGACCGGCGGCAATGCCATCGTGCTGCTGACCCAGGACGAGGCGCGGCAGAAGGCAGCCTGGGAATATGCCAAATTCGTCACCGGCCCCGAGGCGCAGAACATCGTGGTGCGTATCACCGGCTATTTGCCCACCAACATCCGCGCAACGGGCGAAGAGTTCCTGGCCCCCTACTACAAGGAAAACCCCAACGTGGCGACCGCCGCGCGCCAGGCTGATCGGTCGCGTCCCTGGGCGGGCTATCCGGGCGGGGATTCGGTGCGCATCTGGCGGACCCAGCGCGACATCATCGGCACGGTGATGCGCGGCGAGATCACGCCCGAGGAAGGGCTCAGGCAGATGGTCGAACAGACCAATGCGCTGATGAAATAACCCCGGCCCCGGCGCCGGACGGGCGGGGGCCATGTGCCCCCGCCCCATGCCTTTTCAGGAACCCGCCATGAAGATCCTGCAAATCACCGATACCCATCTGCTGCCCCCCCGCGCAACGCTGCACGGCATCGACCCGGCCGTTCAACTGGCGCGGGTGGTAGAGGACATTCTTGCCCATCACGCCGATGCCGATCTGGTCACCGTTACCGGCGACCTGTGCAACGATGGCGAACCCGCCGCCTATGCGCTGCTGCGCGAGATCCTAGCGCCGCTGCCCTGCCCCGTGCGGCTGCTGCTGGGCAATCACGATGCGCGCCCCGCCTTTCGCGCGGCGTTTCCCGAGCATCCGGCCGATGACAGCGGCTTTGTGCAATCCTGGCTGGATACGCCCCGTGGCCGGCTGCTGTTTCTGGACAGCCACCACCCCGACACCATCGGCGGACGGTATTGCGCCGCACGTCAGGGCTGGCTGGAAACCGCGCTGCATGGCGCCGGGCCGGTCGTGGTATTCATTCACCATCCGCCGGTGCCCGATGGTCTGGCGCATTTCGACGCCATCCGCCTGCATGACATGGCGGCCGTCACCGGCCCGCTGCGCACCCATGCGCCGGGTGTGGTGCATGTGGTCTTTGGCCATATCCATGTCCCGCTGGCGGGGACCAGCCCCGAGGGTTTTGCCTATAGCGCCGGGCAGTCCTGCGCGCACCGCTTTGTCACGGCACCGGATGATCCGACGCCGTGGTGGACCGAGGGTCCGCCCTGCTACCGCATCCTGATGTGGGATGACCTGGGCTTTCGCGCCTATGGCGTTCAGGTCGGCGAACGGCGGATCGCGCGCAGCGTATATTGCGCCGGGCCCTGAGCGCCGCGGCTGGGCGATCCGGTCCGCCTCAGCGCGCAAAGGTCACTTCAAAGACCAGCCCCGCCCCGTCGGAATAGCACCGCGCCGTTCCACCATGGGCCTTGGCCACATCCGTCACGATGGCCAGGCCCAGGCCGCAGCCTCGGGACTGGTCCTCGTCGAGGCGGTGAAAGCGGTCAAAGATCCGCTCGCACTGATCGGGTGGAACGCCCGGCCCGTCGTCGCGGAACCGAAGGCTGACCGACTGCGGGTCCAGCGTGATAGACACATCCAGATGACCGCCCGGATGCAGCGCATATTTTGCCGCATTGTCCAGCAGGTTCGCCACAAGCTCTTCGATCAGGACCGGGTCGCATTCGACAGGTCTTGGCGTGCCGATGACCGAAAAGGCCACGTCAACCCCGCGTCGCAACTGCGCTTCGGCAAAGGCGCGCACCCGGTTCCGGACCAGCGCCACCAGATCGACCTGCTGGACCAGCACCTTGAGGCTGCGGCCGCGCACCCGTTCGAGTGACAGAAGCTGCGAGGTGAGGCGGCTTGTCGCCCGCGCACTTTCGGCAAGGTCGGCGACGCGGGCACGCAGGGCCTGTTCGTTTGGCGCGCTGATCGCGGCTTCGGCCTGGCTCTGGATCGCGGCCACTGGATTGCGCATCTGATGTGCGGCATCCGAGATGAAGCCGTCGCGCAGCGCAAATGCCTGTGTCAGGCGGTCGAACAGGGAATTTGTCGTCTGCACCAGCGGGCGCAGCTCGGGGGGAACCCAGCGGCGGATCGGGCGCAGGTCATCGGCACTGCGCTGGCCGATGGCCTCGCGCAGATCCAGCAGGGGTTTCAGGCCAAGCTGGATGCCGAACCACAGGATCAGCACGGCGGTCAGCAGCACCGACCCCAGCAACAGCATGGACTGGATCACCAGTTCGCGCGACAGGGCAATCCTTTGACCGACATTCTGCCAGACCTCGACGACCACCCAGCCGCCGAATTGCGGCTCGCTGATGAACTCGCGCAGCGCCACGGCCCGGACGGGGCGCCCCAACGAGACGCTGTCGAAAAAGAACGGCTCGCCGCCCGCCAGACTGGCACCGTCCGGCAAGGCGGGCGGATCGGAATATCCGGTGACAAAGCTGCCGCCCGGCCCGGTGATGCGGTAATAGACCGGATCGCCCAGGGCGCTGGTCAGATCTTCCAGCAACTGTTCGGTCAGCATGTCGCCTTCGGAAATCACCACATCGCGCGAGATCGTCAGGGCGACGACCAGAAGTGTATTGTCATACAACTCCTGTGACAGGCGGTTTGCGGCATGATACCGCGCAAAAGAGGCGGCAACGGCCACTATGACCAGCGGCAGGATCAGCAGCGCGAACAGCCGCCCGCGCAGTGACAGGCGGGGCAGTCTCCGGCGGCGGGGCATCAACCGCCGTCCAGCATGTAGCCCAGGCCGCGTGCGGTGCGGATCGCCACGTCCGACCCGTCGATCTTGCGGCGCAGGCGGGATATCAGCAGTTCCACGGCGTTGCCTTCGACATCCGCGCCGGTGCCATACAGCGCATCGGCGATCCGGTCCTTTTCGATCAGTCGCCCGCGATGCGCCAGCAACAGCTCGAACAGCGCCAGTTCGCGGCGCGGCAGGTCCAGGTCGCGCCCGTCCAGTTGAACGGCGCGCTGTTCGCGGTCATAGACCAGCCGCCCGATGGTTTCGCGCAACGGGGCCACCTCGGGGCGCCGCCGCGTCAGCGCCCGCAGCCGCGCGAACAGTTCTTCCATCTCGAAGGGCTTGACCAGATAATCATCTGCCCCGGCGTCCAGCCCCTCGACCCGCTCGGAGGTCTTGCCGCGCGCGGTCAGGATCAGTACCGGCGTCGTATCGCCCCGCGCGCGCATCCGGCGCGTGATCTCGATTCCCGACAGACGGGGCAGATTCACATCCAGGATGGCAACATCGGTGGTGGCGGTGGTCAGAAAGACATCGGCGTCGGCGCCATCATCCAGATGGTCCACGGCATGGCCCTGATCCTTCAGGGCATTTTCGATGCCTTTGGCCAGGTTGTGATTGTCCTCGACAAGGATGACCCGCATTGGTGCAAAATTCCCGTGACGGACAGCTTCCCGACAGGAACAGTCCATAGTGTCGCTGATCAAGCCGGGCTTCGGAGGAGAAATCAAGCCCGGCGTGGCGCCAGTCGCCCTTCGCGTAGAGGGAGACGGCGTGTTTGGCATGAAGGGGAGGACGACATGACGACCAATACAACGCTCACGCGCCGCGGCGCGCTGGGACTGGCAGCCGGGGCGCTGGCACTGGGGCTGGCCGGACCGGCCGCGGCCGAAGTCAGCTTTGCGGGCAAGACGATCGAATGGATCATCCCGTTCTCGGCCGGGGGTGGCTCGGACACCTGGGCGCGGTTCAACGCGCCGCTGCTGAGCAAATACCTGCCGGGCAATCCCGTCGTGGTGGTGGTGAACGAACCCGGCGGCGGTTCGACCAAGGGCACCAACCTGTTCGCGGCGCGGGCCAAGCCTGACGGGCTGATGATCCTTGGCACCTCGGGCTCGACGCAGTTTCCCTATCTGCTGGGCGATCCGCGCGTGCGCTATGAATACAAGGACTGGAGGATCGCCATGGCGGGTCCGACTGGCGGGGTGGTCTATACCACGCCAAAGCTGGGCCTGAAGGGACCGGACGATATTGCCATGCTCAAGGGCAAGGAACTCGTCTACGCCAGCCAGGGCGCAACCTCGCTGGATCTGGTGCCGCTGCTGGGCTTCCGGCTGATGGATTTCAAGGTGCAGCACGTCTTCGGCTTCAAGGGCGTGGCGACGGGCGGCTGGCCTTTGAGCGGGGCGAGGTCAACATCGACTATCAAACCTCGTCGGCCTACATCAAGAGCGTCAAGCCGCTGGTCGATGCCGGGCAGGCGATCCCGCTGTTCAGCTGGGGTGTGCTGAACGAGGCCGGCGAGGTTGTGCGTGACCCGACCTTCCCCGACCTGCCGTCGTTCGTCGAAGCCTACGAGACGCTGACCGGCGCGGCGCCGACTGGCCCGGACTATGACGCCTATTCCGCCTTCTTTACCGCAGGGTTCCCGGCGCAGAAAATGACCTTCCTGCCCAAGGGCACATCGGACGAGATCGTCGCGGCCTATCAGAAGGCCTTCGAGGACATGAAATCCGACCCGGACTATCAGGCCAATGCCGAGGCGGTGCTGGGCACCTACGAACAGGTCACCGGCCCGCTGGCCCAGGCGCTGTTCGAACGTGGCACCACCATCGCACCCGAGCTGCGCCGCCAGGTGGCGGACATGCTGGGGTCCGAATACGGGGTCAAGCTGGGCGAGAACTGATCGTCACGCCGGGCAGGCGGTCGCCACAGAACGCCTGCCCCCCACCTTTCGCATGAAAATCTGAACCGTCGCGCCACATGCGACAAACACGGGAGCCGCTGCCGTGGTCGATACCCTTTTTGCTGCGCTTGGGGCGCTGCTGACCTTCCAGCATCTGTTCTACATGCTTATCGGCGTGTCGGTCGGGCTGGTCATCGGGGTGATCCCCGGTCTGGGCGGCATCGCCGGATTGTCGCTGCTGATCCCGTTCCTGTACGGCATGGAGGAGACGGCGGCGCTGGCCATGCTGATCGGCCTTGTCGCGGTGATCCCCACCTCGGACACGTTCTCGTCGGTGCTGATGGGCATTCCGGGGTCATCCGCAAGCCAGGCCACGGTGCTGGACGGCTTTCCGCTGGCGCGGCAGGGACAGGCGGCACGGGCGCTGTCGGCGGCCTTCATCTCGTCCATGGCCGGCGGGATCTTCGGGGCCATCATCCTGACCGGCTTTGTGGTCATCGCGCGACCGCTGATCCTGTCCTTCGGCTCGGCAGAACTGTTCATGCTGGCGCTGTTCGGCCTGTCGATGGTGGCGGTGCTGGCAGGACGCAGTCTGGCCAAGGGGCTGGCCGCCTGCTGTATCGGGCTGATCATCGGATCCATCGGCGGGGCGCCCGCGACCGGCGAGTTCCGCATGATCTTTGGCTTTGACTATCTGTATGACGGCATTCCGCTGGTGATTGTCGGCCTTGGCTTCTTTGCCATTCCCGAAATCGCCGATCTGTTGCGCCGCAACTCGGCCATTGCCTCGGGCCATGCATTGGGGTCGGGCTGGTTCCAGGGGGTGCGCGACTGGTGGGCAAATGTCTGGCTGTCGATGCGCTGCGCGGGCATGGGCTGCATCATCGGGGCGATTCCCGGCCTTGGCGGGTCGGTCGTGGACTGGATCGCCTATGGCCATGCCGTCCAGACCACCAAGAAGGATCCGCAGTTCGGCAAGGGTGACATCCGCGGCGTGATCGCCCCGGAAAGCTCCAACAACGCCATGCAGGGCGGGGCGCTGCTGCCCACCATGCTGTTCGGCATTCCGGGGTCGGGCGCAATGGCGGTGTTTCTGGGCGGCATGGTGCTGCTGGGCATCCAGCCGGGGCCGTCGATGGTCGGGGCGGATCTGAACATCACCTATTCCGTCGTCTGGTCGCTGGCGCTGGCCAATGTGATGGGCGCGGGCATCTGTCTGGCGCTGGCCATCCCGATTTCGCGGCTGACCCAGATCCCGTTCCAGCGGCTGGCGCCCTTCATGATCGTGCTGATCTGCTTTGCCGCCTTTCAGGCCACGCGGTCGCTGGCCGATCTGGTCGCGCTGCTGGGGCTGGGCGTGCTGGGCGTGCTGATGAAGCGCTTTGGCTGGCCGCGCCCGGCGCTGCTGATCGGCTATGTTCTGGCCCCGCAGGCCGAGACCTATTTCTATCAGGCGCTTCAGTTCAACGGCTGGTCGTTCGTGACCCGCCCCGGCGTGATCGCCATCGGGCTGATGACCCTGGCCTCGATCTGGTTCGGCCTGCGCAACCGGGTGGATGAACATGGCCATGTCGTGCCGAATGCCGATGATGCCCCTGACGTGCCCAGCTTTCGCGCGCATCTGCCGCAGATCGCCTTTGCCGTTGCCATGGCCGGGGTGCTGCTGGTCGCGCTGCTGGATGCGGTGCAGCACGATTTTCTTGCACAGGTCTTTCCGCTGTCGGTGTCGGTGATCGGGCTGGGGATGCTGGCCATTCTGGTGCCGCAGCTGATCCGGGGCAAGACGGGGCATCATTCGCACTTTGACGCCGAGCTGACGGGCGAACATGTCGGCCAGCCGGGCATCGGCACCCTGTGGGGCGGTCTTGGCTGGGTTGCCGGTCTGGTCGGGCTGACCGCGCTGATCGGGTTCTATGCCGCGCTGCTGGTGTTCTTTCCGCTGTTCCTGGTGGTGCGCGCCAAGGCCAGCCCGCTGGCCACCCTGCTGATGACCGCAGGCGCGGCAGGCGTGATCCTGGTGCTGGCCAACGCCCTGTCGCTGAACTTTCCCGCCGGGTTTGCACAGGACATGTTCGACCTGCCCTGGCCCTTCCGCTGACCGCCTTTTCGCCCGCGTCCCCCCGGACGCGGGCTTTGTCTTGCACCGCAGGAGACGACGATGGCCCAGACCGCCATTCCCTTTCACTTCTTTCGTGGCGGCACCTCGCGCGGGCCGTATTTCCGGCGCGAGGATCTGCCGCAAGACCGGGACACGCTGGCCCGTGTGCTGATCGCCGCCATCGGCTCAGGGCACAAGCTGAACATCGACGGCATCGGCGGCGGGGCGGCAGTGACCACCAAGGTGGCGATGCTGTCGCGCTCTGACAGCAATGACAGCGACATCGACTATTTCTTTGCGCAGGTCAGCGTCGAGGACGGGCTGGTCGATTTCAAACCCACCTGCGGCAACATCCTGTCGGGGGTGGGACCGGCCGCAGTGGAAATGGGCCTGATCGCGCCGCAAGGCGATGTCACGCGCATCCGGGTGCATTCGGTCAATACCGGCGCCAGGGTCGAGGCGGTGGTGCGCACCCCAGGCGGGCAGGTGGACTATGAGGGCACCGCGGCCATCGACGGCGTGCCCGGCACGGCGGCGCCGATCTATCTGAACTTCATGGATGTGGTCGGATCGGCCACCGGGGCGCTGTTGCCAACGGGCAGGCTGCGCGATGTGATCGACGGGATCGAGATCACCTGCATGGATGTGGCCATGCCCATCGCCATCGCCCGCGCTGCCGATTTTGGTCTGACAGGCTATGAAACCGCCGACGAACTGGACGCAAACCGCGACTTCTACGCCCGGATGGAACCGATCCGGCAAGAGGCCGGGCGCCGCATGGGCATGGGCGACGTGTCGAAATCGGTGACGCCGAAATTCGCATTGCTGGCCCCGCCGCGCCAGGGCGGCACGCTGACGGCGCGATATTTCATGCCCTGGAATTGCCATCCGACCATGGCGGTGACGGGCGCGCAATGCCTGGCCTCTTGCGCGCTGACACCGGGAACCGTGGCCGAGGGGCTGGCCACGCTGCCCGAAGGCACGCCCGCGCTGGTGGTGTTGGAACATCCGGGTGGGGCCATCGACGTGACGGTCGATTACGAGAACGGCCCCGATGGCTTTGTGCTGAAATCCGCAGGGCTGCTGCGCACCGCGCGGCTGCTGGCCAAGGGCTCGGTCATGGTGCCCGCCACCGTCTGGGACGGAAGATGAGGGTTCACATCCTGGACGACTGGTCCGACACGCTGCGCCATCTGCCCTGCTTCGGGCGGCTGGCGGGGCATGAGGTGACGGTCTGGACTGATCATGCCGAAGGGCCGGACCTCGCCCGCCGCCTGCACGGGGCCGAGGCGATCTGCCTGTTCCGCGAACGCACCCGCATCACCGCCGATCTGCTGGCCGCCTTGCCCGATTTGCGGCTGGTGTCCGGGCGCGGGGCCTGGCCGCATGTGGATGTGGCCGCCTGCGCCGCGCGCGGTGTGGCCTTTGCCTCGCGCAAACCCGCCGAGGCGCCGAACCACGCCGCTGCCGAACTGACCTGGGCGCTGATCCTGGCGGCCTTGCGCGATCTGCCGGGCCAGATGGCCAGCCTGCGCGCCGGGCACTGGCAGACAGGCGTGGGACGCACGCTGCGCGGCAAGACCATCGGCATCTATGGCCATGGACGCATCGGACGGCTGGTCGCGGGCTATGCAGAGGCGTTCGGGGCGCGGGTGCTGTGGTGGGGTTCCGCCGCCGGACGTGCCCGCGCTGTGGCCCAAGGTGGCACGGTGCCCGACAGCCGCGCCGCGTTTTTCGCGCAATCCGACATCGTGACCCTGCACCTGCGCCTGACACCTGAAACTGCGGGGATCATCACGCCCGAGGATCTGGCACAGATGCAGCCGCGCGCCCTGCTGGTCAACACCGCCCGCGCCGGGCTGATCGCGCCGGGGGCCTTGCTGGCGGCGCTCAGGGCCGGGCGGCCCGGCCATGCCGCGCTGGATGTGTTCGACGCGGAGCCGCTGACCGACAGCGCCGATCCGCTGCTGTCCCACCCCCGCGTCATCGCCACCCCGCATCTGGGCTTTGTCACCGAAGACGAGATTGATCTGCAATTCGCGGATATCTTTGATCAGGTGACGGCCTTTGCCGCTGGTCGGCCGATCCACCTTGTCACCCCTCCGGGCGCTTGATGCCCAGCAGGCGCGCCGCCACCGGCGCGCCCAGAATGACCACCACGATCCGGGTCAGGTGATGCAGGATCACAAACCCCAGATCCGCCCCCGCAACCAGCGCCAGCACCGTCATTTCCGCCTGACCGCCAGGGGCAAAGGCCAGGAACCCCTCGACCGGCTGGGCCAGCCCGGTCAAGGTCACGATCTCGGTAAAGATTGCGGCCAGCACCGCCAGAACCGCCACGAAGGCCAGTCCCGACAGGATGAAGCTGCGCAATTCGCGCAAGGTGACGCCGACATATTGCACCCCGATGCCCAGGCCGATGAACAACTGCGCCAGCAGGATCGCCTCGGCCGGGGGGCGGCTGTGGATCAGCCCGCCCAGCGACAGCGCCGCCGTCAGGATCATTGGCCCCAGGATCGAGGCGCCGAACAGGCCGATCCGCTCTGCCACCTTCCAGCCGATTACCGCCGCCCCTGCCATCAGCGCCAGTTCGATCACGGGCAGATCGCGCACCGGCGCCCCCAGCGCACCTGTCAGGCTGGAGCCATAGAGCCCGGTCAGGATGATCGGTGCCAGCGTCACGATGATCAGCACCCGCGTCGCATGGATCAGCGCCAGCGCCCGCGCATCGCCCCCCGCCTCTTTGCCGAACAGCACCATGTCCTGCAATCCGCCTGGCATGGCGGCATACCAGGCCGTGACCGGATCATAGCCCAGACGGCGAAAGAACGGCACGCCCACCAACCCGATGATCACCACATAGACCGGCACCAGCGCAACGCTGCCCGCCATCTGCGGAATGCGCCCCACCACCTCGGGCGTGATCGAGGCGCCGACCGCCACGCCAAGAATGGTGCGCGCAAGGGTGGAGATGGTGCCCATCCCCTTCAGCGGCGCTCCGGCCAGCGCGGCGATCAGGCAGGCCGCCATCGGACCGAACAGGAAGGGCAGCGGCAGGCCCAGCAGGTGGAACACCCCCGCCCCCAGCAGCGCAAGGGCCAGCGTGGCCATCCGGCGCGACATCTGATCAGGCACAAGGCTGCGGGGGGCGGGCAAAAGGGGCACGATCTGGTCCTTGCGCTAAATTGTATCCAACTGTATACATCTGAACACAGAAACTGCAAGCGAGTCGTTTCATGGCTGACGAAATCGAAGGCCCGCAGGGGCAAGGCGCCTATCGCCGCCTGCTGGAGGATATCCGCAGCGGGGCGCTGGCGCCCGGTGCGCGGTTGCGTGAAACGGACCTGGCCGAACGCCTGGGCATCAGCCGCACCCCCGTGCGCGAAGCGATCCGGCAGTTGGAGGCAGACGGGCTGGTCGTTCACCTGCCCCGGCAGGGCGCGACCATCCGCAGCCTCGATCATGCCGAAGTGGTCGAACTCTACGAGATGCGCATCGTGCTGGAGGGCACGGCGGCACGGCTGGCCGCGCGGGCGGCCTCGGACATCGAGCTGGCAGAGCTGGCGGCGCTGAATACCGAACTGGGGCAGGCCCCCGCAGGGCCTCAGGCGCGCGAGCTGAACCGGGTGTTCCATCGCACGCTGATCGAGGCCGCGCGCAACCGCTTTCTGATCAAGGCCATGAGCGCGCTGCAAAAGACCTTGCTGATCCTTGGCCCGACCACGCTGTCCGATCCGGGCCGCGCACAGACAGCGGTAGGCGAACATGCCGCCGTTCTGGCCGCCTTGCAGGCCCGCGACGGGCTGGCCGCCGAAATCGCCATGCGCGCCCATGTCGAGGCCGCCTTGTCCGCCCGCATCCGCGGAATGCGGGGCCGTGAACTGCCGATGGAGGATGGTGTATGAAAAATTGGCCCGAGGTCTTTGATCTGGCCGTCGTGGGCGGCGGCAATGCCGCCCTGTGCGCCGCGATCACCGCTGCCGAAGCGGGCGCCAGCGTGCTGATCCTGGAAGGGGCGCCGGTCGCCTATCGCGGCGGCAACAGCCGCCATACCCGCAACTTTCGCTGTATGCACCATGGCCCGATGGCGCCGCTGATCGACAGCTATGAGGAAGAGGAATATTTCCACGACCTGATGCTGGTGACCAAGGGCAAGACCGATGAGGGGCTGGCCCGGCTGGCCATCCGGTCATCCGAGGAGTGCCTGCCCTGGATGCAGGCGCATGGCGTGCGGTTCCAGCCGTCGCTGTCGGGCACGCTCAGCCTGGGGCGGACCAATGCCTTCTTTCTGGGGGGCGGCAAGGCGCTGGTGAATGCCTATTACAACACCGCCACCGATCTGGGCGTTCACATCGCCTATGAGGCGCAAGTCACCCATGTGCACCGCGAGGGCGACCGCATCACCCATCTGGAGGCAGAGATTGCCGGGCGCCCCGTGACGGTGGCGGCGCGCGCATTTGTTCTGGCCTCGGGCGGGTTTCAGGCCGATATCGACTGGCTGGCCCGCGCCTGGGGGCCCGCCGCGCGCAACTTCCTGATCCGGGGCACGCCCTACAACCGGGGCGTTGTCTTGCGCGACATGCTGGATCAGGGCGCGGCCTCTGTCGGCGACCCGACGCAGTGCCATGCCGTGGCCATCGACGGGCGCGCGCCGAAATACGATGGCGGCATCGTCACCCGGCTGGATTGTGTGCCCTTTTCAGTGGTGCTGAACCGCGAGGGCGAACGGTTCTACAACGAGGGCGAGGATACCTGGCCGAAACGCTATGCGATCTGGGGCCGTCTGGTCGCGGCGCAGCCCGATCAGGTCGGCTATGCGCTGATCGACGCCAAGTCGATCGACCTGTTCATGCCGTCGGTCTTTCCGCCGATCAAGGCCGATACGATCGAGGATCTGGCGGTCCGCATGGGGCTGGATCCGGCCCGCGTGGCGGCCACTGTCGCCAGCTTCAACGCCGCTTGCCGGCCTGGCCGCTTTCATCCGACCGAACTTGACGGGCTGGCCACCGAAGGGCTGGCCATCCCCAAGACCAACTGGGCCCGGCCGCTGGATACCCCGCCCTATTATAGCTACCAACTGCGCCCCGGCGTGACCTTCACCTATCTGGGGCTGAAGGTCGATGCCCGCGCGCAGGTTCATTCCGCCGAAGGCCCCATCCGCAACCTCTGGGCGGCGGGCGAGATCATGGCAGGCTCCATCCTGGGTCAGGGCTATCTGGCCGGGTTCGGCATGACCATCGGCACTGTCTTTGGACGCATCGCAGGCAAGGAGGCCGCCGCCCATGTCGCATGAGCTGAAATCGTTCGATCTTGCCGCGCTTGACCCGATGGACGAGGCCCGCCGCCAGATCGAGATCTGCAACGCCTGCCGCTATTGCGAGGGGTTCTGTGCGGTCTTTCCCGCGATGACCCGGCAAAAGGCCTTTGCCGATGGCGATCTGACGCAACTGGCCAACCTGTGCCACAACTGCCGCGGCTGCTATTATGCCTGCCAATATACCGCGCCGCATGAATTCGCGCTGAACATCCCCGCCGCGCTGGCCGAGGTGCGGGTGGACAGTTGGGAACGGCTGGCGCGTCCACAGGCAGTTGCGCGGGCGTTCCAGAGCCACGGGGTGGCCATGGCGGGGCTGCTGGTGGTGGCGCTGGCCTGGTTCTTCTGGGCGCTGACGGCACTGCGCCCTGACTCGGGGGCGGGGTTCTATGCGCATCTGGCGCATAACACGCTGGTGGCCATCTTTGTCCCCGCCTTTGTGCTGCCCCTGGCGCTGATCGCGCTGTCGGTGCGGGATTACTGGCGCGAGGTGGGCGGGGGTCGGGTGCGGCTGGCCCATCTGCTGCGGGCCTTCGACAGTGCGGCGCGGATGAAGAACCTGTCGGGCGGCCATGGCGAGGGCTGCAATTTCGAACAGGGCGACCGTTTCAGCAACCGCCGCCGGGTGTTCCACCAGTTGATGATGTATGGCTTTCTGCTGTGCTTCGGTGCCACGGCCAGCGGGACAGTGATGCACTATGCCCTTGGCTGGGAGGCCCCCTATCCGCTGTGGTCGCTGCCCAAGCTGCTGGGTGTGCCGGGGGGCGTGATGATGGTGGCAGGCGCCGCAGGTCTGGCCTGGCTGAAGCTGCGCGCCGATCCGGCGCTTGGCGCCGCGCGGGTCTGGGGGGGCGAGATGGCCTTTGTCCTGTTGCTGGGTGCGGTCGCGCTGACGGGGCTTGCGCTTTATGCGGCAACGGGATCGGGGCTGGTGGGGCCGCTGCTGGCCATTCATCTGGCCACGGTCATGGTGCTGTTCCTGTTGATGCCGTTTTCCAAGATGGTGCATGGCTTTTTCCGGCTGGCGGCCCTGGTGGCCGAGGCGGGCAAGCCTGCGCCGGGCGGCGGCGGGGGCGCCTGACCGCCCCGGCCCCATCAAGGCGCTTGATCGCTGGCGCGGTTGCCGTCATCCTCTGCCCTACGCCTGCCCTTGGGGGGCGGGGCACGTCGATGACCAACCGAACGCGACGGGCGCCCCCGCCAGACGGTGGCCCCCGGATGGGGCCGCCTATGCACACAACCGCCCGCCAGCATGTCACGCGCATCGAAACCGCCATCCGTTCGGGGTTGGCGGCACGTTCCTCCCTGGCGGCATCCTGGGCACGGTCGGCCACGCTCTATCGGTTGGACCCGGCGGCCTCGTCGGGGGTGGACCAGCGCATGACGGCGGCGGAACTGGCGCTGGCCCGCGAACGGATGGGCGCGCTTTTGCCCACGGCGGCGCCGCATCTGGACCGGCTGTTCCAGACCGTCGGGGGCCTGGGCGCCTGCATCGTGCTGGCCGATGCCGATGGCGTGGCGCTGGACCGGCGCGGCAACAGCCGGGATGACGGCGATTTCGCGGCGGCGGGTCTGTGGACCGGCACCGCCTGGTCCGAGGCACAGGCCGGAACCAATGGCATCGGCACCTGCCTGGCCGAAGGCCGCGCCGTCACCATCCACCGCGACCAGCACTTTCTGGCCCGCAACATCGGGCTGAGCTGTTCCTCGGCGCCGGTCTTTGGCCCCGAAGGCGACCTGCTGGCGGTGATCGACGTCTCGACCGCCCGCCCCGATCTGACAGAGGCCATCGGCGGCCTGATCGGTGCCACCGTGACCGAAGCCGCCCGCCGGGTCGAGGCGGATCTGTTCAGCCAGACCTTTCCCACGGCCTGGCTGGTGCTGGTGCCGGGGACCGAACGCGGGATTGGGGCGGTGCTGGCGGTGGATGCCGATGATCTGGTGATCGGGGCGACGCGGGCGGCGCGGCTGCATCTGGATCTGTCAGGCGATCTGCACCACAGCCCCCGCCCGCTGGCCGATGTGTTGGGACAGGCGGTCCCGGATGGATTCGACGATGCGGAACGTGGCGTGATTGCCCGTGCGCTGGCCCGCACCGGGGGCAACATCTCGGCCGCTGCGCGGGCGCTTGGCCTTAGCCGCGCGACCCTGCACCGCAAGCTCGACCGCCGCTGACCGCAGATTCCTGGGCGCACCTGTCGCAATCCTGCGACAGGTCGGGGCGCCCAATCCCGCAGGCAGGGCTGACCCGCAGGCGCGGGCCGCCGATCATCCGGACAAGGCCGCGAGGAGGCGGCCCGAACCCGGAGGAACCACCCATGAACGAGATGACCCACAAATCCCACCTTGTCGGTTCGCCCTTCAAGGCGCGCTATGACAATTTCATCGGCGGCAAATTCGTGCCCCCCGTCGCCGGCCGCTACATGGACAACATCACCCCGATCACCGGCGAGGTGGTTTGCGAGGTTGCGCGCTCTGGCCCCGAGGACATCGACGCCGCGCTTGATGCCGCCCATGCCGCCAAAGAGGCCTGGGGCAAGACCAGTGCGGCGCACCGCTCGAACCTGCTGCTCAAGATCGCGGATGTCATGGAGGCCAATCTTGAAACGCTGGCCACCGCCGAAACCTGGGACAACGGCAAGCCGATCCGTGAAACGGTGAATGCCGACATCCCGCTGTCGATCGACCATTTCCGCTATTTCGCCGGGGTCCTGCGCAGCCAGGAAGGCACCATGAGCGAGATCGACCACGATACCGTGGCCTATCACTTTCACGAACCGCTGGGGGTGGTGGGCCAGATCATCCCGTGGAACTTCTCGATCCTGATGGCGGCGTGGAAACTGGCCCCGGCGCTGGCGGCGGGCAACTGCATCGTGATGAAGCCTGCCGAACAGACCCCGGCCGCCATTCTGGTGCTGGCAGAGCTGATCGCCGATCTGCTGCCGCCGGGTGTGCTGAACATCGTCAACGGTCTGGGGGCCGAGGCAGGCGATGCGCTGGCGCGCTCGAACCGGATCGCCAAGATCGCCTTTACCGGATCCACCGCGACGGGGCGCAAGATCATGGAGGCGGCGACCGTCAACCTGATCCCCGTCACGCTGGAACTGGGGGGCAAGTCGCCCAACATCTTCTTTTCCGACGTGATGGCGCAGGACGATGCCTTTCTGGACAAGGCGGTCGAGGGGTTTGTGCTGTTCGCCTTCAATCAGGGCGAGGTCTGCACCTGCCCGTCCCGCGCGCTGATCCAGGAAGACATCTACGAAGAGTTCATCGCCCGCTGCATTGCGCGCGTGAAAGCGATCCGGCAAGGCGACCCGCGCGAGATGGCCACCATGGTCGGCGCGCAGGCCAGCAAGCAGCAATTCGACAAGATCATGTCCTATTTCACCATCGGCGTGGAAGAAGGCGCCGAAGTGCTGGTCGGGGGCGATGCGGCACGGTTCAACGGGGATATTTCGGGCGGCTATTACATCCAGCCGACCATTCTCAAGGGCCACAACAAGATGCGCGTGTTCCAGGAGGAAATCTTTGGCCCCGTGGTATCCGTGACCACCTTCAAGGACGAGGCCGAGGCGCTGGCGATTGCCAATGACACGATGTACGGCCTTGGCGCCGGTGTCTGGACGCGCGACGGCACCCGCGCCTACCGCTTTGGCCGTGCGATCGAGGCGGGCCGGGTCTGGGTCAACAACTATCACGCCTACCCGGCCCATGCGGCCTTTGGCGGCTACAAGCAATCGGGCATCGGGCGCGAAACCCACAAGATGATGCTGGACCATTATCAGCAGACCAAGAACATGTTGGTCAGCTACAACCCCAACAAGCTCGGGTTCTTCTGAAGGTCGTCAGGGATCAGGGGCGCGTGTCGGCCCCTGGTCCCTGGCCGGCACCTGCCGGATCGGTGGCATGGCGCAAGCCGCGGGCGGCCCCATGTTCCTGCCGGGTCACAGATCCAGCAGCCCAAGGCGCACGGCGCGCACGACAAGCGATGCGGTCGAATTCACATCCAGCTTGCGCATCAACGAGGCCCGGTGGCTTTCGACCGTCTTGGGGCTGATCGACAGTTTCGTTGCAATGCCCGCGTTGGTCAGCCCTTCGGCAATGCCGGCCAGCACCTCGCGTTCGCGCAGCGAAAGATCGTGGCCATGATCTGCCAGCGGTGCGATGGCGGCCAGTACATCCGCAGATCGGACGATCTGTCCGGCCGCGACGCGAGTGATTGCTGCCAGAACCTCTGCCAGGGCGGTGGATTTGGTCATCAGGCCGGGAAGCCCCGCCTGATGCAACTGTGCCAGTGTCGCAGGGTTGGCATTGCCGGTCACGATCAGGCAACGTGTGCGGGGCGCCCAGCGGCGCAGTTCGATAAAGACCTCCAGGCCATTGGCACCCGGCAGCCCGTGGTCGATCAGCGCAACATCGGGTTCGTGCATACGCCCCAGCGCGATTGCCGCCAAGCCCGACACGGCGGTCGCCACCACCGCGAAACGCGGGTCGTCCGCCAGTGATCGTTGCATGCCCGACAAGGTGAAGGCATGATCCTCGGCAAGCAGAACGCGGATCCGGGGCATCTGCGCCCTCTTTGGAATGGAACACCCTGCCATGCGCAAGGCGTTGCTGGTTGCATTTGTACTCTGCGCCCTGGCAAGTCTGTCAAGCACGGTTGATCGCGCGGCGGGGCAGGTGCTGGACCTTGACGGTCCCGTTGCGGCGGATCGGGTGTTCGCGGGCCATGTCAGCTATCTGCGGGATCCCTCGGGGGCCTTGGGGCTGGACCAGGCGCTGGCGCTGCCCTTCACGCCGGTCGAGGGGCAGAGCGCCGATTTCGGGTATACCCGTGATGCCTTGTGGCTTCGGATCGCGTTGCAGAATTCGACCGACGTCCAGGCGGATTGGCGGCTGCATCTGCGCGAGAATTTCTTTCCCGACTTCGACATCTGGCTGCTGCGTCAGGATCAACCGCCCGTGTTGCTGGAACATCACAACCGGACGACACCCTTTGCGGCACGGCAGGTTTCCTATCCCGAAGTGGTCGTCCCGTTCCATCTGGCACCGGGGGACAGTGGCACGCTGATCCTGCGCTACACCTCTGGGGGTTCGTCCGAACTGTCGTTCGCGCTGCATACCGAACAGAGCTTTGAACATCTGGCGGCGCGCAAGACCGCCAAGAACTTCATCTACTACGGGATGATGCTGTTTCTGGTGATTTCGGCGGCACTGGCCTGCGCGATCACCCGGAGGGGCATTTTCGCGGCCTATTCCGGTTATGCGCTCAGCGGATTGTTGTTCCTGATGCACGCCGATGGCAATGCGTTCCAATATCTCTGGCCAGAGTTTCCGGTGTTCAATGCCTATGCGTCGGTGCTGGTCGGTGCTGGCATCATCGTCTTCGGGGCCAATTTCGCACGCCAGTTCCTGCAAACCGCCGTGCATCACCCGATCATCGACAAGGTGCTGCTGGCGTTGATGGCGCTGACCCTTGGTCTGGTGGCCTCCACCGCCGTGATCGACGCGCAACCTGTCAAGAAGGCGCTGGTATTGCTGGCCCTGCTCAGCACGCTGCTGTTCACCCTGGCGGGGCTGGTGGCTGCGCGCAGTCGGTTCAGCGAGGTGCGGTTCTACATTCTGGCCTGGGGCGGCGCGGTTCTGTCGAGCGCGATCATGACAGGGCGGCACTGGCTGGGCCTGGAGATCTCCGAGGAGGTGCAGTTCGATTCCATGCGTGTGGTGCTGCTGGCCGATGCCGCCTTCATGGGGTTGGCGATTCTGGACAGGTTCAACCAGATGAAGCGGGCGCGTCAGCAGGCGCTTGAATCGTCGTTTTCCGAAACGCGCCGCAATCTGGATCTCAGCCGTCGCCTTGCCGATCTGGAAGAGCGGTATGCGCTGGCGGTTGCCCTCGCACAGTCAAGCCAGCGGCGGATTGCCGATACCGTTCACGACCTGCGCGGCCCGCTTGGCGCGCTGCGGCTGAATGTGCAGCGGCTGCTGCATGGCCGCGGGGGCGGTTCCGTCCGCGAGGATTTTGACGGCACCTTCGACTATCTGGAAGGGTTGGTCAGTACGGAACTGGCGCGGTTTTCAGAGCTTGACGCGCCCGACCCGCCACAGCCCGACGATCCGGGCACGACAGAGCCCTATTCCGCCGATCTGGTCCTGGGTGCGGTGGCCGAGATGTTCGGCGCTGCGGCGCGGGCCAAGAGGCTGGATCTGCGCCACGTCCGCTGTAGCGCGCAGGTGGACCTACCGCCGCTGGCGTTCATGCGGATTGCGGGAAACCTTGTGTCGAATGCAATCAAATACACGCCCGGCGGCAAGGTGCTGGTTGGCGTCCGCCGTCGGGCCGGGCGCCTGTGGCTGGAGGTGCACGACACCGGGCCGGGCCTGTCCCCGACCGACTTTGCCGGACTGCTGGCCCCTTTGGCCCGGCTGGATCAGCCAGGGGCCGAAGGGGCCGGGCTTGGCCTGGCGATCGTGCATGATCTGGTGCGCCAGCATGGGCTGGATCTGCGGTTGCTGTCCGGTCGGCGGTCGGGTTGTTCCATCGCGGTTGCCATTTCGCCCCGTCGTCCCCCCGGCACCAAAATGGGTTGATCACCTGATACCGCCGGACGCAGCGCCACGATACCTTGGTTTACGCTACGTCAGTCCGGGCAGGGAGCCTTGGCCTTGCAGCCGCAGGGCCCCGCGCCTGGCATCCGTCGTGGCCGAACCCGACCTGTTGCGGAAAGTGAGGATGTGTCATGACGCGGTCTCTGGCCCCCCTGCCCCCGGATCCCCTGTCCACCGAACAACCGCTGGTGGATCGCTGGAAAACCGCTGTCGGGCTGGATACCGGCTGGGATGACCTGCTGGCGCTGTCCCCCGAAACCCGCCCCGCCGCCCCACGGCCCCGCCCCGACCCGTCCGGGCCATCCGCCGACGGCGTGGTGACATCGGCGCCGGATCTGCGCTTGCCCGCCGCCGCCCCCGCAATCTCCGCAACCCCGGCGGGGGCCCTTTTCCAGATGCCGCCCCCCGGCACGCCGGATCATGGTGGCGCCGCGCCGCCCGGTGGGGTCGAGGCCCCCGGCGACGACCTGGACCTGTTCCACCTGCAACTGGGGCGGACCCGTGACAACCTGGGCGATCTGCGCAACGAGCTGTCGAATGCCGAAGATGCCGTTGCCACGGCGCGTCAGGCGCTGGAACTGCCCGGTCAGATCGAAGACCAGGCGACGCAGTTTCTTGCCTCGATCAAATCGGCCCGGTTCAGCCTGAAAATCGCTGACAAGGTCGGGCCGCTCAAGGTCTTTGCCAAGGCGCTCGACAAGGCGATGAGCAGCGTCGAGAGCGTCTCTGCACAAATCCGCAACAAGGCGCGCGAGATCGACCAGAAGGTCCAGGCGTCGGGCTATATCGAAAAACTCGAAGCGGCCGAGGACAAGCTTCAGGACTATCAGCTTGACGTGTTGCTGACCGAGCTGAAGGTTGGCGAGTATGAAGATACGGTCGGGACCGTGATCTTCGGGCTGGATCTGGTCGGACCGGCGGCGGATCCGTTCCGTACGGCTGCGGATGGCGTCGCGGCCCCGTTGAACGTGCTGCTGAACGAGGTGAACGGCACCTACGAGACCTTGCAGGGCGCGCTGGACGACCTGCGCGACAACTTCACCTCGTCCCTGTTCAACGGGCTCGTGTCGGTGGGATCGCTGTTTGGCAAGATCAACGCGACTCTGGCGCCGTTGGCAACGCCGCTGAACGCGATCTACAAGGCTCTCAAGCCGGTGGAGCGGCTGCTGGATGCGGCGGGGCTCGTCTACAAGTTCACGGTCGGCCCGGTGGTGGACTGGTTGCTGGATTCGCTTGGGATCACGAAAATCCTGGATGCGGCAGCCAGGAAACTGACCTCGTTCCTGCCAAGTTCGACCGTCCTCAATGGTCTTGCGGCGGGTATCGACGCGGCCTTTGACCGGATCGAGGGTTTTCTGGACATCGACGGCTGGACCACGGGCGTGGACGACCTGCTGCGCGACCTGACCGATGACCTGATCCCCGATCTGGGGGGCATGGCCTCGGGCAACCTGCGTATCGGCACCAATGGCAACGATACGCTTCTGGGCCGTGACGGGGTGAACGACATCCTTGATCCGCGCGGCGGCGACGATCTGGCCTATGGCGGCAGCGGCGATGATATCATGGTCGCGGGCGCCGGGCATGATACGCTTTTCGGTGGTGCGGGCACCGACCGGCTGGTCATGCTGGGGGACCTGTTCGAGTTCACGGTCGCGGTTCCCGTGGTGGATGGCGCGGTCACATGGCGCCATTCCAGCGGTCGCAGTGAAACGGCACATGAGTTCGAGTTCT
Organism: Gemmobacter megaterium; assembly: GCF_900156815.1. Taxonomy (GTDB): domain Bacteria; phylum Pseudomonadota; class Alphaproteobacteria; order Rhodobacterales; family Rhodobacteraceae; genus Wagnerdoeblera; species Wagnerdoeblera megaterium. The sequence goes on from NZ_FTOT01000003.1 coordinate 183,017, forward strand.
TTGTCTTCAACGACATCACCGTCGCGCGGTCAGAGTTGGGCGCGAATTTCATCTTGCCCAACGGCCCGATCGTGCTGGGCACCGACGACGACGACCAGATTTACGCCAGGGCGACGGCGGTCGAGATCCGCGGGCTGGCCGGGGATGACAACATCTTTGGCTCGCCTCTGGCGGATACCATTCTGGGCGGCGACGGCAATGATGTGATCGCCAGCGGCGATGGCGCGGATCTGGTTTATGGCGGCGGTGGCACCAACACCTGGTACCTGCCCGAGGACAACCGCTCGGGCAATCCGCGCGTTCAGGTCGAACTGACGGCGGGCTGGGCCTGGGACGGCTATGGCCGCGACACGCTGGATGGTATCCAGAACATCACGCTGGACGACACCCGCGACAGCGATCTTCTGGGCAGCGCCGAAAACAACGTGATCATCGCCAGCGGCGGGCGCGACTGGATCGACGGACGTGATGGGGATGACCTGATCTTTGCCGGGTCGGGCAACGATACCATCGTGACGGGACCGGGCACCGACACGGTGTTTGGCGGCGATGGCAATGATGCGGTGATCGTCGGCGGTTCGGTCAGCGCGGCGCGGGGGCAGCGGTTTCATGGCGGTGATGGGTTCGACCGGCTGGCCTATACGACCGAACTGACCAACTATGACCTGCGCCCGCTGAATGGCTGGGTTCTGGGCCCGCTGCATCAGACGGATTCTTTGCGCATCAATGCGGCCACCGGCGTGATCACACGCTATGCCGCCGATGGCCTTACCGTTCTGGCACAGGACCGCTCGGAGGGATTCGAGATGTTCATCGGGTCGGACAGCGGCGACACATTGCTGGGTGCCACACCGGGCGCGGGATCGCAGTTGATCATCGACGGCGGCGGCGGCGACGATGTGCTGTATTCGCGCGGCGCCTCGTTGACGGCGGGCGGCACCGGCGACGATACGCTTCATGCCACCCTGCCACCAGAGGCCGCCCGATCAAGCGGCACCATGAGCTTTGATGGCGGGAATGGGTATGACGTGCTCGACACCCGCGCGATTGACGCCCGGTGGTTCGTCCGGCTGCAAGGATCGCTTGGCACACGGATCGAAGCCTATGATGCCCAGGAGGCGCGGGATCTCGTCAATCTCGCCGATCCGGGCGCGAGCGGCGTCAGCCGGTTGTTCTCGGGCAACATGACGGGCATCGAGGAGCTCCATCTTGGCGATCAGGCCGATCAGGTTCTGCTGATGGGGCGTGAACGCCTGACCGTTCATGGTGGCGCTGGAAACGATGTATTGCGGCGTCTGGCGTCGAATGACGGCTCGTCCTCGGCCACGCTGTTTGGTGGCGCGGGCGATGACTTTCTGGAGTTGATCCTGGACGGTCAGCTCTATGGCGGGCTGGGCGATGACCAGATGTATGTCAACGCAAGTGGTGCGGGGCATATCGTCGATGGCGGCGCGGGCGACGACTACGTTCAGATCCGCCGGATGAAGGGCGAGGTCAGCGGCGGGCGCGGCTTTGACAGTCTGGAAATCGCACATTCCAGGACCAGCCTTGCTCCGGTGGTTTTTCTTGACCTGCGCCGCGGCACGCTTGCGACGCCGGGCGACATCAACGGGATTGTCGCCGATATCCGCGGGTTCGAACAGGTGATCGGCGATGCGCTGGCCATTGATGACATGCAGGGCAGCAAGATCGGCGAGCGGCTGATCGGGCGTGGCGGCAATGACATATTGCGCGGGAATGGCGGCAATGACGAACTGTTCGGCGGCGACGGGAACGACAGCCTCGAAGGCGGCAAGGGCGATGACCTGTTGCACGGCGGGGGTGGAAACGACACGTTGTCCGGCGGCAAGGGGGTGGATACCGTCAGTTTCGCCAACGCGGCCCCCGACGATGCGCGCGGGGCGATCGTGGCAAGGAACTTCGGGGGTATTGTAGCGGATCTGCGGCTGGGTGTCGCCACCGGGGCGCAGGGCACCAATGTGCTGCGCGGCATAGAGAATGTGATCGGCGGCGCCCTGAACGATCAGATTTCCGGGGATGGCAAGGCGAACATGCTCGTCTCTGGCGGCGGCAACGATCTGCTGGCGGGGCGTGGTGGCGATGATGTGCTTGTCCTGGGCGGAGGCGCGGATTCGGCCTATGGGGGGTCGGGCAACGATCTGATCCTCATGGGCACCGGAAATGCCTCGATCCGGGGTGGATCGGGGCGCGACGATACCCTGTCGCTGGGCGCCCTTGCGGCCAGCAGCGTGATCGACATGCGCACCGAGCAGGCGGAGCTTTCGATCACGACCGAAGCGCCGGTCTGGCGCGATACCGGCACCCACGAGGCAAGGGTCTGGAATGGCCAGTCGCTGACCCCCGAGACTGTCGTGCGGACCGAACCGCTGTTCGCTGCCAGCCAGGCGGATCTGGATCGGATCCTGCCTGCGCCCGGCACCGCCGATGCCGAACGGTTCGAGATCCGGGTCGGCACACAGCAGGTTGACACCACAAGCAGCTTCGCCGGAATTGAACATATCATCGGCGCGATGGGTGCGGATCATGTGGACGGCAGCGCGCGCGACAACCGGCTGGATGGGCGCAACGATGCCGACCGGCTGTTCGGGCGGGCCGGGAACGACACCTTGCTTGGCGGCAACGGCAGCGACCGGCTGTTCGGCGGCAATGGCAATGACCGGCTGACGGGCGGGGCGGGACAGGACCGGCTGACAGGCGGGGCCGGGGCGGATCGTTTTGTCTTTGCGGCCGGGGATGGCAGGGATCTGATCACCGACTTTTCCGTGGCCGACAATGACAGGCTGCGGCTGTCGAGCACGCTCTGGGCCGATACGCTGACGGTTGACGAGATCATCGCCCGGTTCTCGGCCACCCGTGGCGGCATGGCCGCGCTGGTCTTTGATGGAGGAGAGGTCATCCGGTTTGACGGAGTTGACGACCTTGGCACCATCGCGGGGCAGATCGACCTGTTCTGACAAAGGCGATGTGGCGCGTCGCTATCGGCTGCGATGCCAGCCGACCAGGCCAAAGGCCAGCAACCCCGCCAGGATCAGCCCGATGCCAAATGTTGCAAACTGGTCAGGCCGTTCGCCCAGTTGCACCCAACTGGCCAGCAGCCCCACGACAGGGACCAACAGTGTGGAAAACCCTGCCCCCGCCGCCGTCAGATGATCGAGGATGTACAGCCACAATGCCCAGGCCATGCCCGTGGCCAGGACAGAGCCATAGAACAGCGCCCATGCAAGATAGGGCTCTGGCCGGGGCGGGGCCGAGGGGCGCAGCATCGCGGCCACGCACAACACCGCCGCCCCCAACAGCAGTTGCCAGGCGGTCAGCGACAGCAGCGTCTGGCCCGGCGCGCGCGGCGCGCGGCGCAGGATCACCGCCGCCAATGCCCAGACGAATCCGGCCAGCAGCGCCAGCGTCAGCCCGCTGGCCGAAATCGCCCCCGGTTCCCATGGCCGCAGGATCATCGTCAGCCCGGCCCCCGCAACGGCCATCGCCACCAGCCGCGCCCGCCCCAGCGCCTCGCCCAGCAGCAGCGCGGCAAGGCCCGCCAGCCAGAACGGCATGGAATAGACAACGACCACCGTGCGCCCGGCATCGGCACCGACCAGCGCCCATTGGATCAACAGACTGAACAGCGCGGTCTGCAACAGCCCCACGGGCAGCATCACCCGCCATGGCGGCAACGGCATGGCCCGGCGGGTGATGGCCGCATAGGCGAACAGCGCCAGCGCCCCCAGCAAGGTGCGCGCCGCAGTGAAATCCAGCGGATCGGCATAGGCCAGAACCTCTTTCATCACCACGAAGTTGTAGCCCCAGATCAGCGACAACAGACCAAGGGCCACCACCGCCGGTGCGGCAGTGCGGGAAAGTGCGGGCGCGTGCATGTCAGCTGTCCTTGTCGCGACGCAGGAAATGGCCCGGCCCCACCTCTTCCATCACAAAGCCACGCGGCGGCGCATCGACGGGATGGATAGGGCTGACAATCTGGCGCGGGGCGGGCATCCGGTCGCGGCGCAGGCTGGGGTGCGGCACCGGCACGGCCTCCAGCAACTGGCGGGTATAGGCGTGGGCGGGCGTGCGCAGCACCGCGTCGCGCGGACCGATCTCGATCAACTCCCCCTGATACATCACCGCAACCCGGTCGGCGACCTTTTCCACCACGGCCATGTCATGGCTGATGAACAGGATCGCCACGTTGAATTCGGCCTGAATTTCCTCGATCAGGTCCAGGATCGACGCCTGGATCGACACATCCAGGGCCGAGACTGGTTCGTCCGCAATGATGACCGAGGGGTTCAGCGCGACCGCCCGCGCAATGCAGATGCGCTGCCGCTGGCCGCCGGAAAATTCATGTGGGAACCGCCCCGCCGCCTCTGGCGGCAGGCCGACGCGGGCGATCAGCGCCGCGACACGCTCGCGGATTTCGGCCGCGCTGCCCGCACCATGGATCTGCAAGGGTTCGGCGATGATCTCGGCCACCCGCTTGCGCGGGTTGAGGCTGGCATAGGGGTCTTGAAACACCATCTGGATGCCGCGCCGGGCGGCTTTCATCCGGGTGTGGTCAAAGCCCAGGATGTTCTGCCCATTCAGCCGGATCTCGCCCGATTGCGGGGTTTGCAGGCGCAGGATGGTGCGCGCAAGGCTGGATTTGCCACAGCCGCTTTCGCCCACCAGCGCCAGTGTCTCGCCCGGCGCCACGGCAAAGCTGACATCTTCGACCGCATGGACATTGGCGCGGTGCGTGCCGAACAGACCGCGCCGCACCGGATAGCGCAGCACAAGGTTGCACACCTCCAGCGCCGGGATGGCCACCGGCGGGCGGGGCGGCGGGGGTGGGGCGCTGCCCAGTTTGGGCGCGGCGTCGAGCAAGCTGCGCGTGTAGGGCTGTTGCGGCTGATCGAACACCTGCTGCACCGGGCCATGCTCGATCGTATCGCCATGCAGCATCACCTGCACATGGGCGGCGATCTCGGCCACCACACCCATATCATGGGTAATGATCAGCACCGCCATGCCGGTTTCGGCCTGAATCGTGCGCAACAAGGCCAGGATTTCGGCCTGCACCGTCACATCCAGCGCCGTTGTCGGTTCATCGGCGATCAGCAGATCGGGCTTGCAGGCCAGCGCCATCGCGATCATCACCCGCTGGCGCATCCCGCCCGACAGCTCGTGCGGATATTGCGTCAGGCGCCGCTCGGGCTCTGACAGGCGTACCTGTTGCAGCGCCTCCAGACAAATCCGGTCCGCTTCGGCGCGCGACACGTCCTGATGGCGCAGCACTGCCTCCCGCAACTGGAAGCCTACGGTCAGCACCGGGTTCAGCGAGGTCATCGGTTCCTGAAAGATCATGGCAATCCGGTTGCCCCGGATCTTCTGCATCTGTGGCTCGGAACAGGCGAACAGGTCGATCCGCCCGCCCTTGCCATCATGCAGCCACCCCTGCCCGGCGGTGATCCGGCCCCCCTGAAACTCGATCAGCCGCAGGATGGCCTTGACGGTGACGGATTTGCCCGACCCGCTTTCGCCCACCAGCGCCACCACCTGCCCCCGCGCGATGCGCAGGGAAAAGTCGCGCACCACGGGCCGGGGCGCGCCGGGAAAGCTGACGGTCAGCCCGTCGATGTCCAGCAGGGGTTCGGTCATCACTTGGGCCTCTGGCAAGGAAAGGTCGCGGGGCATGGCGGGTCAGGGCGCCGCGTAGGCGCGGATTTCCACCAGCGAGTCGCGGCGCGAGGCGGCAGCCTCGACCACCGACAGCGCGGGGGGATGGTCGGCGGGGCACCAGTCGTTCCAGACGGTGCAGAACGCGTCATAGTCGCGGATGTCAGCCAGCCAGACCTGCACCATCATCAGCTTGTCCCGTGACGAGCCCAGCTCGACCACATGCGCCTCGATCCGGTTCAGGATCTCCAGCGTCTGTTCGGCAAGGTTCCCGGCCTTGTCATTGGCGGTCATGCAGCTTGAGACCATGCTGGCGCATCCCGCCGCCAGATGGATGGACGGGGATTTCGGCCCGCTGATCCGGCCCAGTTTGCGGATCATGCCGTGCCCCCCTTGGTACGGCAGGCGGTGACGACCAGTTCCACCAGCAGGTCGGGGCGATACAGCTCGCCCGAAACGCAGGTGCGGGCGGGTGGATTTTCGGCATCGGCCCAGTCGTTCCAGGCGGCGTTCATCGCGCTGAAATAGCGCATGTCCTTGAGCCAGATATGGATCATGAAGATCGACCCCTGACCCTCGCCCATCTCGGCCAGGGCGGCATCGACGTTTTTCAGGGCACTTTTCATCTGGGCCTTTATGTCGCCGTCCAGCGTGTCGGGGTGGATGCCCGACAGAAAGATCAGGTCATCGCTGGCCACGATCTGCGCCTTGCGCGCGCCATCGGCCGAGGTAATGTTGCGGCGTTCCAGCATGGGACGTCCTTTCACAGGTTGCGGATTTTCGGATCGAACCGGGCGCGCAGCACGTCGCCCAGCAGGTTGATGCCCAGCAGCGTGACAAAGATGCACAGGCCGGGGAACAGCGCCATCCACCACGATGTGCTGATGTAGGACCGCGCATCGGCCAGCATCCCGCCCCAGGTGGGAATGGTCGGCGGCACGCCAAGGCCCAAAAAGGACAGCGCCGCCTCGGAAATGATGGCCGTGGCCATGGCAAAGGTGCCGACCACAAGGGTCGAGGGCAGGATATTGGGCAGGATATGGTGCCACAGCACCCGCAGGTGCCCCGCCCCCAGCGACCGGGCCGCCACCACGAATTCGCGGTCACGCAGGGCCATCGCCTCGGCCCGCGACATGCGGCAATAGGGGATCCAGCGTTGCGAGGCCAGCGCCAGGATCACGATGCCCAGGCCCTGCCCCAGAAAGGCAACGATGGCGATGGCCAGCAACAGCGGCGGAAAGGCCCAGAACACTTCGAGGAACTTCTGGATCACACTGTCGGTGCGCCCGCCGAAATAGCCCGAGACCACCCCCAGCGCCACACCGAACGCGCCTGAAAACAGCACCACCGCCACCGCGATCAGCAAGGACACCCGCGCCCCGTAGATCAGCCGCGACAGCAGATCACGCCCGACATGATCGGTGCCCAGCAGATGCGGCCCACCCGGTTGCGGCGCGATCATCGCACGCATCAGATCCTGCTTGGCCGGGTCAAACGGCGCCAGCAGCGGCGCGAACAGCCCGCAGATGACCAGAACGCTCAGCACCGTCAGGCCGAACAGCGCCTTGGGCGTCAGCAGGAATCCGAACCGCGCACGGGCCGAAGGGGGGGCAAGGGCAAGAGTGGCCATGGCTCAGCGCATCCGTATCCGGGGATCGACCAGCGAATAGGCGAGGTCGATCAGCAGGTTCATCAGGACGAACAGGGTGGTGTAGATCAGCACCAGCCCGACGATCAGCGGAAAGTCGCGAAACGTGATGCCCTGGATCAGCAGCAGGCCGATACCGGGCCAGGAGAACACCGTCTCGACAATGATTGCCCCGCTGATCAGGGCGCCGAACTCCAGCCCGGTGATGGTGATGACCGACACCAGCGCATTGCGAAAGGCGTGGCGCCACAGCACGGTGCGCCCCGACAGGCCCTTGGCGCGGGCGGTCATGATGTAATCCTCGCCCAGGTTTTCCAGCATCGAGGCGCGGGTGACCTGCATGATGATGCCGGTCATCGAGGTGCCCAGCACGATCGCGGGCATGGCCAGATGCCGCAGCGCCTGCCCCAGCGCATCCCAGCGCCCTTGCAGCACGGCATCCAGCGTCAGAAAGCCGGTGATGCGGTCCAGTCCCATGCCCCAGGGTTCCCGCCCGCTGGACGGCAGCAGGTTCATGTAGCCCGAGAATATCAGGATCATCAGGATCCCCAGCCAGAAGTTCGGCATGGAGATGCCAAAGAACCCGACGACCGACCCCACCGAATCCAGCACCGAGTTGGGCCGCGCCGCCGACAGCACGCCCAGCGGAATACCCACCAGCACCGCGAGAAGCGTTGCATACAGCGCCAGTTCCAGCGTGGCCGGCAGCCGGTCCAGCACCAGCGCCATCACCGGCTCGCGGTAGCGGAACGAAGTGCCGAAATCGCCGCCCAGGGCATTGCGCACAAAGTTGAGGTATTGCACCGGCGCAGGCTGATCCAGCCCCCAGGCCTCGGCGGCGCGGGCGCGGTCCTCGGCGCTGGCCTCGTCGGATATCAGCATCGAGACCGGATCGCCCGGCGCCGCCTGCATCAGCGCAAAGACCAGCAATGAGACCAGAAACAGAACCGGGATGACGCCGAAAAGGCGCCTGACCGTATAGCCCAGCATCGGCAGACCTGTCGGGTTGGAGGGGGTCAAGGCCGGGGGCGCACTGCCCCCGGCGACGGATCAGCGGATGTGGATATCCCAGCCATCCACCCGGTCGGCCTGGCGCGGGGTATAGTCCACGCCCTCTGCCACGCCCCAGGCCATCTGATGCAGCCACAGGAAGGCGGCTGGGGCATCCTGCGTCACCTCGGCAATCGCCTGGCGCATCAGGTCATAGCGTTTTTCGGTGTCGAACTCGCCCCGCTCGGCCCGCAGCAGCGCATCCAGCCGGGGGTTCGAATAGTCCAGCCGGGGCGAGCCGCCGGTTTCGAAATACTGTCGCAGCGCCCGCGACGGATCGAGCATCTGGCCGCGACCCATGTAATAGAACGGCACGCCGCCAGCCTGCACGTTCGACCACAGCGAGGCCCATTCCGGCGTCTGCAACCGCACCTTGAAACCGGCCTCCTCCAGCATGGGCACCATGGCCTCGGCAATCTGGCGGTCCAGCGTATAGCGGCCGACGGGGGTGAAGAAGTCAACCTCGACCCCCAGCAGCCCCTTGCTTTCCAGCAGCGCACGGGCCTTGGCTGGGTCGTAGTCATAGGGCGTGCGGAAATCGGGGTCATAGCCGAACTGGCCGGGGCCAACCGGCCCGTTCAGCAGGGCCGCCCGCCCGCCCAGCAACACACGCACGATGGCCTCGCGGTTGATGGCATGGGCCACGGCCTGCCGCGCCTCGGGCACATCCCAGGGGGCGGTCGAGGGGTTCATCGCCAGGAACATCATCTCGACCGAATTGGCAAAGACCGCATGGGCATTCGGCAACCGTTCGACCCGCTCGACCAGTTGCGGCGGGATGCCTTGGGCAATCTGCACCTCGCCATTGGCCAGCGCGGTCACGCGCGCCTCGGGTTCGGCCATGATGCGGAACACCATCTGCTTGGGGTTGGTGGGCGAGATCATCGGGTGATCGTCCACCCGTTCCAGCACCATGTGGCTGCCGATGGACAGATCGGCCAGTCGGTAGGGCCCGGCGCCGACAGGTTTGCGATAGCTTTGCTCGCCCAGTTCGTCGAATTGCTTCTTCGAGGTGATATGGATCAGCGTCAGGTTGTCGCGCAGCGTGGCGATGGGTTCGTTCGTGGTGATCCGCACGGTCAGGTCATCGACCGCCTCGACCGCCTGGATGGGTTGCACGATGAAGCCCTGCGCCGAAGCCGGGTCGTTCTTTACCCGGTCGATGGAATGCACCACGTCTTCGGCCAGCACCGGGTCGCCGTTGTGGCGCGTCCAGTCGGGGCGCAGCTTGACGATCCAGGTCAGGTCGGTCTCTGGCTCGACACTTTCGGCCAGATAGGGGATCGGGCGCCCCGTCTCGAAATCATAGCGCATCAGGCAGCCATAGACCTGGCACCAGATGCTGCCCACCAGCACCACGGCATCGCCATAGGGGTTGTAACCTGCGATCGTCTCGGTGATCGCCACCGAAATGCGCGTGTCGGTCATCTGCTGTGCCAGCAGCGCCGCGGGGCTTGCCCCGACCATCAGCGCAGCCGCCATCAGGCCGCGGAATCCAGCCATCATCGTCATGTTCGCTCCCTGTCTTGCGGTCCCGGCCCTGTTCCGACCGTTCTGGAGTCGAAAAAGCACGATGCGATAAGTATGTCAACGCTTACTTACTTGTGGCCCGCATCGGGATGTGACTAGATTGCCGCAGCAAGAAGGAGCAGGGCATGTCAGCACACACCGGGGCAGCGCGGAAACCAGCGGCACGGCAGACCCGGAACAGCCAGGTCACGCGCGAACAGATCCTTGCGGCCGCGATCGAGGAGTTCTGCGCGCAGGGCTATGCGGGTGCGAACACGACGCGCATCGTCCAGGCCGCGGGGTGCAACATCCGCATGTTGTATCATTATTTCGAGAACAAGGACGGGCTGTATCTGGCTGCTTTGACACGGGTTTACGAAGAATTGCGCCGCAGCGAACGCGAGACCAGCTTTTGGGATCTGCCGCCGCGCGACGGGATCATCGCGCTGACGCATTTCACCTTTGACTACATGCTGCGCAATCCCAGTTTTCCCAAGATGATCCTCAACGAAAATCTCAACCTTGGTCGTGCCGCTGCCCAGGTCAAAGAGACCATCTTTTCCACCGCCCGCCCATTTCTGGACAGTATCGAAACGCTTCTGGTGCGGGGTCATGCTTCGGGGGATTTCACGCACCGCCCGCCTGCGTTGCACCTGTATCTTACGATCCTTTCGCTCAGTTTCATTCACATTTCCAACCGACATACCTTGCAGGCCACGTTTGACGTTGATCTTGGCTCTGACGGTTTCCTGCATGATCGCAAGGCCCATGCGACCGACGTCGTCCTGGCCTATCTGACCCGCACCGCCTGACGCGCCGACGCCAACCTTGGCATCCATCGTCGGGCCGGAGCTGCCCGCTGGCCGGAAAACTTAGTCAAGTGGCGAAGTGTTTCTTGACACGAACGTCAGGAAGGTAAAGGTTAGACATATGGCTAAGCATGAACCCGACCTGTCCCTGCTGTTCCATGCGCTGGCGGACCCGACCCGTCGCGCGATCCTGTCGCGTCTGGCGGCAGGCCCTGCGCCCGTGACAGAACTGGCCAGCCCTACGGGCCTGCGGTTGCCAACGGTGATGCGCCATCTTTCGGTGCTGGAGGAGGCCGGTCTGATCACGACCTCCAAGGATGGGCGGGTGCGGACATGCGCCATTGTCCCGCAGGCGTTGGGTCCGATGCGGACATGGCTGGATGACCAGCGCGCCATCTGGGAGGCCCGGCTGGACCGGCTGGATGACTATGTGTTGCAACTGATGAAGGACCGCGAGCGATGAACCTGGAACTGGATCCGACCACCGATCTGAGCTTTACCCGCACGCTGGCCGTTCCGCGCCAGTTGATCTGGGAATGCTGGACCATGCCCCAGCATATTCCGCATTTCTTTGTCCCCGCACCGCACAAGGTGACCGCCGTCGAGATCGACCTGCGCGCTGGCGGGCGGTTCAACACCAGTTTCGAGGTGGATGGCACGACAATGGACAACAAGGGCGTCTATCTGGAAGTGGTGCCAGGTGAAAAGCTCGTGTTCACAGATACCTATACCGAAGGTTGGAAACCCGCCGCCGATCCGTTCATGACCGCGATCCTGCTGTTGTCCGACACCCCCGATGGCGGGACGACCTACACCGCGATAGCCCGCCACCGAACCGCCGAAACGCGCAAGGCGCACGAGGACATGGGCTTTTTCGATGGCTGGGGCACGGTGGTGACGCAGTTGGAAACCTATGCCGCGGGGCTGATGAGATGACGGAGCGGTTTGCAACGCTGACCTTCGAACGGCGGGTTGCGGCCCCCGTCGCAACCCTGTGGCAGGCATGGACCGCCCCGGCCGCCCGCGCCATCTGGGCGCCGCCCGCGCCGGATGTGACCGTGCAATTCCTGGAGGCCGACACCCGAGAAGGCGGACGCGAACTGTCGATCTGCAAGGCCGCCGGGCACCCGGATGTCCGGGTAGAGGTCGGCTGGCTGCATCTTCAGCCGAACGCGCGCAGCGTGAACTACGAACTGGTGTCCAGCGACGGGCAGACGGACTGTGCCGCGCTTGTCACCGCCGACATCCGCGAGGATGGCGACGGCAGCCGCATCGTGTTGACCGTGCAAGTGTCGTCGCTGGCCACGAATATGGTGGCGGGCTATGAACAGGGGTATGGCGCCGGGCTGCAAAATCTGGCGGAGGTAGCGGCACGCACCATGGTATTGACGCGCGTGATCCGCGCCCCAAGGGCGGTGGTCTGGGGCGCGTGGGTGAACCCGCAGACCCTGCCTGCATGGTGGGGGCCGGACGGGTTCAGGTGCCGGACCGACCGGATCGACCTGCGCACAGGGGGCGAGTGGCTGTTCGACATGATCGGGCCGGATGGCACCGTATACCCGAACCATCACAAATATGTCGAAGTCCAGCCCGAGCGCCGCATTTCCTATACGCTTCTTGCCGGCGAGAACGGCGCCAGGCACGCCGATGCCTGGGCCACGTTCGACGACACCGATGGATCGACAACCGTCACCCTGGGCATGGTGTTCAGCACGATGGCAGAATTCCAGACGGCCAGGGGCTTTGGCGCTGCCGAGTTGGGGTTGCAAACGCTGGGCAAGCTTGCCCGCTTTGTCGGGGCGGACTGACCTGCGGCTGCGCTGGACAGTCCGCCGCAGGGGAGCGCTGGCGGCCAGGTGCCGCGCGGGTCAGGCCGACTTCGGCTTGGCAAAGATGTCGATGCCTTGCCCCGTCTCCATCAAGGACTTCAGGCTGGACAGGACGATGGGCCATCCCTTGCTGACGCCTGTTGCCATGCCACTGCCCGCGATCAGGTCGTCGTGGGTCACGGTCAGCCGGACCATGTCGTCGTATTCCACCACGTCGAACGTCACCCGGCTGTAGCTTTCGGGATCGGCTTCCTGCGAGGCGTTTGTCCAGCTGACGACAAGACGGTTCGGGGGCGACACTTCGATCACCTTGCCCACAAGGTTCACCTCGCGCGACTCGTTGGCGCGGACATGCGCCCATTTCGACCCCGGTTTCCAGTCGGACACATTTTCATGCCCCCAGTAGCGTCTTGATATTTCGGGTCTTGTGATGGCGTCGAACACCTTTTCCGGTGTCGCGCGGATATAGGTCACATAGACAAGGCTCGTCCTCTCAGCGGTCATGTTCACTCTCCCTCGAGTTCCGTCTTCAGGTCGTGCAGCAAGCTGAGGTGCCGCTGTTCGAATTTGTGCACCCATCTCGCGTAAACCTCGTGCAAGGGCACGGGGTTGATGAAATGCAGCTTTTCCCGTCCGCGCCGGACAGTGGTCACCAGATTCGCCGCCTCCAGAATTTCCAGATGCTGCGTCGCGGATTGCCGGGTCATCGCCAGGTCTTCGCAAAGCTGGCTCAGGGTCTGGCCGTTACGTGCGCATAGCAGATCAAGCAATCTGCGGCGGGTCCGGTCGCCCAGGGCCTTGAACACCTTGTCATCGTCCATGTCGATCAACCCGCTGCGTTGTTCAAATATGCAGGTATTTACCTGCATGTCAAGTCACAGCAAAAGTGGCCGCGAACGCCGCCTGTTCGTGCCGACAGGAGCCAGCACCCCAAACTTGCGGTTTTCCACGCCATGCGGCGGGTCTCAGATGATCGCGTGGCGCACCTTGGCCGAAACCCATTCCGATACGACGACCGTCGCAAGGATCACCAGAATGATCAGCATCACCTGCGGCCAGGCCAGCACGTTCAGGCTGGCCTGCAACTGCGCCCCGATGCCACCCGCGCCGACCAGGCCAAGAATCGCACTTTCGCGGATGTTGATGTCCCAGCGGAACACGCTGATTCCGTAAAAGCTTGGCAGGACCTGGGGGACAATGCCGTAGTTCAGGATCTGTGCCCGGCTGGCCCCCGTGGCGGTGATCGCCTCGATCTGGGTCTGGTCGGTTTCCTCGATCGCCTCGTACAGCAGCTTGCCAATGAACCCGACCGAACGGAAAGCGATGGCCAGGATGCCCGCAAGCAACCCCGGCCCCAGGATCGACACCAGCAACAGCGCCCAGATCAACGAGTTGATCGACCGCGATGCCACGATGCAGAACAGCGCGAAGGGCCGCAGGACCAGGCGCGACGGTGTGGTGTTGTGCGCGGCCATGAAGGCCAGCGGCACCGCCAGCACGATGCCAAGCAGCGTTCCCAGCGTGGCAATGTTGATGGTGTCCCACAGGGGCACCCAGAGCTTTTCCATATAGGACCAGCGCGGCGGCAGCGCGCGGCCGATCAGGTCAGCCGCCGCATTGGGCGCGTCATAGACGAACAACCACATGGTCCGCGCCGTCATCGTGTTCCAGCACCAGACGAACAGCGCCACAAGCAGGATCCAGAACACCCACAGCGCAAGCTGCGTTTTTGGCGTGCGGTGCCGCCAGATCTGCGCATCGCTCATTTCAACAGCCTCCGCAGATGGCCCGAGGCATATTCGGCCACCATCACGATGGCGATGATGATCAGCAGGATCGCCCCCGCGCTGTCATATTCATAGCGGTTCAGCGCCGTGTTCAGCGTGCCGCCGATGCCCCCGGCGCCCACGATTCCAATGACGGCCGATTCGCGGAAATTGATGTCGAAGCGATACAGGCTCAACCCGATCAGCCGCGGCATGACCTGCGGCTGAACCGCATAGTGGATCAGTTGCAGCCAGCTTGCCCCCGTGGCGCGGATCGCCTCGGCCTGCGACTCGTCGATATCCTCGATATCCTCGGCAAGCAGCTTGGCGATAAAGCCGATGGTGGCAAAGGTCAGCGTCAGGAAGCCGGCAAAGGCGCCGAACCCGAACAGCGCAACGAAAAAGATCGCCACGATGATTTCCTGCAAGGCGCGGGACGCGGCGATGATGCTGCGGCAAATGGCGTAGATCCAGCGCGGCGCGACATTGCGGGCGGCCCCCACACCGATCGGGACCGAAATCAGGATGCCCACCACCGTGGAGGTGAAGGTCATCGTCAGGCTTTCCAGCAATCCGGTGGAGATATCTTTCCAGCGCGTGGTGAAATCGGGTTGCAAGAACCCGCCCACGAACCGCATCCCTCGCTCCCATCCATCGGCGATACGGGTCCAGTTCACATCGACAGAGCCGACGGCAAGCACCAGATAAACAATCGCGCCGATGGCCAGAATGATCCGCCACCAACGCGATTTCACCAACTGCGGCGGGCGGGTCCATCGTGTCGGATAGGCGGTCATAGCGCGCCCAGCAGCTTTTCGGAGTGCGCGCGCGCCTCGGTTTCGGCCTCGGCATCTTCGGCGGCGCCCTTGCGCATGGCGGTCCAGTCCTCGGCGCCATAGATGCGGGTCAGCGCTTCTTCGGTCAGGTCGGCGGGGGCGCCGTCGAACACCACGCGGCCCGCCTGCAACCCGATGATGCGGTCGGCAAATTGCTGGGCCAGAACGACGTCATGGATATTGATGATGGCGGGCAGGCCATCCTCGCGGCAGATCTCGACGATCAACCGCATGATCTGGCGGCTGGTTTTCGGATCAAGGCTGGCGGTCGGTTCGTCGATCAGCAGAAGTTCGGGTTCCTGTTCCAGCGCGCGGGCGATCCCGACACGCTGACGCTGGCCGCCCGACAGGGCATCGGCGCGCTTGTCCACATGGGCCGACAGGCCCACGCGGTCCAGCAGGCGGAACGCACGGGCAATATCGGCAGGCGGAAAGCGGCGCGTGAAAGAGCGCCAGAACGGCACATAGCCCAGCCGCCCGGACAGCACGTTTTCCATCACCGTCAGCCGTTCGACCAGCGCATATTCCTGAAAGATCATCCCGATCCGTCGCCGCGCGCGGCGCAACTCGCCGGTGCCCAGGCTGGTCACGTCCAGATCGTTCAGCAAGACCTTGCCGGATGTGGGTTCCACCAGACGGTTGATGCAACGGATCAGGGTGGACTTGCCCGCCCCGGACGGTCCGATCAGCCCGACGACCTGCCCCTTGGGCAGGTCGAAGGACACATCCACCAGGGCCTTGTCGCCGGTCTTGTAGGTCTTGGTCAGGGACTGGATGCGCAGCATGACGGGCCTTTCAACAGGTCAGGCGGGGGGATCCCCGCCTGACAAGGGTTGGTGCCGAACTCAGTTGCAGGTGTATTGCACGCCCATCGCAGCGTCGATTTCGCGCACCACGGACCAGTATTCCTTGAAGGTGATCGGAATGAACTGCGCTTCGCCGGATTTCTCGAACTCGGCCTTGAGCGACGAGCCTTCCCAGTCAAAGCTGAAGAACGCCTCGCGGATCTTGTCCTGCAATTCCGGCGTCAGATTGTGCGCCGTGCCATAGCCGGTGGTCGGAAAGGTCTGCGACTTGTAGATCGTGACCAGTTGATCCTCGCGCACGACGTTGCGGTCGAGCATCCGGGCCTTGACCGAATTGGCAATGGCGGCGGCGTCATAATCCTTGTTGGCAACGCCAAGGATAGAGTTGTCGTGCGCGCCCGAAAAGGCCGGGGTGAAATCCTCGCCCGCCTTCATGTTGTAGCTTGCAGCAAGCAGCGCGGAGGGCGCCTTGAAGCCCGAATTCGAGGTTTCGGCGGTAAAGGCCATGGTGCGGCCCTTGATGTCCTCGACCTTTTCGATGCCAGAGCCGGGATAGGTGATGAACTCCATCTCATAGCCGAAGGATCCGTCCTCCTTGGCCATCATGGCAAAGGGACGGAACCCCGCGCAGGCGATGGCCAGCGGGTTTGACCCGGTGTTGAAACCCGCCACATGCAGACGGCCCGCGCGCATCGCCTCGATCTGGGCGGCGTTGGATTGCACCGGGAAGAACTGGACCGGCTTGCCGGTCACGGTCTCCATATGGGCAAGGAAATCCGACCAGGCTTCGGCATAGACCGCTGGATCCTCGACAGGGGTATAGGCAAAAATCAGTTGGGCGGGGTCCACCAACTGCGCTTTGTCGGTCGGAATGTCGGCCACCAGATCACCATCGGCGTCGGTGTAACGATCGTCCAGCTTGAATTCGGCATGAACAGCAGAGGCGGCAAAGACCACCGCGACGGACAGCAACATATGTTTCATGGGTCGCCCTCGGTTGGAGTGTTTAGCCTTTGGGTATCCATTCCATGATTCAAATTTATGACATATTGCCGAAGATTCTGATACCGCGCTTGGATCAGGCACGGGCGGTGGCGTTTGGCGCCTTTTCAGGCGGCGCAACGTTCGGCACAGTCCGTCTGCGACGTGGCCTGAGTGCGGCGGCGGGCATACGCATATCCGCAGGACGTTTGGCGATCTTTGTATTCTCACGCCGCGCGTGTTGCGGGTAGGTTGTGGACAGGAGGAGACATCATGCATGACCAGAGCCGCCCGTCCGGCAATCTCCAGACAAGGGTGAATGGCCCGGCGGTTCTGGGCGCCGATCTGCGGTCGTGGCGCCCCGTGGTGCGCCCGATCCACCATGACGGGCGGGGGCATTCGTCCTGCGCCGAACCTCCTGCCACCCGGACCGCACCTGTGGCCCCCTTTCCGAAGGCATATGTCCGATGACCGACCTGACCGACCAGGGCATGAAAACCCGCCGCCGCGTGCTGGGCGATGCCCATGTGAACCGGGCCGAGGCCGCCAAGACCGCCTTTGACGCCCCCTTTCAGCACATGATCACCGATGCCGCCTGGGCCCATGTCTGGTCGCGCGACACCATCTCGTTGCGCGAACGGTCGATGCTGACCATCGCGCTGCTTGCGGGGTTGGGGAACGATCACGAACTGGCCATGCACATCCGCGCCACCCGCAACACCGGCGCCAGCGAAAGCGATGTGCTGGAGGCGCTGCTGCATGTGGCGATCTACGCCGGCGTGCCCCGCGCCAACCATGCGATCAAAATCGCCAAGGACACATTCGCCGCCATGGCACAGGAGGAACAGCCGTGAAGCCAGCCGAATTCTTTCAGCGGGACCGCACCTGGCACCCACCGGCCCTTGCGCCCGACTACAAGACCTCTGTCTCGCGCAGCCCCCGTCTGGCGATGCTGTCCTTGCAGGGGTCGATGTCGGAAATCACCGGCCCGACCTTTGGCCACACGGATATCGACCCGATCGACAACGACCTGATCCGCAACTGGGCCAAGACCGGCGACCCGGTGGGGGAGCGGATCATCGTGCATGGCCGGGTGCTGGACGAAAACGCCCGCCCGGTGCCGCAAACGCTGGTGGAAATCTGGCAGGCCAATGCCTCGGGGCGCTATCGGCACAAGAAGGATGCCTACCTTGGCGCGCTGGACCCGAATTTCGGCGGCTGCGGGCGCACGCTGACGGATCAGGACGGATATTACTATTTCCGCACCATCAAGCCGGGCGCCTACCCATGGCGCAATTGGGTGAACAACTGGCGCCCCGCGCATATCCATGTGTCGGTGTTCGGCAGTGCCTTTTCCCAGCGCCTGATCACCCAGATGTATTTCGAAGGCGACCCGCTGATCGCGCAATGCCCGATCGTCAAGACGATCCCCGATCCGCGCGCCATCGACCAGTTGATCGCGCCGTTGGACATAAAAGCAGCCATTCCGCTGGATTGCCTGGCCTACAAGTTCGACATCGTGCTGCGTGGCCGCCGCTCGACGCTGTTCGAGAACCGGATGGAGGGGAACTGAGCATGATCGGGAAAAGTGACCGCCGGCTTTCCGGCGCGACTATGCGACGGATAGGGGTCTGAGCCATGCCGCAGCCGCTGAACTACCTCAAGGAATCGCCGTCGCAGACCGCTGGTCCCTATGTGCATATCGGGTTGGCGCCGGGCGCGGCCGGGTTCGAGATTTACCGGCAGGAACTGGGGCAGGTCATCGCCGCCCCCGATGTGCCGGGCAACCGCATCTCGGTCGAGGGGCTGGTCCTGGATGGCACCGGCGCCCCGGTCAAGGATGTGTTGCTGGAGGTCTGGCACGCCGATCCCCAGGGCATCTATCCACATCCCGAGGATCCGCGTCATGCGCAGGTGGCGCCGGGCTTTCGTGGCTGGGGCCGCATCATCACCGATTTCGAAACCGGCCTCTGGCGCTTTGACACGGTAAAGCCCGGTCCCGTCATGGGCCGCAACGGCCGGATGATGGCGCCGCAGGTCAACGTCTGGATCGTGGCACGGGGTATCAACGTCGGGCTGAACACCCGCATGTATTTCGAGGACGAGGACAACAGCGCCGATCCGGTCATGAACCTGATCGAACAGGTGGATCGTCGGGCAACCCTGCTGGCCCGCCGAGTCGCCCCCGGCCAGTATCGCTTCGACATCCGCCTGCAAGGTGATGGCGAAACCGTTTTCATGGATGTGTGATCATCGCAAGGCCGTGCCTCGACGGCGTGGCCATCACCGGATCGCTGCCGGCCAAGGCCGACACCCCGGCCAACCCGGCTGGGGGCGGCGACGGAACAGTCCCGCCGGTCTGCTGCTGGCGCGTGATTCCCCCGGCGCCTCCCGTCGATATGCAAAGCCCGTTCCCGGTTCGGGCACAGGCAAGCCGGGCCCTAGCATCGGATGCACGATTTTCAGGCGGGTTTCCGCTGTGTATGGGGGGAAAATCACCCACCCAGGAATGCCGATGTTACGATATCCACCCATTCCTTGGGCAGAAGGGGGCTTTTCCGCCGCACAGATTGCATGACGGCGTTGCACAGATGGCATGGCAGCCCCTAGCTGGATCAGCTTCAACTGGCCGCGCAGGTCCGGGATCCGCGCGGCCCTCGGGAAATCGGGGAGGATTTCATGCGTTTCCTGACCGCCGCCGCAACCGCCGCGGCCTTGTTCAGCCTGTCGCCCGCCTATGCGCAAGACCGCGCGGGCTGGCCCTCCAGCCTGACCATCGGCACGGCAAGCCAGGGTGGCACCTACTTCATCTACGGGACCGGCCTCGCCGGCCTGATCACCCAGTCGCTGAGCCTCAACGCATCTGCCGAGGTGACGGGCGGCCCGGTTCAGAATGCGACCCTGGTGGAAACCGGCGATCACCAGATCGGTCTGGTGACCATGGGTCCGGCCTACGAGGCATGGACGGGCAAGAGCGAACTGGCACCCGGCGTTGAACATGCCTCGCTGCGCGCGCTGTTCCCGATGTACCAGACCCCGTTCGAGGCAGTGTCGCTGAAGTCTTCGGGGATCGAGGATGTGACCGGCATGGCGGGCAAGCGCGTCTCGGTCGGCCCCGCCGGCGGCACCGCTGCCACCTACTGGCCCCGGTTCTTCAACGTTCTGGGCGTCGAGGCCCGGATCAGCTATTCGGGCGCCAATGATGCGACCGGGCAGGTCAAGGATGGGCTGATCGACGCCTTCGCCTTTGCCGCAGGCGTGCCGATTTCGGCTTTCGCCCAGATTGCGGCGGAAAACCCGGTGAACATCTTCGGCTTTACCGAAGAACAGCGCGCCAAGATTCTGGAAGCGATGCCCGAGGTTTCGGCCTTCGAGGTTCCGGGCGGGCTGTATCAGGGCTTCCCCGAAGGGCATGGCACCGTTGCGATGTGGAACTTTGCCATCACCCACGCCGACATGCCGGAGTCCCTAGCCTATGAAATCACCAAGCTGGTGATGGAAAACAACCCCGCCATGCTGCAAATCCACGCGACGGCGGCCGAGACGATCCCCGAGAATGCCGACAAGAACGGCTTCCTGCCGTTCCATCCCGGTGCGGTGAAGTATTTCGACGAAAAAGGCATCCAGATCCCCGCCGAACTGCGCGGCTGATCGCTTGTCGGCCGGGGGTCTGTGATGGCCCCCGGCCCTTTTCTATCCTGATCGGAGCAGCCGCCCCCGAAAAGCCTTGCGCGGCGCGATCTCACGGAGAACATCCATGTCTGCTGATGCTGCACCTGCGGCAGGAACCGGGCCCGTCATCGCGCAAGGCGTCGATGAAGAGCCGATGGCCCCGAACCAGCGCGACCCCGGCGCCCGGATCGGTATGCTGATTGCGGTTCTGTGCGCCGCCTACACCATTTTCCATCTGACCGTGATGGTCCTCTATCCGCTGGAAACCTGGGCCTACCGCATGTTCCATGTCTGCGGCGGGCTGGTGATCGGGTTTCTGACCTACTCCGCCCTGACGCAGGACAAGACGGCGCAGGACGGGGCGACCCGTCACGGCCCGCTTGAACTTGCCCTGTTGGCCGTGGCGGCGCTGGGTATCGGTTACGGCTTTGTGATCGTTGCCTACGCCTGGCTGTCATGGTGGCTGGCTGGTGTTGCCATGCCCCCGGCCTTTGGCTTTCGCACCTATGGCCTGCCGCTGGCGGGCGGGACGGCGGCTGCGATCATCGCGGGCTGGCTGTTTTCCTCGCGGGATCGGGGCCGGATCTACCCTGCCGACCTGCTGCTGTGTTTCGCCTCGGTGGCGGTGCTGGGATATATCCTGTTCGTGGTCGGCGGCCTGCGGATGCGGGCAGGCACGGCAATGGCGCAGCCCGGCGACCTGTGGGCGGCCGTCACCGGCGTCATGCTTATTCTGGAGCTGACCCGGCGCCTGACGGGCCTGGCGCTGGTGATCATCGTCGGCGTGTTCATCGCCTACAGCTTTCTCGGGCCATGGCTGCCGGGCTTTCTGAACCACCGCGGCTATACGGCGACACGGTTCTTCACCTATATCTTTACCGATCAGGGGGTTCTGGGCGACCCGATCGCGGTGAGTTCGACCTATATCATCCTGTTCATCGTCTTTGCCGCCTTTCTTCAGGCGTCGCGGGTGGGGGATTATTTCGTCAACTTCGCCTTTGCCTGTGCCGGTCAGGCACGGGGTGGCCCGGCCAAGGTGGCGGTCTTTGCCAGCGGCCTGATGGGCATGATCAATGGCACATCGGCCGGGAACGTCGTCTCTACCGGATCGCTGACCATTCCCCTGATGAAGCGCGTGGGCTATTCGCCGAAAAGCTCTGCCGCTATCGAGGCCACGGCCTCGTCGGGCGGGCAGATCCTGCCGCCGATCATGGGCGCAGGCGCCTTTATCATGGCCGAGGTCACGGGCATTCCCTACACCGACATCGTGGTCGCGGCGATCATTCCGGCGCTGCTGTACTTCGTATCGGTGTATTTCATGGTCGATCTTCAGGCGCTGAAGCTGAACATGAAGGGCCTGCCCCGGTCGGAGCTGCCGCGCTTTGATGTGCTGGTCAAGCAGATCTACCTGTTCCTGCCGATCATCATCCTGATCTATACCCTGTTTGCCGGGTATTCGGTGATCCGTGCCGGCGCAATGGGCATGGCCGCGGCGGCGATGGTCAGTTGGCTGACGCCCCACAAGATGGGCCCCAGACAGATCTTCCGCGCGCTGGAACTGGGCGCCAGAATGTCGATCCAGATGGTCGCGGTCTGTGCGGCGGCCGGTGTCATCGTGGGGGTCATCGCCCTGACCGGCGTCGGTGCGCGGTTCTCGACCCTGCTGCTGACGATCGCCGATCAGAACCAGTATCTGGCCATGTTCTTTGCAATGTGCATTTCCATCGTGCTGGGCATGGGAATGCCGACCACAGCCGCCTATGCGGTGGCCGCAGCGGTTGTGGCACCCGGCCTGATCTCGTTGGGCGTGCCGGTGCTGGTGGCGCATTTCTTCGTGTTCTACTACGCGGTCATGTCCGCCATCACCCCACCCGTCGCACTTGCGGCCTATGCGGGGGCGGCGCTGTCGGGCTCGGATCCGATGAAAACCTCGGTCGAGGCGTTCCGGCTTGGTCTCGCGGCCTTCATCGTGCCCTTCATGTTCTTCAGCTCGCACGAACTGCTGATGCAGGGCGAGGCGCTGGACATCATCCATGCCACGGTTTCGGCGCTGCTGGGCATGTTCCTGCTGTCTGCCGGGGTGATCGGCTATTTCTTCGGCCCGGTGGCGATGGTGCTGCGGATCGTGCTGATCGGCGCCGCAATGTCGATGATCTCTGTCGGCTGGATCACCGATCTTGTCGGCCTGTCGGTGGCGCTGATCCTGTTCCTGTGGCAGCGCAAGACGGTCACACCCGCGAGCCTTGCCAAGGGCCGTGCCGACTAACACACGCGCCGGGGGCCATGACTGGCCCCCGGCTCATATCCTTGCGCCCCAAGGATATTTTCGACGCCCCTGGCGCTGCGGGCCAAGGCGGCACCTGCAACGCCCCCCGGATCGCGCCAGGCATTCTTCCTGAGATTTTCCAGATCGCCGCGTCGTCGGCCCATTCGGGCGGACGGGCCGATCGTGGCGCGCGTCCCCCGCCTTGCGCGGGGTACGATGCGCCCCGGTTCGTTCATTCAGTCACATTGCTTCTCATATGATCACCGCCCGCGCGTTTTCGGCGTGCAATTCCCTTTATGGCCAGCGCAAGAATTTTCGATTGGACACTGCCCCCCCTCGTTGGTGTGATCCGCGCAATAGCAAGAGGCGACGAACAGCCCCTTCACGCCAGCCAACAAGGGATCCCGATGACAAGACATTCTCTGACCACAGGACCGACCCGCCGCACCGTGCTGATGGGGTTCGGCGCGGGCCTTACCGTCATGGCCATGCCCGGCGCGCTGCGTGCGCAATCCGGCCCGACCGTGCTGCGCTTTGGCCTGTCAACCTTTCCGCCCAGCATCAAGCCATGGGACAACACCGGCGCGGCGGCGAACACCGTCAAGCTGATGCTGAACCGCGGGCTGACCGGCTATAACAACGCCTCGGAACTGGTGCCCGAACTGGCCGAAAGCTGGGACTGGGAAAGCGACACCAGCATCGTGTTCAAGCTCAAGCCCGGCGCGCGGTTCCACAATGGCGAACAGGTGACATCCGGGGATGTGAAATGGTCGCTGGAAAAGATCCTCGAACCCGGCTCGTCCTCGTTCCTGCGCCGCGATCTGTCGATGATCAACGGGATCGAGGTGATCGACGACCTGACCCTGCGCGTCACGCTGTCCAGCCCCAGCGCGGTGATGCTGGATCTGTTCGCCAACTTCAACTGCCCGATCATCTGGTCTGGGAGCCAGGGCGAAGACTACATCGGTTGCGGCCCGTTCAAGATGAAATCCCAGGAGCGCGGCGTCTATATCGAACTGGAGCGCAACGACGATTTCGTCGAAGCCGGGACGCCCAAGGTCGAAGGGATCCGCTTTATTGTCTATGCCGATGAAAACCTGCGCTATGCGGCGCTGGAGGCGGGCGATGTGGACATCATCGAATACCTGCCCTGGTCGCAGTTCGACACGGTCGATGCGTCGGACAAGCTGAAGATGGCGGCCTCGCTTGGCCCCTACATGTTCTTGCTGTTCAACGTGACCCAAGGGCCGTTCGCCGATCCGCGCGTGCGCCGTGCCGTCGGCTTTGCCATCGAACGGCAGGACATCGTCGATGCGGCCTTTGCCGGGCGGGGCGAGCCGCTGTTCAGCTTTCCCAATCCGCAGGGGTCGCCCTTCGATCTGTCGGATCCCGAACACGAATGGAGCTATGACCCGGACCGCGCCAAGGCGTTGCTGGCCGAGGCCGGCTATCCCAACGGCTTCGATTGCCGTTTGCTGGCAACCGCCACCTACGGGATGCACCAGGATACCGCCTCGGTGGTGCAAGCCTATCTGGCAATGATCGGCATCAACGCCACGCTGGATCTGCCCGACTGGGCGACGCGCGTGACGGCGGGCACCGAAGGGCGCTATGACCTGTGCGTGCATGGCACCTCGGGCTATTACAACGACCCCGATTCCATCGCATCGCTGCTGCATTCGGCAAACCCGTCCTATCTGCAATCCTTCGGGTTCAAGAGTGACCGGATCGACAGCCTGCTGGATCAGGGCCGCGCCGAAACCGACCCGGACAAGCGCACGGCGATCTATCAGGAACTGAACACCGTCTATTTCGAGGAGGTGCCGCAGGTGCCGCTGAACTGGCGGGTGCAGGCCTATGCCATGTCGAACCGGATACAGGGCTTTGCCTCGTTCCCCGGCTTTCTGAACGGCGCGTCGACCTATTCGCTCGACGAAACCACGCTGGGCTGAGGATCGGGCATGGCGGCGTTCCTGTTTCGCAGATTGGTTGCGGCTGCCGGCATGTTGCTGGTGGTGGGCACGATCATCTTTTCCCTTCTTGTGATCGTGCCCGGCGATCCGGCGGCCTTGCTTCTGGCCACGGGTGGCGGCAGCGGAACCGAGGAACAGATCGCCGCCGTGCGCGAACGCATGGGGCTGGATCAGCCGGTCTGGCAGCAATATGTCGACTTCCTGACCTCCAGCCTGCGGTTCGATTTCGGAACCTCGCTGATCGACGGATCGTCGATTGCGGAGAACATCGGCCTGCGCCTGCCGCGCACGCTGGAACTGATCGTTGCAGGCGCGCTGTTCGCGCTGGCCGTGGCGATCCCCGCGGGCACCTATGCCGGTCTGCACGCTGGCGGGCGGTTCGATGTGGTGGCATCGGCGGCGAATGCGCTGCTGACCTCGGTTCCGGGGTTTGTGGTGGGAACGCTGTTCATCTATCTCTTTGCCCAGATCCTGCGCGTGCTGCCCGCCGGGGGATATGTGCCCTTTGCCCAGGATCCGGTACAGCATCTGCGGATGCTGGTCTTGCCTGCGCTGACGGTGGGGCTGCATCTGTCCACCATCATCTTTCGCATGACCCGCGCCAGCGTCCTGGAAATGCGGGGCCACGACTGGGTGCGCACCGCGACCGCCAAGGGGTTGCGCCGCCGTCTGGTCGTGCGCCGCCACATCCTGCGCAATGCCCTGGGGCCGGTGATCACGGTGGTTGGCCTGCAACTGGGGATCCTGCTGGGGTCCACGGTTCTGGTCGAATTTGTCTACAACTGGCCGGGCCTCAGCGGGTTTCTGGTCTCGGCGGTCGAACAGCGCGACTATCCGTCGGTGCGTGCCGTGATCCTGACCGTTGCCGCGATCTTTATCGCCATCAACCTGGCGATCGAGATCCTCTATTCCCTCCTTGACCCCCGGATCCGCCAGCAATGACACCCCAAGCCCAACGCCCCGGCTGGCGCCGGCTTGCGGCGGCCTTTCCGCGCCGCATGATCGTGCCCAGTGTGCTGCTGGCCGCACTGATCATCATTCCCTTTGCCGCGCCGCTGATCACCGATGCCAACCCGATCCGCATTTCCGTGCGCGAGCGGTTGTCGCCGCCCAGTTGGGCGCATCCGCTTGGCCAGGACGAATTCGGCCGCGACCGGCTGGCGCGGGTGCTGTATGGCGGGCAGATTTCGCTGACGGTGGCCTTTGTGGCCACCAGCATCGCCTGTATCGTCGGCACGTTGTTCGGCCTGATCGGCGCCTATTTTCGCGGCCCGTTCCAGTTTGTCACCACGCGCATGGCCGACATCGTGCTGTGCTTTCCGCCTATCCTGCTGGCTCTGCTGGTGGTCACGCTGTTCGGGCCCGGTGCGGTGACTCTGGTGGCGGTGCTGTCGGTGCTGTATTTCCCCAGCTTTGCCCGCATCGCCTTTTCCGAGGCGCTGCGCGTCTCGTCGCTGGATTTTGTCGAGGCGTCGCGCGCCCTTGGCACGCCATCGCGGCGGATCCTGTTGCGGACCATCCTGCCCAATATCGCCGGGCCGGTATCGGTGCAGTATTCGCTGACGGCAGCGGCGGCGATCACCATCGAAAGCGGCCTGTCGTTCCTGGGCCTGGGCGTGGTGCCGCCTGCCCCAAGCTGGGGCCAGATGATCCGCGGCGCCCGCCAGTTCATGGAACAGGATCCGCTGGGCATTCTGATCCCCTGTATCGCGCTGACGCTGACGATCTATGCCATCAACTTCTTTTGCGACCGCCTGCGCGACACGCTGGACCCCAAGGGCGGGGCAGGCGACGGCAAGGATACGGTATCGCGCCCGATCGCCTCGGCAGTCGCCGGACACACCCCCGTTGCCGATGCGCCCGAAACCGTGGCCGAAATCCGGGATCTGCGGCTGGATCTGGCCCTGCCCGGTGCGCCCGTCACCCTGATCGAGGATGTGTCGCTGCGGCTGCGGGCCAATGAATGCACGGCGCTGGTGGGCGAAAGCGGGTCGGGCAAATCCCTGTCCTCGTTGGCGCTGATGGGGCTGCTGCCTGGCGGGATCCGCCAATCCTCGGGGCAGTTGCGGCTGCGGCGCAAAAGCGGCGAGATGGTCGATCTTGCCACACTGACCGCGCGCGAGCTGGAACAGGTCCGCGGCCATGATGTGGCGATGATCTTTCAAGAGCCGATGACATCGCTCAACCCCGTCCACAAGGTCGGCACCCAGATGGTCGAGGCGATCCAGGCGCATCGCCCCATGTCGGCAGAGGCCGCGCGCAAGCTGGCGATCACATTGCTGGAACGTGTCGGCATCAACGAGGCGGCGCGGCGGTTCGACGGCTATCCGCATGAAATGTCAGGAGGAATGCGGCAGCGCGTCATGATCGCCATGGCCTTGTCCTGCGAACCGCGCCTGTTGATCGCGGACGAGCCGACAACGGCGCTGGATGTGACGATCCAGGCGGAAATCATCGAACTGCTGCGCGACCTGCGCCGGGATTATGCCGACGGCCTCAGCCTGCTGTTCATCAGCCACAATCTGGGCATCGTCGCCGACATCGCCGACCGCGTGGCGGTGATGTATTCCGGCCAGGTGGTCGAAGAGGGGCCGACCGATCTGGTGCTGCGCGCGCCGCTGCATCCCTATACGCGGGCGCTGCTGGAATCGATGCCATCCTCGCACGAGGCCCTGCATTCGGCGCGGGGCGACAGGTTGCAGGCCATCAGCGGCACGCCGCCCTTGCCCAATGCGCGCCCCTCGGGCTGTGCCTTCCGCGACCGCTGCCCGATTGCCATCGAGGCTTGTGCCACGATCCGCCCTCACCTGGAGCCGCGGCCCGGCGAACGTGCGGTGCGCTGCATCCGCGCACCCGAAGGCCAGGAGGTGGCCGCATGACCGACATGACCCCAACCCGCCCCCTGCTGGAGGTGCGCGGCCTGAACAAGCACTATCCTGCCGGCAAGCGCGGCCTGTTCGGGCGCCAGATGATGCAGGTGCTGCGCGATGTCAGCTTTGACCTGTATCCCGGCGAGGTGCTGGGTCTGGTGGGCGAAAGCGGATCAGGCAAAAGCACCATCGGCAAGGCGGTGCTGCGGCTGGTCGACTCGCAGTCGCAGGCGATGCGCTTTGACGGGCGCGAACTGGCCGGACTGCCGACCGAGGATTTGCGCCGCCTGCGCAAGGACATGCAGATCATCTTTCAGGATCCCTACGCCAGCCTCGACCCGCGCAAGACCATCCGCGCCACCCTGACCGAGGCGCTGGACACCCATGGCCTGCACCGTGGCGCCGCACGTCAACCGCGGCTGGTGGCACTGATGCAGATGGTGGGGCTGAACCCCGCATTCCTAGACCGCCGCCCGCATGAGTTTTCCGGCGGCCAACGCCAGCGGATCGGCATTGCCCGCGCGCTGGCGGTGGAGCCCCGGTTCATCGTGGCGGACGAGGCGGTGTCGGCGCTGGATGTCTCTATCCAGGCGCAGGTGCTGAACCTGCTGGCCGATCTGCGGGCGAAAACCGGAGTATCGCTGCTGTTCATCAGCCATGACCTGTCCGTCGTGCGGTTCATCTCGGACCGGGTGATGGTGCTGTATCTGGGCCGGGTGATGGAGGTGGGGCCCGCCGATCAGGTGCATTTTGCCCCGCGCCACCCCTATACCGCTGCGCTCGTCTCGGCAGAGCCGAGCCTGCACAAGGCACCCGACCGTATCCGCCTGACCGGCGAGATCCCCTCGCCTCTCAACCCGCCATCGGGCTGCGTGTTCCGCAGCCGCTGCCCCTATGCCTTGCCAGCCTGCGCCACCGCCGTGCCCGACCTGCGTCCGGCCGGCGAGGGGCGCATGACGGCCTGCATCCGTGACGACATCTTGTAAGGACTGACTGCAATGCTGACCGAAAAACTGAAGATCGCCGAACTGACCAGCGAGGAATCGCGCCAGTTCCTCAACGAGGATGCGGTGATCCTGCTGCCCATGGGTTCGTTGGAGGATCAGGGCACCCATGCGCCGATGGGTGACTATCTGGCCGCCGAGCGCGTGGCACTGGACATCGCCCGCGCCGCGCGTGCCGAGGGTGTGCCGACCTTTGTCGCGCCTGTCATCCCCTTTGGCGGCGAGGATTATTTCGGGTCCACCCATGGCGGCATCGCCGTGTCGCAATCCACGCTGGTGGCGGTGCTGGATGACATGTTCCGCTGTCTGTCGCGCCATGGGCTGACCAAACTTCTGGTGATCAACGGCCATGGCGGGAATGTCGGCGCCATCAACGAGGTCAGCCAGAAATGGCGGCGCCAGAACGGGATGTTCGTTGCCTCGATGTACCTGTGGCAGATCAGCTATGAACTGCTCAAGGACATCCTGGGGCCGGAAAAGGCCGCTGCCGTTTCGGGCCATGGCGGCGACCCGCTGACCTCGGTGGGTCTGCACTATTACCCCGAGATCCTGCGGCTGGATCTGCGCCGCGCACCGCCAAAGAACCAGATGGTCATGGGGCTGGAGGCGGCAGGCTACGCGGTGGTGAAATATGCCGGTGCCAAGCTGCAAGCGCCGACCGAGGCGCTGGAGGCGTCGCCCGATGGGGTCTGGGGCGGCGATCCGATCCATTCGTCGGCAGAAACCGGCAAGGCGCTGGTCGAACGGCTAACGGCAATCGGCGCGGGGTTCATCCGTGATCACGTCTCCAAGGGCTTTCCGCACTAGGCGGATCTGCGGGCCCTGCACCTCCGCAGGGCCCGCCGGTCAACCGTCGGAAAATGTCATGTAGCGCGGATGCGCGGCGCACCATTCGATGGCCGCTGTCCGCGCCAGCGCCAGGATCGCCTCGGCCTGGACACGACGGGCCTTGTTGATGTGCACGCAGCGCACATCCATCGGGGCCAGCTTGACGGTTGCAGGCACCTCGACCAGCAGGCCGGTCGCCAATTCCCGCTCCAACGCGACCAGCGGCACCGCCGATACGCCATAGCCCGCGCGGACCATGTCGCAGATCATGCCCAGCGAGTTGCCGGTATGGCGGGCATTCGGGCGCCGCCGGGTTTCCTCGATCAGTTCCGCAACCGGGCGGTACAATGGCGACCCGCGCGGATACAGCACCAGCGGAAATTCCCGGATCTCGTCGGGCGTCAGCGGGCGGGTGATATTGCCCACCACATCGGGCCGTGCCACCCAGCCCACGCTGTAATGCACCGAAAAGCTGTTGGCGACCTGCGGCAAACCTGCCTCGCCAGTCACAAAGGCCAGATCCAGCGCCCCGGACCGGATCTGCGGGTTCAGCTCCACATTCCCGCCCGACACGAAATCCACCAACTCGCCCGGCCGCTCGGTCTGGATCTTGCGGCGCAAGGTGCGCCCCCAGGTTGTCGTCACCATGCCCACCATGCCGATGGACAGCCGGCGCTTTTGTCCATGCTTCATCCGGGTGGCAAGCTGTTCGGACAAGTTCAGAAAGGTCTCGGCGAATTCGGCAACTTCCTGCCCTTGTTCGGTCAGGGTAAAGAGTGCCTCGTTCCGATCAATCAAAGGCACACCGAAACTGTCCTCCAGCCCCGAGATCCGGGCAGAGACTGCGGGTTGTGTCAGGCCGATATGGTCGGCAACCCGCTGAAAACTGTGCAGTTTGGACAACCAGTAAAAGGCTTCGAGCTGCTTGAAGTTCACTTTATCGCCCCACGCCGCCGCATTGGCGCGACCATAAAACCTATCTATGGCGCGCACCAGTTTTTTTGCTTTGACCCCGGCGCAGAGTTCCCGTGAAATGCCTTGGAACTGGCGGCGATGCCACTGGCCTGGGCACGCGCCAAACACCCGGAACACCGAACCATTGCAAGGACGCTCTATGACAATCGCCGTTTCGCTGCCCGCTGCCGACAAGACGGAATGGTGGTGCAAGATGCTGGGAGATCTGATGCCCGACTGGGAGATCACCCCCTTTGACAAGGTCACGGATCCGGCAAAGGTGACTTACGCGGTCGTCTGGCGCCCCGCCACCGGACAGATGGCAAAGTTCCCCAACCTCAAGGCCATTGTCTCGATCGGCGCCGGGATCGACCATGTGCTCGACGATCACGAAGTTCCGCGCCATGTGCCGATCATCCGCACCGTGGGCACCGACCTGACCCAGCGCATGAAGGAATATGTCGCGCTGCATGTGCTGCGCCACCACCGCCGCCTGCCCGATCTGCAAGCCAGTCAGGCGCAGTCGAAATGGGAGGCGATCATCGTGCCCCCGGCGACCGAACGGCGCGTCGGCGTGATGGGGCTGGGCAATCTGGGCGCCGCTGCCGCGCAACTCTTGTCCACCATCGGGTTCCAGACCGTGGGCTGGTCGCGGTCGCCCAAGGATGTGCCCGGCGTGACCACCTATTCCGGCAGCGACGGCTTTGGCGAATTCCTTGAAGGCACCGAAATCCTCGTCTGCCTGTTGCCGCTGACCGACAGCACGCGCGGCATCATGGATGCCAATGTCTTCAACCGCCTCAAGCGTGGGGCCAGCATCATCAACGCCGCACGCGGACCGCATCTGGTTGACGGCGATCTTCTGCTGGCGCTCGAATCCGGGCAGATCTCCCATGCGACGCTGGATGTGTTCCATGTCGAGCCCCTGCCCTCGGAACATCCGTTCTGGGCGCATTCGCGGATCACTGTCACACCGCATGTCGCCTCGATGATCGACGCGCCGACGGGCAGCAAGATCATCGCGCGCAACATCCGCATCTTCGAGGAAACCGGAACCGTGCCCGATCTGGCCGACGTCGAACGCGGGTACTGACACAACACGGCACGGGCCGTGCGGCCCGCCGGTCCGGACAAATTTCTTCGATAGCCGAGCCAAAGAAATTCGATTGGACTTGGTGCGCCGGAAGGCGCCCCATTCCCCCGGCGAAACGTGGTGGCCCGTTCACCGGACTCGCCTGAACCCGGCCCTTCGACCTCCCGCGGGATACGCAAGTATCCCCGCCAATCCGCCACGCGCGGCCGAACAAACATGTCCATCCATCCGACAGGAGCCCTACGCATGACATCCCGCCTGCTGACTGCCCTTTTTGCCTCGACCCTGCTTGCCGGTCCGGCGCTGGCCCAATCGACCGACGTATCGGGCGAGATCACGTTCATGGCCTATGCCGGAATGTTCCAGGAAAAATACACCGCTGCCGTGATCGAGCCGTTCCAGAAGGCCTATCCGAACGTCAAGGTGAACTTCTTCTCGCAGCCCGGTTCGTCGCAGATCCTCGGCGCATTGCGGTCGCAGGCGGCCGATCCGCAGGCAGATGTCGTGCTGTTCGACGTCTCCACATCGCTGATCGGCAATACCGAAGGATTGCTGGCCCCGATCACGGTGGAAACCGTGCCCAACATCGCAGATCTGCTGCCCGAGGCGATTGTGGCAGAGGGCTATGGCACGGCTGTTACCTTTGACAACCTCGTCGTGACCTACAACACCGAAAACGTCAAAACCCCTCCCACCTCGATCGGCGCGTTCTGGGATCCGGCCTATGCGGGCCGCACCGCCGTCAGCGCGATGCCGTCGATCCTGGGAACCGGCATGTCCATCATCACTTCGGCCTGGCTGGGCGAGGATTATACGAAGTCCATCGCACAATCCACGGCCAAGCTGGCCGAACTGGCGCCATCGGTCCAGACCTTTGAGCCCAAGCCGGATTCCTACACGCTGGTGCTGAACGGTACCGTGGATCTGGCCACCGGCTGGAACGCCCGGTCGCAAACCTATGCCATCGAATCCGGCGGCAAGCTGGGCGTGATGGTGCCGTCCGAAGGCAGCATTCTGCAAATCAACACCATCAACCTGGTGAAGGGCGCCAAGAACGAGGCCGCCGCGCTGGCCTTTATCAACTACGTCCTGTCGGCCGAGGCGCAGGCTGCCTTTACCGAGGCGATGTTCTACGCCCCGGTCAATGCCAAGGCCGTGGTCAGCGACGAGGCCAAGGCCCGGACCATCACCGGAGATCTCGACAAGATGCTGCCGGTCGATTGGGCCTGGGCCGCGACCGTCACCAATGAATGGACGCAGATCTGGCGCCGCCAGATCATTTCGGCAGGCAACTGAACCCATGGGTCTGGCTGCAAACGCCCCGGTCCCCGCCGCGTCCATGGACGCGGCGGCCCACCATATCCGCATCGAGGATCTGACCTTCGACTACGGCGGCGCCCGACCTGCGGTGGACCGGCTGTCCTTCGGGATCCGCAAGGGCGAGTTTCTGGGCCTGCTCGGCCCATCGGGCTGCGGAAAATCCACCACGCTGCGGATGATCGCCGGGCTGATGGCGCCGACCTCGGGCCGCATCCTGATCGGGGGGCAGGATATCGTCGCGCGCCCGCCGTGGGAACGCAATCTGGGTCTGGTGTTCCAGTCCTATGCCCTGTTTCCGCATATGACCGTGGCGCAGAACGTGGCCTTTGGCCTGAAACAGCGCCGCGTGCCCCGCGCCGAAATCCGCGACCGCGTGGCCGAGGCGCTGCGTGTCGTGCGGCTGGACCAGATGGCTGACCGTGTGCCATCGGCCCTGTCCGGGGGGCAGCAACAGCGCGTGGCGATTGCCCGCGCCATCGTGGTGGAGCCCGAGATCCTGTTGCTGGACGAACCGCTGTCCAACCTCGACGCGCGGCTGCGCGACGAGATGCGTTTCGAGATCCGCGATATCCAGACCCGTACCGGCATCACCACGCTGTTCGTCACCCATGATCAGCACGAGGCGCTGACCATGTGCGACCGGATTGCGGTGATGAATGTCGGCGAGTTGGAACAGATCGGCACACCGACTGAAATCTACGACCAGCCCGCCAGCCGCTTTGTCGCCAATTTCATCGGACGTGCGAACGAACTGGCCTGTAGCGTCGATGATACAGGGGCGCTGGTCTGCAACGGGCGTCGCCTGCCCGGCCGAACCACGGGTGTGTCACCCCAGCCCGGCAGCACCGTGGTCGCCGCGATCCGCCCCCATGCGATCACCCTTGGCGAGGCTGCGGCGGGTCATCTGGCCGGAACCGTGCAGCGCCGCGTCTTTGTCGGGAACATCATCGAGGTGGCCCTGGCCCTGCCCGACGGTCAGACCGTCACGGTGGAACTGCGTCCGGGCGGGGCCGGCGATGCGCTGGCGGTTCCCGGCGCCGAGGTCGGCTTGACCTGGCGGCCCGAGACGATGCGGGTGTTCGCGGCATGACGATCAAACCCATCCCCGGCACCGGAAACCGGCTGACGCCCTGGCTGTTGCTGTCGCCGGTTCTGCTGATCCTGTCGCTGTCCTTCGTGGCGCCGCTGGCCTGGCTGTTCCGCATGTCGCTGAACAAGTCGAACTTTGGCGCCATCGAACCTGCGTTCAGTTTTGCGACCTATGCGACGATCTTGCAGGATACCTATTATCTGCAACTGCTGGGCCGCACGGTGCAGCTTTCGCTGACCACATCGCTGATCGCCTTGTGCATGGCCTATCCGATGGCGCTGTATCTGTCGCGCATGGAATCGCGCTGGCGTGTGGTGCTGACGGTTCTGGCCGCATCGCCGCTGCTGATCTCTACCGTCGTGCGGTCGTTCGGCTGGATGGTGACGCTGGGCGATGGCGGGATCCTGAATTTCCTGCTGATGTCGTCGGGCCTGATCGACCGGCCACTGCGCATCGTGAACAATTACACCGGGGTCGTGATCGGCCTGTCCGAAAGCATCATGCCCTATATGTTCCTGACGATCCTGGCAGGGCTTGGCCGGCTGGACCGGCGGCTGGACGAGGCGGCGATGTCGCTGGGCGCCACGCCCCCGGCGGTGTTCTGGAAAATCACCCTGCCGCTCAGCGCCCCTGCCATCGTGGCGGCACTGACCATCGGTTTCGTCCTGTCGGTGTCGTCCTTCATCACCCCCAAGCTGCTGGGTGGCGGGCGCGTGTTCCTGTTGGCGACAGAGGTATATGACCTCGCGCTGATGACGCTGGACTGGCCGACGGCCGCCGCGCTCGCCTTTCTGATGCTGTCGCTGTTCCTGACCGCGCTTGTTGTGACCGGCGTGCTGGTCTGGCGCATCACCAAGGCCCGGTAGGAGGTTCCCATGCTGACACGATTGCTGATGATCCTGGGCCGCGCCTATGTGTTCGCGCTGTTCATCATCATATTCACCCCGATGGCGATCATCATCGCCATTTCCTTCAGCGCCGACAGCTATCTGTCGTTCCCGCCCTCGGGCTGGAGCCTTGAGTGGTATGGCAAGGTGCTGGGCAATGCCCGGTTCATGAACGGGTTGCAGAACAGTGCGATCATCGCCGTGATCGTGGCAGGCCTCAGCCTGCTGTTCGGCCTGCCTGCGGCCTATGCGCTGGTGCGGCTGGAATTTCCGGGCCGCGAGTTCCTGCGCAACGTCATCCTGGCCCCGCTGATCCTGCCGACCATCGTGCTGGGTCTGGGCATCCTGATGATCTTTGCCCCCGCCAAGCTGGTGGCCAGCTATCATGGGCTGGTGCTGGCGCATCTGGTGATCACCCTGCCCTTCACCGTGCGCATCCTGCAAACCACGCTGTCCAACCTTGGCCGCGACGCGGAATATGCCGCGATGACGCTGGGCGCCACGCCCTTGCGCACTTTCGTTCAGGTGACGCTGCCGCAACTGGTGCCCGGCATCGTCGCCTCGACCGCCATTGCCGCGATCCTGTCCTTTGACGAGATCGTCATCTCGCTGTTCATCGTCGGCCCGCGCCTCTCTACCCTGCCGGTCGAGATCTTCCGCTATGTCGATGAGCGCACCGATCCGCTGGTCGCCGTGCTGGCGGTTCTGCTGATTTCCATATCGCTGATCATCGTGCTGATCGTCGAACGCAGCGTCGGCTTTGCCAAGGCGTTCAGCCGCTGACCCCCTTTTCCCATCCCAGAACGGAACAGACCATGAGCTACAAGATCAATCCGATGCCTGCCCAGATCCCGCAAGACGAGCTGGATCTGCTGGCGCAGGTGGAAACCGCAACGCTGGGTCACTGGCGGCAGTTCGGCTTTCTGCACCGTCAGATCCAACCGCTGATCCCGCGCCGTCGGGTGGTGGGCACGGCCGTCACCATCGCCATTCCGGGGCCGGATTCCACGCTGCTGCACCATCTGCTTAGCCTTCTGCGCCCTGGCGATTTCGTCATTGTCGACCGGCTGCATGACGACCGCTATGCCTGCTGGGGCGGTGGCGTGACCGTGGGCGCCAAGGCGGCGGGCGCCGTCGGCGCCGTGGTCGATGGCCCCTGCACCGATCTGGAAGAGATCGAGGCATCGGACTTCCCCATGTGGTGCCGGGGCATTTCGCCCATCACCACGCGGCTTTACGACATCGGCGGGGCGATCAACGTGCCGGTCAGCTGTGGCAATACCGTCGTGATGCCGGGTTGGGCCGTGCTGGCCGATGAAAGCGGTGTGGTGGTCCTGCCGCCCGACGAGGTAAAGGCCGAGGCGGAAAAGGCGATCGCCACCCAGAACCGCGGCAAGGGTCGCGAGGCCAGCGTGCGCACGGATGGTGTCAAGCTGGGCGATCTGTCGGGCGCCACCGAAAAGGTGCTGGCGAAGCTGGCCTGAACGCTTCACCATCCGCAGGCGGGCCATCCGGCCCGTCTGACCTGTCCCTGCCCGCGAAAGCCCTGACATGACCGATCTGCCCTTTGCCTGTGAAAAGACCTCTGCCACCGGATCGGGGGGCATGGTGGTGACGAACCATCCCCTGGGCACTGCGGCGGGAGCCGAGATGCTGGCCGCAGGCGGCAATGCGGTGGATGCGGCGGTGGCGGCGCTGCTGGCGCTGACGGTGGTGGAACCGATGATGGTGGGCATTGCGGGGGGCGGGCTGTCGCATCTGCGGATGGCCGACGGCACCTCGGTGGTGTTCGACGCGCTGGCGCAGGCCGGGGCCGACATGCACCCCGCCATCTACACCCCGGTGGCCGACAGCGGCCCGACCTATATGGACGCCGCCGAGCGACGCAATCTGGTGGGGCCGTCCTCGGTGGCGGTGCCGGGCAACCTGGCCGGATGGTGCGCGATGCACGCGCGGTTCGGCAGGCTGCCGTTTGCCGATGTGGTGGAACCCGCCATCCGCTATGCCGCGCGGGGGTTTCAGGTCACGCCCTATCTGTCCGGCGCGATTGCCGAGAATGCCGCCGACCTGATGGCCGATCCTGCCGCCCGTGCGCTGTTCTTTCCCGGCGACACCCATGTCGCCACCGGCGCCCGTCTGGTGATGGCGGACTATGCCGAAAGCCTGCGGCTGATCCAGCAACAGGGCGCGGCAGCCCTGCATGGGGGCGAGCTGGGCGCGGCCCTGGTCGCCAGCATGGCGGCTGGCGAGGGATCGGGCTGGATCACGCTGGAGGATCTGCGCCGCTATGCCCCGGTGGAACGCGCCCCGTTGGTCGGGCAGTATCGCGGGCACGATATCGTGGGACCGCCACCGCCTGCCTCGTCGGGGGTGCATATTCCGCAGATGCTGAACATGCTGGCGGCCTATGACATTGCAGGGCTGGGATTTGGCACGCCTGCCGCGCTGCATCTGCTGGCCGAGACCATTCGCATCGCCTTTGCCGACCGGCGGGCATATTCGGGGGATCCGGCCTTTGTCGATGTTCCGGTGGACCGGCTGATGTCCGCCGCCCATGCCGCCGCCTGCCGCGCGCAAATCCGCGCGGGGGCGGGGGGGCCGGCCACGCCCGCACCGGGACGCGAAAGCCAGGACACCACGCATATCACCATCGCCGACCGCGACGGCAATATCGTCAGCGCGACGCATACCATCAACGGCCTGTTCGGCGCGCGCTACGTCGTGCCCGGCACCGGGATCCTTCCGAACAACTACATGTCGAACTTTGATCCGCATCCCGGCAAGGCGCTGTCGGTCGTGCCGGGCAAGCGGGTGCCCACTTCGATGGCGCCCATGATCATCCTGCGCGATGGCAAGCCGGTCTATGCGCTTGGCCTGCCGGGGGGATTACGGATCTTTCCGTCGGCGCTGCAAGCCATCGTCAACCTGATCGACCACCGGATGCCCTTGCAGGCGGCGGTCGAGGCCCCGCGCATCTGGACGCAAGGCGCCGAGGTCGAGGTCGAACAGGGTCATGCCGCCCAACAATCCGCGCTGGAGGCGATGGGCCACGAGGTGCGGGTGATGCCCCATATCGGCGGGGGCATGAACGCCATCGCGTTTCGCCCCGACGGCCAGATGGAAGGGGCCGCCTGCTGGCGGGCCGATGGCACGGTGGCGGCACTGGCCGGTGGCCCTGCCCGCCCCGGCATCCGGTTCTGGCCCGACCGCGCACCAGAAAAACCTGCGGCGGGCTGACTGATTTTGCGCATATGCTCACGCCAATGATCATATGCGCATTGACTCGCCACCGGACCGCGCGCACCCTGACGTGACGCGCCACGCCAAGGAGTTGCCGCCCCATGGTCCACGATGTCGCCATCATCGGTGCCGGGGTCGTGGGCTGTGCCATGGCGCGGCGCTTTGCCCGTGCCGGGGCGCGGGTGCTGCTGCTGGAACGGGGGGCCGACATCCTGTCGGGCGCCAGCAAGGCCAACAGCGCAATCCTGCACACCGGATTTGACGCGCCACCAGACAGTCTGGAGCTGCGCTGCATGCAGGCGGGCTATCAGGAATATCTGACGATCCGCCATGCGATGAACCTGCCACTGCTGGACACCACCGCCCTGGTCCTTGCCTGGTCCGAGACCGAGGCGGCCCGCCTGCCCGACATCCTGGCACAGGCGCACCGGAACGGCGTTGCGGATGCCCGCGCGCTGACCCGCGCCGAGGTGCTGGCCCGCGAACCCCGGCTTGCCGCCAGCGTGCACGCCGGCCTGCTGATCCCTGGCGAGGCAGTGATCGACCCCTGGTCGGCCCCCCTGGCCTATGCGACCGAGGCCCTGCGCCACGGCGCCACGCTGTGCTTTGGCGCCACGGTGCAGGCCGCCAGCTTTGACGGTGCGGCGTGGCTGATCGACACCACGCGCGGCCGGTTCGGTGCGCGGCTGGTGATCAACTGCGCCGGCACCCATGGCGACCACATAGAGGCACTGTTTCTGGGCCGGTCGCATTTCACCATCAGGCCGCGCAAAGGGCAGTTCGTCATCTATGACAAGGCGGCGGCGGCGCTGCTGGGTGCCATCGTCCTGCCGGTCCCCGACGACCGAACCAAGGGCGTGGTGCTGACCCGGACCATCTTTGGCAATCTGCTGGTCGGCCCCACCGCCGAGGATCAGCCGGATCGCGACCGCGCCACGGTGGACCCTGAGGCGCTGACCGCCCTGATGCAGCGCGCCGAAACCATGATCCCGGCGCTGAAGAACATGCCTGTCACGGCGGTCTATGCCGGGTTGCGCCCCGCATCGGACGCCAAGCATTACCGCATCCACGCCGAACCGGGGCGCGGTTTCATCACTGTGGGCGGCATCCGGTCCACCGGGTTGACGGCGGCGCTGGGGATAGCGGCCCATGTGTTCGACCTGTGCGCCCTGCCCGACACCGCCCCGCCGCCGCAGCCCCCGCCCATGATGCCCAATCTGGCCGAGCATCTGCCCCGCGACTGGCAACACCCCGGCTATGGCGAGATCGTGTGCCATTGCGAACTGGTGACACGGCGCGAAATCGAGGCTGCGCTGCATGCAGACCTGCCCCCCGGCGATTTTGGCGGCCTGCGGCGGCGGACGCGCTGTGCCATGGGCCGGTGTCAGGGCTTTGGTTGCCATGCGCGGCTTGCCGAACTGACAGCGGGGCATCTGACACCGCCGCTGGCCCTGCCAAGGGAACGCCGGAATGGATAGCCTGCCCCCCGTCGATCTGCTGATCATCGGCGCAGGGCCTGCGGGCCTGGGCGCGGCAGCAACCGCCGCTGCGGCGGGCCTGTCGGTCGTGGTTCTGGACCGCGCGACGGTGGCCGGGGGTATGCCCCGGCTTTGCGGGCACTCGCCCTTTGGGATGCGCGAGTTTCATCGCATCATGGGCGGGCGGGCCTATGCCGCGCGCCTTGTGGCAACCGCGGAACGCGCGGGCGCCAGGATCCTTGCCAATCATTCCGCCGTGCAGATCACTGCCGCAGGGGTCCACGTTGCCACGCCGGACGGAGTGCGGTGCATGGCCTACCGTCGGCTTTTGCTCGCCACCGGCCTGCGCGAGGCCAGCCGCGCGGCACGGCTCCTTCCCGGCGAACGGCCCATGCGCGGGATCCTGACCACCGGCGCGCTGCAAGGTCTGGCCTATGGGCCGGGCGCCGGTTCGGGCGGACTTGTGCCGTTTCAGCGCCCCGTGGTGCTGGGCAGCGAACTTGTCGCGGCCTCGGCCCTGCTGACGCTGCGCCATCTTGGCATCCGGCCCCTGGCGTTGATCGAGGCCGGGGCGCATCCGGTTGCGCGCTGGCCTGTTGGCCTGTTGCCGCGCCTGATGGGTGTGCCGTGCCACCTCAACACCCGGATCATCGACATTCACGGGCGTGATCAAGTGCAGGCCGTCGCCCTGCGCCATGCCAATGGCTCCGTCCAACGGATCGACTGCGACGGGCTGCTGCTGACCGGCGCCTTCACCCCCGACTCCAGCCTGGCGCGCATGGCCGGGCTGCGCATCGACCCTGCAAGCCAGGGACCAGAGATCGACAGCTTCGGGCGCTGCTCGCAACCGGGGATCTATGCGGCAGGCAATGTGCTGCGCGGCGTGGAGACGGCAGGCTGGGCCTGGGCCGAAGGCCAGCGCACCGCCCGCGCGATTCTGCGGGATCTGGCGGGCGACCTGCCCCCTGCCGACACCGGCCTGCGCATTGCCACAACCGGGCCCCTGCGTCTGTGCCTGCCCCAGAATGTGATACCGGGCGCCAGACATGCAGCCCACCCCCAGTTGCAGCTGCGCGTCACCCGGCACGTTCATGGGCGGCTGGTGCTGCGCGATGCGACGGGGGCAGAGCTGTGGTCGCGCCGCCTGACCGGCTGGCCCGAACGGCGGATCCTGATCGCCCCGGCCCGGATCCCCACGCTTCCCTCCGGGGAAACGGCCATCCTTTCGATCACCGAACAGGCCACGCGATGACCCCCATTCTGGCGCTTGATCAGGGCACCACCTCCACCCGCGGGCTGCTGCTGGCACGTGACGGAACAGCGCGGATCCTTGGAGCGGCACGCCACCGCCAGCACCACCCGCATCCCGGCTGGGTCGAGCATGACCCGTCCGAGCTGTTGGCCAACCTGCGCGCATTGATCGACAGCGCCGGGCCGCTGGCCGCCATAGGGCTTTGCAATCAGGGCGAAAGCTGTCTGGCCTGGGATGCCCGGACCGGCGCGCCGCTGTCCCCGGTGATCGTCTGGCAGGACAGCCGGACCGACGCGCAGGTCGCGGCACTCCGCCAGGCGGGCCATGGGGATTGGGTGCAGTCCCGCAGCGGGTTGCCGCTGGAGTCCTATTTTTCGGCCAGCAAGCTGGGCTGGCTGATGCAGATGCCGGAGATCCGGGCCGCCCACGCGGCCGGGCACCTGCGGCTTGGCACCACGGATGCGTTCTTTCTGCGCCACTTGACCGGCCATTGCGCCACCGATCCCAGCACCGCCTCGCGCACAGGGCTGATGGATCTGGGGCGCCAGATCTGGGACGACGAGCTATGCGCGCTGTTCGGGGTGCCGCCGGAATGCCTGCCGCCCATCCGCCCGACGGTCGGCCCGTTCGGGCGCTGCGGCGGCGTGCCCGTCCTGGCCAGCATCACCGACCAGCAGGCGGCGCTGTTCGGCCATGGCTGCCGGGTTCCCGGACAGGCCAAGATCACCTTTGGCACCGGCGCCTTTGCGCTGGCTGTCACCGGGCGGCGGCCCGATCCGCCGCCCGGTCTGTTGCCGACCATTGGCTGGGATCTGGGCGATGGTCCGGTCTTTGCACTGGACGGCGGGGTCTATGACGCGGGATCGGCGGTCGAATGGGCGGTGCAGGCCGGTCTGGCCTCGGGGCTGGAGGATTTCGCCGCATTCGACGCGCTCCCCGCGATCAGCCGGGGGCTGGTGTTTGTTCCCGCCTTTTCCGGCCTTGCCGCGCCGCATTGGGACCGCGAGGCCGCCCCGCTGCTGATCGGCATGGGGCCGACGACAACCCGGCGCGACATCTGTCAGGCGCTTCTGGAAGGCGTCGCCCTGCTGACGGCTGATATCACCGATCTTCTGGGGCGTCATGGCGCGCTGTCCCATCCCATCGCCATTGACGGGGGATTGTCGCGCAGCCCGTATTTCTGCCGGTTTCTGGCCAGTACCACCGGAGGACAGGTGGCCACCCGCCGGATGGACGAGGTGTCGGCCCTGGGCACCGCGCAGCTTTGCGCCCATGCGCTGGACTGGCGGCTGCCCGATAGCGCCGCCGAACAGACGATGCACGATCCGCTGGACGGCCAGGCCAGCGACTGGCGCGCGCGGTTCGCGCAGGCGGTCCCACGGGCCCGCGCCTGGCACGGCCCGCGCGCGGTGTGATCCACCCGAAGACCGGCCAGGGGGGTTGAGTTTCCCACCGCCCTGACAGACCCTGCCCCGATGTCATGTCCAGACAGGATACCCATGCAACCGAACCATCGCCGGGAACAGATTTTGCGCCTGCTGCGTGATCATGGCCGTCAGACAGTGGACTCTCTGGCCCGCGCCATGGGCACATCCGAAGCCACCATCCGGCGGGATCTGGTCGATCTGGAGGATGCCAATCGCTTGCGCCGCTTTCATGGCGGGGCGCGACTGATCTGCCCTGCCCCCGCCGATGCGCCTGGCGAAGACGCCTTTGGCACCCGCCTGCTGCACAACCGCGCGGGCAAGCAGGCGCTGACCCAGGCCGCCGCTGCCCTGTTCGAGGACGGCGCATCGCTGTTCATCGACGCGGGCACCACGACCATTGCCTTTGCCCATGCACTGGCGGCCCGGCGCGATCTGACCGTGATCACCAATTCGCTGGAGGTCGCGCGCATCCTTGGCGAAGACCCGGACCGCCACCGCATCCACCTGCTGGGCGGAGAGCTTTTGCCCGAAATGATGGAACTGGTCGGCCGCATGACGCTTCAACAGATCGGCGGATACCGGGCGGATCATGTCGTGCTGACCGTAGGCAGTGTGCAGGAAAGCGGGGTTCTGGATTTCGACGAACGCGAGGCCGAGGTGGCCATCGCCATGATCGCCCGCGCGCGCAGGCTGACCGTGCTTGCCGACCGGACCAAGATGCTGAAACCGGCGGTGTTTCCGGTCGCCAGCCTGGCGCAGATCACCCGGCTTGTCACCGATGCGCCGCCACCGCCCGGCATTGCGCGGGCCTTGGCCCAGGCGGGGGCAGAGCTGGTTCTGGCCCCCGCGACGGATGCACCCGCACCTGACGACAGGGCCTAGGCGGCAGGGGCGTTGCCCAATGCCTCTGCCACAAGGGCCAGGGGATGGCGCAGCGCCCGGCCGGACAGCCGTTCCGCCTGGCACCGGCAGGAAAAGCCGGTGGCGACGACGGGCGCGGCCGCTTCGACATGGGGTCGCCAGGACATGTCGAACAACCGGCGCGAGACGGGTTGATGCCGCGCCTGATGGCCAAAGAGCCCCGCCATGCCGCAGCAGCCCGTCGCTTCGGGCACCGCCTTCAGCCCGATCGCGGCAAAGACCTGCGCCCATTGCGCCCCCGCCTCGGGCAGGGCGGTGGTCTCGGTACAATGCGACAGGATCCGCGGTTGCGGGCCATCCCCTTGCACCACCGAGGGAAACCGCCTGCCCGCCG
Organism: Gemmobacter megaterium; assembly: GCF_900156815.1. Taxonomy (GTDB): domain Bacteria; phylum Pseudomonadota; class Alphaproteobacteria; order Rhodobacterales; family Rhodobacteraceae; genus Wagnerdoeblera; species Wagnerdoeblera megaterium. The sequence continues at coordinate 226,530 of NZ_FTOT01000003.1, forward strand.
CAAGTTCGGCGGACAGAAATTCCTGCGGCAACATCAGGGCGGGCGGGGCGTATCCGGCCTTGGGGTAATCCTGGCGCAGGTGCATCACAAAGGCCGGATCCAGCCCGATCATCGGCACCTGACTGGCCGCCGCGCGGGTCAACGCCGCCACCAGCCGCGCCGCCATCGCATCAAAGGCCCCCTGCGCCCCAAGTGACTGCGCCGCCTTGCCTGCCGGGTGCATCCCGACGACCAGGGGACGATAGCCAAGCGCGCGCAATCCCGCCACGGCATCCAGCGCCACCTGGCCGTCGAACAGCGCTGTGAACCAGTCCTGCCACAGCAGCACCGTGCCGGCGGGCAAGGGCTTGCCCAGATCGGCCAGCGCGATCCTGTCGTGTCGGGGCACCGGCCGGGCCAGCCTCTCGGGCAGATCGACCGCGCCCAACAGCCGTTCCGCCATGGGCCGCAGCAGGGGCCACAGCGGCCGCGCCAGCCCCGCCACCCGCAGTGCCACCCCGCTGTGGCGCTCTGCCAACAGCGTCAGGCGATCCGGCAGCGGGCGGGTATGGCGGCTGTAATGGCTTTGATAGAATGCGGTCCGCATCGAGGGAATGTCCACCTGCACCGGACAGGTGCTGGCGCAGGCCTTGCAGCCAAGGCAACTGTCCAGCACGGCCAGCAGATCGGCCTCCGCCACCGCGCCACCCGATTTCCAGGCCCGCAAGGCATCGGCCCGGCCCTTGGGCGATTGGCGCAGGTCGCCGGTCGCCTTGAACGACGGGCACATCGGCGTGGCCGCCTGATAGCTGAGACATTGCGCATTGCCGTTACAGCGGAACGCCTTGTCCAGCGCATCCCCGTCAGGCGCGTTGAAGGGGCGGAACGGCGTGGTCGCTATGCCCATCCGGTCCCGGCGCAGCGTGACCAGCTTGCCGGGGTTGAACCGCTCTGCCGGGTCGAAGGCAGCCTTGACCCCTTGCAGCGCGGCATAGGCGGCGGGGCCGATCCACTCGGGCAGATAGGCGCCGCGCATCCCCTTGCCATGTTCGCCCCAGAAGATCCCGCCATGCTTGCGGGTCAGGGCAAAAACCGCATCCGACACCGCCACCAGCCGCGCCCGGTCGGTGGCCGAGTCGATGTTCAGCGCCGGGCGGATATGCAGACAACCCACATCGACATGGCCGTAAATGCCAAAGCCCAACCCGTTGTCACGCAGCACGTCCAGAAAGTCATCGACAAAGGCGGGCAGGTTTTCCGGCGGCACCACGCAATCCTCGACAAAGGCGACGGGGCGGCTGGGCCCGTCCACCTTGGCCAGCAGCCCCACCCCCGCCGACCGGATCGCCCAGAGCCGCCGGATCTCGGCCAGATCCCGCGCCTGATACAGCGCGACCTGCCCCGGCAGGGCGCGCAGCCGGTCCAGACAGGTGGCAACGCGCGCGTCGATCCCGGCGGCATCATGGCCGTTGAACTCTACGAACACATAGGCCACCGGCCCCTCTGGGCGCAGCGCGGGGGGCAGGCCGGCCAGAATCCCCGCCTCTTGCGCGATGCGCTGCACCCATTCATCCATCACCTCGATGGCCGTCGGATCATCGGCCAGAAGGGGCGTCGCCGCAGCCAGCGCATCGCGGAAGGTGGCAAAACCTGCCACGATCAGCCGCTTTTCCGGCTCGATCCGCCGCAGTTTGACCCGGATCCGCGTGATCGGCCCCAGCGTCCCCTCGGCCCCCAGAAACAGCCGCCACCAGTCGAACCCGCCGCCTTCGGAACATGCCCTGTCCAGGTCATAGCCGGTAAAGCGACGGTTCAGGCGCGGGGTATTGGCGACAAAGGCGGCCTTGCCCTCGCGGGCGGCCCGCTCGGCCTGTGCCAAGACCGGCACTGCCCAGTCCGGGGCCGGGCCAAGGCTGGACAGCAGCCCCTCTGGCCGCGCCACCTCCAGCCCCAGCACATTGTCGGATGTCTTGCCATAGATGCGCGACCCCTTGCCCGAGGCGTCCGTCGACACCATCCCGCCGATGGTGCAGCGGGTCGAGGTCGAGGTTTCCGGCGCAAAGAACCAGCCATGCGGGCGCAGCGCATCGTTCAGCGCATCCAGAACCACGCCCGGCTCGACATCGGCCCAGCCGTCTTTGGCATTGATCTCCAGCACGCGCGTCATATGGCGGCGCAGATCAAGGATCAGCCCGCGATTGAGGCTCTGGCCATTCGTTCCGGTGCCGCCCCCCCGTGGGGTCAGGGCGACATCGGCAAAGGCGGGATCTTGCAGAACCTGCAACACGCGCACGACATCCGCCGCATCGCGCGGCGCGACAACCAAATCGGGGGTGATCTGATACACCGAATTGTCGGTGGCCATCGCGGCGCGCAGGGCGCTGTCGGTTTCGATCTGCCCCGCGAAACCGGCGGCCTGCAAGGCTTCGGGCAGGGTATGGATCGGCTGATGGGCGATCATCGCGGGCTCCGGCATTGTTTTGCGCTTGAACCACAGATCTGCTTTTCGCCATACTGGAATATAATGAAGATAAATTCGCAGAATACGAACCTGAACCTGCGCCATCTGCGCGCCCTTCATGCAATCCGGCAAGAAGGGTCGTTTGCGCGCGCCGCCAACCGCCTGGGCGTCGTGCCCTCGGCGCTGAGCGAAACGATCCGCCAACTGGAAGACAGCGCAGGGGTCGCGCTGTTTGACCGGCGGATGCGCCCGCCGCAGATGACCCCTGCCGCGCTGGCCTTTCTGGAGGAAACCCGGCCGCTGATCGACGCATTGGACCGGGCGCTGGACCGGCTGGAAGACAGCGCCAACCTGGAGCGCGGGCGGCTGATGCTGGGCGCATCTCCCTCGACCATCGCCGATCTGGTCGCCCCTGCGATCCTGCGCTTTCGCCGCGACCATGCGCGCATCCAGATAACGCTGCACGATGGGCCAGCCGATGAACTGGCGCGCCAGGTGGCCGATGGTGACCTGGATCTGGCGATAGCCGGGTATTCCGGCACCTCTCCCCTGCTGGACCGGCAAGAGATCGCGCTGGATCCCATCGGGCTCGCCGTTGCAAGGGACCACCCGCTGACGCGGCTGGACCGCCCGCTGCGTCTGGCCGACATCGACCCCGACAGCCTGATCCATCTGGAGGAAACCACCGGCACCGCCCGCCTGCTGGCGCAGCACGCCGCCCTGCCCGCGGCACTGCGCCAGGGCACATTGCGGGTGCAGTCAACCTTCGGCCAGCTTTGCCTGATCCGGGCTGGCGTCGGTATAGGGTTGCTGCCCCGCAAGGCGGTGACACTGTTCGATGATCCCCGGCTTGCGTTCCTGCCTGTCGCGGATCTGCATCTGAACCGCAGCCTGTCGCTGATCACCCCCGCCCGCCGCGCCATGTCGCATATCGCCATGCGCTTCATCGCATGTTCGAGGCTGGTGGCCGAAAGCTGACGTCCCGGCCCTGGCGCGACGGGGTTCCGCGCCAGGGCACAAGGCTGCCAAGGGCGTGCCTGCGCCTATGACACCGGGAACAGCACCAGTGCCGGAAAGGCGATCATCAGCGCGATCAGCACGAAATCCGCCACGATGAACCAGGCAACCCCGCGAAAGATGGTGCCAAGGCTGGTCAGATTGCCGACCACGCCCTTGATGACAAAGACGTTCATCCCGATCGGCGGGGTGATCATTCCGATTTCCAGCAGCTTCGTCAGCAGAATGCCGAACCACAGCAGCGAATAGCCCGATTGATCGACCACCGGCAGAAAGATCGGCAGCGTCAGCAGCATGGCCCCGATGGGTTCCAGAAACATCCCCAGCAGCAGATAGACCAGGCAGATCATCAGGATGATCACCACCGGCTCGGATCCCAGCCCAAGGATCGCGCCTGACAGCGCCTCGCCCGCGCCGGACAATGCCAGAAAGCGGGTCAACATGCTGGCCCCGATGGCAATGATCATCAGCGAGGCGGTCGTGATGACCGTTTCAATGATCGTCATCCACAACACGCGCCACCCGAGTGTGCGCTTGGCCAAGGCCACCACAAGCGAGAGAAAGCCGCCAATGGCGCCCGCCTCGGTCGGGGTGAACACGCCCGAGAACAGCCCCCCGAAGACGCCCAGGGCAATCAGCAGCACCGGCCAGATCTCGGCCAGCGCCAGCAGGCGATCCCGCCCGGTAATCACCTCGCCGACCAGCGGCGGGGCCAGTTCGGGGTTCGCCTTGACCCGCAGCATGATCACCGCGCAATAGGCGAACATCGTCAGGATGCCGATCCCGGCGCCAGCCAGAAACAGGTCGTGCACCGGCACCTGCGCGATCACACCATACAGGATCATCAGGATCGACGGCGGAATCAGCGCGCCGATGGTGCCGCCCGCCGCCACCGTGCTGGTGGCCAGCTCTGCGCTATAGCGGTTGCGCATCATCTCGGGCACGGCGATCTTGCCCATGGCCGCCGAACAGGCCACCGACGATCCGGTCACGGCGGCAAAGCCGGCACAGCCGAAAACCGACGCCACCGCCAACCCTCCGGGCAGCCCGGCAAGCCATATGCGGGCGGCGTGGAACAGCCCTTCGGTCAGCCGCGCGTGATAGCACAGGAAGCCCATGAACAGAAACGCGGGCACCGAACTGAGCAGCCAACTGGACGCGAAATGATAGGGGATCACGCCCAGCGTACCCCAGGCGATCTTCCAGTTCAGCAAGGTGCCGATGCCCGTGAACGACACCGAGATCAGCGCAACCCCGATGGGCACCCGGATCAGCAGCAGAACCACCAGCAGCGAGATGAAGGCAAAGGCGATCTGAAGGTCGGTCATGCCTCAGCGCCCCTTGCCATCGGCCGCCGCAGGCGGATCATCGAACACCGGGGCACCCGGATCGAACCCATGGGTCACGAATCCGGTAGGGCGCCCGGTGGCCAGACATCCCAGCCGGTACAACGCCACGATCAGCATCAGCCCGAACCCGACCGGCAGAAAGAAATAGGTGGGCCAGGTGGGCAGCACGAACCCGCCTTCCATGACGAATGCCCCGCCGCGGAACTGCTTCATCGCCTCGCCCCAGGTGCGCCAGGCCAGACCTGCCGCCGTCGCCGCGCTGAGCACCAGCCCGATGGCGACGCAGACGGCCAGACCGCGCGGACCCAGAGTGTTGGACAGCACCTCGACCACGACGTGGCTGTCGCGCTGCTCGACAACACCCAGCGCCAGAAAGGTGATCGCCGTCATGTAATACAGCGATACGAACTGGATGGTGCCCTTCAAAGGCATTCCGACAACATAGCGCATCACGACTTCCAGCGTGACGTGAAACACCAGCAGCAGCACGACGGCTGCACATATCGCGGTGGCAAGGCCATTCAGCCCCGAGATCGTCCGCCCGATTAAGCTCATCTGTCTGTCCTGTCATTGGATGGGGCGCCCGTCGGCGATTTGCCATCGGGCGCCCTGCCATGCCTTGAGGCGTGATCACATGCCGTAGGCGGCGGGGTCGACGCGGGCATAGATCTGATCCCAGAACAGCGTCCGCAGATCTTCGCGGGTCTCGACGCCCTCGACCAGACCATACCACTTTTCCAGCACCGGCATGAACTGTTCCTTGACCGCCGCCGCATCGGCCACGCCATAGGTGGTTTCAAAGATGCGCGCGACGCCGTCCAGATCCCCGGTCACATAGGCGCGGATCTTCTCGCGGAACTCGGGCGAGGCTTCGTGGATGTTGATGCCCTTGTCGCGGGCCATCTGGATGTTCTCGGCATCCTGCGCGTAGTAGTTCCACGAAATGTCAGCCGACAGCACATTGGCCCCCCACAGCATGGCGGCGCGTTGATCGTCGGTCAGCGACCGCCAACTGTCCATGTTCATGTTCCCCACCGCCGCACCGGCATAGATGCCGCCCGGCACGCCGATGGTCACATCCGTGACCACATCCTTGAGACTGTAGGTCGTCAGCTCGGGCGCCGACAGCATGGCACAATCCAGCACCCCCTGGCTCAGGCCCTCGAACACCTCGTTTGCCGCCATCTGGATGCCGGTTGCCCCGAAATGCTCGGAAAAGCGCGAAAAGCTCGGGCTGCCCGCGCGCACCTTCTTGCCGCGCATGTCGGCTTCGGTCACCACCGGCTTGTTGCACAGCAGCGAATAGACCGACGAGGTGGCACCGCTGAGATAGATCTGGTTCTGCCTGGCGAAATCGGCCTGGCATCCGGGGCAGTCATGAAAGGCGAATTCGGTGATCGCCCCGGCATAGGCCAGGCTTTCCTTGCCGGTCATCTCGCGCAGGTTGATCGACATGGTCAGTTCGTGCAGCAGGCTGTAATGCGGATAGTCGGCTGCATAATAGGGCGCCAGCACATAGCCCATATCGGCCAGACCGTCGCGCACGCCCGGCCCGGTCTCGATCAGGTTCATCAGCGTCATGGGATAGACGCGGACCGTCAGGTCGCCGCCCGACTTTTCGGCGACGGCATTGGCGAAATCGACCGCCGCGACACCGACAGCCGATCCGGTGGCAAAGCCGTGGGAATAGCTGACCTCGCGCGCGACGGCCGGGACGGCCAGGGCCGTGGACAGCAGGGCAGCGGCCCCGAGTTTGAATGCCAGATGTGTCATCAGATTTCCTCCTTGTTGTGGGTTCGTGCCGTTGATGCGGCCCGGTTCTGGAATAGCGTCAGTCGACGGGCGCATAGGCCGGACGGATCCCCCCGTAAGAGGCCCAGACCCCCGAGGCGAGCAGCCCGCCATCGACCGGCAGCGTGATGCCGGTGATCGCGCTGGCCCCGCCCGACAGCAGAAAGCTGACCGGGGCCGCGATTTCCGCCGGGCGGATCGCCCGACCGATCAACAGGTCGGCCCCGAACGTGCTCAGGTCGCGCATCCCCTCGCGGGCCTGTTTCTCGATCACTTCGGTCAAGGTATAGGCAGGGGCCACCCCGTTGACCCGCACCCCCGACCGGCCCCATTCGGCGGCCAGCGTCTCGGTCAGGGCCACGACGGCGGCCTTGGCGGGGCCATAGGCGTGCAGCGGGGTAGAGCGGAAGGCGGCGCAGGACGAAATCAGCACCAGCGCCCCGCCATCGCCTTGGGCCATCCGGGTGCCAAACGCCTTGGCCGTCAGGAACACGCCGCGAAAATCGACGTCCAGCACGCGGTCAAAGACCTTCATGTCCAACTCGTGCGGGCGATCCCAGGGTTGCAGAACCCCGGCGCAGGCGACACAGGCCGAAACCGGGCCAAGCGCCGACCACAGATCCTCGGCCAGCGCCTCGGTCGCGGCCTCGTCGGTCACGTCCAGTTGGCGGGCGGTGCCGCCGATCTGCCCGGCCACGACGCGGGCTGCCTCAAGCTGGATATCGGCGCAAACGACGTGCCAGCCATCGGCGGCCAGCCGTTCGGCGCAGGCCTTGCCGATACCGCTGGCCGCGCCGGTGACGACCGCAATTCGCTGATGTGTCATGGAGCCTCCTGTAGGATTGGATCAGCCGGTGAACTGGCCGCCGGCCGGGTGCAGGGTCTGGCCCGTCATGAACGAGCTTTCGTCGCAGGCGAGATAGAGGCAGGCATCGGCCTGTTCACGCGGCGTGCCATTGCGCTGCATCGGGGTGATGGACATGGCGCGGCGATAGGCATCGGAGTCTTCGGGCGCGTCCCACATCGGCGTCGAGGTATAACCGGGGCCGACCGCGTTCACCCGGATGCCGGTCTGCGCCAGCTCCAGCGCCATGACCTTGGTCAGCATGATGACGCCCGCCTTGGACACGCAGTAGGATCCGCCCCCCGCCAATGGAATCCGCCCCGCCGTCGAAGCGATGTTGACGATCGCCCCCCCGGTGCCCTGCGCCAGCATCTGTCGGGCCACCGCGCGGCTGCCCAGCATGACGCCGGTGACATTGACGTCGATCACCTTGCGAAAATTCTCGACCGACATGTGGACCAGTTGTGTCGCCTTGGCCGGGTCGACGCCCGGCCGGGGCGCCTCTGGCAAGGTCTTGACCCCGGCAGAGAACACCGCCACGTCGATGCGGCCAAAGACCTGCACGGCCATTTCGACCATACGGTCGCAATCTGCCTCGGAAGTCGCGTCCATCCGCATCTGATGCGCCTTGCGCCCCAGACCCTGCACAAGGGCAACCGTCGCATCGCAGGGCGCAAGATCGGTCAACAGGATGTCGGCCCCTTCTTCGGCAAAGCGTTGCGCCACCGCCTGGCCGATGCCACTGGCGCCGCCGGTGATCACGGCAATCCTGCCCTCAAGCCTTGGCGTGGTCATGTCCTGGTCCTTTTGGCCGACGAATGAAGGGCCGGATCTTTCGCGATCGTGGCCCCCTTGCCCCTGATGCCGACGACCGTTTGCCCATGGCGATCATCTGACAGGGGTGCGCGGCGTGCGGGCCTGCACCCGCACGGGCACGCGCACCGCCCGGCCTCGTCCGGTCCCGCCGCCACGGCTGACGGCAAAGCGCGCAACGATTCCGGCCGCGACCGCGACCAGCCCAAAGCTGAGCATGTCGTCCTCCCGCTGTCTGATCTTCCGCCCTGCCCTCGCCAGGGGCAGGTCCACCGGCGCAACTGACATATCCAGCCTGGCCGGCAAGGCAGTCGATCTGGTCCTCCCAAACCATTCTCTGACTGGCACGCGAACAGTAGCATCCACATAGTGACGCTTTACGTCAGACCATTCAGCCATGAACACCACATGTCAAGCGCATATATTCGGCACTCCTGCGGTTCAGGCACCGCGACACCTGCCAAGGCCGGATCCCGGCCTGAAGGGGAAATACAAGGATACCAGAGGTCGGCTCAATATCAGGCACACATCTAAACACGCGCAAGGCCGCAGGTCTGTGCGCCCTGACACACGACTACACATCCGCCGATCCCAGGCCCGCATCGGTCAACGGCCCGCCGGACGGCCGCGACCAACAGCCACCATGTGGCGGTCGGATCGCAAGAGTTCCGCCACATAGTGGCGGTTTCTCACCCGCCGCACCGGGAATCCGCAGGGTCGCCGGGCACCCGGAACGACCGCAGCAGGCGCCCGGACCGGGATCTGTGGATGGGCGCCGGGTCGCGCCTGGCCACCACCCCCACCGATACCCCGCAACAGGCAGTGGACGTTCGGACGCCGCTCCGGCATTCTCTGGACAACCGCGCGAAAGAACATGGCACATGACACACGACAACCCTTGCGGGACAGGCAATGCGCCAGCGAAGGCGGCGGCCCCTCCGCGCGAACCGCGGCCCAGACGCCCGACCGACCGCGCCCCGACACAGACCGATGTTTGCGAACTGGAGCCCCTAGATGACCGTTGAACCGGCCGCGCACCCCCCAGGCACGAATGACCCGCGCAATCCCGGAATGCCGCTTGGCCATCAGATGTTCCAGGGCCGCGCCGTCAACCGCAGCGCAGCCGAACGCCGCGCGGCCTCGATGATCGCCCGGCGCAGCATCAAGAAGGCGGCACAGGCGGCATGGCTGGTCAATGCGGTGCGCTGCATCGACCTGACGACCCTGGCCGGGGACGATACGGCCGACCGCGTGCACCGGCTGTGTGCCAAGGCACGCAGACCACTGGCCCCGCATATCCTCGACGGATTGGGCCTGGCCGACTTTGGCCTGACGGTGGGGGCGGTCTGCGTCTATCCGACCATGGTGCCCCATGCGGTCCGTGCGCTGCGCGGATCGGGCATTCCCGTTGCCTCGGTCGCCACCGGGTTCCCGGCAGGACTGATGCCGCTGCCGCTGCGTCTGGCCGAAATCCGCTATGCCGTGGGCGAGGGCGCGGACGAGATCGACATCGTGATCACCCGCGAACATGTGCTGACCGGCAACTGGCAGGCGCTGCACGACGAAATCCGCCAGATGCGCGAAGCCTGCGGGGCCGCGCATCTCAAGGCCATTCTGGCCACGGGGGAATTGCAGACCCTGACGAATGTCTACGCCGCCTCGATGGTGGCCATGCAGGCGGGGGCGGATTTCATCAAGACCTCGACCGGCAAGGAAGGGGTGAATGCCACCCTGCCCGTCAGCCTGACGATGGTGCGCGCCCTGCGCGACTACCGCGACGCAACCGGGCACCGTGTGGGGTTCAAACCCGCGGGCGGCATGAAATCGGCCAAGGATGCACTTAGCTGGCAAATCCTGATGAAGGAAGAAATGGGCAACGACTGGCTGGATCCGCATCTGTTCCGGCTGGGGGCATCGTCCATGCTGGGCGACATCGAACGACAGCTCGAACATTTCGTCACCGGGCGCTATGCGTCCGCCTCGCGGCTGGCGCTGGCGTAAGGGGACCACGACATGACCAAGATCACCGAACTCCTGACCCGTCTCGACTATGGCACCGCCCCCGAAGACAGCGCCGTGGTGCGCGAGTGGCTGGCCCGGCACGCCGCAGGCTTTGGGCATTTCATCAACGGGGCCTTCACCGCGCCGGCCAACACTTTTGCCGTGACCAACCCGGCGACGGGCGCAGACATCGCCCGCGTCTCGCAAGGCCGCGCCGAGGATGTGGACGCCGCCGTCAAGGCGGCCCGCGCCGCCCAACCGAAATGGGCCGCGCTGTCCGGGCATGATCGGGCGCGGCACCTCTATGCCCTGGCCCGGCATTTGCAGCAGCACGCGCGCTTTCTGGCGGTGCTGGAAACCATCGACAACGGCAAGCCGATCCGCGAAAGCCGCGACATCGACATCCCGCTCGTCATCCGCCATCTCTATCACCATGCGGGTTGGGCCGAGGTGCTGGCCGACGAATTCCCCGGCGCCGCCCCGCATGGGGTGTGCGGGCAGGTGATCCCGTGGAACTTTCCGCTGCTGATGCTGGCGTGGAAGGTGGCGCCCGCCCTGGCCGCCGGCAATACCGTGGTGCTGAAACCCGCCGAATACACCCCGCTGACCGCGCTGGCCTTTGCCGAAATCGCGCGCGAGGCAGGCTTGCCCAAGGGGGTGCTGAACATCGTCACCGGCGATGGCACCACCGGCGCGGCACTCACCGGGCATCCGGGCGTGGACAAGGTGGCCTTTACCGGATCGACCGAGGTGGGCCGTCTGATCCGGCGCCAGATCGCCGGATCGGCCAAGGCGCTGACGCTGGAACTGGGCGGCAAATCTCCCTTGATCGTCTTTGCCGATGCCGATCTGGATGCCGCCGTCGAGGGTGTGGTGGATTCGATCTGGTTCAATCAGGGCCAGGTCTGCTGTGCCGGATCGCGCATTCTGGTAGCCGAGGCCGTGGCCCCGCGCTTTACCGAATTGCTGCGCCGCCGCATGTCCGGCCTGATCGTGGGCGACCCGCTGGACAAGAACACCGACATCGGCGCCATCGTCCATCCCGTCCAGCTACAGCGGATCCGCGCATTGGTGGATCAGGGCCGGGCCGAAGGGGCAGAGCTGCATCAGGGCACGGCCCCCGAGGGCTGCTATTACCCCGCAACCCTGGCAACCGGGGTTGAACCCGCCTCTGTCCTGGCGACCGAGGAAATCTTTGGCCCGGTCGTCACGCTCAGCACGTTCCGCACGCCCGACGATGCGGTCGCGCTGGCCAACAACACGCGCTATGGGCTGGCCGCCTCGATCTGGTCCGAGAACATCAACCTGTGTCTGGACATCGCCGGGAAGGTCAAGGCCGGAGTCGTCTGGATCAACGCGGCCAATGTCTTTGACGCCGGTGCCAGCTTTGGCGGAATGCGCGAAAGCGGGTTCGGGCGCGAAGGCGGGCGGGCGGGCATGGCGGCCTATCTGGCCACCGCCCGGCCACAGGCCAAACGCCCTGAAACCGCGCCCCCGGCCCCCGTCGCCACCCCGGCCGAAAGCCTGCCTGCCACCCCCATCGACCGCACCGCCAAGCTGTATGTCGGGGGCAAGCAAGCCCGCCCGGACAGTGGCTATTCCTATGCCGTGCCAGGGGCAAAAGGTGCGGTCGGGCTGGCGCCACTGGGCAACCGCAAAGACATCCGCAACGCGGTCGAGGCCGCCCATGCCGCCAAGGGCTGGGGGGCGCAAACCGGGCACAACCGCGCGCAGGTGCTGTATTTCCTGGCCGAAAACCTGTCGGCCCGCGCCAGCGAATTCCAGGACCGTCTGCACAGCTTTGGCCAGACCCAAGGCGCCGCCCGGACCGAGGTGGACACCGCGATCCGCCGCATCTTCTGGTATGCCGCGCAGGCCGACAAATTCGATGGCGCGGTGCAGGCGACGAAATCGGCGCATGTGACCTTGGCCATACCAGAGCCGCTGGGCGTTGTGGGCATCGCCTGTCCGCTGGCGCTGCCGCTGCTGGGGTTCGTGTCGCTGGTGCTGCCTGCGATCGCCATGGGCAATCGGGTTGTGGCGGTGCCGTCGCAACTGCATCCGCTGGCGGCGACCGACCTGTATCAGGTGCTCGACACATCGGATGTGCCGGGGGGCGTGGTCAACATCGTCTCGGGCGAACGCGACGCGCTGGCGCGCACGTTGGCTGATCATTCCGATGTCGATGCGGTCTGGTATTTCGGCACCGCCGAAGGCGGGCGCATGATCGAGGAAGCCTCGGCCGGCAACCTGAAACAGACCTGGGCCGAAGACGGCGCCGCCCGCGACTGGACGGGTGACGAAGGCCAGGGCCGCGCATTCCTGACACGCGCGACGCAGATCAAGACGGTCTGGGTGCCCTATGGTGCGTGACGGATGGATGGCGGCGGATCCGCCGCCGTCCTTCACCAGGGCAGCGGCGGCCATTCCAGGGGCATACCGATGATCGCCGCCAGCCCGATCAACACCATCGACAGGCGCCGGAACACCTGGGGACTGGCCACCCTGAACAACCGGATGCCCAGGATCACACCCAGCATGTAGGCGGGCGTGACGACGACCGAAACAGCCAGCACCGCCGGGGTGATCAACCCGCCGAACCCGTACAGCATCAGGCTCGCCACCGAGCTAAGCCCGAAATACAGCATGATGTTGGCGCGCAGCACAGCCACCGGCCGCGGCATTCCCAGCCAAAAGGCCACAACTGGCGGCCCGCCGATCTGCGCAAGCCCGCTGAGTATGCCGCCGCAGCCACCTGCGGCCGCCAGCACCGGCGGGCCTGCGTCGCCGCGCCAGCGCCAACCACTGACCAGCAACGCCAGAAGCGCCAGCACGATCACCGAAATGCACCAGCGCACCAGAACCGGGTCCAGCACGAGCAAGGCGGCAAATCCCAGCGGCATCCCCACCAGCGCGCCACCAAGCATGATCAGGACCGACCGCCGCTCTGCCTCGCGCCAGGCGGGGCGCAGCGTGGGCAGGCCGCCGATCAGATCGGTGATCAACAGCAGGGCGACCGACATCTGCGGGCCAATCAACATGCTGGCCAGCGGAATGAAGATCAGACCGGCACCGAAGCCCGACAGGCCCCGCGCACATCCCGCGACCAATGCAGTCACCAGCAAGGCGCCAATGTGCAGCGCCGGAACCCCGGTCCAGCCGGTCAGCGCGGCGACAAGCACGATGGTCTGATCCCTGCCTGCCCCGCCGGGGGCCTATGCGGCTTGCCAGGCCATGCCACGATCACGCACAACTCTTGGCGACATACTCCCAGTAAACCCGCGCAATCTCGCGCGTCAGGGGGCCGGGCGTGCCATCGCCGATGGTATGGCCGTCGATCCGGGTGACAGGCGTCACGCCGCCCAGGGTGCCGGTGACGAACGCCTCATCTGCGGAATAGGCCTGCGCCAGGGTGAAATCCTTTTGCACCGATGGCCCCACCTGTTCACCATAGAGCCGCGCCACATGCCCCCGCGTAATCCCGTTAAAGCTGTAGAGTCCCGGAGAGGTCCACAGCTCGCCCTTGCGGATGATGAAGAAGTTGGTCGAATTGCAGCTGGCGACAAAGCCGTTCGGGTCCAGCATCAGCGCCTCGTCCGCGCCGGCGGCAATCGCCTGGATCAGCGCCTGGATCAGGTTCAGCCGGCTGTGCGAATTCAGCCGCAGGTCGAACACATCGGGCGACGAACAGCGGAAGGTCGAGGTGAACAGCGACAGCCCCTTGTCCGCCAGCGCCTGGCGGGGCCGCTTGAGTTCCGCCACGATCACCACCGTGGCCGCCGACGCCATGAAGCGCGGATCCTGGTTCGGCGTGGTCTTGCGGCCCCGTGTGATCATCAGGCGGATATGGGTGTCATGGGTAAAGCCGTTCTCGGCGCAGGTCGCCAGAATGGCGTCCACCACCTGCTGGCGCGTCATGCCGATGTCGAGGCTGATCGACTTCGCGCCTTCGAACAGCCGGTCCATGTGCTGATCCAGCGACAAGAGCTTGCCGTTGACCAGCCGCAGCCCTTCCCAGATGCCGTCGCCCAGCACAAAGCCCGCGTCGAACACCGACACGCTGGCCTTGTCACGGTGCACGAATGTGCCGTTCACATAGACACGCACATCATCGTTGCGGGGATCGCCGTCATAGCTTTGGGCGCTGGAAATGGTGGCCATCTGGGTCCTCCTTACAGGGAAAATTCGGAAGAGCGCTCGATGAACGCCCTGGTTTTCTCGCGCTGCGGGGCGCGGAAGATCTGTTCGGCCGTGCCTTCCTCGTGCACCAGCCCGTCATACAGATACAGTACCCGCGTGGCGAAACGGTAGGCAAAGCCCAGTTCATGCGTCACCAGCAACATGGTGCGCCCTTCTTCGGCAAGAGTGTGGATGGTGCGCAGCACCTCGCCCACCAGTTCGGGATCCAGCGACGATGTGGGTTCGTCGAACAGCAGCACCTCGGGCTGCATGGCCAGTGCACGGGCGATGGCCACACGTTGTTGCTGTCCGCCCGACAGTTGCGAGGGATAGGCCCCCAGCTTTTCCGCCAGCCCGACGCGGGCCAGTTCTGCCATCGCACGCTCGCGGGCCTGCTGCCGTGGCATCCGGTCCACGGTAATCAATCCCTCCATGGTGTTTTGCAACACGGTCATATGCGGGAACAGGTTGAACTGCTGGAACACCATCCCCACCCGGCGGCGCACCTGGGTCAGCGCGCGTTCGGCATAGGTGATGCGTTCGGTGCCATCGCGGGCGGTCTGCACCTGACCGATCAAGGCGCCGTCCAGCTCTACCCGGCCCGCCGTTGGCAGTTCCATGAAGTTCAGGCAGCGCAACAGGGTGCTTTTCCCCGACCCGCTGCCCCCGATGATGGCGATCCGCTCACCCGGTTCGACAGTCAGGTCGATGCCCTTGAGCACCTCCAGCTCGCCAAAGGATTTGCGCAGGTCCATGGTGCGCAGGATGGGTCCGGTCATCGTGGTGCCCTTACTGGTTGCGGGCCATCCGCCGCTCCATCAGCATCGAGGCCAGGCTGAGCGGGTAGATGACGATCAGATAGATAAAGCCCACGGCGGTCAGAATCTCCAGCGGGCGGTAATAGGTCGAGGACAGCAGGCGCCCCTGATACATGAGTTCCTGCACAGAGATGACAGAGGCCAGCGATGTGACCTTGGCCACC
This sequence comes from Gemmobacter megaterium, assembly GCF_900156815.1. Taxonomy (GTDB): domain Bacteria; phylum Pseudomonadota; class Alphaproteobacteria; order Rhodobacterales; family Rhodobacteraceae; genus Wagnerdoeblera; species Wagnerdoeblera megaterium. The sequence goes on from NZ_FTOT01000003.1 coordinate 241,946, forward strand.
TCTACCGCGCGGTTGGTGAAGGCGGGCAACATGCGCTGGAACACCTGCGGCAGGATGATGCGGCGCAGGATCTGCGCCCGCCCCATGCCGATGGCCATGGCACCTTCCCACTGGCCGCGCTCCAGCGACTGAATCCCCGCGCGATAGATTTCGGCCGAAAAGGCGGCCGTGTTCAGCGTGATGCCCAGGAAGGCGGCCATGAACGGGCTCATCTGCGCGCCGATCAGGATCGGAAAGGCATAGTAGAACCAGATCAACTGGATCAGCGCCGGCACGTTGCGGAAAAACTCGACAAAGGCCCGGCCGAACACCCGCGCTGCGGCGAATTTCGACAGCCGCATCAACGCGATGACGAACCCCAGCGCCAGCCCTGCCAACAGGCACATCGCGGCAAGATGCAGCGTCACCACCACACCCCGCCACAGCACCGGCAGGTTGTCGAAGATCAGCGAAAAATCCCATTGATACTGCATCTCAATACGCCTGAAGCCGGGATTCACCCCATTTGGCCAGCGCACTCAGGCTGAACAGCAGGGCAAAGTAGATCAGGGCCAGCAGGGTATAGGTTTCCAGCGGCCGGAAGGTGATCGAGGCGACCATCATGCCCTGATACAGCAATTCGCCATAAGACAGGGTCGAGGCCAGCGAGGTGGTCTTGATGATCTCGAACGAACGCTCGGTGAAGGGCGCGATCATGCGGCGCGCGGCCTGCGGCAGGATCACACGGCGCAGCGCCTGGCCACGGATCATGCCAAGGGCCTTGGCGCCTTCCCACTGGCCTTTGCGGATCGACCCTATCCCGCCCCGGAACACCTCGGCGTAGAAGGCGCCCGATTGGGTGGCCAGCGCCAGCGCCGCTGCCTCCAGCGGACCCAGCGAAACGTTGCTGAGCACCGGAAGCGCATAGTAGAACCAGAAGAAATGCAGGATGCCGGGCGTATTGCGATAGAAGTCCACATAGATCGTGCCCAGCAGCCGCACCGGCCAAAGGCGTGACAGCCGCATGGCCGCCACCAGCCCGCCGACAATGACCCCCGCCGCAATGGCGATCACCGCGATCTTGATGGTGCCCAGCAGGCCCGACAGCAGCAGCGGCCATTGCGCCAGAACCGCAAGAAAATCCCATTCATAGGGCATAGGTCAGTCAGGCCCCTGGTGCAGGTTGAAAGAGACAGGGCCAGTGCGGCCCTGCCGATGCCGGACCCAAGGGGTCAGAACCAGGTTTCTTTCTGGATGCCTGGCACGGTGTCGGGGTCGATCCCCTTGGTCGCAATGTAGTCCCGAAAGATCGTGTTGGTGGTGCCTTCGTTGTAGATCCTGGCAATGAACCCGTCGATCCAGTCGCGGAACGACGGATCGGCCGCCTTGCGCAGGCCCACGCTGGTCGGGACGGCCACGGTCTCGTTGGGCAGTTGCACCACACCCATCCGCAGGCGCGAGGATTGCACGATCAACGCGGGGTGAAACTGCGACACCACATCCACCCGGCCAGCGGCAAAGGCGGCCACCGCCTCGTCATTGCTGGCGAACCGTTCGATGGTCGCTTCGGGCAGTTGTTCTGTCAGGCGCCGGTCGACCGTGGTGCCCAAGGTCACGCCGACACGGGTGCCGGCCTTGTTCAGATCCAGCCAGTTCTCGACCTTGAACCCCTCTTTGGTCAGGGCGCCCATGGCATAGTAGAACAGCGGCGTATCGGGGAAATCTATGGCCTTCTTGCGTTCCTCGGTCGGGTCCAGAACATACATCACGTCGATCTGTCCCGCCTGAAGCGCGGCCACCGAATTGCCCCAGGTGGTCTCGACCGGCTGAAAGGTCAGGCCCAGTTCGGCCGCCATCAGCTTGCCGATTTCAACGCCGACGCCGGTCCATTCATTGGTGCTGGGATTCTTGTAGAACCAGGGGTCGGCCGCCGCCATGCCCACACGGAACACGCCGCGCGCCTTCACCTCCTCCAACGCGGTCTGGGCCGCGACAGAGTGCGGCAGCAGCCCCGCAGACATTGCAACGCCCGCCGCCAGGGCGATCAGGTTTCTTCTGTTCATCATGTCATACTTCCCTGTTTCTTGGTCTTGAGGCATTCTGATTGTTGACAATCGACGATCATTTTTACTTTAACAATAGAAAATGCCGCCAGGGAGCAATTTTCTCCCTCTGGGGGGCGCATCCGGCCGGCAGACCGCCGCAAGGATGTGAAGGGGAGCGGAGGAGACGGAATGAGCAGCGACGACACTCAGCCGATGCAGCGAATCGAGCCGGTCAAGCGACGCACCTTCCGCGAACAGATCGCTGAATCGCTGCGCACCCTGATCATGTCGGGCGAATTGGCCCCCGGCAGCCAGATCATCGAGGCCGATCTGGCCGAACGCTTCGGCGTCAGCCGCGGCCCGCTGCGCGAGGCGCTGCGCCAGTTGATCGAGGATGGCCTGCTCGTCACCGTGCCCTATACCGGCACCCATGTGGTCGATCTGTCGCTCAAGGACATCCGCGAGATCTTTTCGCTGCGCACGGCACTGGAAATCTTTGCCTTTGAACAGGTCTGGAACCGGCGCGACGACAGTTTCCGGCACGAACTGGCCCGTCGCCATGATGACCTGCTGCGCAGCATTCAGGCCGGGGATGATGAAAAATCCATTCTGGACGAACTCGCCCTGCATTCCTGTGTCTATGAACATTCCGGGCACCAGTTGCTGCTGGAAACCTGGATGGGCCTGCGCGGCAAGCTGCAACTCTACTGGGCGGCGCATCATCGCGCCCATGGCCGACGCGGCCCCCACCCCGAAGGCCACCGCCTGTATGTCGAGGCGGCCATGGGCACCGACCTGAACGCCATGATCACCGAGGTCCGCGAACACATGCTGCGCGGCTCCTCCAAGACAGAGGCGTTTCTGGAAAGCTCGCTCCTCACCGGAAAGCTGATCTGATGGCCGAAACCACGCGCCCGAACATCCTGCTGATCACCACCGACCAGTGGTCGGGGCACCTGCTGGGCATTGCCGGGCATCCGGTGGTGCAGACACCGACGCTGGACGAACTTGCGCGCAGCGGGCTGCGCTTTGCCAATGCGCATTCCGAATGCCCGATCTGTGTGCCGGCCCGCCGCACACTGATGACCGGCGCCTCGCCGCGCGCGCAGGGCGACCGGATTTACAACGACAGCCTGAAGATGCCGGCCGAGACGATGGCAGCCGCGTTCCGCAATGCCGGCTACCAGACCCAGGCGGTGGGCAAGCTGCATGTCTGGCCACAGCGCGACCGCATCGGCTTTGACGATGTGCAACTCGACGAGGAAGGCCGCGCCCAATACGGCGTGATGGACGACTACGAGATCTTTCTGGGCGACAAGGGCCGCCCCGGCCAGCAGTTCGACCATGGCATGAGCACGGACGGCTATGTCTGGCGCCCCTGGCATCTGCCAGAGGAGTTGCACGTCACCAACTGGGCCACCCAGCAGATGATCCGCCAGATCAAGCGGCGCGATCCGCAGCGGCCCGGCTTCTGGTATCTGTCCTATCGCCACCCCCATCCGCCGCTGGTACCGCTGCAATCCTATCTGGACATGTACCGTGACATGGACATGGGCGAGCCGGTCGGGGATGACTGGGCCGAGGTGGGCGAACTGCCCTATGCCGTCGCCTCCAAGCGCAAGCGGGGCGAGAAGTACTCCTCCCGCCAGATCGCCGACATCCGCCGCGCCTTTTATGCGTTGTGCACGCATATCGACCATCAGATCCGTCTGGTCATCGGCACGCTGCGCGAGGAATTGCTGCTGGACAATACCATCGTGCTGTTCACCTCAGACCATGGCGACATGCTGGGCGACCATGGGCTGTGGGCGAAAAGCCTGTTCTACCAACCCTCCGTCAACATCCCGATGATCCTGCTGGGCCGCCGCAACGATCCGGTGATCGGCTCTGGCGTGGTCGAGGATCGTCTGGTCACGCTGGCCGATGTCATGCCCACGTTGCTGGACCTCGCAGGCATCGCGACGCCGGACACCGTTGATGGCCGCTCGATGCTGACCGCCCCCGCGCGCACGGTCGTGCATGGGGAATTCGGTGAAAATGCCAATGCCACCCGCATGATCCGTGATGACCGCTGGAAGCTGATCTATTACCCCGTGGGCAACATCCGCCAGTTGTTCGACATGGAGATGGATCCGCAGGAAACCCGCGATCTGGCCCATCTGCCCGAGTGCAGTGCCATTCTGGACCGGCTGACCGCCCTGCTGGTGGCGCATCTGTATGGCGGGGATCTGGAATGGGTCACCGATGGCCGCCTGACCGGCCTGCCCAACCGCGAGGCCGGGCCGCGGGTGAACCGCGACCTGTCCAGCCAGCGCGGCCAGCACTGGCCGCCGCAGTTGCATTCCGACATGCCGCAAATCCTCAACAGCGCCTGAGACCCATGCCCATACCCGACCGCGCCCGCCTGATGCCCGAACCCGATCTGCCACAGGGCGCCGACCTGCTGGCCGAGGGGCGGGCCCTGACGCGCTACTGGACCGTGGGGCCATCGGCCTTTCTGGACCATGTCGGTGCCAGCAGCGAACATGCCTACAAGCTGCGCCGCATGGCCGAAGGTGCGGTCATGCAGCACGCCCAGATCGGCTACCGCGACCGGGACAAAAGCTGCCGTGCCTATGCCGGCATATGGGAGGCCTGCGACCGTCAGGGCGTGACGGTGGACCGTTACGGCCTGTGCCTGGACTGGTCCATGGCGCTGCCGCGCGCGCAGCGGGCCGGGGCGCAACGTGGCACCGGAATGATCCTGCCGGGGGTCGAGGATTTCGTGCAACTGGCCAATTCCGCCCCCGTTGCAGCGCATTTCGGCGATTTCGTGCTGGGCTTTCCGGCGGCCTTGGAAAACACGCAAGCCGCGCTGGCGGCAGGCAGCACGGCCATCGGCAATCTGGGGCAGTATTTCACCTTTCGCGTCCCTGGCCATGACGACGATGTCGAGGCTACGGCCCAGACCGTCCGCGCCCTTGGCCTGATCGCGGCACAGCCGGTGCCGGTGATGGTCCATTCCAACCTGGATGACGGCTATGCCGCGCAGTTCACCGATCTCGCCAGTTGTCTGGGCATGATCCTGCTGGAACGTCACATCGTCACCGGAATCGTGGGGGCGCCGCTGGGCCATTGCTATGGCCACCATTTTTCCGATCCGCTGGCGCGTCTGGCGTTTCAGCGCGCGATGGCACAGATCGACGCGGCGCCCGGCACGGTGATCTATGGCAACACCACCGCCTATCGCGGTCGTCCCGCCGCGAATTTCGCGGGCCTGTCCAGCTACCTGCTGGTCGATGCGGTGGCGCAGATGACCCGGCCCACCGGACATGCCATCAACGCCGTTCCGGTCACGGAAAACGACCGCATCCCCGAGATTGACGAGGTGATCGACGCCCAGCTTTTCGCCGGGCGGCTGAAGGATTTCGCGCCGATGTGGCTGCCCATGCTGGACCCCGGCCCGGTGCAAGAGCTTGCCGACCGGATCGTCGCAGGGGGCCGGGCCTTCTGCACCGCGACCCTGCGGGGGCTGGAGGCGGCGGGGGTGGATACCGGCGATGCGTTCCAGATGCTGCTGGCGCTGCGCCGCCTGGGGGCCCGGCGGCTGGAACTGGCCTTTGGCGCCGGGCGCCCCGATCCAGCGGTCACGGGCGGCAGGGTTCCGGTCGCCCCTGCCACGATCCTGGCCGAGATTGCAGAGATGGCCGATCACGCGCTGGCCGGCGCTGGCCCGGTGACGGATCTGGCCGGTCTGCGGGTGATGGTGGCCACCAGCGATGTGCATGAACACGGCAAGATGCTGATCGAGGAAATGCTGCGCCGCATTGGCGCCACCGTGCTGGATGGCGGCGTTTCGACCGATCCGGCGCGGCTGGCAGACCTGGCCCGACGTGACACCCCCGATGCGATTGCCATCAGCACCTATAATGGCGTGGCCCTGGGCTATTTCACCGATCTGCTGGCCTGCGGGGTGACGGTTCCGGTGCTGATCGGGGGGCGGCTGAACCAGATCCCCGAGGGCTCGAACACCAGCCTGCCTGTCGATGTCGGCGACCAGCTCGCCGCCGCCGGGGCGCTGGTCTGCCGCGAGGCATCGGCGTTGCTGCCTGCCTTGCGCGCCCTGCTGCCGCGCCGGACAAAGGCATGAGCTGCTGCGTTCCCCCCGCAGGCCCCGTGACGCAGGCGCGCGAGGATGCGCCGCCGCCACCCGCGCCCACCACCAATGCCGCAGGGCTGATCACGCTTGGCGGCGGGCGGTTCTTCATGGGCGGCGCGGGTCCGATGGTCCTGCCTGCCGATGGCGAAGGCCCGGTGCGGACGGTGGATGTGGCGCGCTTTGCCATTGCCCCGCTGGCGGTCAGCAATGCCGATTTCATGGCATTTGTGCTTGACACCGGCCATGTCACCTGCGCCGAGGCCACCGGCGCCTCGATGGTCTTTGCCGGTCATCTGGCACCCGATGCAGCCGCGCAGGCGCGCGCGGTCGATGGCCCCGACTGGTGGCGCGAGGTGGATGGCGCCTGTTGGCTGCACCCCGAAGGAGCGGGCAGCCGCATCACGCAGCGGATGGACCATCCTGCCGTGCACATCGCCTGGGCCGATGCCATGGCCTATTGCCGCTGGTCCGGCACACGGCTGCCCACCGAGCCGGAGTGGGAATTCGCCGCGCGTGGCGGGCTGGAGGGCAGGCTGTACCCTTGGGGCGACGCCTTGCACCCCGAGGGCGTGCACCGTTGCAACATCTGGCAGGGCAGCTTTCCGCATCGGGATCTCGGGCACGACGGCTTTTGCGGCACGGCGCCGGTCAGACACTATCCGCCAAATGGATACGGGCTGTTCCAGATGACCGGCAATGTCTGGGAATGGTGCCGCGCCCCGGCCCCCGACCGGCCCGCGCCAGCCCCTGACCTGCGACCGCTGCGGGGCGGATCGCATCTGTGCCATGACAGCTATTGCGCGCGCTATCGCGTCTCGTCGCGGCTGCTGGCCCATGCCGCGACAACGACCAGCCATATCGGGTTCCGCGTCGCCGCGGACGTGACGTCCGCGCCCTGACGCCAGCCCCCGCCGCGTGGCTAGCCCAGGTGAACAACCGGCCCGGCGGCGCCTTGCGCATCCGTCGCATCATGCGTGACCATCAAGGCCGGAATGCCGCTGTCACGGATATGGGCAAAGGTGAAGGCCCGCATCTCGGCGCGCAACCCGGCATCCAGCTTGGAAAACGGCTCGTCCAGCAGAAGGGCAAGCGGCTCGGACAACAGCGTCCGCATCAGCGCGGCCCGCGCGCGCTGCCCGCCGGACAATGTCGCCGGGTCGCGGTCAGCCGTGCCGCCCAGCCCTGCCCGCTCCAGCGCGCGCAGGACCATATCGCGGCGCTGGCTGCGACCCTTGATCCGTGCGGCCAGACCAAAGGCCAGGTTGTCGGCCACCGACAGATGCGGAAACAGCACCGCATCCTGGAACATCAGCCCGATGCGGCGCTGTTCGGGCGGGAGGCCCGCCAGATCGCGGCCATTCAGCACGATGCGGCCCGAACAGACGAACCCATGGTCCAGATGCCCCCCCACGGCATCCAGCAAGGTGGATTTGCCTATCCCGGACGACCCCATGACCGTGCCGATCTCGCCGGGGGCAACATGCATGGACAGCGGCGGAAACAGCGGGGGCGCGGCCCGGAACCGGATCGCGACAGCATCGAGCGTCAGGGTCATTCGGGAACTTGGCCTCTCAGGTCGCGGCGGTTGCGGTGGACGATCGCCGGAAGGGCAAAGGCCAGCAGATAGGCCAGGAATGGCAGCGCGGCCTGAAGGCTGGCGTAAACGCCGGTCACGCGCCGGTCGGACGACGCGGCAAGCGTCACCGCCTCGGTGGTCAGGGTGGGCACGCGGCCTGCGCCAATGAACAGCGTCGGCAGGTACTGCGCCACCGACACCGCCACCCCGATGGCCGCCGCCGCGCAGACCGGCGCCAGCAGCACGGGCAGCTTGATGCCGATCAGCCGCCGCCATGGCCCCGCGCCCAGGGCCGCCGCCGTGCGCCCAAGACGCGGATCCAGCGCCCGCCAGGGTGCGGCCAGGGCCAGCATGACATAGGGAAACACGAACAGGCTATGCGCCCAGATCACCGCCAGCAGGCTGCCCGACAGGCCAAGACGCAACAACAGGATGTTCATCCCGAAAAGGAACGACACCTGCGGGACAAGCAATGGCACATGCACCAGCACCTCGGCCCAGCGGGCGCGGCCGCGTCGCGCCCGGTCCTCGCCTTCCAGCCAGGCGATGGCCAGCAGCAACGACAGCCCGGCCGAACACAGCGCGATGACCACGGTATGCCCCAGCGCCCGCCCCCAACCCCCGGCAGGCGCCATCCAGGCCCGCAGCGACCAACTGTCCGGCACCAGCGCAGGCCACGGCCAACGCCAGGCAAAGGACCAGACCAGCATGGCCGACATGGCCAGACCGCCCAGAACCACAAGACCCGACAGGACGACGACCGTCAGGGCAAGGCCCGGCTCGGTCCACCCGCCCCGGCGACCGCGCCGCACCCAGCAGCCCCCCAGCACCCGCAGCCCGCGCTGCACCAGCCACACCAGCGCAAAGGCCGCGATCACCAGCCCCAGTTGCAGCAGCCCCCCTGCCGAGGCCGGCAAGAGCAACCGCAGATCAGGGTTGGAAAACAGGCGCGTCAGCATGACCGCAAGCGTCGGCGGATTGGACGGCCCAAGGATCAGCGCCATGTCCACCACCGACATGCCATAGGCCAGCACGATCATCACCGGAAGGCGGATCAATGGCCAAAGCTGCGGCAGAATGACCTTGATCCAGACCATCCCGCGCCCATAGCCAAGCGCCCGCCCCGCCGCCATCTGCTGTCGCACCGGAATCTGTGTCAGCGCAGACAACAGCACGAACAGCAGAAACGGCACCTCTTTGATCATCAACCCCAGGATCAGCGCCAAGCCCCACGGGTCATTCACCGTGGCCAGATCCGGCGGCCTGTCCCACCCCAGCCAGGGCGCCATCGCGCGGCCGATCCAGCCCGACGGGGCCAGCACAAAGGCCAGTCCGATGGCCAGCGCGGCATGTGGCATCGCCAGAAACGGCACCAGCACACGCGCGGCAAGGCGCGGCGACCGCCGCCCGTGCAGGGCCGCGCACACACCGATGGCCACCATCAGCGACAGCACGGTCGCGCCAAGTCCGGTGACGATCGTCAACCGCACCGCCGCCAACAGACCTGGCATGGCAAGCAGATCGGCCCATGGCCCCGCATCCGGCCCAAAGGCCCCGATGGCTGGCAAACTGCCAAAGGCTGCGCGCACCGTCTGCCACATACCGGCAGCGACCGGCGCCAGGATGCCAAGGCTGACGCACCCCAGCGCCACCGCCCGCAAGGACCACAGGCTGTAGGCGCCCCCGCTCACCGCGTATAGCGCCGGGCCCAGTCGTCGGTCAGACGGGTCATCCAGCTTGCATGAGGCTCCAGCAGTGTGGGCCCCAGCGCCTCCAGCGTGGGCAAGGCGGGCGCCGTCGGCAGCGCCGCAAAGGCCGCGCGGCCCGCCTCATCCAGGCGCGACGGGTCCAGCACCGAAAACGAGCCCAGCACCTCGATATTCTGCATATGCGCCTGTGTTGCGGGATCCAGCAGGAAGTTGGCCACGACCAGGGCCCCGTCCCGGTTCGCGGCATTATAGGGAATGGCGACAAAGCTGACATTGCCGATACTGCCGCCCTCGGGCACAAAGACGCGCACCGTATCGGGCAACAGCCCCTGCGCGATGGCCGCCGCCGTCGATGCCGGGTCAAACGACATTGCCATGTCGATTTCGCCATCATTCAGCAGTTGCTGCAACACCGACTGGTTTTCGGGAAAGACCGTCCCCCCTCGCCACAGGTTCGGGCGCAGCGCCTCGTACCAGTCCCACAGCGGGGCCGTCGCGGCGGCATAGCTGGCGTCGCTCACCGGCGCCTGCAACGCTGCGGGATCGGGCACCAGTTCGATCAACGCCTGTTTCAGAAAGGTCGCCCCCATGAAATTCGAGGGCGCCGGATGCGTGAACCGCCCCGGATTGACCGCCGCCCAATCGACAAAGGCGGCCATGGTCGCGGGTGGCACATCGACCCGCGCGGTATCATGGTTGAACACGAACCGCGCCAGCCGCCACGGGCTTTCCAACCCATCGACCGGAACCGTGAAATCCAGCGTGTTCGCCGAACCGGGCGTCAGATCCAGATAGCGGGCATTGGGCAGATCCGCGACGAACGGGCCATGCAACAGGCCCTGTTCCTTCATCGCCAGAAAATTCGGGCCGTTGATCCAGATCATGTCAACCGCGCCGCCGCTGTCCTGCCCGGCCGCCTTTTCCGACACGACGCGCGTGACCGCCTCGGCGGTATCGGACAGTTTCACCTGCGCCACCCGCACCCCATGGCGGCGTTCGGTTTCCTGTCCGACCCAGGAAATAAAGGCATTGGTCCGGTCATCGCCGCCCCAGGCGTTCCAATACACCGTCTGCCCGCGCGCAGCGTCCAGGGTGGCCTGCCAGTCCTCGGCCCCTGCCGGGGCGGACAGGGCAAGAACGGTAACGGCAGCAAGGGCAATCTGGGTCATCGGGCCTCCGGTTTGTGGGTCATGGATGGATGCGGCGGCGCGGCGCCAAGGATCTGCCACCCCTGCCCCCAGCGCAACAGCGTGGCAAGCGCGCAGGCGGCGGCAAAGATCAGCGCAAGCGCCGGGAATGCTGCGGGAAACAGGCACATGGCAATGAACATGGCGATGGTTTCGAAACCTTCCGTCAAACCGCCAAGATAATAGATGCCCTTGGTGGGAAAGGCGGTTGACTGGCGGCCGGTCTTTTCAGCGATGACCGCAAAGGCCAGAAAGGACGACCCCGTCCCGATGAACGCGGTCAACAGGACCGCCGCAGGCAAGGCATTGGCGGCGGGGTTCTGCAACGCAAACCCCAGCGGAACCAGCGCGTAGAACACGAAATCCAGCGCAATATCAAGGAAGGCGCCGCGCTCTGTCGGGGTGGTCAGCCGCGCCACCGCGCCATCCAGCCCGTCGAACAGCCGGTTGAGCAGGATGAACACCAGCGCGCCCCCCCACCATCCCGCCGCAAGCGCGGGCACGCACAGCACCCCCAGGCCAAAGCCTGTCAGCGTCAGCGTATTTGCAGAAACCCCGCGCGCCACCAGAAACCGCGCCGCAGGGGCCAGCGCGCGGCGTTGCAGCGGCAGAAGTCGTGCGTCGATCATCCGCGCCTCCATCGGTGGTAGCGTTCGACCAGCGCCAGAAGACGAGGGTTCACATGGGCACGGCGCCAATCCCCTGCGACGTATTTGTTCGCCTCGGCCAGGGTCGGGTAGATATGGATGGTCCCGAGAATCCTGTTCAGGCCAAGCCCCTGTTTCATGGCCAGAACGAATTCGGCGATCAGGTCGCCCGCATGTTCGCCCACGATGGTCACACCCAGGATCCGGTCCTTGCCCGGCACGGTCAACACCTTGACAAACCCCTGCGCGGTTCCGTCGGCAATCGCGCGGTCCAGATCGTCGATGCCATAGCGCGTCACCTCATAGGCGATGCCCTTGTCCCTTGCCTCGGCCTCGGACAGGCCGACGCGGGCCACCTCCGGGTCGGTAAAGGTCGCCCATGGGATCACCCGGTAATCGGCCTTGAACCGCTTCAGGCCGCCGAACAGCGCGTTCACCGTGGCGAACCATGCCTGATGCGCGGCAACATGGGTCAACTGATAGGGGCCAGCCACATCGCCCGCCGCCAGGATATTGGGATACAGGGTTTCCAGATAGTCATTCGTTTCCACCACACGATCCACCCTGATCCCCAATGCCTCCAGCCCGAAACCCGTCAGGCGCGGCGCGCGCCCGACGGCGACGATGATCTCGTCAAAGTCGATACGGCGGATGCCGCCCGAATGTTTCACCTCGATCCACTTTTTTCCGTCGGTCACACCGCAGGCCCGCGCCTGATGGTCCACAAGCACCGTCACCCCATCGGCCTGCAACGCGGCCTGCACCGCTGCGGCCACCTCTGGATCCTCGCGCGACAGCAGGCGCGGACCGGCCTCGATCTGGACCACCCCGGATCCCAGCCGCGCAAAGGCCTGCGCCAGTTCTGTGCCAATGGGCCCGCCGCCCAGCACCACCAGCCGCCGCGGGGGCTGCGGCCTGTCGGACAAGGCGTCCCACAGCGTGTCCGACGTCAGACAGCCGACCTCCTGCAAGCCCGGCAGCGCAGGCAGGACAGGCCGCGCGCCCGTGGCGATCACGATGGACCGCGTGGTCAGCCGCTGTCGTGAGCCATCGGGCAGGGCCACCTCGACCGTCCAGGGGTCGATCAGGGTGGCATATCCTTGCAGCACCTCGACACCAAGGCCGGTATAGCGGGCGACGCTGTCATGGGGGGCAATATCGGCAATCACCCGGCGCACCCGCGCCATCACATCGGCAAAGCGCACCTGCGGCTCGGTGGCCGCCACGCCGAACCGATCCGCATGGCGCATCTGATGCGCCACGCGCGCCGATTTGATCAATGCCTTCGAGGGCACACAGCCGAAGTTCAGGCAATCCCCCCCCATCAGATGCGCCTCGACCAGCGTCACCCTGGCCTTGGTTGCCGCCGCGATATAGGCCGAAACCAGCCCCGCCGCGCCTGCGCCGATCACCACCAGATTGCGGTCAAAGCTGGCAGGCCGGGTCCAGCGGGCATAGACCCTGCGGCGGCGCAGGGTATTCAGCAGCAGCCTGGCAAGCCACGGGAAAATCCCCAGTATGGCGAATGACACCAGCAACGACGGGGAAACGATGCCCGCCAGGCTGTCCAGTTGGGCAAGCTGTGTCCCGGCGTTCACAAAGACGGCGGTGCCGGCCAGCATCCCCGCCTGGCTGACAAGGTAAAAGGTCAGCGGGCCGATCGGCGTCAGACCCATCAGCAGATTGACGGCAAAGAACGGGATCACCGGGATCAGCCGCAGCGAAAACAGAAAGAACGGCCCATCGCGGCGCAGACCCTGGTTCACGGCGTCCGCCCGCGCGCCCAGCCGGTCCTGCACCCAGTCGCGCAACAGATACCGCGCGGCCAGAAACGCCAGCGTTGCCCCGATGGTCGAGGCGAAAGACACGATCAGCAGCCCCCACCAGAACCCGAACAGCGCCCCGGCGGCCAGCGTCATCCACACCGCGACCGGCAACGAAAACGCGGTGATCCCGATATAGGCGACAAAGAACACCCCCGCGACTAGCGGCGCATTCGCTCCCTGCCAGTCGCGCAGCCTCTCCAGCATCCCGCGCAGCGTCTCCAGATCCAGAGGATGGCTTCTCAACCCCAGGCCAAGGGCAAGGATCAGCACGACGGCCACAGTCAGAAGAAGCGGTTTTTTCACGATCTGGTCCTTGCTGTTGCTTCCGGCGGCACCGGACAGGCAGGGCGGCACGCCGGAACCGGCGCTACGGGTGCGGCCGCATCACGATCACGCCCTGTCACAGGTCGAACTGCGCCATGAAACGCCGGTCGATGCGATCTTTCCAGCGCCACAACCAGCGCCCATGCAGCGTAAGTCCGTGCCATTCCGCCACCGCGTCCTTGCGACCCAGCGATATGATCTTCAGATAGTCCCGCTGTGGCAGGTAGTGCTGCACGGGTCTTTGCTGCACGCAAGACACAAGATTGCGCGCCAGCACGGGCGCCTGACGCACCGCAAAGACCCCGGCCTTGGGGCGCGGCGCATGGGTCATGGCGGCGCAATCCCCTGCGGCGAACAGGGTCGAACACCCCTCGACCAGCAAGCCAGGCCCCACCCGGACAAATCCTGCCGGATCCGTCGGCAGATCGCGCGCCAGCCAGCCCTGCGGACGGGCGCCGGTCGCCGCAAGGGTCAGGTCGCTGGCGATCCAGTCACCCGTATCCAGACGCACACCCGCCGCCGTGGCCTCGACCACCCTGCGGCCCAGATGCAGGCCCACCGCAGCGCGGTGCAGCGCCTGTTCCAGCCGCCGCCGGACCCGACGCCCCAAGGCCGGAACGATACATGCCCCGGCCTCGATCAGCGAAACACCCGCAAACCCCCGATGGGCCAGCGCCAGCGCGATTTCCACCCCCGCCACGCCGCCGCCGACCACGGCGGCGGTCCGCCCCGCCGGATCGCCCACCTGCACCGCAAGACGCGCAAGGCTGCTGCCCAGCGGCTTGAGCGCCACGGCATGGTCCGCCGCACCCGGCAGCCCCTCGGGCAGGGCGGAATGGCTGCCGATATCCAGCGACGCCAGATCATACGTCAACGGCCCATCCTGGCCCGCGCCCTCCAGCCAGACCTGCCGCGTCGCCGCGTCGATCCCGCAGACCCTTGCCCGCAGGAACTGCGCCTTATGCCGACGCGCAAAGGGTTCCAGTTCAACGCGCAGCATGTCCAGCGGATAATGCCCGGCGACATGGCCGGGGAACATGCCCGAATAGGTGGCATGGCTGTCGCAATCGACCAGAACGATCCGGGCGTCCGGCAGGGCGCGGCGCAGCGGCGGCAGGGCCAGCAGATGGGCATGTCCTGCCCCCAGCAACAGAATACGGGCCGTCTGTGGCAAATCCTGTCCTCCGTCAGCCGCGCGTGGCGGCAGGGCCCGCAGTCCAACTGATGGCGGATCGCACTGCGCCTGTCCATGGCGCGCGCAGGGGCAAGGTGCCGCAGGGCGGAAGGGGCATTCGCCACCGCACGGCCGGGCCGGGCGCCGGAGCCGCACCCCCAAAAGCCTTGATCCGTCTGCCGTTTTCGGGCCAGACTGGCCGGATACCGCAGGCGAGCCATGGGCTGTCGGCACCATTTCCCTGCATCGCCATCGGTGGCGAGCCCACCCGGAAGGACTGACCATGGCCAGCGACTGCACACGCAACTATACCAGCGACGGTCGGGTTCAGGTCTGGTTCCGCATCGACTATGACCTGTCAGAGGCGCCCTATGCCGAAACGCTCAGCAATCCGGGGTCGAACTTTTCCGGCAAGAACGATCTGTATTTCAACGCCACCCTCGAAGTGGGCGGGCGCTATCTGACGAACGTCTATGGCTCGGTCAACGACCCGAACGAGCCGATCAAAGCCGGGACCGGATCGCCTGATGGCGACTGGCTGGGGTCGGACTATTTCAAGAAATCCATCAGTGGCTATACGTTTTCACGCCCCGACGATCTGGGCGAATCCAGTTCCGCGCTGGCGCGCTACAGCGGGTACTTTCCCGTCTGGCAATCCGCCTATGTCCCCACACATGCGCTGTTGGAATTGCGCGGCGCCGATCCGCTGAACCCGTGCGACGCCCCCTATTACATCCCCGGTTCCAGCGCGGGGCTGTGGTCGGCCTCTGTCACGGGCAATGCGGCGGGGCCGATGGTGACGGCGCTGTTCGATATTCTGGGCGGGGCGGCAGAGCTTGCGGGGCTGCGCCATATCTCGGATGCGATCGGGCGGGCGGATGCGCTGCGCGAAGGTCTGTTCTCGATCACCGATCAGGGGCTGGCGATGATTGCGGGCTGGTCGGACGACCCCGCCGACTGGAACCCCGCCGAACAGGCCGCCGCCGTCGAGGCGCTGCGCATGACGACCGCCTATGTCGTGCGCGATGTCATCGCGGTGCAATTCGGTCTCGCGCCCGGTCTGGGCCAGTTGCTGGGGCAGGTTGCGATGGTCGGCCGCGTCACCAAGGCCGGCGCAGAGCGCCCCTCGGTGCTGTCGATGACGGATACGGTCAATCTGGACGACAGGGGCGGCTTCGTTCTGGCCGGACCCGGCGTCGGGCGGATCACCGGCGGATCGGGCAATGATGTGGTCATCACCCTTGGCCCCGCCGAAGGCAGTGTCGGAACCAGAGCGTCTCTGGGCGCCGGACGTGACAGGTTTCTCGGCGGCGGCGGCGATGACCATGCGATCGGCGGTTCGGGCTCGGATACGCTGGAAGGCGGGCAGGGCAACGACACGCTGAACGGCGGCAAGGGCAACGACCGTCTGAACGGCGGCGCCGGTGACGATGTGCTGATCGCCGGGCCGGGCAAGGACCGGCTGAACGGCGGGAACGGGTTCGACATCGCGGATTATTCCAATGCCCCCGCCGCCGTCCATGTGGATCTGGCCAAGGGCAAGGGGCTTGCCGGTATCGCCAAGGGGGACAGGCTGAACGCGGTCGAAGGCATCACCGGATCGGGCCATGCCGATACGCTGATCGGCGATTCCGGTCACAACCTGCTGGCCGGAGGCGGCGGGGACGACCGGCTGACCGGCGCAAAGGGCCGCGATACGCTGGACGGCGGCGACGGGGCCGATGCGCTGTACGGTGGCGCTGGTGACGATGTGCTGATCCTGCGGGCCACGGGCGATGTGGCAACCGGCGGCAAGGGGGCCGATACCTTTGTGTTTGTGCCTGACGGCGGGGCGCGCGCCACCCCCGCGACGCTGCGCGATTTCAACCAGGCGCAGGGCGACCGGATCGACCTGACCGGCTTTGGCGATCTGGTCTGGTCCGACGGACCGTTGCGCGCCGAACCCGGCGGGCGGGCACAGGCCACCATCAACGCGCAAGGCAATGTCCAGATCGACGTGACGGGGAATGGCCGGGCCGACCACATCCTGCGGGTGCAGGGCGACCGGCCAGAGCTTGCCGATCTCATCATCGCCCGCCCGCCGCTGACCCCGGCTGAACGGCTGGCGCAACTGGACTTTCCCGACATTGCCGATGCCGCGACACTGGCCGCCGAAACCCGCCTGACGGTCCAGGGGCCAAGCGGAACCGCCCAGAGCGACTTCAGCGTCTTCATCGGCAGTTCAGGCGACGATGCCTTGCAGATGGATCCTTGGGCCATGGACTATCTGCCGCGCGTCATCGTCGCGGGTTTCGATGGCGACGACGTGCTGGCCCCGCTGGCCCCCGAACAGGCCCCGCCACCGTGGGAGCTGATCGCAGCGGCCACCGAAAACGGCACCCGCGCAATCTCGGGCGCCGAAGCGCGGCGTTTGCAGGCCCTGATCGACACCCCCGCCAAAGGTTCCACGTTCCAGCTTTATGGCGGCGAAGGTGCGGATGTCTTTGTCATCAATCCTGGCGTGGGCAGCATCTCGGTCATGGACTTCAACCCCGACGAAGGCGACCGGCTGGCCTTTGATACCGCCGCCTGGGCCGCGGCGCATCCGGGCCTGCCGCTCGATGCCACAGTGCTGGAGGGCGTGACGCGGCGGTTTCACATGTTCGAGGACGTGAATATTCCGGGGCCGGGGGGCGCCTCGGTCTGGGCGCCGGTCAACGGCATGACCATCTTCAGCCCGGCGAATTTCGACGACACCCGCGATGTGCTGGCGACCCATGTGCTGTTCGGCCCGGTGGAGCCCATCGCCTATACCGCGCTTGACGGGACGACGGCCTATTACACACCGCCGCAGACCAGCCTGACGGTCTATGCCGCACATCCGGTGGCCCGGACCGGCGCCGAGATGGACTTCAGCAGCCCCGAACACTGGATCTTCTTCTAGGCGGCGCGGGCCACCCGGCCTTTGCACCATTCTGGCGTCAGGCAGAAATTTACGAAAATGTGGCGGTTTTACTTGACCGTTACATTCGCCACCTTACACCTGTTACAAACAAAGTGTTTGTCGCCATCACGCGCCAACGACAGAGAGGTTTCCATGCGTCATCTTCTTCCCAGCCTGCCGCTCGCGGCCCTTGTGATCGCACTCGGCACCGGCCTGTCCGCCACCTCGGCCATGGCAGGCTCGATCATCCTGGGCATCCAGCAGGAACCGACGTCGCTTGACCCGACCTCGGATGCCACTGCCTCGATCGACGGGATGCTGACCCAGAACGTCTATGAATCGCTGACCACCGTGAACGAGGCGGGCGAGGTGCAGCCGCAACTGGCCCAAAGCTGGACCGTTTCGGACGATGGCCTGACCTATGTGTTCACCCTGGTTCAGGGCGCGAAATTCCACGATGGCACCGATTTCGATGCCGATGACGTGAAATTCAGCTTCGACCGCGCCATGGCCGAAGGCTCGACCAACCCGACCAAAAGCATCTTCGCCCCGATCGAGAGCGTGACGGTGATCGACCCGGCAACGGTCGAGATCAAGCTGAAGAAGAAGGATGCCTTCTTCCTGTTCAACATGGCGCAGGGGGATGCCTCCATCGTCGCCCCCGAGAGCGCAGATGCCAACGTGACGACCCCGGTTGGCACCGGACCGTTCAAATACGCCTCCTGGACGCGCGGCGACCGGCTGACGCTGGAAAAGAACGCCGATTACCGCGGTGCGGCGGATGTCGCGCTCGACAAGGTCGAGTTCCGCTTCATCCCCGACGCTGCCGCCGCATCGGCTGCCCTTCTGGCCGAGGAACTGGATGTCTACGCCGGTTTCCCCGCCCCCGAGATGCTGCCGCAGTTCCAGGCCGATCCGCGCTTTGACGTGACCATCGGCTCGACCGAGGCAGAGGTGATCCTGGCCATCAACAACTCCAAGGCGCCGTTCACCGACATCCGCGTGCGTCGCGCCATCAGCCATGCCATCGACCGCGAAGAACTGATCGACGGCGCGATGTATGGTCAGGCCGTGCCGATCGGCAGCTTTTACCCGCCCCATGGCCCGGCCTATGTGGATCTGACCGGCATGTATCCGACCGACACCGAAAAGGCGAAGGAACTCTTTGCCGAAGCGGGCGTCGCGGGCAGCACGATGACAATCCGGGTTCCCCCCTTCTCCTACGCCACCCGTTCCGCTGAAATCATTCAGGCGCAGCTTGGGCAGGCCGGGATCACCGTCAAGGTCGAGAACGTGGAATGGGGCTTCTGGCTGGACGAGGTCTACAAGAAGCTGAACTACGACATGACCATCATTTCGCACCCCGGCCCGAACGACATGTCGAACTTTGCCCGTGGCCCCAAGTACTTCTACGGGTTCGACGATGCGTCCTACAACGACCTGTGGAAGCAGATCAGCGAGGAAACCGACGCCGGCACCCGCAACGATCTGCTCAAGCAGGGCCAAACCTATCTGGCTGAACAGGCCGTGCACGGGTTCCTGTTCCAGTTGCCGCAGGTCAATATCCAGAAGAAGGGCATCGAGGGTCTCTGGGCCTCGCGCCCGGTGCTGTTCCAGCCGCTGGCCGGTGTCAAGGTTCAGTAATCCGCTGCGGGCGGCGGGGATCCCCCGCCGCCCGTCTGACTGACCGGCCACCCCTGAAACGGGCGCGGTGGCCCAAGGAATGAAGACCGGCCGGACATGGGTTTATTTCTGCTGCGCCGCACCGTTGGGTTCATCTTGACGCTGCTGGTCGTATCGGTGGTCGTGTTTGCGACCATGAACATCCTGCCGGGCGATCCGGCATTGACCATCCTGGGGCTTGACGCCTCTGAAGATGCCTTGGCGGCCCTGCGCGACCAACTCGGTCTGAACGAGCCTGTCATCTCGCGGTATTTCAGCTGGGTCTGGAACGCGTTGCAGGGCGATTTCGGCATCAGCCATTCGTTCAAGGTGCCCGTCGCGGGCCTGATCAGCGAACGGTTGCCGATGACCATCTCGCTGGCGCTGGCCGGCATGACCATGACGCTGCTGATCGCGCTGCCGGCGGGGATCCTGGCGGCCTCCAAACACCGCAAGGCGGCTGACTGGGGCGTTATGTTCCTGTCGCAGCTTGGGATCGCGGTGCCCGCCTTCTGGCTGTCGATGCTGCTGGTGCTGCTGTTCGCGGTCAAGCTGCGCTGGCTGCCGCCGGGGCATTTTCCCGGTTGGGATGATCCGGTAGCTGCCATTCGCGCGCTTATCCTTCCGACCGTGGCGCTTGGCCTTGTGCAATCCGCGGTTCTGGCACGGGTCACGCGGTCATCCGCGTTGGAGGTGATGCGGCTGGATTTCGTGCGCACCGCACGCGCCAGCGGCCTGTCGCGCGGCCGGGTGCTGTGGCAGCATGTGCTGCCCAATGCTCTGGTGCCCATCGTCACCATCGTCGGAATGCAGTTCGCGGCCGTCGTCACCGGCACCATCGTCATCGAGAACGTGTTCTCCCTGCCCGGCCTCGGCCGTCTGGTGTTCCAGTCGATCGCCAACCGCGATCTGCCGACGGTGCAGGCGCTGGTGATGATGTTCGCTGCCATCGTGGTCACGGCCAACTTCATCGTCGATCTGCTGTATGTCGCCATCGACCCCCGCCTGAAAGCCCGGACATGAGACGTCTGCCTGCCAATCTGATCATCGGCGGTGTGCTGGTGGCGCTGGTCGTCGGTGTTGCGGCGCTGTCGCTGGTCTGGACGCCGCATCCCGAAAACCTGATGAACATCCGGGGCAAGTTCGCTGCCCCGTCGGCGACGCACTGGCTGGGCACCGACCAGCTTGGCCGCGATCTGACCACACAGTTGATGATGGCTGCGCGCAACTCCATGGCGGTGGCACTGATCGCGGTGCTGCTGGGCGGGTCGATCGGCACCATTCTGGGGCTGGTGGCAAGCGCGGTGGGCGGCTGGGTCGAGGATCTGGTGATGCGGTTCGCCGACATCAGCTTTGCCTTTCCGACCCTGCTGTTCGCCATCATGCTGGCGGCCGTCTTTGGCCCGAGCTTGCAGAACGCCATTCTGGCGATTGCCTTTATCAACATCCCGGTGTTCGCCCGCGTGGCGCGTGCCTCGGCCAATCAGATCTGGACGCGGGAATATGTCTTTGCCGCCCGCGCGGCGGGAATGGGCAAGTTCGCCATCTCGCGCGACCATATCCTGCCTAATATCGCGGCGCCGGTGATCGTTCAGGCGACCATTGAATTCGCCGTTGCGATCCTGGCAGAGGCGGCGCTGTCCTACCTGGGCCTTGGCGTGCAACCGCCAGAGTCCAGTTGGGGGCGGATGCTGTCCGAGGCGCAGACACTGATGTATCTGGCGCCGCAACTGGCCATCTGGCCCGGCCTGTGCATCGTGACGGCCGTCCTGGGCTTTGGCCTGTTGGGCGACGGGCTGCGCGACATCACCGACCCAAGACTGGCGCGTGAAAGATGATAGACGTCTCCAACCTCTCGGTGAACTTTGGCCCGGCACAGGCCGTGCGCGATGCCAGCCTGACCATCGCCCCGGGCGCCCGTATCGGCATTGTCGGGGAAAGCGGCTCGGGCAAGTCGATGCTGGGTCTGGCGCTGATGGGCATGTCGCCCGATGCGGCACAGGTCACGGGCAGCCTGACGGTCGATGGCACCCAGATGGCGGGCGCCAGCGAACGCGACTGGCGCCGCCTGCGCGCGCGGCGCATCGCCATGATCTTTCAGGAACCGATGGCGGCGCTGAACCCGCTGCGCCGGGTCGGGGATACCGTGGCCGAACCGCTGCGCGTGCACGAAGGACTTGGCCGCGAGGCCGCGCTGGACCGCGCCCTTGCCCTGTTCAAGGAAGTCGGCCTGCCCGACCCTGCCGCCCGCCTGCGCCAGTTCCCGCACGAGATTTCCGGTGGCCAGCGGCAACGCGTGCTGATCGCGCTGGCGCTTGCCTGCAACCCCGGCCTGTTGATCGCGGATGAACCGACCACCGCGCTGGATGCCAATGTGGCCCTGCGCATCACGGAACTGCTGACCGACCTGTCGGTCAAACGCCAGATGGCGCTGATGTTCATCAGCCATGACCTGACAGCCGTCGCCCGCGCCACCACCGAAATCATGGTGATGTATGGTGGCACCGTGGTGGAACGCGGCCCGACGGCCGAGGTGCTGAACGCGCCGCGCCATCCCTATACCAAGGGGTTGCTCGCCGCGCGCCCCCGTCCCGAAGGGCTGCGCCAGAGCGGAACCCGTCGGCGGTTGCCCACCATTCCCGGCACCGTCCCGCCGCTGGACAAGTTGCCCCCCGGTTGCCGTTTTGCCGGCCGCTGCCCGGTGGAACTGCCGCAGTGCGCCACAGAGCGCCCGCCCGTGGTGGCCAATGCCGCCTGCCACCTGCTGGCACAGGGGGGCGCCGCATGACCCTGCTGGCCGTCGAGAATGTGACCCGCCGCTACCGGATGCCCCGCCAGTCGATCCTGCAACCGGGGCCGGTGCTGACGGCGGTGGACAATGCCTCGTTCACCTTGCAGGCGGGCAAGACGCTGGGCATCGTCGGGGAATCCGGCTCGGGGAAATCCACGCTGGCGCGCATGGTCATGGCCTTTGAACGCCCGGACGAAGGGCGGATCCGGCTGGACGGGCAGGATCTGAACGCGCTCTCGGCCTCGGCGCTGCGGGCCGTGCGGCCCCGGTTCCAGATCGTGTTCCAGGATCCCTATGGCAGCCTTGACCCGCGCCGCACCGCCGGCTGGTCCATCGGCGAGCCGCTGCGCGCCACCGGCGACACCGCCCGCGCCGAGGCCCGCGTTGCCGAGGCGCTGGAGCAGGTGGGCCTGCGTGCCGCCGATGCGCAAAAGTATCCGCATGAATTTTCCGGCGGCCAGCGCCAGCGCATCGCGATTGCCCGCGCCATCGTCACCCGTCCCGCCCTGATCGTGGCGGACGAGGCGGTGTCGGCGCTGGATGTGTCGGTACAGGCGCAGATCCTGAATCTGCTGATGGATTTGCAGGATGATCTGGGGCTGGCGCTGCTGTTCATCAGCCACGATCTGTCCGTTGTGACCGCGATCTGCGATGACGTTCTGGTGCTGGAACATGGCAAGACCGTCGAACAGGGCCCGGCCGAACAGGTCATGGCCGCCCCGCGCCATCCCTATACCAAATCCCTTCTGACTGCCGCAGGCCTGACATGACCCGTTTTGTCCATCTGACCGACCTTCACATCTCGCACCCCGAGTCTGGCGACACGATGCTGCGCACCGATACGCCCGCACAGGTGGCCCGCGCGGTCGAGGCCATCGGCAAACTGACCCCGGCGCCCGATTTTGTCATTGCCAGTGGCGATCTGACGAATATCGGTGATGCGAAATCCTATGCGCTGCTGCAAGAGATTCTTGCCCCGCTGTCCATGCCGGTGGTGCTGGCACTGGGAAACCATGACAAACGCGGCCCCTTTCACACCGCCTATGACACCGGCAAGGGCGAAGGGCCGCATTACCACGACACGGTACTGGCGGGGCTGCATGTCATCACGCTGGACACGCTGCTGCCGGGTCGGGTATCGGGCACGATCTGCGACGAACAGTTCGCCTTTCTGACCGCCGCACTGGACCGCGCGCCTGACCTGCCCAAGATCATCGTCGCCCACCATCCCCCGCGGATCGACCCCGGCGAACTGCCTTGGGCCACGCTGGATCAGGCCATCAGTGACCGGCTGGCCACATTGCTGCGGGGCCGGGGGGTTCTTGGAATCTTGTCCGGCCATGTCCATATCAACAGCGTGCGGATGTGGCATGGCGTGCCGCTCTATGTCTCGCAGGGCCTGAACTCGACGGTCGATCTGATCGAGAGGGAAGACATGCGGATCATGGAGGGGACGGGCTTTTCCCTCTTCGATCTGCGCGGCTCGGGGTTGACGGTGACATTCGTTCCGCTATCCCCGAACGCGCAGGAACTTGGGCGGCTGGAAGTGGCCCGCCTGCTATCTTTCAGTTGAGTAGAGACATGTTGACCGATTTTCCCCGACTTCTGACTGTGCCCGGCGTGCTCAACATCCGCGATCTGGGGGGCTATCGCACCCGGCGCGGCCATCAGACGCGCTGGCGCAGCCTGTACCGGGGCGACAGCCCGCATACCATGCGCCCCGAGGGTGGCGAGGTGCTGCGCGGCGCGGGTCTGCGGTCGGTCATCGACCTGCGGTCGCACCACGAAACGGTGGACGAGCCGAACCCGCTGGCCCGCACCCCCGACGTGGCCTACCACACGATCCCGCTGTTCGACGATCTGGCGCCGACCATCAAGGATGTGAAGGCCCGCAATTCCGACGATCTGCTGCTGGATCTGTACATGGAGGCGTTGAACGCCCAGTCGGGCGCGGTGCGCAGTGTTCTGGCCACCATCGCGGCAGCGCCCGAAGGCGCGGTGCTGTTTCATTGCACGGCCGGCAAGGACCGGACCGGCATCATCGCGGCCCTGTTGCTGGGCGCCGCCGATGTGGAACGCGAGGATATCGTGGCCGATTACGCCCTGACCGGCGCGCATATCGTCCCGCTGGTGGAACGGCTGCTGGCGCGCACCCGCGCGACGGGCGGCGATCCGGTGACACATGCCCGCTTTCTGCGCTGCGAGGCCCCGACGATGGAGGCGATGCTCGACCATATCGAAAAGCGTCATGGCTCCATCGCGGGCTATCTGACCGATATCGGGCTGGAAGTCGCGGATATCGAGGCATTGCGCGACCGCCTGCTGGGGGGCTGACATGGGCCATTACGGCGCCCCGGATGCCACGCCGCCGCTGCGCGTCCTGCTGCTGGGGGCGTCCGGCCCCGGCTGGTATGCCGCCACCGATGACGAGCGGCGCGAGGTGATCCTGCCCCGCCTGATGGCTGTCTGCGCAAGCTGGCTGGATATGGGTGCGCGGCTGATCACCACGCTGGACGACGATATCCTCAAGGTCGGCCAGCCCGCCGATACCGACCATACCTGGTATCTGGTCTACGAGGTGCCGTCGCTTCAGACCGTGTCCGACATGCTGCACGCCTTCCGCGTCGATCAGGACGGCGCGCGGCTGGACCGCTGGTTCCGGCTGGAGGCCAAGATCTGCCGCCCGTTCTTTCCCATCGAGGCGATCAGCCGTAGCTGACCCAGGCCCGTTGCCGTACCAGTGCCGCTATGATCGCTTCGGCCACCGGATGCGGCGCCGCGGGGTCGTTCTCCAGCGTCACATGCGTGTCGATCAGTTGCCCCGGCATCTCGAACCGCGATTGGATGACATGCGGCGCACCGTCCGGCGTGCAGATCAACCGGATCGTCGTGGCCTCGATCCCCGGCCCGCACAGCGCCGCCGCGGTTGCGGTGTTCAGATGGTCGGGAAACTGCTCTGCCGCCTGCGACAAGGGGCCATGAAACAGCTCGCCCGGAGACGGACCAAGGCGCGGGGCGGATTGCGTGATCTCCATCCGGGCGGAGTGCCCCGGCGAACACAACATGGGGCCGCCGATCCAGCCGGTGAACAGCCGCAGCCGATGGCCGGTGCGGTTTGCCACCGCCTCCAGCCGGGCGCGAAACGCGGGGTCGATCAGCGCCGCCGCCCCCACGCTCCACAGGTCGCCCTGCTCCAGCGCCGCTTCACCATGAGCGCGCAACGCCTCGGGTCCGGCGGCGTCAATGGTCAGACGGGCGGCGGGCAGCGCCTCCCCCCGCCCGATCACACCTTGCAGGGCAAAACCCGGCGCGGCGGTCAGCCATTCGGCAACCCCCGCGCCGATCCTGCCGCGCCCGACAAGCGCGACCTCCAGCATCACTTCGCCATGCTGTCCATGAAGGCGCCGACTTCCTCCAGCGGGATATACCGCTTCTCCTCGATGCCGCTGTCCCCAAAGGCCCAGGCGACCGCAGGTGCCGACACATCGCCGTTGGCGTCAAACACCACCGCGCCGGTGCCACCCTGATACGACACGCTCTTGCCCTCTTTCAGCAGTGCCAGTGCCTTGGTGAATCCCTCGACCGTGCCGCCGATCTTTTCACCTGCCGGATCCGTCACCATCGGCACCTTGGCGGCGATATCGGCGCCCTTGGCATCCTTGCCCGCCGCCGCATAGGCCAGCAAGGCGATGGCCGCCGCGTCAAAGCTGTTCGGCAATCCCGGCCCCGAAGGCGCGGCACCGAACTGCGCCGTATAGGCATCGACAAAGGCCGTGGCAGAATCGGTGCGCGGGGTCGATGTATCGGTGCCCTGGAAATTCGCCAGATAGCGCATCCCGACGGCTTCCTTGAACTCATCCGATTTCAACGAATTGGTGCCGATGATGTTCTGCGTGCCCCCCAGGCTCAGCCATTCGCGCACGACCGAGATCCCCTCTTTGGGATAGATCGCCATATAGACGGCATCGGCCTTGGCCCCCAAGGCCTCTGTCACTTCGGCACGATAGCTGGGCTGGCCATCGGTGATCGCGGTAGACCCCACCACCGTAACCCCTGCCGCCTCAAAGGCCGCAGCGGCAAGCTTGGCAATGTCCTGGCCCCAGTCGTCGTTCTTGTACAGGATCGAGATGGTCTTGTAGCCCGAGTCGCGCGCCAGGATCGCCGCGACCGAGGCTTGCACGTTCGAGGTGGCAAAGGTGCGGAACCACAGCCCCTTGGTGGTGCCTTCGGCGGCGATCTGCGTCAGGCGGTTCGACGACGAACAGCACGACATCTGCATCACGCCCGCAGGCGCCGTCACCGATGTCAGCATCGGGATGGTCACGCCCGAGGCCACAGTGCCCAGCAGCAGTTGCACCTTGTCCAGATCGACCAGCGCCTTGGCCGCATCCACGCCGACCTTGGGGTCGGACTGATCGTCGCGCAGCACCGCCTCGAACTTGCAGCCGTCAATGCCGCCTGCCTCGTTGATCATGTCCGTCACCCACAGCGCGGTGGCCGCGATGGGTTTGCCCCAGTCGATCGAGGTCGGATAGACGACGCCCACCTTGACCGCGCAGTCCTGCGCGGCAGCGGTGCCCGCCTGGGCCATGATGGCAAGCGCCGCAAGCGCGGCAAAGCCTGTCAGTTTCCGTTTCATGCTTGGTGTGCTCCCGTGTTGGTTGGGGCCTTGGCAGCCCTGTCGTTAAAGGTCTTTCCAATCCGCTCTGGCACCAGACCCTGCGGGCGCCACAGCAGCATTCCGACGATGACAAGCCCGATCAGGATATACTGCACCGATCCGGCGTAAAGCTGCATAGAGGCCGGGGCATATCGCGCCAGGGCAAAGCCGCTCAGCGTCCAGGCGCCCCAGATCAGGAAGGCCCCCAGCACGGCCCCCCGGTTGTTCCCTGCCCCGCCCACGATCAGCATGGCCCAAAGCTGGAACGTCAGGATCGGCGCCATGTCCTGCGGGCTGACAAAGGCATAAAAGGTGACATACAGCCCCCCGGCGGCCCCCATGATCATCGACCCGATGATAAAGGCCTGTAGCCGCATCCGCGCCGGATCCTTGCCCAGCGACCGGGCTGCCACCTCATCTTCGCGGATGGCGCGCAGCACCCGGCCATAGGGCGCCCGGACCAGCCGCTCCAGCCCGACATAGACCACGATCAGCACCGCCAGCACCAACGCCAGAAACACCAGCCCATAGGTGAAGCCGTCCCCGATGGCCGCCTCGAACGGGCGGGGAAAACCGCGCAGGCCCTTGGCACCGCCGGTCAGCCATTCGGCATTGCGGGTGACGCTTTCAAACGCGATGGCCACCCCGAAGGTGGCGATGGCCAGGTAGTCATGCCGCAGCCGCAGGGTCAGCTTGCCCACCACCCAGGCCATCAGCCCCGCCGCCAGAATCCCGCCTGCAAACGCAATCAGGAACGGCAGCTCAAACCCGCCGAACTGCTCCGCCTCTGGGCGCCCCCCCAGGATCATCGTGCCATAGGCGCCCATGCCGAAAAAGGCGACAACCCCGCCGTTGAACAGCCCCGTATTGCCCCATTGCAGGTTCAGCCCCAGAACGGCAATCGCCATGATCCCGGCCATGGTGGCAAAAAAGGCGATGTAGGAAATCAGCCCGATCATGCGTCGCGGTCCTCTCCGAACAGGCCATGCGGGCGCACCAGCAACACGGCCAGGATGATCACGAACGGCATGGCCGGCGTATAGCCCGATGGCAGCACCATCAGCGCCAGCCCCGAGGCGATGCCCACGATGAACCCGCCCAGCACCGCGCCATAGACCGACCCGATCCCGCCCACGATGGTCGCGGCAAAGACCGGCAGGACAAAGTTGTGCCCCATGACCGGCGACAGATGGTTGGTCATGGCGTAGAACACCCCCGCCGCTGCCGACAACCCGCCGCCAATCATCCAGACCGCCGTGACCATGGACGACAGCCGCACGCCCGAGACCTGCGACAGATTGGGGTTTTCCGCCACCGCCCGCAGCGCATAGCCAAAGGTCGTGCGCGTCAGCACCAGATGAAAGGCCAGCATCAGCACCAGCGCCGCAACCAGCGTGAATATCTGGTCCGGCTTGACCAGCAACATCGGATCGCGCGACAGCACGACGGCAAAGGCGATGTCCTGCGAATACAGTTCCGCCTTGTGGCCGAATATCAGCGTGATCACATTGCGCACGATCAACGCGACGCCAAAGCTGGCAAAGACCATCGACAGCGCGTCGGCCTTGGCCCGGATCCGCTTGAACACCAGCCAGTCGAACAGCACCGCCGAGGCGCCGGTGATCACCATCGCCACCAGCATTGCCAACACCAGCGCCCAGGTCAGGGTCAGCGGCTCGATGGCCACGCCAAGGGCGGGGACCAGCGCGGCGAACAGCCGGTCAAAGACCAGCGCGGCATAGCCGCCGATCCCCAGCAACTCGGCATAGCTGAAATTGGCAAAGCGCAGCATGTGCATGACCATCGTCATGCCGATGGCGGCCAGCGAATAGATGGAACCGGTAAGAATCCCGTCAACAAGGTTCTGGATCATGCCGCCCCCACGCGCTTGCCGCCCAGATAAATCTCGCCCACCACCGGATCCGACAGGATCTGCGCCGCCGGTCCATCCAGCTGGTTGCGCCCTTCGGCCAGGATGTAGCAGTGGTCCGACACCCGCAGCGCCTGTTTGACGTTCTGTTCCACCAGCAGGATCGACACCCCCTGCCCTGTCAGCCCGCGGGCCAGATCCAGCACCTCGGCGGTGATCTTGGGCGACAGCCCGGCCGAAGGTTCGTCCATCAGCATCACGCGCGGGCGCCGGGCCAGTGCCATGGCCACCGCCAGCATCTGCCGCTGCCCGCCCGACAGCGACCCGGCCCGGTCGCCCAGCTTGGGTTCCAGCGCGGGAAAGACGCCCAGCAGTTCCTGCAACCGGCTGGCGCGATCCGGCATCCGCCGCATCACCAGCGCCAGGTTTTCCCGGATGGACAACTGACGAAAGATGTTGTCGGTCTGCGGCACATAGGCCAGCCCCAACTCTCCCATGCGGTCGGGGCGCAGATGGGTGATCTCGGCCCCGTCCAGCATGATCCGCCCGGCACTGACCGGAACCAACCCCGCAATCGCCTTGATCAGGGTCGATTTCCCGGCGCCGTTCGGCCCGATGATCGTGGTCAGCGACTGGCGCCGCAACGTCAGCGCCACATTGCGCAGGATCGGCAGGTCACGGACATAGCCCGCCTCCAGCCCCTCGATGGTCAGGACGGTATCGCTCATTCCGCAGCCCCCAGATAGGCATCCAGCAACAGCGGGTTTGTCTGCGCCTCGGCGGCGGTGCCTTCGAACACCACTTTCCCTTCGGCCAGGGCGATCACCGGATCGCAATGGCGCATGACGAAATCCATGTCGTGTTCGATGATGAAAAAGGTGGTCCCGCGCCGGTTCAGCTCTTCGATCCGCTCGATCAGGACACGGGTCAACGAGGGGTTCACCCCCGCCGCCGGTTCATCCAGCAAGATCACCGCCGGATCGCCCATCAACGCGCGGGCCAGTTCCAGCAACTTCATCTGCCCGCCAGAGATTTGCCCCGCCGGATGATCGGCCAGCTTGCCCAGCGTCATGAACTCCAGAATGCCCATGGCCTTGTCGCGCAGCCGCGCTTCCTCGGCCCGCACGGCGGCGCGGGAAAACAGCGCGCCCAGCACGGTTTCCCCCCGCTGCCCCTGCGGCGCCAGCATGACGTTTTCCAACAGGCTCATGCGGCGGAACGGGCGGGGAATCTGAAAGGTGCGCGCCAGACCCTTGCC
The DNA here is from genome assembly GCF_900156815.1 of Gemmobacter megaterium. Taxonomy (GTDB): domain Bacteria; phylum Pseudomonadota; class Alphaproteobacteria; order Rhodobacterales; family Rhodobacteraceae; genus Wagnerdoeblera; species Wagnerdoeblera megaterium. Next base: position 271,715 of record NZ_FTOT01000003.1, read on the forward strand.
GAACAGCGCCTCGGGCGGCAGGCCGGTGATGTCCTGCCCATTCAGCAGCACCTGCCCCGCCGACGGCTTCAACGCGCCCGAGATCAGGTTGAAGAACGTCGTCTTGCCTGCCCCATTCGGCCCGATCAGCCCCGTGATCGTGCCGGGACGGATGTCCAGCGATACGCCATCCACGGCCCGGAACGGGCCGAAGTCGCGGGTCAGCCCCTTGGTGGACAGAACAGGCGTGCTCATCCGGCCTTGGCTCCATGCACCTGATCGTTGGGGTTGGTGTTCAGGTTGAACTTCATGATCCGGCCATGTCGCCCCGAACGGTCGCCTTCCAGCGCATAGACCGGCCCTTGCGGCCCCGGCGCCGTGGCCAGCAGCGCAGAAATGGCGGCATGATCGGCGGCATCCAGCGTCACGCCGAACACTTCCAGCGTCTTGGGCAGATGGCGGGCATAGCGCGCGCCCACGATGGCGGCGGCCACCTGCGGCTGATCCAGCACCCAGCGGGTGGCGATGGTCGACAGCGCCACGCCGTGCCTGTCGCCAATGGACTTCAGCAGGCGCAACAGCTCCTGGAACTTGTCCCATGGCCCGAATTCGTCGATGACAAGCCGGTACTTGATCAGGCTGCGGTTCTCGAACTCGAACCCCGGATCGGGCTTGCCCAGCCAGCCATCGGTCAGAAATCCGCCTGCCAGCGTGCCATAGCACAGGATCTGCACATCGCGCCGCTGGCCCCACGCGGCCATGGTGGCGGCGGGGCGGCGGTCCAGCAGCGAATACTGCACCTGCGCCGACACCACATCCAGGCCCGCGTCGATGAACCTGTCCATGTCGGGACAATCCCAGTTGGTGGTGCCCAGATTGGCAATCTTGCCCTTGGCCTGACAGTCCTTCAGCACGCCCAGCACCTCGACCGGGTTGCCCTGCGTCATGTCCCACCAGAAAAACTGCACCAGCGGGATGCGGTCGATCTGCAAGCGTTTCAGCGACCGATCCACGATCGCCTCCACCTCGTCCGGGCGGATCGTCGCCAACCGGCCCAGATCGGGCACCAGCTTGGTATGCACCATCACGCGGTCCGCCACCTCGGCCCCACGCCGCTTGCGGACATCGGCGATGAAATGGCCGATCATCTCTTCGACGCCCTTGTAGATATCGGCGCAGTCAAAGGTGGTGATCCCGGCGTCGAGAAACGCCTCCATATCCGCGATGGCATCGGCGGGGCGCACCTCGCCATGGTCGCCTGCAAGCTGCCAGCCGCCCTTGATGACGCGGGAAATCCGGTGGTTCGGGCGCAGGTCGGCGGTTTCCACGGTCATTGCTCATCCTTCCAATAGGGGGTGCTGCGCGCCTCTGGCAGGCCGGTGGTTTCCGCATGGGAAAACCAGCGCCGCCCCTCGCGCACGATGCGAAAGCGCCCGCCACAATGCGGATCGGCGCAGGCAATCTCGGCATCGGTGGACATCCAGTCGTCGGGATCGGTCTCGCGCTGGCGGGCGGGCAGATGCGGCAGGATACCGACCAGCGCATACATCGGCACCTTGGCCGGGCCATCGAACACCAGATTCTCGCCGATGACGCGAAAGACCTCGCCCTCGACATGACGGCAGACAGCATGGCGGTCGCCCACCACGGTTTCCACCCGCAGATCGTAAAGCCAGAACCCCTTTTCGCCGTTCCGTTCCATCCGTGGCCCTTTCAAGGCTTGACCGAGTCGGCTGTGATCTGTGATATTTTATCAAAGATGCCCGCCCGACCTGTCAATCCTCTTCGTGAGCTTGCCAATGACAGCCCCCGTGATTGCCCGCCTCGACCCGGTGAAACTGCGCGAGAATGCCTATTTCGCACTCCGCGATGCCTTTACGCGCGGCGCATTCGCACCCGGCGACACGCTCAGCCTGCGCACACTCGCCGATCAGCTTGGCGTGTCGATGACCCCCGTGCGCGAGGCGGTGCGGCGGCTGGTGGCCGAAGGCGCGCTGGTCGACACGCCGTCGCGCACGCTGATGGTACCCGCCTTCGATGCCGCACGGGCGCGCGACCTCAAGGCGGCGCGGCTGGCGCTCGAACATCTGGTGCTGGACCGCGCGATGGACCGGATCGACGCCGACGGCATCGCCCGGCTGGAACAGGTGCTGGTGCGGGCCGACGATGGCCCCCATGCGCTGCCGGATCTGGTGGCGAACCACGAATTCCACTTCACACTCTACCGCTATTCCGAATCCGAGGTGCTGCTGCCACTGGTCGAGGCGTTGTGGCTGCAATACGGCGCCTATCTGAACCTGATCATCAACCGCCCGCAGGCGGGGCTGATCGCGGAACATGCCCATCACCACGATATCGTCGCCGCCCTGAAATCGGGCGACCGCGCCGCCGCGCATGTCGCGTTGGAGGCTGATGTCAGCCGGTCCTTCCATTTCCTGATCCCCGAAGGTTGATCCCATGCCCACCACCCCCGACCGCCTGCGCCTGTCCGACCGCCTGAACATCTCCCGCGCCGTCACCGGCCTGTGGCAGGTGGCCGACATCGAAAAGGACGGCGCGATCATCGACCCCGAGACCGGCGCCGACTGGCTGAGCGCCTATGCCGATGCCGGGTTCGACACCTTTGACATGGCCGATCACTATGGCACCTCGGAACTGATCACCGGGCGGTTGCTGGCACGCGGCGGCACGCCCCGCCCTGTCGCCTTTACCAAATGGTGCCCGCCCCCCGGCCCGATGACCGCCGATGTGGTTCGCGCGGGCGTGCAGGACCGGCTGGACCGGCTGGGGGTGGACCGGGTGGATCTGTTGCAGTTCCACTGGTGGACCTTTGAACATCCCCAATGGCTCGACGCGCTGCACCACCTGAAGGATCTGCGCGACGACGGGCTGATCGGCGAATTGGGCGTCACCAATTTTGACGCCGCGCACCTGAATCTGGCGCTGGCCGATGGCGTGCCGATTCTGACCAACCAGGTCAGCTTTTCGCTGATGGACCGGCGCGGCGCCGGGGCATTGGCCGAGGTCTGCGAGCGGCATGGCACCTGGCTGCTGGGCTATGGCACGCTGAACGGCGGGTTCCTGTCGGACAAATGGCTGGGCCAGCCCGAACCGGACCGGATCGGCGACTGGTCCAAGATGAAATACCACCGCTTCCTTCAGGCCGCAGGCGGGTGGGAGGCGTTCCAGACCGTGTTGCAGGCCGCGGCACAGGTGGCGCGCAAACATGGCGTGTCGATTTCCAACGTCGCAACCCGCTGGGTGCTGGAACAGCGCCGCGTGGCCGGGGTGATCATCGGCGCACGGCTGGGCGAGAATTTCCACGCAGGCGACAACCTCAACCTGTTCCGCTTTGCGCTGGATGCCGAGGATCATGCGCTGCTGGATGCCGCTTTTGCCCGGACCACGCCCATTCCGGGCGATTGCGGCGACGAATACCGCAAGCCGCCATTCCTGACCGCCTCGGGCGATCTGTCGCATCATCTGGAGGCGATCCCGAAGCCCTTTGCGCCCCAGCCGGTCGACACCCGCCCCGGCGCAACCCGCGTGCTGACCGGCAGCCATTGGGAGGATGTGGCCGGATATTGCCGCGCCCACCGCATCGGCGACCGGATCCTTGTCTCGGGCACCACGGCCGTGGCGGGCCTGTCGCGCCCGGTTGCCCCGCAGGATGCGGGCGCCCAGACCACCTATATCCTTGACCGGATCATCGCCGCCGTCCTGTCGCTGGGCGGCCGGACCGAAGATATCGCGCGCACCCGCATCTATGTCACGCGGGACGAGGATGTGATGGCGATTTCCCAGGCCCATGGCCGGGTCTTCGGGGCGGTGAAACCCGCGAACACGCTGGTCAAGGTTGCCGGGCTGGTGGGCGAGCATCTGGTCGAGATCGAGGCCGAAGCCATCGTCGCGCCCTGACCCGGCGCCGCTGGGGGGCGCTGCCCCCGGCCTGCCTGCGGCAGACCTCCCCCCGGGGTATTTCCGGCAAGATGAAAACGCCGCCCCGGAGGCTGGGGCGGCGCCGGTTCTAGGGCTGGAGCGTGGCACAGGCGGCGGTGATGCGCGCCATGGCCTCGGTCAGTTCCGCCTCGGATGTGGCATAGGAGATGCGGAAACAGGGCGAGGCCAGGAAGGCCGCGCCGGGAATGACCGCGACATGGGCCGTTTCCAGCAACCAGGCGCAGAAATCGCGGTCGGTTTCCAGAACCTTGCCCTCTGGCGTGCGCTTGCCCAGCACCCCGCCGCATTCGGCATAGGTGTAGAAGGCGCCTTCGGGCCGGCGGCAGGTGATGCCGGGAATGGCGTTCAGCGCCGCCACCACCAGATCGCGGCGCTGGCGAAAGCTGTCGCGCCGGTCGATCAGAAAGTCCTGCGGCCCGTTCAAGGCCGCGACCGAGGCCGCCTGGCTGACCGACGAGGGGCAGGAGGTGGCCTGGCTTTGCACCACGGCCATGCCCTTGATCAGCGCCTTGGGCCCACCGGCATAGCCGATGCGCCAGCCGGTCATCGCATAGGCCTTGGACACGCCGTTGCAGGTCAGCGTGCGCGCTTTCAGCCGGGGTTCCAACTGGGCCGGTGTGACAAAGCGGAAGTTGTCATAGACGATATGTTCATACATGTCGTCCACCAGCAGCCAGACCTGCGGATGGTCCAGCAGCAAGTCCAGCAGCGGGCGATAATCGGCCTCGGAATAGGCGGCGCCGGTCGGGTTGGACGGAGAATTCAGCAGCACCCATTTCGTGCGCGGGGTGATGGCGGCCTCCAGCGCCGGGGCGGTCAGCTTGAACCCGTCGGCGGCTGTCGTTTCCACGATCACCGGCGTGCCGCCCGCAATCTTGACGATGTCGATATAGCTGGTCCAGCAGGGCACGGGGATGATCACCTCGTCCCCGTCGTTCAAGGACGCCATCATGGCGTTGAACAGGATCTGCTTGGCCCCCGTCGCCACGGTGATTTCATCCAGCGCATAGTCGATGCCGTTTTCGCGGGCGAACTTGCCCTTGATCGCGGCTTTCAGCTCTGGCGTGCCATCCAGCGGGGTGTATTTGGTGGCCCCTGCCATGATGGCCTCGCAGGCGGCCTGCTTGATATGGTCGGGCGTGTCGAAATCGGGTTCGCCCGCGCCCAGGATGATCACCGGCGCCCCGGCCCGTTTCATGGCCGCGGCCCGGCCGCTGATGGCGACGATCTCGGACACGTCGATCGCCGCGATACGGTCGGCGGGGGTAAACCCCGCCGGATGCTCTAGTGTGTTCATGGCTTACTCGATGTCAAAGACCACACCCTGCGCCAGTGGCAGGGCGTTGGAATAGTTCACCGTATTGGTCTGGCGGCGCATATAGGCGCGCCAGGCGTCGGAACCGGATTCGCGGCCGCCGCCGGTTTCCTTTTCGCCCCCGAAGGCGCCGCCAATTTCTGCGCCCGAGGTGCCGATGTTCACATTGGCGATCCCGCAATCCGACCCGCGGGCCGACAGGAAGGTTTCCATCTCGCGCAGGTCGGTGGTGAAGATCGACGACGACAGGCCCGCGCCCACCGCGTTGTGCAGCTCCAGCACCTCGTCGAAATCGGTGTATTTCACGACATAGAGGATCGGCGCAAAGGTTTCCTCCAGCGCCGGGCCGTCATGCCTGGGCAGTTCCACGATGGCCGGGCGGACGTAATAGGCCGCGTCCCCCTCGACCGAGGCGCGCGCCCCCCCCGTTACTGTCCCGCCCATGGATTTCGACGCCTCCAGCGCCGTCTGCATCGCGTCAAAGGCCAGCTTGTCAACCAGCGGGCCAACCAGGGCATTCGACGTCAGCGGATTGCCGATGGAGACCGATTCATAGGCCTTCTTCAGGCGCGGCACGAGCTGGTCATAGACCGAGGCATGGACGAACAGGCGGCGCATCGTGGTGCAGCGTTGTCCGGCGGTGCCCATGGCGCCAAAGGCGATGGCCCGCAGCGCCATGTCCAGATCGGCCGAGGGCGTGACGATACCGGCATTGTTGCCGCCCAGTTCCAGGATGGTCCGGCCAAAGCGCGCGGCGACCTTGGGCCCGACGATGCGGCCCATGCGGGTCGATCCGGTGGCCGAGACCAGCGCAACCTTGGGGTTTTCCACCAGCGCATTGCCCACGTCACCAGCGCCGATCAGCACCTGGCTCAGGCCCGCCGGCACATCGCCAAACCGCTTCATCGCGCGCTCAAAGATCGCCTGGCTGGCGAGCGCGGTCAGCGGGGTCTTTTCCGACGGTTTCCAGATCACCGGGTTGCCGCAGACGATGGCCAGCGCGGTGTTCCACGACCAGACCGCAACGGGGAAGTTGAAGGCCGAGATCACGCCGACCACGCCCAGCGGATGCCAGGTTTCCATCATGCGGTGGCCGGGGCGTTCGGTGGCGATGGTCAGGCCGTACAACTGGCGCGACAGGCCGACAGCGAAATCGCAGATGTCGATCATCTCCTGCACTTCGCCCAGGCCCTCGGAAATGATCTTGCCCGCCTCGATAGAGACCAGACGTCCCAGATCGGCCTTGGCGGCGCGCAGTTCCTCGCCCAGCAGGCGGATCAGCTCGCCCCGGCGCGGGGCGGGGACCAGACGCCATTCCTTGAACGCGGCCTGCGCGCGCTCCACCGCGGCGCCCACATCGGCGACCGAGGCGACGGGCAGCGTCGCGATCTGTTCACCCGTGACAGGCGAGAACGAGGCCAGCGTGCCCCCGGTCCAGGCGGCTTTCGCAACGCCCAGGCGGTCCAGGATCTCGGTGGCTTCCTGCGTGACGGTCATCTGTTTGGTCATGGGTCTCTCCCGTTGAATGATCAGCCGGCGCGTCGGGCCGACAGCGCCCGAAGGCAGGCCTGCCGCGAGGCGGTTTCGATGGCGGCATAATGCGCGAATTCGTCCAGCACCGCTGCCCCCAGATCGGTTTCAAAGCGTTGCTGGTTGGGGCTGGCGACAAAGGTCTGCGCCGCACCGTCCCCCAGGTTGGACTGAAAGATCCCCGCAGCCGAAACCGGCAGGAAATCCTCGTAGACGATGGGGTCAAAGCGGATCAGTCCACGGGCCACCAGCGCCTCGAAATCGCGGGTATCCGCGCCCTCGGCGGCCAGTCCGGCATCGGTCAGGCTATAGGTGAAATAGCCCAGCCCCTGCTGACGGATCGCGGCCCAGTCGTCGGGAAAGGCGGCAAAGCCTGCCTCCAGCGCGGCGACATACTCCGCCGCATTCGCGCCATCGGCGGCAGGCCGCGCCACCTTGCGGGTATCGGCCAGCAGCTTGTCATACAGCGCCCTGCCCCGCGGCGTCAGCGCCACCCCGCGCTGTTCGATCTCGCCAAAGCGCGCGGTATGCGACCCGGTGGCCCAGCCGTCGCCCTGGCGGAAATCCACCGCCTCTTGCAGCGCCTTGAACGAGGTCTGGCGCAACAGGATCGGGCATCGGCGGGTCGGCGGCCCTTCGACCACCGCCTTGGGCGTGATACCATGGGCAGGCATCAGGCGCTGCACCGCGTCGATGTCCAGCGTGCGCGGCGTCAGATGGTTGATATGCGGCCCCTTGAACGACACCACATCGGCCACCAGCCGGTGCGCGTCATGCAAGCGTGCATACATCTCGACGCTGACATTGGCGCGCGGTTGCCAGCGGAAGGTTTCCAGCGCCTCGGCCACGAAACGGCTCGCATCGGCCTCGGACAGCCCGCCCTCGGCCTCTGCCTTGTCGATCAGCGCCAGACAGCCGGGGGTGAAAATCTGCCGCTCGGCCAGAATCCCCGCCGCTTCGGCCCGCAGCCCTGCATCCCCGATCAGGTCCAGCCGCAGAAGCGAGGTAAAGACGCGGAACGGATTGCGCTTCAGCGCGGCCTCGCCCACCGGGCGAAAGGCGGTCGAATGCACCGGAACGCCGGCCTCGGACAGGTCGTAATAGCCGACCGGCTGCATCCCCATCACCGCAAACAGGCGGCGCATCGTAAACAGCTCTGCCGCCGTGCCCACCCGGATCGCGCCATGGCGTTCTTCGGAAATGCGGCCCAGATCGTCATTGGCCGCCAGCCGGGCGGCCTCTGTCGGATCGGCGGCCAGCACTGCGGCATTCACCTGCCCCACCAGGTCCATCAGCGTGCCATAGGCGGGCACTTCGTCGCGGTACATCGCTGACATGGCGGCGGAAAAACGGCTGCGGATCACATCGGCGCTGACAAGAGTCATGGGCGGGCAGTCTCTGGTCTGGTGAGTATTGCGGCGCAGCATAGACCTTGAGTTGATCCGCGTCACGTGAGACTTTGGCCCAAGTTGATGCGGAATCGGAATGAACAAATGACAATGCGTCGTCGCTTGCTGCCCGATATGGGCTTGCTGCAAACCTTTGAATCCGCAGCCCGCCACGGCAACTTTTCCCGTGCCGCCGAGGAGTTGAACCTGACGCAAAGCGCGGTCAGCCGCCAGATCCGCGAGTTGGAACAGCAGACCGGCCTTGACCTGTTCGAACGCATCCGCAAGCGCGTGGTACTGTCCGATGCCGGTGCGATGCTGTTGCCCGAGGTGCGGCAACTGTTGTCCGGCGCCGAACGTCTGATGCTGGGTGCGCTCAGCGGCGAGGCGCGGGGGCGGCGTTTGCGGGTGGCCACGCTGCCCACCTTCGGGTCGCGCTGGCTGGTGCCGCGCCTCGGCCAGTTTCTGACCCGGCACCCCGATGTGGCCCTGACGCTGGAATCCCGCGACCGCCCGTTCAGCTTTCAGGAAGAACCCATCGACCTTGTGATCCACTATGGCCAGCCGGTCTGGCCCGGCGGCGTCACCACATTCCTGTGTTCGGAGCTGGTAGTGCCCGTGGCCAGCCGCGCCCTGGCGGAACGGCTGACCACCGGCGGGGTGCCGGATCTGGCGGCAGCGCATCTGCTGCACCTGACCGGACGGCCCGGCCTGTGGTCGCACTGGTTCGAACGGTTTGGCCATTCCGGGGCCGATCCCTGGCGCGGCACGCGGTTCGACCAGTTTTCGATGATCATCGCGGCGGTGCAATCCGGGCTTGGGGTCGGGTTGCTGCCCTCCTATCTGATCGAACAGGAAACCGGCAGCGGCGAGTTGGTGCAATTGTTCGACCAACCCATGCCGACCGAGACCAGCTATTACATCATCCTCCCCGAAGGGCACCAGACCAACCCGGCCGCGCAAGAGTTTCGGGCTTGGCTACTGGAACAACCCCGGCAACAATAAAGGCGCCTCTCCCGGACGTATGATGCGCAAAAGTCAGACCGTTTGCGCAGCACCCAAGACGCCCTTGTGCGCCCCTTTGAGCCAGCCATTTCCCCGCGGGGAAATCACCGCCATATCAACCACTCTTGCCCAAAGCGGCAAAGAATGCCTCGATCGCCGCTTCCAACCTGCCACGGTCAAGCGTGGCAAAATCCATCGCGGCGCGGAACTCCAGCTTGCCATCCGTCGCCGTGCAACGCACCCCCGGCCCCACCGGCACCGACAAGGACATGCGCCCCCGCCGCTGGCCGCGCGGCGCCCCGCGCGACTTCGCCGGAACCGGGGCGGCCTGCCCTTCCAGAAACCGGCGCAGGATCGCCACTTCCTCCTCGGCACTGCGCTGACCCGCCGCTTGCAACAGCCGCACCAGATTGATCTGCGCCATCGGATCAGAATCCAGCCGGTCGGCCAGTTCCAGCCCCAGGGCGCGCGGGATGGCCTCGGGGTGTTCCAGCGCCTTTTCCAGCGCCGCCATCAACCGGGCAAACCGGCGGATGTAGCTGCGCTTTTGCGGCGCGGCCGAGGCGAACAGCTTGTTCACCGCCGCATCAATATCGTCGCAGCCATCCACCCCATCCGCAACATAGGCCCGCGCCAGCCGCGCCATTTCCGCAAAGGACACATCCTTGCGCACGAGGTTTTCGTCCACCATCCGACGGTAGAGCATTTCCATCGTCTCGCCCGCCGCCATCAGGCCCGCAGGGATTCTGTCCCACACCGCATCGCCGGTTTCGGCACGCAGTTCGCGCCAGGCGGTCAGGCGCCGCAATCCCTGGATCAGCTCGTAGCCCCCCTTTCCGTCGGGCTCCACCCGGATCGGGTTTGACAAGCCGACCGCCCGGATCGAGGCTTTGAGATCCCCCAGATCCAGATCCGCTGCCCGGCTGCGGTCGCGCACCAGCTTGGTCGTGCGGATCGCCGTGACCGGGATCATATCCGTCACCAGACCCAGCTTCTTGAGCCGCACGAATTCATGCGCGAGCGTATCATTCTCGGCCCGGATATCCGCCTCGACCCGCGCGCGTTCGCGCAGGGATTCGGCGTTTTCACCGATGGCCGTCGCCATCGGCCCGCGTCGCCCGCCGAACGATTTCACATCCAGATCATCGGGGATCGGCGGATCGTTCGGCAGGTCCACGTCAAACATGCGGCGCTTGCGGCTCATGCCCGATCCTCCAACTTATCCCACGCGGTCAGGACATGACCGCGAAATTCCTCATAGGCCCGGTCAAATGTCGTCCGCGCCCGGCGCCAGGTTTCGCGGGTCATGTCGCGGTAGTCGATCTCGTAGATCGAGCTGAGGAACCGGCCCGATTGTTCCACCGCCCGCGTATGTTCGATGGGGTGTTCGGTCATCCGGTCGCCGAACACCTTGGCAAAGGCATCCCGCATCGCGCGATGCAGATCGTTGCCGGGTTCATAGCGCGTCAGCATGAAGCGAATGTCGAGAAACTCTTTCGGCAGGCGCGATTTCCCCGCGGGGAAATCAGCCGCGAAATCCGAAAGGTCGGCCAGCGCCTCGGCCAACTGGCCGATGAACGAGGTGGTCGAATCATATTCCCAATACCCCGGCCCCGACGGGATATAGAGCACATCCGCCGCAAAGACCGCGTTCATCGACTGATAGCCGATGGCAGGCGGGCAGTCGAAGATCACCATGTCATAGGCATCGTCCGGCAGGGAATCGAGCCAGCGCGACACGGCGGCAAAGAACGACCAGTCCGGGTTCACATGCCGGTATTGCGCGCTGGCGAATTCGACAAAAGCGGCATTGGCGCAAGAGGGCACGATGTCGATGGTCGGCCAGCTTGTCGGCTTGATGAAGTCGGCGGCCCGCAAATCGCCAAGACCCGTGTCGCTGATCGAGGCGGGCAGGCGGCGCGACGGCACCGCGCGGCCCGTCTCGGCACCCTGACTGGCGCGGTTCATCCGGTCTGTCTCGCGGATCAGGTCGCGTGCCATGATGCCCCACACCGTATGCTCCTCGGACACATCCGACAGGCCCATCGAATGCGACAGCGTGGCCTGCGGGTCAAAGTCGATGGCCAGCACGCGGTAGCCATCCAGCGCCGCCGCATGGGCGAAATGCAGCGCGACGGTGGACTTGCCCGCGCCCCCCTTGAAATTCGCCACCGCCACGCGCACCGCCCGCTTGCCCTTGGGCCGCGGCGGCATCAGCGACTTGCGGTTGATCTTCATCTTGCGCCGCATCTCGTTGATCTCTTCCAGGCTGAACCAACGCTGGCGGCCATCCTCCTCGATCTCGCCGGCGGGAAGGCCGGGCTCTGCTGCAAGGCGGCCGCGAAAGGTGTTCTGGTTCACCTTGAAGATCAGCTCGGCAACCTCCCAACTGGAAAAGCGGCGCAGGCGCTTTTCATTGTCAGGGGAAAAGGTCTGCTTGCGGATCCATCCCTGCATTTTCAGCGAACTGTCCCGCAGCGCCTGGAGATCTTGATAGCCCAGCATATCTGCCTCAACGTAAATTCTTGCCTGAAACCGAAATACGCCGGATTTGACTTTCTTGCAATTCAGTTGTTGCCTATAGGCGCAATTTCCCCGCGGGGAAACGGCCAGCGGGGCCAAGCCGTTGAACCAAAAGCGATCCACCGGGCCAAACCGCCCCCTACCGATTCGGTCCGCCCCTTGCCCGCACCGGATATTGGGGGGACATCTTTGGCGCTCTGCCAGATATTGGGGGGACATCTACGGGCCAATAGGGGGACAGCCAACATGTCCCCCATTACCATAATACCCGGATTTTGATCCGGAATCTGGGTGGTGAAAAACCGTCGCTTGACAGAATCGTAAAACTCAACGCTAATTCCGGCAGAACCAGAAAAAACGCCGGGAAAGGCGCAATGGGCAAAGAGCAGAGCAGAACCTTGCGCCCCGTTGGCCGGAATGCCGCGGCGCTGAAATACGATCTGATCACCGCGCTAGGCGCGCATGGATGCGCAGGCGACAAGCACCTGCAACGTCTGGTGTTGCGCCTGATCACGGTGATCGTCGCGCGCTACAACTGGCAAAGCGACGAATTGTCGGTGGGTCAGCGCGAGTTGGCGCAGTTGTGGTCCGTCGATGAACGCACGGTCAAACGCGAGATGGCGCGCCTGCGCGATCTGGGCTGGCTGGTGCAGCGCCGACCCGCCGCGCGGGGCAGGGTGGCGGTGCACGGCCTGGGTCTGGCGGCGATCCTGCAAGGAACCCAAGGCAGTTGGTCGAACATCGGCCCCGATTTCACCGCCCGCATGGCGCTGCCCGTCGACCCCCCCGCGGCCACCGGCAATGTGGTCAGCTTTCCCGTCCCCCCCCGGACCGAGGGGCAGGGCACCTGGGGGGCCGCGTTGCAGGATCTGCACCTTGGCCGCCCCGATCTGTGTTCGACATGGTTCGCCTCGCTGACGGTCGAGGCCGAGGAAGACGGGGTCTGGCATCTGCGGGCGCCCAGCCGCTTTCACGCCAGCTTTGTCACCACCCATCATCTGGCCGTGCTGGAGGCCGCGATGCGCAAGGTGGATCCGGGCGTGCGGGGCGTGGTGGTCCGGGCCTAGTTGAACCGCGCCAACAGCTCTTGCGCCCCACCGGCAAGATCGGCCATCGGTGCCGATGCATCGACCAGCACATAGGCCGCTTGCCCCTTTTCGAATGCGGCCAGGGCCTTGCCATCGCGCTGAAAGCTGCGCGGCGGCAAATCCGGCCCATCGACCGGCAATCCGGCCGAGAACAGCAGAATCTCGCCCATGGTCGGCGTGTCCAGCAGAATGGCAATGCCGGGTTGGCCGGCGTGCTGCACCACCTGAACCGTGCGGACACGCCAGTCGGGGGGCAGTGCGGGCACCGAAATGCCCAGCCGGGTTGCAAGCCCTGCCGGATCCACCGCAGAGGTATCTGGCAGGGTTCCCATGGCCTGGGCGATCGCAAGCGTCGCCTCGATCTCCAGCGCAGCGGCGATGGCAGAGGCCAGCGGATTGGGCCGGGGCATCAGGGCGTGGCCGGTCCAGCCAAGCGCAAAGATCGCAACCGCCGCCGCCACGGGCCAGACGCGGCGCAGGGCATGGCGACGGCCCATGCGGCGGCGCAACCGGACCGCCCCCGCCCGCATCGCCGGCGGGGCAGGGGCCAGCGGACCCGCCAGGGCCAGGCGCAAGCCTTCGGTGACGTGCAGATCGGCCATGACCCTGGCCGCCTGGTCGGGATGGCGGGCCAGCCAACCGGCGACCTCGCAACGCCGTGCCGGATCGAGCTGCCCTTCGACAAAGGCGGCAAGGTCGATTTCTGTCGGGGGGTCAGGCGGGGTCATCGCGCCCTCCTACAAGTTTCAGATGGGGGCGCCGGGTGCCGTCCTCGAAGGCGCGCAAGGCGGCGCGGGCACGACCGAGGCGGGACATCACGGTTCCGGCCGGAATGTCGAGAATGGCCGCCGTTTCAGAAATGCTCAATCCCTCGATGGCGATCAGGTGCAAGGACTCGCGCTGATCGCGGGGCAGGGACAGAAAGGCGGTGCGCAACTGGGCCAGCCGCGCGGCCTGTTCGCCGACCGGCTCGGCAAAGCCGGGGGTCAGATCGGCCCAGGCCTGATCGCGGGCCTGGGCGGCGCGGCGGCTGCGCCGTTGGTCGATCACATGGTGGCGCAGCACCGTCATCAGCCAGACCCGCAGATCGGCCTCGGGGCGGAAGGTGCCCGCCCGCTCCATCGCGCGGACCAGCGCGCCCTGGACCAGATCGTCGGCCTCGGCATCGTGCCGCACCAGAACCCGCGCATAGCGGCGCAGGCTGTCCAGATGCGGAAGGATGTCGAAGGGTGGTGTCATCTGGCCTGTTCAGGGTCCTGTGCGCGGTAGGCAGAGCCGTTTTCCCCGACCAGCGCGGCATTGCGTTCGCGCAGTCTTGCTGCGGCATCGTCATAAAGAAAGGGCAGAAATGCATAGCGGCGCCCGCGTGTCACCGTGCTGACCTTGTGCAGAAGCGAGCAGGAAAACACCACCGCCCCGCCCGGCGGCGCCTTGAAGCTGCGCGGCCCGTATTCGGGAAAGCTGACTTCGCCACCGTCGAAATCGTCGTTGAGATTGACCGAAACGGCAAAGCGGCGGTGCGCGGTGCCGCTGGTGGTGTTGTCGCGGTGGGCGCCGAAATGGCCGCCATCCTCGGCGGCATAGCAAGAGACGATATAGCGTTCCATCCGGGTGACGTGGAACTGGTGCACCTTGGCGATCTCGGGCACGACGCGGCGCACGAAGCGCGCTTGCAGTGCCGCGACCAGATCGCGGTCGGTGATGTCGTAGTCCTTGCGGCTTTTGTGGCTGCGGTCGCTGACGCCGACGGTGCGGCCATCGACCTCGCGCATGAAGCCGCTTTCGCTACCGCCATGCGCCTCGTAGAGGCCGATGAGATGCGTGCACAGCTCTGGCTCGAACACCCGTGGCAGCACCAGGATGGGGGCCTGAATCTCGAACCCCGCAAAACGGGCCGGGGGCGGCAGGGCATCAAGCAGCGCGACGAGCTCGGCGCCGCCGCTGGTTTCGGGGCGAAAGGGAAGGGTGGCGATCACCCGCATCGTCGGGTCGATCAGCAGCCAGAACCGCCGAAGCGCCAGCCGGTCTCCGGGGGTGGCATCGGGGGCGACGGCGCCGTATTGGCGCGCGACGCTCTGGTCGAAATCCCAGAACCAGCGATAGCCGGGCGTCCGGTTGGCCTGCCGCGTCTCGTCGGCCGGATCGTTGGTGACGGCGAAAAAGCTGGCGCGGTCGTCGTTGAACAGATCGGGCCGGGCGGCGACCGTGGCCAATGCCTCTTGTGCCAGCGGTTCGGCGGAACTGCCCAGGAAACACAGCACCAGATAGCGCCCCGCCGCCGAGTCGAAATTGTAGCGCGGGTTGCTTGGGCTGCGCTGGGTGAAAGATGGCGCCGGATCGCCAGGGCTGGGGATCGGGCGGGCCGTGGGCTGAACGGTCATCGGGATATCCGTCTTGTGCAAACTGGTATGGGATACGGAGCCATCGCCCTGAATCATCCCGCCGCTTGCGGATTTTTTGGCACCCTGCGTGCCCGGCGGCGGATTTCGACGGATCAGATTGTCGGCGGAACGGGCAGATTGACGCCACTCGCCCCATTGCCCCTGCCTGCGCATGGTGATCCTCTGCCAGCGACAGAATGGATTCGAGGAGGACCGTCATGCCCATCGGCGCAGATCTGCTGTGTGAAACCCTGCTGGCCAACGGCATCGACACATGTTTTGCCAATCCCGGCACGTCCGAGATGCATTTCGTGGCCGCCCTCGACCGCCAGCCGCGTATCCGCTGCGTTCTGGGCCTGTTCGAGGGGGTGGTGACGGGGGCTGCCGATGGCTATGCCCGTATGGCCGACCGCCCGGCGGCCACGCTGCTGCACACCGGCCCCGGATTGGCCAACGGTCTGGCCAATCTGCACAATGCGCGGCGCGCGCGGACGCCCATGGTGAATGTGGTGGGCGACCATGCCACCTATCATCTGGTGCATGATGCGCCCTTGACCAGCGACATCGACAGCCTGGCACGCCCGATGTCGCATTGGGTGGGCTGGGCCGAGAATGTCGAAACGATGGTGTCCAGCACCGAAGAGGCCATTCGCGCCGCCCATTCGGGGCAGGGGCAGGTGGCCACGCTGATCCTGCCTGCCGATGCGGCCTGGTCAGAGACCGAGGCGCCCCTGCCGCAAGCCATTGCGCTGCCGGTGCAATCCGCCCCCGATGCGGCCCGGATTGCCGAGGCGGTGGCCGCCTTGCGCAATGGCAAGGCCACGACGGTTCTGGTCGGCGGGCGTGCCCTGCGCAGCGCGTCGCTGGAACTGTTGCAGCGTATCGCCACCCGCACCGGCGCGCGCATCCTGGCCCAGCAGTCGAATGCGCGGGTCGAGCGCGGTACGGGCCGCGTGGCGATTGAACGGGTGCCCTATCCGGTGGACATGCAGCTTGCCACCTTTGCCCAGACCGAACAGGTGATCCTGATCGGGGCCAAGGCGCCGGTGGGGTTCTTTGCCTATCCGGGCAAACCGGGGTCGATGCTGCCCGAAGGCTGCCGCGTGATCGACATGACCGCCCCGGATGCCGACCTGCCCGCAGCGGTGCAGGCGCTGGCCGACGCGGTGGGGGCAGGGCGCGATATTCCGCTGGTGCTGAATGTCGCCGCGCGCCCCGACGCCCCGACCGGCGCGCTGACGGCAGAGAAATGCGCGGCCTCGGTGGCGCGGCACATGCCAGCCAATGCGATTGTCTGTGACGAGGCCGTCACCTCGGCGCGCAACATCTTTGGCATCACCCATGGCGCGGCGCCGCATGACTTTCTGCAACTGACCGGCGGGGCCATCGGCATCGGCCTGCCGATGGCGACGGGGGCGGCGATTGCCTGCCCGGATCGCAAGGTCATTGCCTTGCAGGCGGATGGCAGCGGAATGTACACGGTGCAGGCGCTGTGGACCATGGCGCGCGAGCGGACCGATGTGGTGGTGGTCGTCTATGCCAACCGGCGCTACAATATCCTGCATGGCGAGTTGAAGGCGGTGGGCGCCGGTCAACCGGGCGAGAATGCGCGGCGGATGCTGGATCTGGACAATCCGCATCTGGATTGGGTGCGCATGGCCGAAGGCATGGGGGTCGAGGCCGCGCGCGCCGAGACCGCCGAAGTGTTCGACGACCTGTTCCGCGCGGCCTGCGCCTCGCGCGGGCCGTTCCTGATCGAAGCCGTGATCTGAGGAGGCGCCGATGATCCGCCGGGTTCCCCATGCCAGCCACTGGGGCAGCTATACCGTTCTGGTCGACGGCGACCGGATCATCGGGGTAGAGCCGCTGCCGCAGGATCCGGCGCCATCACCGATCATCCAGTCGGTCATGGACTGGGCGAAACCCGACCGCCGCGTGCTGCGTCCGATGGTGCGCAAGGGCTGGCTGGCCGGGCAGCGCGAGGGGCGGGGCAGCGACGGGTTTTCCGCCGTGCCCTGGGACGAGGCGCTGGACATGGTGGCCGGCGAAATCACCCGCGTCGCCCGCGATCATGGCAATGCCTCGATCTTTGCCGGCAGCTATGGCTGGACAAGCTGTGGCCGGTTCCACCATGCGCCCTCGCTGCTCAAGCGGCTGCTCAATCTGGTCGGCGGCTATACCGGGCATGTCGATACCTATTCCATCGCTGCGGGGCCGGTGATCCTGCGGCATGTTCTGGGCGATGATGCGGCCTGCGGCGGCTATGCCAATTCGCTGGACAGTATCGTGGACCATAGCGAGACCCTGGTGGTCTTCGGGGCGCTGTCGCCGCGCACCGCCCAGACCGAGGCGGGCGGGCTGGGCACGCATGGGCTCGAAGGGCATCTGCGCCAGATCGCGGCCAGCGGCAAGCGGGTGATCCTGATTTCGCCGCTGCGCGACGACCTGCCCGACTGGATGCCCTGTGAGTGGTGGCCGATCCGCCCCAACACCGATACGGCGCTGCTGCTGGGCATCGCGGGCGAGATTCTGGCCGCCGGGCGCGAGGATCGCGCATTTCTTGAGCGTTGTACCAGCGGGGCCGACCGCTGGCTGGCCTATCTGCGCGGGCAGACCGATGGGGTGGCCAAAACCGCCGACTGGGCCGCCGGGCTGTGCGGCGTGCCCGCCGGACATATCCGCGATCTGGCGGCTGCGATGACCGCGACGCGCACGATGATGACCCTGAGTTGGAGCCTGCAACGCGCCCGCCACGGCGAACAGCCCTATTGGGCGGCGCTGGGTCTGGCGGCGCTGGCAGGCCAGATCGGGCTGCCCGGTGGCGGGGTCGGCTATGGCTATGGATCCCTGGGCGGGATGGGGGTGCATCTGAGCACCGGCAAATCGCCCGCCATCTCGCAAGGCGCCAAGGCGATCGACAGTTTCATCCCGGTGGCGCGCATTGCCGACATGCTGCTGAACCCCGGCGCCGAATTCACCTATTCCGGCGAGACGCGGAGCTACCCGGATGTGCGGATGGTCTATTGGGCGGGGGGCAACCCCTATCACCATCATCAGGATCTGAACCGGCTGCAAGCGGCCTGGGCGCGGCCCGACACCATCGTGGTGCAGGATCCGATGTTCACCGCCACGGCGCGGCGGGCCGATATCGTGCTGCCTGCCACCACCTCGCTGGAACGCAACGATCTGGCGGGCAACAAGCGGTCCGATCTGGTGGTCGCCATGCACAAGGCGATAGAGCCTGTGGGGCAGTCCCGATCGGATTTCGACATCTTCAATGCGCTGGCCGGGCGGCTGGGCGTGGCCGCCGCATTCAACGAAGGGCGCGACGAAATGGGCTGGCTGCGCCACATCTATGCCGAAAGCCGTGCCGCCGCTGCCGCGCAGGGGCACGAAATGCCCGAGTTTGACAGTTTCTGGCAGCGCGGCTTTGCCGAGGTTCCGCTCAAGCACCAGCACACCTATCTGGCGAAGTTCCGCGCCGATCCGGCGGCACGGCCGCTGGCCACCGAAAGCGGCCGGATCGTGCTGGGCAGCGAGACGCTGGACCGGCTCGCGCTGGACGATTGCCCGGCGGTGCCCAGTTGGCTGCCCCCTGGCGAATGGCTGGGCGAGGCCGGGCCGGACGAGTTGCACCTGATGTCGCACCAGCCCAACGGGCGGTTGCACAGCCAGCTTGAAACCGCCGCCGCCAGCCTTGCCGACAAGCGGGCGGGGCGCGAACAGGCCCGGATGCACCCGTCCGAGGCCACCGCGCGCGGGATCGCCGATGGTCAGCCGGTGCGGCTGTGGAACGCGCGCGGCGCCTGTCTGGCCACCGCGACCCTCTGCGACCGGGTGGCGCCCGGCGTGGTCGTGCTGCCGACCGGGGCATGGTTCACGCCGCAGGGCAACAGCGGGCTGGAGATTGCGGGCAACCCCAATGTGCTGACCCGCGATATCGGCAGCTCCGGCTTTGGGCAGGGGTGTTCGGCCCATACCTGCCTGGTGCGGATCGAACCCTGGCAGGGCAAGGCCGGGGATGCCATGGCCATCTATGATGCCGAACTGGCTGCGCTGACGGCCTGAAACCCCTGCGGGAGGAGACCCGATGACCCATGCGATCAGCCGCTTTGCGGTGCCGAAACTGGCCGACATGCCCGAAGATATCCGCGCCCGGATCGAGGCGGTGCAGGAAAAATCGGGGTTCATCCCCAATGTCTTTCTGGCGCTGGCGCATCGGCCCGACGAATTCCGTGCCTTCTTTGCCTATCACGATGCGCTGATGGACAAGCCGGGACCGATCACCAAGGCCGAGCGCGAGATGATCGTGGTGGCCACCTCGGCGGCGAACCAGTGCCAGTATTGCGTCATCGCCCATGGCGCCATCCTGCGCATCCGCGCCAAGTCCCCACTGATTGCCGATCAGGTGGCTGCCAACTATCGCAAGGCCGACCTGACGCCCCGGCAAAAGGCGATGCTGGACTTTGCCATGAAGGTTTCGCTCCGCGCGCAAGAGGTCGATGACCAGGATTTCGCCGCGCTTCATGCCCATGGGTTCAGCGACGACGACATCTGGGACATCACCAGCATCGCCGCCTTCTTTGCCCTTTCGAACCGGGTGGCCAATGTCAGCGCAATGCGGCCCAATGCAGAGTTCTATGCCATGGGGCGCTGACGCGCGGGGCTTTGGCGGGCTTGCGGATGTGTTGACGCGGGCCTGAGGCGTTGCCGGTGGGGTTCGCCCCCCGGCGCCCGGTCGATGCGGGTCTTGGTCTTTTGCGCTGACGTGGGCTCCCCGCCGGGGGTGCGGCGAGGAGGGGGGATCAGACCCGTTCGACGGCGATGGCGATGCCCTGGCCGACGCCGATGCACATGGTGGCCAGGGCGCGTTTGCCGCCGGTCAGCGCCAGTTGCAGCGCGGCGGTGCCGGTGATGCGGGCGCCCGACATGCCCAGCGGATGCCCCAGCGCGATGGCGCCGCCGTTGGGGTTCACCCGCGGGTCATCGTCGGCGATGCCCAGCAGGCGCAGGCTGGCCAGGCCCTGGCTGGCAAAGGCCTCGTTCAGCTCGATCACGTCGAAATCGGCCTGGGTCAGGCCCAGCCGCGCCATCAGCTTCTGGCTGGCGGGGGCCGGGCCGATGCCCGTGATGCGCGGCTCCACCCCGGCCGCCGCCCCGCCCAGCACGCGGGCGATGGGGGTCAGGCCGTGCCGTGCCGCCGCCTCGGCGCTGGCCAGGATCAGGGCCGCCGCGCCATCATTGACGCCCGAGGCATTGCCGGCCGTGACCGTGCCGCCCTTGCGAAAGGGGGTGCCGAGCCGGGCCAGCGCCTCGATCGTGGTGGCGCGGGGGTGTTCGTCGCGCGCGACCACCAGCGGATCGCCCTTGCGCTGGGGGATCTCGACCGGGGTGATCTCGCGGTCGAGGCGGCCATTGGCCTGGGCCGCCGAGGCCTTGTCCTGGCTGCGCAGGGCAAAGGCATCCTGATCGGCGCGGCTGATCCGATAGTCCTCGGCGACATTTTCGCCTGTCTCGGGCATCGAGTCGATGCCGTATTGCGCCTTCATCAGCGGGTTGACGAAGCGCCAGCCGATGGTGGTGTCGTGGATCTCGGCATGGCGGGAAAAGGCGCTGTCGGCCTTGGGCATGACAAAGGGGGCGCGGGACATGGATTCGACGCCGCCGGCGATCATCAGCTCGGCCTCGCCGGCCTTGATGGCGCGGGCGGCGGCCAGGATGGCATCCATCCCCGAGCCGCACAGCCGGTTGATCGTGGTGCCGGGAATGGCGATGGGCAGCCCGGCCAGCAGCAAGGCCATGCGCGCGACGTTGCGGTTGTCCTCGCCCGCCTGGTTCGCACAGCCAAAGACCGCATCCTCCACCGCCGCCCAATCCACCCCCGGATTGCGCGCCATCAACGCCCGCAGCGGCACCGCCGCAAGATCATCCGTCCGAACCGTCGACAGCGTCCCGCCAAACCGACCGATCGGGGTCCGGATGTAGTCGCAGATGAATACGTCGCGCATGGCTCAGATCTCCGGGCAGATGAGGTCGGCAACCGCGCCATCGGCATGAAGCCGCGCGCCGGTCAGGGATTGCAGGGTGTCGAAGGACAGGCTGGCAAGTTTTTCGCGCAGCACGAAGCGCCCTTCGGCGATGTCGATCACGGCAAGCGAGGTATAGACGCGGGTCACGCATCCAACCCCGGTCAGCGGCAGGGTGCAGCGTTCCAGCAGTTTCGGCGCGCCGTCCTTGGTGACATGATCGGTCAGCACCGCCACACGTTTGGCGCCATGCACCAGATCCATTGCGCCCCCCACGGCGGGAACACCACGCGGGCCGGTTGACCAATTCGCCAGATCGCCGGTCTGGGCCACCTGATAAGCGCCTAGGATCGCCACATCCAGATGGCCGCCACGCACCATGGCAAAGCTGTCGGCATGGTGAAAGAACGCGGCGCCGGGGTTCAGCGTGACAGCCTTTTTCCCGGCATTGATCAGATCCCAGTCCTCGGCCCCCTTGGGCGGGGCCTCGCCAAAGTTCAGGATGCCGTTCTCGGTGTGAAAGATCGCCTGCCGGCCGGGTGGCTGATATTGGGCGACACGTTCGGGAAGGCCGATGCCCAGGTTGACATAGGCGCCATCGGCGATGTCCTGCGCGGCGCGCCAGGCGATTTGCGAGTTGCTCAGACGGTCCATTCCTCAGCCCTCCAGCGGATAGGCGGCATTGGCGCGGTTCAGGTCTTCTTCCTGATGCGGGTGGGGGATTTCGACGATGTGCTGCACGAAGATCCCCGGCGTGATGACGGTTTCGGGGTCAATATCGCCGGGGGCCACGATGCGGGTGGCCTGCACCACCGCCACGCTGGCGGCCATGCACATCAGCGGGCCGAAATTGCGCGCCGCGGCGCGATAGGTCAGGTTGCCGTGGGTGTCGGCGGTTTCAGCCTTGACCAGCGCGTAATCGGCCTTGAGCCAGCGTTCCTGAACATAGGGGCGGCCCTCGAATTCGGCGACCGGCTTGCCATCGGCCAGATCGGTGCCATAGCTGGTCGGCGTATAGAAAGCGGGGATCCCTGCACCACCTGCACGGATGCGTTCGGCCAGCGTACCTTGTGGCACCAGTTCCAGTTCGATCTGTCCAGCCAGATAGAGCTGTGTAAAGACCACCGGATCGGCGGATCGGGGGAACGAGCACACAAGCTTGCGCACCATTCCCGCCTCGATCAGCGCGGCCAGCCCGACATGGCCGTTGCCTGCATTATTGTTCACGACCACCAGGTCGCGCGGATGGCCAGTGGCGCGGTAGCGGTCGATCAATGCATGGATCAGTTCGATCGGGGAGCCGGCGCCGCCGAAGCCACCGATCATCACCGTCATGCCGTCCTGAATGCCCGCCACGGCCCTGGCAAGGTCGGGAACCCGTTTGTCCATCTGCACCCCCTTTTGGTCGTGGTCAGGGATAGGCAGATCGAGGGGTTCCGTAAATCGGTGTTGTGCGATATGCTGCATTTGTTGACATATCGCACAGAATGACATGACGATCCCGGAACGTGACATCATGAGCGGGCTGGCCAAGGGCCTGGGGGTGATCGAATCTTTCCACGCCGATCAGCCACGGCAGACCATTGCCAGCGTGGCCAGCGCCACGGGGCTGGACCGGGCGACGGCGCGGCGTTGTCTGCTGACCCTGGCGCAGCAGGGGTATGCAGAGTGGGACGGCAAGTTCTTTACCCTCACGCCACGGGTGCTGCGATTGGGCACCGCCTGTCTGGCCACCATGCCGTTGCCGCAGATCGTGCAGCCGTTGCTGGACCGGCTGTCGGATGCCATCGGGGAAAGCTCGTCCGTCTGCATTCTAGATGGGGCGGATATCGTCTATGTTGCGCGGGCCGCTCAGACCAAGGTGATGTCGATTGCCCTGATGCCGGGATCGCGGCTGCCGTCGCATTGCACCAGTACGGGGCGCGTGCTGTTGGCCGCGCGCCCGGAACCGGAGGCGCGGGCGATGCTGGGGCCGGGGCCGTTGGTGCCGCGCACGCCGCGCACGCTGACCGACCCGGAGGACGTGCTGGCAGAGCTGGGCCGCATCCGCGCGCGGGGTCATGCCATCATAGATCAGGAGGTCGAACTGGGGCTGCGGTCGATTGCGGTGCCGCTGATGGATTCGCATGGTCGTGTTGTGGCGGCGGCCAATGTGGGTGTCGCGGCCGGGCGTGCCAGCCTGGACGACTTGCGGCCGCGGTACCTGCCGGGCCTGCTGGATGTGCAGGCCGATCTGCGCCGCCTGTTGCGCTGAGCGGCTAGCCGGTCCGGTCGCGGAGCTGGTTCAGCGGGCCGCGAAAGGTCTGGATCATCAGCCCAAGCGCGTGCCGGGCAAAAATCCTGGGCGGGGTGGTGGCGGGCCAGAGACGGGCACCGTCTGCGGGGTCGATCATGGTGCGGGCCAATGCCTGCCCCAGCGCCGCAGAGGTGGGCACGCCGCGCCCCGACCAGCCGGTCAGGCCCCACAGTCCGTCATCCAGGCGCTGGATCGAGGGCATCTGGTCCATTGCCATGCTGATCCGGCCGGTCCAGAGGTGATCCCATGTCAGCCCTTGCAGCACCGGCCAGCGGGCGGCCAGGCGGCGGGTCAAACGGGCCGCCGTCACCTCGGCATTGCGGCCCCGCCGCAACTCGACCAGCCCGCCCCCGATGATGCGGCCCGCCGTGTCGATGCGAAAGAACATCGGATCGTGCCGGGTTTCGCCAAAGTTGGTGCCGCCAGGCAGCACCTGGCGCCGTTCCTCGGGCGTCAGGGGGCGGCTGGCCAGGCCATAGGCGGTCAGCGGAAAGACTGTCCGGCGCAGCGTCGCCGGGATGGCAGCCGTGGCGTAGATATCGGTGGTAAGCCCGACCGCTTGTGCCGAAATCTCGCCCAGCGGGATCGAGACGATCCATCGTCCGTTGTCCCGCCGCAGGCCGGTCATCGGTGTGCCGGTATGCACCTTGACGCCCAGCGACTGCGCCGCCCGTGCCAGGCCGCGCACATAGGCCAGCGGGTTGAGGTGGCCGCCATCGCGGTGGATCCAGCCGCCTAGATAATCCCGCGTTCCGGCCCAGTCTGCGACGCCGTCGCGGTCCAGATAGCCACCTGCCTTGCCCCAACGGGCATAGCGGGCGTGCGTGGCGCGCGTTGTCTCCAGCGTTCGGGGTGTGTGTGCCGCGGTCAGCGTGCCGTTCTGCACCGCCTCGCAGGCAATGTCGAAACGCCGGATTGTATCGAACACCCCGGCGCCGGAGTTCAGCAACAGCTCGAACCCTTCGGGCGGCAGGCGTTCGGGGTCCAGATACCGATAGACCGGAATGCACTGCCCATGATTGCGGCCCGATCCGCCAAAGCCCAGTTCCTGCGCGTCGATCACCATCACGCGCGCGCCGCGTTCGGCCAGGGCGATGGCGGCCAGCAACCCCCCATAGCCTGCGCCGACCAGAACGTGATCCGTCACCCAGGCGCCGCGCAGAACGGGTGTTTCAGGGGCCGGAGGCGCGGTCAGCGCATAAGGCGGCATGGGAGAGATCGCTGTCATGGGGCAGGGCCCTGCTGCATCACCATATGTAATGCGCGGGCCAGCCGGTCGGCCCACAAGGCAATGTCGGCGGGGGTCTCAAGCTGATCGTTCGTCACCTCGAACCCACAGGCGGGTAGGCCGGTGCCGAAGCAATGACGGTCTATGGTGTAGATGCCGGCGTGCCCGGAATAGGGCTGGTTGTCCCCAAGCGTCAGCGAGGAGTCCTGTCGCAGGCTGTGCAGGATCGTGTCGGACATGGCGGGGCTTTCGTGCCAGATCGTGCCGCCGTCCCATGGTCGGCGCACCCCGCCGAACACCCGCGTACAGCTATGCAGGGCAAAGAAGAACGGCCGCGCGTGTCGGGCCATCTGCTGGCCCCAGATGTGGCCAACCCTGGCGTGATAGGGCCAGAACACTTGCTCTGCACGGGCGCTGCGCATCGCGGCTGGCAGGTCGAGGTTGCCGGGGATCGCCTCGCCATCGACATCGCTCAGGATCGAGCGGGGGTCTTCGAGCCAGCGGTTGACGTCGATCACAAGGCGGCTCACCGGACACAGGACGACCGGCACATCCAGCCGCTGCGCCAGCGCATGGGCAAGATCCGCGACGCCAAGGTCACAGAAATGGTGGGTGCTGCGCCAGTGCGGGGCCAGCCCCAGCGGCCCCAGCGCGTCTGGTATGGCGGTCCCTGCATGATCCACCACGATCAGGCCGGGCAGGTGGCCCTGCGGGTTCAGCACATCGGGCGTCATTCCGTACCGTCCTTGCGGTCGAGCTTGCGCAGATCCTCGATCCGGGCAAGCCGGGTGCGGGCCTCGTCGCGGATGCGGTGCGTGACGGCGGCCACCAGCGCCTCGACCTGCGCGGTGGCGACCACGCGGGAGCCGAATGGCGATGGCGAGGCATCGGGCGAGGTCAGCACCGCCTCCGCATGTTCCGCGATGGGCGAGCGCCAGGTATCGGTCAGCAGGCAGATGCGCGCACCGGCGGCACGGGCGGCGGCGGCAAAGGTCAGTAGTTCCGGCTGATACCGGCGATAGTCGAAGAACACGCACAGATCGCGGGGGCCGGCATCGACGAGCATGTCATAGGTGAAACCCACTTCCTGCTGGACCAGCACCACGCCGGGACGGATCTGGCCCAGTTGCATGGACAGACGGCGGGCCAGAACCTGACTGTAGCGCCCGCCCAGCACTTTTACCGACAGGCGCGGATCGGCGAGCAGATCCGCGATCATGTCGAATTCGCCCACCACCGCCTGCGCGGCGGCGGCGCGCAGTGCGGCTGCCTGCATCAGCAAGGTGCGGTGATAGATGTGGTCGCTGCTGGCAGCATCATCCTGTTGCCCCAGCTTGTGCAGAGGCGATCCCATATGGCGTTCGACATCGGCCACCACTGCGGCCTGAAAATCGGCAAAGCGGGGAAAGCCGATCCGGGCCAGAAACCGCAGCACTGTCGGCGCGCTGACCGAGGCCCGCTGCGCCAGGGCGCCCACGGTACCCAGCGCGCGCACGGGATACCCCTCCAGGATGACCGAAGCCACCTTGCGCTCGGCGGCCGAACTGGCGCCGTCACGGATCTTCGGGATGAGATTTTTATCCGGGGCCATGTAATGAATGTTAGATATTGACGTGTGACGCGAAGGTTTGCACCATTTGATACATAGATCAATCCCGGAATCGGTGCGCCCAGACGGGTAGGAATGACCGATCAGACCGACAGGAAGGGCAAAAGATGACCAAGACGGCATTCCTCCTCTGCACCGCATTGGCGGCGCTGCCCTTGGCCGCGCAGGCCGAGCGCGGGGCCGATGGCGACCTGCGGATCCACTACTGGCAGGTGGCGACCCATCTGAACCCCTATCTCTCCGGCATCGCCAAAGAGGTCGAGGCGGCGTCGCTGGTGCTGGAACCGTTGGCGCGGTTCGACGAAAAAGGTGCTCTGGTGCCCTGGCTGGCAGAGAGCATTCCCACGGTGGAAAATGGCGGCCTGGCTGCCGACATGCGCAAGATCACCTGGAAACTGCGCGAGGGGCTGCTGTGGTCCGATGGCAGCGCGGTGACGGCCGAGGATGCTGTCTTTACCTGGGGGTATTGTACGCATCCGAATGCGGGATGCGCCGCATTGGCGATGTTCGACGGCGTGACCGATGTGGTGGCAGTCGATGACCGTACCATCGAGATCAGCTTTGCCGAACCGAAGCCCTATCCCTATGTGCCCTTTGTCAGTTCGACCGCGCCCATCCTGCAAGCCGCGCAGTTCAAGGATTGCACCGGCGAACGCATGGCGCAATGCACCGAGCAGAATTTCAGGCCCATCGGAACCGGGCCCTACAAGGTGGACGAGTTTCTGACGAACGACATCGCGGTCTATTCGATCAATCCGCATTTCCGCTTTGCGGACAAGCCGCATTTCGCCAACGTGTCGATCAAGGGCGGGGGCGACCCGGCAGGCGCGGCACGGGCGGTGCTGGAAACCGGCGAAGTCGATTACGCCTGGAACCTGCAAATCGCCCCCGATGTGCTGGCAGCGATGGCGGGGCGTGGCATTGGGGATCCGGTGGTCGATTATGGCGCGGCGGTCGAGTTCCTGTTCTTCAACCTGACCAACCCGGACCCGGCCCTGGGCGAGGCGCGCTCGACCGTTCAGGGCGGCGATCATCCGATCCTGGGCGATATCCGTGTGCGGCAGGCGCTGTCGATGGCAATCGACCGCACCGAACTGGCAGAGGTGCTGTATGGCGATCTCGGGCGCCCGACCTGCAATGTGGTTCCGGCCCCCGAGCTTTATGCCTCGACGACGACCGCTGGCTGCGAGGTGGCCGATCCCGCCGGGGCGATGGCCCTGCTGGACGAGGCGGGCTGGACCGACACCGACGGTGATGGCATCCGCGACAAGGACGGCCGCAAGCTGTCGCTGTCGTTCACGACATCCACCAACAGCGTCCGGCAGGATACCCAGATGCTGATCCAGCAGTGGTGGTCGCAGATCGGCGTGCAGACAGAGCTGCGCAATGTCGCCGCCTCGGTCTATTTCGGGGGCGATGTCGGCAACCCGGACACGCGGCAGAAATTCTTTGCCGATGTGCAGATGTATACGGACAATTCCAAGGGGCAGGATCCCGAGGCATTTCTGGCGCGCTGGACCTGCAAGGGCATCCCCTCGCCTGCCAACCAGTGGCAGGGCAGCAATGTCCAGCGGTTCTGCGACCCGGCCTTTGACGCCCTGTCGGACCAGTTCCGGTCGGCTGCCAGTCTTGAAGACCGGGGGCGTATCTCGAAAGAGATGAATGATTTGCTGGTGAACTCGCAGTCCATCGCGCCGCTGATCCATCGCGGCAATGTCTCGGGCAAGGCCAAGACGCTGGCGGGGAACCGCATGAACAGCTGGGATAGCCAGATCTGGAACATCATGGACTGGCACAGGGCGAAATAGCTCCCCGCCCTGTCGTCCATCGCGCGGCCCGTCCGGTTTTCCGGGCGGGCCGTTTGCGTTTCGGGTCTGTCGGGCGCCCAAGGAACGGGCAATGCGCATCGGAACGCCTGTGCGTCGCACATTGTTTTGGGCCAGGGGGCGCCGCGCCCCTCGCAAGACTATTGCGAATCAGCGCCTCGCCGTGAAAGAGTTGCATCAAATGCAATCTAAGTTGCAAATAATGGAACAACAGGGCCGAATGTGACTGTTCTTGCCAATGCCGCCGCCATCCTGCGTTGCTTCAGTTCGGACTGCACCGAACTGACAGTGACCGATGTGGCCACCCGGCTGGACATGCCCAAGGCCAATGCCTCGCGCCTGATGAAGGCGATGCGCGAGGCGGGGCTGCTGGAAACCATCGGTGACAGCAAGCGTCACCGCCCAGGCCGTCTGTTGCTGGACATTTCGGCCGCGTTCCGGGGGTCGTCGCCGCTGATCCTCATGGCCGCGGATGTGGTGGGCCGGGTCAGCGCCGATTGCGGGCATACCGGCTATGTCTCTGTGCTGTCAGGGCGTGAGGTGACAGCCGTGACGGATACGCCGGGCTCCAACACCCTGCGCGTGGTGTCGAACCTGGGGCGACGCCTGTCGGCCCATGCGGCGGCGACGGGCCGCGCATTGCTGGCCCGGTTGCCTGATGCCGAGGTCCGCAAGCTGTTTCCCAGCGGTCTGCCGGGGGGACACACCAATGCGCCTGTCACGCTGGATGACCTGCTCGACCGTCTGCGCACCATCCGCGACCAGGGCTATGCCCTGTCGAACGAGGAAGCGACGCCGGGCGTCGATGCGATTTCCGTGGCGGTCAGTGACCCGCGCGCGGGTGAAACCGTGGCGCTGTGCGTCGTCTTTCCCGCCGCTGTGGTGGGCGAGGGCGAACGCACCGCCATTCTGCGCGGCCTGATGCGCGGCGCAGCCGAAATAGCGGCCCGAACCGGCGATCCGGTCGCGGCGCAACTGAGCGAAAGGATTCCGGCATGACCGCAACGGCGAACCGCTGGCGCGTGGGCTTTGACATCGGCGGCACCTTCACCGACTTCATCCTGTATGATGCGGCCGAGGGACAGGTGACGTTGCACAAGCACCTGACCACCCCGCACGACCCGTCGGTCGGTGCGCTCAAGGGGCTGTCCGAATTGCTCGCGCTGCGCGGCCTTGGCCATTCGGATGTGTCCGAGATGGTGCACGGCACCACGCTGGTCACCAATGCGGTGATCGAACGCAAGGGCGCCAGGCTGGGCCTGATCACCACGCAGGGGTTCCGTGACCTGCTGGAGATGGGCACGGAACAGCGGTATGACATCTACGATCTGTTCGTACAGTTCCCCGAGCCGCTGGCCCGCCGCGATCTGCGGCTGGAAGTGGCCGAACGGATCGACGCCAATGGCCGCGTCCTGACCGCGCTAGACGAAGGCGCCGTGCGCGCTGCCGGACAGGCCATGCTGGACGCTGGCTGCGAGGCGGTGGCGGTGGTGTTCCTGCACAGCTACGCCAACGCGGTGCATGAACAGCGCGCGGCAGAGATCCTGCGCAGCGAATTCCCGGAACTGGCGGTGTCGATCTCCTCGGAAGTTGTAGCTGAACTGGGCGAATACCAGCGTACCGTCACCACCTGCGCCAATGCCTATGTGCAGCCGCTGATGGGCCGCTATCTGCGCAAGCTGGAAAACAGCCTGCGGGGCGCCGGGTTTGCCGGGCCGCTGCGGCTGATGCATTCGGCGGGCGGTCTGGTGTCGCTGGACTCCGCCCGCGCCCTGCCGATCCGTTTGCTGGAAAGCGGCCCGGCGGGCGGCGGTCTTGCCACGGCGCTGTTTGCCGAAGGCGCGGGGCGCAAGGATGTGATTTCCTTTGACATGGGCGGCACCACGGCCAAGGCCTGCATGATCGAGAATGGCCATATCGAGATCGCCCCGATGATGGAGGCGGCGCGCGTCCACCGTTTCACCAAGGGATCGGGCCTGCCGATCAAGGCGCCCGTGATCGAGATGATCGAGATCGGCGCGGGTGGCGGGTCGGTCGCGCAGATCGACTCGGTCGGGCTGCTGAAGGTGGGGCCGGAAAGCGCATCGTCCGATCCTGGCCCGGCCTGCTATGGCATGGGCGGGCACGAGGCAACGGTGACGGATGCCAACCTTGTGCTGGGTTACTACGACCCCGGCTTCTTCCTTGGTGGCCGGATGAAGCTGGACCTGCCCGCTGCGCGCGCCGCGATCGGCCGGCTGGGCGCCCCGCTGGGGCTGGGGGTCGAGCAAACCGCGCTGGGGATCCACAAGGTGGTGGTGGAAAACATGGCCGCCGCCGCCCGCGTCCATCTGGTGGAACGTGGCAACGATCCGCGCCATTATGCCATGGTCGGGTTCGGGGGCGCCGGTCCGGCCCATGCCGCCGATGTGGCGCGTGCGATGGGGATTTCCACGGTCATCATCCCGCCCGCGTCCGGTGCCGCCTCGGCGCTGGGGTTCCTGGCTGCGCCGCTGTCGCATGATGCGGCCCGCTCGATGCGGATCGCCCTAGCCGAGGGGATGGAGACGGGCGCCGTCAACGCCCTTTTGGACACGCTGGAGGCCGAGGGCCGCCGCCATCTGGCCGAGGCTGGGGTGAAACCGGCCGACATGACGGTGGATCGCACCGCCGACATGCGGCTGGTCGGGCAAATGCACGAAATCTCGGTGCCGCTGCCGTCCGGCGCGATTGGCGCTGACACGCTGCCCGAGATCCGCGCCGCCTTTACCCGCGTTTATGCCGCCCGCTACACCCAGCCGTTCGAAGGCGCGCGGATCGAGGCGGTGAACTTCCGCGTCCGCGTGGCCGGTCCGGTGCCGAAACTGTCACTGTCGGGGGCAGTCGGCGGCGCCGATCCGTCGTCGCGGATCAAGGGGCATCGTCAGGCGTGGTTCGATGGCGCCGATGATGTGACCACCCCGGTCTATGACCGCTATGCGCTGGAGGCCGGTGATACCATTGCAGGCCCCGCCATCGTCGAGGAGCGCGAGGCGACCACCATCATTGCCCCCGGCGACAGCATCACCGTGGACGGCGGGCTGAACCTGGTGATCACCGTGGCCGCCCCGCAGGCCGCCGAGGTGAAGGTCAGCGAAACCATGGACCGCGCCGCCGCCGTGGCGCGCATTCAGGGCGACCCGATCGGGCTGGAAATCATGTGGTCCCGGCTGGTCAATGTGGTCGAGGAGATGTGGCTGACCGTCTGCCGCACCGCCTTTTCGCTGGTTATTGCCGAAGCGCAGGATTTCGCCTGCGAACTGCTGGATCCCACGGGCGAAACGCTGGCCCACAGCCCCCGCGCCATGCCGGTGTTCAACCTGACGCTGCCCCGCGCGGTCAAGGCGCTGCTGGAACGCTACCCGGCCGACACGCTGAAACCGGGCGATGTGCTGATCACCAACGACCCCTGGCTGTGCGCCGGCCACCTGTTCGACATCGCCATCGTCACGCCTGCCTTCCACAACGGGCGTCTGGTCGGGCTGATGGGGACGGTGGGCCATGTGTCCGACATCGGCGGCACCAAGGATTCGCTGAAAGCCCGCGAGATCTATGAAGAGGGCCTGCAAATCCCGCCGATGAAGCTGTTCCACGCGGGCGAGGTGAACGAGGCGCTGAAAACCCTGATCCACGCCAATGTGCGCGGCGGCGAACAGGTCTGGGGCGACATCATGTCGTTCGTCGCTGCCAATGCGATTGGTGCCGAACGGCTGACGGCCTTCATGGACGATTACGGGATGCGCGATCTGGGCGCGCTGGCCGAGGTGGTGCAGGGCCTGTCGGAAAAGGCGATGCGCGATGCCATCCGGGCGCTGCCCGATGGGGAATACCGCTCGACCATTTCCAACAACCCGCTGGGCACCCGGCTGGATTATCCGGTCAAGATCACCATCGACGGCGACGCCATCGAGATCGACTTTGACGGTGCCCCGCCGCAACTGCCGCAAGGTGGCCTGAACTCGACCATGAACTACACGGCGGCCCATGCCACCTATCCGCTGAAATGCATGTTGACGCCCGGCGTGCGCGGCAATGCGGGCTGCTATCGCCCCTTCACGGTCAAGGCGCCCGAAGGCTCGATCCTGAATTGCGTTTATCCGGCCTCGGTCAACATCCGCACCCGGACGGGCTGGTATCTTGCGCCCAACATCTTCACCGCACTGGCCGAGGCGGCACCCGCACAGGTGCAGGCGTTTACCGGCCTTGCGGTGGCCAGTACCGTCTATGGCAAGGATCAGACCGGCGTCTTTTATGCCGACATGCTGTTCTGTGGCGGCGGTCAGGGCGGATCGGCGCGCGGCGACGGGCATTCGGCGCTGTTGTGGCCGACATCCGCCGCCAATACCTCGATCGAGCTGATGGAAAGCCGCGCCCCGGTGCTGGTCGAGGAAAAGACCTATCTGACCGACAGCGCAGGCCCCGGTCGCCATCGTGGCGGGTTTGGCCAGCGTGTGGTGTTCCGCAAGCGCGATGACGACGGCCAGACGATGCTGGCCTCGGCCTATCCCGAAGGTGTGAACAACCCGATCCCCGGCCTGTTCGGCGGCTTGCCGGGCCTTGGCGCGCGGGGCCGTGTGCTGGATCCGGCGGGCAATGTGCTGGTCGATTGCGGCACCGGCCAGCTTGTGGAACTGACCCACCCCGACCAGCGGGTCGAGATGGTTCTGGCCGGCGGCGCCGGATATGGCCCGCCGTCCGAACGAGACCCCGCAGCCGTGGCCCGCGATGTGGCGCTGGGGCTGATCAGCCCGGAACACGCCGCGCGGCACTATGACCCCGCTGCCGTTCCCACCCCGGCTGCCGACCCCGTTTCCTGACACCGAAAGACGGCCCGCCAAGGGCCGCCCCACCCCAACACGGAGAACGACCCATGACCCAGACCGATCTGTCCCGCATCTCGCGCCGGGGGCTTCTGGCCCTGTCGGGCGCGGGGCTTGCCGCCATGATGCTGCCCGAGGCCGCCTTTGCGCAGGGTCGCAAGATCCTTGTCATTGCCGCCGGTCAGGACATTCCGAACTTTGACCCGCATGTCGCCACCGGCTATTCCGCCAGCTTCTTCATGCGCAATGTCTATGACCCGCTGGTGCGCGTGGCCAACAACCCGCCCGAACCCGTGCCTGCGCTGGCCGAAAGCTGGGAGTCCTCGGCCGATGGCCTGACCTGGACCTTCAAGCTGAACCCGGCCGCCAAATTCCACAATGGCGATGCCGTGACCGCCGATGACGTGGTCTATTCGTTCGAGCGCGCGCTGCGGCTGGCCAAGGGCAATAGCTGGATGATCCGCGGTATCGTTCAGCCGGGCAAGGTGTCGGCGGTGGATGCCGCCACCGTGCAATTCGATCTGGCCGCGCCCTTTGCCGCCTTTCTGGCCGTGCTGCCCTGGATCTTCGTTGTGCAGAAATCGCAGATCGAGGCCAATCTGGGCGCCGATGACGGGCAGGCCTGGTTGCTGGCAAACACGGCAGGTTCCGGCCCCTTTGCGCTCAAACGCGCGCAGGCGGGGACGCTTTACGAACTGGAACGTCCGGCCGGTGCTTGGCAATCCGGTGCGGGCAACCTGACCGGCGTGATCTGGCAGATCATCCGCGAAACCGCCAGCCAGCGCCTGGCGCTGCAACGGGGCGAAGTGCATATCGCCGTCGATCTGACCTCCGAGGATATGGACAGCCTGAAGGACCGCCCCGGCGTGGTGCGCGTGATCGAGCCGGAATACCGCACCTTCTCGATCAAGATGAACACCGAACACGGGCCGCTGGCCGATGTGGAACTGCGCAAGGCGATCAGCTATGCGACCAACTATCAGGCCATTGCCGATGCGGCAGGCTATGCCGACCTGATGACCGGGCCGCTGCCCAACGGCATCATGGGCCACAACCCGGCGCTGGAGGTGTACCGGCTGAACCTGGAAAAGGCCAAGGAGCATCTGGCGAAATCTGCCCATCCCGATGGCGGCATCACCTTGAAGATGGTGCATGTCAACGGGCTGGAACAGCAACGCCGCTGGGCGCTGATCATGCTCGACAGCCTCAAGGCGCTGAACATCACTCTGGAAATCCAGCCGATGCTGTGGCCCGACATGGTCGCCGCGTGCCAGAAGCCGGAAACCTTCCCCGATCTGTTCCCGGTCTACCAGACCGCGAACTACGGCGACCCGGACAACATCGCCTTTGCCGCCTATCATTCGTCGCGCAACGGCGGCTGGCAGAACGCGGTATACAACAATCCCGAGGTGGACGCCTTGATCGAGGCAGGCCGCACCGAGATCGACGAGGCCAAGCGTGTCGAGATCTACGGCAAGATGCAGGAACTGATCGTGGCCGACGCGCCCGACCTGTTCGGCGTGCTGGAGCGGCGCAAACTGGGGATGCGGGCCGAGGTGCAGGGCTTTGTCTTTGCCCCCGTCGCGTCCAACGCCATCGAATGCAACGGCCTGTCCGTCTGACCTTACCACATGCCCCCGGCGCCTTGCCGGGGGCCCCACCCACGCGGAGGCGCCATGCTGCGTTTCGTGCTACGCCGCCTGATCCTGCTGGTGCCGGTGCTGTTCGGCCTGACGGTGATGATGTTCATCATCGCCCGCCTTTTGCCGGGCGATCCTGTGGGTCTAGCCGCCGGACCCAATGCCACGGCCGAGGAAATTGCCGCCTATGCCCGCGATTTCGGTCTGGATCAGCCAGTGACGGTGCAATACTGGCGCTATCTGACCGGATTGCTGCAAGGCGATCTGGGCGTGTCGATCTTTTCCCGCCGCCCGGTGCTGGATGACCTGATCGCCTATCTTCCTGCGACGCTGGAACTGGTGTTCGCCGCCATGGCGCTGGCCGTGGTGATCGGCATTCCCTGCGGGCTGGCCGCTGCCGTGTGGCGCAACCGCTGGCCGGATTATGCCAGCCGCGTCAGCGCGCTTGCCGCCATTTCCATGCCGCGGTTTTTCCTGGGCCTGCTGTTGCAACTGACCTTTGCCATGTGGCTGTTCTGGTTGCCGCTGGGGGGCCGCTTTCCCATCATCCTGGAACCGCCGCCCACCGTGACCGGGTTCCTGACGCTGGACGCCCTGTTTGCCGGCGATTGGCAGGCGTTCGTCACCGCCTGCCGCCATCTGGCGCTGCCTGCCATTGCCATGTGCCTGTCGCCGCTGGCCACGATCATGCGGATGATGCGCGCCTCGACCATCGAGGTGTTGCAGCAGGACTACGTGATGACCGCCCGCGCGCTTGGCCTGTCGCCCCGGCTGATCGTGTTCAAATATGTCGCCAAGAACGCCGTTTCGGCCACGCTGACCGTCATCGGCCTCTATTTCGGCTGGCTGCTGGGCGGCACCGTTCTGGTGGAAACCGTGTTCGACTGGCCGGGGCTGGGCCTCTACGCCACGCAAGCCATCGTCTCGCAGGATTTCATGCCGGTGATCGGCGTCGCGCTGGTGATTGGCCTGTTGTTCATGCTGGTCAATCTGCTGGTCGATGTCCTGTACGGCGTCATCAACCCGAAGGTGCGCTACGCATGACCGAGATGACTGAATCCGCCCGCGCCTATGCCTTTCGCCGGGGCTGGTTCCGGTTTCGCCAGTCCAGCCTGTCGATGCTGGGGGCGGTGTTGGTGCTGGCCATTCTGGTGCTGGCGGTGATCGGGCCGTGGATCGCGCCCTATCCCGAGCATATCGTCGGCGGTGTCGATACCGCCAACCGCTTTCAATCGCCGTCATTGGCGCATCCGTTCGGCACCAACGAGTTGGGTCAGGATGTGTTCAGCCTGGTGCTGGCGGGTACCCGCATTTCCGTGCTGGCGGGCCTGGGGGTGGTGCTGATCGGCACCATCGTCGGCACACTGGCAGGCGCGCTGGCCGGGTTCTTTGGTGGCTGGGCCGACGAGGTGCTGATGCGGTTGGCGGACCTGAAGTTGACCGTTCCGGGGCTGATCCTGGCCATGGCGGTGGCGGCAGCGCTGGGGCCGGGGCTGATGAACATGATCATCGCCATCGCCCTGTCCTGGTGGCCCGGCTATGCAAGGCTGGTGCGCGGCGAGGTCATCGCCCGCAAGGAAGAGGTCTATGTGACCGCCGCCCGCGCCATCGGCGCCAGCCCGTCGCGCGTGCTGTTCCGCCATGTGCTGCCCAACATCGTGTCGCCCATCGTGGTCAAGATGTCGCTGGACATGGGCTTTGCCATTCTGACCGTGGCGTCGCTGGGATTCATCGGCATCGGGGTGCGGCCGCCGACGCCGGAATGGGGTACGCTGTTGTCGGTATCCCGCAGCTACATGCCCGATTTCTGGTGGACGGCGGTGTTCCCCGGTCTGGCGATGTTCGTGGCGATCTTTGGCTTCAACCTTCTGGGCGACGGGCTGCGCGATGTGCTTGACCCGCGGGCACGGCGCTGATGGCACTTCTGGAAATCCGCAACCTGCATCTGGCCATGCGCAGCTTTGACGGCGAGGCGCATGTCCTGAACGGGATCGAACTGGCGGTGGAGCGCCGACAGGTCTGGGGGCTGGTGGGCGAGACCGGCTGCGGCAAGTCGCTGACGGGGCTGTCCTGTTCGCGGTTGGTGCCGACCCCGCCGGGCCGGTATCTGCAAGGCGAAATCCGGTTCGACGGGCAGGATCTGCTGGCCATGCCCGATGCGCAGGTGGCGGCGCTGCGTGGTACCCGGATCGGCATGATCTTTCAGGATCCGACCACCAACCTGAACCCGGCCTTCCGCATCGGAACGCAACTGGTCGATGTGGCGCTGGCCGCCGCGCGCCGCAAGCCCGAGGTGCTGGGCGGCGGCGGGCGACAGGCGGCGGAACGGCTGGCCGTGCAGATGCTGGACAAGGTGGGCATCCCCAACGCCGCCGAGCGGATGGGCGACTATCCGCACCAGTTTTCCGGCGGGATGCGCCAGCGCGTGCTGATCGCCATGGCGCTGATCGGACGGCCGGATCTGTTGATCGCGGACGAGCCGACGACCGCGCTGGATGTCAGCGTGCAGGCCCAGATCCTGCGGCTGATGCGGTCGATGGTGGATGAATTCGACATGGGCGTGGTGATGATCACCCATAACCTTGGCGTGGTGGCGCAAAGCTGCACCCATGTCGCGGTGATGTATGCAGGCAATATCGTCGAAAGCGGCCCGGTGCGCGATGTGCTGATGGCCCCGCGCCACCCCTATACCCGCGCGCTGATGCAGGCCATTCCCACCCGCGATACCCCGCGCGGCGGCTTGCAAGGGCTGGCGGGATCGGTGCCCAACCTGATCACCCCGCCGCCCGGCTGCCGCTTTGCCCCCCGCTGCGCGCTGGCGACCGACACCTGCCGCGCCGCCACGCCCCCCCTGACCGGCGCCAGCCACCGCGTCGCCTGTATCCATGCGGAGACGGTTGATGCTTGAGATCGAGAACGTCACCAAGGTCTATCCCGGTCGCAAGGGGATGTTCGGCAGTTCCGCCCCGGTGACGGCGCTGTCCGATGTGTCGCTGTCGATCCGGCCGGGCGAAAGTTTCGGGCTGGTCGGCGAAAGCGGGTCGGGCAAGACCACGCTCACCCGCTGTATCCTGCGGCTGGAGGAACCCACCTCGGGGCGTATCCGGTTTGACGGGCAGGATTTCGCCACGCTGTCCCCCGCCGCGCTGCGGGCGATGCGGGCGCGGATCCAGATCGTGTTCCAGGATCCGTTCGCCAGCCTGAACCCGCGCATGTCGGTGCATGACATCGTGACCGAGCCTATGGTCATTCACGCGGCGGCCCTTGGTCTTGGGCCACGCCAGCGCACCGAGCGCGCGGCAGAACTGCTGGATCTGGTCGGCCTTGGCCCCCAGCACCTCCACCGCTATCCGCATGAATTCTCGGGCGGGCAGCGCCAGCGGATCTGCGTCGCCCGCGCACTGGCTTGCAAGCCGGACATGGTGCTGCTGGACGAGCCGACCAGCGCGCTGGACGTCTCGGTTCAGGCGCAGGTGCTGAACCTGCTGGGTGATCTGCAAACGCGGCTGGGGCTGACCTATCTGTTCATCAGCCATGATCTGGGCGTGATCCGCTATGTCTGTGACCGCACGGCGCTGATCTATCGCGGCAAGATCGTGGAACAGGGCGATACGCAGGCGGTGTTCGATGCCCCGCAAAGCGACTATGCCCGCACCCTGATCGCCGCCATGCCCGAAGTGGCCTTTGACTGAGGACGCCCCATGACCGTTCTGCCCGCGATTGCCGCCTTTGCCGAGGATCTGACCGCGATCCGCCGCGATTTCCACATGCACCCGGAAATCGGCTTTCAGGAACACCGCACCAGTGCGCGGGTGGCGGAGTTGCTGGCAAGCTGGGGGGTGACGGTGACGCGCGGGATTGGCGGCACCGGGGTGGTCGGTGTGCTGGAGGGTAGTAGGCCCGGCCGCACCATCGGCCTGCGCGCCGATATGGACGCCCTGCCGATGGAGGAGCAGACGAACCTGCCCTATGCCTCGCGCACTCCGGGGGTGTTCCATGGCTGCGGCCATGACGGGCATACGACGATCCTGCTGGGCGCCGCGCGCTATCTGGCGGAAAACCGCGATTTCGCGGGCCGCGCCGTGTTCATCTTTCAGCCGGCAGAGGAAGGTCTGGGCGGTGCCCGCGCCATGCTGGCCGACGGGCTGTTCGACCGCTTTCCCTGCGACGAGTTGTATGGCCTGCACAACTCGCCCTATCACCCGCATTCGCGCGTGACGATCCGCCCCGGCATCGCGCAGGCAGGGGCCGGGTTCTTTGACATCCGCATCACGGGGCGGGGGGCGCATGGCGCCTATCCCCATATGGGGCGCGACCCGATCACCATCGGCGCGGGTCTGGTCAAGGAATTGCAGGAAATCGTCGCCCGCAACACCGACCCGACCCATGCGGCGGTGGTTTCAGTGACCGAATTCCATGCCGGGTCTGCTTACAACGTCATACCGGGCGAAGCTGTGCTGCGCGGCACCTTCCGCTATCTGGACGATGCCGATGGCGCGATGATCGAGGGTAGGATGCGCCGCATCTGCGAGGGGCTGGCCCATGCCCATGAGGTGGAGATTGCGGCAGACATCCGCACCGTCTTTGGCGTGTTGTCGAACGATCCTGCCCGCGTGGCGAACCTGATCGACGTGGCGCAAGGCGTGGTCGGCGATCTTGCCGCCCCGGACGCCGAGCTGACCATGGGATCCGAGGATATGGCCGACCTGCTGAACGTGGTGCCGGGCGCCTTTTTCAACCTTGGCCACAACGGTACGGTGCCGCTGCACAATCCGGGCTATGTCTTTGACGACAGCATCCTGCCGGTGGGGGCCAGCCTGTTCGCGCGGCTGGTCGAGGTGCGGGGCGGCGCCGAGGGTTAAAGCAATCCCAGTTTGCCCGCGCGCTCCAACAGCATACGCACCGACGAAGGCTGCCATTTGGACCGCCCGCGCGGTGTGCGTTCGCGCATGGCCTCCAGCCGGTCGCAAATCTGTTGCAGTGTCATGTCGGGATCGGCGCCTTTCAGTGCGGCGACCAGCGCAGGCAGGCGGTCGTCTCTGGCGGTGCGCGGGGCCGGTGCCAGCAGGGTTTCGGGCAACATGCCTTCGGCAACATAGGCCCCCACGGCGCGGCGCAGGCGCGGCAGGGTCCAGGCGGCGCGTCCGGCAGGTTGGCGCGCATTGATCAGGCGCACCAGATCTTCCCAGGCCATGTCGGGGCGATGCCGCCGGACCAGCGGCACCCAGTCTTCGGCGGTTTCATTCAGCCGGTCTAGATAGGTTTCGCGCCGCGCCTGCACCACCTTGCGCAAGGCGCGTGGATCGCCTGCGCGCAGCCCCGGATTGCCGCCGATGCGGCCCTGCGCCCGCGCGGATTGCAGCCCGGCGCGCGTGCGTTCGCGGATCAGCGCACGCTCGAATTCCGCAGCCGCGCCAAGCACCTGCAAGGTGAATTTACCCTGCGGGCTTGCCGTGTCGATAGGGTCGTTCAGCGACCGGAAATGCGCGCCCTTGGCCTCCAGCCGGTCCAGCACTTCCAGCAGATGCGCCAGCGAGCGGGCCAGCCGGTCGATCCGCACGACAACCAGTATGTCGCCTTTGCCGATCCGTTCCATCAGCCGGGCCAGAACCGGCCGCGCGCGGTTGCCGCCGGATCCTTGTTCGCGGTGGATCTCCACGCAACCTGCCGCCCGCAGCTCGCGCTCTTGCGGGTCGGCGGTCTGGTCTTCGGTCGAGACGCGGGCATAACCGATCAGCGGCATGGGCGGTCCTTGCATGGCGGCGGGCGCTGGCCCTATCCTGACCGCAAGCAAGGGGAGATGCCATGACCGTTCTGATCGCAGGGGCCGGAATTGCCGGGCTGACATTGGGGCTGACGCTGCACCAGATCGGGGTTCCATTCCGAATCCATGAATCGGTGCGCGCGTTGCGCCCGTTGGGCGTGGGGATCAACCTGCAACCTAATGCGGTGCGCGAACTGCTGGATCTGGGGCTGGGCGAGGATCTGGACCGCATTGGCGTGCGGACCCGGCAGTACGGATTCTATTCCAAGACTGGCAGGACGATCTGGGAAGAACCGCGCGGGCTGGCGGCTGGCTATCGCTGGCCGCAATATTCCATCCATCGCGGGCGGTTGCAGATGCTGCTGGCCGAAACGCTGGTGCAGCGCGCCGGGCCAGAGGTTCTGCTGACCGGCACGCGGGCGACAGGGTTTCGCAACATGCCGCAGGGGGCGGCGCTGTTGCTGGACTCGGCCGAGGTCGATGGTTCGCTCGTGATTGCCGCCGATGGAATTCATTCGGCCTTGCGTCGCCAGATGTACCCCGAAGAAGGCCCGCCGATCTGGGCCGGGGCGGTGCTGTGGCGCGGTACGACGCAGGCGCCCCCCTTTCACGGCGGTGCAGCGATGGCGCTGGCGGGGCATGATACCCAGCGCATCGTGGCCTATCCGATCTCCGAGCCGGATCCGGCGTCGGGCCTTGTCACGATGAACTGGATTGCCGAACTGCGCCTCGACCCTGCGCAGGGCTGGAACAAGGAGGACTGGAACCGCAAGGCGAACCTTGACGATTTCGCCCCTGCCTTTGCCGGTTGGCGGTTCGACTGGCTGGATGTGCCTGCGCTGATCGCGGGGGCTGCCGAGGTCTATGAATATCCGATGGTCGACCGCGATCCGCTGCCGCGCTGGACGGATGGCCGCGTGACCCTGATGGGCGATGCGGCCCATCGGACCTATCCGGTGGGGTCGAACGGGGCCAGTCAGGCGATTGTCGATGCGCGGGTGATCGGTGCGGCCATTCTAGCCCACGGGCCGACCTCGCAGGCGCTGGAAGCCTACGAGGCCGAGGTGCGGCCACGCACCACGGCGGTGGGGCTGGCCAACCGCGGCAGTGGCCCGGATGCCGTGATGCAGATGGTCGAGGACCGCTGCGGAGGGGTGTTTCGCCATATCGACGAGGTGATCCCCCATGCCGAACTGGCGGCTCATGCCGAGCATTACAAGCGTCTGGCCGGGTTCAGCGTGCAGACGCTGAACGACCGACCGCCGACCATTGCCATGGGCTGAGGTTCCGCGCCCGGCTCAGGCGATCAGGAACAGGGTGATGGCCGGGAACAGCGCCAGCAGCACCACGCGCAACAGATCAGAGGCAACGAAATATGTAACGGCATGGTATGTTGCGGTCATGGGTGTGCTGCGATCCATTGCGTTGATGATGAACAGGTTCATCCCGACGGGCGGGGTGATCAGCCCGACCTCGACCACGATCAGCACAAGAATGCCGAACCAGATGGCCATGTGATCGGTGCTCATGCCCCAGTCGAGACTGGTCATCACCGGAAAAAAGATCGGGATGGTCAGCAGGATCATCGACAGGCTGTCCATCACGCAGCCCAGCACCAGATAGACCAGCAGAATGGCGAACAGCACGGTCATGGGCGCCCATCCCTGCGCGACGACCCAACCGGAAAT
Source organism: Gemmobacter megaterium (assembly GCF_900156815.1). Lineage (GTDB taxonomy): Bacteria > Pseudomonadota > Alphaproteobacteria > Rhodobacterales > Rhodobacteraceae > Wagnerdoeblera > Wagnerdoeblera megaterium. The sequence goes on from NZ_FTOT01000003.1 coordinate 313,799, forward strand.
CGCCTGCGGCACCTGACTGAGCGCAAGAAACGCGTTGAAGAACGCGGCCCCCAGCACGATGAAAAAGATCATCGCGGTCCCGCCAGCCGTGGCCAGAACCGCCTGTTTCAGACGCTCCAGCGAAAGCTGCCCCGAGCTCCAGGCCACCAGGCCCGTGCCAAGCGCGCCGACCGATGCGCCTTCGGTCGGGGTGAAAATGCCGCTGTAGATGCCGCCGACCACTGCAATGAAGATCAGCATGACCGGCCAGACGGCGGCCAGCGCCCGGAACCTTTCGGCCAGCGGCAGGCGTGGCTGCGCGCCGCCGGAGTTGGGATAAATCCGCACGAACAGCGCGATCACCAGCATATAGCCAAGCGCGGCCAGCAGGCCGGGCACAAAGGCGGCCAGAAACAGCTTGGCAATGTTCTGCTCGGTCAGCGTCGCATAGATCACCAGCACCACCGATGGCGGAATGAGGATGCCCAGCGTGCCGCCCGCCGCCAGCGCGGCGGTGGACAATCCGCCTGCATATCCCGCGCGCTTCAGTTCGGGCAGCGCGACCTGCCCCATGGTCGCGGCGGTGGCCAGAGACGATCCGCAGATCGCGCCGAACCCTGCGCAGGCCCCGACGGCAGCCATGGCCGTGCCGCCCTTGAGATGCCCCAGCCATGCCTCTGCCGCCTTGAACAGCGACCGGCTCATGCCGCCGATCCCTGCCAGATGGCCCATCAGCAGAAAGATCGGGATGATCGACAGCGAATAGCTGGAAAAGGTGGTGAAGGTCTCGGTCTTGAGTTTCGCCAGCACGATGTTGGGGCTGCCCGTTACCAGCCACATGCCGCCCAGGCCACAGACGAACATCGCCAGCCCGATCGGCGCCCGCAGGAAGATCATGCCCAGCAGGACGGGAAAGGACCACAGGCCGATTTCGATATTGCTCAATGCTGGATCTCCGCCTTGACGGGCCGGGTGTCGTGCCCGGTGGCGACGGCCCGGATGCGGTCAAAGGCCGACCAGAACGAGACCAGCACCATAACCCCCGCAGGGACCAGACAGGCCGCATAGGCCCACCAGATCGGGAATTGCAGCAAGAGCGTGGTTTCCCCGTACCGCAGCTTGTCGCTCATCCCGTGATACAGCCGCCAGGCGATCAGGGCCACCGCAAGTGCCATCACCACATCCCACAGTGCCAGCAGCCACCTGTTCTCGCGCAGGGGCAGGCCATTGGTGAAGATGTCCACCGTTGCGTGGCCTCCGCTTGCCGAACACCACGGCAGAAATGCGAAAATGGCAAAGGCGATTCCCGCCTCGAGCAGTTCGAAGTCGCCGGGGACCGGCCCGAGGCCAAGGCCGGACATGGCGCGGCCGCTGATCGAGACGCAGACCATGACGATCAGCCCCGTCAGGACAAGACCTCCGGCCATGGCGGTCAGGCGCGCAAGTGCGGTGATGAATCGGTCCATGAACGGCCCCGGCTGTGGGCCTGCCGGGCTTTCCGGCAGGCCGCCTTGGTCACTTGGTGTATTTGGCGATCAGGTCGCGCGCCTCGTTCACCAGGGCTTGTCCGTCGAAGCCCGCCTTGGCGCTGTCGGCGATCCAGGCGTCGATGGTGCCTTGGGCGCCGGCTTTCCAGGGCTCGATCTGGGCAGGGGTCAGTTCGATGATCGTGTTCCCAAGCCCGATGGCGATTTCGCGGGCTGGCGCGTCGGCATCCTGGCTGACCTTGCCCGCATTCGCCGAGAAATCCGCGCCCGAATTGGCGTCGATCACCGCTTTCAGGTCATCGGGCATCCGGTTGTAGACATCCTTGTTCATCGCCAGCACGAAGGACGAGGTATAAAGCGGGGCCGAGGGGAATTCGGTGTGGTTCTTGACCAGTTCTGACGATTTGAGCGAGGCAGTCACCTCCCACGGAATGATCGTCGCGTCGATCACGCCCTTGGACAGCGATTCCGTCACCGCCGGCACCGGCATCCCGACGGCAGTTGCACCCAGGGCGGACACCATCATGTTCGTCACCCGAGTGGGTGCGCGCAGCTTTACGCCTTTCAGGTCGTCGGGGCTGGTGATCGGCGTCTTGGAGTGGATCAGGCCGGGGCCGTGGTTCCACAGGCCGATCACCTTCACATCCTTGAATTCGGTGTCCAGCATGTATTTCTCGCCCAGTTCCCAGAAGGCGCGGGACGAGGCTTCGGCATTGGTGATCATGAACGGAAGTTCCATCACCTCGGTACGCGGGAAGCGGCCGGGGGTGTAGCCGGGCAGTGTCCAGACGACATCGGCCACGCCGTCGATCACCTGATCGATCAGGCCGCCGGGCGGGCCGCCCAGTTGCATGGCCGGGTAATGTTCGAACTTGATGCGGCCGCCCGATTCCTGTTCGACCTTGGCCATCCATGGCACCAGAACCCCGGCTGGAACCGGAGCCTGCGCAGGCAGGAACTGGTGCAGTTTCAGCACGAAATCCTGGGCATTGGCGGTGCTTCCGAACCCGAATGCGGCAAAAAGGGCCGCTGCGGCGACAAGGCTGCGACGTGTGGGTGTGATGGTCATGTCTTGTCCTCCCCTAAAGACAGTCCCCGTTCCATCGGGGTATCGCGCGCAGCGTAAGCCGCGCGACTGCAAGGTCAATCAAAGATTGCGATGTACCGAAAAATCGCTCAGGCACCAACGGACTGCGGCACCAGCCAGGGGCCGCCGACCTGCGGCACGGTGTTCACCCGCAGAGCACAGCCATAGGCTCGCGACAGATGGATGTCGGTCAGCACCTGCGCAGGTGTGCCATGCGCCAGAAGCCGCCCGTCCTGCATCAGCGCAACGCGGTCGGCGAACATCGAGGACAGGTTCAGATCGTGCATCACCGCCACCACGCCGCCGCCCTGATCGGCATAGCGGCGGGCCAGGCGCATCACCGTCAGTTGCTGCCCGATATCCAGCGCCGCGACGGGTTCGTCCAGAAACAGCCAGCGCGGGCCCTGCGGTGTCACCGGCTCCCATACCTGCGACAGGACGCGGGCCAGATGGACACGGGCCTGTTCCCCGCCCGACAGTTCCTGCACCACGCGCCCGGCATGGCCGTGCAGGCCGACCTCGGCCAGCGCGGCCATGGCGCGGGCATCGCCGCCGCCGTTGGTCAGGCCCAGGCGCACCACCTCCAGCACCGTGAAGGGAAAGCTCAGAGATGTGGCCTGGGCCAGGACCCCGCGCAGGTGCGCCAGCGTGGCGGCCCCGGCGCGGGCAATCTCTACCCCGTTCAGCCGGGCCGAGCCGCCATAGCGCAGATCTCCGGTCAGGGCGCGTAGCAATGTGGTCTTGCCGGAACCGTTGGGGCCGACAATCGCCGTGAGAGTGCCGGGCGCGCAGTCGAGCGTGATCCCGTGCAGGACCGGGCGGCGGGCAAGTTCTGCTGTCAGGTCGCGGGCGGCCAGCATCACAGCCCCCCCAGTCCGCGGCGTTGCAGCAGGATCCACAGGAATACCGGCGCCCCGATGGCGGCCGTCACGATGCCGATCGGCAGTTCCGCGGGCGCGACCAGCGTGCGCGCGACCATATCGGCGAGCACCAGCAGCGTGCCCCCCAGCAGCGCGGCATTGGGCAGCAGCCAGCGGTGGTCCGGCCCCGTTGCCAGACGCAGCAGATGCGGCACCACGATGCCGACAAACCCGATCCCCCCGGCGATGGCAACCGAGGCCCCGGCCGCTGCGGCCACGCCCAGAATGGCCACCCGCTTGACGCGCTGCACCTCGATCCCGATATGGCCTGCCTGCGCCTCGCCAAGCGCCAGCGCGTTCAGGGCGCGCGCCAGTAGTGGCGCAAACACCAGCACGGGCAGGATCAGCGGCAGGCCCAGCCCGATCTTGGCCCAGCTTGCCCCGGCGATGGACCCCATGCCCCAGAAGGTCAGGTTGCGCAGTTGGGTATCGTCAGCCAGATAGACCAGAATGCCGGTCAGCGCCCCGGCGAGTGCCCCCAGCGCGATCCCTGCCAGCAACAGGGTGGCGACCTGGGTCTGCCCGCCTTGGGTGGCGATGCGGTACAGCAGGAGCGTTGCCGCCCAGCCGCCGAGAAAGGCGGCAAACGGCACCAGATGAACGCCCACCACCGCCGCCAGCCCTGCGGGCAGCACGCCGCCCAGAACAATGGCCGTGACCGCGCCCAGCCCGGCCCCTGCACCCACCCCGACGATGCCGGGATCGGCCAGCGGGTTGCGGAACAGCCCTTGCATCAGGGCGCCCGACACGGCCAGTGCGGCACCCACCAACATCCCCATCGCCAGTCGGGGCAGGCGGATGTTCATCAGGATGACCTGATCGCGGTGGCTCAAACCCTCGCCCGACATCAGATCACGCGCGACCTGGAACAGCGGCACACCTGCCGCCCCTGTGCCCAGTGACATCAGGCCCACCGCCAGGGCCATCAGCAGCAGCAGTCGAAACGTCAGCGCGGCGCGCTGGGTGCGATCTCCGGCTGGCCCATGGGCTGGCATGGCAACCATGGATCAGTTCCCGTAGAGCGATTGATGCAGCTCTGCTGCCGCCTCGGGTGTGCGGGGGCCAAAGCCCAGCAGCTTCATGCCATCCATGCGGATCATGGCGCCCGCCTGGGCGGCAGGGGTCTGGCCAAGCGCAGGATGGGCCAGCACATCGGCATTGGCCACCGCCAGATCGCCTTCGCGGTTCATCATCAGGATGACATCCGGCGCGGCGGCGATCACCGCCTCGTCCGTCATCTGCTTGTAACCCTTGAACCCCGTCGCGGCATTTTCGGCCCCGGCAAGGTGGATGATGCCTTCGGCCGACGATCCTTCGCCGCCCGCCATGACCCGGCCCGATTGCAGCGCCAGCACGAACAGCACCCGCTTGCGCGGTGCAGGCGCGGCCTCGGCACGGGCCTTGGCCATGGCCAGGCCGCTGGCCACAGCGTCGCGCAATGCGGCGCCCTCGGCAGGCAGATCCAGTGCCTTGGCCACGGCGTCGATCTTGTCCAGTATCCCGTCGGGCGAGGGATCGCCCGGCATCTCGACAAAGGGGACACCTGCGGCGCGCAGCACCTCGACCGCCTCGCGCGGGCCTGCCCCGGCTTCGGAAATGATCAGCTCGGGGCCAAGCGCCAGCACACCTTCGGCCGACAAGGCGCGGATATACCCCACATCGGGCAGGTCCAGCACGGCGGGCGGATAGGTGGATGTGGTATCCCGTCCGATCAACCGCGCGGTCGCGCCAAGGGCGGCGGCGATTTCCGTCACCGACCCGCCAATGGAAACGATGCGCTGCGCCGGTTCCGCCAGCGCCATGGGGGGCAGCAGCGCGACGAATGCGAGTGTTCTGAACATCATGCCGAAACCTCTTCCAGCGCAGGCAGCGCCGCCACCAGCCTGTCCCACGCGTCGCCGGATGTGTCCTTGCGGTGGCCGAATATCTGCAGGATCAGCCCGCCCTGTGCGTCGAATGCCTCGACGCTGATGGCATCGCCGGTGCGGGTGGGTTTCGTCACGGCCCAGACCTCGGCAATGTGGTCCGTGCGCAGATGCATGTCGAACCGCGGGTCGAGAACGTTGATCCAGGGCCCCATCGGCACGATCCGGTCCACCGGCCCGGCATGGATCTGGATGCAGCCCATGTTGCCGACAAAGACCATCACCGGAACCTTGTCGTCCGATGCCGCGAACAGCAGGCGCGTCACGGCATCGGAGACCAGCGCGCGGGCCTTGGGCGCGCCGACCACGCGATAGGCCCCAAGACGGTTCATCTTCAGCTTGCGCACCATGCGAAGGAACTGATGCGTGTCGGTCATCTGATCCCATTCGGTGCGCAGCGCCTCGGCCTTGGCCGGGTCGGCTTTTGCGGGCTCCACCGGGGCGCGCGGGACCAGCGTCAGGGTGTCGGATTGTTCCGACCGCCGCAGCGCCGCGACCAGTGCGTCAAAGGCGGGCACATGCGATTCCGCCCGCAGGTGGATCTTGTGGATGGCATCGCCTGCCGCATCGAAGATCTGGATGCTGCGCTTTACCGTCCCGTCGGCATCGGCCTGGGCAAGGGCGAAGCCATGCACCCAGTGGGCGGGAAAGATGCGCAGGTCGATCTCTGGCCCCAGAACCATCTGCGCATGGGGGCCGCCGTGAAACTCGGTGTAGGTGCCCACCCGCTCGTGCACGCAGCTTTCATTGCGCGTCAGGGCCAGCACATCGCCCAGGTCCCTGACCAGAGGGATCAGGCGTTCGGGATCGGGGTCGATCACGATCACCTGCGCCCCGACATGGGCCGCCACCAGCTCTGCCTCGGTGATGCCGTTGAGGGCGGCGAAGTCGCGGGCGCGCGACTTTGGATGTTCGGCACGCAATGCGCGTATCGCTGCCGCAGAGGGGCGCTCAGCCATGATCTGGTCCTTTGCCGTTCGGTATCCGCAAGGAACTGGCTGGCCCGAAGGCGTGGCTGACGCGGCATCAGGGCTATCAACCGATATACCTGATTGTATCAGTCGGGTTAGTTACGGGGATTCCCCTGCCGGATCAAGTCACAATTCTCGGGGCATTGTGCCTGCCGTTTCCTTTGCCAGCGCAGGTCGGAGGGTGCTAGGCAAGGGCAGATGAGCCGGAGACCTGCCTTGCCCCACGCCCTTGACCGTCCCGCGCGGCCCCGCCGCCGTCATGTCAGCCATGGCGGCCCGGACCGCGCGCATACCATCGAGGATCTGCGCATGATGGCGCTGCGGCGGCTGCCGCGCTTTTCCGCCGAATATCTGGAAGGCGGGGCCGAAGACGAACGCGCCTTGACCGGGAACCGTGCGGCGTTTGATGATTTTCGCCTTGCGCCCAGAGTGTTGCGCGACATTTCTACTGTAGATCTTTCGACCACGCTGTTCGGGCGACCGATGGCGCTGCCCTTCGGGATCGGGCCGACGGGGTTCAATGGCCTGCTCTGGCCCGATGGCGACCGGGCGCTGGCCCAGGCTGCGGCAGAGGCAGGCGTCCCCTTCGGGCAAAGCACGGTGTCGAATGTGCCCATCGCCTCGATTGCGGCGGTTCCAGGCCTGCGGCATTGGTTCCAGCTCTATTGCTATGGCCCGGATGAGGTCTGGCAGTCGCTGGTCGATACCGCCCGAGACCAGGGCTGCGAGGCGCTGATCGTCACGGTGGATACGCCGGTGATTGGCAACCGGGAATGGGACCGGCGCAATTATGCCGCACCGGGGCGGATTTCCTGGTCGTCCAAGGTCGATACGCTGTGTCATCCCGGTTGGCTGTGGCGCACGATCCTGCGTCCCGGAATGCCGCGCTTTCCCAATCTGGAGCCCTTTGCCCCCCAAGGTCAGCAGGATCTGTTCGGCGTTGCCAGTTGGTCTGCGGCCAATATGCGGCTGGAGATGGACTGGGCCATGCTGGCCCGTATCCGCGCCCGCTGGCCCGGAAAACTGTTGATCAAGGGTGTGCAGCATCTGGACGACCTGCGTCTCGCTGTCGAATCCGGTGCGGATGGGGTCGTGCTGTCGAACCACGGCGGGCGGCAGGTGGATCGGGCCATTGCGCCACTGCATCTGATCGCGCCGGCACGGGCGGCGGTCGGGCCGGAGTATCCGCTGCTGGTCGATTCCGGGTTCCGGCGTGGGGCCGATGTGGTGATGGCCTTGGCGCTTGGCGCCAATGCGGTGCTGCTTGGGCGGGCCACGGCCTATGGTCTGGCCGCAGGTGGTCAGGCGGGCGCTGCGCGCGCGCTGGCGATCCTGACTGAGGAAACCCGCCGGACCCTGCAACTTCTAGGGGTCACACGTCTGGCAGATCTGTCGCCCGCGATATTTGCCTAGGGCTGGACAGCAGGCCAGCGCCGGTCGCTTGGCCCCTGTTCCGCCGCGCGCCGACGTGCGGTGGTCAGGATTTGCAACCCGACTTGCCCGATTGCCCATACATGGATCGGCCACGCCTCGGCCGGGCTCCTTTTCCCGGTCTGGCAGAGCCGCTTCGATGTGACTGGCCAATGGCACTGCGCCCCGCCCGGAGGATGCCGCAGCGCAGCGGTTTTGGCTTGCCAAATATGCATTTTTGCGCGTAACAGGCGGGAAACGCATGGACCCGGTGCAAGCCCGGGTGGCTCTTCTGGCCGCTGATCCGCCAGACAACCTGAACTGACCTACAGATCAAATCTCGACGCGCGGCCTGTTTGGCGCGGGTCGATCAGGAATGAATATACATGATTTCACTCGACGCATATCGCGCCCAATGGTTCGGCAACATCCGAGGAGACCTGTTGGCAGGTCTTGTCGTGGCCCTTGCGCTTATCCCCGAGGCCATTGCCTTTTCGATCATCGCCGGGGTGGATCCGAAGGTGGGGCTGTATGCCAGCTTTTCCATCGCGGTGCTGATCGCATTCACCGGCGGGCGCCCTGGCATGATTTCGGCGGCCACCGCCGCGACGGCGGTGCTGATGGTCACGTTGGTCAAGGATCACGGGCTGCAATACCTGCTTGCCGCGACCGTGCTGGCCGGGCTGATCCAGATCGGGGCAGGGCTGCTGCGGCTGGGTTTCGTTATGCGCTATGTGTCGAAATCGGTCATGACCGGCTTTGTCAACGCGCTGGCCATTCTGATCTTCATCGCGCAACTGCCCGAACTCGACCCGACCAGGGTCACATGGCTGACCTATGTTCTGGTCGCGGCGGGGCTGGGGATCATCTATCTGTTTCCTCTGCTGACCAAGGCAATCCCGTCGCCGCTGGTCACGATCATTGTTCTAACCGCGCTGGCGATGTTTTTCGACTGGGATGTGCGCACGGTGGGTGACATGGGCGCGCTGCCCGATACGCTGCCGGTGTTTCTGATTCCGCAAATCCCGCTGACACTCGAAACGCTGCTGATCATCCTGCCCTATGCGCTGGCAATTGCCGTCGTGGGACTGCTGGAAAGCCTGATGACGCAGACCCTGGTCGATGAACTGACCGACACGAAATCCGACCGCAATCAGGAATGTATCGGTCAGGGCATCGCCAACACCGCCACCGGCTTTATCGGTGGCATGGCGGGGTGTGCGATGATCGGGCAAAGCATGATCAACGTGAAATCCGGCGGGCGGGGGCGGCTGTCGGCGTTTACCGCCGGTGTGGTGCTGTTGGTCATGGTGGTGTTTCTGGGCGAATGGGTGGCGCAGATCCCGATGCCCGCGCTGGTCGCCATCATGATCATGGTGTCGATTGGCACCTTTTCCTGGTCGTCGATCCGAAACCTGCGCCTGCATCCGCGCTCGTCGTCCATCGTGATGATCGCAACGGTTGTCACCGTGGTTTACACCCATAACCTTGCCATCGGTGTGCTGGTGGGCGTTCTGCTGTCGGGCATCTTCTTTGCCGGCAAAATCTCGCAGTTGTTCAATGTCTCGACCAGCATTTCGAAGGATGGCCGCGAACGCACCTATATCGTCGAAGGGCAGATGTTCTATGGTTCGGTCGAGGATTTCATGAATGCGTTCGACTTCAAGGAGGCGCTGGACAAGGTGGTCATCGACGTCAGCCGCGCGCATATCTGGGATATTTCCAGTGTGCAGGCACTGGACATGGCAGTGCTGAAATTCCGCCGCGACGGGGCCGAGGTCGAGATCGTCGGGATGAATGAGGCCACCGAAACCATCGTCGACAAGCTTGCCATCCATGACAAGCCGGGCGCGATGGACAAGTTGATGGCGCATTGAGGGGGGAAGACATGACACAACAGCCACAGAAAATCGTCGCACTGGTGGATGGGTCGGTCTATTCGGCAAGCCTCTGTGACCATGCCGCATGGATCGCGCTGCGCACCGGGGCGCCGGTCGAGCTGATCCATGTCCTGGGACGCCGCGAGGGGGCCGACAAGAAAGACCTTTCCGGCGCGATTGCCCTTGGTGCGCGGACCGCGCTGCTGGAGCAACTGGCCGAACTGGATGCACAACGTGCCAAGCTGGTCAGCCACCGGGGCCGCGCCATTCTGGAGGACGCCCGCGCCATTCTGGACAAGGCCGGGGTTGCCGACGTCACCACCCGGCTGCGTCATGGCGACATCGTCGAAGCCGTGGCCGAGGTCGAGAACGATGCCCGCGTCATCATGATCGGCAAGCGCGGCGAGGCCGCGGATTTCGCCAAGGGGCATCTGGGGTCGAATCTCGAACGCATCGTGCGCGCCAGCCACAAGCCTGTGTTCGTCGCCTCTCGGGCGTTCAGGCCGATCTCGAAGGTTCTGGTGGCCTATGATGGTGGCGCATCGGCCATGAAGGCCGTCGATCACATTGCCCGCAGCCCGCTGTTTCAGGGGCTGGCCGTGCATGTGGTCACTGTCGGGAGCGCGACCCCGGATGTGGCCAAGGGGCTGGAGAATGCCAAGGCCATGCTGAAGGCTGCCGGTATCGCGGCGGAAACCTCCATCCTGACGGGGCAGCCGGAAACCGCGCTTGGCAAGCTGGTGGACGAGGCGCAGTTCGACATGCTGGTCATGGGGGCCTATGGCCACAGCCGTATCCGCAGCCTGATCATCGGCTCGACGACAACCGCGATGATCCGGTCGTGCAAGGTGCCCGTTGTCCTGATGCGCTAGGCGCCGCCTCTGGCGATATCGGCGCAAGGTGTGCGCGGGTCCGTCCGCCATCGCGGGCGGAACCGGATGGCCTGTGTGCTGCAACAGGCCGCAGACCGGCGGCCCTGTGCCGAATGGGCCACTCGCTGCGGTCAGGGAACGCGCCTTGCCTGCCTGCCTCGGGCCATTGCGGTACCACACGAGCGGGCCGATGCCACAGGCCCCCTCGCCACATCATTCCGCATTGGAATGAGCCTCGCGCAAAATGTCAATTATCGCCAAATGCGCCATGCACTAGCATCATCCTGACAAACCCAACGGCGCCCGGTCGGCGAACGGGGCCGCGCATATAAAGCCACCTTCAGGGAGATCCTCATGCATCTGCGCAGCACATTGATGGCCACCGGCCTGGTTCTGGCGCCTCTTGCCGCCTTGGCGGAAGGGCGTCAGGTCCAGCCGATCAGTTTTCTGACCTGGCCAGCCTCGAACTATCAGCACTATTACGAAACGTCGAACTACATTGCCGAAAGCTGGCGGGAACTGGGGCTGGACGTTCAGCTTGATCCCCAGCCTTTCCCGTCGCCGATGTTGTCGATGTGGTTCACCGAGCACAAGTTCGATGTCGTGATGTCGGTGCTGTCCGGCTCTCCTGCCCGGCTGGACCCGGAGTTCTTCACCGTGAACCAGTTTGCCCGGATCAACGACAAGCCCGGAGGTGGAAATGTCGGCGGATTTCAGTCCGACGCGCTGGAGGCGCTGATCCCGCAACAGCGCAAGCTCTATGATCCCGATGCGCGGCGTGAAGTGATCCTGGAGATTCAGAAAATCCTCTACGACGAACAGCCAGAGGGGCTGATCGCATCGGTCAAGAATACCATGGCGATCAACACCGATCGGGTGCAACTGGACAATTATCAACCCTCGCCCGATGGCGTGCGGTCGATCTGGAACATGCTGAACATGGTGTCGCTGGCGGATGGCCCGGTCAAGCTGGGCTGGACCATCGACCAGGATAGCTGGAACCCCCTTGTCTTCAAGACGCTGGAGGATCTGGACCGGCTTGCCCTTGTCTATGACCGTCTTGTCGTGACCGGCCCGGATGGCAAACCGCGCATGTGGGCCGCCGAGAGCATCGAAGTGGTGAATGATACCACCATCGAGGCCGTGCTGCGGGAGGGCCTTACCTTCAGCGACGGGCAGCCGGTCACGGCGCAAGACGTGGCCTTTACCTTCGCGTTCCTCAAGGAAAAGGAGGCGACCTATTTCCGGTCGACCCTTGTGAGCTTGTCCGACGTTACCGCCGAAGGGAACCGCGTCCGCTTTACGCTGACCGAGCCGTCGGCAAGCTTTGTGTCGCAGGCGCTGGGGCAGGTGCCGATCCTGCCGAAACATGTCTGGGAAGCGATGGAGGCCCCGCAGGACTTTCGCAACACCGAGCCGGTGGGCAGTGGCCCCTGGGCGCTTGGCTATTGGCGGCAGGGACAGGAGATCTCGTTCACGCGGCGCGCCGAGCATTTCATGGCCCCCAAGGCGGATCTGCTGATGATCCAGTTCGGTTCTGCCGAGGTGCTTGCGGCGGCGTTGCGCACTGGCGAGATCGGCGTGTCGTTGCAGCCGATCGTGCCCACGGTGGTTGCGGAATTCGCCAATGTCCCCAACCTGCGCCTGATCCAGACCCAGTCGAACGGGCACATGTCGGCGCGCTACAACATCCGGTCCGAGCCATTTTCGCACAAGGCCCTGCGCCAGGCCCTGGCCTGGGCCATTCCCCGCGAACAGATCATCGAGGATGTGCTGGGCGGCGACGCGATCGCCATCGCCACCCCGCTGGTCCCGTCCAATGCCTTCTGGTCGGACGCGGATCTGGCGGTGCAGGCGTATGATCTGGACAAAGCCCGTGCGATCCTGTCGGACGCCGGGTTCACCTGGGACAACCGGGGGCGCCTGCGCTATCCGGAATAGGTGCACTGTCCGGGCGCGGCGCCTGTCGTCCGCGCCCGAAACCCCTGTCCCAGGCGGTCGGGTTGAAGTTTTGGTCACTTTCCCTTAACGTCTACGTGAGCGTGCGCGATCTTGGCGCGCGCCGCGCGCTTGCAAAGCGCCTGGAACTGCGGTGCCTCGTGCCCGCAGGGTGACAAGAAAAAGGAATACCGATTGACCGAGACCCCACAGGTTGCGACCGATGCCGTTTCCCCCGAAGCGATCCCCGCGCCCGAAGGCCCGACAGAGATCATCGACACCGATTACGAGATCGGGCAGGACAACATCAACTATCGACGGCGCTTTGTCTTCGAGCTCGATATTCACAACGTGGTATTCAGCGTCTCTGCCATCGGTGTCGTGGCCTTTACGCTGTTGACGCTGATGTTCCAGACCACGCTGGAGCCTGTTTTCACGAATCTGCGGAACTTTCTGACCGCGAACCTGGACTGGTTCTTTCTGCTGGCCGGGAATGTCTTTGTCCTGTTGTGCCTTGCGCTGATCGTTCTGCCATTGGGCCGGATCCGGCTGGGTGGCCCCGAGGCGACGCCTGACTACAGCTATATGTCGTGGTTCTCGATGCTGTTTGCCGCAGGCATGGGCATCGGGCTGATGTTCTATGGTGTCGCCGAACCGTTGGGCAACTACACCGCAGCCTTCGGGGGGCCGGTGATCGGCGCCGATGGCGTGCGCACGGATTGGTCGCCGCTGAACGGTGCGGTGGGCGATGCCGAAGGCGCGCGGCGGCTGGCGATGGCGGCGACCATCTTTCACTGGGCGCTGCATCCATGGGCGATCTATGCCATTGTGGCGTTGTCGCTGGCGCTGTTCGCCTTCAACAAGGGGTTGCCGTTGACCCTGCGGTCAATGTTCTACCCGCTGCTGGGCGAACGTGTCTGGGGCTGGCCGGGCCATGTCATCGACATTCTGGCAGTGTTTGCCACGATCTTCGGATTGTCGACATCGCTTGGCATCGGTGCACGCCAGGCCAGCGCGGGGCTGGATTTCCTGTTCGGTATACCCGCCAGCATGTCGGCGATGATCATCCTGATCATCGTGATCACGGCGATTGCCATCGTTTCTGTCGTGGTCGGCATGGAAAAGGGCGTCAAGCGGCTGTCCGAGATCAACATGCTGCTGGCCCTGTGCCTGCTGGTGTTCATCATCCTCGTTGGGCCGACGCTGCAAATCGCGACGGGGTTCTTCAAGAATCTGCGGGCCTATGCCGAGTATCTGCCTGCGCTGTCGAACCCCTTCGGCCGCAGCGATGACAATTTCCGCCAGGGCTGGACCGCGTTCTATTGGGCGTGGTGGATCAGTTGGTCGCCGTTCGTGGGCATGTTCATTGCGCGTGTCAGCCGTGGCCGGTCGGTGCGCGAGTTCCTGATTGCGGTGCTGCTGATCCCGTCGCTGGTCTCGACGATATGGATGACAGCCCTTGGCGGTACGGCCATCAGCCAGGTGGCTGTTCAGGGGCTGACCTCTGTGCAGGATGCTGCGCTGGAGATCCAGTTGTTCGAGATGCTGGCGCATCTGCCGCTGACGCAGATCACCTCGCTGATCGGGATCGTTCTGGTGGTGGTGTTCTTTGTCACCTCGTCCGATTCCGGCTCGCTGGTGATCGACACGATCAGCGCAGGCGGCAAGATGAACGCGCCGGTGCCGCAGCGGGTGTTCTGGGCCACGTTCGAAGGGCTGGTGGCGATTGCGCTGTTGCTGGGGGGCGGTCTGGTTGCGCTTCAGGCGATGGCGGTTTCGACCGGCTTCCCCTTTGCCGTCGTGCTGCTGATCGCGGCGGTCGCGCTGGTCAAGGGGCTGATGTCCGAACCACGCTGACACGATGCGGCGGGGGGCGCCATGGGGCGCCCCCCGCTGTCCCTCAGGCCCCGGTCGCCAGGGCCTCGTCAATGATCGTCCGCAGGCGGTTGCGGTAATCGGCAGGCAGATTCAGCGCCTCTGCTCCCTTGTAGATCGGCCCGACATAGCTGTCGGTAGGTTTGTGCGGCCCGCGATCATCGGGGATGTAGTAGGTGACTGTCTGATAGTCGTTTCCGTCCAGTCCTTTGACCACAACGGGCTTCAAGGCCCAGCGGCGTTCCTTGACCCCGGCGGAGTCGTCCAGCGCGGCGCGGTCCTGCTCGGACATCTCGTAATGCACACCCCAGGTAACGGCGGCGGGATCCTCGATCAGGGTGCAGCCGCCATGGGCGGTGTCGGTGCATTTGACGAACCGTAACTCGTATCCATCCAGCCGGGCCACGGCCACGGGGCGGGCGCTGGGGCAGGAGGACTGCATCAGGTCGATGTCCATCAGGTTGCCATAGGCGAAATAGTGCATGAGATCCTCGTCTTCGTTACTGTCGGGTCAGGGCTGCGGGCCTTCCCAGGTTTCGGGCAAGGCAGCGGTAGGGCGCAGGGTGTCCATCTCGGCCACGCGCAGGCATCGTGCGGCGTGTCCGTCCGAGACCACCTGCATCGCAGGGGCTTCGGTGTGGCAGCGGGGCAGGGCAAAGGGGCAGCGCGGCGCAAAGCGGCAACCGGCCGGCGGATCCACCAGATCGGGGGGGCGGCCGGGAATGGAAATCGGCTGATGCCGCTGGCCGGGCCTGGCAAGGGCATTGTACAGGCCCAGCGTATAGGGGTGCGACGGGGCGGCCATGATGTCGGCGACGGTGCCTTCCTCGACGACCAGGCCGCCATACATGACAACCACGCGATCACAATTCTCGACCACAAGCGCAAGGTCATGGGTGACAAGCAGCATGGCGAACCCCAATTCGCCGCGCAGTGTCCGGATGCGGCGAAAGATCTGATCCTGTACGATCACATCCAGCGCGGTGGTCGGTTCGTCGGCCAGCAACACGGGCGGCCGCAGTGCCAGCGCCATGGCGATCAGCACGCGCTGGCGCATCCCCCCGGAGAACTGGTGCGGATAGTCCCGCGCGCGGCCCGGATCCACGCCGACCAGGGCCAGCAGCTCCGCCACCCGCGCCTCGACCTCGGCTCTGGGCCAGGTTTCATGCGCGGTGATCGCTTCGGCAATCTGGGCGCCGACCCGCTTGACCGGGTTCAGCGCGTTCAGCGCGCTTTGGGCGATCATGGCGATGCCCTTCCAGCGGGCCCGGCGCCAGGCTTCGGCGCCGGCTGTCACCAGATCGGTGCCGTCGAACCGGATCGCACCGCCCGTGATGGTCGCGTTGCGCGGCATCACCCCCATGATGGCCTTGAGCAGTGTGCTTTTTCCGCAGCCGGATTCGCCGACAATACCGATTGCCTCGCCACCTGCGACCCGCAGGCGGATGTCGGTCAGGGCCGCCGCAGGCCCGGCATCGGTTGCATACCGCAGATCCAGCCCGTCGATGTGCAGGATTGTCATGGCTAGATCCCCTTGAGGCGCGGGTTCAGCACCTCCTCATAGGCGCGACCGGCAAAGTAGACCGCCGAGACCAGCACCATGATGGCAATCCCCGGAGGCACCACCCACCAGGGCGCGCGATACATCGTCTGCGAGGCATAGGCGTCGTACAGGATCGAGCCCCAGGTGATGGATTGCGGGTCGCCAAAGCCCAGAAAGCCGATGCTGGCCTCGGTAATGATCGCCCAGGCCAGGGCAAAGGCGGTGTTGACCAGTGCAAGCGGCAAGACGTTCGGTGCGACTTCGCGGTACAGGATCGCCAGATCGCTGGCGCCGGTGATGCGGGCGGCGGCGACAAAGGGCATTTCGCGCAGGCTCAGCACCTGGGCTCGGATCACCCGCGCGGTCGAGCGCCACATCACCAGCGTCATGGCAATGACGATCGTTGTCAGGCTGCGCCCGCTGAGCGACAGCACAACGATGATGAAGGGCAAGAACGGCAGGCCCAGAAAGACGTCCGTGATGCGCATCAGGATACTGTCGATCCGCCCGCCGAAATATCCGGCGATCAGCCCGATGTTCAGCCCGATGGCGACAGTCCCCAAGGCCGTCAGGCCACCCACGATCAGCGCCGGCCGGGCGCCGTGCAGCATCTGGCTGGCAATATCGCGGCCCATGAGGGTGGTGCCCAGCCAGTGGTCCCACGATGGCCCGGCGAGCCGCAGCAGCTTGCGGTCCGGGCCATAGTTGCGCACCATCGGATCATGCGGAGCGATCAACGGGCCGAAGATTGCCAGGGCGACGAAAATGCCCAGCACGATCAGGCTGAATCGTCCTGTCGGGGTTTTCCACACGGCTTTGAGGAAGGTGAAGATGATCTGCATGGCGTCCCTCAGCGATAGACGATGCGGGGATCGAGCAGACCGTACAGCAGGTCGGCCACGAAGGTTCCCAGAATGGTCAGCACGGCGATCAGCAGGAATGCGCCCTGCACCACGGGGTAGTCCGACCGCGTGATCGCCTCGATCATCAACAGGCCAAGGCCGGGCCAACTGAAGACGGATTCAATGACAACCGATCCTGCAACCGCCCAACCCAGGATCATCGGTAGCGTGGTCGCCAGTGGCAGCAGCGAATTGCGCATCGCATGGCCATACAGAACCTGCCGTTCTGTCAGGCCCTTCATCCGAGCCAGTTCGACATAATCCTCGCCAATGGTGGACAGCATGGTCGAACGCATCAGCAGCAGCGGAAAGCATAGCTGATAGCAGGTGTTGACCAGAAACGGCAGCGCCAGGTGATGGAGGAAATCCCAGGTCAGATACATGCGCCAGGTGGGGTCAGGGAATTTGCCCGGTGTCACGATATGGCCGGTGGGAAACCACCCCAGCGTGATGGAGAACAGCAGGATGGCCAGCATCGACAACCAGAACAGCGGCGCCGATTGCACGGCGGTGGCGAACAGAACCACGCTGCCCTCGGCCTTGCCGCCCCGGTGCCAGGCGATCAGGGCGCCCCCAAAGGCACCGATGACATAGGCCGCGATCATCGACGGCAGGATCAGCAGCAAGGTGTTCACCAGCCGCAACTCGATCATGTCCCAGACCGGGGCGGATGTGCGGAACGACATGCCGAAATCCAGCACGGCCAGATTGCGCAGATAGGCCAGATATTGCGTGAACAGCGGCTGATCCAGGCCAAAGCGGCGGCGCATCGCCTCGCGGGCGGCCTCATCCAGTGCGGGGCTGATCACCGTCGCTGTGGGGTCGCCCGGCAACATGCGGAACAGAAAGAACATCAGGGTGATCATCGCAAACAGCGTGACCGCCATGTAGAACAGTCGTCTCAGGATATAGCGGGTCATGCCGTGGCCCCTGTCGCGGGATGGTGGCAGGCGACGTGCCAGCGGGAAGAGCCGGTCATCGTCGGCTCTGTCGAACGGCACAGGTCCGAGGCGCGCGGGCAGCGGGGGGCAAAGCGGCAGCCGGGCGGGATCTGCGCGGCATCCGGGATGGCGCCCGAAATCTCGGGCGGCGGGCGCTTGCCCCCCGGCACCGCCACCGGAATGGCCGACACAAGCGCAGCCGTATAGGGGTGGCGCGGGGCGGCCAGAACCTGATCGACTGGCCCGATCTCTACGATCCGGCCCAGATACATGATGGCGATCCGGTCACAGATCGCACCCACGGTGGCGAGATCATGGGTGATGTACAGCAGCGAGATGTTGCGTTCGGCAACCAGCCGCTTCAACAGCCGGATGATGCCCCACTTGATCGACACATCCAGCATCGAGATCGGTTCATCCGCCACCAGAACCGAAGGATCGAGCACGATGGCGCGGGCGATGCACACCCGTTGCCGCTGACCCCCCGAGAGTTGATGCGGATGGCGGGTCAGGAACTGCGCAGCCGGGGTCAGGCCAGCCTGTTCCAGCGCCACTGTCACACGCGCATACAGATCGGGCCCGCGCTTGTGCCCCTGATAGATCAGCGGACGCGCAATGATTTCGGAAATCGTCAGATAGGGGTTCAGCGAGCCATAGGGATCCTGAAACACCATCTGCACCCGGCGATGAAAGGCACGCCGATCGGTGCGGCGCAGGGCCATGGCATCTTCGCTGCCGATCCGCACCGAACCCGCCGCGGGCTCTTCCAGTCCGACAAGCAGGCGGCCCGTGGTGGATTTGCCGCAGCCGGATTCCCCCACCAACCCCAGAACCTCGCCGGGCGCCAGATCGAAGCTGACGCCGTCCACCGCGCGCAGCCGCAGCGGCTGGCGGCCACGCAGCCGGTCCATCAGCCCTGCCTGCATCGTGTAGTGGCGGGCAAGATCGCGCACTTCGATCATGGCAGACGCCGCGGTGTCATGGGCGCAGGGTGACATGGCATTCCGGGTCTGCTCCTCTCCAGAAGGTGGGGCATGTACCCCCTTGCCGGCAGACTGCCCCGGCAACGAAAGATTGTATATTGCAGTGTCATGCGCTAATCATTCCAAAACGGAATGCACCTGCCCGGAAGGCCGCCATGCGCCGCACGCTTCCCTCGACCCGCGACCTGTGCTGTTTCGAAGCTGTCGTGCGCAACGGGTCTGTCACCCGTGCAGCCGCAGAACTGAACATGACACAAAGCGCAGTCAGCCGCCGGTTGGGCTATCTGGAGGATTTGCTGGGCCAACGGCTGTTTTTGCGGGAGCGCCAGCGCATCATTCCCACGCCCGCTGCGCGCGATTACGCGGATTCCCTGCGCGGGCTGTTGAACGAGATCGAGGTTGCCACCACCCGGATGTTGACCGAAGGGCGGCAGGGGGGCGTGCTGACCCTGGGCTGCCTGCCCACCTTTGGCTCGCGCTGGCTGGTGCCGCGTCTGAACCGCTTTCTGTCGACACATCCGACCATCGACATCAACCTTGTGTCCAAGATCCGCCGTTTCGATTTTGACAGCGAGGATATTCAGGCCGCCATCTATTTCGGCCCTGCCGTTTGGCCCAATTGCAACATGCGCCACCTGATGGGCGAAAGCGTGATCCCGGTCGCGGCGCCGTCGCTGATGACCGGCGCGTCGCTGCCAGAATTGTTGCGTGGCGCCCCGCTGATCCAGCATACCACACGACCCACGCTGTGGCGGGAATGGCTGGCCCATGCCGGCATCGGCACCCTGAATGGAGAAGCGGGGCCGAAGTTCGAATTCTATTCGCTGGTGATCGAGGCGGCGGTGGCCGGGATCGGCTTTGCGCTGCTGCCCGAATTTCTGGTCCAGCGCGAAATCGACTCCGGCGCGCTTGTCAGGGTAAGTGACAATGCGATGCCCTGCACCGACAGCTACTATTATGTCTATCCCGACCGCTACCGGGAAAGCCATAACGTGCAGGTCTTTGGCAACTGGCTGTTCAAGGAAATGAACGCGCCAGATCCTGCATTTCAGACGGCGGTATAACCGCCATCCACCAGATGATGGCTGCCCGTGACAAAGGCGGCCTCCGCCGACAGCAGCCAGACGATCAGGGCGGCCACTTCATCGGCGGTGCCCCAGCGGCCCAACAGGTGCTGTGCTGCGATGTGATCGCGGCGCGCCGCGTCCATGCGTCCGTCTTGCAGCGGTGTGTCGATGAAACCGGGGCCGACCGAATTGACCCGGATGCCCATGGCCGCGCCATCGGCAGCGGCGGATTTGGTCAACCCGATCAGCGCGTGCTTTGATGCTGCGTAATGCGCGAACCGCGCCGAGGCGACCGTGCCCATCACCGAGGCGACATTCACCACCGCCCCACCGCCTGCGGCAGCCATGACGGGAAACGCCGCGTTCATCATGAAGAACGCACCGTCCAGATTGACCGCCATCACACGCCGCCAATCCGCGATCGACACCTGCCCCATCGGTGCCCCTGCGCCCGTGATGCCCGCGCTGTTCACCAGCAGGCGCACCGGCCCCAGTTCGGCGCCCGCATGGGCAACGGCCGATTGGACGGCGTCGGCGTCGGTCACATCCAGCGGCAGTGCAAGAACTCTGGCGCCCTGTGCCGTCAGTGCGGCGGCGGTGGTGGCAAGGGCCGCAGGGTTCAGATCGGCCAGCGCAACAGCCGCACCTTGGGCAGCCAGTCGTCGTGCGACCGCCGCGCCAATCCCCGAGGCGCCGCCGGTGATCAGGGCGGTCCGTCCTTCAAGGCCCATCACGCCCCCGATGCGCGCAGGCTGGCAACGCGGCGTTCCAGCCACCAGCCATGTTGTTCGGGCCATTGATCAAAGCCGTCCTCGCCCAGGGCCCGGCGCGCGTGCAGCGGCCAGTTGGGGTTCTCCAGCGCCTCACGGCCAATCGCGATCAGATCGGCGCGGCCCTCTTGCAGGATGGTTTCCGCCAGATCCGGCGTGGTGATCAGCCCCACAGCCATGCTGGCGATGCCCGCCTCGTGCCGCATGGCTTCGGCAAAGGGCACCTGAAAGCCGGGGCCGCGCGGGATGCGTGCCGCCGTTGCCCCGCCGGAAATTCCGCCCGAGGAACAGTCGATCACATCGACCCCCACCTCTTTCAGCGCGCGCGCAAAGGCGATGGTGTCCTCGAGCTGAATTCCTTCGTCCATATGGTCAACCGCCGAAACCCGGACAAAGACGGGGCGGTCGTCGGGCCAGATATCCCTCAGGATTTCAGCGATCTCCAGCGGCAGGCGCATACGGCCCGCGCGATCTCCCCCATAGGCATCGGTCCGGATGTTCGAGACCGGCGACAGGAATTCATGGATCAGGTAGCCGTGCGCCGCGTGCAATTCCACGACATCGAACCCGGCGGCCAGGGCGCGGCGCGCGGCAGAGGCGTAGTCGTCCTTCAACTGCGCAATATCGGCAAGCGACATTTCCTGCGGCACCGGCCAGCCATCGGCCATCGCCACCGCAGAGGGTCCGATGACCGTCCATTGCGCCTCGGCCCGTTCGGCAAGGTCGTTGGCATCCAGCGGCGTGCTGCCATGCCAGGGGCGGCGCGTGGCGCCTTTGCGTCCGGCATGGCCCAGTTGAATCCCCGCTGCGGCCCCCTGGGACTTGACGAAATCGACGATCCGGGCAAGCGGCGCGATATGCCCATCTTCCCACAACCCCAGATCGCCGGGGGTTCCGCGCCCCTCGGGGGTGATGCAGGTGGCCTCGACAAACACCAGCCCGGCGCCACCCACGGCAAAGCGGCCATATTGCACCAGGTGCCAGTCGGTCGGGTAGCCGTCCGGCGTGGCCGAATACTGGCACATCGGCGAAATCACGATGCGGTTGCGCAGGGTAAGCCCGCGCAGCGTCGCAGGAGAGGTCAGCAAGGGCGCCATGGGGTATCAGCCTTTCAGATCGCCGATCGAGGGGGTGAATCCCATCGGATCGTAGTCAGCGATCCCTGCCGTGACAAACGGATCTTCGGCCAGCAGGGCCATGGCCGCTGCGCGGGTTTCGGCGCGCAGCAGGATCAGCCCGCCGATTGCCGGGTCGCGCCGGCCGGCGGAGATCACTGTGCCACTGGCAACAGCGGCCTTCAACCAGTCGCGGTGGGCGGCCAGAACCTCGGCCGGGATGTCTTTCTTGTAGGTGCTGGGGCAGGCGAACAGCATGAAGCTTCCCTTTCAGATCGCGACGCGGCCGCCATCGCAGGCGATGATCTGGCCGGTGACATAGGCGGAATGGTCAGATGCCAGGAACAGCGCCAGTCCCGCGATATCGTCGGGCGTGCCGATCCGGCGCAGGGGGATGACCGCCAGCCGTTCGGCGGTGCTGGCCTGATCCAGAACCGGGCGGATCATCGGCGTGTCGATGGTGCCTGGAGCGATGGCGTTGACGCGGATGCCATGTTCGCCCAGCGAATGGGCCAGCGCGCGGGTCAGCGATACCAGACCGCCCTTGCTGGCGGTATAGGCATCAATGTTCTTTTGCCCGACCACACCGGCAATCGAGGTGTTGAAGATGATCGACCCGGCCTTGCGATCCAGCATCGGCTCGCCGAGGTATTTCGTCATCAGGAACGCACCCGTCAGGTTGATGCGCAGGATCGCGTCCCAGTCTTCGAGCGGGGTGTCAAAGATACTGGCCATCTTGAACCGGCCATGTTCCGAATAGCCGATGCCCGCATTGTTGAACAGGATATGCGGGGTGCCGACCTCTGCCAGAATGCGGTCGCAGGCGGCGCGGACCTGGGGTTCCTGCCCCAGATCGCAGGCGACAAAGCGCACATCCCCCAGCGAGGACAGGTCGGCCACCGCCTTTTCCCCCTGTTCGGCGTTCCAGTCGACGATGACCACGCGAGCGCCTTCGGTCAGGAACAGGCGGGAACTGGCCAGACCCTGGCCGCTTGCTCCGCCGGAAATGACGGCGATCTTGTCCTTGAGCAGCATATCTTCCTCCCCGAAGAATGCAGGTGGTTATTGCGCGGCAATGGCGGCGGCACCGGCCTCCAGCGTGCGACGCAGGGCGATAAGGTCGGCAATGGTGATCCGGTGCAGGCCATGGCGGGCACCAAAGGCGGCCAGATCGTCGCCCCGCATCACCGTGCCGTCATCGTTGACCAATTCGCAGATCACCCCCACCGGGGGCAGGTCGGTCAGCCGGCACAGGTCTACCGCCGCTTCGGTATGTCCGTCGCGTTCCAGCACGCCGCCTTGCCGGGCGACCAGCGGAAAGATATGGCCGGGCCGCACGAAATCCGCCGGGCGGCTGTCGGGGTCGGCCAGCCCGCGCACCGTGGCGCAGCGGTCGGCGGCCGAAATGCCGGTCGTGGTGCCCATGCGCCAATCGACGCTGACCGTGAAGGCCGTGGCAAAGGGCGCATCATTGCGTGCCACCATCGGCGGCAAGTCCAGCCGCGCGGCAATTTCGGGCATCAGCGGTGCGCAGACGATGCCCGAGGTGTGGCGTACGATGAACGCCATATCCTGCGGTCGGCAATGCACGGCGGCCATGATCAAGTCGCCTTCGTTCTCGCGGCCATCGTCATCGGTGACGATCAGCATGGCGCCCTTGGCAAAGGCGTCCAGCGCAGCCCGCAAACCCGGCGGGGCAGCATGGGCAACGATGGCGGGCAAGGGGCAGGCGGAGTGCGCTGTCATGGATCGGGCTTTCGGTTCGTGTCTCAGGGGGTGGGCTGGCGGGTCAGCCAGCCGGTGATGGCGCGCAAAACCTCGTGCGGGAAATCCAGCACCATGCTGTGCCCGCCCTTGCCCAGCACCATCATGTCGGCGCCGGGGATCAGGCTGGCAATCTGACTCGACTGGGCGATGGGGGTCAGAATATCCTCGGCCCCCACCAGCACCAGGGTCGGGGTCGTCACACCGGGCAGGCCGGGCCGCGCATCATAGTCGCGGATCGCCTGCGCCTGTGCGGCATAGCCGTCGAGTCCGGTCGGCCAGGGGTTTTTCACCATGGCATCGACCAGCGCCGCGGTGCGGTCATGGTCCGACAGGATCAGCGAGGACAGCGCCCAGGGCAGGGTCATCGTCACCATGGCTTCGGCCGACACACCGCTGCGCCGCAGAGCCAGTTGCGCATCCAGCCAGCGATGCTGCACCGTGGTGTAGTTGGGCAGGGCATTCAGCAGCACGCCCGCCCGCAGGACATCGCCATGCCGGATCAGCAGCGATTGCAGGACCGAGCCGCCCAGCGACCAGCCAACCACGGCCGCCGGACCAAGATCCAGATGTGTGATCAGGGCGGCCGTGTCATCGGCCATGTCGTCGATGGTCCAGGGGGCGGTCGGCACATCGCTTTGCCCCGTCCCGCGATTGTCAAACACCAGGGTACGGAACTGCTTGCGCAGGGTGTCGACAACCCCGGCCCAGGCCAGCGAATTCTGGCCCAGCCCGCTGATCAGCACCAGCGTCGGGCCGGTGCCGCCGATTTCATAGCTGAGCTCAACCCCGTTGACCCGTGCCCTGCCGCGCTGTGGTTCGGCATCCGACATGTGCGCCCCCTAGGCCAGGAAGCTGCGGACGGCCGCAAGGAACTGGTCCTCTTGCTCGATCATCGGCAAGTGGCCTGCCCCGTCGATCAACTGCACAGTCGCGCCCGGAATGGCATCGGCAAAGGCCTGGGCATAGACCGGCGGCACCAGACCATCCTGCGCACCATGCAGCACCAGCGTTTGTGCCCGGATCAACGGCAGACGACGCGCAAGGCCCCGGTCCGGGATCGGCCACATGAACCGCGAGGCGGCGCCCAGATTGGCGCTGCGATAGAACACATATTCGGCGGGTGCCCCATCATGGCTGTTGGGTTCGGATTTGGCCCATTTGGCGGGATCGGCCCATTTGGCGGCATTCAGTTCGGGGGCGGGAATGACAAACGGGTCCGGCATGGGCGTATCGTCCAGCCACAGGCCATAGGCATCCACCAGCACCAGCCGATGCACAAGATGCGGAAAGATCGCTGCCATTTCGGCCGCAAACATGCCGCCGAGCGAGTGCCCCATCAGATCGACCGGGCCATGGGCCTGAACCAGCGGTTCCAGCCACTGCCGGTAATGCAGCGCCAGATCCAGAATGCCGGTCATGCCGGATGCGCCGCCCGACGCGCCAAAGCCGGGATGTTCCGGCGCCAGGACCGGCCGGGTCTCGGCCAGTTTGCCCAGGAACGCTGCGGCACCGGGGTGCTGTTCGAACCCGTGCAGATAGACCAGTGGCCTGGATCCCTGGCCACCTTTCCAGGCGCGTACCGGGGTGCCGTTCAGTGTGTCGATAACGGCCTGCATCATGCCCGTGCCCCCGCCACTTTCAGCGGCTGGGCCGCGGTCTTTGCCATTTGCGCCGCATGGGCCGCCCGCACCGAGGGCGGGGTCCAGCGATCTTCATATTCGGACCACAGGCTCCGCAGATGCGGATGCACCTTGGTGGCGACCAGATGGGTGTTCATGGCGGCGGTTTCCTCGTCCAGATCGCCCATGTGCAGGCAAGCGATCAGTTGGCCGACGCGCAGTTCCTTGGCCATGTCCTCGATCCGCTGGCGCACCCGTTCGGGCGATCCGGCGATGATGAAGCCGTGCTTGTCATAGTCCCAGAAATCCATCTCGCCGGCATTGGCGCGGGCCTTTTCCTCGGGCGGCAGCTTCTTGTTGGTCTCGGCGGCAAAGGCGGCCATGGCCTGTACAGATTTCTGCGTGCGGAACCCAGGGCCGGATTCGAACCCCGGATGGACAGAGCGGTTGCGGTAGAAGTACTTCACCGCATCGGAATACTTCGCCTCTGCCTCGGCGTCGGTTTCGGCGCAGCAGATCAACTGGGTAAAGGCCAACTGGTGGGGGTTGATCTCGTACCCGTTCTCTTCGGCATAGTTCCACCAGGCATCGACCAGCGGTTTGGCGGAATGCAGGCCCGAGAACGACAACTGGCCGTAGCAATAGTCATTCTTCAGCGCCAGATCCCAAGTCTCGACGCTGCCCGACCCCGGCACCCAGATCGGCGGGCGCTTTTGCACTGGACGGGGCCACAGGTTGACATAGCGCAGCTTGGTATACTTGCCGTTGAAGGCAAAGGGCTCCTGCGCCTCCCAGGCTTTCTGGATCAGCTCGCGCGCTTCGTGAAACCGCTCGCGCAGTTCGGTGGGCGACACGCCATAGCAATAGAGCGTGTCCATCGGCGTGCCAAAGACAAAGCCGGAGATCACCCGGCCATCCGACAGGCAGTCCAGCCAGGCGACTTCCTCTGCCACCCGCACCGGCGGATTATACAGCGCGAGCGAATCCCCAATGATCAGCAGCGCGGCATTTTCCGTGGTATTGGCCAGCGTCGCTGCCAGCAGATTGGGCGAGGGCGTCAGCGCAAAAGGGGTCTGGTGATGTTCGTTCATCGCCAGCCCGTCGAACCCTTCGCGGTCGGCCTGCTGCATCAGGCGGATGAACATGCGTGTCATGTCGCCGACAACGCCGGGTTCGCAGCGGCTGATCGGGGTCGTGACCCAGCTTGATTCCCCGCTGGCCCGGAAATCGGGCGGAAGTTCCGGGTAGCTGGCTTCGGCAAACCAATGAAGTTTCAAGGCGTTTCCTCCCTTGTGCGCATGGTCGTCAGTCTCGATGGATGGCGACCAAACTTCCACATTGTGGCTGTCTCTAAAGTCATGCTCGACAAGATATGCGGGCAAGTCAACAATTAATCACGTGTATCGCCGGAAATTGCGTCATAATGTGGATAAATACAGGCGCGCATCGGAAATCCATCCCGTGTATCGCCACATTGTGGAGTTTTGGTTGGGCGCCATATGCTGGCGCCGCACCTTTGGCGCAGAAGCGCCGTCAGCCCACCAGGTTTGGCAAGAACAGAATGATCGCCGGAAATGCCACCACCAAGGCGACGATCATCAGATCGCATCCGATGAACCAGGACACCCCACGAAAGATGGTTCCCAACGAGATGGATTTGTCCACGACGCCCTTGATGACGAACACGTTCATTCCGATCGGAGGCGACAACATGCCGATTTCCAGCAGCTTGGTCAGGAATACGCCAAACCATATCGCGCTGTAGCCAGCCTCGTTCACGATGGGCAGCACGACGGGCAATGTCAGCATCATGGCGCCAACCGGCTCCAGGAACATGCCCAGCAGCAGATAGATCAGGGCCACTCCGAAGATGATCATCAGCGGATGGGCGCCCATGCCCAGAATCGCATCCGACAGCGCATCCCCGGAGCCAGAGAGCGCAAGGAACCGCGTCAGCAGGCTGGCCCCTACGGCGATCACCAGAATCGAAGACGTCGTGACAATGGTCTCCACCGATGCCTTGTGGATCACGTCCAGACTCAGGCGCCCGGATATCAACGCCACGATGCAGGACAGAAAGGCACCGATTGCCCCCGCTTCGGTCGGGGTGAACAGGCCGCTGAACAATCCGCCGAAGACGCCCATGATGATCAGCAGGATCGGCGCAGTCTTTCCCAGCGCCGCCATCTTGACCGACAGCGGGAAATGTTCGGTCACACGGGGCGCGAGGCTGGGGTTCAGCTTGACCCGTATGATGATCATCGTGACATAGGCCGCCACGGTGATCAGCCCGACGACCAGCCCGCCAAGGAACAGCTTGCCGACGGGCGCCTGTGCCATCACCGAATACAGGATCATGATCAGCGACGGCGGGATCAGTGCGCCAATGGTGCCGCCCGCAGCAACCGTGCCGGTGGCCAGTGACGGATCGTAATTGTAGCGCGTCATCTCGGGCACGGCGATCTTGCCCATCGCCGCCGAACAGGCCACCGATGATCCGGTCACGGCGGCGAACCCGCCACAGCCAAAGATCGAGGCAACCGCAAGCCCGCCCGGCAGGCCCGAAAGCCAGACCCGCGCCGCGGTGAACAGCCCCTCTGTCAGTTTGGCGTGATAGCAGATGAACCCCATGAACAGGAACGCCGGCACCGAGCTGAGCACCCAGTTCGAGGCGAAATGAAAGGGGATGATCCCCAGAGAGCCCCAGGCAATCCGCCAGCCCATCAGCGCCCAGATCCCACAGAACGACACCGCAATCAGCGCAAAGCCGATGGGGATCCGCAGCAGGATCAGGGTCATCAGGAAAACGACGAAATACAGGCCGATTTCGATTTCAGACATTTTCGATCTTATCCTTGGCGACCAGTTCCATGCCAGCAGGCAATGCGTCGTCTCCGGGGCCAAAGGGTCGGCGGGTCATCTGGCAGAAGATTTTCCAGACACAGACAAGCGCGGACAGCCCAAAGCCAAGCGGAAGCAGGAAATAGCTGGGCCAGGTGATGATGGGGTCGCGTCCGGCCACGATCATCACCGCGCCCTTGCGATACTGGACCACGGCCTCCAGCCAGGTGCGCCAGCACAGGAAGCCCATCACGACAATGCCAAGGGCCGTGCCCGCGATGATCAGCCAACGCACGACACCCGGAGGCATCAGCTCTGTCAGCACCTCGACCGAGATATGGGCATCGCGTTCATCTGCCAGCGCCAGCGGCAGAAAGCATATCCCGATCATGTAGACCATAGACACCACCTCGATGGTGCCCGCGATCGGGTAGCCAAAGACGTTGCGCAGGATCACATCGGCAGACACATGCAGCACCAGCAGAATGACCAGTGCCGATCCCAGAAAGCCCATGGCCCCGGTCATGTATCGTATCGTCTTGCGAATTGTTCCCATTGCTCTCCCCCAAGCGCGTCGCGGTAGCCGGTTCTGGTCGAGGGGCCTGCCGCGCACGATTTGCGATGATGGCGGGGCACGCTTGCCCCGCCGCCCGCGCCTCACATGCCGTAGGTCTTGGGATCGACGTTCTGGAACATCTGGGTCCAGAACAGCTCGCGCAGTTGATCGCGGCTTTCGACCGGCTCGACCAGATCCAGCCATTTGGCATACATGTCCTGGAACTCCGACGCGATGGTCTCTGCATTGGCCACGCCAAAGGTGGTCTTGTAGCCCTCCAGCGTGCCGGGCAGGTCGTTCCGGGCAAACTCGCGCATTTTTTCCATGGCGGCCGCATCGCCGTTCACAAGGGAAATATTGGCGTCGGCGGCCACCTTTTCGTTGGTGATCGCATCGGCGTAGTAGCCCCAGGTGATGTCGGCGGATATCTGGCTGGCGCCCCACAGCAGGGCGGCGCGCTGATCGTCGTTCAGTTTGCGCCAGGCATCGAGGTTGATGTTGTTCACCGCCACGTTCGACGACAAGCCGCCGGGCAGATCGACGGTGACCGCTTTCACAACGTCGGCAAGGCTCATGTTCGTCAGTTCAGGCAGGGAAAGCTGAGTGCAGTCCACCACGCCCTGGCTGAGTGCCTCGTAGGACTCGTTGGCCGGGAAGGAGACCGGCGTTGCACCCAGTTCGGTGAACAGGCGGCTCACCACGGCATGGCTGACGCGAATCTTCATGCCTTTCAGTTCGTCAAGTGTCCGCACCGGCTTGGTGCACAGCGACATGTTGATCGAGCTGGTGGCGCCGCCCATGTAGACTTGGTTCTGGCCCTGGAACTCCGACAGGCATTCCGGGCATTTGGTCAGGGTGTATTCGATGACCGCCCCGGCATAGGCCACGCTTTCCTTGCCGCGTGGCTCTTGCAGGTTCACCATCAGCTGCAAATCCTGCATCAGCATGTAGCGCGGAAAGTCCTTGGGCGTCAGCGCGGCCACGACATAGCCGATATCGGCCATGCCATCCCGCAGGCCGGGTCCGGTTTCGGCCAGGCTCAGCAGCGACATCGGAAAGTTGCGGATACTGACGGCGCCCCCCGATCGTTCCTTGACGGCGGCGGCGTAGTCATCCGCTGCGATGCCAACGGTCGATGCGGATGCATAGCCGAAGGCGTATTTGAGCGTCTCGGCCGATGCTGCGCCGGTCATGCCAAGCGTTGCCGCTACGGAAACCGCTATCGCGCCAGTGCGCCATGTCCTTGTTGCCATTGTCTTCCTCCCTGGGTGTTGGTGGGTCCGGTGTCCTTGCCGATCTGGCGCATGGGCGCTCAGGTCTGGTCGGTCCGGTGTTCTTTCGACGGTCCCCGCCAGTGCGGGCTCCATCCTGCTGGCGATGCGGGGCCTTGTCGTATCCCGCATGTGTCCCTTGTGGAAACTACAGGCATCAATCCTTCCTGACGTCGCCCGCAAACTCCACATAGTGGATATCTCTAAGGTGCGATGCGCTGTGGCGCCCTGTCAAGAAATATGTCGCATCCACCATGCAGCAATTTTGCTGGCATGGGTCGCAATGCCATTCAACAGGTGTCCGGTCGCACAATCAGCCGCGCGGCGGCGATGCGACCGGGCGATTGGGTCCGATCCAGGCAGGGCGCGTCGCCAGGCTGACGTGCGAGATCGCGTGTATAATGTGGAATGGCTCGCGGGTTGATTCGCCGCCGCCCCGCAATGGATCAGGGAAGATCCAGCGCCGCGCCCACCCGCTCTGCCGTCATCCGCAGAATGGGCAGGATGCGGGCCAGATGGTCCGCGTTCAGTCTGTCATGTGTCGCAACAATCGACAGCGCCAGCGTGGGCAATCCGCGAACCGTCGGGACGACAAGGCCGATCCCGCGCACCCCGGCAATGGGTTTGTCAGCGATGTCGGCAAACCCGGAGGCGCGGGTTCTGGCGATGCGCTCGCGAATTTCATCGGGGGGCACTGGCGATTGGGCATAGGCTGTGGTGGCCAGGATCTCTTCGATCTCGGCGTCCTGCATGGCGGCCAGCAGGGCGACGCCGCCGGTGCCGACGCCCAGCAAAAGACGCTCTCCAATCTCGGCGACCTTAGCATTTATGGGCTGCAATCCGTCGGCCCTGTCCAGACAGACGGTTTCGGTGCCCGTGCGCAGCGCCAGAAAGCTGGTATCGCCGGTATCCGAGGTCAACGTGCGCAGGTGCGGACGGCAAAGCTCGACCACACGGGCATGAAAGCCCGATGCCAGGCCAAGCTCAAAGGCAAGTGGGCCCAGCCGGTAGAATTTCGAGTCTGCATCCTGTACAACAAACTGCTCGTGAATCAGCGCCAGCAGGATGCGCCGCACGGTCGGCTCTGTCAGGCCGGTCGAGGCGGCGATGTCGCGCAGGCGACGCCCATCTGGCGCGCCGCGGGGTATTGCGCGCAACACCTCTGCCGCGCGCGAGATCAGTTGGGCGCCTTGTGGTGCTTCTTCCCTGTCCATGCCGCCCCCTATTTTTACATCGTGGAATGTGTAGCGCCAATTCCGCGCAGTGTCACGTGCTGCGGAACATGTACGCATGTGGGGCGGGACTGGATCTGCTGGTCGCGTGTTAAATATCTACTTGTGCCATCGTGATATTGCACATTGCGTCGCGCTCAAGCTCGAATCCCACAGCACAGCCTACCTTTGCGGATCATCCGAAAGGGAGGTCGTTCCATAATGTGGTAAGATGCGGCTGATTGCGATGGGTTCTGGCGGGTGGTCTCCTTTGTGGTCATGGCGGCGGGGGTCCGGGTGAACAACGGGCATCTGGATCGCGGATCGTGCCGGATGCGGTCCTGCGCCGGTTCGATCCTGGGCGGCTGGCTGGCCCGTCAAGCGATGCTCAGGGCCACCGTACCAATCCCCTGCACAGAGAAATCATAACAGGCGCCGGGGCCGGGGAATTGCGTAGGGATCAGGCTGCCGGTCATGACCAGATCGCCCTTGGACAGCCCGCGTCCGCGGGTGGACAGGTGATTGGCCAGCCATTCCAGCGGTATCAGCGGCCCCCCCAGAACATCGCGGCCGAAACCCCGGTCGAGTTGGGCGCCGTTCAGCGTGACGATCCCTTCGCTTGCGCCCAGATCGTCCGGCACCGCCGCCCAATCGCCCAGCACCACACCGGCATTCCAGGAGTTGTCGGCGATCAAGGACTCGACATCCAGCGTCGTGTAGTCGCAGTTGCGGTCGTCCACCATCTCGATCGCTGCCGCTGCGGCATCGATCGCCGCTGCGACCTCCTGCGCGGTATAGGGTGTGTCACGCGGCGGCAGATCGCGGCCCATCCGCAGGCAGATCTCGAACTCCAGCCCCAGCCGGCCATGGTACGCGGCCCGGATGGTCGCGCCAGAGCGATGCAGGCGGCTGTCCAGCACGGCGCCTGCGACGGGTTGGTCGATGCCGCACATGGCTTGCATCCGCGCAGAGGTCAGGCCGATCTTCCACCCCCGGATGTCGCCAAGCCCATCCGATTGCTGCGCCGACACATGGGCCTCTTGCAAGCTGTAGGCGTCCGGCAACGCGGTGGCGCCGGCTTCGCGGGCAAAGGGCACAAACCGGGCGCCCATTCGATGCTGATCGCGCAACCAGCGGGCCGAAGCGGTGAAACGGTTGGTCATATGGTTACTCCTGTCCGGCTTCGGCGGCCATGGCGCGCGCCTGATCGCGCAGGGCGAACTTCTGGATCTTGCCGGTTGCCGTCCGGGGCAGCGGGCCAAAGACGTAGCGCCGGGGCCGCTTGAACCCTGCAAGATGCGCCCGGCAAAAGGTATCCAGCCCATCGGGATCCAGTGTCTCACCCGGCTTCACCTCGACAAACGCCCAAGGCGTTTCGCCCCACTTCGGATGCGGTGCGGCCACCACGGCGGCGATAAGCACCTGAGGGTGCTTGTGCAGCACATTCTCCACCTCCAGGCTCGACAGGTTTTCGCCACCCGAGATGATCACATCCTTGGCCCGGTCGCGGATCTGGATTTGCCCGTCAGGATGGATAACCGCCAAATCTCCGGTGCGGAACATCCCACCGGCAAAGGCGGCCTCTGTTGCCTCGGGGTTACGGTAGTAGCCTGCCATCAACGTATTGCCGCGCAGCACGATTTCACCCACCGTTTCACCATCGGCAGGCACGTCCTGGCCCTGATCATCCACCACACGCGGGCAAGAGGCAGTGACATGCCGCTTTCCCTGCCGCGCCAACATCTCGGCCCGTTCCGCGATGGTGCCGGGGGCGTTGCGGCCGGGATCGTTGAGGGTGGCCGGCCCATAGCTTTCGGTCAGGCCGTACAGATGGATCAGATCAAACCCTAGCGCCTCCATCCCCTCCAGCAACGCAGGCGTCGGCGCGGCGCCGCCGGTGGCCACCTTGACCCGCACAGGGGGCGGGGCCTTGGCGGCGTGCAGCATCATGTAAAGGACGACGGGGGCGCATGACATGTGCGTCACCTCATGGCGGGCGATCTCTGACAGGATCAGATCGGGGTCCACGCGGTCCAGGCATACATGCAGGCCCCCCGCCGCCGTGACGGCCCATGTGTGTGACCAGCCGTTGCAGTGGAACATCGGCAAGGTCCACAGATAGCGGCTGTCGGTGTTCAGCCCCAGCGCCAACACATTGCCCAAGGCATTCATGCAGGCCCCGCGATGGGTGTAGACCACACCCTTGGGGCGGCCCGTGGTGCCCGAAGTATAGTTCAGCGCGATGGGCTGCCATTCATCGCCGACATGGGCACGCCAGTCCAGCGGCGCATCTGCGCCCCGGAACAGGTTCAGCCCCTGCGTGCCATCGACAGTTTCGGGCACCACATGCATCGGCACCTGTGCGGCGGCCAGTTGGGGCAGGGTCGCCGGTTCGCAGATCACCAGCCGCGATCCGGCATGGTTCAGGATCCAGGCCGTCTCGTCTGCGTCCAGCCGGGTGTTCAACGCATTCAGGACCGCGCCCAGTGCGGGCACGGCGAAATGCGCGGCCAGCAGTTCAGGCCGGTTGGTCAGCATGACCGAGACGACATCCCCCCGGCCCACACCCTGGCTTGCCAGCCAATGGGCCATGCGCCGGATCAGGGCGCCGAACTGGTCCCAGGTCCACAGATCGTCGCGCCAGGCAACCGCCGGGCGGGCGCCATGCACGGCCAGCGTGCGGTCCAGCAGATCCAGCGGTGTCAGCGGCTGGTGATTGGCCGCGCGTGCGGCAAGATGCGGATCGTCGAACATGGCCTCCCTTCCGTGTTCAGGCGTTGCAGCGGGTCAGGCGACCCCCCACCGCCAGAAATCGCGGCCTGCCTTGGTCATCTCGCGGTTCAGCACCATCTGATGCACCTCGTCGGCCCCATCGACCAACCGGGCCTGCCGTGCATAGCGGTAGATCCATTCCAGCACCGTATCGCAGGAATAGCCCCGCGCGCCGTTGATCTGGATGGCGGTATCCACTGCCTTGTGCAGCACGTTGGCGACATGGACCTTGGCCATCGACACCTCGCGCCGGGCAAATCCGCCGCGGTCCAGTTCCCAGGCGGCCTTCATCACCAAGAGGCGGCCGATTTCGATCTGCATCGACAGATCGCCCAGCTTCACCTGCACGCTTTCACGGTCGGCCAGCCGCACGCCGAACCCTTCGCGTCTGGCGGCATAGTCCTGTGCGATTTCCACGCTGCGCTTGGCCAGCCCCAGCCAGCGCATACAGTGGGTCAGCCGGGCCGGGCCCAGGCGCATCTGCGTCATCCGCAGGCCCTGACCTTCGCCGATCAGCACATCCTCGACCGGCACTTCCAGCCCGTCATAGGTGATTTCGCAGTGGCCGCCATGTTCTTCGGGGCCCATGATGTCGATCCGGCGGTCGATCCGCCAGCCGGGGGCATCGCGGTGGTGCAGGAAAGCTGTCAGCCCTGTGCGCGGATCGTCCGAGGTGCGCGCCAACAGGATGAAATGCGCCGCCTCCTCGGCCCCGGTGATGAACCATTTCCTGCCGTGGATCACATAGCGGTCGCCCCGCCGTTCGGCGCGTGTCAGCATCATCGACGGATCCGACCCGCTGCCCGGATGCGGTTCTGTCATGGCAAAGGCCGACCTCACCTTGCCCTGCACGATGGGTTGTAGCCAGCGCGCCTTCTGATCCTCGGTCCCGGCCTGTTCCAGCACCATCATGTTGCCGTCATCCGGCGCGGCCGAATTGAACACCGCAGGGCCGAAGATCGAGCGGTTCATCTCCTCATAGCACACGGCCATGCCCATGCGGCCCAGCCCCTGACCGCCGGTCTCGGGGCGCAGTTGCAGGCACCACAGCCCTTCAGCCTGCGCCATCGCGCGCAGCCGGTCCAGCGGTTCCAGCGCGATATTGCCATGGGCGTCATAGGCGGAACGGTCGGATTCCAGTGGCAGGACATGATCCTCGACAAACCGGGCGATGCGGGCGCGGAAATCCTCGATGCGGGGGGGAATGGTGAAATCCATGATATGTCCTGTCAGAGCGAGGAAACCAGATGCCCGCCATCCACCGCAATGGCCGTGCCGGTCATGTAGGCACCGGCGTCCGAGGCCAGCAGCAGCAGCGGCCCGTCCAGATCGGCCATCTGGCCCAGACGGCGCTGCGGAATGCGGCGGATCAGGGCCTGCCCGGCCTCACCGGCAAAGAACGCGGAATTCAGCGGCGTCTCGATATAACCGGGACACAGCGCGTTGACCCGAATAGCGTGCCGTGCCCATTCCAGCGCCAGCGCCTTGGACAGTTGCACGACGCCGGCCTTGGCCGCCGCATAGGCCGACAGGTTGCCCGCCACCCGCAGCCCGACGATGGACGCCACGTTGACAATGCTGCCGC
Organism: Gemmobacter megaterium; assembly: GCF_900156815.1. Taxonomy (GTDB): domain Bacteria; phylum Pseudomonadota; class Alphaproteobacteria; order Rhodobacterales; family Rhodobacteraceae; genus Wagnerdoeblera; species Wagnerdoeblera megaterium. The sequence continues at coordinate 349,086 of NZ_FTOT01000003.1, forward strand.
CGCGCTTTTCGGCCACCATCCGCGCTGCCGTCGCCTGCGCCACGCGGAACACGCCGGACAGGTCGGTGTCGATGACCCTGGACCAGTCCTCCTCGGGCATCTTCAGCGCGGGACCGTCCAGCGCGATGCCAGCGTTGTTGATCACGATGTCATAGGCCGCACCGCCGCAGGCCGCCGCGACCGAGGCCGTGTCGGTCACGTCCAGCGCGACCGGCATGGCCGTGCCGCCCTGCGCCGCCACCAGCGCCACGGTTTCGGCCAGGGCATCGGCGCGTCGGGCGGCCACTGTCACCTCGGCCCCGGCGGCGGCCAGCACCTGCGCAAAGTGGCGGCCAAGGCCCGAAGAGGCCCCGGTCACAAGCGCGCGGCGTCCGGTCAGGTCGGTCATGGGATGTCAGCCTTTTATCGAGCGAGCGTTCGATTTATTTTCTACACATCATTTGCAAACCGTGGCAAGCAGGATGTTGCGCCAAAAGGCGCGCCGCCCTATCCCGATCCCGCGCCGCAGCAGAGCCGACATGACCGACCAGCCCATCGCCACCCCGCCGCCCAACGACCCGCGGGCCTACACCACCGATGCGTTGTGCCGCCTGATGCTGGAGCGCAACCGCGCCACCATCCGGGTGCAAAAGACCGCCTTTGCCCTGCCAAAGCTGGAAAGAATCGTCACCGCCGCGCTGGAACTGTCCAATTCGCAAGGATTTCAGGCCATGAGCCTGCGGGATCTGTCTGCCGCCTCGGGTGTGTCGATGGGGGGGATGTATGCCTATTTCGATGGCAAGACGACGCTTCTGCGCATGATCCTGTCCGAGGTGACAGCCGCAGTCACAGCCGTTCTGGCCAGCCCGCCCGACCATCTGGCGCAGGATCCGCGCGAACATCTGATGTGGTTGATCGACAGTCACCTTCATCTGACCGAAACCATGCTGCCATGGTTCGTCTTTGCCTTCATGGAGGCCAAGAGCTTTCCCCCGTCCGAACGCCGTCAGGCGGTGGACAGCGAGATCCAGACAGAACGCTATTTTGCCGAAGTGATTGCGCGGGGCCTGCACACAGGGTGTTTCCGGCCCGAAACTTCGCCGTTGCTGCCTGCGCTGATCAAGCCGTTGTTGCAGGAGTGGTATGTCAAGCGCGCCAAATACCACCGCCGGGGCGTGTGCATCGAAACCTATATCGCCACGGTGCAGGACATCGTTCTGTCAGCCTGCGCCACCAAGGGCTGATGTGACGGGCGTCTGCCCGTCCAGCGGCTTGGCCGCGCCGCCCGCCTATCGGTCACCGATCTGCCCTGCGGGGTCATGATCGGCGGTTTGATGTCCCGGCAAACCGCAAGGCGCCCGCCTCGCAAGCCAGCCACAACGCCAGCAGCGGCGGCAATCCCCGCAGGGTCGCGCAAGGCGGCAGGGCTCAGCCGTCTTCGACAGGTTTGAAGCACGGCAGGGCATGGCGCCCGCCGGGGCACAGGATGGCGCGGGTGCCTGGATTCAGCGCGCCCTCGGCCAGCGCCATGACGCGGGGGCCTTCGTCCAGATCGACCAGCGTGACACCATAGGGTACGCGGCTGCGCCAGTCGTCGGTTGGCGCGCGATACTGCATCGTATGGGCCACCACCGTTCCGGTGCCACGGGCCAGCCGCCAATCGGGATCGGGGCGCAGGCAAGCCAGACAGAAGGGGCGCGCCTGCGCCTGCGTATGACCGCAGGCCGGACAGTGCTGATAGGCGATCTCGCCCCGTGCAGTGGCCTGCGCCACATGGGTTTCCAGATGTTTCATGCCGCCGCTCCCTCGGTTGCCAGAACCAGCCCGACATGGGCGGACAGCACCCCGCCATCGGCATGGACATAACCGACCCGCCCCGGCCCCGGCATCTGACGTGGGCCTGCGCGGCGCTGCATCTGGCGCGTGACGTCGATCAGATGTGCCATGCCCCCCGCGACACCAGGATGCCCGTAGGACAACAGCCCGCCATGGGTGTTCAGCGGCACTCCACCCGCCTCGTGGGCACCTGCGGCGATCTGCCGGCCCGCTTGCCCGCGCGGGGCAAAGCCGGTTTCCTCCAGCAGCATGGCGAGGGTGATGGTAAAGCTGTCGTAGATGCCCAGAACCTCTACATCCTCGCGCGCAAGTCCTGCTTCGGCAAAGGCCCGGTCGGCAGCATCGGCGGCCCCAAAGTTGTGCCAGTCGGTCGCCATCGACACATGCTGATGCCGATGCGCCTGCCCGGCGCCTGCGATGCGCACCGCGCCATGCGGTCCGGGCGCCGCCGATATGACCAGTGCCGCCGCACCATCGGAAATCGGGCAGCAATCGGCCAGCCGCAACGGCGCGGCCACAAGGCGCGAGGCCAGCGCGTCCTCGACGGTCAGGGGCGCGGTGAGATGGGCGCCGGGCATCGCCTGCGCCTGCCGCCGCATGAAGACGGCAATCTCTGCCAGATCACGCTCTGTCCCCGGATGCCGCCCGAGATACTGCGAGGCAAGCAACGCATAGTAGCCTGGAATCGTCGCCCCGAACGGCACCTCGTGGAACGCATGGCCCACTTGTGCCAGCGTGCGGATGGCCTGATCGCGGCCGCCTTCGGTGGTCAGCCGGTTTTCTCCGGCCACGACCAGCACCCTGGAATATTGGCCCGAGGCGATCAGCAACTTTGCCAGCATCACCATCGCCGCGCCGGTTGCCCCGCCCAGTTGCAGGCCATTGGCATAGCTGGGCCGCAGCCCGAAATGTTCGGCGAACAGCGTGGCCAGCATCAGATGCGGCATGGCTGTGGAATAGCCCGTGACCAGCCCGTCGATCTGGGCCCGTTCCAGCCCGGCATCGTCCAGCGCCGCCTGGGCGGCGCGGGTCATCAGATCCAGCGTATCCGCCCCGTCGTGGCGGCCGAATGGGGTCAACCCGACCCCGGCGATATAGGCGGCGGTCATTGTGGTCTCCGGTCAGGGTGTGGCGCAGGCGTGCGGCCGGGTTTGGCAACGGTCATCCGGTGTGGTCCGTGCGGGTCGGTCGGGGTCATGACAGATCGGTGCCTCCGGTATCTTCGCCATGCTCGGTGCGGTTGCGCAGGCAGGTTTCGAACAAGGCGACCGCCTCTTGCAGGGCCGCTGCGGCAAGGCCCAAAAGCGCCCGCCGCAACGAGACCTGACGGATCGCATGGCGCAATGCCCATCCCCGTCATGGGTAGCGGCCAAGCCAGTCGCGCCGCAACCCCAGATCATCCGAAATCACATCCTGCGCTGGCCGCGACCTGCCGCGTAGGCCGGTCCTCAGGCCATTGTCACCCGATGGTGCGCCATGGGTATCCGGGGCCATCCGGCGCCACCTGTCACGCATTCTGCGCGAATCTCCGGCCTCTGCGGTCGCTGCGACGGGTGCTGTCCAGCACCACAGCGGCGGCGCGCGAACGTCCAGCTGTGCGCGAAGGTGCCGCAAGAACGGGCATTCAACAAGATTGTTTGCAATCTTGTAAAATATAATCTCAATATCGTTGACGCATGTGCCCCAGATCGCGCATCGTGCCCTCGCAAGCCGTGTTGCCAGCAGACGGGCGCGGCGCATCAACAAGAAACGACTCAACAGGAGATGACCATGAAGGCCCAATCCTCTAGCCTGATGATCAGCGCGGCGGCCCTGTGCCTGTCGGCTGGCCTGTCTTCGGCCGAAACCATTCGTTGGGGCGGGTCCACCGACCTCAATTCGCTTGATCCCTATTCTTATGGCTCCACCTTCACGCTGTCGTTCCTGAACCATGTGTACGAGGGACTGGTTCGCTATGATGCCGACCTGCAAATCCAGCCCGCCCTGGCGGAGCGCTGGGAGATGATGTCCGACTCCGTCTGGCGGTTTCACCTGCGCAAGGGCGTGACGTTCCACGACGGCGCGGAGTTTACCGCAGAGGATGTCATGGCCTCGCTGGCGCGGGTCAGCCATGAAAAGTCGCCGCTGCGGGGCAATCTGCCTGCCTACAAGTCGGCCAAGGTGATCGACGATCACACCATCGACATCGAACTGACCGGCGCCTATCCGCTGTTGCTGAACGACCTGACCAATATCTTCATCTTCGATGCCGGCTGGCTGAAGGCGAACAACAGCGAAGAACCGACCGACGTCACCGCAGGCGTCGAGGGATATGCGACCTTCAACGCCAATGGCACCGGACCGTTCAAGATTGCCGAGCGCGTGCCCGATACCCGCACCAGCATGGTGGTCAACGAAGCATGGTGGGATACGCCCGCCCATAACGTGACCCGGATCGAGTTTACCCCCATCGCCTCGGCAGCGACCCGCGTTGCCGCACTCTTGTCCGGCGAAATCGACTTTGTCGAAGGCGCCCCGGTGCAGGATCTGCCGCGCCTGAAGGCCGCCGACAATGTGACGGTCATCGAAGGCAACGCCCTGCGCACCATCATGTTCGGCTTCAACCGTCGCCCTGAACTGGCCGATGGCCGCACCAATCCGTTCAACGAGCTGAAACTGCGTCAGGCCGTGGCCCATGCGATCGACGCGGAGCTGATCCACAAGCGGGTCATGCGTGGCGCCTCGCGCGTGGCGGGCACGCTGGTCGCGCCGCAGATCCCCGGATATGACGCCGCGCTGGATGCGCCCATCGACTATGACGCCGATCTGGCCAGGTCGCTGATCAAGGAGGCGGGGGCCGAGGGCTTTGCCTTCCAGCTTACCTGCTCCTATGACCTGTGGGTGAACGAGGAGGAAATCTGTTCGGCCGTGGTGTCCATGCTGACACGTGTCGGCTTGCAACCCACGCTGGACATTGGCCCGCGCGCCAACCAGATGCCCAAGTTGACCAAGGGCGATGCGGACATGTTCATCTTCGGCTGGGCGAACGAGCCGATGCTGGACAGCTATTCGATCCTTGTGCAGACCGTGCATTCCAAATCCGGCACGGCGGGCGTGTTCAACTGGGGCAACTGGTCATATCCCGAATGGGACACCCTGATCGACAAGGCCGCTGTCGAACTGGATCGTGATACCCGCCTTGGCTATCAGACCGAAGTCCTCAAGGGCGCGCGCGACGAGATGCTGTTTGTGCCGCTGCACCAGCAACCGATGGCTTGGGCCGTGTCGAGCAAGGTGGAGTATGTCCTCCAGCAGGCCGACAACAAGCCGCGCCACTGGCTGACCCGCATCAAGTGATCCCATGTGCCGGGCCGCCCCTTGGGTGGCCCGGCCTCTTGTCGACGGAGGATCCGATGCTTGCCTTCCTGATCAAACGCCTGTCCAACGCCGCGATGGTGATGCTTGCCGTATCGCTGATGGCCTTCATGATCTTCCGCTTCGTGGGCGACCCCGTGGAGCTGATGGTCAATGAACAGACCACCAGCGAACAACGCGACGAGTTGCGCGAGCGGATGGGCCTGAACCAGCCGGTTCTGGTGCAGTTCGCCCGCTTTGTCGGCAATGCCGTACAAGGCGATTTCGGGATTTCCTATCGCAATCAGCAATCGGTGATGGCGCTGATCGCAGAACGTTTTCCAGCGACGATGGAGCTTGTTCTGCTGGCAACACTCATTTCGCTGATGGTCGGGGTGCCGTTGGGCGTCATGACGGCGATCCACCGGGGCAAATGGTATTCCGAAGCGGTGCAGTTCGTGTCGATCATCGGGGTGTCCCTGCCCAGCTTTGTCATCGGGATTCTGCTGATCCTGGCCTTTGCCGTCACCCTGGGGTGGTTGCCCGCCTTTGGCCGTGGCGAAGTGGTGGATCTGGGCTGGTGGAGCACGGGCCTGCTGACCCATTCGGGGCGCGTCGCGCTGATCCTGCCTGCCATTGCGCTGTCGTTCTATCAGATCACGCTGGTCATGCGTCTGGTGCGGGCGGAAATGCTGGAAACCCTGCGGTCGGATTTCGTCAAATTCGCGCGGGCGCGCGGCGTGCCTGCCTGGCGGGTCCATTTTCGCCACGCCTTGCGCAACTGCCTGATGCCGGTGGTTACGATGACGGCCATGAACATCGGCTCGCTGATCGCCTTTGCACTGGTGACAGAAACGGTGTTCCAGTGGCCGGGCATGGGCCTGCTGTTCATCCAGGCGGTCACATTCGTCGATATTCCGGTGATGGCGGCCTATCTCGTCATCGTCTCTTTCATCTTCGTGGCGCTGAACACCATTGTCGACATCACCTATGCGGTGATCGACCCGCGCCTGCGCGACGCGAACCGCTAAGGGGGCACCATGGCTGCTGAACCCGGACTTTTCCTGCGACTGCGCCGGTCGGACCTGTGGTGGTCCTTTACCCGGCACAAGGCGGCAATGGGCGCCGCGATCCTGCTGGGCGTGCTGGTGCTGACCGCCATTCTGGCACCGTGGATCACGCCGCAGAACCCCTATGATCCGGCTGCGCTGGATTTGTGGAATGCCGAACTGCCGCCGATCTGGATGGAGGGCGGGCAATGGCCCTTTCTTCTGGGCACCGACAACCAGGGGCGCGACATCCTGTCGGCGGTGCTCTACGGCTCGCGGATCTCCATCGTGATCGGCATCGGATCCGTCGCGCTGTCGCTGGTGGTTGGCATCGGGCTGGGGCTGGCGGCCGGTTATTTCGGCGGCATCACCGACAACGTGCTGATGCGGGTGGGCGATGTGCTGCTGTCGGTGCCGACGATCCTGATCGCCATGCTTGTGTCCGCGATGGCCCGCGCCAGCCTGCCGCCGGAGCTGCGCGACATCGGGGCAGGGGCCGTGCTGGTCGTGGCGATCAGCCTGTCGGCCTGGGTGCAATACGCCCGCACCGTGCGTGCACAGGCATCGGTGGAGCGGCGCAAGGAATATGTTCAAGCCGCGCAACTGCTGAAAGTCCCGGCCCGGCGGATCATGTTCAAGCATATCCTGCCCAACACCATGACCCCCATTCTGGTCGCCGCCACGCTGAATTTCGGCATGGCGATCCTGACCGAGGCGACGCTGTCCTTTCTTGGCATCGGTATGCCGCCCAGCCAGCCCAGCCTTGGCACGCTGATCCGGTTCGGCAACCAGTATCTGTTTTCCGGCATGTGGTGGATGGTGATCTTTCCCGTGCTGCAATTGTGTCTGCTGGTGGTGTCGGTCAACCTGCTGGGCGACTGGCTGCGCGATGCGCTCAATCCTAGACTGAGGTAATACAATGTCCGATCTGCTGCTCACGAATGTGCGCCCCATGGGCGGGGCCGCCACCGACATCCTGATCCGCAAGGGTGTGATTTCCGAGATCGGCCCCGGCCTGTCCGCTGCTGGCGTGGCGGTCGAGGATGGTGCAGGCGCGCTTGTCATTCCCGGTCTGGTCGATGCGCATACCCATCTGGACAAGACCACCTGGGGGATGCCCTGGTATGGCGGGCGCAAGGGCGGTGTGCTGCAAAGCCTGATCGACAACGAACGCAACGAACGAATCCCGCTGGGGCTTGATGTGCATCGCCAGTCGATGCGCCATGCGGTGGGGCTGATCGCCAGTGGCACCAGCCATATCCGCAGCCATGTCGATGTGGACACCGACCACGGCCTGACCCTGCTGGAAGGCAAGGTCAGGACGCGCGAGGCGCTGGCCGGGCTGATCGACATCCAGATCGTCGCCTTTCCGCAATCGGGGCTGATGGTGCGCCCCGGCACCTATGAGCTGCTGGATGCCGCACTGGCGGCGGGGGCCGACATTGTCGGCGGCCTTGATCCATCGTCGATGGACCGTGATCCCAAGGGGTCGTTGGATGCCGTCTTTGCGCTGGCCGAAAAGCACGGCAAGCCGGTGGACATCCACCTGCACGAACCCGGAGAGTTGGGCGCCTTTACCATGGAGATGATCCTGGACCGCACCGCCGCACTGGGGATGCAGGGGCTGGTCGGCGTCAGCCATGCCTTCCACCTGGCGATGGTGCCCGAGGCGCGAATTTCCGCGCTGATGGAACGGATCGCCGCGCTGGATGTGTCGATCTATTCCACCGGCCATCCGTCGGCCAATGTTCCGTCGCTGGCTCGGATGCGGGCGGCGGGAATTCGTGTCGGCATCGGCTGCGACGGGATCCGCGACACCTGGGGCCCCTGGGGTGAACCCGACATGATGCACCGCGCCCGCATCGTCGGCATGAAGAACGGCTTTCGCCGCGATGATGAACTGGAACTGCTGCTGGATACCGCCTCGGGCGCCGGTGCCGCCTCCATCGGGGTGCCCGGCCGATCGGTCAGCGTGGGGGCCGTGGCCGACCTGACGCTGCTGGCCGGGGAAACGCTGGCCCACGCGGTCGTGCTGGACGAACCCCGCCCGCTGGTGGTTCACGGCGGCAAGGTCGCGGCCCGCGCCGGCAAGGCGGTGGTGGAGGCGCCATGACCCTTGCGACCCTGACCCTTGGCCAGCGCCCGCAAGGGCGCACCGCACTGCGGGCCGATTGGGTGCTGGCCCATGATCCCGGCGGCCCCCGCCTGCTGCGCAATGCCGAGGTGGTGATCGACGGTGCCCGCATCCTGCATGCAGGCGGCCGGTTTCCGGGCGAGGTCGCCCGGCGGATCGACCTGGGGCCGGTGCTCCTCTCGCCCGGTTTTGTCGATCTGGATGCGCTGTCCGATCTGGACACCACCCTACTGGCGATCGACCATCAGCCCGGTTGGGCCAAGGGGCGTGTCTGGCCGCAAAGTTACATCGACCGCGGCCCCTACGAGATGTATGGGCCAGAGGAACTGGCATTCCAGAAGAAATTCGCCTTTGCCCAGTTGCTGTTGAACGGCATCACCACCGCCGCACCCATCGCCTCGCTGTTCTACCGCGCCTGGGGGGAAACGGCGGCAGAATTCGACGCGGCGGCCCAGGCTGCGCTGGATCTGGGCCTGCGGGTCTACCTTGGCCCTGGCTATCGCGCCGGCGGCATGGTCTGCACCGCGCCCGGCGTGCTGGCGCCTGTGCTGGACGAGGCGCGGGGCCTGGCCGGGCTGGCCGATGCGGCCGCCTGGGTTGCGCGCTGGCAAGGCGCTGGCGACGGGTTGGTCCAGGGCCTGTTCGCGCCCGACCGGGTAGAGACCTGCACGGAATCCCTGCTGCGCCAGACTTGCGCCATGGCCGAGGATCTGGGCGTCCCGGTCCGCCTGCACATGGCGCAGGGCGCGATGGAGCGCGAGGCGATGGCCTTGCAGCATGGCTGCACCGCCCCCGCATGGTTGGCGCGGCTTGGCCTGCTGTCGCCCCGGCTGATCGCGCCCCATGCCACCCATGCCACTGCCGAGGATCTGGCGCTGTATGCCCAACATGGCGTTTCGGTGGTGCACTGTCCGCTGGTTTCTGGCCGCTTTGGCGGGGTGCTCGACTCGTTCGGCAAGCTGCGGGCAGCGGGCGTGAACATCGCCATGGGCACCGATACCGCACCGCCGGACATGCTGCTGAACCTGTCGGTCGGGCTGATCCTTGCCCGCGTTGCGGAGCGCCGCCCCGATGCGGTCTCGTCTGCCCAGATGTGGGAGGCGGCAACGCTCGGTGGCGCCCGCGCGCTTGGCCGCGAGGATCTGGGCCGCATCGCGCCGGGTGCCCGCGCCGATCTGGCGGTGTTCGACCTGTCGGATACCCATATGGCCCCGGCCATCGACCCGATCACGACCCTGATCGCGGGTGCATCGGGCCGCGTGACCCGTGCGGTCTTTGTGGATGGACGGCTCTCGATGCGGGACGGGCAGGTCGCGGGCCTTGATCTGCCCGCTGCGCGCGCGCAGGCGCAGGCGCAATTCGACGGGTTGGTCGCAAAATATCCCGACCGCACATGGGGCCACCCGCCAGTGGCCGAGATCTTTCCCCCCAGCTTTCCCATGGAGGACTGCCATGCCTGATCCTGTGCTGGAGGTGCGCGACCTGCGCGTCGATTTTCCCGGCCGCCACGGCACGGTCACTGCGCTGGACGGCGTTTCGCTGACCCTGCGCCCCGGCGAGGTTCTGGGCGTGGTGGGCGAGAGCGGCGCAGGCAAGTCGATGACGGGCCTTGCCATTCAGGGCCTTCTGGAACCACCTGGCCATATCGCGGGCGGCGAGATCCACGTCAACGGGCGGCGCATCGACAACCTGCCCCTGCGCCAGATGGAAAAGATCCGCGGCCGCGAGATCGGCGCGATCTTTCAGGATCCGCTGACCTCGCTGAACCCCCTGTTCACCGTGGGCGCGCAGCTTGTCGAAACGATCCGCATCCATCTGGACATGACAAAGGCAGAGGCCCGCGCGCGTGCCATCGACCTGCTGCGCCAGGTGGGTATTCCGGCGCCCGAAGACCGGGTTGACCATTACCCGCACCAGTTTTCTGGCGGTATGCGGCAACGTGTGGTCATCGCGCTGGCGCTGTCGGCAGAGCCGAGGCTCATCATTGCGGATGAGCCGACCACAGCGCTGGATGTCTCGATCCAGGCGCAGATCATCGCGCTGCTGCGCCGCCTGTGCGACGATACAGGAACGGCGGTGATGCTGGTGACGCATGACATGGGCGTGATCGCCGAGGCGGCGGATCGTGTCGCGGTGATGTATGCTGGCCGCATGGTCGAGATCGGCGAAGTGCGCGGCGTGCTGCGCGCGCCGCGCCACCCGTATACCCAGGGATTGATGGGGTCGATCCCCGCGCTTGGCCACCGTGTGGAGCGCCTGAGCCAGATCGACGGCGCCATGCCGCGGCTGGATGCCATTCCGCCCGGCTGTGCCTTCAACCCGCGCTGCCCGGCCGTCGGGCCGCGGTGCCACATCGCCCGTCCTGAACTGGCACCCGCAGGTGCCAGCGCAACCGCCTGCTGGATCGACCAAGGAGGAGTCGCATGACCGAGCTGTTCGCCCTGCGCGTGCGCAATCTGACCCGCGTGTTCGACGTCTCTGCCCCCTGGCTCAACCGCGTGGTGGAACGCAAGCCAAAGCAGTTTCTGCGCGCTGTCGACGACGTGTCCTTCGATGTGCCGCTGGGCGGATGCCTCAGCCTGGTGGGGGAATCCGGTTGTGGCAAGTCCACCGTGGCGCGGCTGGTCTCGGGCCTGTATCGCCCGACCGAGGGATCGGTCGAATTCGGTCCTGGCGTCGACGGAACGGCACTGTCCGCCCAGATGATCTTTCAGGATCCCTATGCCAGCCTCAATCCGCGCTGGCGCGTGCGCGACATCATCGCCGAGCCCCTGCGCGAGTTGAAGGTGCTGAGCGATGACACCGCAATCCGCGCCCGTGTGGACGAGATCCTGACAACCGTTGGCCTGTCGCCGCGCGATGGCGCGAAATTTCCACACGAGTTTTCGGGCGGTCAGCGCCAGCGCATTTCCATTGCCCGCGCGTTGGTGACCGAACCGCGCTTTCTGGTCTGCGACGAGCCGACCTCGGCGCTGGATGTCTCTGTGCAGGCGCAGATCCTCAACCTCATGCGGCGGTTGCAGGATCAGATGGGGCTGACCTATCTGTTCATCAGCCATGATCTCAGCGTCGTGCGCCACATGTCCGACCGTATCGCGGTCATGTATCTGGGCCGGGTGGTCGAGGAAGCGGATACCGAGGTGCTGTTCGCCACGCCGCGCCACCCCTATACCCGGATGCTGCTTCAGACGATTCCGAACATCGAGGCGCCCAAACGCGCGCGCGAAGCCGATGTGGGCGAGGTGCCCAGCCCGCTGAACCCGCCCAAGGGCTGCGCCTTTCACCCCCGCTGCCCTCTGGCCGATGCGCGGTGCAAGGCCGAGCGGCCGCCTGTCCTGGTCCTTGCCGACCGCAGCCGCGTCGCGTGTCATCGCGTGGCCGAAGCCGCGGGCATGTCGGGTCATACCGAGTTGCAAACGGCGCCCTGATCCGGTCCGCGCCCTTGTCGTTCCGGGCGCGTCACCGCAATGGCACGTGGGGTGGCCGGGCGCAGGAGCCCGCCGCATGGCCCATCCGGCGAGGCGTCTGCTGCCTCGCCCGGAGCGATTTATCCTGGGGCGTGAAGATGCGTTCCGCGCCAAGGGGGGCAGGGGGCAGATAGCCCCACTTGAGGCGCGGAGTGCCGTCTCAGGCAGAGCAATGCGCGGGGGCGGTCTTCTGGCGGGGAAAGGCATAGCTGCCGGCTTTCGCCGTGGCAAATCCGCCGCCCACCATCGCTTCGGCCAGCTTGACCGCTGCGGTCACGCCGTCGATCACTGGGATGCCGGTCTCTGCCTGCAATGCCAGGCACATCTCGGCCATTCCCGCGCATCCCAGCAGCACGGCTTCGGCCCCGTCCTCTTCGGCAGAGCGCCGGATCTCGTTGCGCAGCCGGGCAAAGGCTTCGGAGGGGTCTTCTTCCAGTGCCAGCACCGGCAGATTGACCGAGCGAACCCGACGGCACTGGCGCGTGGCGCCATAGGCATCGACCAGATCCTCGATGATGGGCACCGACCGGGGCAGGGTCGTCACGATGGAAAACCGCGCCGCGATGGTGGTGGCCACCTGGACGCCAGCCTGGCAGATGCCCAACACCGGCCCGCGCGCCACTTCACGCGCCGCGCCAAGGCCGGGGTCGTCGAAGCAGGCGATCACCGTGGCCTGCGCGCCCTCCGCCTCGGCATCGCGTATGGTGTCGAGCAGTCCGGGGACGGCGCGGGCCTCGTCGGCATGGCCTTCAATGCTGGCAGGCGATCCGGCGACGGTGCGCGCGACCAGCACGGTCTGGGCCAGCACGACGCGCTGTGCGCTGGCGCGGATGGTTTCGGTCATCGACATCGTCGAGTTCGGATTGACGAGAAGGATCCGCATGGCTCATTCCTCTGTCCTGGCAGCGCGGGCGGCAAGCGCATGGGCCATGTCTGGCGCGCTCATCACGAACTGGCGGTCACTGGTGATGTAATTGTCGGCGTGCAACCGGGCGATGGGCTGGTAGACATCCGGGTTCACATAGCGCCCTTGATCATCCAGGCAATCGTCCCGCACATGCATCTGCACCACTTCGCCCAGGATCAGCGCGCGGCGCGGCCAGTCGATGATGCGCTCTACCCTGCATTCCATGGCGCAGGCCGCGCCGTCGATACGCGGGGCAGAGACCTGGACACATGGCGCAGCCTTCAGCCCGGCAAGGTCCAGTTCGTCCACCTCGGGATCGACCCCCAAGGCGCAGACCAGCATCGCCTCGGCCATGGGCGCATCCACAACATGGACAACGAATTCGCCCGTCGCGCGCATATTGGCCACCGTATCCTTGGGCGACCCGTCAAGCCTGGGCTGGATGCCAAGGGCAAGGATGGCAGGGTCGTGACCGAACACATTGAAAAAGCTCATGGGCGCCGCATTGATCACCCCATCGGCAGATCGGGTGGTCACAAGGGCAATCGGGCGCGGACCCACAAAGTTGGTCAGCAGGCGGTATCTGTCCTCGGGGGGCAGGGTGGTGAAATCGAAATCCATCGCAACCTTCCAGTCTGTCAAGACAGTGTTAGAACGCGCCTCCGAAAGTGACAACAATATTGTAAACAATAATGCTGAATATCTATAGGAAATGCTGAAACTCTGTGCAGAAACTGGGGTGCAGGCCCGTGTTGACTTGCCTGGACGCATCTGCGACCACAGCATCACACGCGACAGGATGTTACAATGACAGCCAGACCCGCCGCTGCGCCCGTGACCGTGACGGAAATCTGCGAGAAGCTCTGGCAGGCGATATTCGAGCGCAAACTGCGCCCCGGTATGCGCCTGAAGGAGGAAGAGCTGGCCGAGATCTTCTCGACCAGCCGCGCAAGGGTACGTCAGGCGCTGAGCCTGCTGGAACGCGACCGCCTGGTAACGCTGATTCCCAACCGGGGTGGGTTCGTATCGGAACCCACCATCGACGAGGCGCGGGACGTCTTCTTTGCCCGCCGGATCGTCGAGGGTGGGTTGATGGAACGCTTGTGCAGTCGTGTGACCGATGCCGATATCGCCCGTTTGCGCGCGCATGTGGCGCTGGAACGCGATGCGCATCAGCGCGATGATCTGCCGGCGATGGTCCGCCTGTCGGGCGCCTTCCATATCCTGATCGCGGAACTGGCGGGTTCCGAATATCTGCATGGCGTTCTGCGCGATCTGGTGTCGCGGACCTCGCTGATCTCCACCATGTACCAGCCGCGCCAGATGCACGATTGCGGCCCCGACGAGCACGAGGAAATCGTCGGCCATATTGCACGCGGCGATGTGGCGGCGGCGCTGGCCGCCATGGCGCACCATCTGGAGCATGTCGAGGCGCAACTGGATCTGAACGAGGCACCGGATCTGCCGCGGGACCTGCGCGAGGCCCTGTTGTAGCCCACCGGCGGCAGGCGACGCGCCCGGCCCCTGCCGCCCGCGGCAAGCAGACATTCAGGCGACGGGCGCGGCCAGCGCAAAGGTTGCATCCGCCGCACCGGATGGTGGACGGGCGCCGGGGTCGTGCGGGATAAGCACGCGCGAGGCCGTCACGCCCAGATCGGCCAACTGCCAGGAGACCCCGCCACCGAATTGCAGATGCCCCATTCCGATGATGCCCACCACCAGCGGGGCGCCGGGGCGCTGGACAGCGCGGGCGATATGGGTGGCAAAGGCGCGGTCCCAAACCTCTTGCGCGCGCAGGAAGCGGTCAAACCCCGGATCCTCGGGTGATTGCAATGTGCGGCCGGCCGGGCCGCCGCCGGTCAGATCAAAGATGAACCGGCGATACGCGGCGGGCGAGGGGCGGGCCGGGGTCAGCCCTTCGCGCTGATCCTCGGGGACGGAGTCCCAGCCGCCCGCACCCACGGTGCGCACCAGATCGCGGCGCACGTTCAGGCCCACCATCGGCACCGCCGTTTCGCGGCAGAACCGGAACAGCGGTAGATACAGGTCGGGCGGAAACGCCCAGTCACTGCCCCATTCAGCGCGGGCCAGAAATTCTTCTTCCGATCCGATGCGGCCCGCAGTCCAATCGGCCAGAACCGGGTCGAGCCGGGCGGGGAACATCTCGAACCCCATGACGATGGGCCGATGGGCAACCAGCGCGGCCGCGACATGCAACTGCCAGCGGTGCATATCAGCCCGGTCGTGGCGCTCGCCCAACAGCACAACCTGCGCGCGCGCCAGATCGGCGATTAGGGTGGGCCAGGCGACGGGGCCGAGATCGGTGGCCCAGCGGGTCATCGCCGCAGCCCCGACTGGATACAAGGGACAGCGGTCATGCAAAGACCTCCGACCGCAGGACCAGCCCGGTGGGCTGGCCATCGACGCCAAGGGCCGTGCGTTCGCCACGCATCGCATGCCAGGCGCTGACGGTGCCGCCTTGCAGGTGCAGGTGGAAATCCGGCGTCATCACGTTGAGAAACCCCATTGCAGGCCTTACCGCCTCGATCCGGCCGCGCCAGCCCTGCGACAGGCCGGGCTTGCCAAAGGTCATCTGCACCTCGACCCCCAGATCCTGCAAAAGGGCAAAAGGCGTCAGCGCCGGGTCGTCGGCGGCAAGCTCGGGGCGGGTCTCGCCACTTTCGCGGGCCTTGGCGGGCACCGGACTTTGGTTCAATCCGGCAAGTGCGGCATCGAACGGCGCGGCGCCGTCCATGCCGACCACGGCCAGGACGGTGGCGCCATCGGCCCCCAGGACATCCAGCCGAGGAAAGACCTTGCCGCGCATGACGGAGGAATGGTCCACCTCGACCGTCGCAAGCGCAGCAAGGTGGATGGTGGCATCGTGGCACGCCCCTTCGACACGCAGGGCAGGCCCGTCGGCCACCAGACGCTCGACCGGACCGATACGTTCAAAGGTGACGCCGCCGGCACTGGCGATCAGCATGACCTTGCCCATCTGCGGCAACAGGGCCAGCACATCGGCCGGAGCGGTATCCAGCACGCGGGCGCGGGACGAGGGGGCGGAATCGGTCATGCGGATTTCCTTTCGGGTTCGGCGGGGCCGATGCGCAGCACGTCATCGGCGGAAACGCCAAGCGGGGTGCGGTGGGCCACGATGATCAGGGTGGTGTCGGGCAGTTCGGTACGCAGCCAGGCCAGCAGATCGGCCTCTGCCGCCGGATCAAGGGCCGAGGTCGCCTCGTCCATCAGCAGCCAGTCGGGGCGGTTCAGCACCGCGCGCGCCAGGCCAAGGCGCTGTCGCTCGCCCATGGACAGGCCCGCCAGCGCCGCTTCGCCCTGAGGCGCGGTCAGGCGGGGCGCCAGACCCAGCCGGGTCAGCACGGCAAAGACGCGGGCGGGATCGTGGCGGTCGGGATCGTCGGGATGGCATGCGGCGGTGACCAGGCCATCGCCCAGCACAGGCGCCCCGGCAGGCAGGAACAGGAACCGCCCGGCAGGCCGTTCGATCCGCCCGTGACCCCAGGGCCACAGCCCGGCAATGGCGGCCAGCAGGGTTGTCTTGCCCCGCCCCGAGGCGCCGGTGATCAGGAACACCTTGCCCGGCCGGATCACCCTGTGGGGCACCGGATCCAGCCAGTTCCCGGCAGGCGTGGCCAGTCGCAGCCCATCCAGCCGCAGCGCACCGTCATCCGACACTTCGCGCTGGATCGCGCGGGGGGCGGCGGGCAGCGGGGCAGGGGCCTGCGCCGCCGCGAACAGCCCGTCCAGCCTTTCGCAAACCGCGACGAATTCGGCCAGCTTGCGGTATTCGAAGATGAACCAGCTCAGCGTTGTGGTCACGCTGGAGAACGCCGAGGCAAGCTGCATCAGCCCGCCCAGTGTCAGCGCCCCGGCAAAATAGGCCGGCAGCGCAAAGAAGGTAGGCATCCGCAGGACGGTCTGGAAATAGGGCCGCGAGAACAGGCCCAGGATCAGCTCCGCCCGCATCACCCGGCGCCAGTTCAGGGCCACAGCGGCAAAGCGGTCGTCAAGGCGGCGGCGCTCGGCACCCTCGCCACCCGACTGGGCCACGGTATCGGCCCGGTCGCGCAATTGCACCAACGCGTGGCGGAAATCGGCCTCGACCTTCTCCCGGTCGAAATACTGCCGTTTCAACGGACGGCCCAGCAGATGCGTGATCGCCGTGGCCACCACCACATAGACCGGCGCCAGCCAGACCATGTAGCGCGGAATCTCTATCCCCAGCCCGAACAGCGTGAAGCCGAGCGCAAAGGTCGCAACCGACCACAGCACTGCCACATAGGACACCAGCGACACCACCTCGGACACCAGATCCAGAGTGAATTCGATGAAGCGATCGATGAACAGGCGACAATCCTCCGCCACACGCTGATCGGGGTTCTCTACCGGGGTCGTGCCGAACCCCGGCCGCATCAGCCAGTAGGCGCGATTGCCGATCCACAGGTCGAGCGCGCGCGCCGTCAGCCGCGCGCGCCACAGGATCAGCAGCTTCTTGCGGAACCAGTCGCCGGTCAGCCAGCACCCCGCCGACAGCGCCACCAGCGCGAAGAACACGCCGATCTGGGTCAGTGCCGCCGCCGCATCCATCTGTTCCAGCGCATCATAGAACGCCTTGTTCCAGGCGATCAGCCGGACCGAGACCCAGACACCGACAAAGCTGAGCCCTAGGACCAGCGCATAAAGCGCCAGCCCCTGCCAGGCGCCGGGCCCCGCAATGACAATCCGCGCCAGACGGATGGCCCGGACCAGTGTGGCCCGGAACGTGCTGCGGACAGCCATGTCAGAACTTCAGGTCCAGCGAGACGTTGAAGCTGCGCCCCGCCCCGGTCTGCAACTCCAGCGGCGTAATCACGCTGGTCGCCGTGGTCGAGGTGCCGCTGTAGTTCGCCGCACTGGCATCGAAATACCGCTTGTCGAACAGGTTCCTGACACCCACGTTCAACACCGCGTTCTCTGCCACGTCCCAGCGGGCATAGACATCGACCACGCCATATCCTGCCGGCCGGAAGTTTCCGGCCGTGCCGCGCGTGACCTTGCTGGCAAAGGTGCCTACAACGTCAAGTGTCAGCGGCCGATCCGGCACCTGCCAGCTCAGGCCCAGCGTGCCCATCAGCGGGGCCACCGTATAGGGCGTTTTCGCCGCGCCGGGGTTGGCAACCTGCGTGCCCCGCTGCCACGAGGCCGAGCCGTTCAGACGCAGGTTGTCGGACAGGTCATAATAGCCTTCCAGTTCCACCCCGTGGATCTTCACCGATGACAGGTTGCGATAGGTGTATCCCGTCGCGCCACCTGGCAGCGTCACCGGCTGAAAGCTGGCGATGAAATCGGTGTAGTCGGCCTGGAATGCCGTTACCCCGACCATGCCGCGCCCCCATTCCCTGCGGACGCCCAGTTCCAGGCTTTTCACCTCTTCGGGGACCAGATCGGGGTTCGGGATCAGGTTGAATGACGGATTCGACACATATAGCTGTTCAGCCGTCGGCATCTTGAAGCCTTCGCCGTAATGGCCCCAGACCTGCCAGCCGTTGCCAAAGCGGTAGAGCGTGCCCAAGGATTTCAGCACCTGCGCCTTGGATCGTACCACAGGCTCCGATCCAGGGACGGCGGCATAATCGCCATCCGGGCGCGGGCTCATGCGGTAGGTGGCGTAGCGCAGGCCGGGGGTGATTTCCAGCGCACCGCCCATCAGGCTGATCCTGTCCTGGATGTACAGGTCCGCCCGCCGGGTCGAGGCATTGGCAAAGTTGAAGCCGCCCGCGCGCGATTCCGTCACGGTGCCGCTGGTCAGGTCACGGGTCACGTCGCGGCGCTGAAAATCGGTTTTCGCGTAGTCGCCGTCAAAGCCCCAGGTGATCAGATGCTCTGCGGCCCCGGTCGTCGCGCGCGAGGTGGCCTGGATATCCAGCTCCAGGAAATCCTCGGTGAACTTGCGGTAATCCTCGATGATCTTTTCGGCGCCGGTCGCGGCATTGCGCACGCGCCGCTTGCCGGACTGGTCATAGACATGCGGGGTAAAGGCCAGCGTGGTGCGCAATTCGTCGATGACGCCCGCGCCCGGCGTCCATGTGTGTTCGACGGCATACCGCTGGCGCTTTTGCACCAGGGTGCGATCCCAGGTCTGCACCACATCGCCGGTGGTGGTCTCGCTGCCGCTGGTGGTCAGGCCGATCACGGTCAGGTTGCGCACCTTTGTCTCGCGCTTCAGCATATCGACCGAGAATTCCAGCCGATGCGCGTCGGACGGGGTCCAGACCGCCTTGGCCAGCAATCGGTTTGCGGTGATGTCGGCGGGGTTCAGCCGGTTGCACCCGATCGCCCCCAGCGCCACCTGGCGCCCGCAGCCATAGATGCCGCCATCCGCCCGCGCCTTGGAATATTCCTGTTCGTGCCCGGTATCGCGCGCGATACCGATCATGGTGGCGAACTGGGAGCCAAAACGCTGTGCGAACATCGCCTGCACGCCCGTCTTGTCCGACACTCCGTCAAACGACAGCCGTGCAGTGCCGGCCCGGTCGCGCCCCTGCAACACATCCTCGGGGTCGAGCGTCTGCACCGCAACGACACCCCCCAGGGCATCGGCCCCCCACAGCACCGAGGCCGGGCCTTTGACCATCTCCACCTGTTTGGTGAAATTCAGGTCCATATAGTCGCGGGTGCCATCCGTGATGCGCTCGGCCATGCGCGATCCATCGACCAGCATCTGCACCCGGTTGCCGCTGACCCCCCGGATGGTGAAGCCGCCAAAGGTGCTGAACGGATCGGCATTGACCTGCCGGTTGACCGTGATGCCGGGCGTGTAGCGTGTAAGCTGCTTGATATCGGTCAGGCCGCGCGCCTCGATCTCTGCCCCCGTGACCACTGTGACTGCGGCAGGAACGTCAGTCACCGGGGTGCCCTGGCGGTCGGCCAAGATGGTGACCGGGTCGAGCCGCACTTCCTTTTCGTCGGTTGGTCTTGTCTCTTGTGCCCATGCGCTGCCGGACAGCAATACAAGCGCAGTCGTCGCGCGCAGCGCGGCGGTGGTCATCACACCGTGTCTCATCCCCAGTCCCCGTTTTCTGGATGTTTCGGGCTGGCAGAAGGGCTGGCGCGTGGTGGTCGTATCGGCGAATTACCGCCACTTCCAATAGATGATTGAAATTGTCAAGATAATATCCGGACAGGCCGACGTCACCCAAGCCCGGACGGGCCCCTCACTTCGCACCGTTAAGCCCAAATCAACATTGCGCGATACAGACTGCTACGGGAGAATACCCTTGCCAAAAGATGAGTCTCAAATGCGCTTATTCGTCGTGGTCCTTGCCGGTTTTCTGGCGTTGATCGGAATCGCCCTCGTACCGGACGAAGGTGCGGCGCAATTCGGCATTCTGGCAGGGCCTACCCGGACATCGGCGGATGGGCTGATCCATGTCGCCGCGCTGGACCTGCCGATTCTCGATGTCCGGTTTGGGGGACGGTTGCTGATCGTCTCGGCCGATTCGCACGCGATGGGGCGTCTGGGCCCGGATGACCTGCGGCAACTGTTGCCGCCGGATATGTTCGTTCTGAAGGCAAGCGGCGTGACCTGCGCCAGCTTGCAAAACCCAAGAGGACGGTGATCGCCATGCCAGACCAAAGATCCGAAACCGGACGGCTGGATCGGCTGCGCGGTCACGTCGTGCGCTACATGTTGGTCTATGTCTGGATGCATGTTGTGCTGACCGCCGCGATAGCGGGCGGCGGCGGCGCAGGCGGGGCCTATGTTCCGATGGCGGTGGCTGCGCTGGCTGTCGTCTCAACGCTGGAATGGTGGCGTGACCCGAATGGGGAACGGGTGCAACTGACCATCGCCGCCAGCCTTGCACTGGTGGTCAGCTTTATCGTGTTCCAGTTGTCATTCCACCCCTGGCAGCCCGATGCACATATGTACTTCTTTGCTGTTTATGCCGGGATTTCCGCATTCTGCAATGCGCGGGCCATCGTGATCTATGGTCTTGTCGTGATGCTGCACCATCTGGTTCTCAACTTCCTGTTGCCCAACGCGGTGTTCCTGGGCGGCGCAGATCTGGGGCGCGTGGTGCTTCATGCGGTCATCGTGCTGGTGCAGGGGGTCGTGCTGGCCTGGCTGGCCAACCTTCTGGTCCGCACGATCGAGGAAGCGGACGCGGCCAACCGGGCCAAGACAGCATTCCTCGCCAACATGAGCCACGAAATTCGCACGCCGATGAACGGGGTTCTGGGCATGGCGGAACTGCTGGGCGAAACCCGGCTGACGCCGGAACAGCGCGGAATGCTGGACACGATGCGCAACTCCGGCGAGGCGCTGCTGGCGGTGATCAACGACATTCTCGATCTGGCACGGATCGAGGCGGGCAAGGCCACGCTCGATCCGCAGCCCTTCGACCCGGTTGCCCTGCTGCGGCGGATCGAGGCATTGCACCGCGTTTCGGCACAACGCAAAGGTGTGGCCTTTCATCTCGATCTGCTGCCGCGTGACGGAACAACCCGTCTGGGTGATGAAACCAAGCTGGTCCAGATTCTGAACAACCTGATCGGCAATGCCGTCAAGTTCACCTCCGATGGCGAGGTGCGCGTGACGGTCGATCAGGCGCAGGACGACAGCCTGCACATTATCATTGCCGATACCGGCATCGGCATGACACCCGATCAGCTCAGCCGGGTCTTTGACGAATTCGAACAGGCCGACACCTCGATCACCCGGCGTTTCGGCGGAACGGGCCTTGGGATGCCCATTGTAAAGCGGCTGGTCGATGTGATGGGGGGAACGCTGCGCATGGACTCGACGGCAGGCGCGGGAACCCAGGCGTATCTGACGCTGCCATTGCCGCGGTGCGATCTGGAAATTGCCCCAAGGCCGGGGCCAATGACGATTTCACGGCGCAGCCTGTCCGACATTCGCCTGCTGGTGGCCGAGGACAATGCAACCAACGTGGTGATCCTCAAGGCCATGCTGGCGTCTCTGGGGGTCGCGGCCGATTTCGTCGGTGATGGCGCGCAGGCCGTGGCCGCCAGCCAGTCGCATACCTATGATGTGCTGTTGCTGGACATCAACATGCCGGTGATGGATGGGCTCACCGCCTTGGCCAGGATTCACGACATGGCCGGCGAAGGCACGGCCCCGCGCCCGCCGATCGCGATTGCCGCAACCGCCAATGTCATGGAAGATCAGGTCAACGCCTATATCGCGGCGGGATTTGCCTCGGTGCTGGGCAAACCCTACAAAAAGGCAGATCTTCAGGCCACACTGGAAATGGCACTGTGCCACATGGCCGAACGGCGGCTTGTTGCCTGATTGCGCCCGGCGCGGTGGCGGCTGCGTGCTTGCCAAATCGGAGCCATACCGCGATTGTGGCGGCGGCTTGGGGATGATCATGGCACCAAAGACGGCATCAAAAGGTTTGCAACCCATTCTGGAACGGCAGACCGTCCAGGATCAGGTCTATGCGCAACTGCGCGAGGCACTGATCGCCGGCGCCTTCGAGGCGAAAGAGGCATTCACCATCGCGGGACTGGCCGACAGGTTTCAGGTCTCGCACATGCCTGTGCGCGAGGCGCTGCGCCGTCTGGCGGCCGAAAGCGCGCTGCGCATTGCGCCTTCGGGCACCGCCTATGTGCCCGACCTCTCTGCTGACGAGCTGGAGGATATCACCCGCGCCCGCGTCATCATCGAAGGCGCAACCACCGCCATCGCCTTTGACCACCTGGACGACGACGATCTCGCGCAGTTGCAGGCCATCGTCGCCCGTCATCATGCCAGCGGCCTGGCTGGCAATACCCCGGCGATGACGGCGGCCAACCGCGAATTCCACTTCCACATCTACCGCGCGGCCCAAAGTCCCGTCCTGATGAGTCAGATCGAAAATCTGTGGCTGCGCTCGGGTCCATATGTGCGCATCCTGTCGGACCGGATGGAACAGTTGCTGAAGACCGCGCTGCGCGACAGTTTCACCGCACATCACGAATCCGTCTGCAAGGCCCTTGCGATCCGTGATGCCGATGCCTTCCGCGCGGCGATGGAGGCCGATATTCGCGCGTCACACCTGCTGTTGCGCCAATTGATCGCCGAAGCGACGGCGCCATGAGCGCGCTGGCGGCAGATCCTTCTTGATCAAAAAATCATAATCGCTATGGCTGGGGTGACGGGGCATATCGGCCCCAGCCGCCCAGGGAGATTTGCATGACCCGTGCCGCCGCCATTGCCGCCGCCGTAGACACTCTGGCCAGTGGCCGGTTCAAGGCTGACCTCGCTCGACGTGTGGCGATGCCGACGGTTTCCCGCGAAGCCGCACATGCCCCGGATCTGCAACGTTATCTGGACGACGAGTTGGCGCCGATCTTTGCCCGCATGGGGTTCGACCAGCGCCAGTTCCGCCGCGATCCGGCGCCCGGCGGCTTTCTGCTGGCCTCCCGGATCGAAGATCCTGCACTGCCGACGGTGCTGATGTATGGCCACGGCGATGTGGTCACGGGCGTTCCCGAAATGTGGTCCGCAGGCTTGTCCCCGTTCGAGTTGACCGAACGCGATGGTGTTTGGTACGGGCGCGGCACTGCGGACAACAAGGGGCAGCATTCGGTCAACCTGGCGGCGATCGAGGCTGTTCTGTCGGTGAACGGGCGTCTTGGCTTCAACCTCAAGTTCCTGATGGAAATGGGCGAGGAATACGGCTCGCCGGGCCTTGCAGATCTGGTGGCCGAGAACCCCGAGGCGTTTGCCGCCGACATGCTGATCGCCTCGGACGGGCCGCGTATCGGGCGGTTGCAGCCCACGATCTTTCTGGGCGCGCGCGGCGGGCTGAACATCCATCTCGAAGTGGTGGCACGCGAGGGGTATCACCATTCGGGCAACTGGGGCGGCCTGCTGGCCAATCCCGGCGTGGAACTCGCCCATGCCATCGCCGCGCTGATCGGCCCGACCGGCGAATGCCTGGTGCCCGAATTGACCCCCGGCCGCATTCCGGCGGATGTCCAAGAGGCACTGGCGCGCTGCACCATCGAAACCTCGCCCGGCGATCCGCCGTTGGACCCGTGGTGGGGCGCGCCCGGACTGTCCCAGGCCGAGCGTGTCTATGGCTGGTCCACGCTGGAGGTGATGGAGATGGAATGCGGCAACATCGCCAAGCCGCTGTATGCCATTCCTCCATGGGCGCGGGCGCGGCTGCAACTGCGCCATCCGGTCGGGGTGGATACCGATGCCGTACTCCCCGCCGTGCGCCGCACACTGGACGCCGCCGGTTTCCAGCGGGTCCGGATCGTGCCTGCGACCGATGCCGCCTTTCCGGCCAGCCGGTCCGATCTTCAGAATGACTGGGTGCGGTTTGCCAGCGCCTCGCTGGAACGCACCTTGGGCAAGCCCCCGGTAATTCTGCCCAATCTGGGTGGATCGCTGCCCAATACGATCTTTACCGACACGCTGGGCCTGCCGACCATATGGGTGCCGCATTCCTATCCGGGCTGCGGCCAACACGGCGCCGACGAGCATCTTCCGGTGTCGATCGTGCACGAAGGTCTGGCCATGATGGCCGGGCTGTTCTGGGATCTGGGGCACCGGGCATGAGCTATTTTCTCTATCATTCCATCGGAACCTTTCCCGGCAAGGAAGCGGCGGTGAACCGGGCCGTCGCCGAATTCACCCGCCACTGGTGCGCCCAGGATGATGGTCAATGGCCCGACGCCATGGCACGGCGGGCCACCTTCATCACCGCCTGGCAACGGCTCATCGGCGCGCCGGACAGCACCCTGACCCTGGCGGAAAGCGTGACGGGCGCGCTCTATTCCCTGATGCGCGGGCTACCGGAAAGGCGACTGGCGGGCGGCGTGGTTCTGGTGGCGCAGGATTGCTTTCCCAGCTTGCACTTCCTGCTCGCCGAACTGGCGCGGCGCATCGGCTTTACCCTGCGCACCGTCGCCCCGACCGGCGGGCGCGCCTATGTGACCGATGACGACTTCATCGCCGAATGGGGCCCGGAGGTGCGGCTGGCGCTGATCACCTGGGTCACATCCACCGCCTCGCACCGGGCCGATCTGGACCGCCTTCTCGATCACGGCCGCCGCATGGGCAGCCTGGTGGGCGTGGACATCACCCAAGGGGTGGGGATCCGCCCCTATTCCGCACATGCCGACTTCACCGTCGGCTCCTCGCTGAAATGGTTGTGCGGCGTGTCCGGGGCAGGGGTCTTGCAGGTGATGCCCGACCTGCTGGCCGACTGCGCGCCGGAATTCCGCGGCTGGTTCAGCCAGGCAAATCCGTTTTCCTGGGATCTGGATGCCTTTGCCTTTGCACCTGACGCGCGGCGGTTCGACAATGGCACGCCGAACATACTGCCGGCAATCGCCAGCCAGCCGGGGCTCGACCATGTTCTGCACACCGGCCTTGCGGGGCTCGAGGCGCAGAACCGGCAATTGACCGGCCTGCTGCGGGATGGCGCGGCGGATCTGGGCCTGTCTCTGGCCTCCCCCGCCGAAGCCGATCGCCGCGGCGGCAGCCTGATGTTGCACATCAAGGGCAATGCCGTGGCTTTGGTCGACGAACTGCGCCGTCGTGGCATCCATACCGATGCCCGAGGGGCCATCCTGCGGTTGTCACCTGGCAGCGTCACGACACCGGATCACTGTGCAGAACTTCTGGCAGCCTTGAAAAGCCTGCTGGACTGACCCGCTTCGGCCTTTCATCTTGCCCGAAATACCCCAAGGGGTCCGGGGGGCTGGCCCCCCGGCGGTCCATGCCAGACACCCGGCCGGTCAGAGCGCGCCAAAGAACCGTTGCATCCGGTCCATCGCTTCGGTGATGTCCTCTTCGGACAAGGAGCCAAAGCAGACACGCAGATGGCCCTCGCCGGTCGGCCCGTAAAAGCTGCCCGCCTCGACCGCGACCCCTGCATCTTCCAGCAGCCTTTCGGCCACCTCTTGCGAGGACAGGCCGGTTTCGCGGATGTCGGGAAAGGCATAGATGGTGCCTTCGGGCCAGGCGCAGCGCACCCCCGCCATCTGGTTCAGGCGGCTGACCACGATATCGCGTTTTGCCTTGTCCTCGGCCACCAGCCCTGCCAGCACCGCCGGATCGCCGGTCAGCGCGGCGGTCGCACCATCCTGGATGAAGGTGTTGACATGGGTCACATCGTTTGCGGTGATCTTCAGCAGCGGCCCGATGGCCCAATCGGGCGCAACCATATAGCCAATGCGCCATCCATCCATGGCATAGCTCTTGGTAAAGGCGAACATGCTGATCGTGCGCGCCTCCATCCCCGGCAACGACGCGATGGAGATATGCTCGGCACCGTCGAACAGGATATCCTCGTAGACCTCATCCGACACCACCAGCAGATCATGCCGGATCGCCAGATCGGCCAGGCCTTGCAATTCGGCGCGGGTATAGACGCGGCCGGTGGGATTGCAGGGGTTGATCAGCACGATCATCTTGGTGCGCGGGGTGATCTTTGCCTCGATCCGCGCCGGGTCGATGGCAAAATTGTTCGCGGCATCCAGCCCGGCGGTGACGACCGAGCCGCCTGCCAGTTCGATCTTGCCGATATGCTGGGGATAATAAGGCTCCAGCAGGATCGCCTCGTCCCCGTCGTCGATCAGGGCCATGATCGCGGCATAGGAGGCATGGGTCAGCCCGTTGGTCACGATGATCCGGTCCACCGGCACATCCAGCGCGTTCTTGCGTTTCAGCTTGTCGCGCGCAGCTTCACGAAAGTGCAGCTCGCCCGGCAAATTGGAATAATGCACCTTGCCAGCCAACAAGGCGTCAATCGTGGCCTGCTTGATATGCGCCGGTGTGTCGGAATGGGGCATCCCGACCTCCATCCGCAGCAAGGGCCGGCCGGCCGCGGCCAATGCGGCGGCCCGCCCGAACATCCCGAAGGATTTTCCTGAAGTTTCGGTAATGCGGCGGGCAAGATAAGGCATGAGGGATCACCAACTCGTTTCGGATCATTTGATCACACTATTGGCGCCCCAGGTCAAGCCTTTAGTCCGCAGCCCAGGCTATCCGGTGCAACTGTCGGTCAGGCGATCAAGAAAGTCTGTGCAACGGTGCAACATGGCCACTTCGACATATTCGTCGGGCTGGTGCGGCTGTGTGTTGTCGCCCGGTCCGATCACAAGCGACGGGATGCCCTGCACAGTAAAGATTCCCGCCTCGGTTCCGCCCGATTTGGTCAACGGCTGTTGTGTACCCGTCAGGTCGAGCATCTCGCGCAAAAGGGCCGCGTCGCTGACCGGGTTCAGCGGCGGAATTCGGGCCTGGGTGATGAACGTGATACCGGCCTCGGGGCTAATCTTTTTCATCGCCGGTTCAAGTGTGGCGGCAAAGGCTTTCATTCGTTCCAGGACGGCAAGATCGCTGTCGGGCGGGCTGCCAGGGGTGATGCGCATCTCCCAGAAGAACTCGCAATCCTCGGCCACGATATTGCCATGCAGGCCACCGCGGATCTGGTTGACCTGAATGGTGGACCATGGCGGCGTCGCGGCGGCATAGCGCGGGCCATCGCGCATGTCGTCGCGGATGCGGTTGATCTCGGCCACGACTTCTGCGGCGATCATCACCGCGTTGACATATTTGTCGGGCTGCGACGAATGACCGGGCAGGCCCTTGACCTTGCACCAGCCGATCAGCCCGCCCTTATGCGCATTCGCCACATGCATCTCGGTCGGCTCGCCGATCACGGCGAGGCGCGGCCGCATGTGGCTTTTGCCGATCCATTCGGCCATGTCCCATACGCCGGTGCAGCCGACCTCCTCGTCATAAGAGAATGCGAAATGGACAGGTTTGGTCAGCGTCTTGGCAGCAATCGTCGGCAAGGCGGCCAGACAACAGGCGATGAACCCCTGCATGTCGCTGGCCCCCCGCCCGATCAGGCGGCCATTCTCGACGCGCGCCAACCAGGGATCGCCGCTCCAGCTCTGACCCTCGCACGGGACCACATCGGTATGGCCACTGAACAGAACGCCGCCCGGCACCTCTGGTCCGAGCGTCAGAAGCAGGCTGGCCTTGCGCCCCGTCGGATCGGGAAAGCGGCGGGCGGTCACACCATAGGGCCGCGCGACATCTTCGATCCAGTCCAGCAGCGGCAGGTTCGACTCTGCGCTGATGGTGCGGAACGAAATGATCTTCGCCAGAAGGTCGACGACAGTCTTGCGGTCCGGGGTCATGCTATTCTCCAATCATTCGATGGTTTGATCACATATTGCATTGCGGAGTATTTCAAGGTCAAACTGCCCTGAATGCAAGAATGAGGGAATTGCATGGTCAGCGATCTCGGACCAGGGCCGCGCCCTGCAACCGCCCCTAGGGCAGGCGCATGACCGGGCCAATCGGCATTCTTGGCGCCGGTATCGCAGGCGTCTCCATGGCGTTGCAGCTTCAGGCCAGGGGCGTTCCGGTGATCTTGCTGGATCGCGGCAAACCCGGCGGCGGCACCAGCTATGGCAATGCCGGGTTGATAGAGATGTCCGCTCTTCTGCCTCATCCCTGTCCGCAGGACATTGGCACGCTGGCGCGCTACGCGCTCAACCTCTCGCCGGATCTGCGCTGGACATGGGCGGGGCTGGGGGCGGGTCTTTATCAGTACTGGCGCAATTCGCGCGCTGACCGCATCGACACGATCGGCGCCAGCTTTCGCACGCTTATGCGGGTGGCGCTGGCCGAACATCGGGCCCTTGCGCACAAGGCGGGGGCGCTTGACCTTTTGCGCGCCTGTGGCTGGCTGGAGCTGATCCGCGATCCCCGCGCCCTGGAAATCGACCGTGCGGCCGATATGGCGCAGCATGGTATTGCGGTTGCCCGGCTGGACAGTGCCGCGCTTCGGGCGGCGGAGCCCGATCTGCGCCAACCCTTCGCCGGTGCATTCCATTGGCAGGGAACCGTCTCGATCACCGATCCGGGCGCCTATGTGGCCCGGATGGCCGAGGCATTTCGCACCGCTGGGGGCGAGGTGGTATCGGCGAACGTGACCGATCTGGTCCGCAGGGGGGCCGGCTGGCGGATCGCATCCTCGAAGGGTGCCATGGATGTTGCGCAGGTGGTGGTCGCCCTGGGCCCGTGGAGCCCGGATCTGTTGCAGCCGCTGGGGCTTTCGGTGCCGATGTTGTTCAAGCGCGGCTATCACCAGCATTTCGCCGCCGCACCGGGTTGCAGGCTGCGCCATCCGGTTCACCTGCCCGGCAGCGGGCATCTCGTGGTGCCCATGGCCATGGGGCTCAGAGTGTTGACGGGCGTGGAACTTGCGCGCCGCGATGCCCCGCCGGATCTGCGCCAGATCCAAGCTGCCGCGCGGGCCGCACATACATATCTACCGCTTGGCGCCCCGGTCGATCCTCCGTGGCTTGGCAGCCGTCCCTGCCTGCCCGACATGCTGCCGCTGATCGGTGAGACGACGGCACAACCGGGCCTGTGGTGCCTGTTCGGCCACGGTCATCACGGCCTGACCCAAGGCCCCGCCAGTGCCCGGTTGCTTGCAGAGATGATGACCGGCGAGGCCCCCTTTATCGACCCCACACCCTTTGCCCCGTCACGGATGGGGCTGTAGGGCGCCAGCACTCTGGCGAATGCGGGCGCGGCCTCTCAACCTGCCACACCCTCGCCGATCAGGTCACAGGCCGCCAGCCGGCCACCCGGCAACTCGCGCAGCGCCGGTCGCCGCGTGGCACAAGCGGGCACGGCCACGGAACAGCGCGGGTGGAAATGGCAGCCCGAAGGCGGGTTCAGCGGCGACGGCATCTCGCCCTTGATGCCGGTGAACTGACGTTTCTTGGGTTCCAGCCGCGGGACTTCGGCCAGCAGGGCGCGGGTGTACGGATGCTGGGGGTCGGCGAACAGCTCTTCGGCGCCCGCCAGTTCCACGACCCGGCCCAGATACATCACGGCGATCCGGTCCGAGATATGCTGGACCACCCCCAGATCATGGCTGACAAAGATATAGGTCAGCCCCATCTGCGCACGCAGATCCATGAACAGGTTGAGGATCTGCGACTGGATCGAGACATCCAGCGCCGCGGTCGATTCATCGCAGATCAGGACGCGCGGCTGGACTGCCAGCGCACGGGCAATGCCGATGCGCGCCCGCTGTCCGCCCGAAAACTGGTGCGCATACAGATAGCGCGTCGAAGGGTCGAGGCCCACGCGCTCCATCATCTCGCAGACATATCCATCCTGATCGGCAGGCTTGACCAGCCCATGCGCCACCGGCGCCTCGCCGATGATGTCCACCACCCGCAAGCGGGGGTTCAGCGAGGACATCGGATCCTGAAACACCATCTGCACGGCCAGCCCCGCCCGGCGCCGCTCGGCGGCCGACATGGCCGCCATGTCGGCGCCTTCGAACCTGATCCTGCCCGAGGTGGGCGACAGGATGCCGCTGATCATCCGGGCGAGGGTGGACTTGCCGCAGCCGGATTCTCCGACCAGCCCCAGCACCTCGCCCTGCCGGACGGTGAAGCTGACATCATCCACCGCCCGCACACGCGGGGGCAGGGGGCTGCCCACCAGCTTGTGGGCGATGCGCGCCGCAATGTCGGGTTTGCGGGCAAAGACGCGGCCCACGCCTTCAAGCTGAAGGATCGGGGGGGCGGTGTCGGTCATGTGGGTCATCCCGGTTTCAGGCCGTGGCATGGGCAGTCAGGGGGTGATGGCAGGCAACGGTGCGCCCGGCCACGGGGCGGGGCGGCGGCACCTCGGCACGGCAGACGGCATCGGCGTGGTCGCAACGCGGGTGGAACGGGCAACCCGTCGGCATCGCAACCAGCGACGGCGTTGTTCCCGCGATCTGTGCCAGCCGTGCCCCCCGGCGATTCCGGCTGGGAACCGAGGCGATCAGGCCCGCCGTATAGGGATGGCGCGGATCCGACAGGATGTCGGTCACGGTGCCGGTCTCGACAATGCGGCCTGCATACATCACCGCGATACGGTCTGCGAGGCCGGCGACAACCGACAGATCGTGCGTGATCCAGACCAGTGCCGTGCCGGTTTCCGCGGCCAGTTGCTGGACTTCGCCCAGAACCTGGCTCTGGATCGTGACATCCAGCGCCGTTGTCGGCTCGTCCGCGATCAGCACCGCAGGGCGGTTCAGCAGCGCGATGGCAATCGCCAGCCGCTGGCGCATCCCGCCGGAAAACTGATGCGGATAGCCCAACAGCCGTTCCTCGGGTGACGGAATGCCCACAGCCGCCAAGGCCGCAAGGCATTTTTCCCGCGCCGCCCTGGTGGACAGGCCAGGCTCATGCGCGCGCAGCGCCTCGATCATCTGGGTATCGACGCGCAGAACCGGGTTCAGCGTCGTCGAGGGATCTTGGAAGATCATCGAGATCTCGCGCCCGCGTTTCTTGCGCAGCTCTGCCTCGGAAAGACCGACCAATTCATGGCCGTTCACCTTGACAGAGCCCGAGACGATACGCCCCGGCGGGTCGATCAGGCCCATGGTGGCAAGGCCAGTTATCGACTTGCCAGACCCTGATTCACCGACCAGCCCCAGTACCTCGCCCGGCATCACGTGAAACTCTATGCCACGCACCGCCGCCAGGTCGCCACGACGGGTGGCGAAGGATACGGCAAGGTTCGTGACCTGCAAGGCGGGTTGGCTCATGGCAGGCCCCTTCACGACGACAGACGGGGGTTGAGGATGATGCGCAGCCGGTCGCCCACAAGGTTGATGGCGATGATCACCAGAACCAGCAGCACGCCGGGAAACACCGCAATCCAGTACTTGCCCGACAGCATGTAGCTGTAGCCCTGCGAAATCAGCATTCCCAGCGAAGGCTCGGTCACAGGCACCCCGGCCCCCAGAAACGACAGGGTGGATTCCAGCAGGATGGCCCCGGCGACCTGAACAGTGGCCACAACGATCAGCGGCGGAATGCAATTGGGCAGCAAATGGCGGAACAGCACCCGCCAGCGCGGCAGTTGCAGCACCGAACAGGCGGCGATGTAATCCTTGCGCGTTTCAACCAGGGCCGATCCCCGCACCGTGCGCGCATAATAGGCCCATTGCACGATCACCAGCGCGATGATCACCTTGTCGATGCCGCGCCCGAAGGCCGACAGCAGAACCAGGGCGATAAGGATCGACGGAAACGCCAGATGCAGATCGACGATCCGCATGACGATGGATTCGAACCGGCCTCCGATAAAGGCCGCAGCCACCCCCACCGTCGCCCCGATCGCCCCAGCGATCAGCACCGTGACAAGCCCGACCGACAACGAGATCCGCAGCCCGTACAGCATGGCCGACAACATGTCGCGCCCCTGTGCATCGGTGCCCAGCCAGGCGATCTGCCCCGACATCATCTCGCCGCCCGGTGGCAGCATGTTGTCCATGATGTCGATCTGCATCAGATCATAGGGGTTCTGCGGCGCGATCCATGGCGCAAGCACGGCGATCAGCGCGGCCAGCAACAGAACGACGATGCCTACAATGGCCGTCGGGCTTTCGATGAACTTCGCGGCCTGAATGCGCAGGATGTTCTGTTTGGGCAGGGCCGGGGTTGCGGCTGGTGTGCTCATGCGCTTTCCTCCGACAGCCGGATCCGGGGATCCAGCACCGCATACAGGATATCGACCACCAGATTGATGCCGACGAACATCACTGTGGTGAACAGCAGGTAGGTGACAACGACAGGACGATCCAGCCGGTTGATCGAGCTGATCAGCAACTCGCCCATGCCCTGATAGGCAAAGATCGTTTCCACGACGACCGAAAAGGCCAGCAAGCCGCCGAACTCCATCCCCATGATGGTGACAACCGGGATCAGCACGTTCTTGAAAATATGGACGGAAACGATACGCCAGAACCCCAGCCCCTTGGCGCGGGCAAAGCGGATGTAATCCTGCGACATCACCTCTCGCGTGCCGGATTCGCACACCCGGATCACCAGCGACGCCTTGTAAAGCGCAAGCGTCGTGGCAGGGAGAATCATGTGTTTCAGCCCGTCCAGCGTCAGCGACGCCAGATTGATGCCGAACACCTGAACCGTCTGGCCACGCCCACCCGACGGCAGCACCTGCAACTGCACGGCAAAGATCAGCACCAGCATCAATCCGACCCAGAACGCAGGCAGCGAAAACCCAAGGATCGACCCGCCCATGATGGTCTTGCCTGCGAAACTGCCTGGCCGCATTCCGGCGATGATGCCCAGCGGAATACCGATGACCAGCGCCAGCACCATGGCAAAGACCGCAAGCTCCAACGTGGTCGGCAGGCGCAGGAACAGCACCTCGATCGCCGGAATGCCATAGACAAAGGATGTCCCGAGATCGCCACGCACGGCATTCCACAGGAACAGGCCGAATTGCTCGTGCAGCGGCCGGTCCAGACCCAGCCGCGCGATGGCGGCCGCACGCTCGATCTGGTCGGAATCGGGGCTGAGCAACGCATCCACCGGATTGCCCAGCATATAGACGGCGGCAAACACCAGAACGGCCATCGCCAGCATTGTGAACAGCGCCTGGAACACCCGGCGAATCAGATAGGCAGTCATATACGGCCCCCGTCGCGCCCCTGGCGCGATGCCGCAGGTATCCTATGGTCCAAGCGTGGGTCCTTCCTGTTCTGTTCGGGTCTTTCGGACTCTGCCGGGCGGATGGTCGAAAGTAATGGTTGAAACTCAAATTAACAGCGTTGTATCATTTGATCAAGGAAACACTCAACAACAGGGAAGCCATAGAAATGACCTATGCAAAAAGGCTTTTGTCCTCGGCGGCGCTTGCACTCGTCCTGAGCGGCGGTGCCGTTCAGGCCGCAGATCTGACCTATGCGATCAGCGCGCCCGTGACAGCGGTCGACCCGCATTACCAGAATGCCACGCCGAACAACGCCGCCCTCAGCAACATCTTTGAATCGCTGACGGTGATCGGCCCCGATGGCATGGTGGAGCCTTCGCTGGCCAAGGAATGGCGCCTGATCGACGACGTGACCTGGGAATTTGATCTGGTCCCGGCCATGTTCCATGACGGCACGCCCATGACGGCTGCGGATGTAGAGTTTTCGCTGCTGCGCCCGGCGACGATCACCAACAGCCCCTCGGCCTTCACGATCTACACCCGGCCGATCAAGGAAATCCAGATCGTCGATGATCACACCATTCGGCTGATCACCAATGCGCCGTTCCCGCAGTTCCCGCGCGACCTGACCCGCGTGGCCATCGTCAAGAAAGACCTGGTCGAAGGCGCGAGCACGCCAGAATTCAACAGTGGCAAGGCCGCCATCGGCACCGGGCCCTACAAGTTCACCGGCTATACCCCCGACGACCAACTGAACATGACCCGCTTTGACGGATACTGGGGCGACGCACCCGCGTGGGACAATGTGCGCATCCGCTTCATCACCGACGATGGTGCGCGCTCGGCTGCGCTGTTGTCCGGTTCGGTCGATGCGATCGAGAACGTACCGACCTCGGATCTGGAGCGTTTCCAGTCGAACCCCGATCTTGTCTATGAATCGGCCAAGTCGATGCGCGTGGTGTTCCTGTTCGTCGACTCGGGCCGTGATCAGGCGCCGACGATCCTGAGCCATGATGGCAAGCCGCTGGACAAGAACCCGCTCAAGGACGTGCGGGTGCGGCAAGCGATCAACCTTGCGATCAACCGCGATGCCATCCGCGACCGGCTGATGTCCGGCCTGGCATGGCCGACCAACAATATCGTCTTTGACGGCGGCGAAGGCTATATCGAGGCGCTGGACGCCCCTGCCTTCGATGCGGACAAGGCCAAGGCCCTGCTGGCAGAGGCCGGATACCCGGACGGGTTCCAGGTAACGCTGGCCACCCCGAACAACCGCCTGATCAACGACGAACAGGTCGCACAGGGCATTGCCCAGATGTTGACCCGCGCAGGCATCCGCACGCAGGTGGATTCCATGCCCTTCACCATGGTCAATACCCGCGGCAATGGCGGTGAATTCGCCATGAGCATGATGGCTTGGGGCAATACGGCCGATGCGGCTGGCGGCATCCGCGCCATGATCGCCTGCAAGGACAAGGACAAGGGCATGGGCCCGGTCAACTGGGGCAATTACTGCAACCCCAAACTGGACGAAGTGACGATGAAGGCCATGGCCACCATGGACGAAGGCGAGCGCCGGGGCCTGATGGCCGAAGCTGCGCAGATCGTGCATGACGACATGGCCATCGTTCCGCTCTACTGGCAGGGGTCCACCTGGGCGGCACGCAAGGGCATCGACATCCTGCCGCGTGCCGACGAGCAGACCCGCCCGTCGTCGTTCGTGCCGAACTGACCCATCGGACATACCCAAATCCGCGGGCGGCTTCGGCCGCCCGTTCCATGACCGGAGCCTGAAATGACGCCATCTGCCCCGCTGTCCGTGACCGATCATCTTGCCCGACTGGTGGCGTTTCCCACCGTCAGCGCCGCCAGCAACCTGGAGATGGCGGCAGCCATCGAAGCCGCGGTCGCCCCCTATGGCGGGCGGTGTCGCCGCTTTGCCAATGCCGAGAGAACCAAGACGAACCTGCTTGTGACCTTTGGTCCCGAGGTGCCGGGGGGCGTGCTGTTCAGCGGCCATATGGATGTGGTCCCCTGCGCCGGACAGGACTGGACGGCCGACCCCTGGACCCTGCGCCACGTCGGTCCGCGCGTGATCGGGCGGGGCGTGACGGATATGAAGGGCTTTCTGGCCTGCTGTCTGGCTGCCATGCCGGCAATCGCAGCCGCACCGCTTACCAAGCCCGTGCATTTCGCGTTTTCTTACGACGAGGAAGTGGGCTGTACCGGCGTCCCGCCCATGGCCGACTGGATCGGCGCCAGCGCGATGCGCCCCCGGCTGGCCGTGATCGGCGAGCCCAGCAACATGGACCTGATCACGGCCCACAAGGGCGGCATGATCGGATGGGCGCATGTCAAAGGCGTGCCCGGCCATTCCTCGCAACCAGACAAATATGTCAACGCGGTCATGGTCGCTGCCGAACTGGTGGCCGAGATCAACCGCATCCGCGACGATATGAAAACGGGCCCGCAACTGGACCTGTTCGATCCGCCCTTTTCGACGATTCAGGTCAACCAGATCAACGGGGGCCTGCACGGCAATATCGTGGCCGAGGATTGCGCCTTTTTCTGGGAAATGCGCGTGGTGCCGGGAACCGATGATCGGGCGGTGTTCGACCGCTTTGCCCGCTATGCGTCCGATGTGCTGGAACCCGCGATGAAACGGGTTTCCGAAACGGCGGGCATTCGCTTTGACGTGATGGCACGCATTCCGCTGCTGGCGCCGACCGGCGACGCGGCGCTGGAGGCCGAACTTCTGACGCTGCTGGACCAGAGCGCACCGCGCGGCGTTTCCTATGGCACAGAGGCCGGACATTTCGCCGTTGCGGGGATTCCGGCTGTCGTTTGCGGCCCTGGGGATATTGCCGATGCCCACCAGCCTGATGAAAGCATCGCCGTCAGCCAGCTTGACGCCTGCGTCACCTTTCTGGAAAGGCTCGTGGCGACCTGCCGCTAGTACCTGCCACCCTGTCATTGCGCCCCCCCCCGCATCGGGGGGGGCGTCCGCCTCAGAACTCCGCCACCTTGCCCCAGGCCGCGCTGGCAAAGCGCGACAGACGGTAATCGGCCATGTCGACAAAGCCGGGGCGCCCTGTCACCAGATCCGCGATCATCAACCCGGCGCCGGGGCCGATGCCGAACCCATGGCCGCTGAACCCCGCCGCAAGGACAAAACCGGGGAGTGCGGGTATTTCACCGATCACCGGCACCCCGTCCGGCGTGCTGTCGATATACCCGGCCCAGGCGGCCTCTAACCTGCGCTCCGCCAATGCAGGCAACAGTTTGCGCACACGGCGCAGGGTGTCGTCGATGATCGCCTGCGACGGGCGCGGGTCCAGGATGCGGGCGCGTTCCATCGGCGTTGGCTGATCCAGCGCCCAGCGGCGGCGGCGTTCATGCCCCCACCCCAGCGCCTGCAACCCGCCGGGCGTGACGGCCTTGCGCCGCTTGAAGAACATCGGCAGGAAATGCCGACCATAGCGCAGGGTCTGGAATGTCGGGTCCATCTGGCCCCGCCCGCTGATCGCCACGGTATATCCACCATTGGTGCGCCGGGTTACGGCCGCCTCTGGCGTATAGAGCGCATCAGGCACCGGCGCGGCGTCACCGGGCGCCAGCGACAGGATGGAGGACCGCATCGACGCCTGCGGAAAGCTGATCCCCAACTGGCGACAGAAGGACGAGGCCCAGGCCCCCCCCGCCATCACCACCTGCGCGGTGCGGATCACCCCCTTTTCGGTGATCACGCCGCTGACCCTGCCCGCCGAGGTTTCGATCCCGCGCGCGGCGCACATCTGCACCACCGTGCCGCCGAACTTCTGAACACCCTGCGCGATGACCGGACAGGCGCGCGAGGGGTCGGCGGTGCCATCGGTCGGCGACCAGACACCACCTTGCCAGCGCCGCCCAGTGGCCGCCGCCCGCGCCTCCAGTTCAGCACCCGAAAGCATGTGGGTTTCCACCCCCTGACCGATGGCGAACCGCCGCCATTCGGCCCAACTGTCCAGTTGGGCCTGATCGTCGGACAGATAGGTCAGCCCACAGCGACGAAAGCCGACATCCGCGCCGATGTCCGCGGCCATCGCCTCCCACAGGTCAAGGCTGCGGGTCGCAACCGGCAATTCGCGCGCATCGCGGTTCTGCTGACGGCACCATCCCCAGTTGCGGCTGGATTGTTCCGCACCGATCCGGCCTTTCTCCAGCAGCACCACCCGCACACCACGCTGCGCCAGATAATAGGCCGCGCAGGTGCCGATGATGCCGCCCCCGATGACGACAACCTCCGCCTCGGGCGGAAGATCGCCGGGGGTGTCAATGCTCAGAAGTGGCGCGCCCATAAGGGTGTCTCCGGCTAGGGGGTCAGCACAGGGCCTGGCTGGCCAGCGTATAGGTTTCGGCCCCCGACGGTGCAGGGCATCGGGTGGCGCCGGGTCGGGTCATCGCCACGCCGCCGCCAACAGGCAGCAGACCTGCGGCCTGCACAAGGTCGGCATGGCGGGCGCCTGCCGCGCTCAGATCCACCCGCAGAAAGCGCCCGGCATGACGGGCGATGGCCGCACGCATCAACAGATCTGCCGCATCGTCATCCCGCGCGGCAAGCGGCCCCATCAGATCGCCCCGACCAAAGGCCCGGCAGGCAACGAACCCTCGCAACCCACTGCCCGCGCGCAGCACAAAGACCGGCCCTTCGGCCATCAACCGCCCCAACAACACGCTGCGATCCATGCCGGTTGCGTCACGATCCAGCGCACAGATTTCCGGCAGATCGTCACCACGGGCAAGAACCGGGCCGTCCGGCGCGGGCAGCCCGATGGCCATGCCCTGAAACTGCCGGATCCGGCCTGTGGGGACAAAACCCAGCTTGGCATACAGCGGCTGACCGCTTTCCGTTGCGACCAGACGACATTCCCTGTCGCCGGCCTCGGCCACCAGTGCCTCCATCAGCTTGCGGCCCAGACCATGGCCGCGCATCGTGTCATCCACGATGATCATGTTGCAGGTCGCCGCATCGGTGCCATAGGGGGTCAGCACGGCGGTGCCGACCAGCCGGTCGCCTGCCAGAATGCCGAACCCTGGACCCATCGCCAGCAAGAAGGCCCACTCCTCGCGCCGATGCGGCCAGCTTTCCTGCGCAGACAGACGCTGCGCGGCGTCGAGATGGGTGGCATCAAGCCGGATCAGGGCGATTTCGGGCAAGGCGACGGTGGGCATGGCAACTCCTGCGGTCTTGGCCCAGGATAGCGCCGTGTCGCGGTGGTTCGGCGCCAAACCCGGTACCAGCCCGAAAGATTCTGCCAAAATCGCCCCCCCGCCCGGCGCAACCTGCCGTCCTGTGGGCCTGACGGCGGCCTCAGTATCCGCGCGCCGGATCCACCAGGCCCTTGGGGTCCAGCCCGGCCAGATGCAGACGCATGTTGGCAACCGTCGCCTCGGCGGCGCTGTCGGCCCGCGTATGTCCTGCGACATGCGGGGTCAGGATCACCTTGGGGTGGGACCAGAGCGGATGGTCCGCCGGCAGCGGCTCGGGCACCGTCACATCGACGAACGCGGCATCCAGATGTCCACTGTCCAGCGCCGCCAGCAAGGCATCCTGATCCATATGCGCGCCGCGCCCGATCTGCACCAATGCGGCACCTTTGGGCAGTCGGGCGAACAGATCGGCGTTCAGGATCCCCTTGGTCTCCGGGGTCAGCGGCAGCAGGCAGATCAGAATATCGGTCTGGGCCAACATCTGTGCCAGACCATCGGCGCCATGATGACAGTGCACGCCCTCGATCTCTTTGGGGGACCGGCTCCAGCCCGACAACTGGAATCCAAAGGGCCGCAGCGCCTCTAGCGAGGCAAGGCCAAGTTCCCCCAGCCCCAGAACCCCGACACGCCGCTGGTCGGCCCACTGGAACGGCAGATTCTTCCATTCGCCGCGCCGCTGCTGGTCGATATAGGCAGGCAGACGCCGATGCAGGGCCAGAACGCTCATCACCACATAGTCGCGCATCAGGGTGGTCAGCCCGCTTTCCACCATACGCACCAGCCGGGCCTTGGGGGGGATGGGCTTGCCCACGACCTGATCAATACCCGCCCCGACCGAAAAGATCAGTTCCAGATTGGGATAGAGGGTTTCAAGCTGGTCGGGAAAGCTCCAGGTCATCAGATAGCGCACATCCAGCGGGTCCACCGCTGCGGCATCGCTGACAAAGGGAACCTCGGGCAGATCACGCTCGAAATGGCGGCGGAACACCTCGACCCGTTCGGGAAAGGAAAGCATCAGGAAGGTCATGGCAGATCCTGTGGTAAGGCACCGCGCGGACCGCGCGGCGCGAGGGGGTCAGCGGGTTGCCCGTGCCATCGCGATCCGGTCCTGCATCCGGTACACCTGGATGAAGGCCGGCATGAAATAGGGCTTGCCGTTGTAGAACGGAATGAACGGCGGCGCCCGGAAATCAAAGGCAGACCGCGATGTGTCGTCATTGAGCAGCTTGAGCGCCGCCCGGCTGCCGATCCATGGTGCCCAGACCACCCCCGAGCCGCAAAAGCCGGTGGCATAGGTCAGGCCCTTGTTCTCGAAAATCCGTGGCAGCATGTCGCGGTGCATCGCCACATTGCCGAACCAGCTGTGGCTGAGGCCGACATCGGCCAGTTCGGGGAACAGTTCCACCAGCCCCTTGCGCAGCATATCCGTAGGCGCGGCAGGATCACCCGATTGCGAGGCATCGCGGCCCCCCAGCAGGATGCGCTTGCCATCCGGCGAGGGCCGGTAGTAGTAGCCCAACACCTTGCTTTCCCCACACATCATCAGCTTGGGCATCAGTTGGGACATCAGGCCCGGCGACAGTTCCTCGGTTGCAATGATGCGGCTGCGCACCGGCACCATCCGGCGGCGCAGGAACGGCGCCGCGCCATCGGTGTAGCCATTGGTGCAGATCAACACTTGCCGCGCCTTGATGGCCCCGGCCGAGGTGGTCACCTTGAACCCCGATACGTCCTTGTCGATGTTGGTGACGGCCACACCCGAATGCACACTGGCCCCAGCGGCCAGCGTCACCCGCAGAATCTCGGCATGGTATTTCGCAGGGTGCAACCCGCCGATATCCATACGGACCGAACCACCCCGGTAGTGATCGGTTCCAACATAGTTGCGCTGTTCGGCGTGGGGCACGGCATGGGACTCGATGCCCAGCGATTTCGCCAATGCTTCGGCGCTGCGGGCGAGGGCTTCGTAGTTTTCCTTGCCAATGGCACCATAGAACCGCCCGGTCATCTGGAAATCGCAGTCCAGTCCTTCGGTGCGGATGAAGTCATAGATGAATTCACGCGCGGCCTTGCCCTCGGCCTCGATGGCCTTGGCGCGGGCTTCGCCGTATTTCTTGACCAGTTCAGCGTAGGACAGCCGGATGTTACCACTGGTGATACCCCCGTTGCGGGACGAGGCACCCTCGCCGGGATTCATCTTGTCGAGTATCGTCACCGACCGGCCCGCGCGTGCCAGCGTCAGCCCCGCCGTCAACCCGGCATAGCCTGCGCCGACGATCACGACATCGGCCTGCCGGGCCAGCGGCTGGTCGGGCAGCGGCCGCACCGGCGCCGCCTCCCACCAATAGGGCGTGCTTTTTGCGGCGATGCGGGACTTTTCCATGATGGCCTTCTTGTGCTGGCGGGTCAGAGATGCCGGTCGAACTGGACGGCCCCGATGATCCAGAGGACCTCGGCTGGCGCGTCGCTGGAATTGCGCAGGAAATGCGGGCGCACGCTGTCAAAGACAAAGCTGTCGCCCTCGGTCATTTCGGCGACTTCACCATCGACGCTGAGCATCACCTTGCCCGCAAGGACAAGGCCACCCTTTTCCGCCGGATAGCTCAGCGCCTTGCCGCCCGATTCACCACCCGGTTCCAGACGCAGGATCATGATCTGAAGGTGATGGCGGTCTGTCGGGGTCAGCAGTTCCTTGTGCAGCGTCCCCAGGTCAATCACAGGGCGGTTTTCACGACGCCGGACGAAATGGGGGTCGGCATTGGACGGTGCGGCGGTGGCGACATCCCCGAACAGTTCCTGCATGGAGATGTTGAGCGCCCGCCGCAACGACGTCAGCAGCCGCATCGACGGATTGGCAAGCCCGCGTTCGACCTGACTGATCATCCCGACCGAAACACCCGACGCCTCGGCCAGACGTTGCAAGGACAGGCCCTTGGCCTTGCGCAGGTTGCGCAAGTTGCTTCCGACATGAGGGTCAGAGGCGCGTCCGTCGTCTGGCGGCGTGATACGCTCGTTCATTGCTCCTCCGCTCCTCGGGGCGTCAATGCCCGTGTGAGGGGACAGTCAGTGCAAAATAGTGAAATGCCCGTCGAAAACTTTCAATAGTGATAACGACCTGTGCACAGATAAAATTCCGAGTGAAAATGTGGCACCCCCTCGGATCAGGCAATAAATCAAGTAATACCAATACTATAGACGATTCTCGCCGCAGGAGCCACGCTTTCTTCACAAATTCAATTTCAATGGCTCTTGCTGAAATTTTCAATATATGTTCCATTTTCATGAGTCGCATCATCACGCGGTCAACAGGAGGCGCATGTGGGTTCAGCACCGGCAACCATCACGGCGGATGTGCAGGCCACGCTGTCGGTCCGCGATCTGACGGTCAGCCTGCCTGCCGGAATGGAACGGGCCCATGCTGTCGAACGCATCTCGTTCGACCTGATCTCGGGCCAGATCCTGTGCATCATCGGGGAATCAGGATCGGGAAAATCGGTAACGGCCAATGCGATCATGGGGTTGCTGCCCCGCGCGATCCGCGTTGCGGGCGGGTCGATCCGTCTGGGCGACACCGATATCCTGACCGCCGACCGCGAACATCTGCGCGGATTGCGCGGTCGCGTGGTGTCGATGATCTTTCAGGATCCGCTGTCGGCGCTGAACCCGCTGATGACGGTCGGCGCCCAGATCACAGAGGCGATGATGGCCCACGGGGTCGGCACCGCCGAATCGCGCCGTGCCCGCGCCATCGAACTGCTGACCGAAGTGGGCCTGCCCGACCCCGCGCTGATGTTCCACCAGTATCCCTTCCGCCTGTCCGGCGGGCAGCGCCAGCGCGTGATGATCGCCATGGCACTGGCGTTGGAGCCGTCGATCCTGATCGCGGACGAACCGACAACAGCTCTGGACGTGACCACTCAGGCACAAATCCTGGAACTGATCCGCGACATCCAGCGCCGCAAAGGCATGAGCGTGATGTTCATCACCCATGATTTCGGCGTGGTGGCCGAAATCGCCGACAGCGTCGTGGTGATGGAAAAGGGGCATATCGTCGAACAGGGCCCTGCCTCCAAGGTGCTCCGAACCCCCGATCATCCCTATACCAAGCGCCTGATTGCTGCGGTGCCGCATCTGACAGGCCAGGATCGTGTCCCGCCAACCACCAACGAGGTGGCACCGATCCTGACGGTAGAAAATCTGGTCAAGACCTATCGCAGCGGCAGCAAATGGCTGGGCAATGAACGCGTCGTGCCTGCGGTGAATGACATTTCCTTTGCCTTGCAACCGGGGCGCACGCTGGGCGTGGTGGGCGAAAGCGGTTCGGGCAAATCCTCGCTTGGCCGGCTGCTGGTCAAGCTGATGGACAGTGACAGTGGCCGTATCCTGTTCGAGGGCGCCGATATTGCCGCGATGAAGGAAGACCAGTTCCGCGCCTTGCGCCCCAAAATCCAGATGATCTTTCAGGATCCCTTCGCCTCGTTGAACCCCCGTTCGACCATCGGGCATATCCTGACGGTGGGCCCCATGGCGCACGGCGTGCCCCATGATCAGGCGCGGCAGGATGCGGTGGCCCTGTTGACCCATGTCGGGCTGGACGGTGGCGCCTATGGCCGCTACCCGCACGAATTTTCTGGCGGCCAGCGTCAGCGTATCGGCATTGCCCGCGCGTTGATGTTCAAGCCGAAGCTGCTGGTGGCGGATGAATCCGTCTCGGCGCTGGACGTGTCGATTCAGGCGCAAATCCTGAAGCTGCTGGATCAGGTTCAGCGCGAAACTGGCGTGGCGATGGTGTTCATCACCCATGACCTGCGCGTCGCCAGCCAGATTTGCGACGAAATCGCCGTGATGCAAAAGGGCAAGGTCGTAGAGATCGGCCCGCCTTCGCAAATATTCCTCAACCCCAAATCGGCCTACACCCGAGAGCTGGTGGCCGCCATTCCGGGCGAAGACCCCGGTGCATGATCGCGCACCGTCCCGACCAAGAACCAAGTGACAAAGCCAGACAGGGAGCTATCAAAATGGCAGCACAGAATGGAACGACCCGGCGCAGCGCGCTGAAACTGATGGGGATTCTTGGCGCGACGGGGCTGGTGGCCCCGCATCTGCTGGGCAAACCCGCCTTTGCCGCCGACAAGGCCGCGCCGTCGGGACGGATCATCGTCGGCATCTCGCAGGAGGTCACGGTTCTCAACCCGCTGATGGTCAAGATCGAAGTCGATGACGCGGTGCATTTCTCGGTCTTTGACGCGCTGTTCCGTGTCATGCCGGATGGCACGATCGTGCCGAACCTGGCTGCCGAAGTGCCGACACAGGACAATGGCGGCATTTCCGCCGACGGTCTGGAATGGCGGGTCAAGCTGCGTGACGACGTGAAGTGGCACGATGGGGCCCCCTTTACGGCAGAAGACGTGAAATACACGCTGGAGCTGATCGTCAACCCGAACTTCCGCAGCTGGCGCACCATTGGCCATTCGCTGGTCAAGGACATCACCGTCGTCTCGCCGACCGAGATCACGTGGAAGATGGAGCGCCCGTTCGCGCCCTATATGTCCTTCCTGACCGAGACCTTCATGGTGCCCAAGCACATCCTGGAAGCCGAGGCCGACCCGAACACCGCAGCGTTCAACCAGAACCCGATCGGCACCGGCGCCTTCAAGTTCCAGAACCGTGTTGCGGGTGACCTGGTCTCGTTGGTGGCCAACACCGACTATCACGGCGAAGGGCCCTATATCGAACAGCTGGTGTTCAAGTACATTCCCGATGGCACCGTGCTCTATACCCAGTTCAAGAGCGGCGACATCGACCTGCTGGGCCGTCAGTACATCACGCCTGACAACTATGAAGAAGCCTCGAAACTGCCGGGCAGGGTCGTGACTCTGGTGCCGTCGTCGTCGGTGGAATGCATCTACCTGAACAACGAGCGCCCGCAGTTCAAGGAACTCGCTGTGCGCGAGGCGATCTATGCCGCGATCGACAAATCCTCGATCATCGACGCGCTGTACTATGGCCTGCCGGAATCGGTCGAAACCTTCATGCCGCGCACGTCCTATTACAACAAGGCCGACCTGCCCAAGCATGAATTCAACCTGGATCATGCCCGCAAGCTACTGGACGATGCCGGCTGGGTGCCGGGTGCCGACGGGATTCGCGTCAAGGACGGTGTGCGGCTGGCCTTCAAGAACTCGACCACCTCGGGCAACCAGCTGCGCGAGCAACTGCAACAATTCATGCAGCAGACCCTGCGCGAAATCGGCGTCGAGATGACGATCGAGAACCTGCCCGCCGCCGTGATCTGGGGAGAGTTCTGGACCCAATCGCAGTTCGACAGCGTGGTTGTCGGCATCACCTTCCTGATT
The DNA here is from genome assembly GCF_900156815.1 of Gemmobacter megaterium. Taxonomy (GTDB): domain Bacteria; phylum Pseudomonadota; class Alphaproteobacteria; order Rhodobacterales; family Rhodobacteraceae; genus Wagnerdoeblera; species Wagnerdoeblera megaterium. The sequence goes on from NZ_FTOT01000003.1 coordinate 393,915, forward strand.
GGCGCCGATCCCGATGTGACCAACCGTTTCCATTCCACCGCCATCGCGGCACAGGGCGGACGCGGGTCCAACAACTCGCAGTTCAAGAACGCGCGGGTGGATGAACTGCTGGAGCAGGGCAGCCGTACATTCGACCCCGAGGCCCGCAAGGCGATCTATGACGAGGTGCAGGACATCATCCGCGCCGAACTGCCGTTCCTGCCGCTGTTCTCGGACAACTCCGCCCGCGGCTGGAAAGCCGGGATCGAAGGGGTCGAGCACAACGGCAACACCCGCAGCGAATCCTGGCACGCCGCTGCCTGGAAATGGGTAGGCTGATCCGACCATAACGTGCCGCCCGGCCCTGACTGCCGGGCGGCACACCCAACCCTGCCTGTTGTCCGGGTCGAATAGAGGGCCGAATGCTAGTATTCCTGCTGAACCGTCTGTGGCAGAGCATCATCCTGCTGGTGATCGTGTCGATCATCGGGTTCCTGGTGCTGAACCTCATGCCCGGTGGGCCGCTGGCGCAATTCACGCTGGACCCAGGCATGACCCAGGCTGACATCGAACGACTGTCCGAGCAGATGGGCCTGAACCGCCCGCTGCCCGTGCAATATGCCGACTGGGCCTGGCGGATGCTGCAAGGCGATTGGGGGACATCCTACCGCGATGGCGCCCCGGTGCTGGAGGTGATCCGCCGCCACCTGTTCGCCACGCTGTTGCTGATGGGGTCGTCCACGGTGATCGCCATCGCGCTTGGCACCTGGATCGGCATCCGCGGCGCGACGCACCAGTATTCCGGCTTTGACTATGCTGCGACCGTCGGCGCCATGATCGCCCTGTCGATCCCGACGTTCTGGTTCGGCCTGATCGGCATCTATGTCTTTTCGCTGGAACTTGGCTGGGTGCCAGCGGGCAACATGTACACGATCGGCAAGGAATCGGCGCTGAACTACCTGCACCACCTGATCCTGCCCAGCATCGTCCTGTCGCTGGTCAATGTCGCCACCTGGAGCCGCTACATGCGCTCGGCCACGCTGGACGTGATCAGCCAGGATTTCATCAAGACCGCCCGCGCCAAGGGCGTCCCGGAGCGCCGCGTGCTGCGCAAGCATGTGGTGGGCAATGCGCTGTTGCCGATGATCACCCTTGCGGGGATGCACCTGCCCTCGATTCTGGGTGGCGCGCTGGTGACCGAAACCGTGTTCACCTGGCCCGGCATGGGGCGGCTGTTCCTGGATAGCCTGGGGTACAGCGACTATCCCGTCGTGATGGGGTTGCTGATGTTTTCGGCCATCCTGACCCTGCTTGGAAACCTGATCGCCGATATCGTCGTGGCGATGGTTGATCCGCGCATCCGCCTTGGCTGACGCGACCCGGAGGATTTATCCATGACTACCCTTGCCGCTTCCTCGTCGGGCCGCAGCCGCTGGTGGCAGAACCGCGCCGTGCGCAAGTTCATGCGCCACCGTCTGGCCCTGGTGGGCATGGTGATGATCACGGCGCTGACCTTGGCCTGCATCGTCGGCCCGTGGCTGCTGCCCTATGATTCACTGCACATCGACCTGCGCGCGCGTTTTGCCCCGCCGCTGACCGGACAGCATTATCTGGGCACCGACCCGCTGGGCCGCGATATTGCCGCACGTCTGCTGGAGGCCGGGCGCATCTCGCTGCTGGTCGGCTTTGCCGCGATGCTGTTGTCAACGCTGATCGGTGCGGTGATCGGCGTGGTCGCGGGCTATCGCGGCGGTTGGATCGGCGCCACGCTGATGCGTCTTGTGGACGCGTTTCTGGCCTTTCCCTCGATCTTTCTGGTTCTGGCGCTGGCCGCGCTGCTAAAGCCCAGCCCGACGATGATCACCGTGATCATTGCCGTCACCAGTTGGATGGAGGTGGCGCGCATCGTCGAGGCAGAGGTTCGGTCACTTCGCGAGCGGGAATTCGTGCTGGCGGGCCGTATGCTGGGCCTTTCGGGCGCGCATATCATGTTCCGCGAGATCCTGCCGAATGTCATCGGCCCGATCATCGTGGCGGCAACGCTGACCGTTGCCCGTGCCATCCTGCTAGAGGCCTATGTCAGCTTTCTGGGCTATGGCATCCAGCCACCGCTGCCAAGCTGGGGCAACATGCTGAACGGCGCGCAACAGTATCTGGACAAGGCGCCATGGCTGGCCATCATTCCCGGCCTGACCATCACTATCGCCGTGACCAGCTTCAACTTCATTGGCGATGGCTTGCGCGACGCGCTGGATGTGCGCAACGACCGGATGTAGGATGTGAGGGTTGAATGTGAAAACGGGGGCCAATGGCCCCCGTATCTGCATGATGTTCTGGCCGGGTGCGGCCTCAGCCCAGACGGGCCAGCACGGCTGCCGCGATCGCATCTGTCTTGTCCTTGCCCGGCACGGTTCCGATACCCGCTGCCGTCGCGCCTTCGATCGCCGCCATCACGCGCGCGGCTGCCGCGCCTTCGCCCAGATGCTCCAGCATCATCGCGCCCGACCAGATCGTGGCAATGGGGTTGGCGATGCCCAGATGCGCAATATCGGGGGCCGACCCATGCACCGGCTCGAACATCGACGGCGCCGAACGGTCGGGGTTGATATTGGCCGAGGCCGCATAGCCCAGCCCGCCCTGAATGGCCGCGCCCAGATCGGTCAGGATGTCGCCAAACAGGTTCGAGGCGACAACCACGTCCAGGCTTTCAGGGGCCATGACCATCCGCGCGGCCATGGCGTCGATGTGATAGCGGCTGACCTCGACGTCGGGGTAATCGGTGGCCAGCCGGTCGGTCATCTCGTCCCAGAACACCATCGAATATTTCTGCGCATTGGATTTCGTGACCGAGGCCAGCTTGCCCCGCCGCTTGCGCGCCTGTTCAAAGCCAAAGCGCAAAATCCGTTCGACCCCCGCCCGCGTGAAGATCGAGGTTTCCACCGCCACCTCGTCCGCCGTGCCCTGATGCACGCGGCCGCCCGCGCCGGAATATTCGCCTTCGGTGTTCTCGCGGATGCACAGGATGTCGAACCCTTCGGCACGCAGGGGGCCGGTGACGCAGGGCAACAGGCGATGCGGGCGGATGTTGGCATATTGCACGAACGCCTTGCGGATCGGCAGCAGCAACCCGTGCAGCGATACCGCATCCGGCACCGTCGCAGGCCAGCCAACCGCGCCCAGCAGGATGGCATCATATCCGCGCAGGATTTCGATGCCATCTTCGGGCATCATGCGGCCGGTCTTGACCCAGGTTTCGCAAGACCAGTCGAACCACTCTCCCTCCAGCGTGGCCCCGTCCAGCGCCGTGGCGCGGGTCAGCACCTCCCATGCGGCGCGGGTCACATCGGGGCCGATTCCGTCACCGGGAATAAGGGCGATACGGTGGGCGGGCATGGCGGTCTCCTTCTGCATTTGCCCCAGCATCGCAGGAATGCACGCGATATGCTGCCGTCATGCAGGCAATTCCAGCAGGACCTGCGGCGAAACAGGGCGGAACGGCAGGAGTTTTCGGCCGAACCGATCCATCCTGCCAGAATGGCAACCAAGGAAAACACCATGCATGGACTGGCCGACACCGATCTTTTCCGCGACACCTGCCTGATCGGGGGCCAATGGCGCGCAGCGTCGGACGGGGCAACCATTGCCGTGCTGAATCCGGCGACAGGCAAGGAACTGGGCCGCGTGCCGGACTGCACCGCCGACGATACCCGCGCCGCCATCGCCGCTGCCGGGGCCGCTTTTGGCCCGTGGAAGGCCCGGACCGCCGCCGACCGCGCCGCGTTGCTGGACCGCTGGTTTGCGCTGGTGGCCGCACATGCCGACGATCTGGCCCGCCTGCTGACATTGGAACAAGGCAAGCCACTGGCCGAGGCGAAGGGCGAGATCGCCTATGGCAATTCCTTCATCAAATGGTTCGCCGAAGAGGCGCGGCGCATTTGCGGATCCACCATCCCGTCCCCCACGGCCAACCGCCGGATCCTTGTGCTGAAAGAGGCGGTCGGTGTCTGCGCCATCATCACACCTTGGAACTTTCCCAACGCCATGATCACCCGCAAGGTGGCGCCCGCGCTGGCGGCGGGTTGCACCGTGGTGATCAAGCCGTCGGATTTCACCCCCTATTCGGCGCTGGCACTGGCCGTGCTGGCCGAACGCGCAGGGATCCCGCCGGGCGTGATCAACGTGCTGACCGGGATGCCGCAGGCGATTGGCGCAGAATTGACCGCCAACCCCGTCGTGCGCAAACTGTCCTTCACCGGATCCACCCGCATCGGCGCGCTGCTGATGGAACAATGCGCCCCCACGCTGAAGCGGCTGTCGCTGGAACTGGGCGGCAACGCGCCGTTCATCGTGTTCGACGATGCCGATCTGGACGCCGCGGTCGAAGGCGCGATCCAGTCGAAATTCCGCAACGGTGGCCAGACCTGCGTCTGCGCCAACCGCATTCTGGTGCAGGACGGCATCTATGACGCCTTTGCCGACCGTCTGGCCGCCCGTGTCAACGCGATGAAGGTCGGCGACGGCTTGGCACAGGGCACCGAGATCGGCCCCATGATCAACGCCGCTGCGGTGGACAAGATCAACCGCCATGTCGCAGATGCGCTGGCCAAGGGCGCCAGCGTGATGTCCGGCGCCGCCCCCGGCCCCGATGGCGCGCAATATGTGACCCCCGTGGTCCTGCGCGATGCCACCACCGCCATGCAACTGGCCACCGAGGAAACCTTTGGCCCCGTCGCCCCCCTGTTCAGGTTTGAAACCGAGGATCAGGCGGTAGCGATGGCCAATGATACCCCCTTTGGCCTTGCCGCCTATTTCTACACCCGCGATCTGGCCCGCGCCTTCCGTGTCGGCGAGGCGTTGGACTCCGGGATGGTCGGGCTGAACACCGGCCTGATCTCGACCGAGGTGGCGCCCTTTGGCGGCGTCAAGCAATCGGGGCTGGGCCGCGAAGGCTCGCATCTGGGGATCGAGGAATATCTCGAGGTCAAGACGTTCCATATCGGCGGTCTCTGACCACCGGGGCGGATGCTCCCCCGCCTTGTGAAACGGGCCCGGTCCTGCCGGGCCCGTTTCCCTTACAGCCCGATCAGGACCGATTTCTGACGCCGGTTCGCCTGATAGGCCGCGCGGCCCAGATCCTTGCCCAGCCCCGAGGATTTGTAGCCCCCCGTCGGCAGGATATGGTCCAGCGAACGGTTGTAGCGGTTGACCCAGACGGTCCCGGCCTCCAACGCGCGCGTCACCCGCACCGCCCGCGACAGATCCCGCGTGAAGACGCCTGCGCACAGGCCATAGGTAGGATGGCTGGCCAGCGCAATCGCCTCGTCCTCGGTGGCGAATGTCTGCACCGTCAGGACGGGGCCAAAGATTTCCTCGGTTACGGCAGGAGAGGTTTCGCCGACCCCCGACAGGATCGTCGGGCGGTAGAAATACCCCGGCCTGTCGAACCGTTCGCCGCCGCAGATCAACTCGGCGCCCTGGGCCACCGCAGCCTGCACGATACCGTCGATCCGGTCCAACTGGCGGGCCGAGATGATGGGCGAAAACGGCGTGCCACCATCCCAGGTATTGCCCGGCACCAGCAGGGCCATCGCCGCGCGGATGCGGTCGACCAGCGCGCCAGCCACGCTTTCATGCACCAGCAGGCGCGATCCCGAAACGCAAGCCTGCCCGGCGTTCGAGGTGATGCCCGCCGCCACACAGCGCGCGGCCAGGTCCAGATCGGCGTCGTCGAACACCAGTTGCGGGGATTTGCCGCCCAGTTCCAGCGTCATCGGCTTGACCCCATGACGGGCGATATTGGCCATGATCGCCTGCCCTGCCCCGGTCGATCCGGTAAAGCTGATCTTGGCAATCTCTGGGTGCCCGGTGATGGCGTTTCCGGTGACAGGCCCATTGCCCAGTACGACATTCACCAGCCCCGGCGGCAAGCCCGCGCGTTCGGCCAATTCCACCATGTACAATGTGGAAAACGGTGTCATTTCAGACGGTTTCAGCACAACTGCATTCCCCGCCGCCAGGGCCGGCCCCAGTTTCCACGCGGCCATCGAGACCGGAAAGTTCCACGGGGTGATGGCGCCCACCACGCCATAGGGTTCCGACAGGATCATGCCAAGCGAGCTGTCATCGGTCGGCACGACATCGCCGCCTTCCTTGTCGGCGAATTCGGCAAAGAACCGGATCTGTTCGGCGGAAATGGCAATGTCGCCTGCTGCTGCCGCATCGACCGGGCGGGTGGAGGCCACCGCCTCCAGCTGCGCCAGCCGTGGCGCCTCGGCCAGCATCAGATCGGCCCAGGCGTGCAGCACCCTGACCCGGTCGCGTGGGCGGATGCCGGCCCAGCCGCTGGATTTCAGCGCCGCGCGGGCGGTCTGTACCGCCTCGTCCACCAGCACCGCATCGGCGACAGGACAGTCGGCAAACCCTGCGCCATCGCTGGGCCGCTGCAACGCCAGTTGCCCCACCGCCGGGCGATAGCGCCCACCGACATAATGGCCCTGGGGCAGCGAGAGGTCATCGGGGGCAAAGCGCAGGGTCATGTCAGGCTCCTTCAGGTCGGCGTCAGTCTAGCAGGGGTGGTGCGCGGTGGTGAGGGCGCAGTGAGGGGCATGGCAGAAGCGGCTGCTTTCCTGTCCGACATCCGCGCAACAATCTGCGGCATGCCGATCTGCGCCATGATCGGCCGCCGGATGGGTGCCGAACGAAAGGATCGGCTGTTCCGGCCCGCGCTTTGGCACGATGTCCTGCGCAAGCCGTGCAAGACTGGACCCTCCGAAATCCTTGGAGCAACCATGTCCCTTCTCAAGACCATTTCCATCGCCAATGCCGCCGAAGCGCGTCAGTCGAAATCCGACCCGGATCGTCTGATTGCGGGCGACCCTAGCTTTACCACATGGGCCGTCGACGCCTCGCGCGATGGGCAGGTGGATACCGGCATCTGGGAGGCCACGCCCGGCACCACCCGGTCGATCAAGGGCGAAGCCTATGAATTCTGCCACATTCTTGAAGGTGTGGTCGAACTGACCGAGGATGGCCATGATCCGGTGATCTATCGTGCCGGGGACAGTTTTGTCATGAAACCCGGCTATGTGGGCACCTGGCACACCATTGAAAAGGTGCGCAAGATCTACGTCTTTGTGACCTGAACGGCACGCAGGGGGTAGGCGGCACCGCCTGCCCCCGTTCAGGTCGCGGCAGAGCGCGGCACGATCTCCGTATCCTGGACATGCAGCTTCAGCCGCACGGTTTCGCCCGGACGCGGCAGGGTTGCCGTGTTGTAGTGGTGACTGGGAATGCGGAACCCGATCTCGGCCCCGCCGGGCAACGCGACCTCGGCCTTCAGGCTTTCCCCCTGGAATACCACATCGCGCACCGTGCCGGACAGATAGTTGCTGTCCGCCGCCGCCTCGTCCGGCTCGCAGGGCAACAGCGCCTCGGCCTGCAACGCGATCAGCAGTTGATCGCCGGACGGCAATGCCCGCGCGCTGCGCAGGACGGCATCCCCCAGCCGCACCGTATCCACCCCTGCACGGGCAACCGGCACAAGGGTGGACTCGCCGACGAACCCGGCAACGAAATCATCCGCCGGGCTGGCATACAGCGCGCGCGGACTGTCGATCTGGACGATACGGCCCGCATTCATCACGGCGACCCGGTCCGACATGGTCAGCGCCTCGCGCTGGTCATGGGTGACATAGACGATGGTCGCGCCCAGCTTGGCATGGAGGCTGCGCAGCTCCATCTGCATCGTCTCGCGCAGGTTCTTGTCCAGTGCCGACAGCGGTTCGTCCATCAGGATCAGCCGCGGTTCGAAGACGATGGCGCGCGCCAGGGCCACACGTTGCCGTTGGCCGCCGGACAACTTGGCGATGGGCCGCGCGCCATAGCCCGACAGTTCCACCGTGGCCAGCGCCTTGTCCACACGGGCCATAATCTCGGCATTCAGCATCTTGCGGGCCCGCAGCGGAAAGGCGATGTTTTCCGCCACCGACAGATGCGGGAACAGCGCGTAGTTCTGAAAGACGACGCCGATATCACGTTTTTGCGGCGGCAACAGCGTCACATCGGCATCGCCAAACCAGACCCGCCCCGAGCTGGGCCGCGCAAAGCCGCCGATGATTTGCAGCATGGTTGTCTTGCCGGATCCCGAAGGGCCAAGGATCGACACGAACTCGCCCGCGCGGATATCCAGCGACACCCCTTTGAGCGCATGGAACGTGCCATAGGTCTTGGTCAGGTCGGCCACCCGGACGGGAACGAAATTGGTGGTCATGCAGGTGGTCCTTTCATGCGTGCCCGGTCCGGGCCTTGCGGCCGCGCAGGCTGGAGATGATGACAAGCGCAAAGGAGATCGAGATCAGAACCGAACTGATCGCCGCGATGGTCGGGTCAATCTCGTTGCGCAGGCTCATGAACATGCGGCGCGGCAGGGTCTGGTTCTCGCCCCCGGCGATAAAGATCGACACGACGGTTTCGTCCAGCGCGCCGATAAAGGCGAACAGGCCGCCCGTGATGACCGAAGGCCGGATCTGCGGCAGCGTCACCTTCATGAAGGCGGTCAGGCGGCTCACCCCCAGACTGCGCGCCACGTCTTCCTGGTTCATGTCGAACGACCGCAGGCCGGCCAGCACGGCGATGAACACATAGGGCAGGTTCATCATGGCAAAGGCGAACACCAACCCGGTCTTGGTCGCCACCAGCCCGACCTGCGCATAGACCATGTAAAGCCCCGCTGCCAGGATGATCACCGGCACCATCACCGGCGTCAGCAGCACGATCTGCATCCGCCGCACCAGTTTCGACTGCGAGACATTGGCGGCATAGGCCGCAGCGGTGCCGATGGGCACGGTGATCAGCGTGGTGAGCGTGGCCAGCAGAAAGCTGTTCCACGTCGCATCCATCCAGTCACGGTTGCCGAAATACGCCTCGTACCAACGCAGGCTGAGCACCTTGGGCGGAAAAGACAGGAAGCGCGAGTCGGAGAACGACATCACAAAGACGATGACGATGGGCATCACCATGAAGAACAGGATCAGCGCCGTAACGATCCACAGGGCAAGGCGGGACAGGGTCATGGCATGGTCCTCAGCGCATTCCGACGATTTTCTCGACCGGCAACACCCGGTCCACCGCCCAGAAGATCGTGCAGACCAGCGCCAGCAGCACCATGGCCACCGCACTTGCCGCCCCGAATTGCAGGTAAAGTTCGACGTTCCGCTGCACCAGCGACGACACCATGATCGTCTTGCCCCCGCCCAACAGTTCCGGTGTCAGGTAAAAGCCAAGGCACAGGATGAACACCAGCACCGACCCGGCCATCATCCCCGGCGCCGACAAGGGCAGCACGACGCGGCGGAACACATAGAACGCCCCGCCCCCCAGCGAATGCCCGGCCTGGGTAAGTTCCTGCGGGATCTTGGACAGGGCGGCGTAAAGCGGGAATACCATGAACGGGATCATCACATGCAGCATCCCGATCAGCACGGCGGTAAAGTTGTGCGACAGCGACAGCGGCGCGTCGATCACGCCCAGGTTCAGCAGGGTTGTGTTGATGATCCCCCGCCGTTGCAGCACCACCAGCCAGGCATAGGTCCGCACCAGAACGCTGGTCCAGAACGGCAGCATCACCAGCGCCAGGATCAGCGTGGACCACCCGCGCGAGGCGACGGCGGCAGCATAGGCCAGCGGGAACCCCAGCAGGATCGACAGGACGGTCACGATCAGGCTGATCTTCAGCGTCTCGGAATAGGTCCGCCAGTAGATCGGTTCGTCCAGGATCCGGGCATAGTGGATCAGCGAAAAGCTGTCCCCCTCGCGCAGTGACTGGACGAACAGCAACCCAAGAGGCGCCCCCAGGAACACCAGCACCAAAAGCAACGCCGGCAGGAACAATAGCAAATAGCCGCGTTGTTCGGCACGTTCCGCGCGCGCAATCCCGGCTGCGTTGGAAAGATCGGTCATGAGGGATCCTGTATGGTCATCCGGGGCGGAACCCGCGCGGATCGTGCCTGTGGGGCAAATGTGCCCGGACGCACCGCCTGGCGCGTCCGGGGCGTGCGATCACTTCTGCATGAAGTCCAGCCAGCGGCGCTCGGCTGCCTCACCTTCGGACGACGCCCACCATGCGGCATTCAGCGGCACCTGAATGGCGATGTTCGCAGGCGCGGTGGTCAGGCTTTCAAGGCGCGCTGGCTCCATGAACTCGGCAAAGGCGGTGTTCAGCGGGCCGGTGGTATAATCGGTCGCCCAGCCTGCCTGCCCTTTGGGATCCAGCAGTTCGTTCATGAATTTCAAGGTGGCTTCCTTGTTCTGGGTGCCTTTCAGCACGGCCAGGCAGGTATACTCCATGATCGCCTGATTGCGGGTAAAGGTCGCGGGCGCACCTTCGCCCACGGCCGTCGCCGCGCGGCCATCCCACAACGGCAGCATGTCCACCTCGCCATCGACCAGCAACTGCGCGGTTTCGGCGCCCGAGGTCCACCAGACGGCGATATGCGGCTTGATCTCTTCCAGCTTGGCATAGGCGCGGTCCACATCCAGCGGATAGAGATCCGCCGGGGCCACACCATCGGCCAGCAGCGCCAGTTCCAGTGTGGGGCGGGCATAGTTGCGCAGGGCGCGGCGGCCAGGGAACTTTTCGACATCCCAGAAATCGGCCCAGCTTTGCGGCCCTGCATCGCCGAAAGTGTCGGTGTTGTAAGCCAGCACGGTGGCATAGGCCGACAGCCCGACCGAATGTTCGTCCTTGAACGCATCGGGCACGGTTTCTGCATTGGGCAGCAGGCTGTAGTCCAGCGGCTCCAGCAGCCCTTCCATCACACCGCGGGCGCAATAGCCGGCCGAGGCGTCAAAAATATCCCAGATCGGCTTGCCCGAGGCGACCTGTGCCTTGACCACCGGATAGCGGTCGGCGCTGGGATCAGTGATGACGCGGATGCCCAGCTTGTCTTCGGCTGGTTTGATCAACGTCTTGTTCATCACATCCAGGATGGTTCCGCCATCGGTGGCATAGGTCACAGTCTGGGCGGCGACGGGTAGCGCTGTGGCGGTGGCCAGCGTGGCGGCCATCAGGGTCAGTCGGCAAAGTTTTGTCATGGCGTGGTCTTCCCTGTTGTCGGTCGGGCTCTGAGGTCCGGTGCCAGAAAACCTGAACCCTTGGGGCGCGCGCGGCCAATCAAAACAGTGGGGCAGCGCATAACCCTGAATTATGGGTGGGGGTGAACCTTCGGCAGATGCCGCAGGAAACGGCGCATATGCAGGCCGGATGATGCGATCCGCGTCGCACAGGAAAAGGCGCCCCGGCGGGGCGCCTGAGCTCATCGGGCGGTTCGGACACGACAGCGGCGCGGCGCCAGTACGATTCGGCGCCTTGCCACCCGCCTAGCTGCGCATGGCGGCACGAACGTCGGGCGCGTCCAGCACCTCGTCCAGCGTGGCGCGCAGGCGCGCGACCAGATCGTCCACATCGGACAGGCTGTAGTTCAGGCTGGGTGCAAGGCCGATGGTTCCGTTCGGAAAGGCGCGAAAGATCACACCTTGCCGGTTGCCCGCCGCCGCCATGCGCGCCCCGATGCCCAGATCGGCGGGGAACAGCGCCTTGGTATCCTTGTTCGCCACCACTTCCAACGCGGCCAGCATCGAAATGCCGCGCACATCGCCCACCAGCGGATGGTCGGCAAATTCCACCAGCCGCGCCATCAGATGCGCGCCGGAGGCCTGGCCATTGGCCAGCAACCCGTCCTCATACAGCTTCAGCGCCGCCAGACCCACGGCGGCACTGACCGGATGGGCGGAATAGGTGAACCCGTGCCCCACCATCGCCGCTCCGGCCCCGTCCGCCATTGCCTGATAGATGCGGTCAGAAAGAAACACGGCGCCCATCGGCACATAGCCCGAAGTCAGGCCCTTGGCCGCCGTGATCATGTCAGGCTCCAGCCCCTCGACCTCGCAGCCGAACAGCGGGCCGATGCGGCCGAACCCGGTGATCACCTCGTCCACGATGAACAGGATCCCCAGGTCGCGGCAGGCGGCCTGCATGGCCGGCAGCCAGCCGGTGGGCGGCACCAGAACCCCGCCCGAGCCTTGCACGGGTTCGCAGATGAACGCGGCGACGGTGTCGGCCCCCAGCTCTGCCACCTTGTCGCGCAAGGCTTGTACCGAGGCCGCAATGATGGCCGCCGGATCGGTGCCCACCGGGTTGCGATAGGCATAATGCGAGGGGATCTTGTGCTGGTTCGGCAACGGCACATTGAACCCGGCGTGGAACACCGGCAGCGCCGTCAGCCCCGATCCGGTGGTGCTGGACCCATGATAGCCGTACTCCAGCGAGATGAAATTGCGCCGCGCACCCTGCCCGATGGCGTTGAAATAATAGTGGGTAAAGCGCACCGCACTATCCACCGCATCCGACCCGCCCAACGTGAAATACACGTGGTTCAGATCGCCCGGCGCACGGTCGGCCAGTTCGGCGGCCAGCCGGATGGCAGGCTCGTTGGAAAAGTGGAAATAGCCGGTGGCATAGGGCAATTGCGCCATCTGATGGGTTGCCGCATTGACCAGCGCCTGTTGGCCATAACCTGCGTTCACGCACCACAGGCCCGCAAAGCCGTCCAGATACCTGTTCCCAGCCTCGTCGAACAGATGCACGCCAGAGGCGGATTTCAGCACCGTCGCACCGCGTTCCTCATGCGTGCGGTATGCGGTGACAGGGTGGACCAGATGGCGGCGGTCCAGTTCGACCAAAGCGTTGGGGATCATGGGTTGGCTCCGTTGTGTTGGTCAAAGTCTAGCGGGCCGGGCCGGTAGTTCCTGCCGAACAGGCCGCGCGCTGCGTGCCCGGTAATGGCGTTTCGCGGCCGGTCCATGGCAGATCGTGCTGCGCGGCTCAGCGGCACAGCTCGGCGCCAAGGGCGCGCAGCATGGCCATGCAGGCATTCAGTTCGCTGTCCAGAATATACTCGTCAGGCTTGTGCGCGCGGGTGATCGAACCGGGGCCGCAGATGATGGCGGGAATGCCCGCGCGGGCAAACAGCCCCGCCTCGGTGCCATAGCTGACCGACTGGCGCGGGGGCAGGCCCGAAATCCGGGCGGCCAGTGCCGCCAGTTCGTCGCTTTGCGCGGCCAATGCAGGATAGCGCGACAGCTCGCGCCGCAGTATCCCAGCGCCGGTTTCTGCGGCAAGCCGGTCTTGTTCGGCCAGCAGGATAGACAGAACCTCGTCCGCGTCCTGTCCCGGAATGGTGCGCAGCTCCACCTCCATCACGCAGCGATCCGGGATGACGTTCACCCCGATGCCGCCGCGGATGGTGCCAACCTGAAGCGTGGAATGCGGCGGATCAAACAGCGCGTCCTGAACCGGGCCAGTGGCCAGCGCCGCCGCCATGTCGCCTGCACAGGCAGCCAGCCGTGCCGCCGGATAGATCGCGTTCAATCCCTGCGCCGGGGTCGAGGAATGGCCGCTTTGCCCGGCAAAGCCCAGTTCCATCGCCACCTTGCCCTTGTGCGACAGCACAGGCTGCATGTCGCTGGGTTCGCCCACGATACACCCCATGGGCCGGGCGCAGAACTCGTCGATCCGGGCCAACAGGTGCGGAACACCCCGGCAGCCCAGTTCCTCGTCATAGGAAAATGCCAGATGAACGGGCCGTTGCAGTGGCATCGCCAGGAACTCGGGCACCATGGCAATCATACAGGCAAGAAAGCCCTTCATGTCCACGGCACCCCGGCCCGTAAGCCGCCCGCCTGCCTGCACCAGCCGGAATGGATCGCTGCCCCAGCCCGCCGGATCGGCAGGCACCACATCCATATGGCCCGACAAAACTTGGCCAGGCCGATCCGCCGGGCCAATGGTTGCAAACAGGTTTGCGCGGTCGGCCTCTGGCCCTGGCACAACATGGCAAGGCAGGCCATGCGCGGCAAGCGCGGCCTGAACCCGTGCGGCAATCTCGCCATTCGGCGTGCCACAGACAGAGGGGATGGCAACCAGATCTGCAAGGATGGCGGTCGGTGTCATGGCGGGCTCCTGCTTTGGGCCATTGAACACCGGCCCGCTGCGCAGAAGCTGCCGAAGGGACATCGACATACGGCATTCCCTGCGCCCATCGCCCTGCAAAACCCCGCTTCCCTGCGCCGAAACGGGGCCTAGACTGACCTGACACCCCATTGCCGAAAGCGCCCCCGATGAAACTCGTCCCCTACTGGCTCGATACCCGCACCCCCTTTGCCTCTGCCGCGCAAGGCCCGGTAGAGGGGCGGGCTGATGTGGTTGTGATCGGCGGCGGATTTGCCGGCCTGTCCTGTGCGTTGGAACTGGCGCGGCGGGGCACCGATGTTGTGCTGCTGGAGGCAGGCGATGTGGGCGGGCTGGCCTCGGGGCGCAACGGGGGCCAGTGCAACACCGGCTTTTTCCATGACTATGCCGAGATCATGCGCAAATATGGCGCAGAGACCGCACGCGGACTATTCCACAGCTACAACGCCGCCGTGGACGAGGTCGAGGCGATTGCAACGCGCGAGGGGATCGACTGTTCCTTTCGCCGGGTGGGCAAGCTGAAACTGGCCATGTCGCCTGCGGCCTTTGACGGGTTCCGCAAATATGTGGATCTGGTCAACCGCGAAGCCGACCCCGAGGTCTATACCGTTCCCGCCAAGGATATCCGGTCGGAAATCGGGTCGGACATGTTCCACGGCGGGGTGATCTATCCGCGCAGTGGCATGTTGCATGTCGGCCGCTTCACCGTGGGAATGGCCGAAGCCGCCGTGCGCCATGGCGCCCGCATTCACACCGATACGCCGGTCACGGGACTTGTGCGGCTGAACGGCCATCGCCACCGGGTGGAAACCGCGCGCGGAACCATCGAGGCGGATCGCGTGGTTGTCGCCACCGGCATCTCCGCCAAGGGCCCGTTCGGCTGGTTCCGCCGCCGCATCGTACCGATCGGCAGCTTTGTCATCGCCACCGAACAGCTGCCGCAAGCGATGATCGACAGCGTCATCCCGAACCACCGCACGGTCACGGTGGCCAAGGGGCTGGGCCACTACTACCGCATCTCGCCCGACAACCGCATCATCTTTGGCGGGCGGGCGCAATTCGCCATCTCGTCGCCCAAGGTCGATGTCAGCAGCGGCGATATTCTTGTAAAGTCGATGAAGGAGATCCACCCCCAGCTGCGCGATGTGAAAATCGACTATTGCTGGGGCGGCATGATCGAGGCGACACGAGACCGTTTCGCCCGCGTCGGCGAACATGATGGGCTGTTCCATGTGCTGGGCTTCAGCGGCTCGGGTGTCCAGGAGGCCACGCATATGGGCACCGAGGTCGCGCGGATGCTGTGCGGCGACACCATTGCCAACCCCTACCGCGCCCTTCCCTGGCCCGCGATCCCCGGTCATTTCGGCACGCCATGGTTCCTGCCGCTGGTCGGCGCGTGGTACAAGGCCAAGGAGATCATGGGCCGATGAGCTTTGACCCGCGCACCATCGCGCCACAGGTCTGGCACCGCGATGGATACACGCTGACGACCGACCGCACGCAGTTGGACATTGACCGCGTGCTGGGCTTTCTGACGCAGGATAGCTATTGGGCCAGCACCATGACGCGCGCACGGCTGGAACGCGCGCTGGACGCGTCGCTGCCCATGGTGATCCACGATCCGTCAGGCGCGTTTGCGGGGTTTGGCCGTCTGGTGACCGACTACGCAACCTTCGCCTACCTGCGCGATGTGTTCATCCTGCGTGACCATCGCGGCAAGGGGCTGGCCTCCTGGCTGGCCGTGGTCATCCGCACCCATCCCGAACTGACGCAGGTGACGAACTGGCTGCTGTTCACCCGCGATGCGCAAGGCATCTATGAAAGGGCCGGATTCCGCCCCGTGCCCTACCCGGACGGCTATATGAAGGTTCCGCCCACCGCATAACCACAGGCTATCCCTGCCATTCCCCTTTGAATTGGCCGTGCCTGCCGCCCCGGTGCAACCTGCGACGGCAACCAGACGAGGCAGGCATGGCATATCGTATCGGGGTCGATGTCGGCGGATCCTTCACCGACTTTGCAGTGTTCAACGAGGCGGATGCCTCGATCACCACGCTCAAGGTGTTCTCCCGCCCCGACGCACCGGGGCAAGAGATTGTCGCGGGGCTGCGGGCCCTGGCAGACCGGCACGGGATCGACCCGCGCGAGGTGGCCTATTTCACCCATGGCACCACGGTGGGGGTCAACACCGTGATCCAGCGCAACGGCCATGACATCGCGCTGTTCACGACCCGCAACTTCGAGGATGTGCTTCAGGTTGCGCGTCTGAAAATTCCGCAGATCCACAACCTCTACTCCCGCCGCCCCGATCCGTTGATTCCGCGCAACCGTGTGTTCGGTATCGACGAGCGGACAGAGGCGACGGGCACCGTGCTTAAATCCCCCGACCCCGAGGATGTGGCGCAGGCGGTGGCGGCAGCACGGGCGGCGGGCTGTGCGGGGATCGTGCTGGCATTCCTGCATTCCTACCGCAATCCGGCCAACGAGCGCGCCGTGCGCGACATGATTGCCGACATTGCGCCCGATCTGCCGGTGTTCTCGTCGGCCCAAACCTGGCCGATCATCCGCGAATACGAACGGACCATCACGGCGGTGATTTCCGGTTACGTCCAGCCGCGCGTCGCCACCTATCTGGACCGTTTCGAAGAGGTGCTGCGCGCCCAGGGTGTCGCCTGCCCGCTGCACATCACCAAGACCAACGGCGGCGTCATGGGCATTGAACAGGCCCGCGCCGAATGCGTGCAGATGATCCTGTCGGGCACCGCCTCGGGCGTGATCGGCGCGGGCTATCTGGCGCAGGCCTACGGCTATCCGCGCGTCCTTAGCCTCGACATCGGCGGCACTTCGGCGGATGTGGCCGTCATCCTCGACGGGCAGGCGCAATATGGCGTGGGCGAGGTGATCGGGGATTTCCAGATCCACGTGCCGTCGGTGTCGGTCTCGTCTGTCGGGCAAGGGGGCGGGTCGGTTGCCTGGATCGACCCTTTGGGCATCTTGAAGGTGGGGCCGGACTCAGCCGGTTCCACCCCCGGCCCCGCCTGCTATGGCCGGGGCGGCACACGGCCCACGATCACCGATGCGATGGCGGCCTCGAACCTGATCGGCCACACCCCCCTTGGTTATGGCGCTGTCACGGTGGACCACACCGCAGCCCGCAACGCGCTGGCACCGCTGGCAAGCCGGCTGGGCATCTCGGTCGAGGACGTGGCATCGGACATCATCGCCATCTCGGTTTCGTCCATGTATGCCGAGGTTTCGGGCCTGACCTCGCGCTTTGGCATCGACCCGCGGGAATTCCACCTGTTCGCCTTTGGCGGGGCGGGGGCGATGCTGGCCTGTTTTCTGGCGCGCGAATTGAACATGCAGGGCGTTGTCGTCCCGCCGACACCGGGCGTGGTGTCCGCCTTGGGCGGGCTGATCGCGGATCTCAAGAACGACTTCATCCGAACGCTCTATCTCGATGTGACTCCGGCCGGGCTGGCCACCTTGCCGGACGCGGTGGCAGCCTTGCAGACAACGGCGCGCGACTGGCTTCGGTCCCAGCAATTTTCTGGCGAAGGGCAGATCCGGCTGTCGGCCGACATGCGCTATGCCGGGCAAAGCTACGAGATCGAAACCCCGCTGGATCCGGCCGACCTGTCGGTTCAGGCCATCGGCGCGGCCTTTCATGCCGAACATACCCGGCTTTACGGCCATGCCGATGCCCACGCGCCCATGCAGTTGGTGAACCTGCGGCTGGTGATCGCCGGCGCGACGCCGAAACCGGCGATCCGCGAAATTCCGGTTGCCACCGCCCACGCGCGGCCCGTGGCAACCGTTGCCGCCTGGTTTGATGGCGTCGCACATCAAGTGCCCGTCTATGCCCGTGCGGATCTGCGCGCCGGGCATCACCTGCACGCGCCCGCGATCATCGGGCAGGACGATACCACCACCGTTGTCCCCCCCGGCTTTGCCATTGCCGTCGAGCGGTTCGGCAACCTTGTCATCACCCCGGAGGCCTGAGCCATGGCGATCGACCAGCGCAACCTGTCGGTACTTGCGAATTTTTGCGGGGCGGCGGCCGATGCCATGGCCTTTACCCTGATGCGCACCGCGCATTCCGCCTTTGTGAAGGAAACCGAGGATTTCTCGTGCACCATCGTGACAAAGGACGGGCTTGCCTTTGCCAACCCGCGCCAGTTCGGGGCGCCATGGTATTCCGGTATCGACTATGGCCCCTTGCTGCGGATGTTCGACTATGCCGAAGGCGACATCTGCATCACCAATGACCCCTACGAGGGGCACGTGGCCACCCATACCCCCGACATCCACATCTGGAAGCCGGTGTTCTGGCAGGGCCAACTGGCCTGTTTCGTTGTCGGCCACATCCATAACACCGATGTCGGCGGCGCAGTCCCCGCCAGCCTGTCGCGCAGCCTGTCCGAGATAGAGCAGGAAGGCATCCGCATTCCGCCGGTGAAGCTGGTGGAAGGGGGCGTGATGAACGCGTTTGTCGCCCGCGTGCTGCGCACCAATGTTCGGATGCCGGATCAGAACTGGGGCGATCTGACCGCACAGATCGCATCGGTCAACATCGGTGAACGCAAGATCCACGAGATCATCCGCCGTTTTGGCTATGACGATTTCATGGATGGGGTGGAACAGATCCTCGACTATGCCGAGGCGCAGGCCCGCGCCATTCTGGCCCGCGTGCCGGATGGCGATTATTTCTTTGCCGATTACGCCGACGAGGATTCCGTGGGCGGCAAACCTTGCCGCATCGCCCTGACGCTGAAAGTGCGCGGCGACGAAGTGGTGCTGGACTACACCGGATCCGACCCGCAACTGGGATCGTCGCTGAACATGCCCACAGGCGGGGTGGAACGCCACCCGCTGGTGATGGTGGGGCTGACCTATGTGCTGTTCACGCTGGACAATTCCCTGTTGCTGAACGCTGGCACCCTGCGCCCGGCGCGCGCCATCCTGCCCGAAGGCACCGTGGTCAACTGTCAGAAACCCGCGGCTGTCGGAATGCGCTCGCTGACCTGCGCCATGACGCAGATTGTGACGGTCGGCGCCTTTGTGCAGGCGCTGCCGGATCTGATGCCTGCCGCATCGCCGGGCGGGAATGCGATCATGAACGTCAAGACCGCGGCGCGGAACGGCAAGCCCATCATGGCCTCGATCGGGCCAGTTGGCGGCGGGGGCGGGGGCACGCCCTTTGGCGACGGGTCGGACGGCGCAGGCGGCGCCACCGGGTTTCTGCGCAATACCCCGATCGAAATCACCGAGGCCGAGGTGCCGATCCGCTTTCTGCGCTATGGGCTGGAGCCGGACACCGGCGCACCGGGCAAATATCGGGGCGGTCTGTCGGCGGTGATGGAATTTCACATCACCCAGCCCGAAACCGTGGTCACGGCGCGCAACCGCAACCGTTCGGTCATGCCGGGCTGGGGGGTGGCGGGGGCGCAACCGGGCAAGGTCTCGCAGTTCATCCGCAACCCCGGACAGGGCGCACAACACCTGCGCAACACCGATCTGGTGGCATGCCAGCCCGATGACGTGATCCGCGTCATCGGCCCCGGCGCCGGCGGTTGGGGCCATCCGTTCGACCGCGACCCTGAACAGGTCTTGCAGGATGTGCGTCAGGGCTATGTCTCGGCGGCCAGCGCGCTGGCGGATTATGGGGTGGTTCTGGCGGGGAACGCCATCGACACGACCGCAACCGCCGCCCGCCGCGCCACCCGTACCATCCCACCCGGCCCCTACAGCTTTGGCGCAGAGCGCATGGCCTTCGAAGCGGTCTGGACGCCGGATCGCTATGCCCTGCTGACAGCATTCCTCGCATCGGTTCCGGTCGGTTGGCGGTTCTTTCTGAAACACCGCGTGTTCGATGCGGTGGCTGCGGCGCCCGAAACGGCGGATCTGCCCGCGATTTTCGCGGGGCTGCGCGCCCGGTATGCGCTGTAAGGCAGTTGTGCCTGCCCCGGCCCTGTGGGATCCTTGGCCGATACCATCGGGGCAGGCAGGATGAACGCGCGCCAGCTTGAAGTTTTTCGGGCCATCATGCGGGACGGATCGGTCACTGGCGCGGCCAATTCGCTGGCTGTGTCGCAACCCGCCGTCAGCAAGGTGTTGCACCATCTGGAAAGCCAGTTGAACTACCACCTGTTCGAACGTATCGGCGGGCGTCTTGTGCCGACGATGGAGGCGCATCTGCTGTACGAGGATGCAGACCGCGTGTTCCGCGAGATCGAAAGCCTCAAGCATCTGGCTCATAGCATCGGGGAACACAAGATCGGCCTGTTGCGCATCGGGGCCAGCCCTCCCATCACCTATTCCGTGCTGGCGCAGGCACTGGTCCAGTTCCGCGCCAGCCACCCGACGGTCAAGGTGCATCTGCACGCCCTGCCCAAGAAGGAAATCACCGAACAGTTGATCCTAGGCGAGATAGATCTGGCCGTTACCCTATCCACCATCCAGGCGCCGACCGTCCGGACAGAGATCCTGGCACCGATCCCCGTGATGGTCGTGCTGCGTGAGGATGATCCGCTGGCCGCACTGGAACGGATCGGCCCGCCCGACCTGGCCGGAAGAGAGCTGATCTCATACGGCAACCATGCCGATGTCGCCCCGGCCTTGAACGCAGCATTCGCGCAGCACGGCATGGTGCGCGAAGTCTCGATCCAGATCGGGTCGTCCATCGGGGCCGTCCCGCTTGTATCCGGGGGGCTGGGCATCGGGTTGGTTGACGGGCTGGTCCGGTGGAGCAACTTTGCCGGGCTGGTCGCGCGGCCCTTTGCACCGACCGTGAACATGAACGTCGCCATTTCCACCAATGCCGCGCGTCCGATGTCGCGGTTCTACGAGCCGTTCCTGAAATCCATCCGCGCCCTGCTGTAGCCTTGCCAAAGGAACTTTGGCGCCAGACCCGCGAAACGCCAGATCCTGCGGCAGAGGCACAGGGCTGGGGGCTGGTCGCGTGGCGGGCTCCGTGCGAAAAGAATACAGACCAGCAGGGGGAGGGGCCGATGTCTCAGCACGATTCGATGGATCTCGACCATTATTCCATCACTGCGCGACCGCTGACGGACACCGACCTGCCACGCCTGCACGAACTGACGGTCGGGGTTGGCTGGCCCCATCGCACCGAAGATCTGCGCATGTTGATGACGCTGGCGCAGGGCTATGTCGCCTGCGATGAAATCGGGCGCGTCAGCGGATCGGCCCTGTGGTTCCCGATGGGCGATCATGCGGCCAGCGTCGGGATGGTGATCACGACGCCCCGGATGCAATCGCGCGGGGCGGGGCGCTGGCTGATGGATCTGGTGCTGCGCGACGCAGGCGACCGGGAAATCGTGCTGAACGCCACTCCGCAGGGAGTGCGGCTGTATGAACAGCTTGGCTTTCAGACCTGTCAGATCGGCCATCAGCGACAGGGCGAAGCGATGGCCCCGCCACCGCCGCCGCCACTGCCCGGCCTGACCCTGCGCGCGATGGCGCCCGAGGACAGCCCTGCGATCCTGCGGCTGGATCGCGCGGCAACCGGACACCCGCGCGACGCCGCGCTGCACGAGATCCTGCCGCATTCCGAAGGCGTGGTCCTGCTGGATGCGACGGGCGGGATCGTGGGCCATGCCCTGTTGCGCACGTTCGGGCGCGGACAACTGATCGGGCCGCTGGCCGCCCGAAACGACGCCGAGGCAATTGCCCTGGCCAGCAGCCTGATCGCGGCCCATACCGGGCAATTCCTGCGCATCGACACACTGATGCTGAAAGGTCCGTTCGCGGATTTCCTCGATCATTGCGGAATGCCGGTCGCCAGCACCATGACGCATATGTGGCTCAACCGCCGCCTGCGCGAACCGACCGGGCCGCGCAACTATGCAATGATCAGTCAGGCGCTGAACTAGGAACGTCCATTGCCGCGCCCGCTTGCAGCGGGTGGCGGGCCGTGCCTAATCGTCGTCGCGTTCAAAGATCTGGCGCAGCGGCACCGGCTGGCGGCGGATCGGGGTCTTGATCACCACATAGCTGAAATACTGCGCAATGCCCGCATGATCGTCGGTCAGCGCCTCGATGATCGATTGGTAATGCGACAGGTCGCGCACCACGAAAGTGACCAGATAGTCGAAGCCGCCGCTGATCAGGTGGCACTCCACCACCTCGCGGAATTTGCGCAGGCGGGTTTCAAAGCGCTGAAAGCTCTCTGCCCGGTGCTTTTCCAGCGTCACCTCGACCAGAATCGTCAGGCTGTCCCCCAGCTTGCGCAGGTCCAGGTCGGCGGAATAGCCGGTGATGAACCCCTCGGCCTGCAACCGCTTTACCCGCATCAGACAGGGCGAGGGCGACAGCCCCACGGCATCGGCCAACTGCGCATTGGTGATCCGCCCGTTCTGCTGCAACTGGGTCAGGATGTTCATGTCGATGCGGTCAAGTCGGGCGGCCAAGGGCGCGGTCCTTCATGGCGGGGGACGCTGCTTGGTTCTAGGCGGGGCCGTGGTTTGCGTCCAGCCCCGCAAGGGCGATCCGCCGGGCTGGCGTGCTGAATCCTGCCTGCATTTCGGAACGATATTGTGCGGAACCCTTCGATTGGCCCAAACCTGCGCGGCACGGCTGCGCTAGGCTGCCCATGACAGCCCCACGAGGATACCCATGGCCCAGTTCAGCCCGAAATACATCACCTTTGACTGCTACGGCACGCTGACCAACTTCGACATGGCCGGCGGCGCCCGCATCGTCTATGGCGACCGCCTGTCGCCCGACCAGATGACCGCCTTCATCGAGAGCTTTCGCGGCTACCGGATCGACGAAGTCCTCGGGCCGTGGAAGCCCTTCCGCGAGGTGGTCTGCAATGCGGTCGAGCGGTCGTGCAAGAAACACCGCATCCCCTATGATCGCGCCGATGGCGAACGGATCTATGCGATGGTGCCATCCTGGGGCCCGCACCCCGATGTAACCGAGGGCCTGTCGCGGATCGCCGACAAGATCCCGCTGGTGATCCTGTCCAATGCCGCTAATGAACAGATCCACCACAATGTCGCGCTGCTGGGGGTTCCGTTCCACAAGGTGCTGACGGCCGAGGATGCCCAATCCTACAAGCCGCGCTATCGCGGATTCGAATACATGCTGGATACGCTGGGCTGTGGCCCCGAGGATATTCTGCACGTGTCCTCGTCGTTCCGGTATGATCTGATGACGGCCTATGATCTGGGCATCACATCCAAGGCCTGGGTCAACCGTGGCCATGAGCCTGCGAACCCGTTCTATGGCTATGCCGAGATTCCCGACACGCGCGGTCTTGCGGGACTTGTCGGGCTTTGAGCCACGTAGGACCACAGGCCGCGCCGGGCGGCCTGTGATCGCGGGGCGGTCAGTCCCAGCTTTCGACCCATGCCGGGCTGAACTGCCGCCCGTCAGGCCGGGCGAGGCCAGAAATCGCGGCCATGTCGGCATCGGTCAAGGTGAAACCGGCAAGGTCGATGTTCTGCGCCACCCGCGCGGGGTTGGACGACCGGGGAATGGCCACCGTACCTTGCTGGACATGCCAGCGCAGCACGATCTGCGCAGGCGTCCTGTCATGGCGTGCCGCGATGGTCGCCAACAGCGGATCATCCAGCAGGTTGCCGCTGCCGATGGGTGCATAGCCGACAAAGGCCACCCCGTGGCGACGGCAGGCCGCAATCAGCGCCGACTGGTCCAGCCGGGGATGATATTCACACTGGTTGGCCACCAGCGGCTCATCCGCCAATGCCACGGCATCCGCCAGGCGGCTTGCCGAAAAGTTGGACACGCCGATATGCCGCGCCAGCCCGTCACGCCTGGCCTGGCACAGCGCGCCGATGGTTTCCGCCAGCGGCACCGCCGGATTGGGCCAGTGGATCAGCAACAGATCGACCGGCCCGACGCCCAGCACTTGCACACTGCGCTCGGCGGAACGGCGGAACGGCGAAAGGCGTCGGCCGTCAGATCGGTGTGCCAAACCTTGGTGGTCAGAAAATAGCTGTCACGCGCCAGTCCGCTGGCCCGCAGCGCCGCGCCCACCTCCGCTTCGTTCTCGTAGCGCGGCGCGGTGTCGAAATGGCGATACCCTGCCGCAACCGCCGCCTGAACCGAGGCCGCAAGGACATCTCCGGCCAGTTGCCAGGTGCCCAGGCCGACGGGCGGGATTTGCGCGCCATTGGCGGCAACGGGGGTAAGCGCGGATTGCATCATTGGTGTGATCCTCTGATCCGGGTTCCGGGCGGCGATCGTCCCGCCGCCCTTGTCAACGCCCCCGAAAGGAGGCCCAATTCAATCGCCCCGGCCCTTGCGTCGTGGCGCCATTGACAGGAGCACGTGATGCGCGCGCGACAACTCGAGGTGTTCTGTATGCTGATGCGCAGCGGCACCGTGACAGGGGCAGCGGCGATGCTCAATATCTCGCAGCCTGCCCTCAGCCAGATTCTGCTTCATGCCGAGGATCAACTTGGCTTCAAGCTGTTCAACCGGGTGCGCGGCCGTCTGGTCGCCACGCAGGAAGCGGAAGAACTGTACCCCGAGGCAGAGCGGATCTTCTCCGAACTGGGCGCATTGCGGCGGCGCACACAGGACATGCGGTTCGGGCGCACCGGGCTGGTCCGGTTGGGGGCCTCTGCCCCGCCGGCCATGGCCATCGTTCCCAAGGCGTTGATGTCCTTCCGCGAAGCGCATCCCGACATCGTCGTAAGGTCGCTGATCGCACCCATGCTGAACGTGGTGGACATGCTGCGCACGGGCGAGATCTCGATGGGGATCGTCATGAACAACATGCCGCACCATGATATCGAGGTGGAAACCGTGGGGCAGGTGGAACTGGTCTGCGTGATGCCCGACGGCCATGCACTGGCAACGCACGAGGTGATCGGCTTTGCCGATCTGGCGCAGGATACGCTGATCTCCTACCGGGCCGATACACTGCCTGCCCGCCTGTTGGCCAGCGCCGCCGAGGCAGAGGATCTGGACTTTGCGCCGGGGATCGAAATCGACGTGTCGATGACCGCGCTTCCCTTTGTCCGCAGTGGGTTGGGGGTGGCGGTGGTGGACGGATTGCTGCCGTGGTCGGAATTTCCCGGCATCGTCTGCCGACCGCTTCGGCCCCGGATCACGGTGCCCATCGCGTTTCTGACGCACAAGAGCCGCCCGTTGACCGGCGGAACCGCGATGATGCGCGACTACCTCCGCATGGCCTGCGCAACGGTGGGGCCGGCGATGCGCCGGGCCTGACAGGCCCGCCGTGTCAGCCTGACCCCCCGGACCGCGCCAAGGCACCCGCCAATACGGGCCGCACAGGCGCCTGATCGCGCAGGCGCCCCACCTGTGCGGGATCCGTGCCGGCATGGGCCGCGATCAGTTCCGCCGCCGCCAACTGGCAGAACCGGCCCTGGCAGCGCCCCATGCCGATACGTCCCAGCGACTTCACCCGGTTCGCATCGGCCCCGCCATGGTCCACCGTGGCGCGCAGCGTGCCCGCCGTGACACCTTCGCAGCGGCAGACCACAGCGGTATCTGGCAAACTGCGGACCATGGCCGCGGGCCAGGGAAAGGCGCGCGCCAGACCCTGGGCAAAGCGTTCCAGCCGGGCGAGCCGGGCCAGATCGGCGGCGATCTCGGGCGCGGGGCGGCCCATATCCGCCAGACAGGCGGCGGCGGCCAGACGACCCGCCACTTCTGCCCCGTCGGCCCCCAGAATGCGCAGGCCATCGCCCGCCAGATACACCCCCGGCCGCAACCGGCCCAGCCGGTCGGTGCGCGGCAGCCATTGGGCCCAGATTTCGCTATGGTCGAACTCTGCCCCGGCCAAGCCAGCCAACTGGGTTTCCGCCCGCAGATGCCACCCCATGCCCACCGTATCGCACAGGCTGCGCTTTCCCCGGCCAGAGGCACTGGACCAACGCACCGCGACCGGCCCTCGTACATCGGTCTCGATCTCGTGCAATGTCACGCCCGCATGATAGCGCCGCCCCAGCCGTGCGCGCATCGACAGCCCGCGCAGCGCAAGGGCAGGGCGCGCGAACATGGCAGGCAGGGCCGCGATCTGCGCCGACAGCGGGGCGGTGTCGAGCACCGCCTCGACCACAGCCCCGGCCCCGAGCATCTGATAGGCCACCAGCGTCAGCAGCGGCCCCGAACCCATCAGGACGACGCGCTGGCCCAATGCCACCCCCTGGGCCTTGAGCGCGATCTGCGTGGCGCCCAGGCTGTAGACGCCGGGGGCCTGCCAGCCGGGCACCGGGGCAAGCCGGTCGGTGGCGCCGGTTGCAAGGATCAACTGATCATGGGCGATCACCCGGCTGCCCTGCGGCCCCGTCACATGCGCCCCGGCGGTTGAAAATCCCAGGACCGCGCTTTGCGGCAGATGTTCCACCCGCCCTTCGGCCACCAGCCTGTCGAACACCCCATGCAGCGCGCGGGCCTTGGGGGCCTCGGGCCCGTAAAGCACCTCGGGCGGGCGGGTAAAGCCTTCGGGCGGGCGGCGGTAGATCTGGCCCCCGGCCCGCGCACCTTCATCCACCACGACCGGCCGCAGCCCGGCTGCCACCAGCGTTTCGGCTGCCCGAATGCCCGCAGGCCCCGCCCCGACGATCAGGATGCGCGGATCGGTCATGGCCAGCTCTCTGGTGGATGTGTCAGCAGGCGCATTCCTTCGGCAATCGGGGTGGAACAGCCGCGCAGGCGGGCGCCATCCTCTTGCCAGATCCAGCAATCCTGGCAGGCGCCCATCAGACAAAAACCTGCGCGCACTTCGGCCCCGAATTCCGACCAGCGCAGGACGGGGGCAACCGTCAGCACGGCGGTCAGCACGGTATCGCCCGCCATGCCGACCTGGGCCACGCCATCCAGCGTGAACGCCACAGAGGCGCGGCCCGTCTCGGCAAGGCGATGAATGCGGCCCTTGGTCGGAAGCGGTGTGATCATTCGGCAGCCTCTTGCAGGAACCCGGACGGGGCGGGCATATCGGGAAAGCGCGCGCGCACTTCGGCAAAAGCCAGTTCCACGCCCTTGGCCCCAGAACGCCCGGCCATGCGGCGGAATATCTCCGTCTTGGCAAAGAAACGCCAGTGGATCGGCAGGCCGCCCAGAATTTCGGTCAGCAGATCATAGGCGGCGGGTGTCCATTGCGTCTCATAGCCCTCGCGCTCGGGGCCGTAGTGAAAGGGCTGTGTCGCGGGGGGCATCGTGGCGCGCAGCGCCGCCGTTGCCGCCTCGTCCACCACGCCATCCACGATCACCACGCCATAGTCGCGCGCCGCGGCCGGGACAGAGACATAGCCACGCGCCACGTCCTGCGCCACGCGCCACAGCTCGCGCTGAAGCGGATCGCCGCGCCCGCCGCCCCCGGCCGAGCGCACTTCAAGCACATCGCCGGGTTGCAGCACCGCCGTATCCACATTGCCCAGCCGCCGGGCCCGGTCGGTGCCGGGGTTCAGCCACATGTCGGACAGCCCCGCCGCCCGCCCGCCTAGCGCGCCCCAGGGACGAAAGAACGAACGGTCGCGGTTGCGCGCGGTGATCCGGCTGTCGGGGGCAAAGACGCGAAACGCCATTTCCGTCGCCAGCCCGCCACGCCAGCGGCCCGCCCCCCCGGTGTCCTGCGCCAGCGCATATTTCACGAATTCGACCGGCGTCTCGGTCTCGGTGATCTCGATGGGGGTGTTCTTGAGATAGGCCGCATCGGCACCCGACCCGTTGGTGCCATCGCGGTGTGGCATTCCGCCACCGCCGCCGACCACCGGGTTCACCGCCGCAATGATGCTGCGCCCCCGCGCATCGGTCGTCATCACATTGACGATGCAATTGTTGCCCGCAGGGGCCGCAGGCAGCCGGTCGGGCAGCGCCTGCACAAAGCCGCCAAAGATCACCGAACGCAGCCGGGCGCAGGTCAATGACCGCATCCCCACGGCCGCCGGACTGACCGGATTCAGCACCGATCCCTGCGGCGCGATGCAGGTAAAGGGCCGCGTCAGGCCGGTGTTCAGCAGGATCCGGGGGTTGAGCGTATAGAGAATGTAGTAGATCGCCACCAGCAACACCGAATGCCGCGGATCGCCCCCCGTCGGCACGTTCAACGATGACCCAAGCTGCGGATCCGACCCGGTAAAATCCAGCACCGCACTATCGCCGGCGATGGTCAGCTTCAGCTTCAACCGACAGGGATTGGCCTCGACCGAATCCTCGTCGGCGTAATCGGTGAAGTCCCATGTGCCATCGGGAATCGCGCGCAGCACGTCGCGCGCCTGCGCCTCGGCATGGTCCAGCAACTGGTCCACGCCTGCCAGGAACGCCGCCTTGCCGAACTTTTCCACCATGGCCAGGATCTTGCGCTCTCCGGTGGTCAGGGCCCCGACCATCGCCTTGATATCGCCCATGTTCAGATCGGGCTTGCGCACGTTGGTGGACATGATGCGCAGGATCTGGTCGTCATAGACCCCTTCGTTCATGATCTTCATGGGTGGAAAGCGGATGCCTTCCTGATGGATTTCCGTCAACGCCCGCGACAGCGAGGCAGGCACCGCACCCCCCATATCGGTGTTATGGATATGCCCGCCGGTAAAGGCGATAAGCTCGCCCTCATGGAACACCGGCTTCCACAGCACGGTATCGGGCGTGTGGGTCGCCACAAAGCTGGAATAGGCATCGTTGGTAAAGGCCACATCGCCGGGTTTGTAGTCGGCAATCTGGTCGATGGCGCGGCCAAAGGTCAGGCCGGCATACCAGGTGGCGCCCAGATCCATCGGCACGGCAAAAGTTTCGCCCCGCCGGTTCAGCAGCATGACCGTAAAGTCCTCGGTCTCCTTGACAAACGCGGAATGGGCGGTGCGTTGCAGGGTGTAGCCCATGTTCTCGGCGGCGGCCCGCGCATGGTTGGCCAGCACCTGAAGGTTCATCCGGTCGAACATCGGCTCACTCCCCAAAGGTCAGATACAGGTTCAGATGCCGGTCGACATGCGCCCGCGCCCCGGCCGGAATGGCCAGGGTGGTGTCATCCTGCGCCACGACGGCGGGGCCGGAGAATACCGCACCCGGCCCCAGATCGCGGCGGCGATACAGCCCGATGGGTTGCACGCGGCCCCCGGTATGCACCGGCACATCGCGCCGGGGCCTTGCCTGCACCGCCACCTCCTCGGCCTCGGGAAACCGCAGGGCCGGACCCGCCCCGATAGCGGACAGGCGCAGGTTCACCAACTCGATCTCCCCTGCCGCGTCGTGAAAATCATACAGCCGGTCGTGCATGTCGTGAAACGCGGCGGCCATGCCCGACAGGTTCCCCTCGGCAATCCAGCCGGGCTGCAAGGGCACCTCGATCTCGTAGCTTTGCCCGGCATAGCGCATATCGGCCGACAGGCGCAGATCGGCGCCGCCGCGATGGCCCTGCGCGGCCAGCCAGCCCCGGCCCTCGTCCATCAGCCCGTCCATCGCGGCGCGCAACAGGGGGGCGGTGGCACTGTCCAGCGGGGCAAAGATCGTACGGATGAAATCGCCGCGCAGATCGGCAACCAAACCGCCAAGCGCCGACACCACACCGGGGCGACGCGGCGCCATCACGCGGCGCATCCCCATTTCCTGCGCCAAAAAGGCCCCCAGCATTGGCCCGCCGCCACCAAACGGCATCAGGGTGAACTCCCGCAGGTCAACGCCAGCGCGCGAAGCAAGCTTTTCCACCTCGACGAACATCTCTGAAATCGCAATGTCCAGAATGGCTTGCGCGGTCTCTTGCAGGGGCCGGGCCAAGCGCCGGGCCAATTCGCCCACCGCGCGTTCGGCCAGCGCCCTGTCCATCTGCAACTGGCCATAGGCCATCTGACTGTGCCCCAGCCAGCCACAGACAACCATCGCATCCGTCACGGTCGCCTGCGTGCCGCCCCGACCATAGCAAGCGGGCCCCGGCGTCGATCCTGCCGAGTCCGGCCCGACGCGCAGCACACCGCGCTCGTCCACCTGCGCGATGGACCCGCCGCCGATCCCGATGGAACTGACCGAGACCGAAGGGATAAACAGCGGAAACTCCCCGATCAGCTCACCCGTGCCGAACTGCGGCTCTCCGTCGATGATCAACGCGAAATCAGCCGAGGTGCCGCCGATATCCAGCGTCAGCACCCGTGTCTCGCCAGCCTGACGCGCCAGCCAGGCGGCACCGATCACCCCCGATGCCGTGCCCGACAACAACATGTTGACGCA
The DNA here is from genome assembly GCF_900156815.1 of Gemmobacter megaterium. Lineage (GTDB taxonomy): Bacteria > Pseudomonadota > Alphaproteobacteria > Rhodobacterales > Rhodobacteraceae > Wagnerdoeblera > Wagnerdoeblera megaterium. The sequence goes on from NZ_FTOT01000003.1 coordinate 424,096, forward strand.
GGACCGCTTGCCTTCGGCGGCATTCATCAACCCGCCGTTGGATTTGGTCAGCATCGGCCGCGCAGGAACGCCCTGCCCCGCCAGCCTGTGCTCCAGCGCCGTCAGATACCCCGCCACCCTGGGGTGAACATATCCGTTCAGGATTGCCGTTGTCGTCCGCTCGTACTCGCGGATCACCGGCCAGACCTCGGAAGAGGTAAAGACGAACATGTCAGGCGCGATCCGCGCGATTTCCTCCTTTACCGCAGCCTCTTGCGACCCATCGCGCCAGGCATGAAGCAGGGACACGATGATGCCCTGCGCCCCGCGCGCCCGTGCGCTGGCAACGGCACCGGCCAGCGCGGCCATGTCGGGTGCCACCGTCTCCCGGCCATCCGCCCGCAGGCGGGCCGGCATCCCGAACACCCGGTCGCGCGGGATCAGTTGCTCCGGCCGGGCGCAGAACAGCGAATAGACTTCGGGCATCCGCAGGCGGGCCAGTTCGATCACATCCTCGAACCCCGCGTTGGTGATCAGCGCCAGATCCACACCCCGCCGCTGGATGATCGTATTGATCCCCACCGTCGTGCCATGGACAAACCGGCTGACCTGCGCGGGATCCAGCCCTTCGCGTTCGATCAGCAGGGAAAGGCCGGTCAGCAGTTCGGCACCGGGATCGTCCGGCGTGGTCAAAACCTTGAGCGACGCAACCCGCCCTGTCCGGGTCTCCAGCGCGCAGAAATCCATGAAGGTTCCGCCGATATCGACACCGATCTTCCAGTCGGCCTCTGCCGTGACTCTGGCCGTAGGGGTCATCGCGCCGTCCATTCCATGCCCTTTCGAAACTCCGCCCCGACGCTGGCATGTCAGGACCGGAGGGGTCCAAGTCACAAACGGCGCCCCGACATAAGCATTGCTTATGCAGGCGCCGACCGGGCCCGTCGCGCGCCTCGTCGCTGGTCCCACCCGAAGCATCCGGCAGCGGCAACCGGCGCCAGCGGCATAGGTGCACCTTATGGCCGGGCTGCGATCCAGTCCTTGCCTCTGGCCGCGCCCGCGATCAGGCTGGCGGCGAGAAACGAACCGGCGAGGGCAGGATGAGCGCAATCGTGATCGGCGGCGGGCTGATGGGCAGCGCCAGCGCCTTTTTCCTGGCCCGCCGGGGGGTGCGCGTCACCCTGCTGGAACGCAACCGCATCGGAACCGGGGCGACCGTCGCCTCGTTCGGCAACATCCGGCGCACGGGACGGTTCCTGCCGCAGATGCCGCTGGCGCATCATTCGCGCGCGCTGTGGGCCGAAGCCGAGGCGCTGCTGGGCCGCGACGTCGAGTTTCGCGCGACCGGCCATCTCCGGCTGATCTTTGGCGACAAGGGCCTGGCCGACATGCGCCGCTTTCGCCAAGCGGCCCAGCCCTGGGGGCTGGACATCGAGGAACTGGACGCGGCGCAGGTGCACCGCCGCTTTCCCGGCCTTGGGCCCGGCGCCATTGGTGCCTCGTTCTCCCCCCATGACGGCAGCGGCAACCCGCGGCTGATCTCGCCCGCCTTTGCGACTGCCGCTGCCCGGCTGGGCGCAAATGTGGTCGAGGGGGCCGAGGTGCTGGACATCGCCGTCACCGATGCCGGCTTCCGGGTGCAGACCGCCCGCGGCAGTTTCACCGCGGCGCAGGTGCTGAACGCGGCCGGTGCGTGGGGTGGACGCCTTGCGGAACGGTTTGGCGAAAGGGTGCCGATCCGGCCGCATGGTCCACAGATGGGTGTCACCGAACCCCTGCCCCACCGCATCCTGCCCGTGGTCGGGGTCTGGGCCGAAACCGGGCACGGCGGCTATCTGCGGCAGGTGGAACGCGGCAACATCGTCTTTGGCGGCGGTGTGGCACGCACCGATGTGGATCTGGAGACCGGCCACGCGCAGTATGACCTTGCCGGTCTGCCCGCACAGCTTGCCAGCCTGATCCCGCTGTTCCCGGCGCTGGCCGGGGTCGCGGTGATCCGCACCTGGTCGGGCTGCGAAGGATATGTCGCCGATGACCTGCCGGTGATGGGTGCCTCTGCCACCACGCCGGGGCTGTTCCACGCCTTTGGCTTTTGCGGCCACGGCTTCCAGCTCGGGCCGGGCGTCGGCGATGTGATGGCCGAGATGATGGCCACCGGGCGGGGCCTGGTGCCACTCGACCCGTTCCGCATCGACCGCTTTCCGACAGGCTGAGCCACGCAAACGTTCAGCGGCGCACCTCGGGGCGCGGGACTGCTGCCAGCAGGCGCTGTGTGTAGGGGTCGCGGGTGGCTGCGAACAACTGGTCTGTAGGCCCCGCCTCGACGACACGGCCCCGGTGCATGACGACGATCTCGTCAGAGATATGGCGGACGACCGACAGATCATGGCTGATGAACAGATAGGCCAAGCCCAGCCGCGCCTGCAATGCCAGCAGCAGGTTCAGGATCTGCGACTGGATCGAGACATCCAGCGCCGAGACCGCCTCGTCACAGACGATGACTTCGGGGTTCAGCGCCAATGCACGGGCTATGACGATACGCTGTTTCTGGCCGCCGGAAAATTCGCGCGGCAGCCGGTCAAGCGCCGAGGCAGGCAGGCCCACCAGATCCAGCAGTTCCTGCACGCGCGCCGCGCGGCTGGCAGCGGTGCCGATGCGGTGGATTTCCAGCGGTTCGGCAATGCAATCGCGCACCCTCATGCGCGGATTCAGCGCCGAGGCCGGATCCTGGAACACGATCTGCAACCGCCGCGTCACGGCCCGCGCCTCGGCGGCGGTCATGGTAGCGCGGTCCTTGCCGTCAATCAGCACCTGACCGGCGGTCGGCGTTTCCATTCCCATCACCGCATAGCCGGTGGTGGATTTTCCGCTGCCGGATTCACCCACGATGGCCACCGTGCGACCGGGGTAAAGGTCAAAGCTGACACCATCCACCGCGCGAACGTGGTCGGTCACACGCCCCAGCACGCCGCCCCGGATCGGGAAATGCACCTTCAGGTCACGGACAGAAACAATGGGGGTGGTCATGGCGCAAGCTCCGTCTCGATCCGGTCGCGGTTCCAGCAGGCGCTGGCATGGCCGGGACTGCCCGAAGGTTCCAGCAGAGGCACCGCGCTGCGGCACTGCTCGGTGGCCAGCGGGCAGCGAGTGTTGAACCGGCACCCCTTTGGCCAGCTCCGAATATCGGGCACAGCGCCGGGAATGGCAGGCAGCGGCACCTTGCGCGTGCCATCCAGCCGGGGGATCGTGCGCAGGAGCATAGTGGTATAGGGGTGGCGCGGCCGGGCGAACACCTGCGCCACCGGCCCGGTTTCCACCACGCGCCCGGCATACATCACCGCCACACGGTCGGCGCTTTCGGCCACCACGCCCATGTCATGGGTGATCAGCATCACCGCCGCCCCGGTGTCGTGCCGCATCTTGGCCATCAGGTCCAGAATCTGCTTCTGGATCGTCACGTCCAGTGCCGTGGTCGGTTCATCGGCGATCAGCAGAACGGGGCGGCGGATCATCGTCATGGCAATCATGATCCGCTGGCACATGCCGCCCGAAAGTTCGAACGGATACTGCCGCGCCCGCAACTCGGGCCGGTCAATGCCCACACGCTCCAGCATCTCCAGCATCCGGGGCTGCACCTCGGCTGTGGGAACCGCACCGTCCAGCGCCAGCGCCTCGGCGATCTGTTTGCCGACGGGCATCAACGGATCCAACGAGGCGACGGGCTCCTGAAAGATCATGCCGATCCGCGCCCCGCGCAATCCGTTCATCCGGCGTTCCGGCAGCGTGTCGATCCGCGCGCCTTCCAGCATCACCTGCCCGGTGGTCTGGCGCGCGACATCAGGCAGCAAGCGGATGATGCCCAGCGAGGCCATGCTTTTGCCGCAGCCGGATTCACCGACCACGGCCAGCGTCTCGCCCGCCGCAATGTCGAATGTCACGCCATCGACCACCGGCTGTCCGGCGATCTCAACGCGCAGATCCTGCACCGACAGGACGGGCGGGGTGGTCATGGTGTGGCCTCCTCGGCGGGAACGGCGGCAGACCAGGGGTGATTGGGATGCACCATGCCGTGCAGCGTACCATCGGGGCGGCGTTCCACCGCGCTGGGTATGGCGAACTGCACCGGATACAGCAGGTCATCCACCAGTTCGACATCATGCGCACGACCGATCAGCCCGGCAGTGCCATCGGGCAGGCGGCGGTCCAGCACGATCCGCGGCCCCGAAGCATCCAGCCGCGGATGCGACAGCGCCTGGCCCAGATCCATCCGATGCAGCAGACGATAGGCCAGCAGTTGCACCAGCGCGGGCATGATCTGCCGCCCGCCCGCCGCCCCGATGGCCAGCGTCCCGCCCTGCGACAGTTCGGCCACCACCGGGCACATGTTGGCCAGCGGCTGGGCGCCGGGCGCCATCGAATTGGGCTGGCCGGGGCGCGGATCGAACCACATCATACCGTTGTTCAGCAACATGCCGGTGCGCGCTCCCGTCACCTTGGAGCCAAAGCGCGACAACAGCGTATTGGTCAGCGATACTGCATTGCCGTGCCGGTCGATCACGCTGACATGCGTGGTGCAGCCGGGGTCGATGCCCGCCCGCGAGGCGGCATGGCCCGCAGTATTGAGGCGCGTGGCATAGGCCGCCCGGATCGCATCGGCCACCTGGGCGTGATGGCGCGCATCGGCACGGTCGTTTGCCCCGATCCGCCCCAGCGCATCCAGCAGCGCAGGCCCTCCCGACAGGCCCGGCATGGCCAGGATCCGCGCGCCCGCCCAGTCGAGTTCCAGCGGCACCCCCCAGCTTGGCCGATAGACGGCCAGATCTTCCAGCGTCATGCGACCGCCCAGGTCGGCCATGTCAGCGATCAGATCGCGCGCGATCTGGCCGGTATAGAAATCTGCCGCCCCCGCCAGCGCCAAGCGGCGCAGCGTTGCAGGCTTGGCGCCCAGCGGCAGGCGCACCTCGGCCCCCGTCCCGCCAACGGCGGGCGCGCGGCCATCGCGCAGCAGCATCGCCGCAGACACCGGATCGGTCAGCAGGTTGGGCGCGTCAATCGACAGGCACAGATTGGTGAACCAATCCACCATCAGGCCCTTGTCAGCCTCTGCAATCGCGGGGTCCAGCGCCTCGGCCCAACTGATCGTGCCATGGGTCGCCAACGCCTCTGACAAGCCGGCGATGGCGCCGGGCACACAGATGGAATGCACGCCGATCAGATTGCGCTGACCTTCGACCTGAGGCCAGTCGAACCAGTCGCCATCCTTGCCGGGCACCAGCGGATAATCTTGCGGATTCAGCCCCAGCGGCGCCCGCATCGCAAAATCCAGCGACCGCGCCTGCCCCGTCGCGCCATCGCGCCAGATCAGAAAACCACCGCCGCCAATGCCGCTGAGCCAGGGCTCGACCACCGACAACACCAGCGCCGTGGTGACAGCCGCGTCCATCGCATTGCCGCCACGCGCCAGCACGGCGGCCCCCGCCTGTGCCGCGACCTTGTGCTGCGCGGCAACCATGCCACCCGCGCCCTGCGCCATGACCTTGCCGGGAGTCCAGGTAGAGGTCATGCAATCGGTCCTTTCGGCAGATGGGCAGCCAGATCTTCGAGCCCGGAATGGGCGACAAAACGCCCGGAATTGGTGGCGCGGTGCCAGTCGGCAATCTGAGCAGCGGTGGCGGCCCAGACATCCGCCTGCGCCGCGATATGTGACAACAGACGCTCCAGCATGGCGACCCGCTGCGCGCGGCCAGAAATCCAGGGATGCACCGTCACCATGAACAACTGGCCATGGTGGCGGCCCGCCTCGAATTCATCCAGCCAGCCCTGCCCCACCTGCGCAGCAGGCACGGGGGGCCATTTGTCGGCGCCGCCACCAAAGAACTTGAAATAGATCGCATCGTCGATCTGCCACTGCACCGGAATCTCGGTCATGCCGTCGATGTCATAGGGATGATCCCAACCCATCAGCGAGCTGTCATAGCCGATCCCCCGCACCATCAATGCCGCCAGCATCCCCGGTGTCATTTCCCATGCTGGCGAGCGAAACCCGACCGGGCGCAACCCGACCTGGGCGTGGAACACCTCCAGCGCGCGGTCGAGCGCGGCCTCGAACATCTCTTGCGGGCACTCGGCCACCAGCTCGTGCAGATGACCATGCAGGCCCACCTCGTGCCCCCGCCCGACCAGCGCGGGCAGGATCTCGGGGTGCAGTTCCGCCACGACCGATGGCACGTAGAAGCTGCCGCGAATTCCCACCCGGTCCAGCATGTCCAGAATGCGCCACAGTCCTTCACGCGGGCCAAAGCGGCGCTGTTCCAACTGGCCCAGCGTCGGCGGCAGCCCGGCGCGGTGCTGCCACAGCCAGGGCGCCTCGGCATCGACATCCACGCTGAAACACAGCGCGGACCGTTTGCCCTCGGGCCAAGTATACGCAGGCCGGTCCATCACAGCGCCTTTTTCTTGTCCTGATGCACAAGGATGGTGCCGGCCGAATTGCCGCCGTCCACCGACAGCGTGGCGCCGGTGACATAACTGGCCAGATCGGAGGCGAGGAACAGGATGGAGGCTGTCGCATCCTCATAGCGCGAGGCGCGGCCCAGCGGGATCGCCGCCGTGGTCGCCTTGACATGCGCCTCGGACAGCGGGCTGGCCTTGCTACCTGCGGCAAAGCCGGGCTCCACCGCATTACAGCGGATGCCGTATTCGGCCAGTTCGACCGCAAAGCCCTTGGTCAGCCGGTCCAGCGCGGATTTCGAGATGGAATAGGGCGCGGCGGTCGTGCGCATCTTGCGCGAGGCGCCGGACGAGATCATCACGATATTGCCCCTGACCTGCTGGCGGACCATCTGCGTGGCGATCCCGCGTGTCAGCAGGAAAGGTGCGCGCAGGTTGATGTCAAAGATCCGGTCCCATTCCGCCGCATCCACATCCAGCAGGAACCCGCTGGGATAGACAGCAGCGTTGTTGACCAGAATATCCGCCGCCCCCCATTCGCGGCCCACCGTTGCAACCAGATCGTCGATGCTGCCAGCATCCGTCAACTCGGTCCGATGGGTCAGCGCCGGGCGCGACAAGGTGGTGGCCAGTTCGGCCGTCGCCGCCTCGTCCCGGTCGGACAGCAGCAGCGTGGCCCCGGCGGCGTCGAACGCCTCGCAGATCCAGCGGCCAAAGACACCGGCGGCGCCGGTCACGATAACCTTCTTGCCGGTAAAGTCGGATCCGGGCAGCGGATTGGGTTTGGTCATGGCTTTGGCCCTTTCAACAGGTTAGCGGCGCCCTTCGACCACGTCGCGGACATGATCGCCCAGCACGTTGACCGACAGGATCAGAAGAAACAGAAAGACACCGGGGAATACCGCGATCCACCAGGCCGTGGTCACGTAGCTACGGCCCGCCGACAGGATGGCGCCCCAGCTTGGGGTTGGCGGCTGTACCCCCAGCCCCAGAAAGGACAACCCCGCCTCAAACAGCACCATCAGGCCGAATTCCAGCGTGACGACCACCATGATCGGACCGATGATATTGGGCAGGATATGCCGGATCAGCACCCGCGCCGTCGAGGCCCCCATGAACCGCGACAGTCGCACATAAGGCAGGTTCAACAGGCCCAGGGTCTGGCCATAGGCCACACGGGCGTAGCGCGGCCAGCGGGTAAAGGCCAGAACGGCCACCACATTCACCAGTCCCGGCCCCATGATCGCCACGGTGATGATCGCCAGCAGGATCGCGGGCACCGACAGCACGATATCCACCACCCGCATGATGATCATGCCGACAACGCCGCGATACCAACCCGCGATCATCCCCAATGCCGTACCAAAGATGCCCGAGACAATCACCGACAGCGCCGCCACCATCAGCGACACCCGCGCCCCATGGATCAGCCGCGACAGCAGATCCCGCCCCAGCTCGTCCGAGCCAAGCAGATAGGTGACGCCGCGCGCCTCGGTCCCCGGCGCCTTCAACCGGCCCAGCAGGTTCTGCACATTCGGATCGCGCGGCGCGATCCAGGGCGCCAGAACGGCGGCCACCACCAGCACCACGACAATGCCAAAGAACAGCCACAGCCGTGGGGGCAACCAGCGTTTCAGAGTTGCGGTCATTTCCCGCCCTCCAGCCGGATGCGCGGATCGACGGCGCTGTACAGCAGATCGGCCGCCAGGTTCAGAAAGATCGACACAAAGGCCCCCAGCAGCACCACCGCCTGCACGATGGGAAAGTCGCGCGCCGCGATGGATTGCATGGTCAACTGCCCCAGACCCGGCCAGGCAAACACCGTTTCCACGATCACCGCGCCCGACAGCAGGTTGGCGATTTCCAGCGCCGCAATCGAAATCACCGGAATCGCCCCGTTGCGCAGCACATGACGGATGACCACACGCGCCATCGGCAGGCCCTTGGCGCGGGCCGCCCGCACATAGGGCTTGGACAGCTCGTCCAGCACCGCCGTCCGCGCCACGCGGGCAAAGGTGGCCATCGACAGCAGCGACAGGCAGATCGCCGGCAGGATCACGCTGGACACCTGACGCGCGCCCGATGACGGCAGCCAGCCCAGCCACACGGCAAAGACCAGGATCAACAGGATCCCGCTCCAGAATGTCGGCAGGCTTTGCCCCGCCAGCACGAACCCCATGCCGACGCGCGACAGCGGATGGTCGCGCCGCACCGCCATGAACACGCCCAGCGGCACCCCCATTCCCAGCGCCAGCACAAGCGAAGCTGCCGCGAGCCGGATCGTATAGGGCAGCCGCGAGGCAACGATATCCACCACCGGCACGTTCTGCACGATGGACTGGCCGAAATCCAACCGCATCAGCCCGGCCATGTAGTCGGTGAACTGCGCCATTACCGGCCGGTCAAACCCCAACTGCCTGCGCAGGGCGTCAACAGCCTCTTGCGTGGCCCCCTCGGGCACCATCAACAGCACCGGGTCGCCGGTGAGCCGTTGCAGGAAAAAGATCAGGGCCGTAACGCCCAGCAAGGAGACCGCGGCCTGCAACAGACGGCGGATCAGGAACGCGCTCATGCCATGGGCTCCGGTCAAAGGGGCGCGCGCCCGGTCAGGGGCGCGCGCGGGCCGGTCAGTCGGACCAGCTCATACGGTTGATGAACAGGCTTTCATTCGGTGTGGGCTGCCATTGCAGGTTGTCGCTTGCGCCATAGATGATCGCGGCCTGATAGAGCGGCACCTGCGAGACATTGTCGCGAATCCACTCCTGCACCTTGCGGTAATCCTCCAGCCGCTTGGCCGGATCCAGCTCGCCACGGGCGGACTCCAGCACCGCATCCAGTTCCGTGTTGCGCACCCGCGACCAACTGCTGGACGAATGCAACAGCGGATAGACCACGCCATCGGCATCCTGACAGGCGCAGGACCAGCGGCCGAACGACATGTCGGGGCTTTGGGCCGGATCGCTCTGCACCTTCTTCAGATAGGTGGCCATGTCGGTCAGCTCGATCTCTACGTTCAGGCCAACATCTGTCAGCATCTGTTGCAGGGCCTGAACGATCCGCTGATCAAACACCGGCGAGGTGGCAAAGGACAGCGTGCGCTTGGCGGGCTCGCCGACCTCGGCAATCAGCGCGCGGGCCTTGTCTGGGTCATAGGCAACGCCTTCGAACCCTTCGACCCAGCCGACATGGGCAGGGGTCAGCAACTGGCCGACCGGCTGGTCATAGCCGCCCAGCAAGCCCTCGACGATCAACTCGCGGTCAATCGCATGGGCCATCGCCTGACGCAGTCGCAAATCGTCCAGCCCCGGCTTGGCACCGTTCACTGCCAGATAGGCCACCCGTTCGGTCAACGCCGACCGCGGGCCGACACCATCGGCCGCATCAAGCTGCATGGCCAGATCCGGATCCATCGTCACCACCAGATCCGAGGCGCCCGACACCAGGTTCGCCACGCGGGTCGAGGCATCGGGCACCGCACGGAACACGGCAGCGGGGAAGCTGCCCTTCTGGCCCCAGTAATCCTCGTTCACCGCCAGCCGCACTTCGACGCCGCGATCCCAGCCATCAAACTTGTAAGGGCCCGACCCGACCGGCGCCTGATTGAACGCCTCTTTTCCCACAGCTTCCACTACGGCCTTGGGCACGATCGACAGTTTGACCAACTGCCCCATCAGTGCCGGATAAGGCGCGCGGGTTGTCAGCTTGACCTTGTTGCCATCCAGCACTTCGGCGCTGGTGATCGTTGCGAACTGCGACAACTGCGGCGACCCGAAGTCCTTGTCGGTGATCCGCTGCACCGAAAACACCACATCTTCGGGCGTCAGCGCGGACCCGTCGTGGAATTTCACGTCGTCCCGGATGGTGAACACGATTTCCGTGGGCGAAAGCTGGATCCATTCGGTTGCGATCTGCGGCACGATATTCCCGTCATCATCCCGCGTCAGCAGATTGTCGAAGATGTTGCGGTAGACGTAATAGCTGTCCGGGTTCCATTGCAGATGCGGATCAAGCGAGCTGGGTTCGTTCACCAGATCAATGGTCAGGCGGTTGGCATCGGCCCAGACGGCCGGGGCGGTCAGCGCGGAGGACGCGGCAAGTGCCGCCGCTAGCATGGTGCGATGAATGCGTCTCACGTCTGGTCTCCTTGTTGGGGGGGTCTTTGTTGTTTTGAAGGGTCGGCGGCAGCGGCCCGGCCATCGGCCGGTCTTGGCGCGGCCTGTCGCGCAGATACGGGGGCGATCTGCACCTCGCTGCGGCTCAGGGCACGGGCGCAACGATCTGCGAAATCACGACGCATATCGTGCAGGAGTGTCGCGGCCCCCCGCGCATCGCCCTGCGCAAGCGACCGGGCCAGATCGACCACCGGCAACGGCGGACGGTCGATCCCGAAGCGGAGGTCAAGAAACCGATCGGCCCGCATCGACAGATCCCAGGTATCGGCCAACCAGGCACGCAAACGCGGGGCGGCCATTGTCCGAGCGCACAGGGCCAGGATTTCGCGTTCCTGATGAAACAACGCCGCCGGCGTCAGATTGACTAGGCTGCCCTGATGGATGTCTGCCCGCTGCGTCAACTCGGCCCTGAGAGGCGCCGGAGGGAGTTGCCCGGCCAGCGCCGGTTCCAGGCAATCGCGTGCAGCGCGCAAGTCGGCCAGATGCTCGGCCGACATGGGCAGAACGCGCCACCCCTTGCGCCCCTCTGCCGCGACCCAGCCGGTTGCCGCAAACCGCGCCAGCGCGCTGCGAGTCGCCGCAAGCCCAACCGCGAAACGCTGGTTCAGTTCCACCTCCGAGACCAGGGCACCGGGGGCAGGATCCCCCGCCACGATAGCGTCACCGAGCAACGTCAGCGCCAGAGACGAGAGGCTTTCTTCACGCCGCGGGCGCGTCGAGATGGCGAAGGGGGAATTCTTGTCCAGCATGTCGAGACGCTAGAACTGATGCTTCAACATGTCAATTTGAAACAGTAACATGTTGATCGCCCGATCCCGCAGCCACCCTTGCACCTGCCGCAAGCCTCCACCCGCGCCGAAAACTATTTCGCCCACCCCATGCGCCAGACAACTTGCAAAGCCGAACAGCCACGCATATGACGTCCGTAACGGACAGTTGGCCGAGTGGTCGAAGGCGCACGCCTGGAAAGTGTGTAGGCGGGGAACCGTCTCGAGGGTTCGAATCCCTCACTGTCCGCCACCTTCATTTCACCTAACATCTTGTTTTCCTTCGATAATTTCGGGGCTTTCGCCTTGTTGCTTAGGGGCTTCCGCCCAATTTGATGCACATATTGGCGCACAATTTGCAGCATAATGCGCTTGCGGAACGGTGTGAAGATCGTCACAAAGGCGCCATGAGCATCCTCAGACGCAACCAGACATTCCACCTGCGCCGCCGCGTCCCGCGTCGTTACCGCGACGTTGAGCAGCGCGAGATGATCCTGATCAGCCTGCACACCGATTCCGAGAGTGTGGCGAAGACCAAGGCCGATCAGGTCTGGCAGGAACTGATCGAGGC
>NZ_FTOT01000005.1 GCF_900156815.1 Gemmobacter megaterium
ACACCACAGCGTCTCCGCCTCAGCACCCGTCCCAGCTACCGTCCGGCGGTTCCTTCCGTCCCCGTCGTCTCGGTGAAGCGGTTTCTAGTCAGACACGCCGGAACCCGCAAGTGGAAAATTCAGACAACGTCATCTTTTCGTCACCAGCCCATGTTTTACTGCACTTTTCACAACCAAAAACTCACATATCACCCAACCAAAAACACACAACACAAACCAACAACACCAAAAATACAGCCAGAATCACCAAAGTGACCCCAAGGTCACGCCGACTCAGGGGCACGATTCGCCTGACCGGACAGGATGCACGGCCGCCTGACGCTGCAGGAATGGCCCGACAAGTGTCTTGCGACACTCTGAAATATCGCTAACACTCGCCAGACAAACACGGACGGGTACGCCCGGACCGCAACAAGAAGACCATACGCGGGGAGCTACATATGCCCGATGGGGCGCAGCCTGTTCTTGATGTTCGGGGCCTTAAGACGGTTTTCCGAACGCGCGGCGGCCTGATTCATGCCGTCAACGATGTCAGCTTCAGCCTTCGCCCCGGCGAACTTCTGGGCGTTGTGGGCGAAAGCGGCTCTGGCAAGTCGGTGACGATGATGTCGCTGCTTGGCCTGCTCCCCTCGCCTCCTGCACAGAATGCCGGTGGGCAGGTCATGTTCGAGGGCAAGGACCTGCTCAAGGTCTCGGCGTCCGAACTGCGCGCCGTGCGCGGGGGGCGTATCGGGTTCATCTTCCAGGATCCGATGACCAGCCTCAATCCGGTGTTCACCGTGGGCTACCAGATCATGGAGCCGCTGCGAAAGCATATGGGCCTTGATAAGGAACGCGCGCGCAAGCGGGCGGCGGAATTGCTGGATCTGGTCGGCATTCCCGATGCCGCGCGACGGTTGAAAGATTATCCGCATCAGTTTTCTGGCGGGATGCGGCAACGGGTGATGATCGCAATCGCCCTGGCCTGCGACCCCAAGGTGCTGATTGCCGACGAGCCCACCACCGCTTTGGACGTGACCATTCAGGCGCAGATCCTGGAACTGGTGCGGGATCTTCGGCAGAAGCTGGGCATGGCCATCGTCTGGATCACCCACGATCTGGGCGTGATCGCCGGTATCGCCGACCGCGTGATGGTGATGTATGGCGGACAGGTCGTCGAGATGGCCCCGGTCAAGGAACTGTTCGCCCGCCCGCGTCACCCCTATACGCAGGCCCTGCTCCAGACGATTCCGTCGCTGCATGGCCCGCGGGGCGACCGGCTGCGGACCATCGACGGACAGCCGCCCATTCTGCGCAAGGCACCGTCCGCCTGCCCCTTCATGTCGCGTTGCCGTCATGCCGTGCCGATGTGCGGGCTGGAAAACCCGGCACGCCGCACGTTGACGCCTGGCCATGATGTGGCCTGCCACCGGGCCGAGGAACTGGCCATCGTCCGAGAGGTGGCCCATGGCTGATCCTGTCCGCAAGCCGCTGGTCGAAGTTGACGGGCTCAAGATGTACTTCCCGATCACCGCAGGGCTGTTTCGGCGCAAGGTTGGGGATGTGAAGGCGGTCGATGACGTGTCCTTTACCATCTACGAAGGAGAAACTCTGGGCCTCGTCGGCGAATCGGGGTGCGGCAAGTCCACTTGCGGACGGGCGGTCCTGCGGCTCTACGATCCGACAGCGGGATCTATTCGCATCGACGGCACCAACATCGCCACCATGAGCCAGACCATGCTGCGCCCGATGCGTCCTGCGATGCAGATGGTGTTCCAGGATCCGCAAGCCTGCCTGAACGCGCGGATGACGGTCGCCTCCATCATATCCGAGCCGCTGGACGAGCATACAAAGATGTCGAAGGCGGAAAAGCTCGCCCGCGTCTACGAGTTGATGGATGCGGTTGGCCTGAACCGGGATTTTGCCAACCGCTACCCCCATGAGTTTTCCGGCGGACAGCGGCAACGCATCGGCATTGCACGCGCGCTGGCGCTGAACCCGAAGTTCATTGTCTGCGACGAGCCTATCGCGGCGCTGGATGTCTCGATTCAGGCGCAGGTGGTGAACCTGTTGGAGGATTTGCAGGAAAAGCTGGGCCTGACCTACCTGTTCATCAGCCACGATCTGTCGATGGTCCGGCATATCTGTGACCGGGTTGCGGTGATGTATCTGGGCCGGATCGTCGAGATTGCGCCGCGTGACACGCTGTATCAGGCCCCCCTTCACCCCTATACGCAGGCGCTGCTGTCGGCGGTCCCCGAGCCCGATCCCGACACCGAAACGACACGTCAGCGAATCATCCTGCAAGGCGACGTCCCCTCGCCGTCGAACCCGCCCAAAGGGTGCAACTTCTGCACCCGCTGTCCCAAGGTGATGCCGATCTGCCGGGAGATCAAGCCGGCACTGGTCGAGGTCGGCCCCGGACACAGGGCCGCCTGCCATCTACTCGATAACAACACTGCCGCAACAGCCGGACCAACCGGCGGCAACGAGGCACCCGAGCACATCCAACAAGGAGAAAACGCATGAAACTGAGAACCGCCCTTCTGGGCGCTGCGGCAAGCGTCGCCTTTGCGCCCATGGCGCTGGCCGAACGCGGCGCCGACGGGCATGTCAATGTGATCTACTGGCAGGCGCCGTCGATCCTCAACCCCTATCTGTCCGGCGGCACGAAGGATGTGGAATCCTCGTCGCTGGTGATCGAGCCGCTGGCCCGTCACGATCAGACCGGCGCCATGGTTCCCTGGCTGGTCGAAGACATCCCGACCCTGGACAATGGCGGCCTGGCCGAGGATCTGAAGTCGATCACCTGGAAGATCAAGCCGGGCCTCCTGTGGTCGGATGGCACCCCGTTCACCTCTGCCGACGTGGTGTTCACCTATGACTACTGCACGCATCCCGAAGGTGGCTGCGCCCAGTCCGCGAAATTCGAAGGCGTCAGCGCGGTCGAGGCGCTTGACGACCTGACCGTCAAGATCAGCTTTGCAGATGCAAAGCCGAACCCCTATCTGCCCTTCGTCGGTGCGCAGTCGCCCATCATCCAGAAGGCGCAGTTCGCCGACTGCATGGGCACCAAGGCGCCGGAGTGCACCTCTGCCAACTTCGGCCCGATCGGAACCGGCCCGTTCAAGGTGGTCGAATTCAAGACCAACGACGTGATCTCGCTGGAAGCCAACCCGAACTATCGTGATCCGGCCAAGCCGCGCTTTGCCACCATGACGTTCAAGGGCGGCGGCGATGCCGAGGGCGCGGGCCGTGCCGTTCTGGAAACCGGCGAGTTCGACTATGCATGGAACCTCCAGCTTGCCCCGTCGGTCATCGACCAGATGGCCGCTGCTGGCAAGGGCCAGGCCGTTTCGGCCTTTGGCACCCTGGTCGAGCGCATCGAGGTCAACCTGACCAACCCGTCGCCCAGCCTGCCCGAAGGCGAGCGGTCGACCACCAAGCACCCGCATCCCTTCCTGTCCGACATCAACGTCCGCAAGGCCCTGTCGATGGCCATCGACCGCGAGCTTCTGGTCGAGGTTGGCTATGGCCGCGCCGGTCGCCCGACCTGTGACCTCGTTCCGGGCCCGGAAGTCTATGCCGCAAAGAACACGTCGTGCTTTGCGCAGGACATCGCAGGCGCCAACAAGTTGCTGGACGACGCCGGCTGGGTCAAGGGCGGCGACGGAATCCGCGCCAAGGACGGCGTGAAACTGTCGATGGTCTACCAGACTTCGACCAATGCCGTGCGTCAGGACTTCCAGGCGCTCATCAAGCAGTGGTGGTCGGAAATCGGCGTCGCGGCCGAACTGAAGAACGTCTCGGCCAGCGTGTTCTTTGGCGGGGATCCGGGTTCGCCCGACACCTTCCAGAAGTTCTACGCCGATGTTGAAATGTACGCCAACAACTTCGACGGAACCGACCCCGAAGCCTATCTGTCGGCCTATACCTGCAACAAGATCCCGCGCCCCGAAAGCCAGTGGCAGGGCGAGAACATCAACCGGGTCTGTGATCCGGCCTATGACGCCATGGTTGCCGAACTCGGTCGCACTGCCGATCTGGAAAAGCGCCGCGAACTGGCCGTCAAGATGAACAACTACCTGACGGTGGACAATCATTACATCATTGGTCTGGTGGATCGTGGCCGCGTCTCGGCCCATTCCAACTCGCTGGGTGGTGTCGTGCTGAACACCTGGGATTCGGAACTCTGGAACGCAGCCGACTGGTATCGGGTCAAGTGACCCGGCGCGTCGTCGCCTGACAGCAACCGGCGCGGGCAGGATCGCTGCCCGCGCCCCTCTCCTCCTGCACTTCCGATGGTTCGCCCATGCTGACCTTTGCGATCCGCCGCATCCTGCTGGCGATCCCCACCCTCATATTCATCAGCCTCGTGCTGTTCCTGTTGCTGGAGGCCGCGCCCGGCGATCCGCTTGCAGACATGCCGCTGACCATCCCCCCGGAAGTGCGCGAGAAGATTCGCCTGGCCATGGGCCTGGGCGAGCCTTGGTATGTCCGCTATGTCCTGTGGCTGAACAACTTCTTTGTCACGGAACCGCTCTACTGGGTCGACTCGGTGTTCGGTACGGACTGGGCGCAGGGCAAACAACGGATTCTGTCCTACCAGACCCGCTCGCCGGTCTTTGACACGATCAGCGAACGCCTGCCGCAAACCTTGCTTGTGGTCGGCACCGGGATGCTGGTCGGCATTCTGATCGCGATTCCCATCGGGGTGATCTCGGCCTATCGGCAGTACAGTTGGTTCGACCAGTTGGGAACCTTCATCTCGATGATCGGGTTCTCGATCCCCACCTTTGTCACCGGCGTCGTCCTGATCGTCATCTTCGCTGTCTGGATTCCCAACAGCAGCCCCTTCTGGCTGCCGACGATCTATGACACCACGCTGCGCGTACAGGACTGGGACAGCTTCATCGCCCAGGTCCGGCAAATGATCCTGCCGGTAACGGTTCTGGCGCTGTATTACGCCGCGCAGATCAGCCGCTACATGCGGTCCTCGATGCTGGACAACCTGGGGCAGGACTATGTGCGCACCGCCAGGGCCAAGGGATTGACGGAAAAGGTCGTCGTCCTGATACACGTCCTGCGCAACTCGATGATTCCGGTCGTCACCGTGATCACACTGCTGATCCCCGGCGTGTTCACCGGCGCAATCATCACCGAGACCATCTTCAAGGTGAACGGGATCGGCCAGCAGCTTTTGCTGTCGTTGCAAGGCAACGATGCGCCGATGGTCATGACCATCACCTTCATCTTTGCCGTCCTGATCGTGGCCTTCAACCTGATTGCCGATGTGCTGTACGGCCTGCTCGACCCGAGGATCCGCTATGACTGATGCCGTCACGACAACCTCGGCTCGCCCCCCGCGCAATCAGTGGTGGGATGTCTGGGACCAGTTCAAGACGCACAAGGGCGCCATGTTTGGCACCGTGGTCTTTTTTGCGGTGATCGCACTCATCGTTCTGGGCCCCTACATCTGGGCGGTTGACGCCAAATACATCAACATCCGTGCCCGCGATCAGGGCATGTCGCTGACCTATCCCCTGGGCACCGACCAGTTGGGGCGCGACATGCTGGCCCGTGTCATCGCGGGCGGAAAAACGACACTGGCGGTCGGGCTGGCGGCCATGGCGTTGTCCATGCTTCTGGGAACGCTGGTGGGGGTGCTGTCAGGCTTTTTCAAACGTGCGGACGGGGCGCTGATGCGGTTGACGGATCTGTTCCTCGCCCTGCCGCTGCTGCCCCTGCTGCTGCTCATGGTCATGTTGTTCCGCGAGCCGCTGGTGATGAACTTCGGCCCCGAGATGGGAATCTTCATCCTGATCGTGGTTGCAATCGCCGTCACATCCTGGATGAACACCGCCCGCATTGTGCGCGGCGAGGTTCTGACCATCAAGGAACGCGAATTCGTGCTGGCAGCGCGGTCCATCGGCACACCGTCGCGGCGCATCATCACCCGGCACATCCTGCCATCGGTGATGTCGCCCATCATGGTGTCGGCCACCCTGGGCATCGCCAACGCGGTGATCACCGAAAGCGCGCTGTCCTTTCTGGGCCTTGGCTTTCCGCCGGACTTTCCCACCTGGGGGCGGTTGTTGCAGGACGGGATGCCCTATATCAACCTGCACCCGGAACGGGTTCTGTGGCCCGCACTGGTGCTGTCGGCGCTGGTGCTGTCGGTGAACTACATCGGCGACGGACTGCGCGACGCGCTCGACCCCCGGATCAGGGGGCGGTAGGTCCGCACGGGTCCGGCCACCAGGCCGGACCAGCCCCAACCGCTTGCCGGTGGCAAGGCCCCTGCCCTGGCCCGACCCCCGTGATGGCGACCCAGCTTGCCATTTCCCCCGGTATGCGGTGCGCGGGCGTTGAGAATAAGAACATCCGCCACATCTGTAGCCTCCCGGCACAATACTGCCCCAAGACCGATGCGAGTGCCCGGAACATTCGGGCCGGTTTCCTCGCGCACCCGGAACATCGTTCTGGGTTGCGCCGCGAGACCACGGGTCGATCCGCTTGATTCAACGCGCCTGCTGCTGCATCTCGGAACAGTTTCCCAGATCGGAGCGTCAGAATGCTCGAATCCCTTGGTCTAGACATGTCCCCCCGCGCAGTCAGCCTCTGGGCTGGTGTGCTGATCGGTCTGGCATTTGGCGCCCTGGCAGAGCGTAGCCGGTTCTGCTTGCGCCGGGCAGTGGTCGGCCCGGCGGGGGAACGGGGCGAAGCCTCGGCAATGTGGTTGGCGGCGCTGGCAACGGCAGTTGCCGGAACTCAGCTTGCACAAGCAACCGGGCTGATCGACCTTGGCGGGCACCGGTTTCTGGCACCGACCCTGCCGGCTGTGGCGATCCTTGTGGGTGGTCTGCTGTTCGGCGCCGGGATGGTGCTGGCGCGGGGCTGCCCTGCCCGCCTGACGGTGCTGGCCGCGACCGGAAACCTGCGCGCGGCGATTGTGGTGCTGTTGATCGCCGTTGTCGGTCTGATCAGCATGAAAGGACTGCTGGCCCCGACTGCCGGCAAGCTGGCAGGCATCACGATCAGCCTGCCGCATCTGGCCGCCCTGCCCGGCAGCGCCATTGCCGTGCCGATAATCCTGGTCCTTCTGTCGCTGGCCGCCCGCCCCTCCTGGCGGACACTCGCCTTTGGCAGTGCGATCGGTGCACTGGTGCCAGCAACCTGGCTGGCGACCGGCTGGTTTCTGCTGGACGACTTTGATCCGGTCCCTGTCGAGGCGCTGAGCTTTATCGCGCCGGTCACCGATACGCTGTTCTGGTCCATCGCGGCGACGGCCATTGCGCCCGGTCTTGGTGTCGGGCTGGTGCTGGGCACCTTGGGCGGCGCCCTGCTGTCTGCCCTGTCCGGGCAGAGGACAGACTGGCAGTCCTTTGCCACGCCGCGCGAAACCGGGCGCTATGTATCCGGCGCCGCCTTGATGGGTGTCGGCGGTGTATTGGCCGGAGGCTGCACCATAGGCGCGGGGCTGTCAGGGGTTTCAACCCTGTCCACCGCGGCCATTCTGGCATTGGCTGCAATCGTGATCGGCGCGCGGCTGACAGATCGGCTGCTCAGTGCATCTTTCGCCGGATCCGCCGGATCATCAGCCACACTCCCGCCACAACCGGCAGAGTAAGCGCCGCCGTCACCAGCCCCTTGGACAGCCCAAGGGGTTCGGTCATCGGATAGGCCAGATATCCGGCCAGATTGACCGCGTAATAGCTGATGGCCACGACGGACAACCCCTCGACCGTCGCCTGCAAGCGCAGTTGCAGATCCGCCCGCCGATCCATGCTTTCCAGAAGTTGCTGGTTCTGGGCACTGCGATCCACATCCACCCGCGTGCGCAGCAATTCCGCGGCACGGGCCGCCCGTTCCACCATCTGGCCCAGCCGCGCCTCTGCCGATTGCACGGTCCGCATCGCGGGATCATAGCGGCGACGCATGAACTCTGCCAAGGTTTGCCGGCCGAACCAGCGTTCTTCGCGCAGGACGGCTATCCGGTCATGCACGATTGCCTCATAGGCGGCCGTCGCCCCGGCCCGAAAGGAAAACCGGGCGGCCAGCGTTTCAAGGCTGGCCGAAATGCGCAGCAATTCGTTCAATGTGACATCGGCGGGACTGGCCTCGTCGCGCATGGCCCCGACAAGGGCGGCCAGTTGCGCCTCTATCGCGTTCAACGGCCCGCCCAACTCGCGGGCACGGCCCAGACCCAGCATCGACATGGCGCGATAGGTCTCGATCTCGCACAGCCGCTGGACGATCCGCCCGATCCGGCGCTGCCCGGTGCCGGGACGTACAAAGACCGCAAAGCGCATGTTGCCCGCAGGGTCGATGCGAAAATCGCCGGCTACGATGGCCGTGCCGTCCAGCACCTCGGCGCAAGCCAGACTTTCGGCCACGAACCAGCCTTCCAGCTTTTCCATCATGCGCTCGGGGTCATCGGGCATCAACTCGACGCGGATCTGCACGGAACACAACCGCAGCCCCGGCGCGGCGCTCAACCAGTCCGTGGGAAATACCGCCGCTTCGCCCGGATCGAATGGCCGCTCGGGCAGACCGGGGCAAAAGGTCGTATAGGTCACGAATTCGGTGTGGCTTTCCCACTTCAGCAGGTGCCGCCCAAGCTGGGCCGAATGATGTGTCGCATCGGGTTGCGGATGCGGCGCGCCATGGCGATCCAGCAAATCCACCAGATGGGCACGGTCCAGTTCCCTGTCGCGGCGCGCAGCCTCAAGCGGCTGCTTCAACGCGATCAGCACGGCATGGCACGGCACCTCCAACTGGGGAAAGGGGCGGGCGTGCAGCTCGTTCACCAGCGCATACCGCAGGGGATGATCGACTATGGGCGGCATGGATCGGTCCTGTCTTTGGCACGAGTTTCTGCACCACACGACGGCTTTCCAGCAGAATGGCGGTATGCGGGGGTATGCCACCGGGGTGTTGCCCAAATGCCCCGGCGCGCAACGCCTGCAAAGCCGACACTGCTCTGCCACGCGCAAGAAGTGCACAAAAAACAGCCCAGATGCCCAATAGGCAATCAGAACGCCCAGAAGTTCATCCCTGACGCGCTGCGCCGCTGCTGGAGAGTTGAGCCCGCACCAGCGCCGATCACACTGGCGGCAGAGGAACATCATGACCGCATTGGCCACATTGCCCCTGCCCAGACATCAGCGCAGCCACGGCGAGATTGCCGCCTCGTGGCGCATGTCCTGTGGACACTCCCGGCTGCACAGGCTGCGGCAGGCCGGATCGGCACGCGCGATTCCGCTTCCGGGGCCGGACCTTGTGGTGCTGAACACCTCGGGCGGGCTGACCGGAGGCGACCGGCTGGCGATTGCGCTGGATGTCGGAGAAGGCTGCCGTGTCACGGCCACCACCCAGACGGCCGAGCGGTTCTATCGCGCCACCGAGGGACGGGCACAGATCGACATTGCCATGACGGTGGGCGCAGGCGCACATTTGGACTGGCTGCCGCAAGAGACGATCCTGTTTCAGGGCTGCGCCGCCGACCGCCGCACCACCATCGACCTTGGCCCCCAAGCGGGCTGCCTGATGCTGGAGACGCTGGTGATGGGGCGCGCGGCCATGGGGGAAACCCTGTCGCAGGTGTCGCTGCGCGACTGGCGCCAGATCCGCCGCGCCGGTCGCCCGGTGCATCTGGACCCGCTGGCGCTGGATGCCGCGCGCATCGCGCCGCGCGCCGCCGGGCTTGCCGGGGCGCGGGCGATCTGCACCCTCGTCATGGTCAGCCACGGCGCCGAAGATGCGATCGGCCCGGTTCGCACCGTGCTGAACCACCCCGAGGTTTCCGCTGCCGCCTCGGCCTGGGATGGGCGTCTGGTCGTGCGGCTGATGGCACCCGATGCCTGGCCGCTGCGCCGCCAGGTGATCCGCCTGCTGACGGTGCTGCGCCGCTCTCCCCTGCCCCGCGTCTGGCAAAGCTGAGGACCGCCAATGAACCTGACCCCCCGCGAAAAAGACAAGCTTCTGGTCAGCCTGGCCGCAATGGTGGCGCGCAACCGGCTGGCGCGCGGCGTCCGGCTGAACCACCCCGAGGCAATCGCCCTGATCACCGACTTTGTCGTCGAAGGTGCGCGCGACGGGCGCAGCGTCGCCGATCTGATGGAGGCGGGCGCCCATGTCATCACCGCCGCGCACTGCATGGAAGGTATCCCCGAGATGATCCATTCCGTTCAGGTCGAGGCGACCTTTCCCGATGGCACCAAGCTAGTCACCGTTCACCATCCCATCCGATAAGAGGCCCCCATGCGCATCCTTCGCCTTGCCTTGCCGCTGATCCTTGTCCCCGCCGTGGCCTTGGCCCACCCTGGACATGATCAGGGCACCTTTGCCGCCGGCGCCCTGCATCCCGTGGGCGGGGCCGATCATATCCTGGCGATGGTGGCAGTCGGGCTATTGGCAGCGCAGATGGGCGGGCGGGCGATCTGGGCCGCCCCGCTGAGCTTTGTCGGCGCCATGGTGCTGGGTGGTTTGCTGGGTGCCGCAGGGTTGCCCTTCCCGGCGGTCGAGCCGATGATCCTTGCCTCGATCATCGTTCTGGGGGCGATCACGGCGACGGCGCTGCGCCTGCCACTGGGGGCCGTGCTGCCGATGATTGCGGTGTTCGGGGCCGCCCATGGCTGGGCCCATGGCGCCGAAGGGCCGGACTCCGGCCTCGCACACTATGCGGCGGGATTTGCGCTGGTCACGGCTGCGCTGCATTTAGTCGGCATCGCGTTGGGTCGCGCCTTTGGCGGTCTGGCACTGCGCGGCATGGGCGCAACGGCGGCGGTGGCTGGCCTTGCGCTGGCCGTGTTGTGACGGTGTGGCCATGATCCCCGGAGAGATCTTTCCCGCTGATGGCGACATCATCCTGAACGCCGATGCCCCGGTGACGGTGCTGATGGTGGCCAATACCGGCGATCGCCCGGTCCAGGTGGGCAGCCACTACCACTTTGCCGAAACCAATCCGGGCCTGAGCTTTGACCGCATCGCGGCGCGCGGGCAGCGGCTGGACATTCCCGCAGGCACCGCCGTGCGGTTCGAACCCGGCCAGATGCGCGAGGTGCGCCTGGTCCCGCTGGCGGGCGGGCGCCATGTCTATGGCTTCAACGGCGCGGTGATGGGCGCGCTGGACGGTTGACCGACTCGGGGGCGGGGTGGAACCCTGCCCCGGTGCAAGGCCCCCTTGCGCCACGCCACCGGACGGACCCCAGGGCCGCCACCAACAGGAACGATGACCCATGTGCAACGCTTGCCTGATCGAAGATGTCAAACGCTCCATGCTCTCGCGCCGCGCGCTGTTCACCGGCGCCGCTGCCACCACGGCCGCCGCAGTGACCGCCGGGCTGACCACTGCGCGCCCGGCGCTTGCACAATCGGCAGGACGGGTCGTCGATCTGACCCATGCCTATGACAGCGACTTTCCCACCTTCGACGGCAATCCCGGCATCCTATATGAACCGGCGGTCAAGTTCGAGGACTCGGGCTATCAGCTGTGGAAGCTGACGATCTGGGAACACACCGGCACCCATATCGACGCCCCGCTGCATTTTGCCGCCGATGGCCGTTCGGTGGCCGAATTGCCGCCCGAAAGCCTTGTCTGCCCGCTGTGCGTGATCGACCTCAAGGCCAAGGCGGCCGAGGATGCCAACGCCATGGTGGAGCCCGAGGATATAGAGGCATGGATCTCGGCCAACGGTGAAATCCCGGCTGGCGCCTGCGTCGCGATGAACTCCGGCTGGGCTGACAAGGTGGCGACACCCGCCTTCCGCACCAATGCCGAGGGGACATTCGCCTTTCCGGGGTTCTCCAAGGCCGCAACCGACCTGCTCGCCGATGCGGGCGCCGCCTGTATCGGGGTGGACACGATGTCCCTCGATCCCGGCGATTCTGCGGATTTCGCGGTGCATTACAGCTGGCTCCCCTCCGGTCGCTACGGGATCGAGGGGCTGGCGGGGCTGGACGGCGTACCTGCCAAGGGCGCCACGATCTTTGTCGGCGCCCCCAAGCACAAACTGGGCACCGGCGGCCCGGCCCGCGTGATGGCGGTGGTCTGATGGCGACCGTCCCCCTGCTGACGGACGAGGCCGCCAGCCCCGAGGCGGTGGCAGTGTTCGACGATATCCGCGCCAAGCGCCAGACCGATTACGTCAACAACTTCTGGCGCGCATTGGCGCATGACCCGGATCAGCTGTCGGCGGTCTGGGGACGGTTGCAGTCCGTCATGGCGCCCGGCGCGCTGGATCCACTGGTCAAGGAACTGATCTATGTCGCCGTCTCGACCGCCAATGGTTGTGGCTATTGCGTGCATTCGCACACCGCCGCCGCTCGCGCCAAGGGGATGACCCCCGCCATGCACGCCGAACTGCTGGCCGTTATTGCCATGGCCAGCCAGACCAACGCGCTGGCAACCGCCTTGCAGGTGCCGGTGGACGACCGTTTCACCGTCTGACCTCAACCCAGGAGCCCGCCATGTTTCCCCCGAATCCTGCCCTTCTGATGCGCCTTGGCGCCCAGTTCGGCACCATGCTGCTTGAAGCCCAAATGATCGTCGGTATGCGCACGCTGGGGATGATGGGGCTGTGGCGGGTTCCGCCTTCGGAAAATGCGCGCATGGTCAGCGAAAAGCTGACCGCCGTGCAGCAATCCGGCATGGCCGCCACCCGCGCGACGCTGGCCGGAAAGTCGCCTGTCGCCATCGCCTCGGAGGCGCTGAAACCCGTGCGCCGCCGCACCCGTGCCAATGTCACCCGTCTGGCCCGCAAGGGGCCAGGCAAACCCTGAGGTTCCGCGATGCCCCACGCCATTTCCCGCGCCGCCTATGCCGACATGTATGGCCCCACCACGGGCGACCGCTTGCGGCTGGGCGATACCGCCCTGATCATTCAGGTGGAGCGCGACCTGATCGCGGAACGCTCTGCCGATGGCGGAAATGCCCTGCGCTATGGCGAAGAGGTGAAGTTCGGCGGCGGCAAGGTGATCCGCGATGGCATGGGCCAGTCGCAGCTGACCCGCGCACAAGGCGCGATGGACACGGTAATCACCAATGCCCTGATCGTGGACTGGACAGGCATCTACAAGGCCGATGTCGGCCTGCGCGATGGCCGCATCGCGGTGATCGGCAAGGCGGGCAACCCCGACACGCAACCGGGCGTCAATGTCATCATTGGCCCCGGAACCGAGATCATCGCGGGCGAAGGCCGCATCCTGACCGCTGGCGGGATGGACGCGCATATCCACTTTATCGCGCCGCAACAGATTGACGATGCACTGCATTCGGGCATCACCACCATGCTTGGCGGCGGCACCGGCCCCGCCCATGGCACGCTGGCCACCACCTGCACCCCCGGCCCCTGGCATCTGGCCCGCATGTTGCAGGCGGCCGAGGCGTTTCCGATGAACCTGGCCTTTGCTGGCAAGGGCAATGCGTCCTTGCCCACCGCGCTGGAAGAACAGATCCGCGCCGGGGCCTGCTGCCTGAAACTGCACGAGGATTGGGGCACCACCCCCGCCGCCATCGACTGCTGCCTGACCGTGGCCGAGGCGATGGATGTGCAGGTGATGATCCACACCGATACGCTGAACGAATCCGGCTTCGTGGAAAACACCCTGGCCGCGATCAAGGGCCGCACCATCCACGCCTTTCACACCGAAGGCGCGGGCGGGGGCCATGCCCCTGACATCATCAAGGTCGTGGCCAGCCAGAACGTCATCCCCTCGTCCACCAATCCGACGATGCCCTATACGGTGAACACCATCGAGGAACATCTCGACATGCTGATGGTCTGCCATCACCTCTCGCGCAAGGTGCCCGAGGACGTGGCCTTTGCCGAATCCCGCATCCGGCGCGAAACCATCGCGGCCGAGGATATCCTGCACGACATGGGCGCCTTTTCGGTGATCTCGTCCGACAGCCAGGCCATGGGCCGCGTGGGCGAGGTGATCACCCGCACCTGGCAGACCGCCCACAAGATGAAGCAACAGCGCGGCGCCCTGCCCGAGGAGACCGGGCCGAACGACAATGCCCGCGTCAAACGCTATATCGCGAAATACACCATCAACCCCGCCATCGCGCATGGCATCTCGCAACATATCGGCAGCATCGAACCCGGCAAGCGCGCCGATCTGGTGCTGTGGGCGCCCGCGTTTTTCGGGGCCAAGCCGGAAATGGTGCTGATGGGCGGGCAGATCATCGTCGCGCAGATGGGCGACCCCAACGCCTCGATCCCCACGCCCCAGCCGGTCTATACCCGGCCGATGTTCGGCGCCTTTGGCAAGGCCCTGCCGCGCGCCGCCGCCACCTTTGTCAGCCAGGCCGCGCTGGAAGATGACATCGGCGGCACACTCGGCCTCGACAAGGATCTGATCGCCGTCCAGCACACCCGCGGCATCGGCAAGTCCGACATGCGGCTCAACAGCGCGACCCCCGCCATCGAGGTCGATCCCGAAACCTACGAGGTCCGCGCGGACGGCGTGCTGCTGACCTGCGAGCCAGCCACCGAACTTCCCCTCGCACAGCGCTATTTCATGTTCTGATGCTTCATCTTGCCACAAATACCCTGGGGGGAGCCGTGCGGAACGCACGGCCGGGGGGCGACGCCCCCCGCCTACGGCTGGACTGGGCACCCCGTTTGTGGCACCCTGACCCAAGGGGAGGGGCCATCCGACCGGAGGCCCCCATGCCGAACTGCCTGTCACCTGCCAACTCTCGCCTCAGCCCCGCGCAGTCTGCGCGGCTGGATCTGTTTCTGGCCAACTGCGGCATGGGCTGGAACCCGGCTCTTGACCGCCCTGCGCGCGAGGCGATGTTCGCCCGGCTTGACGCGCTTCCCGATGCCGCCCTCACCGCCATGGGCCTCAGCCGCGACGGCCTGCCTGCCCATGTCTACCGCGACCTCCTGACCTGAAGGCCCCCGATGTCCCTGCCCACTGTCTGCCGACTGCTGTCCGCCGCACCCGCAAAAACCCATGACACCGTGGTGCTGGATTATGATGGCCGCCTGATCCGCCGCCGCCGCCTGACAACCACACTGGGCAAGAGCTTCATGGTCGATCTCGAAAGCCTGACCAACCTTGACGACTACTGGGGGTTTGACCTGTCGGACGGAACCACGGTGCAGGTAAAGCCCGCCGCAGAAGATCTGGTCGAAATCACCGGCAACCTCGCCCGGCTGGCCTGGCATATCGGCAACCGGCATACGCCCTGCCAGATCGAAGCAGACCGCCTGCTGATCCGCCGCGACCATGTGATCGAGGGGATGCTGACCCTGCAACGCGCCACCCTGCGCATGGTGTCGGAACCCTTCACCCCGGAAGGCGGCGCCTATGGCCACGGTCGCACCATGGGGCACGATCATGGCGCGTCCCCCCACACATTCGGCCACTCCCACTAGGATGCAACCGGGCCTGCTGACCCTTGTGCAATGGCTTTCCCCGGCGTTTCCGACCGGGGCCTTTGCCTATTCCCACGGGTTGGAAACCGCGATCGCGGATGGCCGCCTGACGGATGCGGCCACTGTGCAGGACTGGCTTGCAACCGTCCTGCACCACGGCAGCGGCTGGCAGGATGCCGTGCTGCTGGCACGGGGGCTGTCGGGCGAGGATCTGGACCAGCTCTCCGACCTTGCCCATGCCCTTGCGGGCAGCGCGGAGCGTCTGGCCGAAACGATGGATCAGGGCACCGCCTTCGCCCGCACAGCGGCCCATGTCACCGGCCTCGCACTGCCCGCCCGCCCCCTGCCCTTGGCGGTGGCCGAGGCAGCGCGCCCGCTGGAGATGCCGGTGGCCGAGGCGGTGGCGCTCTATCTCCATGCCTTTGCATCGAACCTGGTCACGATCGCCGTGCGGGCCATTCCGCTTGGCCAGTCGCAGGGCCAGATGATCCTGGCCGCCCTGCATCCGCTGGTGCACAGCCTGGCACAGCGCGCCGCCAGCGCCAGTCTCGACGATCTGGCCAGTTCGGCCTTTGCCGCCGATCTGGCTGCAATGGCCCATGAAACCCTGCAACCAAGGCTTTTCCGCACATGACCACCCATGGCCCCCTCCGCGTCGGCATCGGCGGCCCCGTCGGCGCTGGCAAGACCTCGCTCACCGAACAACTCGCCCGCGCCCTGTCCGCCCGCTGTTCGATGGCCGTCATCACCAACGACATCTACACCCGCGAAGATGCCGACTACCTGCTGCGGGCCCAGGTCCTGCCCGGCGACCGTATCCGGGGCGTGGAAACCGGCGGTTGCCCGCATACCGCGATCCGCGAGGATGCCAGCATCAACCTTGCTGCCGTGGCCGATCTGAACCGGAGCTTTCCCGACCTGGACCTCATCCTGATCGAAAGCGGCGGCGACAACCTTGCCGCGACCTTCTCGCCGGAACTGGCGGACCTGACGATCTATGTCATCGACACCGCCGCTGGGCAGGATATTCCACGCAAGAAGGGGCCGGGGTTGACGAAATCCGACCTTCTGGTCGTGAACAAGACCGATCTGGCGCCCTATGTCGGGGTCGATCTTGACCTTCTCGAACAAGACACCCGAGCCGCCCGTGGCTCCCGGCCCTATGTGCTGGCGCAGGTGAAATCCGGCCAGGGCATCCGCGAGATCGTCGCCTTTCTGGAACACGAAGGCGGCCTGACACTCGGCTGATCAGCCATCCAGCGAACACATGCGGCCGTTGCTCTGATCCAGATATCCTCCGATGGGTGCCACTGCCCGCGACACCGCAAAATGCAAAAGGCCCCGCAACCTGCGGGGCCTTTCTACCTGCCAGGGTATGATCACTCGATCATCGGCAGAAGCTGGTCGATCGACTTCTTGGCATCGCCATAGAACATCCGCGTGTTGTCCTTGTAGAACAGCGGGTTCTCGATCCCGGAATAGCCGGTGCCCTGGCCGCGCTTCGACACAAAGACCTGCTTCGCCTTCCAGCATTCCAGAACCGGCATCCCGGCGATGGGGCTGTTGGGGTCTTCCTGCGCTGCCGGGTTCACGATGTCGTTCGAACCAATGACGATGGCCACATCCGTCTCGGGGAAGTCCTCGTTGATCTCGTCCATCTCCAGCACGATGTCATAGGGCACCTTGGCCTCGGCCAGCAGCACGTTCATATGCCCCGGCAAACGGCCCGCCACCGGGTGAATGGCAAAGCGGACGTTCTTGCCCTTGGCGCGCAGCTTGCGGGTCAGTTCGCTGACCGATTGCTGCGCCTGAGCCACCGCCATGCCATAGCCCGGAATGATGATGATCGAATCCGCATCGTTCAGCGCCGCGGCCACACCATCGGCGTCGATGGCGATCTGCTCGCCCGTCACTTCCATCGCCGGGCCAGAGGTGCCGCCAAAGCCGCCCAGAATGACCGAGACGAACGAACGGTTCATCGCCTTGCACATGATATAGGACAGGATCGCCCCCGAAGAGCCGACCAGCGCGCCCACAACGATCAGCAAATCGTTCGAGAGCGAAAAGCCGATGGCCGCCGCCGCCCAGCCGGAATAGCTGTTCAGCATCGAGACCACGACCGGCATGTCGGCACCGCCGATGCCCATGATCAGGTGATAGCCGATGAAAAAGGCCAGCAGCGTCATGGCGACAAGGGTCCAGCTACCTGCGCCTTGCAGATAGGCCACCAGCAGAACCGCCGACAGGATCGCAGCACCTGCGTTCAGCGCATGTCCGCCCGGCAATTTCTTGGCAGCGGATGTGACCTTGCCAGCCAGCTTGCCATAGGCCACGACCGAGCCGGTAAAGGTGATGGCGCCGATGAACACACCCAGGTAAACCTCGACCTGCAAGATCGACAGTTCCGCCGGCGTTTTCTCGAACACCTTGAGCGCAAAGCCCTTCAGGGCATTCAGCCCGTCGGCATCGGCCGATGCCAGCATCGCGGCGATGCGGGCCATTTCGATCTCGGCGTTGAAGCCGATGAATACCGCCGCAAGACCCACCAGCGAATGCATGGCGGCCACAAGCTGTGGCATCTCGGTCATCTGCACCCGCGTGGCGACCACCCATCCGATGGCGCCGCCCCCGATGATCAGGATGGCCGACAGCCACCAAAGACCGGCACCGGGGCCGATCAGCGTGGCCAGCACCGCCAGCCCCATGCCGACGATACCATACCAGACCGCGCGCTTGGCGCTTTCCTGTCCCGACAGGCCACCCAGAGACAGGATGAACAGGACTGCCGCAACCACATAGGCAGCAGTGGTGAAACCGTATTCCATTGCCCTGTCTCCTTACGACTTCTGGAACATGGCAAGCATGCGCCGGGTGACGAGGAAGCCACCAAAGATGTTGATGCCTGCCATGAACACCGACAGCGCCGCCAGCAGGATGACCAGCCACGAGCCGGAGCCGATCTGCATCAGCGCGCCCAGGATGATGATCGACGAAATCGCGTTGGTGATCGCCATCAGCGGGGTGTGCAGCGAATGCGAGACGTTCCAGATGACCTGGAAGCCGACAAAGACCGCCAGGACAAAGACGATGAAATGCTGCATGAAGCTTGCCGGGGCCACCAGCCCCACCAGCAGCAGCAGCGCCCCGCCCACGCCCAGCAAGGTAAACTGGTTGCGGGTCTGCGCCTTGAAGGCGGCAATCTCTTGCGCGCGCTTTTCTTCGGGCGTCAGCTCCTTGGCCTTTTCCTTGGGTTTGGCCGCGGCAATCGCGGCGATCTTGGGCGGTGGCGGCGGATAGGTGATCGCCCCCTCATGCACCGCGGTAGCGCCGCGGATCACGTCATCCTCCATGTTGTGGACGATGACGCCGTCTTTCTTGGGCGTCAGATCCGTCAGCATATGCCGGATGTTGGTGGAATAGAGCGTCGAGGATTGCGCAGCCATCCGGCTGGGGAAATCGGTATAGCCAACGATGGTGACGCCATTGTCGGTCACGATCTTCTGGTCCGGGACCGTCAGGTCGCAGTTGCCGCCACGCTCCGCCGCCAGATCGACGATGACCGATCCCGGCTTCATCATGGCGACCATGTCCTCGGTCCACAGCTTGGGGGCCGGCCGGCCGGGAATCAGGGCGGTGGTGATGACGATGTCGATCTCGGGCGCCAGTTCGCGGAACTTCTTCAACTGGGCTTCGCGGAATTCCGGGCTGGACGGCGCGGCATAGCCGCCCGTTGCGGCCCCGTCCTGTGCCTGTTCGGCAAAGTCCAGATAGACGAATTCCGCCCCCATCGATTCGATCTGCTCGGCCACTTCGGGCCGCACGTCGAAGGCCAGCGTAATCGCGCCCAGCGAGGTCGAGGTGCCGATAGCGGCCAGACCAGCCACACCGGCCCCGACAATCAGTACCTTGGCCGGCGGCACCTTGCCCGCAGCCGTCACCTGCCCGGTGAAGAACCGGCCAAAGTTGTTGCCCGCCTCGATCACCGCGCGATAGCCGGCGATATTGGCCATGGACGACAGCGCATCCATCTTCTGGGCGCGGCTGATCCGCGGAACCATGTCCATGGCAACCACGGTTGCCCCGCGTTCCCGCGCCGCTTCCAGCAATTCCGCATTCTGGGCGGGCCAGAAGAACGAAATCAGCGTCTGGCCAGAGCGCAACAGCCCGACCTCGGACAGTTCAGGCCCACGCACCTTGACCAGCACATCAGCCGCTTCGGCCACAGCCGCCGCAGAGGGCAGCACCTCGACGCCCACAGCCGCATAGCGGGCATCCGAAAAGCCCGCCTTCGCCCCTGCTCCGGTCTCGATACAGCAGGTATGCCCAAGCTTTACCAGTTGCTGGGCCGAGTCCGGGGTCATGGCCACCCGGTTCTCGCCCTCGAATATCTCTTTCAGAGCGCCGATCTTCACCTGATCTGTTCCCCTTGTGCTGGCGTGGCGACTTTACGTGGCGGAAAACCGCCAGATTCCTTGCGTGCCCACATAACATTGCGCAAGATTATTTCACAAGCCCATGCTGCACGGCAGCACAATATCCTTGCCACAAGGACGTTCAGGTCACACCCGCCCGACAGCGACGCCCCGCCCCAGGCCCACATCCCCGGCCCGTGCCGCGACGTCTGGCTTGATTGTCGGGCCCCCTGCGCCAAACTCGACCGGACACAACGGGAGGATACCATGCTGCAAGGACGCCACGCCCTCGTAACCGGAGGGGGCACCGGGATCGGCCTCGCCATCGCGCAGGCTCTGGCCGCACAGGGCGCACAGGTGACGATTGCGGGCCGACGCGCCGATGTTCTGCAAGCCGCCGCTGCGGCCACGCCGAACCTCTACCCGCTGACCATGGATGTGGCCGACGACTCCAGCGTCGCCGACGGCATCGCTGCCGCCATCGCTGCGCGCGGGCCGGTCACGATCTGCATTGCCAATGCCGGTATCGCCGAAGGCCGCGCCCTGACCAAGACCGATCTGGCCTGGTGGCGCCGGATGATGGCGATCAACCTGGACGGCGCCTTCCTGACCATCCGCGCATGTCTGCCGGGGATGCGCGAAGCCGGATGGGGCCGCATCCTGGCCATATCCTCCATCGCGGGTGTCCGCGGGTTGAAAGGCGCCCCCGCCTATACCGCATCGAAACACGGCATGATCGGGCTGATCCGCAGCCTGTCCGAGGACATGCTGGGCACCGGAATCACCTGCAACGCCATCTGCCCGGCCTATACCGAAACCGACATCGTGACGAACAACACCACCTCTATCGCCAGACGAGCGGGGATCTCGCAAGACCAGGCGCTGGATCTGATGCTGTCCGCCAACCGCCACGGCAGACTGGTCGCGCCCTCTGAAGTGGCCCAAGCGGCGCTGTGGCTGTGCGGTCCGGGTTCGTCCAGCGTCAATGGCCAGACGATAGAGATTGCGGGCGGTCAGGCCTGATCCAGCCACCCCCGCGCTTCGACGGCCGCAAGATAGGTACGGCTGACCGGCACCATGTCTCCTCCGGTCAGTCGCAGAAAGGGTCGCCCGCCTTCGCGCGCGCCCCCCACCACGGCCCCGGCCGCAACCCAATGCGAACGATGAACCTGCAACCCGTCCACCCCGTCCAGTTCCGCAAGCGCGTCGGAAAAGCGCATCAGAACGCTGGACATGCCATGCGTCGTCGTCACATCGACATAGTGATCACGCCCCGATATGCGCAGGATCGGGCCACGCAATTCCTCGGCCAGCCGCTCAGTCAGGCGCGGCAAGGCAGGCGCGCCCTGCCCATCCGGATCGCCCCCGGCGACCGCCTGTGTCAGCGGCTCGGTCTCCAGCGCGTGACGAAACGCGCAGAACCCCATGTTCAGGCAAAAGACAAAGCCCGCAATCTCGACCGGCCCCGGAGGCACCATCATATAGGCGGCCCCCGCGATCTGCGACAGATGCACCAGTATCGGGGTCAGGACCACGGCGGCCAGCAGCGACGTCAGGCTGCCGCCGCGCCAGAAATCCCGATATCCCCAACGCGAATACACCACGACCCGCACCGCCGTTGCGACCACAATGGCCAAGGCGGTCAGCACCAGCCAGGTCACAAGCCGCTTTGGCAGCGAGACGTGATCATAGCTGCCAAATGGCCCGGACAAAGCCATCATCATCGTCAGAACGCCCCAAGCGACCAGAATGACCGGCGACCGGAGACTTGCGCGGACTTCGTCGAGAAACACCTTCATTCGTAATCGTTCACCAATCCCTCGGAACCAACAGCTACCACCGAACCCACCCTGCGACAATGCAAAGGCCAGGACTTCGCTCATGACCCCTCAGTTCGACCGTATCCGTGACAGTTTCGCCCGCCAGAGCTTCATGCAGACGCTTCAGGTGCGACTGGCGCATATCGAACACGGGCGCTGCACGCTTGTGGCGCCGGTCCTGCCCCATACCACCCAGCAGCACGGCGCCGGCCATGCGGGCGTCACCTTCACGCTGGGCGATGTGGCGGCGGGCTATGCCGCCTTGTCCGTCATGCCCGAAGGCGCCGAGGTGATGACGGCAGAGATCAAGATCAACCTGCTGCGCCCCGCCATGGGCGAGACGCTGGAAGCGACGGGAGAGGTTCTCAAGTCCGGGCGGCGTCTGATCGTCGTGCGATCAGACGTCCATGCCATCATCGGTGCGAAACGAACGCTGATCGCCACCCTGCTGGGAACCATGGTTCCCGTGGATCCCTGATCAGGCGGTCAGCCCCTCGGGTTCAGCCAGGCCATGGATACGGCAACAGGCCGTCAGCGTATTGGCCAGCAGACAGGCGATGGTCATCGGCCCCACGCCGCCGGGCACCGGCGTGATCGCACCCGCGACGCTGGCCACGCTGTCGAAATCGACATCGCCGACCAGCCGTGTCCTGCCCTCCGCCTCGACCCGGTTGATCCCCACATCAATGACCGTCGCGCCTGGCTTCACCCAGTCGCCACGGATCATCCGCGGGCGGCCCACCGCCGCCACCAGAATATCGGCGCGGCGGCAGACATCGGGCAATGACCGGGTGCGCGAATGCGCAAGCGTCACCGTGCAGTTTTGCGCCAGCAGCAGTTGGGCCATCGGCTTGCCGACGATGTTCGACCGGCCGACGACAACCGCCTCCAGCCCGGACAGATCCCCCAACAGGTCGCGCAACAGCATCAGGCTGCCCAAGGGGGTACAGGGCACCATCGCCTTCTGCCCGGTCCCCAGCAAGCCGACGTTCGAGATATGGAATCCGTCGACATCCTTCGCTGGATCAATCGCGTTGATGACCAGATCCGCGTCCAGATGCGCAGGCAGGGGCAACTGCACCAGAATGCCATGCACCGCCGGATCCGCGTTCAACGCCGCAATCACCGACAAAAGCTCTGGCTCGGTCGCATCCGCCGGCAAACGGCGCTCGATGCCATGCATCCCGACCTCGACGGTCATCTTGCCCTTGTTGCGCACATAGACCTGACTGGCCGGATCCTCGCCCACCAGCACCACGGCCAGACCGGGCACGATCCCCCGCTCTTTCAATCCGGCCACATGGCCCGCCACCTGCGCCCGCACCCGCGCCGCGAATGCCTTGCCGTCGATCACCTTTGCGCTCATGGCCCGCTGCCTTTCGCTCTGATCCAAATATCCGCAGGGGCCGGATGCCCCTGCGGCTGCCGATACCCCGGAATCACGGCTCAGAACAGCCCCTCAACCTGTCCTTCGGCATCCAGACCGATGGTTTCCGCAGCCGGATGGCGCGGCAGGCCAGGCATGGTCATGATCTCGCCGCAGATCGCCACGACAAATCCCGCACCAGCCGACAGCCGCACCTCGCGCACGGGAACCACATGCCCTTCTGGCGCGCCCCGCAAGGTCGGGTCGGTCGAAAAGGAATAGGGCGTCTTGGCCATGCAGACCGGCAGGCCGCCATAGCCCGCAGCCTCCCAGGCTGCCAGTTGATCCAGAACCACCTTGTCCGCCACCACCGATCCGGCACGATAAATCCTGCGCGCCACCGTCTCGATCTTGGCGAAAAGCCCTATCTCGTCAGGATACAGCGGCGCGAACCGGGCCGTCTCGCCCTCGGCAAGTGCGACAACCTTCTGTGCCAGTTCTTCGGCCCCCACACTGCCAAGCGCCCAATGGCGGCACACAACCGCCTCGGCCCCAAGGCTGGCGGCATAGCCCTGCACGGCCTGAACCTCCGCCGCGCTATCGCTGTGGAAATGGTTGATGGCCACAATGACCGGCACCCCGAAGCCGCGCAGATTCTCGATGTGCCGTCCAAGATTGACGCATCCGCGCTGCACAGCGGCAACATTCTCGGCCCCCAGATCGGCGCGATCGACATTGCCGTTCATCTTCAATGCGCGCACTGTCGCCACGACAACCGCCGCTGACGGCGACAGTCCTGCCTTGCGGCACTTGATGTCAAAGAACTTCTCCGCCCCAAGATCGGCACCGAAGCCGGCCTCTGTCACCACATATTCCGCCAGCTTCAGCGCGGTCCGAGTCGCGATCACCGAGTTGCAGCCATGCGCGATATTGGCGAAAGGACCACCGTGGACAAAGGCCGGGGTCTGTTCCATGGACTGCACAAGGTTGGGCTGCATCGCATCCCTGAGCAGAACGGCCATTGCCCCTTCGGCCTTCAGGTCGCGGGCGTGGATCGGCTGTTTGTCCCTGGTATAGGCCACGACGATGCGTCCCAGCCGGACCTGCAAATCGTCCAGATCCTCGGCAAGGCACAGGATCGCCATCACCTCCGACGCCACCGTGATGTCAAAACCTGTCTGGCGCGGAAAGCCGTTGCTGACGCCACCCAGCCCGACGACCGTATCGCGCAAGGCGCGGTCGTTCATATCCATGACGCGGCGCCAGACGATGCGGCGCTCGTCGATCTCCAGCGTGTTTCCCCAATAGATGTGATTGTCGATCATCGCGGCCAACAGGTTGTGTGCCGCCGTGATCGCATGGAAATCCCCGGTGAAATGAAGGTTCATATCCTCCATCGGCACCACCTGGGCCATGCCGCCGCCTGCGGCCCCCCCCTTCATGCCGAAGTTCGGGCCAAGGCTGGCCTCGCGGATACAGATTGCCGTACGCTTGCCAATCCGTGCCAGCGCGTCTCCCAGCCCGACCGTTGTGGTGGTCTTGCCTTCGCCCGCCGGGGTCGGGTTGATCGCCGTCACCAGGATCAGCTTGCCATCCGGCCTGTCGCCCAGTTGACGGATGAAGCCTTGCCCGATCTTGGCCTTGTCATGGCCATATGGCAGCAGCGCCTCTGCCGGGATGCCCAGAGTGGCGCCGATGTCCTGGATCGGCAGCTTTCGGGCGGCGCGGGCGATTTCGAGGTCGGTACGGGTCGTCATTCTGGCTCCTGTCGGCAGTCGGCCCCGCATGGTGCGCGGCGCGGGCAAGTTCGCCCTGTCGCAGGGTCCGATGGGAGACTTGCCACTCCCCGGAATAAGCTGGCCCAGTCGCAAACAAAAGCCCCGACACTGCGCGGTGCCGGGGCTTTCAGAGCTATCGCAAGAGGTCAGGCGCTGGGTTCAGGTTCCAGCCCCCCGCTGCTGCCGCGCGGTTTGGTCTTGGGGATGGCAACCAGATTCGAAAGCCCGCCGCCATGGCTTGGGCTGCTTCCCGGATCGTCGTCACCGCCAAGAGCCTCGCCCGCGATCACCTTGGTGATCTCTTCGCCGGTCAGCGTTTCGTACTCCAGAAGCCCTTGGGCAAGGCGCTCGAAATCTTCGTTCTTTTCGAGAAGAATCTTGTGCGCCGTCTCGTAGCCTTCGTCGATCAGGCGCTTTACCTCATCCTCGATCAGGCGCTTGGTTTCGGCCGATACCGAAAAACCGCCGGTATTGCCCTGATACCCTTCATGGGCTTCGGCATAGTCGATGTTGCCCACCTTGTCGGACATGCCCCAGCGCATCACCATGGCGCGCGCAAGGGCGCTGGCCTGCTGAATGTCGCCGGTCGGGCCGTTCGAGACACGCTCTTCGCCGAACTTGATGATCTCGGCCGCTTTGCCCGCCATGGTCATGGCGATTTTCTCGCGCGCTTCGTCCTTGTGGAACTCCAGCCGATCCATCTCGGGCAGGGACACCACCATGCCCAATGCGCCGCCGCGCGGGATGATCGTCGCCTTGTAGACAGGATCGCATTTCGGAAGGTTGATCCCGACAATCGCATGGCCTGCCTCGTGATAGGCGGTCATTTCCTTTTGCGCCGGGGTCAGCACCATCGAGCGCCGTGCAACGCCCATGATGACCTTGTCCTTGGCATTTTCGAAATCATCCATCGTGACAAAACGCCGACCGACCCGCGCTGCAAGCAGCGCCGCCTCGTTGACGATGTTCATCAGGTCGGCGCCCGAAAAGCCGGGCGTCCCGCGCGCGATGGTGCGCAGATCGACATCCGGGCCAAGCGGCACCTTGCGCGCGTGAACCGACAGGATCTTTTCGCGCCCCTTGATGTCGGGGTTGGGCACATGGATCTGACGGTCGAACCGGCCTGGGCGCAGCAGCGCGGGGTCCAGAACGTCCTTGCGGTTGGTGGCGGCGATGATGATGACACCCTCGTTCGCCTCGAACCCGTCCATCTCGACAAGCAACTGGTTCAACGTCTGTTCGCGTTCGTCGTTGCCACCGCCGATGCCGACACCACGGGCGCGGCCCACGGCGTCGATCTCGTCGATGAAGACGATGCAGGGCGCGTTCTTCTTGGCCTGTTCGAACATGTCGCGCACGCGGCTGGCGCCGACACCCACGAACATCTCGACAAAATCGGAACCCGAGATGGTGAAGAAGGGCACACCCGCCTCGCCTGCGATGGCGCGGGCCAGCAGCGTCTTGCCGGTGCCGGGAGGGCCGACCAACAGGGCGCCTTTGGGGATCTTGCCGCCCAGGCGGCTGAATTTCTGCGGGTTGCGCAGGAATTCGACGATTTCCTCCAGCTCTTCCTTGGCCTCGTCGATGCCGGCGACATCATCAAAGGTGACGCGGCCATGCTTTTCGGTCAGCAGCTTGGCCCGCGACTTGCCAAAGCCCATCGCGCCACCACGCCCGCCGCCCTGCATCCGGTTCATGAAGAAGATCCAGATACCGATCAGGATCAGGAAGGGCATCCACAGCGACAGAATGGACATGAAGCCGGATTCCTGCTGCGGAACCGCGCGAACCTCCACCCCCTTGCCGATCAGCCGTTCGGTCAGGCTGTCGCCTTCGGGCTTGATGGTAACATAGCGGCTACCATCCTTGGCCTGAACCTCGACCTTCTCGCCATCCAGCGTGACCGACGCGACGGCGCCGTCGTCCACCCTCTGGATGAACTCGGAATAGGACAGCGTGCGCGACGCATTGGTCTGCTGCCCCCCGCCGAACAGCGAGAACAATGTTACGATCAGCACCAGAAGCACGACCCAGAAGGCAATGTTACGTGCGTTGCCCAAATGAAATCTCCCATAAGCCGGGCAGGGCCAGCCTGTCCTGTTGCCTTTAAGATAAGGATAACGGCGCCGGGTTCAATGCGCGAACGGCGCCATAGCGAAACTTGGCCGCAGTTCTGCGTCCCAGCCCTTGGACAAAAGGGCCAATGGCGCGGCAACAAGCTGTTCCCCGCGCCAGACCGCAGGCGCGGCACTCAGCGAATCGCGCGGCAGACCCGTCGCGCGCCAGTCCGGACAGGACGCCACGCCCTGCCCCAGCGCCCGGATGGTCAGCCCCGGCTCGTGCGGGCCAGTCAGGCGCCATCGCCCGTCCCATTCGGCAGTGGTCGCGCATTCCAGCGTCCTGACCGCCTGCCATTCGCGGGCCACGCGCAATGTTGCTCCCTCGCGCGAGACAAGGCAACCCGCAAGCGTATGCCGCCCTACCTGGGTCAGCCGTTCATTCAGGTCGGACAGCGCGGCATGACGCACGGGCCAGTCTCCTCCGCCGACGATCCGCAGCGCCGCCACCACAAGACGGCGCAGGGTCTCCGGGCCGGCGCCAGCGGGCTGAACCAGCAGATCGCCGCCCTGCACCGTAACGCGCTCGGCCCATTCCCGCGTCATCTGTTCGACGACAAGGCCACGCGCATCGGCCAGCGCGGCGGCGCTATGCGCGATGGCCTCCACCGCAACGCCCAACGGCGACAGCGCATCGAGGATCTTGCGCGCGCGCACGCGGGCAAATCTGTCGTCCTGGTTGGACGGATCTTCGACCCAAGCGATGCCTTGCGTTGCCAGATGATGGCGCAGATCGGCGCGCGGAATGTCGAGCAGGGGACGCACCCATGTCAGACCCGCGCGATGAAACACCGGGGCCATGCGCGACAGCCCATCCAGACCAGAGGCGCGACCAAGCCGGATCAGAAAGGTCTCTGCCACGTCATCGCGGGTATGACCCAGCCAGACCTGTCCGATCCCCTGCACGGCAGCCCAGCCCCCGATCAGGCCATACCGGGCCGCGCGCGCCTCGGCCTGAAGATTGCCGGTTCCGTCCCAGCCGGTCCAGCGCAGATGCGCATGGGAAATACCCCGGCTTGCGCAATAGGCGGCAACCATTGCCGCCTCGGTGGCAGCCTCCGGGCGCAGGCCGTGATCGACCGTCACGGCACGGATATCGCGTCCGTCGGACAATGATACGGCAATATCCAGCAGCGCAAGGGAATCGCCGCCACCAGAGACGGCAATGGCCACAGGACGCGGGTCCGATAGCGCCGCGAACGCACGGGCGACGGCCGCAGCAGCAGAGGTCACGGGCAGGACAGCGCCGCGCGTTCATCCTGCGCCAGCGCCTCGGCCGGATCGCCGGGATACCGCAGCCCGACCTCTCCCAGCGTCAGGCAAGCCTCATGTGCCTGCCCGAGCCGGCCAAGCGCGCGCCCCAGCCGCACCAACGCCTCTGGCGCACGAGGGCCATCGGGATAGCCTGAGAAGCTGTCGAGATAGCTGCGCGCCGCGGCAGCCGTATCGCCCAGACCGTCCAGCGCCTCGCCCCGCAAGAACAGAACCTCACCCGTCAGGGGGCCATTCGGCCAGGCCGTGGCATGGGCCGCAAGGAGACCTTCGGCGGTCCGAAAGTCACCTTGACCGAGCACCTCCCGCGCCCGGTCGAAATCCGCCTGTTCGCCCACAGCCGTCTGGGGCTTGGGCAGGGCCGGGACGGCAGCCGCAGATTTGTCCCCCCCAAGGGGGGCGGTCGTGGACAGCGCAGACGGATCGCCGCCTTCCAGTTCGGTGACGCGGAATTCCAGATCGCCCAGACGGTTGGTGCCATCTGCCACGATACGGTTGATCCGCAACTCCAGATCCTCGGCGCGGCTGTTCAGCCGCACCAGTTCCAGTTCCAGCGACTCCATCCGCTCCAGCATGGTAGAGCCGCCGGGGCGGGCCACCGCGCCCGTGGTCATCAGCTCTGCGCGCAGCCCCGACAATTCCGACCCAAGCTGCGTCAGCTCGGCGCGGATGTCGGCGAGGGTTGCCGCCCGGTCCTGCGCCTGTGCGGCCATAGGCCAGGCAACCAGCGCCACTATGACGAGCAGGCGGTGCATGTCAGCTACCGGCCCCGACCGACAGCACCGTCACCGCGCGACGGTTCTGGGAATAGCACGCCTCGGTCGAACACACTTCGATCGGACGTTCCTTGCCATAGCTGATGGTGCGCAACCGCGCTGGCGACACCCCTTGCGAGATCAGGTAATCCTGCGCCGCCGCCGCACGGCGGGCACCAAGCGCAAGGTTGTATTCCCGCGTGCCCTGCTCATCCGCATGGCCTTCGACGATCACAGCGTAGTGGGGGTTGCTGTTGAGCCACTGCGCCTGCCCGGCCAGCACCGACCGCCCCTCGGGCGAGAGCGTGTGCTGGTCGATGGCGAACAGCACGCGATCGCCGACGCGCTGCTGGAAATAGGCCAGCGATTTCGGATCATTCGGATCGCCCAGACCGGCGGTCCCGATACCGCCCGCGCCAAAGCCGCCGCCCGCGCCGGTGCCATCGCCAAAGCCACCCTGGCCGTAGCGGTCGGGATTGTTACAGGCTGCGAGCCCCAGCGCAGCAATCAGCAGGGCGGCCTTTGTAAGATGGCGCATTGTCCTGTTCCGTTCCTTGTCAGGCCGCGACTGCCCCGCGCGGCATCGTTTATGTCTAGCACCGTTAGGCGGGGATGGGAATCATCACCGCCTCACGGCCACGTGAGTCTCAAGGCAAGAGCGGCGACCAGGCCGGGTCCGACGCGCCGCCCTGCACGGGCACCATCCGGGGCGGGTTGCGCCCCGTGATGTCCACCGAGAACATTGCGGGCGTGCCTGCTGGTCCGGCGCTTTCGCGCGTGAACATGATGACCCGGCCATTGGGCGCCCAGGTCGGCCCTTCGTCCAGGAAGCTGGCGGTCAGCAGGCGTTCCTCTGTCCCGTCGGTGCGCATCACGCCTATGTGGAAACGCCCGTCCAGTTGTTTGGTAAAGGCGATCAGATCGCCACGCGGGCTCCATACCGGGGTGCCATAACGGCCGCGCCCCTGGCTGATGCGCCTGGGTTCGCCGCCAGAGGCCGACATGACATAGATCTGCGACCCCCCGGTACGGTCGGATTCAAAGGTGATCTCGCTGCCATCCGGGCTGAACGAGGGCGCCGTCTCGATGGAGGGTGCAGATGTCAGGCGCGTGGCCTGACCCGTCGTGGTATCTAGGCGATAAAGATCGGTATTCCCGCCTTGCGAGGCCGAAAACACCACCGTCCGCCCATCCGGGGCAAAGCGCGGCGCAAAGGTCATCTCGCCCGGCAACTGGCCCAGACCGCGCCGCGCGCCCGTGGCAACATCCATCAGCACGATCTGCGGAAACCCGCTTTCGTAAGAAGTATAGAGAATGCGGTCTCCGGTGGGGGAAAACCGCGGGGCCAACACCAGCGACCGGCTGTCGGTCAGGAATTGCAGGTTCGCGCCATCATAATCGGCAACCGCAAGCCGCTTGGCGCGCTGGTTCTTCGGCCCGGTCTCCGAGACGAACACGATACGGCTGTCGAAATAGCCCGATTCTCCGGTGATGCGCGAATAGACGGCATCCGCCACCTTGTGCGCCATGCGGCGCCAGCTTTGCGTGGTGCCGACGAATTGCAGCCCCTCGCCCATCTGCTGGCCCGCAAACACGTCGAACAGGCGGAACTTCACCACCAGGCGGCTGCCCTGCACACTCACCGCGCCGGTGATCAGCGCCTGGGCATTGACCGCGCGCCAATCCTCGAACTGGACCGGCGCATCAAAGCTGGAGAGGCGCGAGACATGGGCCGAGGCGGGAATCTCGCGGAACAACCCGGTATTGGCCAGATTCTGCACGACCAGCGCGGAAATGTCGGCGGCAACCTGGCCGCCGCCCTCAGCCACGAATTGCGGCAAGGCGAATGGCATGGGCTCGATCACCCCGTCGGTGAAACGCAGCCGCAACTGTGCCTGTGCCGAACCGGGCGCAAACACCGTCATTGCCATCAGCATGGCCAGCAATACGGCCCACAGCTTTGGCGAAATGAGAATGCGGTTCCTGATCATATCACGCTCTCGGGTTGCCCCGCCCTCGTCATTGGGCCCTTCCAGTCTGTGCCGGGGTCGGGCCATGTTCCAGTAACGTCTGCGCCAGCCTTCAACGCATATCGCCGACATGCGTTCCGTCAAAACCCTGTCAGATGCTATCGCAAGCGCATGGCATTGTAGTCGAATTCCATCGTGATTTCGCGCCACTGTTCGTACTTGTCGCTTGGCAGCGCACCGTTTCGGGCACAGCGCATGATCGTGCGGCGCGCAATGTCATAGGCGCCGCGCTTTGCCGCCTCGCTTGGACCATCGGCAGACACCAGTTCGACCGATTCCACCGCGCCGTCGGGCAGCATCATCGCGCGGACCGTCACCACCGAGCGCAGCGTATCGGTCGAAGCCGATCCTACGTTCCAGCATTGCGCGATCGCGCGGTGCAGCGTCTCGATCTCGGCCGATGACAGCGGCGGGCCAGAGGCGGCGCGCCCTGCCCCGCCGGTTCCGGCGCCCGCAGCGGCACGGGCTGCCTCAGCGGCGGCAGCGGCAGCGGCGGCCGCCACGGCATCTTGCCGCGGCTCGGCCGGACGCGGGGTGCCGGGCCGCGCGGACTCGGTTGGCTGCGGAGCACTGGCGGTCTGCGTCGGTTCTGCCGCTGGAACGGCTGGCCGGGATTTCGGGCGGATCGAGGCCTGCGGCGCCGAAGGACGCGGGGCCGAGTCGGCCTCGGCCGTCTGAGTCGCCTCGGTTACAGTGCGCGTGGTTGCGGCCTCGGGCGCGGTGGCCTGGCGGGGTGGCTCTACCGGCGCCGGTTCATCGGCGGGTGCCTCCTCTCGTGCGTCCTCGACGACAGGCGCCTGCTCAGCCTCGGGCACCGGGGTCGGCGCGGCTTCGGCAGCAACGCGTTCAACCGGACGCTGCCGTGGCCGGGGGCTTTCCTCCAGCGCATTCGGCAACGGATCCGGCACCGGCTGCGGCGACGGATCGGGCACTGGCTGAGGAACGACCACTGGCTGCGGTTCCGGCTGGGGAACCGGCTGCGGCGCGGGGGACGGCTCTGTCACTTCGGGCTCTGGCTCGGGCGCAGGGGCTGGCTCGGGGACACTGACGGGTTCGGGCGTGGGGCTCGGCTCTGGTTCTGGCTCCGGGACCGGCTCGGGCGCAGGCTCCGGGACCGGCTCTGGCGCAGGTTCCGGGACCGGCTCTGGCGCAGGTTCCGGCGCCGGGGCAGGTGTCTGTGCAGGCGCGGGCTCTGCCTCGGCCGGTTCTTCCGCAGGTGCGGGTGCCGCCGCCTCCAGCGCCGCAAACTCCTCGGAGGAGATCAGCGCAACCTGCGTGACGGTCACATCCTCGATGCGGTCACGCGGAAAGAACAGCCCGCCCACCGCGACCCACAGGATCAGGGCCCCGTGCCCGGCCCCCGAAACGATCATTCCCGTGCGATTGTCCATGGCTCAGCCGCCACTGGCCCCAAAGCGCGGGCCGTCCGTATCCGTCACCAGACCGATGCTGGTATAGCCCGCCGCCTGCAAGGCGCCCATCACCTGCGCCACACGGCCATAATTGACCCCGGAATCCGCCCGGATGAACAGCTTGGTGCTCTTGCGCTCGGTCATGATGGCGCGCAGCCGCGGGATCAGGTCTGCATCGGCCACGGGTGTGGTCTGGATTGTCAGCCCCCCGTCCGGCGCAAGTGAAATGGTCAGCGGTTCTTCCTGTTCGGTCGGCATCGCCTGCGCGGCGGTCTTGGGCAGCTCCAGCGGCACGCCCACCGTCATCAGCGGTGCGGCCACCATGAAGATGATCAGCAACACCAGCATCACATCGACAAAGGGCGTGACGTTGATTTCCGACATCGGCTGCGCACCCCCGCGCCGCCGCCCCCGCCTGCGACCGCCGTTTCCACCGCCATTGATGACACCCGCGCCCATCGGTCAAGCCGCCGTATCAAGCTGACGGGACAGGATGGTGGCAAATTCATCCGCAAAGGATTCGTAGTTGCCCACGATGCGCCCACTGTCGGCGGACAGCTTGTTGTAAAAGACCACTGCCGGGATGGCCGCCACAAGGCCGATGCCCGTGGCCAGCAGCGCCTCGGCAATGCCCGGCGCCACGACGGCCAGATTGGTGTTCTGCGCGATGGCGATTTCCTCGAAGG
Organism: Gemmobacter megaterium; assembly: GCF_900156815.1. Lineage (GTDB taxonomy): Bacteria > Pseudomonadota > Alphaproteobacteria > Rhodobacterales > Rhodobacteraceae > Wagnerdoeblera > Wagnerdoeblera megaterium. Next base: position 33,020 of record NZ_FTOT01000005.1, read on the forward strand.
CGTGCTTGATGCCCCAGACCGTACCGAACAGGCCGATGAACGGCGCGGTCGATCCGGTGGTCGCCAGGAAGGGCAACGACTTGTTCAGCACCTCGGATTCGCGGGCAATCGCCACATCCATGGCGCGGTCGATGCGCGCCTGGGCACCGGCGATCAGCGCCCCGTCCTGCCGATGGCTGCGCCGCCATTCCGTCATGCCAGCGGCGAACACCTTTTCCGACGCCCCCTGCGGATCCGCCCCAAGCGCCTCGTACAGCTCGTCCAGCGGCTCTCCCGACCAGAACGCCGCATCAAACACCGCCGCTTCGGCCCGAGCCTTGCGGAATTGCAGATGCTTTTGCACGATGATCGTCCAGGACCAGAACGACATCACGATCAGCAGGATCATCACCAGCTTCACCGTCAGGGTGGCGCGGGCAAAAAGGGCAAGCAAGGAGAAGTCGATCTCCTGTGCCATCGCAAGGGCTTCGGTTTCCATCAGGGGCTGCTCGTTCTTTATGGCCGTCGCGCGGCGTATTGGCGCAGATTCTACAAGGAATAAAGGCGGAATGCCAACACATCTCCGTCAGGCGTGCCACGTCTTGCGGAAAGCCGCCATGCAGGTGCAGCATGGCGGCCACGCTAGTCTGGAATCCCATAGGGCAACACGCCCCGCCGATCCGGATCCACCGCCAACCTGCGCTCCAGCGGCGGAACCGATCTCTGGTGGCAGTCGGGCCGCTCGCAGATTCGGCACGAGATGCCTATCGGCTCGAACCGCCGGGTCAGATCCAGATCATCGGCATAGACCAGACTGGACGCATGGGCGATCTCGCAGCCCAGACCAATCGCATAACGGCGCACCGGCGCGGTGAAGCTGCCGCCCGGCTTGGTGACATCGCGCGCCAGGCTGAGGTAGCGCACACCATCCGGGGTCTGCGCCAGTTGCCGCAGGAAACGACCGGGCGTTTCGAATGCGCGATGCACGTTCCATAGCGGACAGGCACCGCCGAAGCGCGCAAACTGAAGCCGCGTTGCGGAATGCCGCTTGGTGATGGTCCCGGCCTGATCCACCCGCACGAAGAAGAACGGAACACCCTTCGATCCCGGCCGCTGCAAGGTAGACAGGCGGTGCGCCACCTGCTCGATGCTGGCGCCGAAACGGTCGGCCAACCGCTCCAGATCGTGCCGTTCCTCTCGGGCAGCGATCAGAAACGGCGCATAGGGCATCTGCGCGGCGCCCGCAAAATAATTCGCCAACCCGATCTTGGCGATCCCCCGTGCCTCTACGGTCTGAAACCGCGCCAGATCCAGCGTCGCCTCCAGCAGATCGTCCTGCGTCAACAGGGCAATCTGGTGCAGCAACTGAAACCGGCGCGTGGCCTCGGGGACGCGCGCGGAAATCGTCAGCCGCCGCGTCGCCGCATCATAGGCACGGACCAACGGCATCTCGCTGACCTGCACCGAGATCCCCCGCGCCTCCAGCACCGAGACCGCAGCCTGCACAAGATCGCGCCCGGCCGCCTCGCGGGCAAACCGCTCGGCGCTCCGGTCCACAGCGTCGATGTAATTGTCGCAATAGTGGAAGAAATCGCGCACCTCATCCCAAGGGCTTGGCGCTGCGGACCGATCCTCGCGCCCCAAGGCCTCGTCAAGCGAGGCCAGTCTCTCGCTCGCCTGCCGATAGGCGCGGTGCAAGTTGAGAAAGGCCCGCGCCAGCCCCGGCGCATTCGACGCCACAAGACGCAGATCCGCCTGCGGCGCCCCGCCCGGCCCGAAAACCGGATCGACCAGCGCCTCGCGCATGTCCGAAACCAGACGCTCGGAATCGCCGGTGGTCAGTTCGGTGACATCCAGGCCGAACTCCTGCGCCAGCCGCAGAACAACCGCCGCCGATACAGGCCGGTGATTGTGCTCCATCTGGTTGAGATAGGGCAGCGATATTCCCAGCTTTTCGGCGAATGCCTTTTGCGACAGCCCGATCCGCCCGCGCACTTCGCGCAGCTTGGTTCCGGCATACAGCTTTTGCGTGGCCATGTGCGCTCTCTCGGTGTTTGCAAATTCACCCTATCCGGTTTGCAAACTCCACCCAAGCCCACCATATCGCGCGGATGCAAATATCGCCGCCGGGCGCACCCACCACCCTGCACCGCACGGCCAACGGATCAGCGCCCAGCCTCCACCAGCCGGCGCAGCATATCCGCCTGTGTCACCGAACCGATGACCTGCCCGTCTTCGACCACCGGCACCGCATCGGCCGATTGGGCCAACCGCGCCATGACACGCCGCACCGGCGTATCGGGCGCAACGGGTGGGGCGGCACCACCGGCGGGTGCCCCCATGACGTCACGCGCGGTCAGAAATTCCATGGGGTTCATATGGGCCAGAAAGTCGGCAACATGGCGCGATGCGGGGCGCGCGATGATGTCGCGCGGCGTACCCATCTGCAAGATACGCCCCTCGTCCATCAAAGCGATGCGGTTGCCCAGCCGGAACGCCTCGTCCAGATCATGGCTCACGAACAGGATCGTCCGGCGCAGACGCGACTGATGGTCCAGCAATTCGCCCTGCAACCGCGCCCGGATCAGCGGATCAAGGGCCGAAAACGGCTCGTCCATCAACAGGATCGGCGCTTCGGTGGCAAAGGCGCGGGCCAGCCCGACACGTTGCTGCATTCCTCCCGACAGGTCCGCGACCGCGCGATCGGCCCATTGCGACAGGCCCACCATCTCCAGTTGCGCGGCGATCCGGCGGGCGCGTTCGTCACCGGACACCCCCGACAGCTCCAGCCCAAGACCCACGTTCTGCGCCACCGTGCGCCAGGGCAGCAGGCCGAACTGCTGGAACACCATGGCAATGCAGGCGCGGCGCAGATGGCGCAGGGTGGCCGGATCCGCATCCGTAACCGACACCATGCGCGTCCCGTCGTTCACCCGCACCTGCCCCCGCACCACCGGATTGAGACCGTTGACCGCGCGCAGCAGCGTGGACTTTCCCGAACCCGACAACCCCATGAGCACCAGGATTTCACCCTCGGCCACCGTCAGGCTACAATCGTGAACCCCAAGGGTCTGCCCGGTCGCGGCCCGCACCTCGTCGCGCGCGGCGCCGCGATCCATCAAGGGCAGCGCCGCGGCGGGGCGGTCGCCGAACACGATGGAAACGCGATCCAGTTCCACCGCCGTCGTCATTGGCCACGCCTCCGCAACATCCGGTCCAGCAGGATGGCCAGCACCACGATCACCATGCCGGATTCGAAGCCCAGAGCCGGGTTCACGCTGTTCAGCGCCCGCACGACAGGCACCCCCAACCCGTTCGCACCGACCAGGGCGGCGATCACCACCATGGACAACGACAGCATGATGGTCTGGTTCAGGCCCGCCATGATCTGCGGCCAGGCCCATGGCAGCTCCACCTTCCAAAGCTTTTGAAACGGCGTGGCACCAAAGGCTGTCGCCGCCTCGGACAGCGCGGGCGGGGTCGTCGAGATGCCCAGATGGGTCAGGCGGATCGGGGCAGGCAGCACAAAGATCACCGTCGCCACCAGCCCCGGCACCATCCCGAGGCCAAAAAAGACGATGGCCGGGATCAGATAGACAAAGGTCGGCAGGGTCTGCATCAGATCCAGAACCGGCTGCATCACCCGGTAAAGACGGGGGCGGTGCGCCGCCGCGATTCCGATGGGCACGCCCACCCCCATGCAGAAAATGCCTGCGGTCAGGATCAGCGACAGGCTTTCGGTGGTCGCCTTCCAATATCCCTGATTCACGATGAACAGGAACCCCAACGCGACAACCGCGCAACTTTTCAGGCTGCGCTGAAGCAACCAGGTCAGCCAGACGAAAAGCGCGATCATGACGAACGGATGCCAGACCGGATCGTAGAGCGGCACATAGCCCGCCGGCTCCTGCAACGCCTGGCCCACCGCGCGCCGCAACGAGCCACGCCCCAGCAGGCTGCGGTCGATCGGCCATTGCAGCACCAGCAGGATCGCGTCGATCATGCCGCCCAATGCCCAGGCGATCGCGTCGAACACACCGCCCATATGCGCGGCCATCCAGTCAAAGACCGCCTTCGCCTTCTGCCCCACCGGGATTTTCGTCTGTATGGTCCAGGTCATGCGTCAGATCCGGCAGGGCGCCGTCTGTGCCGCGCCCTGCCCCTTGGCCATCACTTCAGGGCCGCAGCGACGGCAGCCACGGCCTCGCCGCCATCCTTTGTCGTGACACCCTTCAGCCACGCCTGCCAGATCGCAGGGTTGGCAGCCAGCCAGGTGCGGGCAGCCAGGTGCGGATCGGCCCCCTCATTCAGGATCGCGCCCATGATGTCGTTCTCCATCGCAAGCGTGAAGGACAGGTTCTGCAACAGCCCGCCAACATTGGGGCATTCGGCGACATACCCCGCGCGGGTGTTGGTCGCCACAATCGCACCGCCCAGATCGGGGCCGAAATACGCATCGCCGCCCGTCAGATAGGTGATCTCCAGAGACGCGTTCATCGGATGCGGTTCCCACCCCAGGAACACAACCGGCTTGCCTGCACCATCGGCACGGGTGACGGCCGCCAGCATCCCGGCTTCGGAGCTTTCCACCAGATCAAACGCCTCCAGACCGAAAGGGCCGGAATCGATCATGTCCAGAATCAGGCGGTTGCCATCATTCCCCGGCTCGATCCCATAGATCTTGCCGTCCAGGGCCGCGCGATGCGCCGCAATATCGCTGAAATCCGCAATCCCCAGTGCCGCACCGGCCGCATTGGTGGCAAGCGTGTATTTCGCGCCTTCCAGATTGGTGCGCACAGTCTCGACCTGCCCCGCATCCCGATAGGGGGCGATGTCGGCCTCCATCGTCGGCATCCAGTTGCCAAGGAACACGTCAATGTCGCCCTGGGCCAGACCGGCATAGGTCACAGGGACGGACAGCAGCTTTGTTTCGGTCTCATAGCCCAATGCCTCCAGCACAACAGAGGTCGCGGCGGTCGTGGCCGTGATGTCCGTCCAGCCCACATCCGAGAACACGACCTTGCCACAGTCGGCAAATGCCGGGGCGGCGGACAGACCAAGGGCGGTGGCTAGGATCAGACGGCGCAGGGTCATGATGACTCCTTTCACAGATGGACGACTTTATTGATTGACGGATCAATCAAAATGTATGATCATAGGCGGTGGAGGATTCTGCCCCATTATGCCCAGACCCGGTGTGGAACCTATACGAAAGGCCGCGCTGGTTAAAGCCGCGATCACAGAGATCGGGCAGGCGGGGTCGCTTGACGTAACGGTAAGCCAGATCGCCCGTCGCGCTGGCATGTCCGCCGCCCTTGCACACCACTATTTCGGATCCAAGGAAGACATGTTCCTTGCGGCGATGCGTCACGTCCTGACCGTCTATGCGGCCGAGATACGCGGCGCGCTGGCAACCGCGGACGGGCCGCACGCCCGGCTGACCGCCATTCTGCGCGCCTCCTTTGGCCCGGCAAACTTCCGGCGCGAGGTGGTGGCGGCATGGCTGACGTTCTGGGTGATGGCGCAGACCGTTCCACAGGCCAGGCGCTTGCTGACCATTTATGAAAACCGGCTTCGCTCCAACCTTGTGGCTTGTCTGCGGCCATTGGCCGGGGCGCACGCGCCGCGATTGGCGGCGGCAACAGGCGCCATGATCGACGGTGTCTATCTGCGGCAGGCCCTTTCGCAGGCACAGCCCGACGGCAGGGCCTCGGTGGCACTGATCCAGGCCATGCTGGACGCCGAACTGAGCCGGATCCGGCCAGCGGCCTGAGCCAACGGGCACCGGCCCATCCGTCGTGGCGGTCCTGCCACGACGACGGGCGCATGGACCGAACACCACACCATGCCGCCCGCGCACAAGGACGCGGGCTCTCGCCTTATGCGGCGGGCGCCAGGGCCCGCGCCAGAATGCGCCCTTCGTGATCCTTCAAGGACGCACGGGCAACCGCGCCATAGCATTCGGCAAAGCCATCGCCATCGAGCTCGGGGAACAGATCCAGAAGCTCGGCACGGGTCGCGGCATCCATGGATTTCCAGCTTTCGCGACCGGGGTGGAAACTTTCGCTGGCGGCGCCTTCGGCAAAGATGATCTCGTGCCGGTCGAACAAGAGGTGGAGATACTCAACCCTGCCGCCCTCTTCGCGCAGAATGGTGTGATCGTTGATCAGCGCCTTGGCCGCCACCAGAACCTCGGCCTCGCCAAACAGCAGGCTGGCCTGCCAGCCCCGCAACAGCATCCGGTGCTGCGGCGAGACCAGAAGATCCCTGTCATTGCCAAGGGCCCCGGCCCGGATCCGCACGGGGGCCAGGCGCCCCTTGGCCACACGGCGCGTTGCACCGATCCAGCGAATGGGCTGGTATCCATTGTCCAAGGTCAGCACGCGGTCCCCCGGTGCCAGATCCTGCACCTCCACCTCGCCACGGTCTGTCTTGATCCGTGTGCCCCGCACAAAACAGGGGACAAAGGTGCTGGCCAGCGCAAAGCTGACATTCTCGAAATCGTCAAAGCTGACGTCGCCGATGCTGCCTGACAGGCTGGTCCCCGAGAGCGTCACCGTCCCGCCCTGCCCGTTCGCCAGAATCTCGCTGAGCAACGTCCCGGTAGACGGTCCAAAGGCCACGGCGCCGCTGCCGTCGCCGGGCAGGAAGGTGCCCGCCGCGCTGTCGTTGATCGCCACCATCGACGGGTCGATGGCTCCGCCTGCCACCTGCAAGCTGTCGGCCCCCGCCCCGCCGCCGACACTGACCGGACCGGCATGGCCGGGGACGGTCACAGTATCATTGCCCTGCCCCAGTTGCAGCCGCTCTATCCCCGAGAAGGAGACTGCGCCGCCGCCATGGGTCAGTTCCCCGTCCTCGGCTGCGGCATAGCTGACCGCTGCGTCCGTGGTGATCCCGGACAGGTCCAGCACATCCCAATCGGTCCCGTCGGCATCCTCGCCGCCTGAAGCCGTATCGGCCCCGCCGTCGTCGCGGATGATCAGCCGATCATTCCCCGCGCCACCGTCCAGGCTGTCATCGCCAGCGCCGCCGTCCAGCGTGTCGTTGCCATCGCCGCCGGCCAGCGTGTCGGCACCCTCATCGCCGAACAGCGCATCATTCCCCTGATCTCCCAGCAGGGAATCGTCCCCTGCACCACCGTATAGGAAATCGTCGCCATCGCCACCATGGACGGTATCGTCACCCGCAGCGGCAACGACCGTATCGTTGCCGGCCCCGGCCCGGATCACATCGTCGTTCGAACCATCTGCCGCATCGCCCGCATCAACCCGGTCGCCATGGGGATCGCCCAGATAGGCCGCGTCGATCAGGTCATCGCCCGCCGTTCCATCGACCACATAGTCCGGTGCCGGAATTCCGATCGCCACCAGTTGCTCGACCGAACTGACGGCAGAGACAGGCACGTTCTGCAAGGTGATCCGCGTACCATCCGGAAAGGTCAGCACCGCATGACCGGTCCCATCGCCAACAGTATCGGACACGGTGACATCGCCGGTGTTCACCAGCGCACCGCCCGCGTCGTAAAGCTGCGACACGTCCAGCAGGTCAACCCCGGTATAGGTGCCATCCCCATTGGCGACTGGCGCCTCGAAATTCGCCACCCACGCCTGACCGTAGCCGTTCTTGAGTACGATGGTGTCAGAGGCGCCGTCGCCGTGCAGGCCCAGCGTGCCCAGGTCGAGGAAGTCGTTCCCGCCGCCGCCGTCGAACAGATCCGCGCCGCCACCGCCGATGAATGTATCGTTGCCAACGCCGCCAAGCAGCGTGTCGTCGCCGCTGCCCGAATGGACGCGAACCCCGGCCAGCGCCGCCGTGCCATCGACAATATCGTTGCCGGTTCCCAGCCCGAAGCGCTCGATCTCGGCAAAGTTCATCGTGCTGGTGCCGTCGGTCAGCGTGCCGGATTCGCTGGAGGTGAAGTGCAGCACCGTGTCGGCGGTGATCTGGCGGGCATCGACCCAATCCTCGTTCACCTCGCCGGTTTCGCCGCCGATGATCGTGTCATTGCCAAAGTCATCGGCCAGAACAAACCAGTCGTCACCATCGCCGCCGACCATGCTGTCAGCGCCCTGCCCACCGATCAGCGTGTCGTTGCCTGCACCCCCGATCAGGGTGTCATCGCCAGAACCGCCGGTCAGCCCGTCACCGCCCGCGCCGCCATCAGCCAGAAATCCCTGCGTCGTGGCCGAACCATCCACCGTATCGTCGCCCGCGCCCAGCGCGACGCCCTCGATCTGAGAGAAGGTCACGGTCGTGCCCGTGGTGGACAGCGTTCCCGCCTCGTCCCCGGTGAAGCCGACCGACACGGAATCGGTCACACCCGTCGCATCCAGCAGATCGAAATCGACCCCGCCTTCGCCACCTGTGATCGTGTCGGTGCCATCGTTGATATCGACGACAAAGGTATCGGCCCCGTCGCCACCAAACATCAGGTCGTTCCCGGCGCCGCCGATCAGCGTATCGTTGCCCGCGTCGCCATAGAGCGTATCGGCACCGTCGCCGCCGTGAATCTCGTCATCGTCGGCGCCGCCATAGACCAGATCCTGGCCAAGACCCGCCTGGATCGTATCGGCACCGCCATTGCCGAAGATCACGTCGTTCACCCCGTCGGATCCGTCGATCTGGTCGCCCTCGGCATCGACATAGCCGGGGCCCATGGCCTCGCCGCTCGCGTCCCCGTCCACGGGTCCGCCCGTCGGCACGCCCAGCGCCTCCAGCCAGGCCAACTGGTCGGTGGCCGGCGGCGTGACACCGATCATCGTCACCGACGTGCCGTCGGGAAAGGCAAGGACGGCATGTCCGTTCACCGTAGAGATGACCACATCATGCACATTCACCGGATATCCGTCGGCATCGGTCAACCCGCCGACATCCAGCAGATCGCCGGGTGCAAAGGTGCCATCGCCATTGTCCTGCGGGGCGTCGAATCCCATCAACGTGTCGTCACCGCCGCCATCCGCGATCACGACCGTATCCTGCGCCCCATCGCCGCCCCCAAGCGACAACAGGTCATTGCCTGCCCCGCCTGCCAGCGTATCGGACCCACCGCCGCCCAGCAGCGTGTCGTATCCCTCGCCCCCCATCAAGAGGTCGGTGCCGGATCCGCCATAGACCACCACACCCTGATCTGTGGCCGTCGCGTCAACGGTATTGGAGCCGTTGCCAAGCCAGATCTCCTCGATCTCGGAAAAGGCGGCGGTGCCACTGCCATCGGTCAGGGTACCCGCCTCGTTGCCGGTATAGGTGACGGTGATGTCGCCGGTCAGCCCGCTGGCCTCGATCACATCGCTGTCGGATGTCTCGTTCGCGCCTTCGCCACCCACGATGACATCGTTGCCGAACCCGTCCTCCAGCACAAATCGGTCGGCATCGGCGCCGCCTTGCATCGTGTCGTTGCCCGCGCCGCCGATCAGCACATCGTCGCCGCTGTCCCCCATCAGCCGGTCATCCCCGGCCCCGCCGAACAAGGTATCGTTGCCGGTGCCGCCATAGACCAGATCGTCGCCGGCACTGCCTGTGACCTGATCATCGCCGCCCATGGCAACGACATAATCGCCGTCCCCCGTGGTGCCGCCCACGCCCTGCGCGTCGTTGTTGTCCACCCGGTCGCCGTCCGGGTCATCGGCATAGGCAAGGTCGATGACATCATCGCCGGACGTGCCATGCACGATACCGTCGGGCGCAAGCGTGGCCACTGTGTTGAGCGTGACGAAGCCGACATCGCTGTCCCCCGCCGAGTTCATCACGGTGTAGGTGAACACATCGGTCCCGCTGTCGGCATCGGTCTGGATGGTCAGCGAGCCGTCATCGTTCAGAGTGACCAGATCGCCCGACGGCAATGTGACCGTTTCGCCGGGGCTGATGGCGACACCATTGATATGTGTGATGGTCAGGCCGTCGCCCGTCACATCCATGTCGTTGTGAAGCACGTCTATGGTGCGCGTGCTGTTCGCTACCATGTTCACCTCGTCCTCGAAGGCGATGGTGACGGACTGGACGGAGTTGCCCATGATCAGCACGTTGGAATCATAGGTGGCGTCGCCCGCATCTGCGATGGCGATCTTGATCGTGTTTTCCGCACCGGGAACGACGGGGGCCTTGATGGTCAGGACACGGGTCAACCCGTCCATCTCGGAATTGTAGGTATCCAGGTTGGCGGGGTTGTTCAAAAACAGGTTCGGGTTCTGGGTCGTGTTGATCGAGTCGATCGAGGCCACGCCGCCGTCCAATACGGTGACCGGCGCATAGACACCGTTGACCCAGACCCCGAAGGCATCGTTGTAGCCGCCGGAAACATATTCCAGATATTCTTCGGACGAAAAGACGAACTGCAATGTGATCCAGTTGCCGTCCGGCACGAACACCGCTTCCAGAATCGCCGCATCATAGGTGCTGGCACCCGCCAAGGCATCCAACTGCGAATCGCCGTCAATCCCGCCCGCCGTATCGGTCGAGGTGCCAGCCGCGCGGTTCGTGTCTGTGCCGCCATCCGAATAGGGGGCAAACCCCTGGACATTGCCGGTCGACAGGATCACCCCCGAATCGGTCGAAGACAGGCCGGGAATGGTTTCCAGCGCATCGCTGTAGATGCCCGACTGAATCGGATCGCCCTGATAGGTCGCACTGACAATCCGAATGCCGCTGCCGAACATTTCTTCTGCCAACTGCATGGCATCGGCCGATGTGTCGATCTGAAGCTGCTGAGCGGTGGCCATGGATCCGGGTTCCTACTTGTGACTCTGCTGCCGGGAGAGGCGGACAGGGGTATCGTGCACTCGATATGTTAAAACCGGGCCACCAGACCGGACAGAACCGCGCCAAGCGCCTGGTCGCTGCCCATCACAGACACCTTTGCGCTGCCATGCGAAGATCGCTGACAGCCCGGTACATTCCCGATCCCTGCACCCCGAGTCTGGCAAAAGTTTGTCGTGAAAGGGACCGATCCGACACGGCATTACCCCCGGCGCGGTTCCATGGTGCTTCCGGCCATGGACATTCGGCATTCAGCGGCTTAGCTCGATACCATGACCCGAGCCGCGCCCCAGTTTTTGAACCGCCGCACGCCCCCCCATCTGATCACGCTGATCCTGATGGCTGCCCTGTCGGCGATGACGATGAACATCTTCCTGCCGTCACTGCCCGCCATCGCGGCCTGGTATGGAACAAGCTACGGCACGGCACAGCTTTCGGTTTCGCTGTATCTGGGCCTGTCGGGTGCGCTGCAACTGTTCATCGGGCCGCTGGCCGATCGCTATGGGCGCAGGCCGGTAACGCTGGTGGCCTGTGTGATCTTTCTGCTGGCCACGCTGGGCATACTGTTCGCGCCGACCATCGAGGTGTTCCTGTTCTTTCGCATGGTGCAGGCCGCAGTCGCCACCGGCATGGTGCTGAGCCGCGCCATCGTGCGCGACATGGTCCCCGAGGCGGAAGCGGCGTCGATGATCGGCTGGGTGACGATGGGCATGTCCCTGGTGCCGATGTTCGCGCCGGCCATCGGCGGCTGGCTGGATCAACTGCTGGGCTGGCAGGCCAACTTTGTCCTGCTGCTGGTGCTGGGGGCGCTCATCACCGCGATGCTCTGGGCCGATCTTGGTGAAACCTCGGTGCGGCGGCCGACCTCGCTGATGGAACAGGTCCGGTCCTATCCGACATTGCTGACCTCCTGGAGGTTCTGGGGCTACGCAATTTCCGCCTCTGCAGGATCGGGAACGTTCTTTTCCTTTCTGGGCGGCGCGCCAGCCGTCGGCACGCAGGTATTCGGCATGAGCCCCGCAGAGCTGGGCCTGTATTTCGCCGCGCCGGGGATCGGCTACATGGCCGGGAACTACCTGTCGGCCCGTCTGGCCATGCGCCTGGGGATCATGCGCATGGTGGTCTATGGAACCGTGGTCCTGTGCATTCCGCTGGCCGTGATGCTGTTTCTGGCCCTCAGCGGCCAACTGACACCACTGGGCTTTTTCGGCATGATGAGCCTGGTCGGCCTGGGCAACGGCATGTCGCTGCCATCTGCCAATGCCGGGATGATGTCGGTGCGGCCGGATCTGGTTGGCTCTGCCTCGGGCCTTGGGGGCGCCTTGATGATCGGAGGCGGCGCCGCGCTGTCGGCGCTTGCGGCGGTGGTCATGGGCGACGGAACCAGCGCGCTGCCGCTGATCGTGCTGATGTGGGCCTCGGCAATGGTGGCTCTCGCGGCCGCGCTGGTGGTTGTCGCACGCAATCGCAAGCTGGGTCTCTAGCCACGGACATCTCCGCCCTCGGGCAGACGGGGCACAGGCCCCGCCGCGTCAGCGATCCGAGGGTTTCCACGCGCCGGTGCCAACCGCCTCGACGAAATCCGCGATCCGCGGCAGGCAATGGCGCTTGAGGTCATAGCCGTTGACGATGGTTGCACGGGCCGCCCTGCGCAGGCCGGCGTAGCGGTCCGGGTCTTGCAGCCCCTCGATCAGCGCGCGGCTCCAGCCCTGCACATCAAAGAAATCGACAAGCCGCCCGTTCACCCCATCCTGAATGAGTTCCTGCACCGGCGCGGTGCGCGAGCCGACGATATGGGCGCCTGCCGCCATCGCCTCCAGCATCGACCAGGACAGCACGAAGGGATAGGTCAAATAGGCGTGCACCCGGCTGACCTGCATCAGACTGACGAACACCGGATAGGGCACCCGTCCCATGAAATGCAGCCGCGACAGATCCACCTTGTCGCGTACTTCGTTCAGAAAGATGTCCTTCCACGCCCCACCCTGCTTTGGCGGCGCACCATAGCTGACACCATCCCCGCCCACGATCACCACCTGGGCATTCGGGCGGGCTTTCATCACCTCGGGCAGCGACCGCATGAAGATGTGATATCCGCGATAGGGTTCGAGATTGCGGTTGATGAATGTCAGCACTTCGTCACCGGCCCGGATGACCTTGCCGTCGGGCAACGTGACCTGAGCGCCAGGGTCGGGGGACATCACGGTCGTATCGACCCCGTCAAAGATCACTTCCGTCATCGGACGCAGCCGGTCGGGGAATGTACTCGCCTGCCATTTCGTCGGTGCCAGGGCCGCATCGGCGCTCAGCATCGACATCCCGAGATGCGCCGCGCGGGAGGCGGTGATCAGCGACTGGTCAAATCCGGGGGGGCTGAATTCAGGGTCGAACCCGACATCCGCGCCCTGTGCCTTGTAAAAGAACTCGGCATAGATGATCAGCTTGGATTCGGGCCATATCTCCTTGAGAAACAGCGTCTCGCCCCAGCCGGAATGGCCAAAGACCACATCGGGCACGTAATCATGCTTGTTGCGCAAGGTGGCGGCAGCCCGCGCGACGGTCACGCCCCGGTCGGAATTCTCGGTATAGGTTCGGCCCAGCCGACAGGCGGCGGGATCGGCCTTGGCCGCGCCGTGACGATAGCGCAGGGTACGAATGGTGCTCTGTCGCTGGTTCACCTCGTCGGTCAAAGCCAGAACGTCATGGCCACGCCGGACCAGTTCCGGGGCAAGATGCAGGAACTGGCCAGGGAAATTCTGATGAATGAACAAGATCTTCATGCGTGTCTCCGAAATCGCGGACACGTTAGGCGGAACCGGCCCGAAGATCAAACGCAGCAGCCATCAGAGTACGGGTGTATTCGGTCTGCGGCGCCCCGAACACCTGGTCTGACGGCCCCTGCTCTACCACTTCCCCGGCACGCATGACCAGAATCTGGTGCGACATCGCGCGCACGACACGCAGATCATGGCTGATGAACAAATAGGCCAGCCCATATCGGCGTTGCAGGCTGCGCAGCAACTCGACGATCTGCACCTGAACAGTCATGTCCAGCGCGCTGGTTGGTTCGTCCAGCACCACCACCTTGGGACGCAGGATCATGGCCCGCGCAATGGCGATACGCTGGCGCTGACCACCGGAAAACTCGTGCGGATAGCGTCCTGCCATCGCGGGGTCCAGCCCCACCTCGGCCATGATCTCGGCGACGGCCTTGTCCGGGTCGGCCTCTGTGCCATGCACCCCGAGGCCCTCGGCAATGATCTGGCCAACGGTCATGCGGGGCGACAGGCTGCCGTAGGGATCCTGAAACACGATCTGCATCTCGCGCCGCAACGCGCGCAGATCCCCGCCCGACAGGGTGGAAATCTCTTGCCCCAGCACGCTGATCGGCCCTTCTGACCGGATCAACCGCAGGATAGCCAGCGCCAGCGTGGTCTTGCCCGAGCCGGACTCACCCACCACGCCCAGCGTTTCTCCGGCACGCAGGCGGATCGTGGCCCCGTTGACCGCCTTCACATGCCCGACGGTCCGGCGCAGAAAGCCGCGGGTGATCGGAAACCAGACCTTCAGATCGTCGGTTTTCAGCACGTCGGGTGCCGTCTGCGGCACCGGGTCCGGGGTGCCCGTCGGCTCGGCGGCAAGCAACCGCTGCGTGTAGGGATGTTCCGGGGCTCCGAACACGCGCGAGGTTGGCCCCTGTTCGACAATCTCGCCATGCTGCATGACGCAGACACGGTCGGCGATCCGCCGCACGATGTTCAGATCATGGGTGATGAACAGCAGGCTGAGGCCCTCGGCCCGCTTCAACTCGACCAGAAGATCCAGGATCTGGGCCTGGATGGTCACGTCCAGCGCGGTGGTCGGCTCATCGGCAATCAGCAGATCGGGACCATTCGCCAGCGCCATGGCAATCATCACCCGCTGACGCTGCCCGCCCGACAACTGGTGCGGATAGGCGCCCAGACGGCTTTCCGCCTCGCGGATGCCAACCTTGTGGAGCAGATCCAGCACGCGCGCACGCGCCGCCTCGCCCACCAGCCCCTGATGCAGGGCCAGGGCCTCGGTCAACTGTTTCTCGATGGTATGCAGCGGGTTGAGGCTGGTCATCGGCTCCTGGAAGATAAAGCTGATGTCATTGCCCCGAACCTTGCGCAGGGTTGCGGCGTCGGCGCCGACCATCTCGCGCCCTTCATAGCGGATGCTGCCCGAAACCTCTGCACTGTCCGCCAGCAGGCCGACCGTCGCCAGTGCCGTCACCGATTTGCCCGAACCGGATTCGCCCACCAGGGCCACCGTCTCGCCGCGGCCGACAGCAAAGGACACGCCCTTGACCGCCTCGATCACCTTGCCATCCTGACGAAAGCGGACGGCGAGGTCTTGCACCTCCAACACATTTGCCTTGGTCATCGGAAGGTCTTTCGCGGGTCAAAGGCATCGCGGACACCTTCAAAGATGAACACGAGCAAGCTGAGCATCACGGCAAAGGTGATGAAGGCGGTAAAGGCAAGCCATGGCGCTTGCAGGTTCTGCTTGGCCTGCAAGGTCAACTCTCCCAGCGATGGCGCAGAGGCCGGCAGGCCGAAGCCCAGAAAGTCCAGCGAGGCAAGGCCGGCAATCGTGCCGGTGATGACAAAGGGCAGCATGGTCAGCGTGGCCACCATGGCGTTCGGCAGCACATGGCGGAACATGATGGTGCGATCATTGACCCCAAGCGCGCGTGCGGCACGCACATATTCAAAGTTCCTGGCCCGCAGAAACTCTGCCCGCACCACCCCCACAAGGGCTGTCCAGCCGAACAAGGTCATCAATATGACCAACAACCAGAAGTTCATCGGCCAGATCGCCGCCACGATGATGATGATATACAGCGACGGCACTGCGCCCCACAGTTCGATCACACGCTGGAACAGCAGATCCATCAGGCCACCGAAATATCCCTGCACCGCCCCCGCGGCGATACCGATCACGCTGGTGGTCAGCGTGACGATCAAGGCAAAGGCCACCGACAGACGAAAGCCATAGATCACCCGCGCCAGCACATCCCGCGCGGTATTGTCAGTCCCCAGCCAATGCTGGGCATCCGGCGCCGAAGGGGCCGGTTTGCCCAGATCGGAAATCGTGTTGTAGCTATAGGGCACAAGCGGCCATATCATCCAGCCGGGCTCGATCGTCTCGCCCCCGACGGTACCGCTGCGGGCCGCTTCCTCCATCGCTGCGACCGGATCATCCAGGCACAAGTCCTTGCCGCCCGTATGGATCAGGCATTGCACTTCGGGATCGCGCCAGACGGCTTCGGTCTGGAAATCCCCGCCAAAGTCGCGCTCGGTGTAAAAGGTCGCCATGGGAACCCGCCATTCCCCCCGGTAAGAGACCAACAGCGGCTTGTCGTTGGCGATCAGCTCGGCAAACAGGGACAGGCCGAACAGCACCACGAACAGCCACAGCGACCAGAATGCGCGGCGGTTCGCCTTGAAATTGCGCCAGCGGCGCTGATTGAGCGGGGAGAGTGCCATGTTACCCCCGACCTTCAAAGTCGATGCGCGGATCGACCCAGACATACATCAGATCCGACAGGATCCCCACGACCAGGCCGATCAGCCCGAACACGAACAACGTTCCGAAAATCACCGGATAGTCGCGTGCCACTGCCGCCTCGAAGCCCATACGACCCAGACCGTCCAGCGAAAAGATGGTCTCGATGATCAGGGACGAGCCGAAGAAAACCGACAGGAACAGACCCGGAAAGCCCGCAATCACGATCAGCATCGCGTTGCGGAAGACATGGCCATACAGCACACGGCTTTCGGACAGCCCCTTGGCCCGCGCGGTCATGACATATTGCTTGCGCATCTCGTCCAGAAAACTGTTCTTCGTCAGCAAGGTCAGCGTGGCGAAGCTGGAGATCAACGAGGCCGTGACCGGCAGCGCGATGTGCCAGAAATAGTCCAGAACCTTGCCCAGCGGCGAAAGCTGGTCCCAGTTCTCGGATGTCAGGCCACGCAGCGGGAACCATTGCAGGTAAGACCCGCCTGCGAACACCACCAACAGCAGAATGGCGAACAGGAACCCCGGAATCGCATAGGCGACGATGATCACCCCGCTTGTCCAGGTATCGAAGGTGGACCCGTCACGCACCGCCTTGCGGATGCCCAGCGGGATCGAGATCAGATAGGCAATCAGCGTCGACCACAGACCCAGCGAGATCGAGACCGGCATCTTCTCCAGCACAAGATCCACCACCGAGATCGAGCGGAAGTAGCTTTGCCCAAAGTCGAAGGTCAGATAGTTGCCCATCATGATGGTGAAGCGTTCCCAGAGTGGAATGGCCTCTTTCACACATTCTGCCGCGCGCGACGACGGCCGGCCGGTGAACCCTTCGGCACAGACGAAACGCGCAAAGCCGAACTGCACCTCCAGGCTGTCAAGAAACTCGGGCGGCAAGCCACGGGCCCCCTGATAGCTGCTGCTGTCGGATCCGGGCGTTTCCGACCCGCCCGCAATGTTGCGGAACACATCGCCCTGACCGTCAAGCCGGGCAGTGATCTGGTCGATCGGGCCGCCAGGCACAAGTTGCGTCAGGAAGAAATTGATCACCATGATCCCGATCAGCGTCGGGATCACAAGCGCCAGGCGGCGGAGGATATACGCGCCCATGGTTTACCGCAACACGCCGGCAGCACGGAGGGCTGCGGCCTTTTCTGCGTTGAACCACCAGAAATCAAGCTCCCCCCGCGCATAGGGCGGCAGCGTCTCGGGGTGTTCGTACTGGTCATAATAGGCCACCGTGTGCACCGCCTTGAACCATTGCGGCACCCAGAAGCGTTCGGCCCGCAGAACGCGGTCAAGCGCGCGGGTGCGGGTTTCCATCTCCTCCCGCGTCTGCGCGGCGACGACCAGATCAATAAGCCGATCCGCCGCGGGGCTCTTGAGGCCCATCAGATTGAACGCCGACATATCCGCCGTTGCCGAGCCATAGAACTGCTTGAGCTCCGATCCCGGTATCAGGCTGGCGCGGGCATTGCCTGTCACGATGTCGAAATCATAATTCGGCGGGCGCTCGCGTGCCTCCATCTGGGCATTGTCGATGCGCGTCATCACGGCATCGACCCCCGCCTGCCGCAGGTTGGACACATAGGGGATCAGGATACGGTCAAAGGTCTGAGAGTCGTTCAGGAACTCGACCCGCAGGGTCTGACCCGCATCGTTGCGACGCAACATGTCAGGCGGCGCCGCGCGCGGCAGCCCAAGGACCATCACGGAACTGCCGACGGCCAGAACGGCAAGGGCGCCAGCCGCCACCTTCAGGCGCCTGTCCCGCAAACCCCAGATCGCGCCGCCCCCCGCTGCCGCAATAAGCGCCAGAAGCAGTCCAAGCTGCAACGGCGACAGCCGCGGTGCAAGCGGTGGCGGTGGGCGATGTGTCCAGCCCGCGGCCTCAAGAAGCGCCCCGGCACGATTCAGATTGCCCCGATCCAGTTGCCTGTCACCCGACACCGGCGCCATGACCGCTGGCGCTGTCAGAATCTCGGCTGGCAGCAACCCCTCATCGACCAGAGGCTGCAACAATGCGACCTCATCGGGGCCGGGGGTGCCGGTCGCCTCCAGGTCGCTGTTCTCCCATATCGAATTGATACGCTCGTAAATCCCGTAGAACAGCGTGGCATTCGACCATTCGAAGTTGAACATCAACCCGATGGCCTCTCGCACGCGCGGGTCGGCGAACTTGTCGCGCCGCAGATTGAACAGAAACGCCTGCCCGGTCGCCATGGTGCCTGACGGCAATTCCACCTTCTTGACATGGCCGTTCGCCACGGCCGGGAAATCATAGCCGGTTGCCCAACTGACCGAAGCCGCCTCGTCCCGGAAGGTGTAGTTCCCGCCCTTGAACCCTTCGAAAGCGGCCGCATAATCCGCGTAATATTCCACACGGATCCGGTCAAAGTTCGACCGCCCCCGCATGATCGGCAAATCCTGCCCCCAGTACTCCGGGTTCCGCCGGTACACGACCGTCTGTCCAACGTTCACCCGGTCCAGGACATAGGGCGCGGATCCAAGGAAAGGCGTCATGGAACCTTCTTCCAGATCCAGCCCCTCGGCCTCGTACTGCGCCTTGGACAGCACCGGCAGACCGCCAACGGTCTGCGGCAGATCACGGGTCGGAAACCCCGGCTTGAAGGTAAAGCGAATGCGATGCGGCCCCAGAACCTCGGCGCTTTCCACCTGCTGGCTCAGCACGGCGCGAAAATCCGTCAGGCCCTTTTCCAGAAACAACTGGTACGAAAACAGGACATCCTCGGCCGTCAGCGGCGAGCCATCGGAAAACCGCGCCTCTGGCCGCAGGTTGAAAATGACCCATTCGCGGCCCGGCGGATATTCCAGCGTTTCACACAACAGGCAATAGGCCGCGCCCACCTCGTCTGCCACACTTTCAAGGATGGATTCGTAGAACGCCGACGACAGCCCCGCTGCGCGGCCCTTGACCGAGTAAGGGTTCATCGAATCGAACCCGCCAAACGCCCAGATCGAAATCTCGCCGCCTTTGGGCGCGTCTGGGTTCACATATTCCAGATGCGCGAAATCCGCCTGGTATTTCAGATCACCAAAGGTGGAAATGCCGTGGCTGATCTGCACCTCGGCACGCAGGGGTAGCGCCCCCAGCCCGATTGCCAGTGCCGCCAATCCCGTCCGCCATGCGTGCATTGCCCGTTCTCCCCGGCCGTCGCGGGTGCGCCCCGCTGTTCGTCCGACAGACCCTAAACGCCGCCCCGCCCCCTCTCAAGTTGCGAATGCGTGAAACGCGCCCAACAGGTTGCAAAAACGAAAACGCCGCCCCAACGGGCGGCGCCATCACATCCCTGCCGGTATGCTCAGCCACCAACCGTGGACAGATACTTGATCAGGTTCGCACGCTCATCGGCGCGGGGCAGGCCCGCGAAGGACATCTTGTTGCCCGGAATGTAGCTGCGCGGATTGGTAAGAAACTTGTCCAGATTCTCCGGCGTCCAGCTCTCGTCGGAATGCGAGGCCATCGCATCCGAGAAGGTGAACCCTGCAACCGATGCCTTGGCGCGATCAACGACACCGTCAAGATGCGGCCCTGTCCCGTTGCTTCCGTCCAGCTTGTGGCAGGCACGGCACTTGGCAAAGGCCCGCTCGCCCAGGGCCGGGTCGGCAGCGGCATAGAGCGTGGCAAAGTCCGGCCCCTCATCCGCTGCGGCGACCGCTTCACCGGCGCCGGTGTCAATGACATAGCCCTGATGCACCTCATCGCCATGACCATGCCCGCCGCCCGTGGAGTACAGCGCCGACGCGGCCCAGTTCCCCAGCAGGAACACAAGAAGCGACCCGCACAGCGCGCCGCCAACCTTGGTCACCGTCATCGTGTCGAACATTGTGTGGCTCCGATTGGCTATCCCTTGCGGGGGCTATATCCGCTTCCCCTGTCCCGTTTCAAGGTGTAGACGCGCGACGAAACGCCCTAAGGGCGCAATTTCAGCGAAGAGAGGGTAGAAATGACCGGCCTGATCGCATTCCAGGGCGAACCCGGTGCCTATTCGCACCAGGCCTGCCGCCAGTCCCGACCCGACATGGACGTGCTGCCCTGCCCCACATTCGAGGATGTCGTCGAGGCCGTGCGCAGCGGCGCCGCCGAACTCGGGATGCTGGCGGTGGAAAACTCCACCTATGGCCGGGTGGCGGATGTGCATTCGCTGTTGCCCAATTCCGGCCTGCATATCGTAGACGAAGCCTTCGTGCGCGTTCACGTGAATCTTCTTGGCACGCCCGGAGCCCGGCTGGACCAGGTGCGCGAGGCGCATGGCCATGTCGTGATCCTGCCGCAATGTGCGACGTTCCTGCGCAACCACCACATCAAGGGCGTGGTCAGCTCCGACAATGCCAAGGCGGCCCGTGAATGCGCCGAGGCCCGCGACCCCGCCCATGGCGCCCTTGCCAGCGAACTCGCGGCAGAGATCTACGGCTTGGACGTGCTGGCCCGACATATCGAGGACCACGACAACAACCGCACACGGTTTCTGGTCATGAGCCGCGCGCCGGATCACACACGCCGTGCGGCCAAGATGGTGACAACTTTAGTGTTCCGTGTACGCAACATCCCGGCTGCGCTTTACAAGGCGATGGGCGGCTTTGCCACCAACGGCATCAACATGACCAAACTGGAAAGCTACATGGTCGGCGGCAGCTTCACCGCGACCGAATTCTATGCCGATATCGAAGGCCACCCCGACGACCGGCTGGTCAGGCTCGCGCTGGACGAGGCGCGCTTTTTCACGTCGAAACTGGAAATTCTCGGTGTCTACCCGGCAGCCCCTGATCGGGGCTGACCGGCACTTACAAGGAATACAACATCGCCAGCGCGGTAAGTCCCATGATGAGGCTCATCCGCATCACAGAGACCGCCGGGCGATCCACTGGTATTTCAAGAACAAGGTCCATGCCACAATCCTGCTTCATGTGGCCATAGTTACACCACAATTGCGCGCAAGTCGCCCGTTCCGGCACGAGTCCGCCTGAACACTCCGTTTCCCGATTCGAAACCGGCGCCTGCGTTTCATCTTGCCGCAAATACCCTCGGGGGGTGAATGGCCCGGAACGGGCCAGAGGGGGGCAGACAGCCCCCCTTTCTGTCTGCCATGGTCCAGACCCTTCCCCTTTGTCCCCATTTGCGCTATCGCGCAGGCGACCCGACCCGGCCGAAATTTCAGGAGGCGCCGCGATGAAATTCACCCTGTCCTGGCTGAAGGACCATCTCGAGACCGACTCCCCGCTGGATGTCCTGCTCGAGGCGCTCACCGACCTGGGCCTCGAAGTCGAGGAGGTCGAGGATCCGGCGGCGCGGCTCGGCGCCTTTCGTATCTGCAAGGTGATCGAGGCGGTCCAGCACCCCAATGCCGACCGCCTGCGCGTCTGCCGGGTGGCGACCTATCCGGGCGGCCCCGGAACGGCGATGGAAGAGGTCCAGGTGGTTTGCGGCGCGCCCAATGCTCGCACGGGACTTGTGGGGGTCTTTGCCCCGACCGGAACCCATGTGCCCGGCACCGGGGTCGATCTGAAACCGGGCAACATCCGCGGGGTGGACTCCAACGGGATGCTCTGTTCAGAGCGCGAGTTGGAACTGTCGGACGACCACAACGGCATCATCGACCTGCCCGAGGATGCACCCCTGGGCGCGCGGTTCATCGACTGGAAAGGTCTGAACGACCCGATGATCTACATCAAGGTCACGCCCAACCGCCCCGATGCCCTCGGCGTGCGCGGTATTGCGCGCGATCTGGCGGCGCGTGGACTTGGCGTCTTGAAGCCGCTTGTCGTGGAGCCGGTCACAGGCACCTATCCCTCGTCCGTCACCGTTTCCATCGACCCGGCGTTGAAGGAAACGGGCTGCCCGCTGTTCGCCGGGCGGGTGATCCGTGGCGTGACGAACGGCCCCTCTCCCGACTGGCTGCAACAGCGGCTGAAGGCCATCGGCCTGCGCCCCATCTCCACGCTGGTTGACATCACCAACTATTTCACCTTCGACCTGAACCGCCCCTTGCATGTCTTTGACCTGGCCAGGGTCAAGGGAAACCTGCGCATCCATCCCGCGGCCGGGGGCGAAGAGATTCTGGCGCTCGACGGCAAGACCTACACCATTCAGGCAGGGATGATGGTGATTTCCGACGATGCGGGCGTGGAATCCATCGCAGGGATCATGGGGGGCGAGCCATCGGGCTGCACCGAGGGCACGACCGATGTGTTCCTTGAATCCGCCTATTGGGATCCGATCACGGTTGCGACCGCAGGCCGGGCGCTGCGGATCAATTCCGATGCGCGCTACCGCTTCGAGCGTGGGGTGGATCCCGCCTTCACGATTCCGGGGCTGGAACTGGCGACACGCATGGTGCTGGACCTGTGTGGTGGCGAGGCGTCCGACATCACGCTGGACGGGGCGGTGCCCGACACCGGCCGCGCCTACCGCTTTGATCCGGCGCGTGTGATCGGACTTGTCGGCATGGATATTCCCGCCGCCACCCAGCGCGCCACGCTGGAGGCACTGGGCTTCACCCTCACCGGCGACATGGTGGCGCCTCCGTCTTGGCGCCCCGACGTGCTGGGCGAGGCCGATCTGGTCGAGGAAGTGGCCCGTATCGCCAGCCTGACCAAGCTGGAAGGTAAACCGCTTGCGCGTCCACGGGCAGGTGTGCCCGCGCCCATCCTCACCCCTGCGCAACAGCGTGAACGCACAGCCCGGCGCACCCTGGCGGCGCTTGGGTACAACGAATGCGTGACCTACAGCTTCATTGATGCCCGGAGTGCCGCACTGTTCGGTGGCGGGACCGATGCGGTGCGGCTTGAGAATCCGATCTCGTCGGAAATGAGCCATATGCGCCCCGATCTTCTGCCCGGCCTTCTGGCAGCGGCAGCGCGCAATCAGGCGCGCGGTTTCATGGATCTGGCACTGTTCGAGGTCGGGCCGGCCTTTGCAGGCGGCGAACCCGGCGAACAGGCGACGCAGGCTGCGGCGTTGCTGGTGGGCCAATCGGCGCCGCGCGACCCATGGGCCAGCCGCCGCCCTGTGGATGTGTTCGACGCCAAGGCCGACGCAGAGGCGGTGTTGGCCGCCCTTGGCGCCCCGGCACGGGCGCAGATCAACCGCAAGGTGCCCGGCTGGTGGCATCCGGGCAGGTCCGGCGCCATCGCGCTTGGCCCGAACACCATGGCGGTCTTCGGCGAAGTCCACCCCAAGGTGTTGCGCGAGATGGGGGTCAAGGGACCAGCCGTCGCCTTCGCCGTCTGGCCTGCCAATGTTCCGCAGCCCAAGACAAAATCTGCCAGCCGCGGCGCTTTGGCGATATCCGACCTGCAAGCGGTGGAACGTGACTTCGCCTTTGTCGTCGATACAACGGCCGAGGCGCTGACCATCGTCAACGCCGCCCAGGGCGCGGACAAGGCCCTGATCGAAAGCGTGCGCGTCTTCGACCAGTTCGCAGGCGACAAGGCCGAGGCGCAGATGGGCACGGGCAAGAAATCGGTGGCCATCACCGTGCGGCTTCAACCGACCGAACGCACGCTCACAGACAAGGACATCGAGGCGGTTTCCGCAAAGATCGTCGAAAAGGTCGCCAAGGCAACGGGCGGCACGCTGCGCGGCTAGACCTGCGCCAGCGCCCCCGGTCGCCACTGCGGGCCGGGGGTCGCGCAGCATTTCCGCGTCATGGGCACTCAGGCTGGTGGCCAGGTCGCGCGGCAGCCCCAGCAGTAGCAGGGAAGGCCAACATTCGGCTGTATTGCGGCGAACATCCGCAATATGGGCACATCTGCCACCCTCGTTCCCGTGATCGTCGTTGACCTCATGGGGGGGGCCAGTATGGTGGCGGGTGCGGCCCGCCGATTCCCGGCAGGCCCTGCGCTGCCACGTGGGTCCGACATATGCCGAAACGAATTTTTCCTGTGCTGTTTGCGCTGGTATTGGCGGGGTGCTCCCTTCCGCGCAGTGCGCCAATGCAGGGCGAGATTCTTGCAGGTGCGGACAAGGAAACCCGCAACATCCAGGTTGTACCTGTGGCCCGGAACAACCTGGCCTCGATCGCCGCCTGGCCGGTACCGCCGCAGGCGGGCATGTCCTTTGGCGGCTGGCCGTCCGGCGGCGTGCGCGGCCATGCCACAAGCAGCATCGCACCGGGCGATGCGCTTTCCGTCACGATCTGGGACAACGAAGACAACTCCCTGCTGACCACGACGGCACAGAAATCGGTCCAACTGACCGAAGTCACCGTTGGCAATGATGGCACGATTTTTGTGCCCTATGTCGGCAAGGTCAACGTGCGCGGCCTTTCGCCCGATCAGGCGCGCGAGCGTGTGCAGTCGGGGGTCGAGGCGGTGTTGCCATCGGGTCAGGTGCAACTCTCGGTCAAGCAAGGGCGGCTCAACACCGTCGATCTGGTCGGCGGGGTATCGCAGGCGGGCAGCTACCCGCTGCCGGACCGCAACTTTTCGGTCTTGTCGTTGATCAGCCAGGGCGGTGGCGTCAGCGATGCCCTGCAAAATCCCATCGTGAAACTGGTACGCGGCGGGCGCTCTTACGGAATTTCGGTGTCGCGGCTGTTCGCGCAGCCCGCGCTGGATGTATCGCTGATCGGCGGTGACAAGGTCATCGTCGAAGATGATCCCCGCTATTTCCTGGCTCTTGGCGCCGCTGGCAAGCAAAGCACCATGCCGTTCCCGCAGGACGAGGTTTCCGCCCTGGATGCGGTCAGCATGATCGGCGGCCTGTCCGCCAACCGCGCCAATCCAAGAGGCGTTCTGATTCTGCGGGAATATGCAGGAAATCAGGTGCGGCTGGATGGCCGGGGGCCCGACCGGACGCGCGTTGTGTTCACTGTGGATCTGACCACCGCCGACGGCCTGTTCTCTGCACGCAATTTCCGTATCGCCAATGGCGATCTGGTTCTTGCCACCGAATCGCCCGTCACCAGCACCCGCACGGTGTTTGGGCTTGTCGGGCAAATCTTCGGCCTGTCAGACCAGCTCAATAGCAACTGACGGCGGTCTCACGGCCAGTCGGGGCCGATACAGGCCAGCCATGACGGAAAAGGGCCGCAGCACCAGCTGCGGCCCTTTCTGCATGTCTCGCCTGAAAAATCAGGCCGCGCGCCCCACCAGAACCTCGTCGACTTTCTTCTGGGCCCCCGCCTCGTCCACACCGGACACGGCAGCGACTTCACGGGTCAAACGCTCCAGCGCGGCTTCGTACAACTGACGCTCGGAATAGCTTTGCTCACGCTGATCATCCGCGCGGTGCAGGTCGCGCACCACTTCGGCAATCGCCATCAGATCGCCAGAGTTGATCTTTTGCTCATACTCCTGCGCCCGGCGCGACCACATGGCCCGCTTGACCCTGGCCTTGCCCTTGAGCGTTTCCAGCGCCTTCATCACCACATCGGGCGACGACAGCGAACGCATACCGATCTCGGTTGCGCGATTGGTCGGAACACGCAAGGTCATCTTGTCCTTTTCGAACGAGATGACGAACAGTTCCAGCGACATGCCCGCGATCACCTGTTCCTCGATCGACAGGATCTTGCCGACGCCATGCGCCGGATAGACCACGAAATCGTTGGGGCGGAACTCGGGCTTCTTCGTCTTGGTCATTCAGATGCTTCCTCGCAAGAGCTCTGTCTTCGACGAAAGACCACCTGCCCCAAGGTTTTCCTTGGGCGCACAGGTGGACAATCATCGGAAAACCGCCTTGACTGAGCAGTGCCAAGACGGACGGCAGGCTTTCAGATTCCTTGTTACAGGATCATAACACGAATCAGATGCGATTCCAACTGCGGCAGCGCAGCACAACCGGAAAGCGGGCGCAGAGCTGCGAGCAGCCCCTTGCCAGCCTTAATTCCCTTCGCCCGGAGCCTCGGAGAAATACTTGGAAAGCTTGTCTTTCTCACCATCGCGTTCGGTCGCGTCGGGCAGCGGTTCCTTGCGTACCGTCAACACGGGCCACAGTTCGGCATATTTGCGGTTCATCTCGACCCAGGATTCCATTGCCGGCTCTGTATCGGGCCGAATCGCATCGGCCGGGCATTCCGGCTCGCATACCCCGCAATCAATGCACTCGTCGGGGTGGATCACCAGCATGTTCTCGCCCTCGTAGAAACAGTCGACCGGGCAGACCTCCACGCAGTCGGTGTATTTGCAGGCGATGCAGTTGTCGGTCACGACATAGGTCATGGGCGGCCTCAGGCGTCAGGTTCGGCAGACAGGTAGGACAGAGCGCCGGATCATGCAAGCCGCTGTGGCGCGGAATCCGCTGCATCCAGATCATCATACAGCATCTGCGCCTCTGCCGCAGGCCCGCGGCGCACGCTGGTTCCACAAACCCGCACGACGCGGATCCGCGTCCCTTGGGCAAAGGTCAGAACATCGCCGGGCCGGACAAGGGTGGCGGACTTTGATACCGGCTGGCCGTTGATACGGATCCGCCCGTCTGCGACCTGCGCCGCCGACAGGCTGCGGCTTTTGAAGAACCGCGCCTGCCAGAGCCATTTGTCCAGACGCATTCCGCCCGGAGCCGTCACCCGCGCCTCAGACCTTGCCTTTGAGCGCAAGAAGCGCCGCAAACGGATTGTCCGGGTCTATCTTCTGCTCGCGCGGCGGGCGGGCTTCGTAGTTGCGCGGACCATCGTTGCGTTTGTGATCCGGCTTGCCGCCCTTGCGGTCGCCGCGCGGGCCGTCGGACTTGCCCTGTGGCTTGCCGCCCTTGTTGCGCTCGCCCCGCTCGCCCTCCTTGCGCTCGGGGCGCGGGCCGCGGTCGGCCTGCGGTCGGTCGCCGCCCTGTCCCTGCCCCTGACGTGGCGGGCGCTGCCCCTGCCCCTCACGGCGCGGACCACGGTCGCCACGCGGCATCCCGCCGCGCGGGCGCGGCGCCCAGGTGAACAGATAGTAGTGCTCGGTCTCGACCTCGACCGGCGCTTCGGCCGGCGGCTCCGCCTCGGCAGAGGCGTCGGGCGCGGCAGGCGTCGTCTGGGCCGGCATGTCGTCTGCACCCGCAACATCGGGTGCAGCGGCAGCAGGATCGGTCTCCGGGGTGACGTTGGCCGCCACATCGGCGGCCGGGACTTCGGTCACCGGCTTGGCCTTGGGGCGTTCGGCCTTTTCGCCTTTGTAGCCCAGGCCGCCCATCAGATCGGCGAACTGATCCAGCGTCATGCCGGTGATCGACAACATGTCCGGCGTCGCCTCGAACCCGGCACGGCTGTCCTTGGCGCGCAACAGATCGGCCAGGCGTTCCAGCATGTCGATACGGATGGCACGGTTCCCAGCCGGGCGATAGCCCGCCAAGGTATAGTGCAAGGCAGGCACTTCGGCGATATGCGGAATGGTCACCAGCCCCGGCGGCGGGCTTTCGGGAAACTCTTGCAACCCATCCCAGAGCGACCACAGCACAAGCCGCAGGCGCGTTGGCGCCGGCTTCAGCAACAGCGGCAGGAAAATGGTGTACTGGCCGAACCGCACCCCATGCTTGCGCAGGGCCGAGCGCGATTCCTGATCCAGAGCCTTCACCTCGTCGGCCACAGGCTCGCGCGACAAGACCCCCATCGCCTCGACCAGACGGAAGGCGAAACCGCGTGCAAGGCCAACCATGGCCTCGTCGCGTTGCAGCGTCATCAGCGGCTCGAACAGCGCGGCAACCTTGCGGTCGATGAAGTGCTGAAGACGGCGGCGCACCTTTTCGGCGACATCCGCCCCTGCTTCCTCATCGACGAACACCTCGACCTGCGGGCGCAGCGCCTCGGGCCCCTTGATCAGCTTGCCGACAGCGGTATTTCCCCACATCAGCCCGCCCTGTTCGGTATAGTCGAACTCGGTGTCGGGCGAGTTGTAGAAGCGATCCGAGCGCAGGGAAAACTCGGGCCGCAGCGCCTCATAGGCCGCTTGCCGCAGGGTCTTTGCCTCGTCCGGGCTGCCGGTTCCGTCCTGACGGAAACGGAATCCTTCCAAACGGCCGACGAATTCGCCTTCGACCGTCACTTCGCCCTTGTCGTTCACCTCGGCCACGAGGCTCTCCTTCTGCTTGAGCCGGCGCATGAGCACGCTGGTGCGCCGGTCCACGAAACGCTGGGTCAGGCGCGCGTGCAACGCATCCGACAGGCGGTCTTCTACAGCGCGCGTGTGCTCACGCCAATGGGATTCGTCGGTCAACCACCCCTTGCGCTGCGCGATGTAGGTCCAGGTGCGGATAAAGGCCAGGCGGCGCGAGATGGCATCTATATCGCCATCCGTGCGGTCGATCCGGTCGATATTGCGCTTCATCCAGTCATCCGGCACGGGGCCCGACTTGAGAAAATCGAATATCCGCGCCAACAAACCGGCATGTTCCTGCGCCGAAATGCCACGGAAATCAGGGATTCGGCACACATCCCACAACAGGCGCACCCGCTGGGGTGTCGTGACGACATCGCGGATCTCGGGCATTTCCGCCAAGGTCTTGAGCGCCACCAGGTCGTCGGCGTCGCGCGCGCGGGTCAGCCATTCATTGCCGGTATGTTGCTCCAGGCTGGCAACGAGTCGCGCGGTGGTTCCGAACTCCAGCGTGGAATTGCGCCAATGCAGCTTGCGAACAGGAAGGAATCGATGCGACTCGATGGCCTCGATCGTCTCTTCGTCCAGGGGCCGCGCTTCTCCCGTCACGCCAAAGGTTCCGGGGCTGGTGTGCCGGCCTGCGCGACCCGCGATCTGTGCCAGTTCCCACGGAAACAGCGCGCGCATCCGGCGCCCGTCGAATTTGGCCGTGGCGGAAAAGGCCACATGGTTGATGTCCAGGTTCAGTCCCATCCCGATGGCATCGGTCGCCACCAGGTAATCGACATCTCCGTTCTGATACAGCTCGACCTGCGCATTGCGCGTCCGGGGTGACAGCGCGCCCATCACCACCGCGCATCCGCCTTTGGTCCGCCGGATCAACTCGGCGATGGCATAGACATTTTCAACCGAGAACCCGACGATCGCAGAGCGTTCCGGCATTCTGCTGATCTTTTTCGAACCTGCCCACGTCAGTTGCGACAAACGGGGGCGCGACACGAAGGTTACACCCGGCACAAGCGCCGCAATCGCCGGGCGCATGGTGTCGGAGCCCAGCAGCATCGTTTCCTTCAACCCGCGCGCATTCAGCAACCGCTCGGTGAAGACATGCCCCCGGTCAGGATCGGCACAAAGCTGCACCTCGTCCAGCGCCACGAAATCGGCGCCGATTTCATGGGGCATCGCCTCGGTGGTGCAGACCCAATAGGCCGTGCGCTCTGGAACGATCCGCTCCTCGCCAGTCACCAACGCCACAACCGACGGCCCACGCGCCTTGACGATCCGGTCGTACACCTCTCGCGCCAGCAAACGCAGGGGCAGTCCGATAACCCCCGTGCGATGCGCCAGCATCCGCTCGATGGCGTAATGCGTCTTGCCGGTGTTCGTCGGCCCCAGGACCGCCGTCACCCTCGCGTTCTCGCGCATCAGCGCCCCTTCAGATGTGCTGGCCGGACAGGTCGCGTTCCAGCCGCTCTGCCGCTTCCCTTACCTTTTCGAGATGCGGATGTATAGCAAGCGCCGCCTGATAGGCGGCCAGCGCGGCCTTCTTGTTGCCGGTTTCGGCCAGTATCGTGCCAACACCGGCCAACGCCCCGAAATGATTGGGATTCAACGCCAGAACACGGGACAGCGCGTCCATTGCCGGGCCATGATGACCGGCACGGAACAGCGCCGTCGCCTGCGCATTCCATCCTTCGGCGAAATCGGGGGCGTGATCGGTCAGTGCCGTCAGATGGTCGAGGGCTGCTTGCGCATCATCCTCGCGCAGCGCATCGCGGCCACGCTGCAACAGAAGATCCATCGCCGGAGAGCCGGACCTGGACCATTCCGTCACGACCTGACGCTCGACCCGGCGCCAGCCCGCGTTTTCCGGCTGCGCCAGTTGCGCCAGCAGCTCGGCCAGCCGATCAGGCTCCTGTGCCGCCACAGAAGTTGCCGTTAACGTCAAGATTGCCGCCACGGCACTGTTGAGAATGTCACGAACCCGGACCATCATGGCCCAACTGTAACGCCATCCGCGGCAAACGCAAAAGGGCCGCGCGGTCCAATCAAGGAAATGTGCAAGATGAGCGATGTAATCGAGACCATTGTGGCGGAACTGTCCAGCAAGGACACATCCGGCTTCAGCGGCACGGCGAAATTCGTCATCACGGGCGAGGGCTCGGTCATGATGGATGCCGAAGGTGTTCGTGCGGGCGACGACGAGGCGGATGTCACGCTGAGCGCCGATCTGGACGTCTTTCGCGCCATTTTCGAAGGCGACATGAACCCGACCATGGCCTTCATGTCTGGCAAGCTGAAAATCGACGGGTCGATGGGCAAGGCCATGGCGCTGGCCTCGGTTTTGTCGTGATCCCGGCACCCTGCCTGGAGGATGGCCATGGCGGCGGACAGGCGCTGTGGCTGACCTGCGCAGACGGGGTGCGGATTCGGGTTGTGCTCTGGGCCAATGTGGGCGCGCGCGGCACCGTGCTCATTCTGCCGGGGCGCACCGAACATGCCGAAAAATACGGACCGACCGCAGCCCGGCTTGCCGCGGCGGGATATGCCGCTGCTGCAATCGACTGGCGGGGGCAAGGATTGGCGGATCGCCTGCTGCCGGACCCGCGCAAGGGGCATGTCGGGCGGTTCGCCGACTATCAACTGGATCTGTCGGCGTTTCGCAGGGCCGTAAAGGCGGCAGGGTTGCCCGCACCGCTGTTTCTTCTGGCGCATTCGATGGGCGGCTGCATCGGCCTGCGCGGCCTTGTCCAAGGGCTGGAGGTCGCCGCCGCGGCCTTTTCCGCACCCATGTGGGGCCTGAAGGTGCCCGGCGGCCAGGCGCGGCTGTTGACCGCGGCGTTCACCGGCCTGTCGCGCGCCGGATTGCGCGGCCGCTACGCGCCGCCACCGGCCTCTGGCGCGACCTGCTATCTGGAAACCGGCGCCTTTGCCGACAATACTCTGACCACCGATCGTGGGGAATGGGACTGGATGCAGGGCCAGTTGCGGGCCAACCCCGAACTGGTGATCGCCGGGCCGACCATCGGCTGGCTGGCCGAAGCCCTGGCGGAAATCGCGGCGCTGTCCCGACTGCCATCGCCTGCAGTGCCCTGCATCGCGGCAGTCGGCGGGCATGAACGGATTGTCGATCCGGCTGCCATCGTGGCGCGCATGTCCCGCTGGCCCGGTGGCGACCTGATGGAGATTCCAGGCGCCGAACACGAAATCCTGATGGAAACCGAACACCTGCGCGCGCGTTTCCTGTCAGGGGTCGTCGCAATGTTCGACGCGCAACAGGTCTGACAGCCGCGACCCTGCGTCACAAGCAATTCTGACGTGACGTTACGTTTACGTAAACGTAAGCTTCTCTTGTAGAATTGCCCCGACAACCCACGTGATTCCAGGTCGGGGACCAGAGGATCAGGCGATGCCGAACCAGAAAACGCAGCAAGACCTACTGACCATCCGCGAGATGTGCGAGGCATTCGATGTCACGCCGCGCACTTTGCGGTTCTATGAATCCAAAGAGCTTTTGTTCCCGCTGCGCGATGGCCAGAAACGGCTGTTTACCCGCCGGGATCGCGGCCGCCTGAAGCTGATCCTGCGCGGCAAGCGATTCGGCTTTGCGCTGGAAGAGATCCGGCAGTTGCTCGACCTCTATGATCGGGGCGACCAGCAGGAACAGCAGTTGACACGCACCTATCAGATCGCACGCGAGCGGCTGGCCCAGATGGAACAGCAGCGCGACGAGTTGAATGAGGCGATCGCAGAGTTGAAAAACCAGCTTGAATGGGGGGCCGACGTGATTGCCTCGTTCCGCCGCCCCGCCGCTGAATAACCGCAAGACACACGACCGGCGCCCGCGCGCCAGAGGGAGAGAGACATGCCCACCTATACCGCCCCCGCCAAGGACATGCAGTTCGTTCTGCACGACCTGCTGAAAATCTCCGTGTCTGATGTGCCCGGCTATGCAGATCTTGATCGCGGCTTTACCGGCGCCATCCTTGATGAGGCCGGCAAGCTGGCGAACGAAGTTCTGGCACCGCTGAACGCCATCGGTGACCAGCAGGGATGCGTGTTGGAAAACGGCGTGGTGCGCACCCCCGATGGGTTCAAGGCCGCGTTCGAGCAACTGAAAGAGGGCGGATGGAACGGCCTTGACCTGCCCGAGGACTATGGCGGCCAGAACCTGCCCTATGTCATGGGCACCGCGGTGGGAGAGATGATGGTGTCGGCCAATATGGCCTTCAACATGTATCAGGGCCTGACCCACGGCGCGATCAGTGCGATCCTGGCCGCTGGCACAGACGAACAAAAGGCCAAATGGTTGCCCAAGATGGTCAGCATGGACTGGACCGGCACCATGAACCTGACCGAGCCCCATGCAGGCACCGATCTGGGCATGATCCGCACCAAGGCCGAACCGCAGGACGACGGCAGCTACAGGATCAGCGGACAGAAGATCTTTATTTCCGCCGGTGAACACGACATGGCCGAGAACATCGTCCATCTTGTGCTGGCCAAGGCGCCGGGCGGCGGCGAAGGCACCAAGGGGATTTCGTTGTTCATCGTGCCCAAGTTCCTGGTGAACGAGGATGGCAGCCTTGGCGCACGCAATGGCGTGACCTGCGGCAAGATCGAGGAAAAGATGGGCATTCACGGCAATGCCACCTGCGTGATGAACTATGACGAGGCGACGGGCTGGCTCTTGGGCGACTTGCACAAGGGCATGAAGCACATGTTCGTCATGATGAACGAGGCACGGGTCGGCGTGGGCCTGCAAGGCTATGCCCAGGCCGAAGCCGCCTATCAGAACGCCGTCGCCTATGCCAAGGACCGCCTGCAAGGCCGCGCCGTAACGGGTGCGGAAAACCCGGCTGGCCCCGCCGATCCGCTGATCGTGCACCCGGACATCCGCCGCAACCTGATGGACCAGAAAAGCTTTGTCGAAGGGGCGCGGGCCTTTACCTTCTGGGGCGCGATGCTGATCGACCGCGCGCATCGTCTGGGCGACAAGGAGGCCGAAGGGCTGATCTCGCTGATGACGCCGGTGATCAAGGGCTTTCAGACCGACAAGGGGTTTGACATGGCGGTGCAGGCCCAGCAAATCTATGGCGGGCATGGCTATATCGAGGAATGGGGCATGTCCCAGTTCGCCCGCGACGCCCGGATCGCCATGATCTACGAGGGCGCCAACGGCGTGCAGGCGCTGGATCTGGTGGGCCGCAAACTGGCCTCGGACGGCGGCAAACATGTCATGGCCTTCTTTGAAATGGTCAAGGCCGAGTGCAAGGCGCATGAGGGCGATGACCGCATGAAGGGGTTTGTCGAGCCGCTGAAAGCCGCGTCAAAGCAGCTTCAGCAAGCGGGCATGTTCTTCATGCAGAGCGGGATGAAAAATCCAAACGCGGCGCTCTCTGGCTCGTATGACTTCATGCACCTGATGGGCCATGTCTGCCTGGGTCTGATGTGGACGCGGATGGCCAAGGCAGCGTTCGAGGCGCTGGAGGCCGGGGCATCGGACGCCGCGTTCTACGAGACCAAGATCGCCACGGGGCGCTACTATATGGCACGCCACCTGCCCGCCTGTGCCATGCATCTGGCCCGCATCGAAAGCGGTGCCGAAACGGTGATGGCACTGGAGGAAGAGGCGTTCTGATCTGGTGCAACGCGACAGGCGGGGGCAGACTGACGCCAGCCCCCGCCTGACCCGAGGAAAAGATGCCGAAACGCTTTCGCCTGACACGCCGCTTTCCCGTCGCCATGACCGAAGACGGCTATCGCCGCCTGAAGCGCTTTGCCCAGGAGGCCGGGCTGGACGAGGGCGAGGCGCTGTCGTTCCTGTTCGAGCATTTCGACAGCGTGACCCACAAGGACAACCTGACCCACCGACTGCGGTTGTTCAATTCGGAACTGGACGACCGCAAGCGATAGGAACAGCCTGCCGACGCATCGCCCTCCTGCCCGTCATCGAAAGGACCGCCCCATGACTGCGACGCTCTACTGTTTTGGCGAATCCGGCAACGCCTACAAGGCCGCCCTGACCATGCAACTTGCAGGATATACCTGGGAACCGCGCTATGTCGATTTCTTCAACGGCGAAACCCGCAAGCCAGAGTTTCGCGCGATCAACGAGATGGGTGAGGTGCCCGTTCTGGTAGAGGGCGACCTGACGCTCAGCCAATCGGGCATGATCCAGTTCCATGTGGCGGAGGTGACCGGAAAGCTGCTGGGCCGCGATGCACGCGAGTCGGCAGAGATCCTGCGCTGGGTTCTGTGGGACAATCACAAGCTGTCCGGTCAGGCCGGAATGACCCGGTTCCTGATGAACTTTCTGCCCGAGGACAAGCGTCCGCAGCCGGTGATCACCTTCATGCAAGGGCGGTTGAAGGCGGCCTATGATACGCTGAACCGGCATCTGGACGGCCGGTCCTGGATGGTCGGCGATCGCCCCACGATCGCCGACTGTGCCTGTGCCGGCTATCTGTATTATCCCGAGCCCTTCGGCTTTGACCGCAAGGACTGGCCCCACATCGACGCCTGGCTGACACGGCTGTCGCAAGAGCCGGGCTGGAAACACCCATACGACCTGATGCCCGGCAATCCGTCCGACCGGATCGGGGCGTGATTCAAGGAGGAACCATGGAAGACGCATATATCTATGACGCCGCCCGCACGGTGCGCGGCAAGGGCCGCCCCGACGGCGCCCTGCACGAGGTGACCGCCGCGCGTCTGTCCGCGGTGATCCTGAATGCGATCAAGGACCGCAACAACCTGGACACCACCGCCATCGAGGATCTGATCTGGGGCAATGTCACCCAGGTTGGCGAACAAGGCGCATGTCTGGCCCGCACCGCCGTTCTGGCATCGGACTTTGCCGAAAGCGTGCCGGGTGTGTCGATCAACCGCTTTTGCGCCAGCGGGCTAGAGGCCGTGAACATGGCCGCCAACCAGATCCGCGGCGGCGCCGGTATGGCCTATGTCGCCGGGGGGGTGGAATGCATGAGCCGCGTCCCGATGGGCAGCGACGGCGGCGCCATCGCGGTGGACCCCAAGATCGCCATCGACAACTATTTTGTCCCACAGGGCATTTCGGCCGACATCATCGCCACGGAATACGGCTTTACCCGTGATGCCGCCGATGCGCTGGCGGTCGAGAGCCAGAAGCGCGCCGCCGCCGCCTGGGCCGCTGGCCGGTTCCAAAAATCGGTCGTTCCGGTCACCGACATCAACGGGCTGACCATTCTGGACCATGACGAATACATGCGCCCAGGCACCGACATGCAAAGCCTTGGCAGCCTCAAGCCCAGCTTCAAGGACTGGGGCGAGGTGATGCCCGGCTTCGACAAGATCGCGCTGATGAAATACCCGCATCTGCAAAAGATCAACCACATCCACCATGCCGGCAATTCCAGCGGCATCGTCGATGGCGCGGCGGCTATCCTGATCGGCAACAAGGCCTTTGGCGAGAAATACGGGCTGAAGCCCCGCGCCCGCATCAAGGCCACGGCCAAGATCGGCACCGATCCGACCATCATGCTGACCGGCCCCGTCCCCGTCACCCAGAAAATCCTCAAGGACAGCGGCATGTCGATCAGCGACATCGACCTGTTCGAGGTGAACGAAGCCTTTGCCGCCGTCGTCATGCGGTTCATGCAGGCATTCGAGGTCGATCCTGCGGTCGTCAACGTCAATGGCGGCTCCATCGCCATGGGGCATCCGCTGGGGGCCACCGGAGCCATGATCATCGGCACCCTGCTGGACGAGCTGGAGCGCACGGGCAAAGGCACCGGCCTTGCCACGCTGTGCATCGGCTCTGGCATGGGTGCGGCCACCATCATCGAACGGGTGTGAGGACAGAATGACCGACTTTACCTATGCCGTTGATGCGGACGGCGTCGCCACCATCACCTGGGACGTGCCCGGAAAATCCATGAACGTCATGTCGATGACCGGCTTCATGGAACTGGACGGCATGATCGACCGCGCACTCGCGGACAGCGCCGTCAAGGGCGTGATCATCACCAGCGGCAAGAAGGACTTCGCCGGCGGGATGGATCTGAACATTCTGGCAAAGATGAAATCCGAGGCGGGCGACACCCCGGCCAAGGGCGTCTTTGACGGAATCATGTCCATGCACCACGGCCTGCGCAAGATCGAGCGGGCGGGCATGGACCCCAAGACCCTCAAGGGCGGCAAGCCCATCGTGGCCGCCCTGCCCGGCACCGCGCTGGGGATCGGGCTGGAACTTCCGCTGGCCTGCCACCGGATCATCGCCGCCGACAATCCCAAGGCCAAGATCGGCCTGCCGGAAATCAAGGTCGGCATCTTTCCGGGCGGTGGCGGCACCACCCGCGTGGTGCGCAAGCTGGGCGCCATGATGGCCGCGCCGGTCATCCTGGAAGGCAAGATGTTCGACCCGAAAAAGGCCAAGGCCAACGGGCTGATCGACGAGGTTGTCCCGGCGGACGAATTGCTGAGCCGCGCCAAGGACTGGGTTCTGTCGGCCAAGGATGCCGATATTGTCAAACCCTGGGACCAGAAGGGATACAAGCTGCCCGGCGGGGCGCCCTATAGCCCGCAGGGGTTCCAGACCTTTCTGGGCGCAGCAGCCATGGTACACGGGCAGACCTTCGGCGCCTTCCCGGCGGCCAAGGCGCTGCTCTCGGCAGTGTACGAAGGCGCGATGGTGCCCTTTGACACCGCGCTGAAGATCGAGGCACGCTGGTTCACCCATGTGATCATGAATCCGTCCTCCAGCGCCATGATCCGCAGCCTGTTCATCAACAAAGAGGCGCTGGAAAAGGGCGCGAACCGGCCCAAGGTCGCCGATGAAGCGGTCAAGAAGGTCGGCGTTCTGGGCGCGGGCATGATGGGCGCGGGCATTGCCTATGTCAGCGCCATGGCGGGAATCGAGGTCGTGCTGATCGACGCGGCCCAGGAGGCGGCGGATCGCGGCAAGGCCTATTCCACCGGCCTGCTGGACAAGGCGATCGGCCGCAAGCAATCGACCGAGGAGAAAAAGGCCGAAGTGCTGGGCCGCATCACCGCGACCACCGATTATGCCGCGCTGGCAGGCTGTGACCTGATCGTCGAGGCGGTGTTCGAGGATCCCAAGGTCAAGGCCGAGGTGACCGCCAAGGCCGAAGCCGTGATCCCCGAGGATGCCATCTTTGCCACCAACACCTCGACCCTGCCGATTTCCAGCCTGGCCACGGCCAGCAAACGGCCAGAGCAGTTCATCGGCATCCACTTCTTCAGCCCGGTGGACAAGATGCTGCTGGTCGAGATCATCAAGGGTGCCCAGACGGGCGAACGGGCGGTGGCCAAGGCGCTGGACTATGTGCGCCAGATCCGCAAGACGCCCATCGTGGTGAACGATGCGCGGTTCTTCTACGCCAACCGCTGCATCATCCCCTATATCAACGAGGGGATGCGTCTCGCCGCCGAAGGTGTGCCACTGCCGATGATCGACCATGCCGCGCGGCTGCTGGGCTTCCCGGTGGGGCCGCTGCAACTGGTCGATGAGACCTCGCTGGATCTGGGCGCCAAGATCGCCAAGGCCACCAAGGCCGCCATGGGCAATGATTACCCCGATGACGCCGTGGACGAAGTGGTGTTCTGGATGGTCGATCAGGGTCGCCTTGGCCGCAAATCCAAGTCCGGGTTCTTCAACTATGACGAGGCGGGCAAGCGGCAGGACTATTGGCCCGGTTTCAATGACCGCTACCCGGTCAAGGACGGCGCCGACCTGGATACAGTGCAGAACCGTCTGATGATGGCCCAGGTGCTGGAAGCCGTGCGCGCCTTGGAGGATGGCGTTCTGACCGACATCCGCGAGGGCGATGTGGGCGCGATTCTGGGCTGGGGCTTCGCGCCCTGGTCGGGTGGCCCCTTCGGCTGGCTGGACATCATCGGCGCGGCGAAGGCCGTCGAGATCTGTGAAACGCTGGAAGCCGCCCATGGCGCGCGGTTCACGGCTCCGCAGATGCTGCGCGATATGGCCGCACGGGGCGAAACCTTCTACGGCGACAACGCCCGCAAGGCCGCCTGAGACCCATCCGGCGCGGCCCCCCGCAGGGCCGCGCCGACATCCTCTGCGATCAGGCAGGCGACAAACTCACGCGCCGACGCCAAAGACAGCGGCGCATATCCCGCGCGCGCGGCACCTCTGTCCCCTGCCGCGCCAAAGCCCGGAAGTCCGGTTGCATTGTCCGCCGGGCAATACAGCAGCATGTGCCCGGCCACATAGACCACCTCGTCCACCGGCAGGATCAGGAGCCGCACAGTTTCCTGATGCATCGGCGGCGCGGGCGCGATTCCGCGCCACCCCTCCAGAGCGGCCGCAGGGATCAGGGCAAACGGATCGCCGAACATGTCTTCGGCAAGATCGCTTTCCAGCAACACCGGCTGCCCCGGCAACAGCCGTAGCGGGCCGCGGTTTCCCAGCGCATCGTCTGGCACCACCAGCGGCCAATGGGCCCTGGGCCAGCCAGACCACCCTGCCTCGACAATGGCCGACTGCACCGCGATCACCGTTTGCGGCCCGCCATCAAAGGTCAGCACCCGATCACCGGGAGAGATCTGTTCGACCCTGCGCCAACCTTCGGCGGTTGCGATCAGGGTGCCGTCCAACATGCCTTCGGTGACAAAGGCAAGATCTTTGTCACCGGATGACCAGCCAAGGCTGCCAAGACCATGTCCACGCAATGACCGCACGTCTGATGTTTCCCAGACCATTCCATCAGGGCGAACGCTTGCACGTCAAAATGGCGGAAATACGGCTCTGCTCACCCTTGTGGTGGCAGGGTCGTCTTCAGGCTTGGCCGTTCCGAGACACGCGCATGGAAAGCCGCCAAGGCCGGACGCTCCGCGCGCCAGGTCCGGTCGGCGTGCCGCAGGTCAAGGTAGTCCAGCGCACAGATGATCGAAGCCTGCCCGATATCGAACGGCCCTGCCAGATGCGCAATCCAGCGCGTTTCCAGCGCGTCGAGCGACCGGGCAACCTTGGACCACTGGCCTTCCACCCAGTCCGGCACGCGCTTGTCTTCGGGGCGCACCTTGCTTTCGTAGACCATCAGCACAGCGGCATCCATCATGCCGTCTGCCGT
The DNA here is from genome assembly GCF_900156815.1 of Gemmobacter megaterium. Classification (GTDB taxonomy): domain Bacteria; phylum Pseudomonadota; class Alphaproteobacteria; order Rhodobacterales; family Rhodobacteraceae; genus Wagnerdoeblera; species Wagnerdoeblera megaterium. Next base: position 72,427 of record NZ_FTOT01000005.1, read on the forward strand.
CGCCTCCAGTGTCAGCGCATCCCACAAGGCGGGGCCTGTCGGATACATCTTGCCGCCGGCCAGTTCATCCAGATAGCGACAGATCACGCGGCTGTCATAAATCGCCGGCCCATCCTCGCGTTCCAGCGCGGGCACCTTGCCAAGCGGATTTTGCGCCAGCGGCATCGTGCCCGGCTCGATCGGCGTTCCCGAGGCGCCGGTCAGCTCGACCTTTGGCAACAGGGCGGTTTCGTGCAGGACAATCATCACCTTGCGGACAAAGGGCGATGTCGGGGAATGGAATAGTCGCATACGAGGCTCCGTCTCAGGATCGGCGTGGACGCGCATCCGCACACGCACGCACAGTCTTGCATACTGGTTGATCCATGCAAAGCACCACCGCCCCGCGACGGTCGGGCGGGGGCTTGGCGCCCCCGCTGCCGCTCAGCCGTATTTCGCCACCGGCGTACCCGCCAGGGCGGCCATGTTCAGCAGGCCCCGCGCCGTGATGGTGGGGGTCACGATATGCGCACGGTTGCCCATGCCCATCAGAATGGGGCCGACCTCCAGGCCATTCGCCCGCGTCTTGAGGATGTTGCGCACCCCGCTGGCCGCATCGGTCGAACCGAACACCAGCACGTTCGCAACCCCGTCGAACCGCGAATGGGGGAAAATCCGGTCGCGTAGGTCCGGCTCCAGCGCCAGATCCACGGTCATCTCGCCTTCATAGGCGAAATCGGGCTCGCGCGCATCCAGCAGTTCCAGCGCCGCCCGCATCCGCTGCCCGGAGGATGTGTCAAGATTGCCAAACTGCGAACTGGAACACAGCGCGATCTTTGGCACGATGCCAAAGCGGCGCACATGCCGGGCGGCGCCGATCACCGTTTCGGCCAGTTGCTCGGGCGTCGGCTCTGCGTTGACCTGGGTATCCGCGATGAACAGCGGTCCTTCGGTCTGGATGATCAGGCTCAACGCACCGACAGGATGCAGCCCCCCGCGGGCAAGCACCTGCCGGATATAGTTCAGGTGCCACCGATATTGGCCCACGGTGCCGCAGATCAGGCTGTCTGCCTCGCCCCGATGCACCATGATGGCACCAATGGCCGTAGAGTTGGTGCGCAGCACCGCTTTGGCCACGTCCGGGGTCACGCCCTGTCGTTCCATCAAGCCGTGATAGGTTTCCCAGTAGTCCCGGTAGCGGCTGTCGGATTCGGGGTTCACGATCTCGAAATCGCGGTCAGGACGCATCGGCAGACCCGCGCGTTCACAGCGCATGGCCACCACCTCGGGGCGGCCGATCAAGATCGGCACTTCGGTGGTTTCCTCCATGATCGCATGGGCCGCGCGCAGCACGCGCTCATCTTCGCCTTCGGCAAAGACAAGCCGCCGCGCGGCGGTACGCGCCGCTTCGAACACCGGGCGCATCAGCAACGCGGATTTGAAGACCGATCCGTCCAGCTTCTGCTTGTAGGCATCCAGATCGGCCAGCGGCCGGGTGGCCACGCCAGAGTCCATCGCGGCATTGGCCACCGCGGTGGCCACAACCCCCATCAACCGGGGGTCAAAGGGCTTGGGGATCAGATAGTCGGGGCCAAAGGTCAGCTGTTCGCCCCGATAGGCAGCGGCAGCCTCGGCGCTGGTCGTCACCCGCGCCAGTTGGGCGATGCCTTCGATACAGGCCAACTGCATCGCGTCGTTGATCTCGCTGGCCCCCACATCCAGCGCACCTCGGAAGATGAAGGGAAAACACAGGACGTTGTTCACCTGGTTCGGATAATCCGACCGGCCCGTTGCGATGATCGCATCGGGGGCAACCTTGCGCACCTCGTCAGGCATGATCTCCGGGGTCGGATTGGCCAGTGCAAAGATGATCGGCTTGGGTGCCATGCGCGATACCATCTCTGCGGTCAGCACGCCCGGCCCCGACAGGCCAAGGAACACATCGGCGCCGTCGATCACTTCGGTCAGGGTGCGCTTGTCGCTGACCTGGGTAAAGGCCGCCTTTTGCGGGTTCATGTCGATCTCGCGGCCCTGATGAACCAGACCATGGATATCGCACAGCCAGACGTTCTCGCGCCGCACCCCCAGCTTCAGCAGCATGTTCAGGCAGGCGATGCCCGCCGCCCCGCCGCCGGTCGAAACGATGCGGATATCCTCGAACCGCTTGCCCGCGATCTTGAGCGCATTCGTGGCCGCCGCGCCCACCACAATCGCCGTGCCATGCTGATCATCGTGAAAGACCGGAATGTTCATCCGCTCGCGGCAGATTTTTTCCACGATGAAACAGTCGGGGGCCTTGATGTCCTCCAGATTGATCGCGCCAAAGCTGGGTTCCAGCGCACAAACAATATCGGCCAGCTTGTAGGGGTCGGCCTCGTTCACCTCGATATCGAAGCAGTCGATATTGGCGAACTTCTTGAACAGAACCGCCTTGCCCTCCATCACGGGCTTCGAGGCAAGCGCGCCGATGTTGCCCAGCCCCAGCACCGCTGTGCCGTTCGTCACCACGGCAACCAGATTGCCCCGTGCGGTATATCTTGCGGCATTGGCCGGGTCTGCCTTGATCTCCAGACAGGCCTCGGCGACACCCGGCGAATAGGCGCGCGCCAGATCCCGGCCATTGGCCAACGGCTTGGTTGCACGGATCTCCAGTTTTCCGGGCCGGGGAAATTCATGGTAATCCAGCGCCTGCTGCCGGGCACTTTCCTGTCGAGCCTCGTCCATCATACCCCTCCCGATTATTGTTTAACGTTAAACTAAATCCGCTCCGCTATGTATAAGGCGGAACCGAAGGTGGATTCAAGAAAAACGCGCGGCCTAGGGTTTCCAGCGGTCCAGCGCCGCCTCATCCTCGTGGCGGGCCGCGACCCAGTCCGCACCATCCGCGCGCATTTCCTTTTTCCAGAACGGCGCACGGGATTTCAGATAGTCCATCAGAAATTCAGCCGCCGCAAAGGCATCGGCACGGTGTCGCGCGGCGGTCGCCACCATCATGATGGTCTCGCCCGCATACAGTGGCCCGTGGCGGTGGATGACAAGCGCGTCAGCAAGCCCCCAACGCCGGACAGACTCGTCCCGGATCGCAGCCAGCGCACGCTCTGTCATACCGGGGTAGTGCTCGATCTCCATGGCGACAAGGCCGCCCGGTATGTCGCGCACGAGGCCAGTAAACGTGACGACCGCACCGGCCCCCGCCACCTGTTCGGCAAAACCTGTTGCCTCTGCACCGAAATCAAAGGGCTCTGCCTGAACCCGAATCGTCATCTCAGCCCCCTGTCATGGGCGGAAAGAACGCCACCTCTCGCACATCCGCCAAGGGCGCCTCAAAGGACGAAAGCTCTTGGTCCAGCGCGACCCGCAGCGACGAAAGGTCGGCAAATGCCGCTGCATAGCGGTCTTCGCGCACGGCCAGCTCTGCCACCAGGTCTGCAACCGTTGCGGCAGATGTTTCGATCCGTTCCCTCGGCACGCCGATACGCTCGCGCACCCAGGCGAAGTACAGCACATCCAGCCGCATCACGGCGTATCCTTGAGAAACGGCGCCGCCTTGCGCAGATAGTCCCAGCCGGTCACCGCCGTCAGCCCTGCCGCTGCCCAGATCAGCGCCAGCCCGATCCAGTTTGCCACCGCCGCATGGGAGATGTTGACCGGCACGTCACCTTCGCCCGCCCGCGGCGGACGCCCCGCCTCCAGATAGGCAAGGCCGGTGCCAAGGAACAGCACGGCGATGGCGATCATCTGGGCAGTGGTCTTCCACTTGGCCAGCCGCGTGACTTTCAGGTGGTGCGACTTGTCACCCAGAAACTCGCGCAGCCCCGAGACGAACACCTCGCGGAACAGGATCACGGTGGCGGGCAGAATCAACCATGGATTCATGCCAGAATAGCCCGTGATCACCATGATGGCGATCACCACCATGGCCTTGTCGGCAATCGGATCCAGCATCGCCCCATAGCGGCTTTCCTGTTTCCACAGGCGCGCCAGATACCCATCGAAAAAGTCGGTGATCGCTGCGGTCACAAACAGCGCCAGGGCCAGCCAATCGGCCCAGGGGCGATTGAAATACAGGAACATGACCGCCACGCCGGGCGCGGCGAGCAGGCGCATGGTCGTCAGTATGTTCGGAACCGTCCACCTCATGCGAAAGGCATAGCCCAAGCCGACGGTCTCGGAAAGGGGGCGCAGCGCGTGCGCCCCAGCAATGTCAACGCAGGACGTGCACCCCGCACTGCGCATGACGCACGACCCGCGCCGCAGTCGACCCCAGGAAGTAATCCTGCAAGCCCGGACGGTGCGAGGCGATGACAACGCAGTCGTGCCCGGCCTCTTCGGCCACGTCCAGAATCGTCTGGGCAGCATGGCCGACCTTGACCAGAACACCGACTCCGTCCTGCCCGGCGAATTCGGCGGCCAGTTGGGCTTCGGTCTCGGCCACATTGCGGTCTTGCTGGTCCTGCGGCAGGTATTGCGAGATATAGGACGGGATCGCCTCGATCACGGTCAGAACGGTGATCGTGCCACCCGGTGCCAGCAGCGCGCGCGCCGCCTTCATCGAGTTGCCGATGACTGCGCCATGATCGGGCGCAACGGGGACAAGGATGTTTTTGTACATGACGATCTCCTGTTCAAGCGGGTAGAACCTGCCCGATATGCCGTCATCACACCTTGATCTGGATCATCCCTTCTGCGCAAGGGCCCCGGCAATCTCGGCGGTCAGCGCCGCAGCCTCGCGCGCGGCGGCCGTTGCCCCGGAAAGCTCTTGCGCCGAAAGGCCCAGCCCCATGGCCTCGGCAAATGCGACGCGATAGCCAAGCTGCGCCGTGGCAATACCGGCGTGCAGCTCGGCCGTTGCCGCAGCGATTTCCGCACTCAGGCGCGTGCGGTTCTTCACACGGTTCAGCACGATGGCAACCCGCCGTTTTTCCCGCGCGCACAGGTCCAGCACACCTTCGGTCGCCCACAGATCCAGATGGCTGGCCGCTACGGGCACAATCACCAGATCCGCCGCCCGCAGCGCGGGACGCAGATCGCTGTCCACCTTGGGGGGCGTATCGACGATGACCACATCCGCCATGCGCCGCAGCTTGTCAGTCTCGTAGCCAACGCCCCAGGCCGACGCGGTCGACATTTCCATCCCCGTGTCCACGCCCAGACGGTCGCGCCGGGTCATGAACCAGCGGCCCAGGCTGCCCTGCGGATCCGTATCGAGCAGCGCCACATGCGCCCCCAAGCGGCGGAACCCCACCGCCAGCGTTGCTGCAAGCGTCGTCTTGCCGCTGCCGCCCTTCTGCTGCGCAACGGTGATGACGCCGCCGAACGGTTCCATGAAGCCTCCCCCTTGGGTCGGGCGGATTCGCCCGCACCCATGCTGCACCGCAGCATGTCACAATGCAACCGGAATCCCAGGACCAGTGCGACAGCCCGGTCAGATCCGAAGCTGTTCCGTGCCGATAAGCGCCGCCTGCGTGCGGTTCCTGGCCCCCAACTTGGTGCAGATCGCCCGCATATGCGTCTTGACCGTCACTTCACCAATATCCAGTTCGCGGGCGATTTCCTTGTTTGACAAGCCTTGGCACAGGAATCGCAGCACCCGCGCCTCTTGCGGCGACAACTGCGCCAACCGGGGTGGCAGGGCGACTGGCACGTCGGAATACAGGTTCACCGGCAGATATTTGCGACCAGAGGCCACCTGCCGCATCGCCTCTGCCAGCGCACGGGCAGGCAAGGTTTTGGGAACATAGCCCCGCGCACCGCTTTGCATGGCGCCTTCGACGAAACTGCGCTGAACCGAGCCCGACATCACCACCACGGCACCACCGGCATTGGCGGCAACAACCTTGGCAACACCTGCAAGCCCCTGCATTCCCGGCATGACGACATCCAACAGAACAACGTCGAACACGCCATGCGTGGCAATACGCTCCAGCGTTTCGGACAGGCTGCCCGCCGTCGCCACCTGAAAGTCCGGCTCGCGCCCAAGGAAATGCACCAGCGTCTCGCGCAGGAGCAGATGGTCGTCCGCGACAAGCACTGAAAACATCGCCATGCGGTGGTCCCCGCCAAAAGCTTCGGGCGCATGATAGCGATCCAAAGCCATCGCGCAATCACCGGATCGGGTCATGCCCCGCGCAGGCGGCCCAGCAGCAGCCGTGTCGATCCGTCCTTGCCGCTGTCATCCGCGCCGGGGGTCAGCAGTGGCTCCAGCTTCAGCGCCAGTTCCTTGCCCAGTTCAACCCCCCATTGGTCAAAGCTGTTGATGCCCAGCACAACCCCTTCGACAAACACCCGGTGTTCATACAGCGCCAATATCATGCCAAGCATGAATGGCGTCAGTTGGTGATAGGCCATCGTGACAGAGGGCCGGTTGCCCGCAAAGACCCGATGCCGGGCATGGCGCTCCAGGTCCTCCCCGACCAGCCCCCGCGCTGCCATCAAGGCGCGCGCCCGCTCCAGCGACCGCCCCCTCATCAGGGCCTCGGACTGCGCAAGACAGTTGGAAATCAGCAACTTGTGATGGTGGGCCAGTGCCGGCTCGTGCCCGCGTGCAGCAATCAGGAATTCGCACGGAATCGGCCGGGTGCCTTGGTGGATCATCTGGTAAAAGGCGTGCTGCCCGTTGGTCCCCGGTTCGCCCCAGACCACAGGCCCGGAGTCACGCGGCAGATCGGTGCCATCCATCGCCACGCGCTTGCCATTCGATTCCATCTCCAGTTGCTGAAGATAGGCGGGCAGCCGCGAAAGACGTTGGTCATAGGGCAGCACGGCGCGGGTTGCATGGCCGCAGATCTGCGCGTGCCACACCCCGACCATGGCCAGCAGGACAGGCAGGTTGTCTTCCAGCGGTGCGGTGCGGAAATGACGGTCCATCATCGCGGCCCCGTCCAGAAAGGCGCCGAAATCCTCTGGCCCGACCGCCAGCATCAGCGACAGGCCGACCGGACCCCAGACCGAATAGCGACCCCCGATAAAGTCGCCAAACCCGAACACCCGCTCGGGCGGGATGCCCCACTCTGCCGCACGATCACCGGCCGAGGACACAGCCACCATCTGGGCCGCCGCATCGACGCCCGCCGCCTGCATCCAGTCCCGCACGGTCGCGGCATTGGTCATGGTCTCTATCGTCGTAAAGGTCTTGGACGCGATGATCACCAGCGTCGTCGCCGGGTTCAGCCCCTGCAACGTATCGGCCACATGGGCGCCATCGACATTCGAGATGAAATGGGTGCGCGGGCCATCGTGATAGGGGCGCAGTGCCAGGGTTGCCATGACCGGGCCAAGATCAGAGCCGCCGATGCCGATATTGATCACATCGGTAAACGCCCCGCCCATACCGGCGAATTGGCCTGCGCGAACCCTGCTGGCGAATTCGGCCATGCGGGCACGGGTCTGCTGCGCGTCCCGCACCCATTCCAGGGGCAAGGCAGGATCAGCTTGCCCGCGCAGCATGGTATGCAGCACCGCGCGCCCTTCGGTTTCGTTGATCGGCTGGCCTGCGAACATCGCATCGCGCCGATCCTCGACAGACGCGGCCCGCGCCAGCCCCATCAGCAAGGCAAAGCCCTGATCGTCAAGGTTGGTCTTGGAATAATCCAGCAACAGAAAGCCATCGTCGCCATCGGCGCAGCTCAGACAGGCCGAAAACCGCGCCGCGCGATCCGGGTCGTCGAACAGCGACAGAATGCTGCGATCCCGGACCCGCGCATGATGGTCCTCCAGCAGTTTCCATTTCGCTTCGATCGACATCAAATCACTCCGCCCAATGAACTGTCGCGTTATCCAGCACCGCGCGCACTGGCGCAAGCTCCGGCGGCAAGCCCTGCGCACGTTCCAGCGCCGCGCGCTTGTCGGCGCCCAGAATGACAAGATGCAGGTTCATCGCCCCTTTCAAGACCCCTGCGCTCAGGGTGACACGGGGCTCGGGCGCCGCCGGGGCGGTCATGTCGATCACCGGCGGGGCGTCGGATGCAAGCGCCAGCTCAAGATGATCGGCTTCGGGAAACAGGCTGGCCGTATGCATGTCGGCGCCCATCCCCAGAACGGCAGTGGTCAACGGCAACAGCGCGGAAACGTCTGCCCCCAGTCGCGCGGCCGCTGCCGCAGGGTCCAGCGACGGCACATAAAGCGGCAACAGACGCGCGCCCGCGGCCGCGCCTTGCAGCAAACGGGACCGGATCAGGCGCGCATTGGATCTGGGGTCGGTTTCGGGAACCCATCGCTCGTCTGTGGGCAGAACCGTGACCTGCATCCAGTCGAGATCGACGTCGGACAGCAGGTCCAGCAACGGCCCCGGCGTGCTGCCGCCCGGCAAGGCAATGGTCGCCGTCCCCGCACCACGCAGGGCCTGGCCCAGTTCGCCGGCGATCTGGCTGGCCAATGCCAGAAACAGGGCCTCGGCATCGGGATATTCCCGGAATTCCATCAGCGGATCTCCCTCCAGCGGCGCCCGTCACGGTGCATCAGCATCAACGCCTCTTCGGGACCAGAAGTTCCCGGTTCGTAATCATGGGGTTTCTGGCCATCCCACAGATCTATGACCGGATCGGTCCAGGCCCAGGCCGCCTCCACTTCGTCGCCACGCATGAACAGGGTCTGGTTGCCGCGGATCACATCCATGATCAGGCGTTCATAGGCATCGGGCATATCGGCCCCCTCTGCCCCCAGCGCCTCGGCAAAGGACATGTCCAGCGGCACCTGCACAAGACGCATCCCGCCCGGACCCGGCTCTTTGATCATCACCTTGAGGTTCATCCCCTCGTCCGGTTGCAACCGGATCACCAGCACATTCTCGCGCCAGCCCTGTGCATCGTCAAAGATCGAATGCGGCGGCTCCTTGAAGGTGACAGCAATCTCGGACACACGCGCCCGCAACCGCTTGCCGGTGCGCAGGTAAAAGGGCGTCCCCTTCCAGCGCCAGTTGGAGATATGCGCCTGCAAGGCCACGAAACTTTCGGACTGGCTCTCGGGATTCTCGACATCTTCCAGATATCCCGGCTGACCGGCACCCGGCAGGTACTGGCCACGCACGATATTCTCGGCACGCACAGGATCCAGCGCCCGGATCACCTTGAGCTTTTCATCCCGCACCGCGTCCGGGTCGAAATGATAAGGCGGCTCCATCGCAATCAGGCACAGAAGCTGCATCATGTGGTTCTGAACCATATCGCGCATCGCGCCGGATTTGTCATAATAGGACGCCCGGCCAGCCACACCCACGGTTTCGGCCACCGTGATCTGCACATGATCGACATACTGCGCATTCCAAAGCGGCTCGAACAGAATGTTGGCAAAGCGCACCGCCATCAGGTTCTGCACGGTCTCTTTGCCAAGGTAATGGTCGATCCGGTAGATCTGCGCCTCTTGGAAATGCCGGGCAAGGGTGGCGTTCAGCGCGCGCGCCGTCTCCAGATCCGAGCCGAAGGGCTTTTCCACCACGACACGGCTGGCATCATCCGCGATGGCATGTTGTTTCAGACGTTCGGCCAGCGACCCGAACAATGCGGGGGCCACAGAGAAATAGAAGGCGCGCACCACACCATCGCGCATCAGCGCCGCAAGCTCGCGCCAACCCGTCTGGCCCTCGGCATCAACCGCCACATACTCCAGCCGCGCCAGAAATGCCGCCTCTGCCGCGGCATCGCGCTTGTCATCGGCCACGAATTCGTCAATTGCCTGCGCGGCGAACGCGCGGAACGCGCCGGGCGTCATCGCACTGCGTGCCGCGCCGATCAGACGGCTGCCCTCGGGGATCTGCCCCGCCAGCCAGCGCCGATACAGCCCCGGCAAAATCTTGCGCCGGGCCAGATCGCCCGTTGCCCCGAAAACGACCAGATCGAACGGCTCGACCGGAATAACGCGCGAGACCATGGACCCTCCGCCGGCGCTTGCATCATGGCAGGCGGCACAGGCCACGCTGCAATCGACCCCACCTTAGCACCGTGTCACGACAGCAGAAAGAAAGCGTTCAGCCATCGTCAAGCGCCTCCCACCGGACCCGCGAAAAGCCGGGCTCTGCCGCCAGCCTGTGCACCGCCTGTTCCAGCGTCGCGTCCGTCACCCCTTCGCCTGTGACGGTTGCGGCCAGCGTCACCTGCTGCCCGGCGGTGTCGCGGCTCATCTCGATTTCGCTCAGATGCAGCCCACCCAAGGACAAGGTGCGCAACATCAGACTGCGCGCCCCGCCTTCCATCGGTTCGGGAACAGAGACGGCAACCCGGTATGCCCGCCCCAACGGGACACGCGCCTGAATCCGCCGCTTCATCCATTGCACCAAGGGGCGCAGACCAAAGTTGACGAACACCACCATGCCCGTCGCCACCAGCGCAAAGGGCCAGTGCCCGCCCCCTGCAAGAAGCCCGACCGCCGCCGAACACCACAGCGTGGCCGCCGTGGTCAGCCCGTGCACGTTGAACCCGTCACGAAAGATGATACCGGCGCCCAGAAATCCGATGCCGCTGACCACCTGCGCCGCGATCCGGCTGGGGCTCATATCGCCCTCGACCAGCAATGACAGCACCATATAGGCCGCAGCCCCCAAGGCCACCAGGGCATTGGTCCGCAACCCGGCCTTGCGTTGACGGATCTGGCGCTCGGCACCGATCAGCGCCCCACAGCCAAGCGCAATGCCCATATTCATGGATGCAACGACCAAACTTACTGCCAACAGCACCTCCTCGGGCCAAGGTTGCCAGATCATCCGGCCCGCGCGCCGAATGCCAGAGTTGTAAGGTGCACGATACAGCACAAATTTCAACGTAAGTCATTGAGTCGTATGGACCAGGACGAATCGCCCCGCAAACCGGGGCACGGTAGGGTGGCAACAGGACATCGACGAGGCCCGGACCAGCCGTCTCCCTCGCAGTCGGGGCGCACGAATTCGACCCGTTGCAGCGGCGGTGCCACGCCCTTTGGCACAGAGACCCGGATCAGCGCAAAGGCACCCGTCCCCCCCAGGCCTGCGCCGCCCTGCCGGATCATCACAGGCTGCGCAAACCGTTGCCGGACGGGGGTTGCGCAGGCGGTCAGGGCTGCGGCAAGATCGCCGCAGAACCACGCGGGGGCGACAGGCCGCCGTGACAGGCCGGGGGGCAGCAGAGCGGTGCAAGGTGAGTTCGGGTCTGGCAGGAACCATATCGGGCGCCGTTTCGTACTGGCGGGGCTGCTAGCAGGGGCAGTCGTGCCGGCCTGGGCCAATGCCCCCAGCCACGCACCGCGCCCCAGACCGCGCCCCGGCGTCCCGGCAAGCCCAGCTGCCAGCGCGGCCGGGGTGCGCCCCACCGCCCCTGCCGCTGATGTCCTGATAGACAAGGCCCGGCTGGGGGGGCGTGTCAGCTATGCCGTGCTGGACGGTCGCAGCGGCGCGTTGCTGGAGGGGCATGGCGAGTCGCTCGCACAGCCCCCCGCTTCGGTCGCCAAGGCCATCACCGCACTTTACGCGCTCGCGCGTCTGGGCCAGGAGTTCCGCTTTGTCACCCGCGTGGTCGCAACCGGGCCGGTGCAGGGGGGCGTGGTGCAGGGCGACCTGATCCTGCTGGGCGCCGGCGACCCGACGCTGGACACCGATCAGCTGGGGGATCTTGCGGCCAGCCTTAAGGCAAAGGGAATACGCGGCGTGCGCGGGCGCTTTCTGGTCAATGCCACAGCCCTGCCCGGCATCGACCAGATTGACCCGGACCAACCCGCACATGTGGGCTATAATCCCGCGATCTCGGGGCTCAACCTGAACTTCAATCGCGTGCATTTCGAATGGAAGCGCGGCAAGTCCGGCTGGCAGATCGGCATGGATGCCCGCGGGCAGCGTTTTGCCCCCGCTGTGCGCATGGCGCGCGCCCGGATTGTCGAACGGAACGCCCCGCTGTTCACCTATGACCTCACCGACGGGCAGGAGCGTTGGACCGTCGCCTCGTCCAGCCTCGGCAAGGGGGGCAGCCGGTGGTTGCCGGTGCGTCAACCCGAACGCTATGCTGGCGAAGTGTTCCAGACCCTGTGCGCGGCCCAGGGCATTGCCCTGCCCGATCCGCACCGCGTCGGCGGCGTCTCTGGCGGCACTGTGCTGGCCCATGTTGCCAGTCCGCCCTTGCCCGAAATGCTGCGCGGCATGTTGCGCCACTCTACCAACATTACCGCCGAGGCGATCGGCCTCGCCGCATCAGGGGCCGGAAGCCTGCGCGCCTCTGGCAGGGCCATGTCCGACTGGCTGCAAGCGACGCACGGGGTGGAGGCCAGCTTTGTCGATCATTCGGGGCTGGGGGGAAATTCGCGCATCTCTGCGGCAGGAATGGCCGCTGCGCTTGTGCGCGTGCCGGGCCTTGCCAGTCTGATGCGCCCCTTTCCCACCGGCACCAAGGGCAAGGGGCCGCAGGCCCTGGCCAAGACAGGCACGTTGAATTTCGTCTCGGGGCTGGCAGGCTATGTGTCCGGTGGGCGCCCGCTGGTCTTTGCCATTTTCGCCGCCGACACCGCCCGGCGCGAGCGGCTGAGCGGCGCAGAGCGCGAACGCCCCGCAGGCGGACCGGAATGGACACGCCGCGCCCGCACCCTGCAAGGACAGTTGATCGACCGCTGGGTGACGCTGTATCCGGGCTGATCCGCCCTATTTTTGCCACATTCTGCCCGATAGTGTTGTGCGATCCGGCAACAAGACCGGCCTTGGCATCGAGCAGAAACGGCCAGACACATGGCGACGATCAACACCGGACTGGGTGGCCCCCAAGACGTGGGTGAGGGCAGTTTTCGTGGCTCGCCACTGACTGCGGGCAACTATGATGACGGATCCGTGCGTGTCGACATTACTTCGGTCTTCGGGCCCGAGGGTATCAACTATTTCGGCACCAATTATACCTCGCTGTACATCAACACCAACGGGCTGATCACCTTCGACGGGCCGGTCACAAGCTATACGCCGTCGAACATCGCAGATCTGGGCTATCCGGCAATCGCGCCCTATTGGACCGATATCAACGTGACCTCGGGCACGGCGACCGGAACGAACAACATCTATTGGGATCTCGATCCGTCCACAGGCCGCGTGACCATCACCTGGCTGGGGGTGCGCGCTTATCAGAACCCCAGCAGCCAGGGCACCAACACCTTTCAGGTGGTCTTGCAGCACACGAGCGACGGCAATTTCGAACTGGAATTCATCTATCAACAGATCCAGTGGACCAACGGATACACCGGCGTCGCACAGGTTGGCATGACCGATGGCGGGGCAAATGACTATGTGCTGCCGGGGTCGGGGAATTCCGCCGCGCTGATGCAGTATCCCAACAACGATTTCGCCACCAACGATCCCGACGGGGTGTATTCGATCCGTTTCAACAACGGCACGCCGGTGTGTTTTGCGGCGGGAACGCGGATTGCCACGCCAGCGGGCTGGCGCCTGGTCGAAGACCTGCGGGCAGGCGATCTGGTCGATACGCTTGATGACGGCCCTTGCCGTGTCCTGTGGTGCGGAGGGGCTGCCGCGCTGGCCGTTGGGCCGGCCCAGCCGGTGCGGATTCGCGCCGGTGCGCTGGGAAACGCGCGCGACCTGCTGGTGTCGCGCCAGCATCTGCTGCTGATGGATGGCCCCGACGTGGAGTTGCTGTTCGGTGAGTCGCAGGTGCTTGCCGCCGCAAAGGATCTGCTGAATGGCGCCGACATCGTGCCAGAGATCGGCGCCCGGCTGATCTGCTATCATCACATCCTGCTGGACCGGCACCATGTGCTCAATGCCGAAGGCGCCCAGGCCGAAAGCCTGCACCCCGGCCCGGTCAGTCTGGCGGCGCTGGGGCATACGCTGTCGGCCAGCCTTGCAATGGCGCTGCCGCCGCACCGCCTGACCGCCCTTGCCGTGCAACCCGCCGCCCGCCGGGTTCTGAAGGCGCACGAGGCCGCTGTGCTGGCCGCCATGCGCCTACGCCCTGCGGGGCGCACCGCCCTGGCCGCCTGAACCGGCACAGCGACCCGCCTTGTCCTGATCGGGCAGGTGTGCGGACACACTTGCAGCTTCGCGCATATGAGCCTAGCACTTGCGCATGACCGTGTTAGCCGCCCCCCCCGCCCCCGACGACCGGCTTGCCCGGCGCAATGTCTTCGTTCTGGTCGCTGCGCAGGCGATCCTTGGCGCGCAGATGCCGATGATCTTTACCATCGCAGGGCTTGCCGGCCAGTCGCTGGCGTCAAACCCGTGTTGGGCGACGCTGCCGATTTCCGCCACCGTGCTGGGTTCCATGCTGTCGGCGACGCCGCTTTCCGCATTGATGCAGCGGCACGGGCGGCGGGCCGGATTCGTTGCCGGCGCGGTCGGCGGAATGGTCGGTGCGGCAATCGGGGCGTTTGCGCTGTATATCGGCAACTTCCCGTTGTTCGTGCTCGGCGCCCTGTTCACCGGCATGTATATGAGCGCGCAGGGCTTTTATCGCTTTGCTGCAGCCGATACCGCATCCGAGGATTTCCGGCCAAAGGCGATTTCCTGGGTGATGGCGGGCGGTCTGCTGTCCGCGATCATTGGCCCGCAGTTGGTCAAGATCACGGCCGATGCCTTTGTGTTTCCATTCCTTGGCACCTATCTGGCGGTCATCGCGCTGAACGCGGTCGGCATGTTCCTGTTTGCCGGATTGCGCATTCCTACCCCGCAGCCCCCGTCGGCCGACACGCCACGGGGCCGCACCCGGATGGAATTGCTGCGCACCCCGGTGATCGCCGTCGCGGTGATCTGTGCCACCGTATCCTATGCGCTGATGAACCTCGTGATGACCTCGTCGCCGCTGGCGGTAGTGGGCTGCGGGTTCGAGACCGGCGATGCGGCAAATGTCGTCACTGCGCACGTGCTGGCGATGTATGCCCCGTCGTTCATCACCGGCCACATCATCGCCAGATTCGGCGCCGACAAGGTGGTTGCCATGGGTCTGGCAATTCTGGCCGGTGCAGGCGCAGTAGCCCTGACCGGGGTCGAGCTGGAGAAATTCTTCATCGCCCTGATCCTGCTTGGCGTTGGCTGGAACTTCGGCTTCATCGGGGCCACCACCATGCTTGCCTCCTCCTACGCTCCGCATGAACGTGGGCGGATGCAGGGGCTGAACGACCTGATCGTGTTCGGCGGCGTGACGCTGGCCTCGCTGTCGTCGGGCGGCCTGATGAACTGCTCGGGCGGCTCGGTCCAGTCGGGGTGGGAGGCGGTGAACATCGCCATGGTGCCATTCCTGGTCCTGTCGGGCGGCGCGCTGATCTGGCTGATGGCGCGGCCCAAGGCCGCGTGACGCCCCTGGCGCCGCGCCTTGCGCCGCAGGCAACGGCGGCGGCGCGGGGCAATGCGCAGGGCCGACGCAGGACCGGGCACGGGCGGCCCCGTCCTGCACCACAAGGCGCGGCTTTCCCTTTTGTCAGAACAGGTTGAGCCGCCTGGGCACGCATTCGCCAGCCAGAGCGAAAAATACCTCTGCCCCCTCTTGCCATGCCACGAGGGTTCGGCTAAGTCCCCATCCACGGAGTGCGGGCGTAGCTCAGGGGTAGAGCATAACCTTGCCAAGGTTAGGGTCGGGCGTTCGAATCGCCTCGCCCGCTCCAAATACGAAACGGGCGCCTTCGGGCGCCCGTTCGCATTTCAGCGCCTTTGCAACAATTCCGCAAAGAACCCCCTTGCGCCCTGCGGTGGCTTCGGCTAATTCCCCATCCACGGAGTGCGGGCGTAGCTCAGGGGTAGAGCATAACCTTGCCAAGGTTAGGGTCGGGCGTTCGAATCGCCTCGCCCGCTCCAAATACGAAACGGGCGCCTTCGGGCGCCCGTTCGCGTATCTGGTGGCCTCATCTGCCGTCTGGTCCAGCCCTGGTGCCGCGGGGTGGCCTGCGCAGCCTGCCGACCGCGCAGTGCCGTCCCTGACTGGACCGCTAATCCTTGGGCCGCTCCCGGCTGCGATCCTTGTCGCCTTCCCGGCCATGTTTGCGGGATCGCTCCAGCCGGTCGGCAAAGGCGTGACGCTGCTCTGGCGTCATGGCAAGGATATGCTCGCGGATCAGATGCTCTCCCAGGACCATCCGATCGGTTGCGCGGGCGTTCATTCGGGCCGTGATCGCATCCAGCGCCGCAGCCTCAAAGGGATCCGCCCGCAGCGCGGTCAGCAATGCGTCACGGTCGGCGCGATCCGCACGCCAGTCTGCACGAAAGTCGCGGCCCGTCGCGGCGAAAGCCTCGCGCAGGGCCTTGTAATCCGAACGTTCCAACCCTCCGGCCCAGGGGCCAAAACCGATGCTGCGCGGCGGCGCAGGCAAATCTCCGCCCGCATGGCGCAAGGCGACACCCGCCACGACGCCAACGATCAGAAGGTTCAGCGTCAACGATGCGATCAAAAGCCAACGCAGGCGACGCGACCGGGGCGGGCTGGGGGTTTTCGGGGCAGGTTCGGTCATGGTTCAGCCTTCGGGCACAGTTTCAGGGGCCACCAGATCGGCCCATTGTTCGATATCGGCAGGATAGAGTTCGACGGCCTCGGCCGAAGACAGCGACAAGGCCACCCCCAGATCCACCGGCTGGACAAAGCCGATCCAGATCCCGGCCAGACCCGCCGCCGCCAGACCGGCCACCGCGCCGCGCCCGCCCAGCATCTCCAGCAGCGCCACGACCCAGCCACGGCGCTGCGGGGCCGGCGCCACCGCGCGGGGCGGCATCGCGGGCCGGTGCGCGGCCGCATCGGCCAGAACGCGACGCATCAGCGCATCGGGCACCGGGGGTTCTGCCGCGCGGGCAGCGGCGAACAGGGCAGTCAGCCCGGCATCATCGGCCTCGGAACGGACAGGATCAGTCGTCATGGTCATACCCCAGGGTTTCGCGCTGCCCCGACAGCCGGGCAGCAAGAGCGCGTTTGCCACGCGCAGTCAGGCTTTCGACGGCCTCGACACCGATCCCCATGATCTCGGCAATCTGGGGATTCGACAGACCTTCCAGATGGCGCAGCACCACCGCCTGCCGCTGGCGTTCAGGCAGCGCCGCCAGCGCGGTTTCCAATGCCGCAGCGCGATCGGCCTCGACCATCGCGCTGTAGACCGAAGGTGCCGCGTCCTCTGGCTCTGGCACCGCATCCAGCGCCACGCCACGACGGCGGCGCAGGCGGTCGGTGCACAGATTGGCCACCACCCGCCACAACCAGGTGGATACCTGTGCCTCGCCGGTGCGCCACTCCGGCGCAATGCGCCATAGCCGCAGCATTGCCTCTTGCGCCACATCTTCGGCCTCGTCGCCATCGCCCAGCATCCGGCGCCCATAGGCCAGCATCCGTGGCAGGAATCGCCGCGCCAGTTCCCGCGCGGCCTGGCTGTCGCCATTGGCATACAACCGCAGCAGCGCCTCTTCCGGGGCCTCCGCCAGCGACGAATCGAGGGCCATCATGCGCGCTCCGGGCGGCGGACGACCGACAGGGACAGGGGTTCGGGCATCGTAGGGCACGGTCTACCGGCTGGTTCGGGGACAGGCTAGGCGAGGTGCCGGGCACAGGCAAGCCGCCCCTGCCCGGCACCATGGACGTCAGTCCTGCGGCGCAGGCGACCGGGCGCCCGGCCCCTCGCCGCGCGGGCCCTTGCCCTGCCGTCCTTCGCCATGCGGTCCCTTGCCGCGCGGCCCATCGGCACGCATCTTCTGCATCCGCTCTGCCGCCCGGTCATACTCGGCCTTGCTGATGGCGCCGTCATCGTCGCGGTCCACGCGATCGAACATCCGCTCGATGCCCTGCGACCCGGCCATGCGCCCCGCCAGAGCCTCGGCCGCCGAGATCCGACCGTCCTTGTCGGCATCCAGTGCGGTGAACATCCGTTCCGCCATGGCCTCGGCACGCTGGCGGGCCTGTTCCCCGGCGCGGGTCTTCATTTCGTCCAGCGTGATGAAACCGTCGCTGTCGGGATCCATCGCCTGGATACGCTCCAGCCGCTTTGCCTCGATTTCCTCGCGGGTGATCTTTCCATCGCCATCCACATCCAGATCCTCGAAGGCAGGCATCATCATGCGCGGGCCATTGCCCTGCCCCTGCGCGCGGTCACCATGCGGCCACGCCTGCGCAGCACCTGCGGCCAACGCCAGCGCCAGCACCGAAGCCACGGTCAAAGTTGTCTTGCGGGTCATCGTTGTCTCCTAGCTCATCGGGCATCGGCCCTTTGATGCAGGTTTCACGGGCGACTTGCCTGCTTCCGTCGCATTTCCGGCACGAAACCTGCACATCACGGGCTTGTGTTCCCCGACCGCGACCGGCAAGGCTGCTTGCGGCCCCTTGTCGCAACTGGCCGCACCCCCTTTCTTTAGATGAATCGGGAAGGCATATTCCGGGTTTCAGCCCTTCGGAGCGCATCGACCATGACTTCCACCGCACAGGCCGCCCCCATGGAGATTCTCGACGATGACCGCCCGATGCGGCCGGCGATGCTGCGGGGCTGGCGTCGGCGCTGCCCGGCCTGCGGATCCGGGCCGATGCTCCAGGGCTATCTGAAGGTGCGCGACCATTGCCCGGTCTGTGACGAGGCCTTGCACCACCACCGGGCGGACGACGGCCCCGCCTATCTGACCATCGTGGTGGTCGGAAAACTTCTGACGCCACTGATCTTCTGGGTGTTCACCGCCTTCCGTCCCGAGCCTCTCGTCATGGCAGTGGCATTTTCCATCGCCGCAGTGGCACTTTCGCTCTACCTTCTCCCACGGCTCAAGGGCATGTTGGTGGCGATTCAGTGGTCGCGGCGGATGCATGGGTTCGGACCTTCCGCCGACTGACCGGCGCTTGGGAGGAACCGTATGTCAGACGAAAATCAGCCGATCCGCGACGCGGCCACGGTGATCTTGGCCCGAGAAGGGCGCGAAGGCCCCGAGGTGCTGATGGGACAGCGCGGGGCCAAGGCCGCCTTCATGCCGAACAAATTCGTATTTCCCGGCGGCGGCGTTGACGATGCCGACCGGGATGTTCCGCTCGCCTCGCCTCTGGCCGCGAATTGCGCCCGGCGGCTCGAGGCATTTCCCCAATCCGGCGCCCTGCCCGGCCTCACCGCGCAAACGCTCGCCGTGACCGCGATCCGGGAGTTGTGGGAAGAGACCGGCCTGCCCCTTGCCAAACCCGCCCCCTGGCCCGGCCAACCGGCGGACGACTGGGTGGAACTGGCCGATCGCGGGTTGATGCCGGATCCCGGCCCACTGCGCTATGTGTTCCGCGCGATCACACCGCCCGGACGCACCCGGCGGTTTGACGCCCGGTTCTTTCTGGCGGATGTGACGGGCGTTGTCGGCGATCCCGATGATTTTTCCTTTGCGCAGGACGAACTTGCCCATCTGCAATGGGTTCCGCTGCGCCGCGCCCGCGGCTTCGACCTGCCGTTCATCACCGAAGTTGTCATCGCCGAGGTGGCCCGCCAGATGGAACAGGGCGGCAATGTCGAAAGCGTGCCGTTCTTTGACAACTCCGGCCCCGTGCCGATGTTTCGTCGCATCGACTGATCTTTTTAGCGCCGCAAGACGCGGCGCCCCGGTCACCACCCGGCGCATTCCTGCGGGACGGTCCGGGAGGGCAGACAACCCTCCCCGCCCCAGCCTCGCGCGCATTCAGGCGAGTTCGTCCAGCCAGGCCGGCAGACCGCCGATGTCCCGCAGCACCGCGTCGGCGTGGTCCTGCAACTCGGGCGCCAGGGCAATGCCTGTCAGCACCCCTACCTTACGCATCCGCGCGCGTTCCCCAGCCAGCAGATCGTGCAGGCTGTCCCCGACCATGACCACCCGCTCGGGGTCAAGCGCCACCGCCTCGCAGAACGCCAGCAGCTGGCCAGGCCCCGGCTTTGCACCATAGCCGGAATCACAGCCCGCGACGAAATCGAACAGATCGGCAATATCCGACCGATGCAGATGCGCGCGGGCCGGAGCCTCGGCATCGTTGGTGACCAGCCCCAGCCGGAGCCCCCGGTCGCGCAAGCCGGTCAGCAGCGGGCGCAATGGCACGGCCTCGGCCAATGGCACCTCGGCCGCAAGCAGGTTCATGCGTGCCACCAGGCCGTCCTGCCGCGCCCCCGGCAAATGCGGAACCAACAGCGAGGCAATCTCTGGCGGCGTGCCGGCAATCACCGGGCTGTCCCAGGCGAACTCGCGTGTCGCAAGGTCAAATCCGATTGCTGCGCCCAGACTCTCGGCTCGCTGCATGTCCCCGTTCGCCAGGTCGATCAGCAGGCGTTCGGCCCACGCGGCCCAGGTCGCGCGGAAATCGAACAGCGTTCCGTCCTTGTCAAAGATGATGCCGCCGATCATGCCGTTCCCCCTTTGGCTGCGCGGCTACCCTGCCCGTCGCCGCAGGGTATCGCAAGGGGTCAGGTCCAGTGAGGATGCTGACCACCGGGCAGGGCCGCGCGCGCCTCGGCAACTTCGGCCGGATGCAGCCCCGCCGCCTCGGCAAAGCCGATCACCCAGCGATCTTCCTGCAACAGGAAATCCAGGACTGCCCCCAGGAATGCCGGTTCCGCAGCCTGCGCCCGCACACCTGCCATGTCGGCCCCTGTCGCGGCCAGGAATGCCCCGATCAGATCATCCTCTGCCGCCAGATGCGCCAGCGCCTGCAATCCGACCATTTCCGCCCTGTCTTGCCTCATATGCCCCTCGATCGCCCGGTGTCCCGCGTGCTGCCCCAAGGGAAACCGGGGCGGGCAGAGGCGGCGAAACCATTTATTAACCATTGAGGAGGAAGCTGCTCCAAACAGGAAGAACGCGCAACCCTTCCCCGGATGAGAGGAGTCATCGTGCCATGACGAGCAGGATTCTGATCGTCGATGATGTTCCGACCAACAGGATCATCCTGAAGGTCAAGCTGACTGCCGCCTGCTACGAGGCAACCATGGCCGCAAGCGGGCCAGAGGCGCTGGCCCTGGCCCGACGGTCGCCGCCGGATCTGATCTTGCTGGATTATGCCATGCCCGACATGGACGGGATCGCTGTCTGTGCAGCCTTGCGGGCCGATCCGGCAACATGCCGGATTCCGGTGATCATGTTCACCAATACGGCGGATGAAGCCGCGCGGATCTCTGCGCTGCGCGCTGGCGCGGATGATTTTCTTATCAAGCCGATTGACGACAAGGTTCTCATGGCACGGATCCGCAACCTGATGCGCGCGCGTGATACCACCGGCTTTTCCGCCACGACGGACGCGATCGAGGGGCTGGGCTTCGCCGAACCCGTCGGCGGGTTCGATGAACCCGGACATATCGCGCTGCTGGCTGCCCGGCCGGAAACCGCCCTGCGCTGGCGCAAGGTGCTGGCGCCGCACCTGAACGACCGCTTGAGCGTCATCACACGCGCGGCCGCGCTGGAAGGCGCCGTTCCGGCACCCGACCTGTATATCCTTGGTGCCGAACTCGATCCCGGTATCAGCGGAATGCAGATGATGTCCGATCTGCGGTCGCGGCCTGACAGTTGCCATGCCGCCATTTGCCTGGTGTTGCCGAACGACGCCCATGCCGAGGCCGCAACAGCGCTGGATCTGGGCGCCGATGACGTGCTGCGCGACGATTTTGACGGCGCCGAGGTGGCGGTCCGCGCCCAGGCCCTGATCGCGCGCAAGCGCGAGGCGGATCGGCGGCGCGCGCGGCTTGCCGAAAGCCTGCGCCTGTCGATGACGGATCCGCTGACCGGCCTGCACAATCGCCGCTATGCGCTTCCGGTGCTGGGGCGGATGCTGGCGGGTGCGGTACAGGCCAGAACCAGTTGCGCGGTGATGGTCCTGGATCTTGATCGGTTCAAATTGGTGAACGACCGTCACGGTCATGCCGCAGGCGACACGGTTCTGGTCGAAGTGGCACGGCGCCTGTCCGCCGGCCTGCGCCCCGGCGACCTGATCGCCCGCCTGGGTGGCGAGGAATTTCTGATCGCCATGCCGGGGATTTCTGACCACGAAGCCTTTGAGGCGGCCGAGCGCCTGCGCCGCGCGGTCTCTGCCCGACAGATCCTCCTGCCCTCGGGGGGCGCGCTGTCCATGACCGTCTCGATCGGCCTTGCGCTGTCTGCGACGGGCTATGAAACTCCTGACCGGCTGATCGCGCGGGCCGATGGTGCCTTGCTGGCCGCCAAGGCAGAGGGGCGCAATCAGGTTACGATGGGGGGACGGACAGCCGCCTGATCAAACACTTTGTTAACGGCTGCGGCCTAGACTTGCCGGATCACTGCAAGGACAGGGGCCATGCACGGGCTGATGAACCGCGCGATCCAGGGATTTCTGCGCGATACATATGGTGAGGATCTTTGGGCCCGCATCCTGGGAAGCGTACGCCTGCATCCCGACGGCTTCGAGGCGATGCTGCACTATGACGACGCGGTAACGGAAACCGTTCTGTCGGCTGCCGCTGACCAACTGGGGCGGGCGCGGGATACCATCCTGGAGGATATCGGAACATGGCTGGTATCATCCCGTACCGGCCAACCCTTGCGCCGGCTCTTGCGATTTGGCGGGGTCAGCTTCACCGATTTCCTGCACTCGCTGGAGGATCTGCCAGGGCGCGGGCGCCTTGCCTTGCCCGATCTTGGCCTGCCGGCCTTGACGCTGCATGAACCGCAACCGGGTGTCTATGACCTGACCTGCCAGGGTCTGCCCGGCTTCAGCCATGTGTTGATCGGTGTCTTGCGGGCGATGGCCGATGACTATGGCGCGCTGGTCCTGCTGGACCATTGCGGGGGCGACCACGATGGCGAAACGCTGCGCATCCAGTTGCTCGCAGCCGATTTCACCGAAGGCCGCCGCTTTGACCTTGCCGGAGAGGGCTGAGCCATGGCCGATGCGGCGGTCGAACCTGTCGTCTCCATCGGCGCCGGTGCCCTTGGCCGGGGGATGCCGATGCATCTGTGCCTCGATCCGTCCGGCCTCATCACATCGGCGGGTCCAACACTGGCCAAGATTGCCCCCATGCCCCTGGTCGGCCTCGGCTTTTTCACCAGGTTCGATCTGAAACGGCCCATCGGCATCGCCGACATCGCGGGGTTGCGCGGCTCTGGCCAGCGGCTTCATCTGACATTGCGCGGCGCAGCCGACACCGGCCTGCGCGGTCTGGCGCTGGCCTTGCCCGATGGCGGCGTCTTGCTGAACCTGTCCTTTGGCATCGACCTGCCGGATGCCGTGCGCCAACACCGGCTGAGCGATGCCGATTTCGCCCCCACCGATCTGGCCGTCGAACTTCTGTACCTGATCGAGGTGAAAACCCTCGTCATGGCAGAGTTGCACGATCTTAACCGGCGGTTGCAAGGCGCCAAATCGGTGGCGGAGGAGCAGGCCCAGACAGACACGCTGACCGGCCTGCGCAATCGCCGCGCCATGGACAATCGCCTGGCGGAACTGATCGACGCCGGGGCTCCGTTCGGCCTGATGCATCTGGATCTGGACTGGTTCAAGCAGGTAAACGACACGTTCGGCCACGCAGCAGGGGATCATGTGCTGCAACATGTCGCCCGCGTCCTGACCGGAGAGACCCGTCTGCACGATATCGTGGCCCGCGTCGGGGGGGATGAGTTCGTCATCATCCTGCCGGGGCTGATTGATGCCGCCCGGATGCATGGAATCGCACATCGCATCATCGACCGGCTGAACGAACCGATCCCGTTTGGCGACAAGGTCTGTTCAATCTCGGCCAGTGTGGGAATGGCGATTTCCTCTGCCTATGCACGCCCGCGACCGGACCGGATGCTGTCAGACGCAGATCAGGCGCTCTATGCCTCGAAGCATGCAGGCCGCGGCCGAGCGACGGTACATTCCCCTGACGGCTGACATATTTTCGAAGATTTTCATTGACAGCTTGGCGATTCCTCACAAAACTGAACCGTAAAGTAAAGTTTTAGCTGCATCACCACCCTCCCGCTACCTTCCGGCGCGGATCGGATGCGGCCAGCCGAAAGGAACCGCAATGCTTCAGGAAGTGGTCGAGGGCAAATGGCTGGCCGCGTTCCGGCGCGTACTGGCGCTGAACGGAATCGCCCAGGGCACCCGCGTGGCCATCATTGCCGAAACCCAGTCCCGGCCGGTGCTGATGCAGTTGGCAGGGCTGGCCTGCTTTGATCTTGGGGCCGAATATCACACCATCCTGCTGCCAACCCCGCCGCAATCGGCGCCGGTCCCGGTGAAATCCACCGGCACCTGTGTGGCCATCCAGAACCGGCGCGCCGTGGTCGAGGCGCTGAAGCGGGTCGAGGTTGTCGTCGATGTCACCGTCGAAGGGCTGATCCACGCCGAAGAATGGCCCGAAATCGAAGAGGCCGGCGCGCGCCTGCTGGTCATCTGCAACGAACACCCCGAGATTCTGGAGCGTACCGAACCCCGCGCCGAGCTTGGCCCCAAGGTGGCCCTGGGGATCGAGATGCTGCGCGCCGCCTCGGAAATGCGCGTCACAAGCCGTGCCGGCACCGACCTGCTGATCGACATCCGCGATGCGCCCTGTGGCGGAACCCCCGGTTTCACCACCAAACCCGGCGGCGTCGCGCATTGGCCCGGTGGCCTGTGCCTGTGTTTCCCCGGCCCCGGCACCATCAACGGCCGTATCGTGATGGACGTGGGCGACATGAACCTGACGTTCAAGACCTATCTGGCCAGCCCCATCGACATCACCGTCAAGGACGATTTCGTGACCGACATCCGGGGCGATGGCCTGGATGCCGAGCTGTTCCGCGACTATCTGGCGGCCTGGGGCGATCGCAACGCCTATGGGCTCAGCCATGTCGGCTGGGGGATGAACCCGGCGGCGCACTGGGTGTCCGGCGCGCTCTATGACAAGCGCGACATGCAGGCGACCGAGTTCCGCGCCTGGGCCGGCAACTTCCTGTGGTCGACGGGTGCCAACCAATATGCCGACCGTTTCACCCTTGGCCATTTCGATCTGCCGATGCGCCGCTGCACCATCACGCTCGACGGGGACACCGTCGTCAAGGATGGCGTGCTGCAAGGCGATCTTGCCCTCTGACCCCCCGGAGCCCAGAATGAGCATTTTCCCGCTGCCCACCAGCGACATCGCCGACTACTACGACCTGGCCCGCATCCGCCCCGAGGTGGTAGAAACGCTGCGTCTGGTCAACCGGCTGGGGCAGGAACGGTTTGCCCCCCGCGCCGAGGCGGTGGACATCGACGCCAGCTTTCCGGTCGAAAACTACCGCGATCTGGCCGATCACGGGCTGCTGACGCTGACCGTGCCGCAGGAGTTTGGCGGCATGGGGTTCAGTCTTGGCGAATATGCCATGGTCGGGGCGGAAATCGCCAAGCATTGCGGGGCAACCGCGCTGACCTTCAACATGCACCAGTCGTCGATGATGTGGTCGCGGTTCATGTATGACATGCCGAACCTGACCGATCAGGAAAAGGCCGCCTTTGCCCCCCTGCGCGAACGCCAGTTCCGCCGCGCCGTCAAGGAACAGGGCATCTATTCCCAGCCCATTTCCGAAGGCGGCGCCAACTGGACGTCGAAACCCGCCCAAACCTACTGCGTCAAGGTCGAGGGCGGCTGGCGGATCACGGGGTTCAAGAAATTCGCTTCGCTGGCCGGGTATTGCGACTATTATTCCATCGTCTGCACCGAGCATTTCGAAGGCGTGGAACCGCGCCACGAAGACACGCTGATCTTTGTGGTCCACAAGGACAGCCCCGGCCTGAGCGTCAAGGGCGACTGGAACCCGCTGGGGATGCGCGGCACCAACAGCCGCGACCTGATCCTCAAGGACGTGTTCGTCACCGAGGACGACATGCTGATGCCCAAGGGCATCTTCATCAAGACCATGCCGCATTGGCCGCACCTGATGGCCACGCTGTCGCCGACCTATATGGGCGTGGCGCAGGGCGCCTATGATTTCACCGTGGCCTATCTGCAAGGGCGCATTTCCGGCCTGCCCCCCATCGACCGGCGCATCTATGGCACCAAACGCCATGCCGTCGGGCAGATGTATGTCAAGCTGGCCCAGATGCGCGCGCTCTGGACCAATGCCTTTGCCGAGGCACAGGGCTATCCCAGCAAGGCGCAGGTGATGCGCATGTACGCTGCGCAATATGCCGTGATGGAGGGGGTACAGGACATCACCGCCCTGGCCATCCGCACCTGTGGCGGCCAGTCGATGCTGAAATCCCTGCCGCTGGAACGGATGTATCGCGACAGCCGCTGCGGGGCGCTGATGCTGCCCTATACCTCTGAAATCATGGAGGATTATCTAGCGCTGCTGTCAGTCTATGACATGGCCGAGATCGACAATGTGAAAACCGACACCGACTCGGCCCGCAATTCGCTGTGGCGCGGGGAAACCGGCACCGCCGGGGGCCTGCGCTGATGCCGCGCGACCGCGTGCAGGTCCGGGGCCATCTGGCCGCCGACCCTGCGGCGGTCTGGGCGCTGGCTGGTGATTTTCTGGGGGCCTGGCACCCCGCCATCGACCGGATCGAGGCCGAAACCGGGCCGCATGTCATCCGCCGCTTTACCGTCAAGGGCGAGGATACCGTCTACCGCGAACGGCTGACCTATCGGTCCGACAGCGACCGCGTTCTGGCCTATACCGCGCTTGCAGGAATCGAGGGGGCCGACCGCTATGTCGCCCGCCTGTCGGTGGCCCCAGCCGAGGCAGGCGGCGCCTCGGTTCTGTGGACCGCCGACATCACCGCCCGCGCCGACCGTCTGGCCGCGATCTGTGCCGGGACCGAGGCGGTGTTCCGCGCCGGGTTGCAGGCTCTGGCCACCGCCCGGCCCAAAGCGCCCCCCGCCCCGGCCTCCAAGCCGGGGCCTGCCCCCATCGAGACCCGGCTGCTGGATGGCACCCCCCGGCTGGCCCTGTCCTGCGCGGGCGATGGCCCGCTGGTGCTGTTCCTGCATGGCATAGGTGGCGGGCGCGTGAACTGGCATCGACAGTTGGCGGCGCTGGCCCCCCATGCCCGCGCCGTGGCGATGGATCTGCGCGGCTATGGCGACAGCACCCTGGGCTTTGGCCC
The DNA here is from genome assembly GCF_900156815.1 of Gemmobacter megaterium. Lineage (GTDB taxonomy): Bacteria > Pseudomonadota > Alphaproteobacteria > Rhodobacterales > Rhodobacteraceae > Wagnerdoeblera > Wagnerdoeblera megaterium. The sequence continues at coordinate 99,324 of NZ_FTOT01000005.1, forward strand.
CTCGACCATCGACGGCTATATCGAGGACATCCTGCGCGTGGCCGATCATTTCGGCGCGGATCGCCTTGTTCTGGTTGGCCTGTCCTATGGCGCCTGGATCGCCACCTCCTTTGCCATGCGCCATTCCGACCGGCTGGCCGGGCTGGTGGTGTCAGGCGGCTGCACCGGCATGTCCGAGGCTGGCCCCGAGGAACGCGAGGCATTCCGCCTGTCGCGCGAAGTGCCGCTGAACGCCGGTCAGCGCCCCGCCGATTTCGCCCCCGCCGTTGTCAAGGTGCTGGCCGGGCCGGACGCCAGCCCCGAAATCCATGCCGAGTTGCGTGCCTCCATGGCCGCAATCCCTGCGGAAACCTATCGCGATGCGCTGCATTGCTTTACGAATCCGCTGGAAAAATTTGACTTTTCGAACATTTCTTGCCCCATACTCGCCATGACCGGGGCACATGACCGGCTGGCCCCGCCCGCCGAGATCCGCGCTGTTGCAGGTCGTATGCTGGACGCCGCGCCCACCCCCGATATCCGGTTCGAGGTGATCGCGGGCGCCGGACATCTGTGCAATATCGAAAACCCCGCCGCCTACAACCGCCACCTGTCCGCCTTTGTCCGCAGGGTATCGGCATGAGCGACGCCCGCGCCCGCAACCGCGCCATCAAGGAGCGCCGCATCCTGCAAGCGGCGTTCCGGGTGTTCTCGCTGGCGGGCTATGCCGGCGCCTCGATGGATGCGATTGCCGAAGCCGCGCGGGTGTCGAAACCGACGCTCTACCAGTATTTCGGCGCAAAAGAGGCATTGTTCGCCGCCATGATGGACAGCGCCCGCGACATCATGCTGGAACCCTTTGCCGATCAGTCCGGCGACATGGTGGTGCAACTGCACCGCTTTGCCTGGGCCTATGCCGATGTGGTGATGCGCCCGGACCTGCTGGGCCTTGCCCGGTTGGTGATCGGCGAGGCCGCGCGCTTCCCCGAAATCGGTGCCGCCTATCAGACCGCCGGCCCCGACCGCCTGCTGGCCGGGATGATCGACTGGCTCGGGGAACAGCGCAGCGCCGGGCGGCTGGTCTTTGACGATGCCGAACTCGCAGCGCAGGATCTCTGGGCGCTGATCCTGTCCGCGCCCCGGACCCAGGCCTTGCATCGCCCCGATGCGGTGCCGGATCGCGCGCAAATCCGGCGCTATCTGGAAAACGGCCTGCGGGTCTTCCTGCGCGCCTATGCCACCGACCCGCAAGCCGAACTGGCGGCGCTTGCGCGGCTGACCAACGATCCGCCAGACACAGGGACACCATGAAACTTCAGGATCTGCTGGACCAGAACGGCTGTAAATTCGCCACCGTAGCCATGGTCGACACCAACGGCGCCTTGCGCGGCCAGATGGTCTCGCGCCGCTCGCTCGAAGGCATCTTGCGCAACGGCATGGGCATGGCGCCGGTGACGCTGACGCTGGACCCGACGGATCAGGTGCTGACCGTGCCCGGCATCACGGATGACAGCGCCGATTTCCATGACGATCCCCTGATCGTCGATCCCGCCACGGTGCGCCGCATCCCCTGGGCCAGACCGGGGCATGACCTGCTGTTCCTGTCCACCTATGGCGGCGCCACCTCTGCCATCTGCCCCCGCTCGCTGCTGCGCCGGGTTCTGGACCGGGCCGCCGACGCCGGATTTCACCCGAAATACGGGCTGGAGCTGGAATATACCCTGTTCGACGAAACCCCCGAAAGCGCACGCGCCAAGGGCTATCGCGGGCTGAAAACCGCCACCCTGCATCCCAGCCATGACCTCGTGCTGTACCAGACCGTGCAATCCGGCTGGTACGAAGCTGTGGCCGATCTGGCCGAACCGCTGCGTATCGACATTGCCAAGATGCACGAGGAAATCGGCGGCGGCTTCATGGAGGCCTGCATCGACGCAGGCGCAGGTCTGGAACCTGCCGATCAACTCGTGATGCTGAAAACCTTCCTGCGCGCCCTTGCCCTGCGCCAGGGCCGCAGCGTCACCTATATGCCAAGATGGAGCGAAGAGGCCGACAGCCAGTCCATCCATCTTCATATGTCGCTCAAGGATGCCAGCGGCGCCCCGGTGTTCCACGACCCTGCCGCCAACCATGGCATGTCGCGCCGCTTTCGCCACTTCCTGGGCGGATTGCAGAAATACCTCGGAGACATGACGCTGGTGTTCCTGCCCACGGTCAACGCCTATCGCCGCTTTGCTCCGGGCACCTTCGCGCCACCCGGCCTGACCTGGGGCTATGAAAACCGCACGACGGCCCTGCGGGTCGTCGGGCATGATGCGGGCTCCCTCCGGGTGGAAAATCGCCTGCCCGGTTCCGACACCAACCCTTATCTGACCGTCGCGGCCACGCTGGCCGCCGGGATCGCCGGAATTCTGGAAGAAATCGAACCTGCATCCGAAGTTCAGGGCAATGGCTACACCCAGACGCCGACCCACGACTTTCACCGCTCCATGCCAGAGGCGATCACAGCCCTGCGTGGCTCGGACTTTGCCCGCGACTGGCTGGGAGAGCCGTTCGTGACCACCTTCGCGGCCAGTCGTGAAAGCCAGCTTAACCAGTTCCGCGCCAAGGTTCCCGATGTGGAACTGATGCGCTACTTCGACCTTGGCTGAACCGGGCGCCCTTTCATCTTGCCCCAAATACCCTGGGGAGCGCGAGGGGCAGCGCCCCTCGCCAGACCGACGGAGCCGATCCATGACCACCCCCGATCTGCGCACCCAATTCCTCGAAGGCATGAGCCGCGCCGCAGCCTCGGTCCATGTGATCACCACCGACGGCCCCGGCGGACGGGCGGGGCTCACCGCGTCGGCAGTCACATCGGTGTCTGTCGATACGCCGAAACCATCGCTTCTGGTCTGCCTGAACCGCTCCAGCCGCTCGGCCGTGGCGATCCTGGAAAACGGCGTGTTCTGCGTGAACCTGCTCGGGGCCGAGCAAACCGCCCTGGCAGAGGCCTTTGCCGGTCGCACCGAAGGCGACAGGTTCGGCACCGGCGCCTGGATCACCGGCCCGACCGGATCTCCGGTGCTGGCCGATGCGCTTGTGGCCTGGGATTGCCGGATCACCCGGTCCGAACTGGTCGGCAGCCACCATGTTCTGATTGGCGAGGCCGAACAGATCTGGCTGAACGCACCGCGCCTGCCCCTGATCTACGCCAATCGCCAATGGCTGGGCGCACCCGGCGCCTAGCCCGCGTGGGTGCTGGGCATGTCCAGCGCCGAAAACCCGTAGTGCCGCAGCCAGCGCAGGTCCGATTCAAAGAACGCGCGCAGGTCGGGAATGCCGTATTTCAGCATCGCCATGCGGTCGATCCCCATGCCGAAGGCAAAGCCCTGCCACTGGCTCGGGTCCACCCCCGCCGCAGTCAGCACCTTGGGATGGACCATGCCCGATCCCAGCACCTCCAGCCAGCCGTCGCCCTCGCCCACCTTCAGGGTGCCGCCGACCCAGCTGCACTGGATGTCCACCTCTGCCGAAGGTTCGGTAAAGGGGAAGTGGCTGGCGCGGAACCGGGTTTTCACCTTGGTGCCGAAATAGGCGCTGAAGAATTCTTCCAGCACCCATTTCAGATTGGCCATCGAAATGTCGCGGTCGATGGCCAGACCTTCGATCTGGTGGAACATCGGCGTATGGGTCTGGTCCATGTCCATGCGGTAGACGCGGCCCGGCGCAATCACCCGGATGGGTGCGCCCTGCGCCTGCATGGCGCGGATCTGCACCGGGCTGGTATGGGTCCGCAGCACATGGGGCGGGCGGTTGTCGCCGGCCGCGCGGTGCATGAAGAACGTATCGTGTTCCTGCCGCGCCGGATGTTCGGGGGCGATGTTCAGCGCGTCAAAGTTGAACCAGTCCGTCTCGATCTGCGGGCCTTCGGCCACGGCGAATCCCATATCGGCAAAGATCGCCGTGCATTCCTCGGTCACCTGGCTGACCGGATGGATGGTGCCCATGCGGCGCGGGCGCGCGGGCAGCGTCACGTCCAGCCATTCGGCGCGCAGCCGCTCTTCCAGCGCCGCATCGCCCAGCGAGGCCTTGCGCGCGCGCAGCGCCACGTCCAGCTCGTCCTTCAACTCGTTCAGCGCCTTGCCGATGGTCTGCCGCTCTTCGGGGCTCATCTTGCCCAGTTCGCGCATCAGCAAGGCAACCTCGCCCTTCTTGCCAAGGGCGGCCAGCCGAAGATCTTCCAGCGCGGCCTCGTCCGAGGCTGCAAGGATGCCGTCCAGATAACGGGCGCGCAGGCTGTCAAGCGGGATCATCGGAACCTCTTTGGCGAAGGACGCCCCCTGCTAGCCGCCGCGCCGCGGTTTGTCCAGAACCGCGCGGCCGTTCAGGCGCGGCGCAGGCTGGTGGTGACATAGTTCACCGACAGATCCCGGTCCGACAGCGACCATGACCAGCCCAGCGGGTTGAACACCATGCCCTTGCGGTCAACCGGATCCAGCCCCGCCCGGCGCAGCAGATCATAAAGCTCGTCGGGCGTGATGAACTTCGACCATTCATGCGTGCCGCGCGGCAACCAGCGCATGATCTGCTCGGCACCGACGATCGCCATCATGTAGCTTTTCAGATTGCGGTTCAGCGTGGAACACACCATCAGCCCGCCGGGTTTCAGCAGGTCATGGCAGGCGGTCAGATAGCCCAGCGGATCGGCCACATGTTCCACCACTTCCATGTTCAGCACCACATCGAACCGTTCGCCTGCGGCGGCCAGCGCCTCGGCCGTGGTATGGCGGTACTCTATGGGCAGGCCCGACTGTTCGGCATGAATGCGCGCCACGGGAATGTTGCGTTCCGCCGCATCCGCCCCCACCACATCGGCGCCCAGCCGCGCCATCGGTTCAGCCAACAGCCCCCCGCCGCAGCCGATGTCCAGAAGCCGCAACCCGGCAAGGGGGCGGTCGGCCCGCAGGTCACGCCCGAATTCGGCGGCGATCTGGGTGCAGATGTAATCCAGCCGGCAGGGATTGAGCATATGCAGCGGCTTGAACTTGCCCGAAGGATCCCACCATTCGGCGGCCATCGCCTCGAACTTGGCGACTTCGGCGGGATCGACGGTATTGACGGTGCTCATGCGTTCCTCCTTGCGGCGGCGGCTGCGACGGGGCAGGCTGCCCCTGCTATACAGGGCCGGGAATGGACAGAACAGACGGACACAGGCGCGCAGCCGATTACCTGTACCCGCCGATCGAACCCTTCGACCGGCGCATGATCGACATGGGCGACGGTCACAGGGTATATGTCGAGCAATGTGGCAACCCGCAAGGGCGGCCCGCTCTGGTCGTGCATGGCGGCCCCGGTGGCGGATGCAGCCCGGTCATGCGGCGATTCTTCGATCCGCAGACCTACCGGATCGTGCTGTTCGACCAGCGCGGCTGCGGTCGGTCGCGGCCCATGGCGGCGGTGGCGGCCAACACCACGTGGCACCTTGTGGCCGACATCGAGGCCATCCGCACCACGCTGGGCATCGACCGCTGGATCCTGTTCGGCGGCAGTTGGGGCGCCACGCTGTCGCTGATCTATGCGATCACCCATCCGGGGCATGTGGATCACCTTATCCTGCGCGGCGTGTTCCTGATGACTCGCGCCGAACTCGACTGGTTCTACGGCGGCGGCGCGGGGCGATTCTTTCCCGAGGAATGGCGCCGGTTTTCCGAGGCGATCCCCGAGGCAGAGCGCGACAACCTGATCGCCGCCTATCATCGCCGCCTGTTTTCGGGCGACATGGTCAACGAGGTCAGGTTCGGGCGTCTGTGGGCAGGTTGGGAAAACGCGCTGGCCTCTATCGGCGCCGAAAGCACGGGCATGGAGGCGCCGCCCGACTATGCCCGCGCCTTCGCGCGGCTGGAATGCCATTATTTCCACAATGACGGGTTTCTGGACCAGGACGGCTGGATCATGGCCAACCGCCACCGGATCGAACATCTGCCCGCCACCATTGTGCAAGGGCGCTATGACATGATCTGCCCGCCCGCATCTGCCCATGCACTGGCGCAGGGATGGGCTGCGGCACGGTTGCACATGGTGCCGCTGGCAGGGCACGCCCTGTCGGAACCCGGAATCGCCGCCGAACTTGTGCGCGCAACCTTTGCCTTGCGCTGAACCACCGGGAGGAACCATGTATACCAAGGGCACTGTGCACTACGATCCTTTGCCGCTGCCCGACAGGGTGCGCCTGTCCGACGATCAGGCGCTTGCGGCCGCGCAGACCTTTCGCGCCGATCTGGCCCGGCGCCATTCGGTCCGCGATTTTGCCCCTGATCCGGTGCCGCAGGCCGTGCTGACCGAGTGTATCGCCGCGGCCGGGCTGGCGCCTTCGGGGGCCAACCACCAGCCATGGCACTTCTGCCTGATCGGGGATCCGGCGATGAAGGCCCGCATCCGCGACGCCGCCGAGGAGGAGGAGCGCAGCTTTTACGCCGGGGGGGCGGGCGACGAATGGCTCGCCGCGCTGGAACCCATCGGGACCGGCGTGTCCAAGCCCCATCTGACGACGGCGCCGTGGCTGATCGTGATCTTTGCCCAGCGCTATGGCGTGACCGACGATGGCACCCGCTACAAGAATTACTACGTACCCGAGAGTGTCGGAATCGCGACCGGCTTTCTGATTGCCGCGCTGCACCGTGCCGGGCTGGTGTGTCTGACCCATACACCGAACCCGATGAAGTTCCTCAATACCCTGTGCGGGCGGCCAGAGTCGGAAAAGCCGGTGATGATCCTGCCCGTGGGCCACCCGGCGCCCGACGCAACCGTTCCCGCCGTCGCCAAGCGCAAGAAACCGCTGGACCAGATCCTGACAGCCTTCCCCTGAGGCAGCGGCCATTGGCGGCCAATATGTCAGGTGCGGATCGTATCGCCGGGGTGCAGGACCGGCGAAAGCTCCAACACCTCGCCGCCGATCACGCCACCGGGGCGCTTGCCCGCGATGATCTCGGCCGCAAGTCGCCCGATTTCACGGCGACAACTGTCCACCGTGGCCAGACGGCGCGGCAGTCCCTGCAACAGCTCGACCCCATTGAACCCCGCCAGGCCCAGCTTTCCCGGTACGTCGATACCGTTTTCCAGGCACCACAGCAGCCCCCCTGCCCCGATCATATCATTGGAATAATACAGGAAATCCAGGTGGGGGGATCGGCGCAGGATCGCTTCGGTCATCTCGCGCCCTTTCAGCAGGGCCGATCCGCCAGCATAGAATTCGCGGTCCTCCAGCACCAGGCCAGCCTCGGCCAGCGCCGCCTCGAACCCTTCCATCCGTTTGCGGGCGCGGTGATCGTCGGGCATCTTGGTGCCCAGAAACCCGATGCGACGATAGCCTGCGGCAAGGATCGCCGCAGCCGTCTGCCGCCCGGCCTTGCGATGCGAGATGCCGACGGCGCTATCCACCGGGGGGCCATCGGTATCCATGATTTCAACCACCGGAACCCCCGCCGCATCCAGCATGGCGCGGGCGCCGCCGGAATGTTCCAGACCCGCGATCACAATGCCGGACGGACGCCACGAGAGCATCTCGTACAGGACCGACTCTTCGCGCTCGGGCGAATAATGCGTCACGCCGACTACGGGTTGCAGGCCCGTGTCCTCCAGCACTTCCGATATGCCGGCCAGCACTTCGGGGAACACCATGTTCGACAATGACGGGATGATCACGCCGACAAGGTTGACCCTCTGGCTGGCCAGCGCGCCCGCGATCTTGTTGGGCACATACCCGATGTCGCGCGCGGCGGTCAGCACCTTTTCCCGCGTCGCCTCGGACACATCGCCCCGATTGCGCAGCACGCGGCTGACCGTCATCTCGGAGACGCCCGACAACTCCGAGACGTCACGCAGCGTCAGGGCACGGCGCGGCGGCGCCTTGGGCCCCGGCTTGGCCGGCGGTCTGGTCATCGCGTCCTCCTCGGGCAATTTTCTCAGTGTTAGCGCCAATGACCTCGGGCGGCCAAGCCCCAACACATGTTGCATCGGCCGGATTTTGCGGGCATCACCACATTGCGTGGCTCCGTAGCTCAGGGGATAGAGCGGCCGCCTCCTAAGCGGCAGGTCGATGGTTCGAATCCATCCGGGGTCACCACTATTCCTTTAGTGCGGCACCAATGGAACGCAACCCTGCGTCGGCAACAGCAGTCGGTCAACCATGCGGCCTGGAATGTGGTCCTGCCTCATCCCGCGCAGCGTCGCGCCGGTTCACGAGACTGCGCCTTGTGCCCCAACCGGGCAAGGCGGCAAATCGTTGATCGGCGGGAACCGTATCGACAGATTGTCGTTGACCCTGCGGCTCGCGCTTCCGCAGCCTCGGGACCAGGATGCAGGACGCCATGACGCCGATTTCGACAGGACATTTCGATCTGGCGCAGGCGCGCGTGGCGCTGATTGCCAACGGCAAGGCGGGGCGGCAAGATACCCGCGACCGGATCGACTACATCCGCGCGCGCCTGTCCCCGATCGTGCGCGATCTTACTGTAGTGCCGGTCCGCAAGGGCAAAGACCTTGCACGGGTCGCGCATGAGGCGGTGGCGGCGGGGAACACTGCAATCCTGGCTCTGGGGGGCGACGGCACGCAAAGCGCAGTGGCCGGCGCCCTCGCAGGCAGCGCGGCGGTCATGGGTGTTCTGCCCGGCGGCACGTTCAACTACTTTGCCCGCGAACTGGGCACCGAGACACTGGATGCCGCGCTGGATGCGGTTGCCGCAGGCATTGTCCGTACGCGGGATCTGGGCCGCATCAATGACCGCATTTTCATCAACAACGCCAGTTTCGGGCTGTACCCGCAGATCCTGGCCCGGCGCGAGGATATATATCGCAGATGGGGTCGCAGCCGGATTGCCGCCTATTGGTCGGTGCTGGTCGCGGTGCGCAATGTCTCTGATCCGATGCACCTTTCGGTGACGCTGGATCAACGGCAGGTCGAGATACAAACGCCATTGGCCTTTGTCGCCCGCAGCGCCTATCAACTCGACAGCCTTGCGCTGGACGGCGCCGAGGCCGTGCGCAACGGGCAGTTTGCGCTGTTCGTCGCCAAGGGCCGGACCCGCAGGGCCCTGATCGGGGCGGCGCTGCGGCTGGCGTTGGGTCAGTCGGTGCGCGGCGAGGATTTCGAACTTCTGGTGGCGCAGGACATGCGGATCGAAAGCCGGACGGCCCGCAAACTGGTTGCGCTTGACGGCGAGAAAGAGCGTATGGCCGCCCCGTTCCACCTGAGCGTGCTGCGCGATGCGCTGAGGGTCTTTGCCCCGGCCGATCCGGCCACGGCTGGTCCTGCGGCATGACACGGATCGTTCATCTGACGGATTTGCATTTCGGCATGGAGCGCCCCGAACTGGTCGCGCCTCTGGCACAGGCCATCACAGCGACCGCGCCGGATATCGTGGTGGTCACCGGCGATCTGTCCCATCGCGCGCGTGCGCCGCAGTTCAGGGCCGCAATGACATTCCTTCAGGGGCTGGGGGTGCCGGTGCTTGCCACACCCGGCAACCACGACATTCCGCTGTTCAATGTGGTCGCACGGATGCTGGGCCCGTTCCGGGGCTGGCGCCGCAATGTCGGCGCCGATCTTGCGCCCGGTGCAACGCTGGACCGGGTGCGCATCCTGTCGGCCAATACCGCCGACCCGTTCCGCTGGCGACGGGGGATCCTGCGGCAGGACGATCTGCGCCGGATTGCGGCCAGTCTGGAACCCGGCGACGGCCGGATCAACATTCTGGCCTGCCACCACCCGCTGGTGGAACCGCCGGGGTTCGAGCGGGGCGAAACGCGCGGTGGCACCGCAGCCTTGCCCTCGTTGATCCGGTCCGGCGTGCATGTGGTCCTGTCGGGCCATCTGCACCATTGGACCATCGGCCTTGGCATCGCGCAGGACCGGCCCCAGCCGCTGATGCTCGTACAGACCGGCACGGCGCTGTGCGGGCGCGCGGGTGAAACGGACCATGGGTTCTGCGTGCTGGACCTGGCGGGACCGGACCTGGCCATCACCGCGTGGCTCGCGGATGCGACGACCGGGCATTTCGTGGCACAGGCGCCCAGGCGGTTTCACCGCGACAATGGCGCCTGGCATCTGGGCGGATGACAACCGGCGGACTTGAAATCCGGCTTAATTCGAAACATATAAAGTTACTTGAAATGGTTCTTCGCCTGCAACCCGTGCACCGGAGCTGCTGGCCGGGTGCCGTTGTGGTCGGATTAAGGAGCAGATCATGCAGGATGTGATCATCGTCGGAGGCGGATATGCCGGTATGGCCGCCGCATTGCAGTTGGTACGGGCGCGCAGGCGGGTGCTGGTGATCGACGCCGGTCAACGGCGCAACCGTTTCGCCAGCCATTCCTATGGGTTTCTGGGACAGGACGGCGCGGATCCCGCAAGGATCGCTGCCACTGCGCGGGACCAGTTGCAAACCTATCCGACGCTGACATGGGTCGAGGGTCAGGTGATTGACGCAGGCGGCGACAAGGACGCGTTCCATGTCACCCTGGACTCCGGCGACCGCCATCCTGGCAGGCGGCTGGTGTTCGCCACCGGGCTGGCCGACCAGTTGCCCCCGATTGCCGGACTGGCCGAGCGTTGGGGTCAGACGGTGTTTCACTGTCCGTATTGCCATGGCTATGAACTGAACCAGGGACAGATCGGCGTGATTGCCACCGGACCAATGTCCCTGCATCAGGCGCAGTTGCTGCCCGAATGGGGCCAGGTGACGCTGTTCACCAACGGCGTTCTGACCTTGGAGGGGGCTGACCGGGCAGATCTGGCGCAGCGTGGCGTGACCATCGAGGAAACGCCGCTGGCGCAGATCGAAGGGCAGGCCACAGTCGCACTGGCCGATGGGCGGCGCCAGGACTTCGCCGGCCTGTTTACCGCCGCGCGCAGCGTTCCGGCCAGCCCGGTGGCAGAGCAGATGGGCTGTGCCCTGATGGAAACGCCGATGGGAGTACAGATCCAGACCTCCCAGCGCAAAGAGACAAGCATTCCGGGCGCCTATGCCTGTGGCGATGTCGCGCGCGCGCCGCATTCGCTGTCTCTGGCCGTGGCGGATGGCGCCTGGGCGGGCGCGCAGTTGCACCATTCGCTGGTCTGGCCTCAGGGCTGAAGGCACGCGCGATGCTGCGAGGCTATGGCAGGCCCAACGCAATTCTATGGCCCAGCCCCATGGCCGGGGCGGGTGACTGGCCCTACACTTGGCCCAGCCCGCCCCAGCACAGGCCGCAGCCATGGACATTCCTGCCGATCATATCGTCGAAAGCGTGCATCGCGCCGCGCAGTTCGTGTCCTGCTTTCACCCTTCGGATCATGTGCGCCACCTGGCATCTGCGTGGCGCCGCGAACAAAGCCCCGCCGCCCGCGCGGCCATCGGACAGATCCTGATCAACAGCCGCATGGCCGCCTATGGCCGTCGCCCGATCTGTCAGGACACCGGCATGATCGTGGTGTTCCTGCGGCTGGGCATGGACAGCCGCATCCGCTCGACCCTGCCCATCGAGGCGTTGGTGAACGAGGGCGTCCGCCGCGCCTGGGCCGACGAGCGCAACCCGCTGCGCGCCTCGATGGTGGCCGATGCGCTGTTCGACCGGCGCAACACCCGCGACAACACCCCGGCGACCACGCATGTCGAACTGATGCCGGGACCGGGGCTGGAGATTACCCTGTCGGCCAAAGGCGGCGGGTCAGAAAACAAGGCACGGTTCACCGTGCTGAACCCGGCCGCCTCGGTCGAGGATTGGGTCGTCCAGACCATGGAGGGGCTGGGCGCGGGCTGGTGCCCGCCAGGTCTGATCGGGCTGGGCATCGGGGGCGGGGCGGAAATGGCGATGCTGCTGGCCAAGCAGGCGCTGAACGCCCCTATCGACATGCTGGATCTGCTGGCCCGCGGCCCCCGCGACCGGATGGAGGAGTTCCGCATCAATCTTTACACCCGCATCAACGCGCTGGGGATCGGGGCACAGGGGCTGGGCGGCATGACCTCGGTTCTTGACGTCAAGGTGGCCACAACGGCCAGCCATGCGGCCTCCAAGCCGGTGGCCCTGATGCCGCAATGCGCTGCCAACCGGCATGTGCATTTTCGGCTGGACGGCAGCGGTCCGGCCGATTTCGCCCCCCCGCCACTGTCGGACTGGCCCGATCTGGGGCCAGAGGCCGCAGCCACCGGGCGGCGCGTACAGATCGACGGGCTGACCCGCGCCCAAGCCGCCCAGTGGCAGGCCGGGGAAACGCTGCTGCTGTCCGGGCGCATTCTGACCGGCCGTGATGCCGCCCACAAGCGATTGGCCGAAATGCAGGCGCGGGGCGAAACCTTCCCCGTCGATTTCGCCGGGCGGCTGATCTATTACGTCGGCCCTGTCGATCCCGTCGCGGGCGAGGCGGTCGGCCCCGCAGGCCCCACCACCTCCACCCGGATGGATGCCTTTACCCCGATGATGCTGGACACCGGACTTGTGGGCATGATCGGCAAGGCCGAACGCGGCCCTGCAACGGTTCAGGCCATCGCACAGCATGGCGCCGTCTATCTGGCGGCGACCGGGGGGGCCGCCTATCTGATCGCACGCTCGATCCGCGCGGCGCGCGTGGTCGCCTTTGCCGATCTGGGGATGGAGGCGATCTATGAGATGGATGTCGAGGATCTGCCCGTGACCGTCGCCGTCGATGCGCGCGGGACCGCGATTCACCGGACCGGACCGGCAGAATGGCGGCAGCGGATCGGCCTTGCCTAGCAAGGCGCGATCAGCGGCGCACCCACACTTGGCGAAACCCAAAGCCCGCTCCCACCCCGCAAGGCGCCTGTTGCCCGGCCAACGCGCCACGCCCTGCGATCTTGCGCACAGGGGGCGCCGACCGCGCCCTACCCCGCCGTGGCCTGCATCGTCATTCCGCCAGTCCGGTCCAGCACCCACAACTGCGCGCCTGTCCCCTCTGCCGCCCCGTTCACGCGGAACACCGCGCCATCGAACAGCGGCGAGGTGCCACGAAAGCGGAACCGCCGCGGCAGACGGTTGCCATTCATCTGCATGGCCATCCGCAGCAGATAGGTGGCCTGCAACGGGCCGTGCACGATCAGGCCGGGGTAATTCTCCTCGGTCCGGCAATACTCGCGGTCATAGTGGATGCGGTGGCCGTTGAAGGTGACAGCGGAATAGCGCGCCAGCAGCACCGCCGTCGCCTCGACCTCCAGCCGCTGATCGGCATCGGCGCGGGGCGGCGCGGGTGGCGTGCCGCCGGTCGGCGCATCGACCCCGCGATACACGATGTCATGGCGTTCCGTCAGCACCAACCCGCGCGGCCCATGATAAGCGTGATGCACCGCGACAAAGCACAGCGTGCCGGTGCGCCCGGATTTCGCGGTCACATCGCCCACCCGCGACACCCGGCGGATCGCATCGCCCACGCGGAACTCTCCGGTGAACTCCAACTCTCCGCCTGCCCACATCCGGCGCGGCAGGGGGACGGGCGGCAGGAAATCGCCCCGCGCCGGATGGCCATCAGGACCAAGGCGATGCATGGGGGCAATCTCGGGCGACAGGCACCACTGGATGCCGGCGGGTGCCGGATCGCCCGGCGCCAGCGTCGGGTCTTCGTCCAGCACGGCCGCCAGCGAATTGGCCAGCCGGGGCGAGATTTCATCATGGCTTTCGCGGGTTGCCCCGATCCAGCCACGCAGATGGTCGATGTCCAGATCCATCCCGCCCCCCTAGAACGACCGTGGCAGGCCAAGGATATGTTCGGCCACATAGGACAGGATCAGGTTCGTCGAGATCGGAGCCACCTGATACAGCCGCGTTTCGCGGAACTTGCGTTCGACGTCATATTCACAGGCAAAGCCGAAACCGCCGTGGAACTGGATGCAGGCGTTCGCCGCCTCCCAGCTTGCCTTGGCGGCAAGGTATTTCGACATGTTCGCCTCGGCCCCGCAGGGCAGCCCCGCGTCGAACTTGCGGCACGCCTCATAGCGCATCAGATTGGCGGCGGCGATTTCCACATAGGCCTCGGCAATCGGGAACTGCACACCCTGATTCTGGCCGATGGGTCGGCCAAAGACCATGCGGTTCTTGGTATAGTCGACCACCTTGTCAGTGAACCAGAACCCGTCGCCGATACATTCCGCCGCGATCAGCACCCGTTCGGCATTGAGCCCGGTCAGGATGTACTTGAACCCCTGCCCTTCCTCGCCGATCAGATTTTCCGCCGGAATTTCCAGATCGTCAAAGAACAACTCGTTGGTTTCGTGGTTCACCATGTTCAGAATGGGCCGCACGGTCATGCCCTTGGCCATGGCCGCCTTGATGTCGACAAGAAAGATCGACAGCCCCTCGGATTTCTTTTTCACCTGATCCAGCGGTGTGGTGCGGGCCAGCAGGATCATCAGGTCGGAATGCTGCACCCGGCTGATCCAGACCTTCTGCCCGTTGATCACATAGCGGTCGCCCTTGCGCACCGCCGTTGTCTTGAGGCTTGTGGTATCGGTGCCCGTCGTCGGCTCTGTCACGCCCATGGATTGCAGGCGCAACTCGCCGGTGGCCAGCTTGGGCAGATAGCGGCGGCGCTGTTCTTCGGACCCATGCCGGACCAGCGTGTTCATATTGTACATCTGGCCATGGCAGGCGCCCGAATTACCGCCAGCGCGGTTGATCTCCTCCATGATCACCGAGGCTTCGGCCAGACCAAGGCCGGAACCGCCATATTCCTCGGGGATCAGCGCCGCCATCCATCCGGCGCGGGTCAGCGCCTCGACAAACGCTTCGGGGTAGCCGCGCGCCTCGTCGATCTTGCGGTGATATTCGGGCGGAAACTCGGCGCACAGCGCGCGGACACCTTCGCGGATGTCGGTGAATTGGTCGTGGAACGGGTCTATATCGGTCACGAGAGCGGTCTTTCTAAAGATAGCCGCGCAGGTCGGCGGCTCTGGTCAGGCCGCGCAGCCGCGCCAGCAGCGCATCGGTGCCATGGTTCAGAACCGGCCCGGCAAGGGCGCGGAACTTGGCCTCGGCGGCGTCGGGGGTGGGGAAGGTGTCAGGCTCTCCTGACGGGTCGGGAATGCGCAGGGCATGGTCACGCCCCGCCGCCCGCAGGTTCAGCGTGGCCCCGAACGGATGGCGCAGCCCCTCAAGGCTTTCGTCGCGCCTGACCTCGACCCGGTCGGCCAGTGCATCGGCGCGCGGATCGCCCAGCAGGTCGTAGTCATCCCAGCCGAACCTGCCCCGGATCAGCGCCACCGCCGCAGCAAAGGGCATCGAGAACTGGCCATCGACAATGCTGCGCGCCCTGCGCTTGGCGGGCAACGGGTCGCCCACCAGAGTGATGCCGTTGCGGTGCAGGCCCACGGTGATTGCCTGCACCTCTTCGGGGGCAAAGCCATGTTCGGCCTGCAAGGCCAACAGCCCGTCTACCGCCGCATGGGTGTAGCGGCAGGCCGGATAGGGTTTGACACCAATGCGCAGCGTTTCCCACACCTGCCCAAGGCCCGCCACCGCAAGTGCCGGATCGGCGCCATCGCTGTAGCCCCCCAGAAAGCCATGCTTGCCGTCGATCGCATCGGCCGCACCGACAAACCCCTCAGAGGCCAATGTCGCGGCCATCAGCCCCTTCATCGCGGCCTCACCGACCTGATACCGCTTGTTCCAGGCACCATTGACCAGAAACTGCAACGACCCCGACGCCTGGCTGGCCGCCACGCCAAAGGCCGAGGCCATACGATCCGCATCCAGCCCCAGCAACCGACCTGCCGCCGCCGCCGCGCCAAAGGTGCCCGCCGTCGCCGTCGGATGAAACCCGCGCGCGTAATGTGCCGCCGGATCCAGCGCCATGCCCAGACGGCAACACACCTCGAACCCCACGACCACCGCTGCCAGCAGATCGGCCCCCGAGGCCCCCGTCATCTCGGCGGCGGCCAGTGCCGCAGGCACCACCGGCGCGCTGGGATGGAGCGAGCTGTCGGAATGCGTGTCGTCGAAGTCCAGCGAGTGGCCGAACGTGCCGTTCAGCAGCGCGGCCGCCGCCGGGCCATAGCGGCGATTGAGGCCAAAGACCGTGCAGGGCCCATCGCCCTCCATCCCCAGCAGGCCCAGCATCGCCAGCACCGACGGCGTCGAATCCGCCTCTTGTGCCGCGCGCACCGCAGACCCGGCAAGGTCGGTCAACAGCGCAAGCGCGCGCGCCGTCACATCGGGGGGAATGGCATCGCCCGGCAAATCGGCGGCAAAGCGTGCCAGAACTGCGGTTGTGGTCATGCGTCCTCCTGCCCCGCACGTTGCCGGATTTGCCGGGCGCGGGCGATCACCGGGGCATCCACCATGGCCCCCTCCACCGTCAAGGCGGCATCGCCCGAGGCCGCAGCCGCCAGAACACGCCCGGCCCAGTCCAGTTCCGCCGCTGTCGGGGCAAACCCTGCGCGCGCCGGGGCAACCTGCGCCGGATGGATCAACAGCTTGCCGCCAAAGCCCATCTCGACCGCATGGGCACAATCGGTGGCCATCGCCTGCGCGTCCCGAATGGCCGTTGTCACACCGTCGATCGGCGCGGGCCGCCCTGCCAGCCGCGAGGCCAGAACAAGGCGCGCACGCGCCATCAACAGCGACTCGCGCGTGTGGCCCATGGCCAGATCGGCCGCATAATCTATGGACCCGAATGCAAGGCGCATGGCCGCCTCTGCCAGCGCCTCGGCCCTGTGAAGGCCAAGGGCGGATTCCACCAATGCGATGACCGGCTTGCCTGTCACCTCTGCAACGCGCAGCACATCCTGCGGCGCCTCGGCCTTGGGCAGCAGGATCGCGCACAGCGGCAGGTCGCGCATCGCGGCCAGATCGTCCCTGTGCCAGTCCGTGCCTGCGGCATTGATGCGGACCAACAGAGGCACATGCGGCGGCATGGCCGCTATCGCATCGGCCAGCCCGGCCCGCGCACCGGCCTTGGACTGTGGGGCGACCGCATCCTCAAGATCGAGGATCACCGCATCAGGGCCAGCCGCCTGCGCCTTGCCGAACCGTTCGGGCCGGTCTCCGGGCACGAACAGCGGCAGCATGATCGTGGCAATATCCTGTGACATCCGATCCGGTCCGATCTGTTTGGGCCACAATGAAAGCCGCAGGGCGATAATGGAAATATATCTTTGTTGCCGTAGCTATACCCATAGGCGATAGCCCGGCCCTGGATCGCGGCCATAGAATTGCGGTATGGCGCCCCCAGAAACCTGTTATTTGAAGTGATGCCCCCTTTGGGCAATCCTCGCCGGCAAGCGAACCAAAGGAAGGCGGCCAATGCGATCGAAGGATCTGGAGGGCATTCTGGTGGTGTCCGTCGAACAGGCGGTCGCCGCGCCCTATCTCTCGTCCCGCTTGGCCGAAGCCGGGGCCAGGGTGATCAAGATCGAGCGGCCCGAAGGCGACTTCGCCCGCGGCTATGACCGGCTGGTCCATGGTGAAAGCGCCTATTTCGTATGGTTGAACCGGGGCAAGGAATCCGTCTGCCTGGACCTGCGCGAGGCCGCTGCCCGCGATGTGCTGCACGCCATGATCGCCAGGGCCGATGTGTTCATCCAGAACCTTGCCCCCGGTGCCATCGACCGGCTGGGCTTTGCCCCCGCTGACTTGCGGGCGGCCCATCCCCGGCTGATCACGGTGTCGATTTCCGGCTATGGCGACGAGGGGCCGTTTCGGCATCTCAAGGCCTATGACCTTCTGGTGCAGGCGGAAACCGGGTTGTCGTCCATCACCGGAACCCCCGAAGGCATGGCGCGCGTAGGCGTGTCGGTCTGCGACATCTCGGCCGGGATGACAGCGCATCAGGCAGTGCTGCAAGCGTTGTTCGCCCGCGAACGGACCGGCGAGGGGCGGCACATCGCGGTGTCGCTGTTCCACGCGCTGGCCGACTGGATGAACGTGCCCTATCTGCAATATGTGTATGGCGGCAAGGCCGCCCCGCGCAGTGGCCTGCTGCACCCGACCATCGCCCCCTACGGCGCCTATACCTGCGGTGATGGCAAGGCGGTGCTGTTTTCCATCCAGAGCGAACGGGAATGGCACCAGTTCTGCACGCAGGTCCTGTCGCAACCCGATCTGCCGGCCGACGCGCGGTTCCGCGACAACACCGCCCGTGTCGCCAACCGACCGGAGCTGGACAGGATCATCGCCGCAGCGTTTCAGACCCAGACGCGCGAAGTGATGGCCGACCGGCTGGAGGCGGCCCGGATCGCCTATGGCCGGGTCTCCTCGCTGGAGGATCTGGCGCGGCACCCCCAGATCCGACTGGTCGAGGTGGCAACGCCCAGCGGCCCCGTCACCATGCTGGCGCCGGGTGTGCTGGTGGATGGCGCGCAGGCAGAGCTGGGCCCCGTGCCGGATCTTGGCGCGCATACGGCCGCCGTGATGGCAGAGTTCGCCCCCCGGACATGACCTCCACCGCGCCCGCCTGCGCCCGCATGGTGGCGACCGAGACCAATACCCTGCTTGCCGCGACGTTTGACCCGGCCGGGGCGCGGCGCCTGCTGGATGTCGGCTGCGGCTATGGCGAAACCACCGCGCATTTGGCCGGGATCGGCTTCGATGTTCTGGGCATCGACCCCTCGCCTGCCGCGATCTCGCAGGCCCGGCTGCGCCATCCGGGCCTGCGCTTTGCCGTGGCATCTGCCGAGGATCTGCCCGACGACCTGGGCAGGTTCGACGGCGCGCTGTGCGTGAACGCGCTGCACCACGTCGCCCCGCAGGCGATGCAGCCCGCGCTGCGGCGCGTTCTGGCGCGGCTGGATCCGCCTGCGCCGCTTCTGGTGATCGAACCGCTGCCCGAAGGCAGCTTTTTCCATGCAATGCTGCCGGTCGAGGATGAGACGCATATCCGCGATCTTGCCGCCCGCGCCATTGCCGGCCTGGTGGATGATGGCGATGCCCGGCTGGTCGATCTGCTGCGCTGGGACAGGATCAGCCTGTTTTCAGGGCTGGATGCCTTTCTGGATCGCCTCGTGGCGGTGGACCCCGACCGCGCCGCGACGCTGGACCGCAATCGTCCCGCCATCGAAGCGGCCTGGTCGCGCCATGCCCAGCCAACGGAGCACGGTTTCCGGCTGGTGCAGCCGATTGTTGGCTGGCATCTTGCCCCGCCAGGTTGAAGCCTGCTTGCAACGACACCCTGCAACGGCAAACATGCCGCCAGGTCTGCGCCGGGAGGGGCCATGGACGTTCGCCAGATGCGCTATTTCGTTGCCATTGTCGAACAGGGCTCGTTCTCGCGCGCTGCCGCGCATCTGCATGTGGCCCAGCCTGCCCTGTCGCTGCATGTCCGCAACATGGAGCAGGATCTGGGAACGGCGCTGCTGTTCCGCAGCCCCAAGGGCGTTGTACCGACCGAGGCAGGCGCCATCCTGCTGCGCCATGCCCGCGTGATCCTGGATCAGTTCACCATCGCCGAAGAGGAAATCCGCGGCCACGAAAGCGAACCGGCAGGCGAGGTGCGCCTTGGCCTGCCCGGCACCATTTCCGAAATCCTTTCGGTGCCGCTGATCACCGCCGTGCACCAGCGATACCCGAAAATCCGCCTGCGCATCGCCGAAGCGATGAGTGGGTTCGTACTGGAATGGATGCGCGCGGCGCGCATTGATCTGGCCGTCGTCTACCGCGAGATCTCGGACGAAGGCTTGGCGACAACCCATCTGCTTGACGAGGAGCTGGTGTTCTTTGGCCCCACCGGCGCGGGTGCCATGGCCGACCTGCCCGATCCCGGCGAATGCCTGCCGCTGGAACGGATCGCCTCGATCCCCCTGGTTGTCCCCGGCGAGGCGCACGGCCTGCGCGAATTGCTCGATCAGCAAGCGCGGAATTCGGGCATCCCCCTGACCATCGGCATGGAGGTGGACGCCTATTCCAACATCAAGGAACTGGTCGCAGGCGGATTTGGCCATTCCATCCTGCCCCTGAATGCCATCCGCCGCGAGACCGCAGCCGGGCGCCTGCGCTATTGGCATCTTTCCGCGCCGATGATCCGCCGTCCTGTCCACCTGGCCTCGTCCGTGGAACGCCCCATGACCAATGCGACCAAGGCGGTGCTGATGCTTGTGCAAGAGGTGCTGCGCGATCTGGTGCATAACGACGGCTGGCTGGGCGCAACCCTGCATCTGCCCGACCAGCCCCCGCCCAAGGAGCGGCGCTGATATAAGGAATTCGACCCGCGCGGCGCCCGGCCATATCGCGCCGCTATGGGGGCGAGCGTATTTCTGAATTTGCCATTCCGACACCCCGGTCCGCACTATGCCCCATCAGCGGTGATGCCGCCGGGACAAGGGCGATCCGCCAGTCGCGCCATCGGTGCGGCCTGTCCCGTGGCCCCTGCCGCATCCGCAATCGCAAAGGGACGTCCATATGAGCCTTGATTATCCCCGCAGCGCCCCAGTGCTGGGCGCACAGGGGTGCTTCATCAACAACCGCTGGGAACCCGCCGCCTCGGGGCGCGCGATCCCGGTGGTCGCCCCGGCCGAAGGCGTGGTGTTCGCCGAAATCGCCGCCGGGGGGGCCGAGGATGTGGCCCGCGCCGTCGCCGCCGCCCGTGCCGCGTTCGAGACTGGCCCATGGTCGCGCCTGACCGCCACCGAACGCGGGCGCCTGCTGACACGGCTGGGGGCGCTGATCCTTGAAAACTTCGACGAACTCGCCGCGCTGGAGGCGCGCGATTGCGGCAAGCCGATGAAAACCGCCCGCGCCGATATCGAGGCTGCGGCGCGGTATTTCGAATTCTACGGCGGCGCCGCCGACAAGGTGCATGGCGAACAGATCCCGTTCCTGAACGGCTATTACGTCACCGGCGAGCGCGAGCCGCTGGGGGTGACGGGGCATATCATCCCGTGGAACTATCCCGCCCAGATGATCGGGCGCACGCTTGGGCCCGCGCTGGCCATGGGCAATGCCACTGTGCTGAAACCCGCCGAAGATGCCTGCCTGACGCCCCTGCGCATTGCCGAACTGGCGGCAGAGGCCGGGTTCCCGCCGGGTGCGATCAACGTGATCCCCGGTCTGGGGGCCGAGGCGGGGGCGGCGCTGTCCGAACATCCGGGCATCGACTTCCTGGCCTTTACCGGCTCGCCCCAGGTGGGCGTGATGGTCCAGCAGGCAGCGGCGTGCAACCATATCGGCTGTGTGCTGGAACTGGGCGGCAAAAGCCCGCAGATCGTGTTCGACGATGCCGATCTGGATGCGGCGGTGCCGGTGATCGTGGCCGCGATCATCCAGAACGCTGGCCAGACCTGTTCGGCAGGCGCGCGCCTTCTGGTGCAGCGTTCGGCCTGGGACCGGGTGATCCCGCGCGTTGCCGAACGCTTTGCCGCGTTGCGGGCCGGCCTGCCCGAGACCAACCCCGATCTTGGCCCGATCATCAGTGAACGCCAGCAGCGCCGCGTGCTGTCCTTTCTCGATCAGGCGGCCGCCGATGGCGTGCCGGTCATCGCCCAGGGCGCGCGCGCGGCGGATGCCCCCGAAGGCGGATTCTACGTTCCCCCGACAGTGTTCGGCCCGGTGCCGCGCGACAATGCGCTGGCCTGCGACGAGGTGTTCGGCCCCGTGCTGGCCGCCATTCCGTTCGAGGACGAGGCCGATGCGATCCAGTTGGCCAATGCCACCGACTATGGCCTTGTCGCCGGGGTCTGGACCACCAACACCAGCCGCGCGGTCCGCGTGGCGCGCAAGGTGCGGGCCGGACAGGTCTATATCAACGCCTATGGCGCGGGCGGGGGCATCGAGCTTCCCTTCGGCGGCGTCAAGAAATCCGGCCATGGCCGGGAAAAGGGCTTCGAGGCGCTGTACGAATTCTCGGCGCTGAAAACCATCGTCATCAAACACGACTGAGGCAGACCATGACCACAACCAAGGGCCGCATGGACGGCAAGATCGCCATCGTGACCGGCGCAGGCGGCGGCTTTGGCGAAGGTATCGCCAAGCTGTTCGCGGCAGAGGGCGCGCGCGTCGGCGTGCTGGATCTGCGCGCCGATGCCGCCGAACGGGTGGCCGCCGAAATCGGCGCCAATGCCGTGGCGCTGGCCGCCGATGTCACCTCGCGCCCCCAGATGGAGGCGGCGGTGGCCAAGGTGTCCGAGACCTTTGGCGCGCCGAATGTGCTGGTGAACAACGCGGGCTGGACCCACCGCAACAAACCCATGCTGGAGGTGACAGAGGACGAATTCGACCGCGTCTATGCGATCAACGTCAAGTCGATCTACATCGCCAGCCAGATCATCGTGCCCATCATGCGCGGGCTTGGCGGCGGGGCGATCGTCAACATCGGGTCGGTGGCAGGCATCCGGCCCCGGCCGGGTCTGACCTGGTACAACTCCACCAAGGGCGCGGTGAACATCATGTCGCAATCCATGGCGGTCGAACTGGCGCCCGACAACATCCGCGTCAACGCCATCTGCCCGGTGATGGGCGAAACCGGGTTGCTGGAGGCGTTCATGGGCGTGCCCGATACACCTGAAAACCGCGCCCGCTTTGTCGCCACCATCCCCATGGGCCGGATGTCGCGGCCCGAGGATATCGCGCGCGCCACGCTCTATCTGGCGTCGGATGATGCCGAATTCATCACCGGGGTCTTGTTCCCGGTCGATGGCGGACGCACCATCTGACCCGGACCCGCAAGGGAGGAGGAGACCCCATGAAGACCCGCGCCGCCATCCTGAAACATTCGCCGGTTTCGGCCCCCTTTGCCGAAACCCGCCCCCTGTCGATCGAGGAGGTGGACCTGGACCCGCCCGGCCCCGAAGAGGTGCTGGTCAGGATCGGCGCGGCGGGGCTGTGCCATTCCGATCTGTCGGTGATCAACGGCAACCGGCCGCGTCCCACGCCGATGGTGCTGGGCCACGAAGCGGCGGGCGAGGTGGTCGAGGTCGGCGCCGCGATCCGCGACCTGAAGCCGGGGGACCGGGTGGTCATGACCTTTCAGCCCAGTTGCGGCCAGTGCCTGCCCTGCGCCGAAGGCCGCGCCGCCCTGTGCATTCCGGGGGCCGAGGCGAATGGCAAGGGCGTGCTGATGTCGGGCGAAATCCGGCTGCACGACCATGACCATCACCACGAGATCTATCATCATTGCGGGGTGTCGGGCTTTGCCGAATATGCCGTGATCTCGCGCCATTCGCTGGTGAAGGTCGAGGCCGACGACATCCCGTTCTCGCATCTGGCGCTGTTCGGCTGCGCCGTACAGACCGGGGTGGGGGCGGTCCTGAACACCTGCCGCGTGCAACCGGGGCAAAGCGTGGCCATCGTGGGCCTGGGCGGCGTGGGACTGGCGGCCTTGCTGGGCGCCGTGGCTGCCGGCGCGACAGAGATTGTGGCGGTGGATCTGTCCGAGGACAAGCTGGCCCATGCCCGCGATCTGGGGGCGACCCGCACCTACAATGCCGCAGAACCCGGCGTAATCGACAGGATCCGGGCCGAAACCGGCGGCGGGGTGGATCATGCGGTGGAACTGGCCGGGGCGGTGCCGGCCTTTGAACTGGCCTACAAGATCACCCGCCGCGGTGGCCAGACGGTGACGGCGGGCCTTGCCTCGCCCACATCCGAATTCCGCATTCCGGCGGTGAACATCGTGGCGGATGAACGCACGGTCAAGGGCAGCTACATGGGTTCGTGCGTGCCGAAACGGGACATTCCCCGCTTCATCAACCTGTTCCGCGCGGGCAAATTGCCGGTGGACAGGCTGCTGACAGGTACGCTGACGCTGGACCAGATCAACGAAGGCTTCGACAGGCTGGACCGGGGCGAGGCGATCCGGCAGGTGATCACCTTCGATCACGGCTAAGCCCCGAGCATCCTGCGCCACTCCCCAACTGGCCGCGCCCGTCCTGGGCGCGGTTTTTCTATGGCGCATCGGTCAATTCCATATCTTTTCCGTATGGCTGGCCTCTTAATTCTGTCTTTGCCTTATCGTGTGCAATTCCTGAACCTGACTGCGGCCCGCAAGGGTCCGACACGGGAGGAAAAGCAATGAAAATGGTACGGATCTTTCGCTCCGTCCTGGGCGCGGGCGCGCTTGCAGGGCTAGCCGCAGGTGCGGCGCTGGCAGACAAACCGGCCGATCTGAAGATCGGCATCACCACGTACAGCTCCGGTCCGGCGTCGGTGTTCGGCGTTCCGGCCCGACAAGGCGCCGAAATGATGGCCGAGGCGCTGAACGCGCGCGGCGGCATTCTGGGCGTGCCGGTCTCGCTCTATTTCATCGACGAAGGCGCAGGCATGGAAACGCTGCGCACGGAATACCGCCGCCTCGTCGATGATGTGAATGTCGATGTCATGTTCGCCTCCATCTCGTCGGGGGTTTGCAACAATATCGCGCCCTTTGCCGAGGATCTGGAGATCCTGAACTTCATGTGGGACTGCGGCACCCAGCGCATCTTCGAAGAAGACGATTACGACTGGGTCTATCGCACCCAGGCCAATGCCACGCCGGAGATTCTGGCGACATTCCTGTACCTGCTCAAGCAGAAGCCCGATTTCAAGACCATCGCGGTGGTCAACCAGGACTATGCCTGGGGCCGCGAAAGCTGGGCCATCTTCAAGACCGCGCTGGAAACGCTGAAACCCGATGTCGAGGTGGTGGCCGAACTGTTCCCCGCCTTTGGCGCACCGGATTTCTCGACCGAGATTTCGCGTCTTCAGGGTCTGAAGCCCGATGTGATCCTGTCCACCTCCTGGGGCGGCGATCTGGATACCTTCGTGCGTCAGGCCAATCAGCGCGGGCTGTTCGAGGATTCGCTGTTCGTGCTGCCGCTGGCGGAATCGTCGCTGGAACGTCTGGGCGCCGACCTGCCCGAAGGCGTGATCGTCGGCGGCCGTGGCGACCATTACTTCATGCATCCCGAATACAAGGATGATGCTGATTTCAAAGGCTTCATGGAAGCGTTCAAGGCCAAGAACGGCACCTGGCCGATCTATCCGGTGTTCCACATGTCGCAGGCTTTTGCTGCGCTCGAGGCGGCCTATGTGCGCGCCGCGGAAACCACCGGCAGCGACTTCCCAGAGCGCGAGGACGTGCGCGCGGCAATGGACGGGCTGGAGTTCAAGGGGCTCGGCCGTCCGGTGAAAATCCGCGAGGACAATCAGGGGCTGGAATCGCAGATGCTGGGCGTGACACGCAGTTCGCCGGACCACCCGTTCAAGGTGATCGGTGACATCGTGATCTTTGACCCGGAGCCGATCACCGCGCCCGTGGGTCAGGAAACCCTGTCCTGGATCAAGACGCTGGATGCAGGCTTTCTGGCCATCGAAGGCAAATCCTTCGACTGATCCACCGCGCCGGACCGGCACCGCCGGGCAAGGGCACGCCCCCTGCCCGGCCACTGCAGCGCCTCGGGCCTGCACCCAGACCCCGCCTGCGGGCGGCTTTCACTTCGGGTTCACATGACGACGACACTCGCGCTCATCGCCCTGCTCGACGGGATTTCCTATGCCTCGCTGCTGTTTCTGGTGGCGGTCGGCCTGACACTGATCTTCGGTGTGCTTGGCGTGCTGAATGTCGCGCACGGCAGCCTCTATGCCATCGGCGCCTATATGGCCGCCACCCTGGGCGGCTGGCTGACGGCCCAGGGGTACAATCCCTGGCTGACCTTCCCCGCCTTGATGGCCGCCGCGATCCTGACCGGGGTTGTGGTCGGCGGGCTGATGGAACGCTTTCTGCTGCGCCAGATCTATGAAAAAGACCCCACGCTGCAACTGTTGATCACCTTTGCCGTGTTCATGGTGCTGGAGAATGTGCAGCGCATGGTCTGGGGCGTGCAGCCCTATTTCATGTCCGAACCCTTGCGGGCGCTTGGCAATATCGAACTGCTGGGCATCCGCTACACCGCCTATCAGATCGTGTTCCTTCCGGTCATGGCGATCCTGACCATGGTGGGGCTGCGCTATTTCCTGCGCCACACCCTGGCCGGGGCCAAGATCGTGGCCGTGACCGAGGACCGCGAGGCCGCGACCTCCATCGGCATCGACGCGCGCAAGGTTTATTTCGTCACCTTCGTCATCGGCGCCTGCCTTGCGGCCATGGGCGGGGCGCTGGCAACCCCAACCACATCCGTGCTGCCCGGCATGGGGGCGAACATGATCGTGCTCAGCTTTGCCGTCGCCGCCACCGCCGGACTTGGCAATATCGAAGGCGCGCTGCTGGCCGCACTGCTGATCGGCGTGGCGCGGTCGTTCGCCGTCTACATCATGCCCGAAACAGAGGTTCTGATGCCCTATCTCATCATGGTGCTGATCCTGCTGTGGCGGCCGATGGGTCTGTTCGGCGCGGTTCAGGCAAGGAAGATCTGACATGCAACGACTGATCCTTGCCGCGTTGCTGATCGCGCTGTTCACCCTGCCGTTCACCTTTGCCAGCTCTGTCACGATCGCAACGCTGATCTTTGCCAAGGCGCTGGCCGTGCTGGGTATCTTTGTCCTGCTGCAAGCGGGCCAGGTCTCTTTCGGCCATGGCATGTTCTTTGCCGCCGGCGCCTATGCCGCGGCCTATTTCGGCGTCGTATGGCGGGCGCCCGACCTGCTGGTGCTGACGGTGGCCGTCATCGCCATCAGCGGTGTCTCGGGGTTGATCATCGGGCTTTTCGTTTCGCGGTATCGCCTGATCTTCTTCTCGATGTTGAACCTTGCGTTTTCCATGGTGCTTTTCGCGCTGCTGGAAAAGCTGTTCCACTACACCGGCGGCACCGACGGAATGCGCATCCGCCGCCCCTCGCTCATGGGATATACGTTCAGCCGGTCGGATTTCGACATGGCCATGTTCTACTATGCGCTGATCCTGATGGTGCTGTGCACCGGATTGGTCTGGCTGTACCTGCGTTCCCCGCTGGGACAGGCGTTGAAGGCGGTCAAGGTGAACGAAACCCGGCTGGAATATATCGGCCTGTCGGCCAACCACACGCTGCTGGTTGCCTATGTGTTCTCGGCCGTTCTTGCGGGGCTGGGCGGGCTGGCCTTCGGTCTGGTGCAGGGGCTGGCGACGCCGGACCTGACGTTCTGGACCCGTTCGGGCGAATTCGTCTTCATCGCGGTGCTGGGCGGGATCGGATCGGTGTTCGGGGTTTTCGCGGGGACGGCGGTCTACGAGATCGTGCGCTTCTACGCCGCGGCCTTGCTGGATGACAGCTGGCAGCTCATCCTGGGCATCACGCTGATCGCGGTGATCCTGACGGTGCCTTCGGGGCTGATCGGCCTGCCCGCCCGCCTGCGCGCCGCATTCGGCGGTGCCCGGACCAATGGAAAGGACAAGGCATGACCGCGCCACTTCTGTCTGCCCGTGGCATCCAGATCCGCTTTGGCGGCGTGATTGCGGCCGATGGCATCGACCTGGATATCTTTGACCGGGAAAACCTTGCGATCATCGGCCCCAACGGGGCGGGCAAGACGACCTTTCTCAACATCACCACCGGCTATCTCAAGCCGCAGGGGGGGTCGGTCACGCTGAACGGCCGGGAAATTCTGGGCACGCCCCCCCGGCGCATCACCCGCATGGGCGTGGCGCGGGCGTTCCAGATTCCGCAGTTGTTCACCGAACATACCGTGCTGGAAAACATGCTGCTGTCGGCCGCCGTGCGCGAGCGTATCTGGAACCCGCTGCGCCCACTGTCGCGCATCCGGCAACGGGCCGAGATGCTGGACCTGCTGGACCTGGTCGGTTGCGCGGACATCGCCGATCGCCTCGCCTCGGAACTGCCAGAGGGGCAACGCAAGCTGGTGGATATCGCCATCGCGCTGGCACAGCGGCCAAAGCTGCTGCTGATGGACGAACCCACTTCGGGCGTGGCAACCGCCGACAAGTTCGGCATCATGGAAATCCTGATCAAGGCACTGCGCGAGGCCCAGGTCGCCTCTGTCTTTGTCGAACACGACATGGAAATGGTCTCGCGCTATGCCAGCCGTGTCGCCGTATGGTCGCAGGGCAAGATCCAGATGACCGGAACCCCGGATGTCGTGATGAAGGA
This sequence comes from Gemmobacter megaterium, assembly GCF_900156815.1. Classification (GTDB taxonomy): domain Bacteria; phylum Pseudomonadota; class Alphaproteobacteria; order Rhodobacterales; family Rhodobacteraceae; genus Wagnerdoeblera; species Wagnerdoeblera megaterium. The sequence continues at coordinate 127,247 of NZ_FTOT01000005.1, forward strand.
TCCCGACGTCATCCGCACCGTGATCGGAGGCTGAAATGCTGGAACTGCAATCTGTCCATGTCTCGATCAGCGGCATTTCCATCCTGCGCGACATCAGCTTTCGTGCAGGACAATCGGAAACCATCGCCTTGGTGGGGCACAACGGGGCGGGCAAGACGACAACCCTGCGCACCATCATGGGATTCACCCAGACGCGCGGCAGCGTAACATTCGAGGGGCGCGACCTGATCAAGGTCGCCCCCCATGATCGCCCCGGTCTTGGCATCGGCTATGCCCCCGAGGATCGGCGCCTGTTTTCCGGCTTTACCGTCGAGGAAAACATTCTGCTGCCGGCCCGCATCGCAGGCTTGTCGCCCTCAGAGACGGCCAAGCGCCGTGATCGGGCCTACAGCGTGCTGCCAGAACTGAAAACGCTGGCCCCTCGCCCGGCAGGGTCGGTCTCGGGCGGTCAGGGCAAGATGGTTGCGTTGGGGCGTGCGCTGATGTCGGCGACGCGCCTGCTGTTGCTGGACGAGCCGTTTCAGGGCCTGGCCCCGGTGCTGGCCAACACCTATGCCGCCGCCTTGCGCCGCCTGCACGAACTGGCGCCAGAGATCTCGGTGATCATCACCGAGTCAAACCCCGAGCTGCTTGAACGGTTTGCCAACCGTGTGATCACAATGGAACGCGGCGCCATCGCCTCGGACCGGATCGTGCAACAGGGCGCAGCGCAAACGCCCGCCTGACACAGGCAGCCCCGGCAGGACACACCCCGAAGGCGCCATGCCTGCGGGGGGTGTCCTGTAACGCCCGATTCAAGCATAATATATTGATATTACTTGCAAAACAAATCGGTATTTGTGCGATGGCAAGGCCGGTTCCATCCTTTCGCAGGGCCCCGTCGCGGGGCCTTAACGGGAGGAACCACGATGAAAGAAAAACTGTCGCTCAGCCGCAGGGGCTTTCTGCGGACCGGCAGCCTGTTCGCTGCCGCGCCGCTTGCCGCCCCCTTCGTGTCCGCCGGTCTGATCCCGGCGGCGGCCCAGGCCCAGACCGTAACGCCCGCCCTCAGCCAGCCCAGTTGGTACCGCTTTGCCATCGGGGAGTATGAGGCCACCATCCTGTCGGATGGCTTGCTGGATCTGGGCTCCGCAGCCGACCAGTTCCCCAAGGCCGATCCAGCCGAAGTCCAGAAGATCATGGACGAAGAATTCCTGCCCATGGCGCCGATGATGCTGGAACAGAACTGTCTGATCCTGAAAACCGCCGACCGGCTGGTGCTGTTTGACAGCGGCATGGGATCGACCAAGCTGTTCGGTGACGATTCCGGCAAGCTGCTGGCCAACATCAAGGCGGCGGGGTTCGATCCGGCAACGATCACCGATATCGTGCTGACCCACGCCCATTGCGACCATTGCTGGGGGATCATGGCCGATGACGGAACGCCGAACTTCCCCAATGCCGACATCCACATCTCGCAAGCCGATTTCGACTTCTGGACCGACGAGGGCAAGCTGACGGCAGGCGGCTTTGTGCAGACCTTTGTCGAAGGGGCACGCAAGAACCTGCTCCCCCGGCGCGAACGGGTGTTCTTCTTTGACGATGGCAAGGAAGTCCTGCCCGGCATTCAGGCCGTGTCCACACCTGGCCACACCATCGGGCATACGTCCTTTGTGATCACATCGGGCGGGCAGAACTTCCTGAACGTGGGCGATGTGGTGCATCACTATGCGTTGCTGTTCAAGAACCCGCAGTGGGAATTCGCCTTTGACAGCGATCCGGCTCAGGCAGCCAAGACCCGCGTCAAACTGTACGAGATGGCCGTTTCCGAACGCTTGCCGATGATCGGCTATCACTTCCCCTTTCCCGGCATCGGCAACATCCGGCGCGATGGCACTGCCTTCCGCTATGTTCCGGCGCATTACCATCACGGATAGGCAACGCCCGGCGCCTGCGGGCGCCGGGCTATGGCATGGCAGATCGAAAAAGGCGCCCCACGGGGCGCCTGTCATGTCAGCGGCTGGGCCGGGATCAGCGGCGCTTGCGGACGGCGGCTTCTGCGCGGACCGGGATCAGCGCGTCATGCTGGCGCAGGCCGCCCTGCGGCGGGTCGTCGCGTTCCGCCATCGCCATCACGGCAATGCCGAACTGCACCCCTGCAAAGATCGTGCCGGAGAACATGAAGATCATCACCCCCGCCAGCCAGCCCATCTGCGACCCCAGGATCAGATGGCGCAATCCCGCCACATCCAACCCGAGCAGTACGCCAAGGAACACCGCCGACAGCCCAAAGCCGATGGCCACGTTGACGATATACAGGCGAACGAGCTTCGGCATGATGATTCTCCGTGCTGCACTTGCATCAAGGTAGCGCAGAATCGCGTCGCGTCCAGTGCCAGCTTGACGCAGGCGCCAAACCGGCGCCGCACCGCGCGGCGCCCTGGCTACTGGCCGAATGCCTCGGGCTTGGCCTCGCGCGCCATATGATCCAGCACGGCGTTCACGAACTTTGGCTCCTTGCGGTCGGGAAAGAACGCCTTGGCCACATCGACGAATTCGGTGATCACCACTTTGGGCGGTGTGCCGGGCGACAGCAATTCCGCCCCCGCCGCACGGAACAGCGCCCGCAGCACCGGGTCGATGCGGTCGATGGGCCAGGCCGCAACCAGCGCGCGATCCGTCATCTGGTCGATTCTGGCCTGCCAGTTCACCGCACCATCCAGCAGCAGCCGGAAGTGACCCGAGTCGGCATCGGAAAATTCCACGCCGTCAACCACCATGCCGAAGCGGTGGGATTCGAATTCGCGCGCCACCCGTTCCATGGTCTGGCCGGATTGCTCCATCTGATACAGAGCCTGGACCGCATAAAGCCGCGCGGCCGATTTCTGCTGGCGCTTTTCAGCGGTGGCGGCCTTGCGTTTTTCTTCGGGCGTCATGCGCGGAATGCTCCTTCGTCGGCGCGAAAACCGATGCCCTTGGTCGCGCCAGACCATCTGCGGGCCAGCGCGATCAGGTGCAGCGCAGCCATGGCGGCCCCGCCGCCCTTGTTCTGATCCGCCGGATCGGCACGCACGGCAGCCTGCTGATGGGTCTCCACCGTCAGGATACCGTTTCCGATGCAGGCCCCTTGCAGGCCCAGCAGCGTGATGGCGCGCGAACTGTCGTTGCACACCGTATCGTAATGCGTCGTCTCGCCGCGGATCACGCACCCAAGCGCGACATAGCCGTCATAGTTGGACAACCGCTCCGCCATGGCGATGGCCGAGGGAATTTCCAGCGCGCCGGGGACTTCGACCAGATCGCAGGTTGCGCCCACCTGCTCCGCCGCGCCACGTGCGCCCGCGATCAGGTTGTCGGCGATGTCCTTGTAATACGGCGCCACCACGATCAGCAGCTTGACCGGCTTGTCAAAGACCGGCGCCGGCAGGGTGTAATGCGAGGATCCGGCCATGGCTTACTCCTTGGGAATGGGGCGGGTGCCGGTGATTTCAAGATCGTAGGCCTCAAGGCCCACCACCTTGGGCTTGGCCGAGTTCGTCACCAGTTCGATCCGCCGCAGGCCAAGCGCCGACAGGATCTGCGCCCCCAGCCCATACTGGCGCAGCGTCTGCGGCGAATGTTCGCCCTCCATCACCAGTTTCATCGTGGTATCGCGCAGCAGCACCACAACGCCCCGGCCTTCCGTCGCAATCAGGCGCATCGAGGCCTGCATCTCGCCTGAGCGGCCAGGATTGATGCCCAGCACATCCTCCAGCGGATCAAGCGCATGGATCCGCACCAGCACCGGCGCGTCGGTGGTCAGGTCGCCCTTGGTCAGCACGATATGTTCGGCGCCCTGCGTCTCGTCGGCAAAGACCCGCATCAGCCAGTCGCCGCCATAGGCCGAGGTCACACGCTTGACCGCTTTTTCATTCACCAGATTGTCATGGCGGCGGCGATAGGCGATCAGGTCCGAAATCGTCCCCACCTTGAGCCCGTGCCGCTGGGCAAAGGCGATCAGGTCGGGCAGCCGCGCCATGGTGCCGTCATCATTCATGATCTCGCAGATCACGCCCGACGGATTCAGCCCGGCCAGACGGCTGATATCCACCGCCGCCTCGGTATGGCCGGCACGCACCAGCACGCCACCATCGCGGGCGCGCAGCGGGAACACATGGCCCGGCGTCGCAATATCGGCCGCGCCCTTGGTCGGGTCGATGGCCACCGAAATGGTGCGCGCCCGGTCATGGGCAGAGATCCCGGTTGTCACCCCTTCGCGCGCCTCGATCGACAGCGTGAAGGCCGTTTCGTGACGCGACGAGTTCTTGGGGCTCATCAGCGGCAGGCCCAGTTGCTCGATCCGCCGCGCCGGCATGGCCAGGCAGATCAGCCCGCGCCCATGCGTCGCCATGAAGTTGATCGCGGCAGGCGTGCACATCTGCGCGGGGATCACCAGATCGCCTTCGTTCTCGCGGTCTTCGTGATCGACCAGAATGAACATGCGCCCGTTGCGCGCATCCTCGATGATGTCCTCGATGGGCGAAATGGCAGCGCCCCAGTCGCGCTCCACCGGCCCCGGATTGTCGTAGCTTTCGGCCATGGGCAGCCCCCCTGATCGCATTCTCTCTGGCAGATAGCGCAGGCGGCGCCGGGTGGCCAGTGCCTATCGGCTTGACCTTGCTGCACAGTGGGGTCACCTCTCATGCACCGAAGCGAAAGGCGCCCCGCAATGACCAGCGCAGAGATGACCCGCGACAACCTGCGCGGCGGGCTGCTGATGGTGGCGGCCATGGCTGCCTTTGCTGTCGAGGACATGATGGTCAAGATCGTTGCCGGAACGATTCCGGCCGGGCAGATCATTCTGGCGATCGGCCTGGGGTCTACGCTGGTCCTGACCGTCATCGCGTTGCGCCAGCGTCATCCGCTGATCACCCCTGCGGTGCTGCATCCGCTGGTGATCCTGCGCAACCTGGCAGAGATGTCCGGCACCGCCGGGTTCATCACGGCACTGACCTTGATGCCGCTGGGGACGGCATCGGCGTTGCACCAGACCATGCCACTGGCCATGACGCTGGGGGCCGCGGTCTTTCTGGGCGAAAAGGTCGGCTGGCGGCGCTGGATGGCGGTTGCCCTAGGGTTCGCCGGTGTGCTGGTGATCCTGCGCCCCACCGGCGACGGCCTGTCCGCCACCGCTGCGGCAGCCTCGATGACGGCGGTGTTCAGCCTGGCGGTGCGCGATCTGGCCACGCGCAAGGTGGTGGGCGCGGTCTCGTCGCTGTCGCTTGCGCTGTGGGGGTCGGCCTCGTTCATTCCCACCGGCCTGATCCTGATGACGGTCTCGGGCGCAACCTGGGTCATGCCGCTGGGGGTGGACTGGCTGCTGCTGGCCGGAGTCGCGGGCATGGGGGTGACGGGATACTGGCTGATGGTGGTGGCCACACGGGTGGGCGAGGTTTCGGCCATCATGCCCTATCGCTATTCGCGTCTGGTGTTTGCCATGATCCTTGGCTTTCTCGCCTTCCGCGAGACGCCCGATGCCCTGATGCTGGTGGGAAGCGCCATGATCGTGGGCTCGGGGCTCTATACCTTCCTGCGCGAGCGCTACCATGCTTTCCATAAGTGACGCGGCGGGGTAAAGGGGCGGCAAGTTCACCCGAAGGGATTGCCCCATGACCACGATCATCGACATCCACGCCCGCGAGATCCTCGACAGCCGCGGCAATCCCACCATCGAGGTGGACGTGACGCTGGAAGACGGCGAGACGGGCCGCGCCGCCGTGCCCTCGGGGGCCTCGACCGGCGCGCATGAGGCGGTGGAAAAACGCGACGGCGACACGTCGCGCTATCTGGGCAAGGGCGTGCAAGAGGCCGTCGCCGCCGTCAACGGCGAAATCGCCGAGGCGCTGGTGGGCTTCGATGCCATTGAACAGATCGCCATCGACCGGGCGCTGATCGAAATGGACGGCACCGCCAACAAGTCGCGTCTGGGCGCCAATGCCATTCTGGGCGTGTCGCTGGCCACCGCCAAAGCTGCGGCCATGGCCACCGGCCAGCCGCTGTTCCGCTATGTCGGCGGCACCGGCGCCCGGCTGCTGCCGGTGCCGATGATGAACATCATCAACGGCGGCCAGCACGCCGACAATCCGATCGACATTCAGGAATTCATGATCATGCCCGTCTCGGCCACCAGCATCCGCGATGCGGTGCGGATGGGGGCAGAGGTGTTCCATGTGCTGAAAAAGGAACTGAAGTCGGCAGGCCACAACACCAATGTCGGTGACGAGGGCGGCTTTGCCCCGAACCTCGGTTCGGCGCGCGAGGCGCTGAACTTCATCCTGCGCTCGGTCGAAATCGCCGGGTACACGCCGGGCGAGGACATCATGCTGGCGCTGGACTGTGCCTCGACCGAATATTTCCGCGATGGCCGCTATGCGATGACCGGCGAAGGGCTGAACCTGACCGCCGAACAGAACGTCGATTTCCTTGCCAGCCTGTGCGCCGACTATCCGATCCTGTCGATCGAGGATGGCTGCGCCGAGGATGACTGGGACGGCTGGCAGATGCTGACCGACCGGCTGGGCGGTGCCGTCCAGCTGGTGGGCGACGATCTGTTCGTCACCAACCCCGAGCGTCTGGCCGAAGGGATCGAGCGGGGCTGCGCCAACAGCCTGCTGGTCAAGGTCAACCAGATCGGCACCCTGACCGAAACGCTGGATGCCGTGCGCATGGCCGACCGGGCAGGCTATACCTCGGTCATGTCGCATCGCTCGGGCGAAACCGAGGACAGCACCATTGCCGATCTGGCGGTCGCCACCAACTGCGGCCAGATCAAGACCGGCTCGCTGGCCCGTTCGGACCGGCTGGCAAAATACAACCAGTTGATCCGCATCGAGGAAATGCTGGGCGATATTGCCGAATATGCCGGAATGAGCATCCTGCGGACCTGAGACCGCCTGTATCGGCGGTGGGGGAGGGGCACCGGCAGGGCCCGAACGGGACTGTCTGCCCCTTTGCCCCAAGGATATTTCGCCAAAGCGATGCCGCATTAAAGATCTGTTAATCACGACCCACGCATGGTTTTGCCATGCGTGGGTTTGTCATTTTCGTCCTGATGATCTTCGGCGCCGTGGCAGGCCGGGCCGGGCCATGGCCGCGTGAGGTGGACCGTACCTTCATCGCCCTGGCGATGACCGGGCAGACCGCCAGCCTGTGGGCCGAACGCGGCCTTGGCCGGGGCCGATGGCTGGCGCTGGACGGCTGGTACAACGCCGGTTCGGCGGAATGGCTGGTGGGCGTGACCTATCACAGGGCGATGCGCGACCGGGCGGGCTGGGCCATGGCCTGGTCCGCCGGAGTGACGGTCGGAATGCCCCAGACCGACATCACCCTTGAGGTGCCGGTGATCCGCTATCCCTCGACATGGCAAGCCGTGGTGAAACTCCGCCCGATCCTCTCTGCCCGGTTGGGGATGAGCCTGGGGCGGCCGCTGGTGCGGCCCTGGCCCGGATGGGTTGCGCTGGATCTGCGGGTGGATGCCAACACGCTGGACCAGAGGGTCAAGGCAGATGCAACAGTCGGCTATCGCCCGCGCCCGCGATGGGCGGTGATCGGGCAGATGCAGACCGAACTTGCCAAGGGAACGCGGCCACAGCTCCACCTTGCCTCGTCGGTCGTCTGGAAGGCCAGCGACAAGGTCAGCCTGGAGCTTGGCCTGCGCCACGGGCTGCATGATCGCAAGACGCAGATCAAACTGGGCAACTGGGTTGAGTTCTAGGGCGGCCAGGCGCGCGGCGCTCCGATGGCCCGTCCCGGCCTGCGTGCAGCGGCACGAGGGCCGGTATCCGCAGGCCGGACCCTGGGAACGGGCCTCCTATCGCCTGTCGGACCCGCGCGTTTCGCCGGGGGGGTCGCCCGGCGCCCCGGCGATGCCGGACAGAATGGCGCATTGCGGCCCGGCATCGCCCGGACAGGCCGCCACCATGGTTGCAAGTGCGGCGCGCATCGCCTCGAGCTGGGCGATGCGGTCGTCGATACCATCCAGGTGATGCTGGGCGATGCGCTTTACATCGGCGCTGGCCCGATGCGGATCCGCGCGGAGCGACAGCAGGGCGCGGCAATCCTCGATCGTGAACCCCAGCGCGCGTGCACGCGCCAGAAAATCCAGCCGGTCCAGATCGGCGGGGGCAAAGCGGCGATAGCCATTGGCCAGCCGCCGGGGCGTGATCAGGCCGATCTCCTCGTAATACCGGATCGTCTTGGCGGGCAGGCCGGTGAGGGTGGAAGCTTCCTTGATGTTCATGCGTTCTCCCCGATCCGATGACCCGCCCGGCGCAGGCGGAGCGCGTTGGTCAGCACGAATACCGATGACAGCGCCATCGCACCTGCGGCCAGCATGGGCGACAGCATAAGCCCGAAGGCCGGGTAGAACACCCCCGCCGCCACCGGGATCAGCGCGGCATTATAGGCAAAGGCCCAGAACAGGTTCTGCCGGATGTTGCGCAGCGTGGCGCGGGCCAGGGTGATCGCCGTGGCAACCGCCCGCGGATCGCCCGAGGTCAGGATCACATCTGCGGCCTCGATGGCCACATCGGTGCCCTGCCCCATGGCCAACCCGACCTCTGCCGCCGCCAGAACCGGTGCGTCGTTGATCCCGTCCCCGACAAAGGCCACCTGCCCCAGACCTGCAAGGGCCTGCACCTTGCCTTCGGGCAGAACACCGGCCACGACCGTGCCGATGCCGATCTCTGCCGCCACGGCCCGCGCGGTGGCAGGGGCATCGCCCGAGACCATGGCAACCGTCAGCCCCATCGCCCGGAGCGCCGCGACACCCGGCGCAGCACCCGGCTTGACCGGATCCGCCACCGCCAGCAGGGCAGCGGGCCGACCGCCGATCGCCGCGAACAGAACGGTGCGCCCTCGGCCGGAAAGTTCGGCCTCTCCGGCTGCCAGAGCGCCGATATCGATGCCATTGGCCTGCATGATACGGGCATTGCCCAGCACCACATGCAGCCCGTCGACTGTGCCGACAACGCCCTGCCCCGGAACCGCCTGCACATCGGTCGCCACGGTCCCTGCGGCACCGCGCGCCTCGGCGCCCCGGCGGATCGCCAGCGCGACGGGATGTTCCGACTGCGCCTCGACCGCTGCGGCCAGCGACAGGACGTGGTCTTCGGCCATGCCATCGGCCAGCAGGATATCGGTCAGTTCGGGGCGCCCTTCGGTCAGGGTTCCGGTCTTGTCGAAGGCAACGCCCGTGACAGCGGACAGGCGTTGCAAGGCTTCGCCCTTGCGGAACAGCACCCCCAGTTCGGCGGCCCGTCCGGTGCCGACCAGGATAGAGGTGGGCGTGGCCAATCCCATGGCGCAGGGGCAAGCCACGATCAGCACCGACACCCCCGCCACCAGCGCCTGCGTGACCGGGGCACCCAATATCAGCCACCCCACCACGGCCAGCACGGCAATGCCCATGACCACCGGCACAAAGACCGCCGTCACCCGGTCGACCAGCGCCTGGATCGGCAGCTTGCCTGCCTGGGCTTCGCCCACCATGCGCACGATCTGTTGCAACCGCGTATCGGCGCCCACCCGCGTCACCTGCACCCGCAATGCGCCGGTGCCGTTCACGGTGCCCCCGGTCACTTCGGCACCTTCGGCCTTGGCAACCGGCACGGGTTCGCCCGTGATCATGCTCTCGTCAATATAGGACGTGCCCGAGACGACCACACCATCCGCCGCAAGCCGCTCGCCGGGCCGCAGGCGCAGGATGTCGCCGGGGCGCAGGGCATGGGCACTGCGTTCGACATCCCCCTCGGGGGTTTCCACCAGCGCGCTGTCGGGTTGCAAGTCGACCAGCCGGCGAATGGCGGCGCCGGTGCGCCCGCGCGCCCGCGCCTCCAGCCAGCGGCCCATCAGGATCAGCGTCACGATCACCGCCGCCGCCTCGAAATAGACGGCGCGGGCATTCGCGGGCAATACATCAGGCACCAGCAGCGCCACCATCGAATAGGCCCAGGCCGCCAGGGTGCCCACCGCGACCAGCGCATTCATGTCGGGCGACAGCCGGAACAGCGACGGCAAGCCGCGCGTCAGGAACACCCGCCCCGGCCCCAGCAGCACCGCCGTGGTCAGCACGGCCTGAACCGTCCAGCTTGGCCCCTGCCCGATGGTATGCAGCACCCAGTGATGAAACGCGGGGATCAGATGCCCCCCCATCTCCAGCACGAACACAGGAACGGTCAGCACCAGCGCCCAGAGCAACCGGCGTTTCATCGTCGTTTCCTCGGCCAGTTGCCGGTCAACACCTGCATCGGTCAGCGGCTCTGCCGGATAGCCTGCCTTGCCCAGGGCGGCCAGCATCGCAGGCACCATCCCCGGCCCGGCAACATGGTGCACTGTCACAGAGGTATCCGCCAGATTAGCCGTGGCGCTCTGGACACCCGGCAATGCGGTCAGCGCACGTTCGACCCGCGTGACGCAAGAGGCGCAGCTCATCCCGTCCAGCGCCAGCCGCGTCACCGCCTGTCGCAGGCCATAGCCTGCCCGTTTCAGCGCCGCATCGGCGGCCTCAAGATCCGCCGCTCCGGCAAACCCGATGCGGGCGGTGTTCTGCGCCAGATTGACCTCGGCCCCGGCAATTCCCGGCTGAGCGCGCAGCACACGTTCGGCGCGGCCCACACAGGCCGCGCAATACAGTCCTTCGATCTCGACAGTTGTGGTGGTGGGCATGGTGGATGTCCTTTCCCACCACCAGATGGACCTTCCAGCCATGGGAAGGTCAAGGGGCGGCGACAATTATTCCCAAGGCCAGCGCCTCGGCCAGTTGCTGCGCTGCGCCAAGGATGTCGCCGGTCTGGCCGCCGATCCGTGCGCGCGCCCATCGCCCCAAGGCCAGCAGCATCCCGGCCAGCGCGATCAGCACCACAGGCAGGGCCCGGACATCGGGCAGACTGACCAGCGCCAGCGCCCCCCCGACCCCCACTGCCAGCGCCGCCGCAGCGGCGGATGGCCGGCCGATCAGGCGCGACAGACCGTCCAGGCGTGCAGGCGGCAGGGCCGCCATCAGCACCGCCATGCAGGCCCTGCTTAGTGCCGCGATGCCGATCACAGCCAGCGGGGCGACCGGCAGCAGCACAACCAGCGCCGACCAGCGGGCCAAGATGACCAGCATCAGCGCCAGGGCACCAAAGGTGCCGATGCGGCTGTCGCGCATAATCTCCAGCCGCCGGGCAGGATCACGGCCGCCCATCAGGCCGTCAAAGGTATCGGCCAGGCCATCCTCGTGCAGCGCGCCGGTGGCGGCGGCCTGGACGGCCAGCGCCAACGCGGCGGCCCAGCCCGGCGGCAGCCCGGCCCACAGCGCCCCCCAGCCGGCGGCGGCTGCCAGTGCCCCGACCAGCGCGCCCGCGACGGGCCAGGCCCAGCACCCTGCCGCGCCGCGCCCCGGCCCGCCCAGCGGCAACCGTGTCAGAAGCCCGAAGGCGCCGCGGATATCGCCCCACCACACCCGTACAAAGCTGTCTTGCGCCATCTGGCCCCTTTCGCGTCTGGCGCAGCCCGGCGCCCGGCGTTAGCCATGGCACGGGACCGAACAACGGGACAAGAGCATGACCTTTGCCACCCTCGCCGATTTTGCCGCCACTCTGGGCAGCTTGCCCGAACCCGACGCCCAGGCCAGCGACCTGGCGCGGGCGCGCGACGCGCAGTTGACCAAACCGCCCGGCGCGCTGGGGCGGCTGGAGGATCTGGCGATATGGTACGCAGGCTGGCGCGGCCAGCCACGCCCCCGGCTGGACCGCCCGCAGGTGGTGATCTTTGCCGGAAACCATGGGGTTGTGGCGCAGGGGGTGTCCGCCTTTCCGCCGGAAGTGACCGTGCAGATGGTGGCGAACTTTCAATCGGGCGGCGCGGCCATCAACCAGTTGGCCCGGTGTTTCGGCGCGACCCTGTCGGTCGTCGCGTTGGATCTGGACCGGCCCACGGCAGATTTCACGCTGGCGCCCGCGATGACCGAAGCGGATTGCGCCGCCGCCTTGTCCGCCGGGTGGCAGGCGGTGGATCCGCAGGCCGATCTGCTGGTGGTCGGTGAAATGGGCATCGGCAACACCACCTCGGCCGCGGCGCTGGCCTGCGCGCTGATGGGCGGGGCGCCTGCCGACTGGGTCGGGCGCGGCACCGGCCTGGACGATGCCGGGGTGGCGCGCAAGGCCCGCGTGGTGGCCGCCGGGCTGGGCCGCCACCATGTCGCCGCCCGACCGTTCGAGGCGCTGCGCTGTCTGGGCGGGCGCGAACTCGCCGCGATGACCGGCGCGATCGCGCGGGCCCGCACCTTGCGGATTCCGGTTCTGCTTGACGGGTTCATCTGTACGGCGGCGGCGGCGGTGCTGCATTGCGCCCGCCCCGGCGCGCTTGACCATTGCCTGGCGGGCCATGTGTCGCAAGAGCCAGGCCATGCTCGCCTGCTGGAGCGTCTGGGCAAGGCCCCGCTGCTGTCACTGGGCCTGCGCCTTGGCGAAGGCTCTGGCGCCGCGCTGGCCATCGGTATCGTGCAAGGGGCCGTGGCCTGCCATTCCGGCATGGCCACCTTTGCCGAAGCCGGGGTTGCCGGGGCCTGACCCGCCGCCGCCCCTCAGGGCAGGATCCGCCAGGGATGGGCAAAGATCTCGAACCCATCCCCCCGCACCAATGCGGCCAGCGTGATCCCGGCGCCGTCGGCCAGCCGAACCGCATGGGCCGTCGGGGCCGATACCGCAATCAGCACCGGACATCCGGCCACGGCGCATTTCTGTACCAGCTCCACCGAAATCCGGCTGGTCATCACCACAGCCCCCTGCGCGGGATCAAGGCCGTGGCGCAACAGGGCCCCGATCAGCTTGTCCAGCGCATTGTGGCGCCCCACATCCTCGCGCACCAGGACGATCCCACGATCCGGCACCAGGAACCCGGCGGCATGGGTGGCGCGGGTTTCATCCTGCAAGGGTTGCCGCGCGCGCAGCGCCTCGGGCGCGCGCTGCACCTGCGCGACCGTCAGGCGCAGGTCCGATGCGACCGGGGGCAGCGGCCGCAGCGCCTGCGCCAGACTGTCGATACCGCACAGCCCGCACCCCACCGGCCCCGCCATGACCCGGCGCCGTTCGGCCAAGCCCTCTGCCCGTTCGGCAGGAAGCCACAGCCGCGCCTCGATGCCGGTATCCTGCCGGACCTCCTCGAACTCCAGCACATCCTCTGCGGATCGCACGATACCTTCGGTCAGGGCAAAACCATGGGCGAAATCGGCAATATCCGCCGGGGTCGCCATCATCACCGCCTGGGTGGTGCCATTGCAGACAATCGCCACCGGCGCCTCTTCGGGCAGCGCGCGCAGCATGTCGGCCCCTCCCGCGGCACCATGGCGCACGGCAGCAAGGCAGAGGGTCGGGGTCCAATCCATGGCCTAATGTGCCGCAGCCATGGCATGGACCGCAAGCGCGATCAGGGGCCGTCCAGCGCCTCGATGTCAACGCTGTGGCTGCCGGTCTGACTGCCATCCAGCCGCAACATGCCCGTCACCGGGGCGACATCGTCATAGTCACGGCCAAAGCCCACGTCGATGTGGTCGCCCCGCACAAGGCAGGCATTGGTCGGGTCGAAATCCACCCAACCCGCCTTTTCCCCGGCCCAGGCGCGCACCCAGGCGTGCATGGCATCGGCGCCCACCAGCCGGGGCTGGCCCGCAGGCGGCAGCGTGCGCAGATAGCCCGCGACATAGGCCGCCGGAATGCCCAGGCTGCGCAGGCCCCCCACCATGATCTGCGCGAAATCCTGACAGACCCCGCGCCGTTGCGCAAAGGCCTGGTCCGGCGGGGTGTCCACGAGGGTTGCCTTGGCATCGAAGGTCATCGTGCGATGCAGCGCCTGCCCCAGACGCACGATCGCCTGTTGCACCGTCGGCGCACCCCTGACCGCAGAGGCCGCGAAGCGGGCCACGGCAGGCATCGCCGGAATCCGGCGCGACGGAGCCAGAAAGTGATGCGGCGAGGCATGGGCCACATCGCGGCAGGCCGCAATCTCGGCGACCAGCGCGGCGGGCGGCGGCGACATATCCAGTTCGGGGTCCGGCACCTCGCGCTCCACCCGCGCCTCCAGCACCAGGTCAAATGTGGTCAGGCCCGGTGGCATCGCCACCTCGATCACCCTGGTCCCGAAAAAATCGGTGAACTCCACCCGCTCGGCGGGGGCGGGCGACAGCATCACCCGGACAAGATGCAGGCGTTGCAGCCCCGGCACGTCGGCGGGCAGAATGCGGAAAAGTTGCCGCCCCGCCCCGGTCGGGCGATCAAACTCGTAGTGGATCGCAAGGCGCAAGGCATACAGCGTCACCGCAGATACGCCCCTGTCACAAGATCGGACAACTGCGCGATGCGGCTCCGCAACGTCTCCAGCGCCTCGGTGGTCAGGGTTTCGGGGGTTTCGGTGGCCACTTCGGCCTGACAGCGCAGCATCGCACGGCCCAGATCCGACAACTGGCCATGATCGGCCGCGCCCGGCAGCATCTGCACCTGTGCCATCATGCCGTCCAGTTGATGACGGATCGAGCGGGGGTTCATCGGATCGAGCGCCAGCAGGTCGATCACGGTTTCCCGGCGTGTGCCCATGGTAAAGCGCCGCCGATGGGTCAGCACACTGTCGCCCAGTTCCACACACAGATCCAGCGCGCCGTGGGGCGCCGCCTCGTCGGCCAGGGCTGCCAACAGCCCTGTCATGGCCATGGCCCGTTCATGCTGGCGCCCGATGGTCAGAAAGCGCCAGCCCAGAAAGCGGTACATGTTCTCGTTCACCAGCCCCGAGAATCCTGCCAGCTTGCGCAGCAATGCCGACAGCGCCCGCGCCGCATCGTCGCCTGGCGCCACACGATGGGCCATGCGGCGGGCGGTCTTGTCCAGATCGGCCAGCGCCGACCAGCCATCGGGGGAGAAACGGTCGCGGATCTGGCCTGCGCTGGAAATCGCGGCGGCCAGCGTGTCGATCAGGCCCTGGGGGATCCCCTCCTGGGGATCGACGCCATAGCTTTCGGCAATCGGATCCAGCGCCGCCAAGAGGGGCGCCGCCGCCCGCCCGCTTTCGGCCAGCCGGACATTGCGGGCGCGCAGCAGCCGGACGACGCCTTCCACCCGTTCGACATACCGCCCCAGCCAGAACAGATTGTCCGCCGCGCGCGACGGCAGCGCCCCCGGCGCCAACCGCCGATAGGGCCCTGACGGCCTGGCCACCATGGAAATCGCGGGCACATCCTGCCCGCTGACAATCCACAGATCCGCCGCAGCCCCGCCACGCTGCATCGCCAGCGCCATCGGATCGGCCGCCGCGC
Source organism: Gemmobacter megaterium (assembly GCF_900156815.1). GTDB lineage: Bacteria > Pseudomonadota > Alphaproteobacteria > Rhodobacterales > Rhodobacteraceae > Wagnerdoeblera > Wagnerdoeblera megaterium. The sequence continues at coordinate 142,548 of NZ_FTOT01000005.1, forward strand.
CGATGCGGGCAAAGCCGCCCTGCATCACCTGCCAGCCCGTGGCGGTGCGCGCCAGAAACACCCGCAGGCTCATGGGGCGGGGGGCGATCCGGCCATCCAGCAAGGCGGGCGTGGTCGACAGCGTCACCGCCTCTTGCGCAACCAGCGCGGCACCGCCGGTTTCCAGCCGCCGCGCCAGATCGTCGCGCGGCAGGTCGGCGGCCAGTTCGGTTTCGCCTTGCCGGTCATAGGGCAGGCCGGTGCCAAGCGCCGGGGACAGCACCATGCGCGCAGGGTCTGCCAGCACCGCCGCCCGTTCCGCCGCCGAACCGCACCACCAGGTGGCAATGTTCGGCATGGCCAGCGGCGCGCCCACCAGATGCGGCGCCAGCGTGGGCAGAAACGCCATCAGCGCCCGCGTTTCCAACACGCCGGAGCCCAGCGAATTCACCATCGTCACCCCGCCCTGCCGCAGCGCCGACACCATCCCCGGCGTGCCGATGCGCGATGCGGGGTCCAGTTCCAGCGGATCGGCAAACCCCGCATCCAGCCGCCGCCACAGCACATCCAGCGGCCGCAGCCCCGAAACCGTGCGCAGCATCAACTGCCCGTTCTCGACCGCCAGATCCTCGCCCTGCACAAGCGCAAAGCCCAGATAGCGCGCCAGCCAGGCCTGTTCGTAATAGGTTTCGTTCAACGGGCCGGGCGTCAGGATGGCCACATTCGCATCGCGGTCGGCACGCATCGCCAGCAAGGTATCGCGGAAGTCGCGGAAGAACCCGGCAAGACGGTGAATGTTCTGGCCTTCGAACACGTCGGAAAAGGCGCGGCTGGTCGCCACGCGGTTTTCCAGCGCATAGCCCGCGCCGGATGGCGCCTGCGTGCGGTCGGCCAGGACCCACCAGCCCCCATCGGGGCCACGCCCGAGTTCAAAGGCGACAAAATGCAGGTAATGTCCCGACCGGGGTGGCACCCCGACCATGGGCCGCAACCATTCGGGGTTCTGCGTGATCAGGGCCGGTGGCAGATGCCCTTGGGCGACCATGCGGTTGGGGCCATAAAGATCGGCCATCAACGCCTCTAGCAGATCGGCCCGCTGGATCAGCGCGGCGGACAGCCGCGCCCAGTCGCCTTCGTCGATCAGCACGGGAAAATGCGCCAGTGGCCAGGGCCGCTCGACCGACTGCCCCGCGCCATACTGGCGATAGAACACCCCGGAATCGCGCAGATACTGATCGGCGCGGCCCAATGCACGGGCCAGTTCCTCGTCGTCGAGGCGTTGCAACTGGCTGATCAGCGGTCGCCAAAGCGGACGGAGCGTGCCATCCGCCGACACCAGCTCATCGGGCACGCCGGGCAAGGGGCGATAGGCCGCCAGCCCGCGATCACGGCTGACGGGGGCGCCACCCCCAGACCTGTCCTGCGCCGTCCTGTCCATATGCCGGACTAGATGCCGATCGGCCGCCGCAGGTCAAGCGTCATCGGGAATTCGGGATGGCGCCGTTCCACCCCGACCGGATGCCAGCCGGGGCTGTGGCCCATCGGCTCGAACCGCGCCAGCCGTCGCGCCTCGGCCTCGTTGCCGTTGACAGGGAAGGTGTCGTAGTTGCGCCCTCCCGGATGCGCGACATGGTAGACACACCCCCCAAGCGCCCGACCGGACCAGCGGTCGTGGATGTCGAAGGTCAGCGGGGTCTGGGCGGCAAGCGTCGGGTGCATCGCGCTTGCAGGTTCCCACGCCTTGTAGCGCACCCCGGCCACGGAAACGCCGTTCGCCACCTGCGCCAGCGGCACCTCGCGCCCGTTGCAGGCAACGGTATAGCGGCCGGGGTTCGCAGTCCGCAGGCGGACCTGCAACCGTTCGGTGGAACTGTCGGTATAGCGCACCGTGCCACCGATGGCGCCCGTTTCGCCCAACACATGCCAGGGTTCCAACGCCTGACGCAGTTCCAGTTGCGCCCCGTCATATTCCACCTCGCCGCAAAAGGGGAACCGGAACTCGGCCTGGGCGACGAACCATTCTTCTTTCAGATCGAACCCGTGCTGGCGCAGATCGGCCAGGACATCGCGGAAATCCTCCCACACATAATGCGGCAGCATGAAGCGGTCATGCAGCGCCGTGCCCCAGCGCACCAGATCCCCCTGCGCCGGCACCGCCCAGAACCGCGCGATCAGCGCGCGCAACAGCAGTTGCTGCGCAAGGCTCATGCGGGCATCCGGCGGCATCTCGAAGCCGCGGAACTCCACCAGCCCCAGCCGCCCCGTCGGGCCGTCCGGGGAATACAGCTTGTCGATGCAGATTTCCGCCCGATGGGTGTTGCCCGTGACATCCGTCAACAGGTTGCGCAACAGCCGGTCGGTGAGCCAGGGCAGCGGCGCCTCGCCCCGCCCCGGAGCCGGGATCTGCGACAGGGCTATCTCCAGCTCGTACAACGAATCGTGCCGCGCCTCGTCCATACGGGGGGCCTGACTGGTCGGCCCGATGAACAGTCCCGAGAACAGATAGGACAGCGACGGGTGCCGGTTCCAGTGCAGGATCAGCGATTTCAGCAGGTCGGGGCGGCGCAGGAACGGGCTGTCCATCGTGGTGGCGCCCCCAACGACCACATGGTTGCCGCCGCCGGTCCCGGTATGCCGGCCGTCGATCATGAATTTCTCGGCGCCCAGCCGGGTTTGGCGGGCCTCGTGATAGACGCCTTGCGTGATCGAGACGCATTCGTCCCAGGACCGCGCAGGATGGATGTTCACCTCGATCACACCGGGATCCGGTGCCACACGGATCACGTTCATGCGCGGATCCTGCGGGGGTTGATAGCCCTCGATATGCACCTTCAGCCCCAGCCGGGTCGCCGCGGCTTCTGCAACGCGCAGCAGATCCAGATAGTCCTCCAGCGTGGTCACGGGCGGCATGAACACGCACAACCGCCCGTCGCGCGGTTCGACCGCCAGCGCGGTTCGCACCGAACCCTCCAGCTCTGACGGCACCTGGGGCACGAACCCCGACATGGCAGGCGACGGCACGAACGAGGCCATTGCCTGCGTCTTGCGCTGAGGGTCGATCGTCGGCGTCTCGGGCAGATCCGGCCGCTCGACCGTCGGGTCCATCGGATTGACATAGGGATATTGCGAGGGGTTTAGCCAAGGCAGGCTGCCCAGTGGCAGGCGATACCCTGCCGGGCTGTCACCGGGCACCAGGAACATCCGCCCGCGGCGCAGCCGCCAGCGTTCGGAATACCATTTCCGCCGCCCGTCGCGCCCCATCCAGGGCTGGACCGGCAGAACGAAGCTGACCGGATGGGTAAGGCCGCGATCAAAGACCGTGGCAATGCGGTGGCGTTCCTCGGGGTCGTCGAGCCGGGAGTTCTCTGGCGTCACATTCTCGGGCAGTTTCGCCTCTTTCACCAGCCACTCGGCCGGATCCTCGTAGGCGGGCAGGATGTTCTCTTCGGGAATTTCCAGTTCCGCAGCCATCTCGCGCAGCAATTCCTGCGCATCCAGGGCGCTGACGCCCTGATCCACGCCTTCGGCCGCGATCAGATCGGGGTTGCTCCAGACCGGCGCGCCATCTGCCCGCCAGTACAGGCTGAACGTCCAGCGCGGCAGGGTTTCGCCGGGGTACCACTTGCCCTGTCCGTAATGCAGGAAACCACCCGGTGCGAACCTGTCGCGCAGACGGCGGATCAGCACATCGGCGCGGTCGCGCTTGGTCGGGCCGACGGCGGCGGTGTTCCATTCGTCGCTTTCGAAATCGTCGATGGAGACAAAGGTCGGCTCGCCGCCCATGGTCAGCCGCACATCCCCGATCCGCAACGCCTCGTCTACCTTTTGGCCAAGCGCGTTCAGCTGCTGCCACGACTCGTCGCTGAACGGTTTGGTGATGCGCGGATGTTCGGCCACCCGCATCACCTTCATGTCAAAGTCAAAGTCAACCTTGGGCGTGCCCGCCGCGGAAAAGCCGCCCACGATGGGCGCCGCGTTGCGGTAATGCGGGGTGGCGGCCAGCGGGATATGGCTTTCGCCCGCCATCAGGCCACTGGTCGGATCCAGCCCGATCCAGCCCGCGCCCGGCAGATAGACCTCGACCCAGGCGTGAAGGTCGGTGAAATCCACCTCGGTCCCGCTTGGGCCGTCCAGCGCCTTCAGGTCGGGTTTCAACTGGATCAGATAGCCCGACACGAAACGCGCGGCAAACCCCAGATGCCGCAGGATATTCACCAGCAGCCAACTGGAATCCCGACACGACCCGGACCCCAGCGCCAGCGTTTCGTCCGGGGTCTGCACGCCCGGTTCCATGCGGATCAGATAGGTGATGTGATTGGACAGATCCCGGTTCAGGCCGACAACAAAATCCACCGTCCGCGTCCTGATACGCGGAATCCTGGCAAGATAGGCATCGAAGTCCGGCCCCAGCGGCTCTGCCTTGCGGTAGATCGACAGATCGTCCTGCACATCCAGCGGATAGTCGAAGGGCCATTCCTCCGCCGCCTCTTCGACAAAGAAGTCGAAGGGATTGTAGACCGACATGTCCGCCACCAGATCGACCTCGATCTTCAGCTCTGTCACCGGATCGGGAAAGACAAAGCGCGCCAGCCAGTTGCCATAGGGATCCTGCTGGTGGTTCACGAAGTGCCCGCCGGGACTGACCTTCAGCGAATGGCTGATCACCCGCGTGCGGCTGTGCGGCGCTGGCCGAAGCCGGATGACCTGTGGCCCGAGCATCACCGGGCGATCATAGGTGTAATGCGTCAGGTGATGGATGGCGGCCTTGATCGACATGGCTCTCTTTCGGGGCTTCGGTCTTGTTTCATCCTTGGATAGCAGCCCTGCCGGGGGTCACAGATGCCACAAGGCGGCACGATTGCCTGCCGCCCATCATCCGCCCGCCGAACAAGCAATCAAGCCCAAAACGCCCGGCGATGTAGCAATCTGCAAACACCCGCCTGCCCTGTCGGCAGATGCCGGCCACAGACCGGCGGGCAATGCGGCCGCGAAACCCCCGCGCGGCCCCGATCCGGCGATCCTCGCAGCGCAGAGGACAATCCCGCCAAGGCCACGTTCCCCCCTTGATCTGCCCCGCAGGCCCCTGTATCTGACAGGGGCGCTCGCGGGTATGGTGTAGTGGTAGCGCCTCAGCCTTCCAAGCTGATGGGGCGGGTTCGATTCCCGCTACCCGCTCCAATCCTCAAGACATTTGCGGCGGCGGCTCTGTTCAGGGCTGCGCGGCTATGGGGATGGTCGAGATCGCCACCTTGGCCGAGCCTTCGACCAACTCATTCGCATGGCTGAGGTAGATCAGGGTGTGCCGCGCCTCGTCATAAATCCGCGTCACCCGCAGGCTCTTGAACACCAGCGACCGGCTTTCGGAAAACACCCGCTCGCCGTTGCGGCCGCGGTCGATGTCGCCCAGCACGATCGGGCCGGTCTGGCGGCAGGAGATGGCCGCGTTCGACGGATCCTCGAACCAGTTGCCCTGCTTCAACCTGTCGATCAGCGAACGGTCGAAATAGGCGATATGGCAGGTGACGCCCTGCACCTTAGGGTCGTCGATGGCCTCGATCACTACATCATTGCCGATCCAGTCCACCCCGACGCGCCCCACTTCCTGGGCTGCGGCCGGACCGGCAAGGGCAAGACACATCACAAATGACAGACGACGCATGGCAAACTCCGCAGCAAAGGCCCGAAGGCGATTCGTGACCGGAGTATCGCAGACTGGCGCCGGGGAAGGCATGGCCCCAAAGGCAGTGTGCCAGGGGCGGTATCGCCGCACGGGCGATGGCGCGGCGACAATCGCGCCACGAAAAAGGCCGCCCCCTGTAACCAGACGGAGGCGGCCAGACCCTATCAGGCGTTCACGCTGTCTTTCAGCGCCTTGGCGACCGCAATCTTGACCTGCTTGTCAGCGGCCTTGGTCACCATCTCGCCGGTGGCGGGGTTGCGCACCTGACGCTCGGGGCGTTCTTTGCAGGCGATCTTGCCGATCCCCGGCAGGGTCACGGTGCCGCCGGCGGCGACTTCGCGCGCCACGACATCGGCCATGGCATCCAGTGCGGCGGTCGCGGTCTTGCGGTCGGCGCCCATGGCTTCGGCGACAGCGGCGACGAGCTGGGTCTTGGTCATCGGTTTGGACATTGGCTGCATCCTTGGTTCGGTCCCGGTTGGTCCAGGATTTCGTGATTGCCCCGAGTGTCGGGCCACCGATGCGCTACACAGGTTTTCGCGGATCAGTTCAAGCCCGAAAGGCATGGAATGCGCGCTTTCGCGCCGATTTTCCTGCAATCACAGGAATGCCGTCTCGTCGAAACTGCGCAGCTTGCGGCTGTGGATCCGTTCCAGCGGCATCTCGCGCAGCCGTTCCATCGCGCGCATCCCGATTTCCAGATGCCGCCCGACCTGGGTGCGGTAGAACTCTGTCGCCATGCCGGGCAACTTCAATTCACCGTGCAGCGGCTTGTCCGAGACGCACAGCAGCGTGCCATAGGGCACCCGGAACCGGTAGCCATTGGCGGCAATCGTGGCGCTTTCCATGTCCAGCGCGATGGCGCGGGATTTCGACAGCCGGGCCACCGGCCCCGACTGGTCGCGCAACTCCCAGTTGCGGTTGTCGATGGTGGCCACCGTGCCGGTGCGCATGATGCGCTTGAGCTCGTAACCATCAAGCCGCGTCACCTCGGCCACCGCCTCTTGCAGCGCGATCTGGATCTCGGCCAGCGCCGGGATCGGCACCCAGACCGGCAGATCGGCATCCAGCACATGATCTTCGCGCAGATAGGCATGGGCTAGCACGAAATCGCCCAGTTGCTGGGTGTTGCGCAGCCCGGCGCAATGCCCCACCATCAGCCAGGCATGGGGGCGCAGCACCGCGATATGGTCGGTCGCCGTCTTGGCATTCGACGGCCCCACCCCGATATTGACCAGCGTGATCCCCTGCCCGTCAGCCCGCTTGAGGTGATAGGCTGGCATCTGCGGCAGCTTGGACAGCCCCGGCATCTCGCCGTCCGGCGTGGTGATCACCTGATTGCCCGGACCGACAAAGGCGGTATAGCCGCCTTCCGGTGATGCAAGCGCCGCGCGGGCGCGGGCCTCGAATTCCTCGACATAGAACTGGTAGTTGGTGAACAGCACGTGGTTCTGGAAATGGCCGGCATCGGTCGCGGTGTAATGCGACAGACGGGCAAGCGAATAATCCACCCGCTGCGCGGTAAAGGCCGCGAGGGGGCGCGATCCATCGGGGTGGTGCAGCCGGTCGCCATTGACGATGTCATCATTCGTGGTCGCCAGATCCGGCACATCGAACACATCGCGCAACGAGAACTCCAGCACACCTTCCTGCGGCACCGTCACCGTTCCGGCATGGGCCACCGCGAAATGCAGCGGGATCGGCGTTTCCGACACGCCGATCTGGACAGGAACGCCATGGTTGCGCAGCAGCAGGTCAAGCTGCTGGGTCAGGTAATTGTCGAACAGATCCGGCCGCGTGACCGTGGTGGCATAGACCCCCGGCTCGGCCACATGGCCAAAGGCCAGCCGGCTGTCGATCCGGTCGAAACTGGTGACGGTGAACCGGATCTCGGGGTAATAGGCCCGCACGCGCCCGGCAGGCCGGCCCTTGAGGCTGGCCGCGAATTGTTCGAGCAAAAAGCCCGTCGCCTCGGCATACAGCGCCTTCAGCCGCGCCACTGCGGCGCGCGCATCCATGAAATTCTCGGCAGTCTGGGCGGGAGGGGTCTGAAGATCGGTCACGATACAAGCCTTCGAAACTGGTCGCCCAAGATGCACCGTCAGGGCGCCTTGCGGCAACCCCCCATCGCATGGCCCTGCAACACCACCACGACACCGCCGCGCCCGCCCCGATCCGGGTATCCTTGGGGATGCATGGCCCGGAACGGGTCAGGGGGGGCGGACGCACGCCCCCCCTGACCCCTTGCCGCGCTCACACCGGGTTGTCGGCCCGCACCGTCACCCAGACCGTGCCCGTCACCGCCACCGGCCAGCGCACCAGCACGTTCTGCTTTGAACTGCCCTGTTCGGTCTGCACCCAAGGCATGTCATAGCGTTGCGTAGCGCCTTGCAACACCGGCCCGCCGGGCACAACGCCGGTCACGACACGCGCATGGCCGCCAAAGGCAAGGTTGGTCCCGGCCTCTACCGTCCAGGCGCTGGCGGCACTGTTCTGGTCGTGGCGCACCGTGACCGGGTTGTAGCATCCCGCAGTCACACCATTGAAGTTGTTGCCGTGCACCGTGACATTGCGAAACCGCGTGTAGTTCAGATCTGCCCAGGTGGTGTCCACCTTTTCCGCCCGGTCGATATTGCCGCTCATGGTGCGGAAGGTGTTGCCGGTGATCGAGACGCCTTGCAGGTAATGCCCCGATCCGCGCGGCGTCACCACGATCCAGGCAAAGCTGCTCATGGCCCCGATGGTGGTAAAGATGTTGCCGGTGATGGTGATCCCGCCAAAGCTGAACTGGTTGTTCCAGTCCGGGTCGGGTTCGCGTTCGTTGGTGAGCTCGAGAAAGCTGTTGTCGACATAGTTGCCGGTGAACAGGGTCTTGACGTTGATCCCCGTCATCACGACCCCGGCGGTGCGCACGCCGGGTTGCGCCCCGTCGCCCTGGAACCAGTGGTTGCCCACGAACATGTGGCCCGACCCATGGATCACCACGAAATGCCGGAACCGCACTGCGCGGTTGTCGCGGATCTTCACGTCATTGGCGTTCACGTTGATGCCCACGCTGCTGCGGTCCTGCACCGCCACCGGCATTTCACTGGACAGGAAATTGCACTCGTCCACCATCAGCCCCTGGCATCCGGTGCCGATCGAGGTGATGGCACGATCCTTGGGCCGGTCGAACGAACATCCGTGAATCCGCGTCGTGATGCCCGAGGGCGGCAGCATGATCGCGCTGGCCGTGCTGTTGCAGAGGAATTCCACATTGGTCATCTCGAAACGGTCGAGCCGGCCGAACCCCGAGAAATCCAGCAAATAGCGGAACCGGGTGAAGGTATAGGTGCGCGTTCCGCCCTGTGCACCTGGGGGCAGGCTCAGTTCGACCGTTCCGGCGGCCACATTCTTGGACCGCACATAGGTCTCGCGCGCAACGCCGGTGCCCGTGACCAGTGCACCCACTTCGATATTGGCCACATTCGCCACCCCCGACAGCTGATAGGGGCTGGAGGTCGCATAGGTCGCCTGCGACGTGACAACACCCGGCGCCCAGGCCGGGCCCGCCACCGCCACAAGCTGTCCGTTGTCCAGCACGCGGCGCTGCACGAAAGAGGCGCCTGCGACCCCGGCATTCTCGGCCACCGGAATCGGCTCGGTCACGTTCACTGACCGCCCGTTGAGATCAAAGGACACATGATCGCTGAAATGGAACAGCGCCTGAAGCCCGCGCTTCAGCCCCTCGGTTTCGCTGCCAAAGGCTGCCGCATAGCTTTCAAGGTCGAAGTTGCGGGTCAGCGCCAGCCGGTTGGCGGCAGGCATCACAATGGTCCCTTCAAACATCACCGGGGCGGAAAAGGTGAAATTGCCGTTCAGCCGGTACACGCCCGCCGAAATCAGCACCGACTGCCCCGCCGCCACGGCCACCGCATCGGCGGCGGCAAAGGCAGACAGATCGTTCGTCGTCCCGTCGCCCAGCGCGCCATGATCGCGCACATCGACCCAGGGCATCAGCTTGCGATGGAAGACATCCGTCACATCCTCGACGACAAAATCGTCGATGCGTACCACGCCCCCGTTGGCACCCGTCAGATCTATGCCGACATGCGCCGCAACCGGCGCCGTGCCCCAGACCAGATCGACCCCCTGACGGGCGCCGGATCCGATGATCGCGCGCAGGGTCAGCACCTCGCCATAGCTGCTGAACGCCACGCTGTCCGTCACCCACGGCAGGCCCGGCACGACGGATCCGCCCGCGTTGATGGGCAGGCAGGACACACGAGCGCCGGGCAGCGCACCCGACACGACCTTGAGCCGCACGGTAAGTTGCAGATACATTCCCGGCTGAAACGGCGTCTGCACCATATAGCGCAGGCGCTGGGTATTCGCGGTCTTGATCAGCTCCAGGCAACCGCCGAAATCCTGATCCGCCGCGACAAAGGCCGCGTTCGCGGCACCGTCATAGCTGGTGGAACCGGGCGTTCCATCGCCCGAAGACCAGAGCGAAAGCCCGGCAGAAAAAGGGGTGGGCCGCAGTACCAGCCCGTCGGTGATCGCCTTGTTCATCGCGTGAAACCTCGTGTCCTGCATCGCCCCGCACATGCAGACCAACCGGCCGACGCGATGACCATGGGCAGGGCCGTGCGCCGTTTTCCTCGGGTGGAAAAAACGCCGGACGGCTGCCCTGACCTGCACAGGGCTATCACGATGAAGGTTTCCGCGCGGTAAATGCCCCGCGCGCCCGGTGGCTCAGGCGCCAGCGCCTTGCGGTGGCAACAGGCGCACGGCGTTGATCTGCCAGCCCTCGTCAGAGGGACTCATCTCATAGTCGAGAAAGTGCACCCGGCCCTCGGCATCGCGGATCATCACCCGTTGCACCATCATGCCCCCGGTCTCGCGCAGGGGCAGCCAACGGATGTCAGCCGGACGATACACCATCGGATAGCCCTGGCGCACCATGGCGCCGAACTGCTCTGGCGTGCCGAACAATCGCTTGATGCCGGGCGCGGCATAGCTGAAGGCCATCGGGAAATCATCCGCCTGCAAAGCCGTGATCTGATTGCCGATAACGGCGCGAATCCCCGCGCCCGGTGCCGTGTCCTGCGCGATTGCCGATCCGGCCCAGAATACCAGTGCCGCCGTCCATGCCAGTCGCATTGTGCCGCCTCCTGATGATGTGTCCGGACTACGCGGCGCAGCGCCCTGCGGATCACACCCGCCCATGCAGCGGGGCGCCGGATGCGCCGCATCTCCTTTCACCGCTTGCACCAGGGTCGGGTCTCGGGCATCACTGCGTGGCCAAGACGGAAACTGCCATGACCCGCATCTGCCATATCGAGATCGACGACCGCGGCCTTGCGCCGCCGACCCCGGCCATCGAGCAGGAGCGGCGCGTTGCGATTTTCGACCTGCTGGAAGACAACAGCTTTGCCCTGCCCGCCCGTGAGGGGCGCGATCAGCCACCCGGACCATTCCGGCTTGGGCTGGCGATCCGCGAAGGGCGGCTTGTGTTCGACATTGCCACGGAAACGGGCGACAAGATCGGGGAATTCCATCTGTCGCTTGGCCCGTTCCGGCAGGTCGTCAAAGACTATTTCCAGATCTGCGAAAGCTATTTCGACGCGGTGAAGCGCCTGCCGCCCAGCCAGATCGAGGCCATCGACATGGCGCGCCGCGGGATCCACAACGAAGGCGCGCGCACCTTGCAGGAACGGCTGGATGGCAAGGCCGAGGTCGATATCGACACCGCCCGCCGCCTGTTCACCCTGATCTGCGTGCTGCACTGGGGGTGAGCTTGGCCGAAGGGTTTCCGCAGGCGGTACTCTTCTGCTGCGATCACAACGCGGTGAGGTCGCCCATGGCCGAGGGGTTGATGAAACACCTGCATGGGCAGCGCGCCTATGTTCAATCGGCAGGTGTGCGCAACGACATGGAGATCGACGGTTTCTCCGTCGCTGTCTGCCGCGAGCTGGAAATAGAGCTGTCGCGCCATCGGTCGCGCAGTTTCGAGGAAATGCAGGATTGGGGCGACGATTTAGGCCAGTTCGACCTGATCGTCGCCCTGTCCCCCGCAAGCCAGAGGCTGGCGCTGGATCTGACGCGGCATTCCCATGTCGAGGTGGTCTACTGGCCGATCATGGATCCGACCGCGATCGGCAGCACGCGCGATGCAAAGCTGGCCGCCTATCGTCAGGCGCGCGACCAGATCCGTGACCGGATCATCGAGCGATTCGGCACTGGCGAACGCAGCGCGGGCTGATCCGCGCCGGGCGCGCCGCCGCACCACGGGACAGGGTTCACAACCGGCCCCGATCTGCACGCCGGGGATGATGACATCTGCATGAAATATCCATGCCGCCCCCTGTTGACACCCTTCGCACGGGGCGATACATCGGCGCCATACCAACCGTGCCCAGATGGCGGAATTGGTAGACGCGCACGGTTCAGGTCCGTGTGCCGCAAGGTGTGGAGGTTCGAGTCCTCTTCTGGGCACCAATTCTTGCCGAAAAGCCGCGCATCCTCAACGGGTTGCGCGGCTTTCGTCTGTCTGGGGCCGCGCCCTTGCCCTGCGCGCGCCAGGGTGGCAACGCCCCCTGCACCGCAAGCCGCCCCGTGGGTTCGCCAGGCCGAGAACCCGACACCGTGTTGCAGCACCGCCGCCCCCTTCGGCCCCTGCGGGATGCCGGGCCGCAGGCGCGCGGCGTCACCGGCTGTTCCGGCATTGTCGCCGCATCGGCCCTGTTGACACCCCCCACACGGGGCGATACATCGACGCCATACAAACCGTGCCCAGATGGCGGAATTGGTAGACGCGCACGGTTCAGGTCCGTGTGCCGCAAGGTGTGGAGGTTCGAGTCCTCTTCTGGGCACCAATTCGCCGCAAAAGGCGCGCATCCTCAACAGGTTGCGCGCCTTTTGGTTTTCAGCCCAGCGGATTGGCAGGCGTGATCGCTCATTCGCAGGGTCACTGGCGCCTGCTGAATGATCCACCGGCACGGCAGGCGCGTATCCATCGGGAACCCAGCACACGAGGCGCATATGACCCAGACCCTGATCCTGTATTTGGTGACTGTCGTCGTGTTCCTTGGTCTGGACGTGATCGGCATCAACCTGTTGATACGCCCCGTATTCGACCGACATGTCGGGCATCTGCTGGCGTCTCCGCTGCGGCTTGGCCCGGCGGCGGTGTTCTACATGGCCTATGTCGCCGGTCTTCTCTGGTTTGTGTCCTGCCCCGCTCTGAAGGACAGCGCGCCGCTGCAAGCCCTGGTCGGCGGCATGATCCTTGGGTTCCTGTGCTACGGCACCTATGAAATGACCAACTACGCCACGCTGGCCGACTGGTCGCCGCAACAGGTTGTCGTTGACCTGATCTGGGGCGCCCTGCTGACCGGGGTCTCTGCCTGGGCAGGTGTTGCAGCGGTCAGCGGAAAGCTCGCCTGACCCATCATCCGATCCGGCGTGTCAGCCGCAACGACAGCCCATAGGGCAACAGCCGCAGCAGTTTCACCACCAGGGTGAATCGCTTGGGAAAGTGAATTTCGAATGCACGCCCCTTCAACCCGCGCACCACATGGGCGGCGGCTTCCTCGGGCGTGATGATCGCGGGCATCGTGAAGGTGTTCTTTTCCGTCAAGCGCGAGCGGACAAAGCCGGGGCAGATCAGCCGGACATTCACCCGTGGCGCCAGTTCCGCCGCAAGGCTTTCCGCCAGATTGTTCACCGCAGCCTTGGTGGCCGAATAGGGCTGGCCGCCCGGCAGGCCGATATACCCCGCAACAGACCCGAACAGCGCAAGCTGACCGCCATCGCGCAACAATGGCGGGCACAGGCGGGCCACCTCCAACGTTCCCAGCAGATTGACACGCACCATCTGCGCGGCGCGCTCCGGCACCATCTCGGCGACGTTCGAGGGATCATACAGCGCTGCGGTGCACAGGATCGCATCCAGCTTTGGCTGGGTGGCAAGCTGTTCAACCGCCGTGGCCAAGGTCTCGGGAACAGCCAGATCCAGCGGCATCACCTGCGCCCCGCCACACTCTGCCGCCAAGCCATGCAAGGCATCCGCATCGCGGGCGGACAGGATCAGCACCGCCCCTTCGGCGGCAAAGGCGCGGGCAAGCGCGGCACCTATCCCTGCACTCGCCCCGATGATCCAGACCCGCTTGCCCGCGAATGACATGTCAGATTCGGAACAGCGGCTGCAACAGACGCGGCATCATGGCATGGAATCGCAACGGTGCATCCGTCGCCGCCAGACAGATGCAGGGCAGACCCGCATCGGCAATCGGCTGATGGTCCACATCGTCATGGGCGCATTCCACGTCACCGCGCCCGAAGCGCCCGGCACTGTCCGAAAAGCTGCCCTGCAACACCAGGGTCATCTCCAGGCCCCGATGGCCATGTTCCGGCACGGCCCGCCCTGGCGGAATATACAGCAGGCGCAATGAGCCTTCGGCATCCGCCGACAGGATCTGCTGCCGGATCCCCCCGCCCAGCATCCGCCATTTCGGCGGATTTCCGTCCAGCGCCTGCATGACCGGCGCCGGAAAGATGCCAGAGGCCCGCACCGGCGCAGGGGGTGGGGGCAGGCTGTCCAGCGCCGCCATCAGCCTGTCGCGCGCCGAGACGGAAAGATCCGCCGTGCCACAGCGATCCAGCAAGGCGCCGCCCAGCATTTCCTCGGCCTCGACCTGGGCGCGGCACGCATCGCAGATCGACACATGGGCCGCCACGACAACGGAAAACGCATGAGGCAGGTTGCCGGTGGCATAGGCACGCAGCAGATCGTCGGGGATGTGATGGGAAATCGGTGTCATGGTTTGAGACCCTGAAGTTCATGCCGCAGCCGATCCAGGCCCAACCGGATGCGCGACTTGATCGTTCCAAGCGGCAATCCGGTCAACTGGCTGATCTGGCTGTGGGGCATGTCTTCCATATAAGCGTGTTCGATGGCGCGGCATTGTTCGGGCGACAGCTTGGCAATGGCTTCGCGCAGCAGGCGTGCCTCTTGCGACAGGGCAAGCATCTGCGCGGCATCGGGGGCGGTGTCGAGTTGTTCCTCCAGCACATCGGGTGCCGGGGGCGGGCGGCGGCGCACGACGTCGATCTGGCGGTTCCGCGCGATGCGGTAGATCCAGGCCGAGGCTTCGGCGCGATGCGGATCGAACTGCGACGCCTTGTGCCACACGGTCAGCATGACCTCTTGCACGATATCCTCTGCCGTACCGTCCCGCATTCCGTTGCGCAGCAGCATCGCCTTGAGCCTTGGCCCGAAATGGTCGAACAGCCGGCCGAATGCGACCCGGTCGCGCCGGTCGCGCACCGCGATCAGCGCCTGTGTCATGTCGGATCCTGAACTGGTCTGCACGCCGATACCCTTTGATGCCATAGCGATCTGATCCCGAACCGCAGGCTCCTGCAAGTCCTGACCGCCGCTGGGGTCGTGGCGACCCGACATGTCATCTTCAAGTGTCATGCCGGGGATACGCGGCACATGCCCCCCCGGATCACATGGCTACAGAAAATACCTGACCTTGCGCAACCGAATGATCCGACGCGCCATTTCCGCCGTATCCCGGACCATAACCATTCGCCGGAGCGTCATCCATGCCTTTCGATCTGACCCGCGGTGCCCCTCAGCGCATTGCCATCATCGGCGGCGGCATATCCGGCATGTCCGCCGCCTGGCTGCTGAGCACGCATCATCACGTCACGATCTACGAGGCGGAATCGCGCCTGGGCGGCCATGCCCGCACTGTCGTCGCCGGGCGCAACGGCGATCAGCCGGTGGATACCGGATTCATCGTGTTCAACTACGCCAACTACCCCCACCTGACCGCATTGTTCCGCGATCTGGATGTGCCGGTGGAAAAAAGCGACATGAGCTTTGGCGTCTCGCTGGACGGAGGGCGGCTGGAATATGCCCTGCGCTCCGGCGATGCGCTGTTCGGCCAGCGCACCAACCTGCTCTCACCCGGCTTTCACGGCATGATCCGCGACATCCTGCGCTTCAATTCAGGCGCCAGAACCGCCGCGACGGCAGAACCCGGCCTGACCATCGCCGGGTTGCTGGACCGGCTGAAGCTGGGCCGGCGGTTCCGCGACCACTACCTGTTCCCGATCTGCGGCGCGATATGGTCCACCCCTGCCAGCGGCATCGGGGCGTTTCCCGCCGATGCGCTGATCCGGTTCATGGACAATCATGCCCTGATGTCCCCCAACGGGCAGCATCAATGGTGGACGGTAACGGGCGGCAGTGTCAGCTATGTATCGCGGCTGGAAACCGCGTTGCGCCAGCGCCGGGTTGCGGTGCGCACCGGAACGCCGGTTCTTTCGGTCCGGCGCGGCGACACGGGCGTCACCCTGCGCGGGGCCGGATTCGAGCCGGAAACCTATGATCAGGTCGTGTTCGCCAGTCATGCCGACCAGTCGCTTGCCATGCTGGCCGATGCCACGACGGCCGAGCGCATGGCACTGGGCGCCGTAAGCTTTCAGTCCAACCGGACCGTGCTGCATTGCGATCCTGCCGTCATGCCGCAGCGTCGGCGCTGCTGGAGTTCATGGGTGTATCGCAGCGATGTGCCTGGGGCCGAAGGGCCGGGGGTTGGCGTCAGCTACTGGATGAACCGCTTGCAGAACATCCCCGACACCGACCCGATGTTCGTCTCGCTGAACCCGGAAATCCCCATTCGGGACGAGGCCATCTATGATGAAGTGACCTTCCGCCACCCTGTCTTCGATCACGCCGCGCTGGAAGCCCAGTCGCAGATCGCGACGATGCAGGGGCAGAACCGCACCTGGTTTGCGGGGGCATGGCTGCGCAACGGGTTTCACGAAGACGGATTTGCCAGCGCCATGCGGATTGCCCGCCGCCTGATGCCGGAACGGGTGT
The DNA here is from genome assembly GCF_900156815.1 of Gemmobacter megaterium. Taxonomy (GTDB): domain Bacteria; phylum Pseudomonadota; class Alphaproteobacteria; order Rhodobacterales; family Rhodobacteraceae; genus Wagnerdoeblera; species Wagnerdoeblera megaterium. The sequence goes on from NZ_FTOT01000005.1 coordinate 159,086, forward strand.
AGCGCATGACCCTGACAGACCGATTGGTATGCGGAGAGGTGCTGCACATGGCAGCCAACGTCACCCATGCCCGCCGCGGCCGTTTGCGCCACGCCTTCCGCTATGGCGTGGATTACCTGCTTCTGGCACCCGATCATGCGCAGGGGCCAAGGCTGTTTTCGCGCGACCGCTTCAATCTGCTGTCCTGCCACAGCCGCGACCATGGCGGATTGCGCGGATCAGGCCAGGGATCGGCATGGGCATGGGCGCAGCTTGCCCAGGCCGGGTTGAAGCGCCGCCCTGACATGGCCATGGCGCTGCTGACCCAGCCGCGCCTGCTGGGGCGCTGGTTCACGCCGGTCAGCTTCTGGATGGTGCTGCAAGGCGACCGGATGGTCGCCGCCATAGCCGAGGTCAACAACACCTTTGGCCAGCGCCATTCCTACCTGTGCCATCTGCCCGGTTTCGTCGCCATCGGGCCGTCCGACACCATCACCGCCGCCAAGGCGTTCCACGTTTCCCCCTTTCAGGATGTCTCGGGCGACTATCGCTTCAACTTTGCCGTGGCGCCAGACCGGCTGGCCATCCGCATCTCCCAGATCGACGGGCCCAACGGGCTTGATGCGGCAATGTCCGGGGCGCTTGTGCCGCTGACCAACCGGCGCGCGCTCTGGTCCTGCCTGCGGCGCCCCGGTGGCAGCCTGCGGGTACTGGCCTTGATCTACTGGAATGCGCTACGCTTGAAACTCAAGGGCGCAGCCTACCGCCCCTTGCCTGCCCCACCCGATCAGGAGATCAGCTGATGGGCTTTGCCTCTCGATATATCCGGCGCCGGTTCCTTGCCGCCATGGAAGGCGTGCGCCACGGCCGCTTGCGGCTTGTCACGCCTGACGGCACCGTTCACCATTTCGGTGATGGCGGCGACGAGATTGACCTGATCCTGCACGACTGGTCGGTGATTCCCGCGATTGCGGCGCGCGGCGACGTCGGGCTGGGGGAAACCTGGGTCGAAGGGCTGTGGACAACCAACTCGCTCGAAGGGCTGCTGACCCTGGCCTTGCGCAACGTCGATCATCTGGCCGACTGGTCAGAGCCGCGCGGGCTGTCGCGGCTGAAGATGTTGCTGAGCGACCGGGTGGTGCGGCTGAATTCGTTGCGCGGCTCCTCGCGCAACATTCGTGCGCATTATGATGTGGGGAACGAATTCTACCAGCTTTGGCTGGACCCCGGCATGACCTATTCCTCGGCGCTTTTCGACGATCAGGCGCGGGATCTGGACCGCGCGCAGGCGCGCAAGAATGATCGCATCCTGTCACGGCTGGGGCCGGGAGAGTCGATTCTTGAAATCGGTTGCGGCTGGGGCGGCTTTGCCGAAGCGGCGGCGGATCGGGGGCGTCACGTCACGGGCCTGACATTGTCGCCTGCGCAAAAAGGCTATGCCGACGCCCGGCTGGACGGTCGCGCCGAGATCCGGTTGCAGGATTACCGCCAGGCGCAGGGCCGTTTCGACAACATCGTGTCGATCGAGATGATCGAAGCAGTGGGCGAACGCTACTGGCCGACCTATTTCGGAACCATCAAGGCCCGTCTGGCCGAAGGCGGGCGCGCGGTGTTGCAGGCCATCACCGTGCCGGATGCCGAATTCTCGCTGTATCGCAAACGGTCGGATTTCATCCGCCAGCACACCTTCCCCGGCGGAATGCTGCCCTGCAACGCCGTCATCGCCCGCGAGGCGGCGCGGGCCGGGCTGGTGGTCCGCGATACGTTTGCCTTCGGCCCGGACTATGCCCGCACCTGTCGCATCTGGGCCGGGCGGATGCTGGCCGAACGCCCCCGGATCCTGCGGTTCGGATATGACGACCGTTTCCTGCGCAGCTGGCAATTCTACCTCGAGGGCTGCGCGGCGACCTTCTCGACCGCGCGGACGGATGTCGTGCAGGTGGAATTGGCCCATGCCGGCGAGGCGGCATGACGGCGCCCGGCCTGCTGTGGCTGTCACGCGCGTTTCGCTTCGGTGACAATCCCGCCCTGCTGGCCGCGCTGAAGGAGGGGCCGCTGCTGGCCGTGTTCGTGCTGGACGCCGCGACCCGCGCCCTTGGCTGCGCACCACGCTGGCGGCTGGAGCGGGCGCTGCGGGCATTCGACGCAGACCTGCGCCGCCGCTCGGGCCAAGGCGTGCTGGTGCTGGAGGGAGAGGCGCAGGACGTGCTGCCCGATCTGGTGCGGCAGACCGGGGCGGCCCGCGTCCATCAGGCTTACTGGCCCGAACCCGCGATGCAGGCAGCGCAGGGGCGCGTGCGCAAGGTGCTGGGGGATCGGCTGGTCCTGCACCCTGGCCATCTGTTGACCCACCCCGGCCGGTTGCGCACGGGACAGGGCGGGGTCTACCGCGTCTACAGCCCCTTTGCACGCGCCCTGCGCGCGCTTGGCCCCGACCGCCCCGTAGCCCCGGCGCCTGAACGTATCACCGGATATTCCGCCGGGCCACGCGGCCTCGATCTCACCACCCTCAACCTTGCGCCGGACATGTATCGTGGCCGGGCTGTGCTGGAGACCTTTGCCCTGCCTGCGGGTGAAGCCGCGGCCCTCGAACGGCTGGACCGCTTTCTGGATCAGGCTGGCCCCTATGGCGCCGAGCGCGACCGTCCCGATCTGGACGCCACATCCGGGCTGTCAGAGCATCTGGCACTGGGAGAGATCAGCCCGCGAACCGTCTGGGCCATAAGCAGCCTGCGCGCCGAGGCCGATCCGCCCCAGGCTGCCGGTATCACAAAATTCCTGTCCGAAGTGATCTGGCGCGAATTTGCCTGGCATCTGCTGATCGACTTTCCCCACATGGCCCAAACCCCCTGGCGGCCGGAATGGGCCGAATTTCCTTGGCAGGGGAAAAGCGCCGCCCTGACCCGATGGCAAAGGGCGGAAACGGGCATCGCGCTGGTCGATGCAGGCTTGCGCGAAATGCGCGTCACGGGCCGGATGCACAACCGGGTGCGCATGGTGGTGGCCAGTTGGCTGACAAAACACCTGCTGACCGATTGGCGGTCGGGCCTTGCGCATTTCGATGACAGCCTGACGGATTGGGATCCGGCCGCCAATGCGATGAACTGGCAATGGGTGGCAGGCTGCGGCCCCGACGCCGCCCCCTATTTCCGCATCTTCAACCCGGAACGTCAGGCCGAACAGTTCGACCCCAGGGCGCGCTATCGCAACCGCTGGCTGGCGGGCTGGCCTGGCCCGCCATCGGCCGAGGCCAGCGCCTATCTGGACAGCGCGCCGCCGGGCTGGTCCATTTCTCCGCACTGGCGCGGGGATGGCGCCGACCGCGCCATGGCCGAGGGGCGCAATCGCGCGCTGGCCGCGTTCGGCGCCTTTCGCGCCGATCAGTGACGGCCGCCACACATGGATCAGGCAACGCCAGATGCTGGCGGCAGGCGGGCCGCCTCAGCCCCGCAGCGCCGCCCCCGCCTCCGGGGGCCAGGGGCGCTGACGGTCGGCGTCGATCCAGGCAGTCAGCCAGCCGGGCAGCGCCGGGCTGTCACGGGTGACGCCCATCTTTTCCAGAAGCCGCGCGGGGGGCACGATCCCGTTGGCCGATGTGGTGGCCAGCCGCGGCACCGCCTGGGTCGTGCATTCGTCTCCGTTCCACATCGTTTGGTCGACATAGACGAACCGTTCATCCCAGCCGAGAACCCGCGTGACCATCGTCACCGTGTCGAACAACCGGATGCGCCGCCTGTACCGCACCGAGGTTCCCGCAACGGTCATGCCCCAGCCACCGGCGCGCAAGGCATCGCTCATGCCGCAGGCATGGGCAAAGGGCACGCGGCCAAGATCGAACAGGGTCAGCGTGCGCCCATTGTTCAATTCGCACCATGGGTCCAGATCCCAGGGCAGGCAGGTATGGCGGCTGACCCAGGGCGCCAGCGGGTCGGGGCTCGGGCGGCGACGGGCCAGATACAATTCCAGCCCCATGCGAAGATACGGATACATGCGGTTCCCCTGACAATGCCCCCGATTGCCAGCCGTGGCCGCGGGGGTCAAGCAGCCCGCACGCAACGCCGCCATGCAGATCCGGCCTTGGCGTGCGCGCCCTGCCCTGACACGTCCGGCCGTTCGGCCGCTGGATGTGACCCGAAACCGCGCCGAATCCCCCCGGTTTTGCTTGACACCCCCGACCCTCCTCCGACAGGTAAGGGCAGGCGCGGTCTGTCTCTTGCAGGCCGCGTTGGCGTATATGACGACCCGAGCCAGAAGGAACCTGAATGTCCCTCGCCCTGATCGCCGCCCTGCCGTTTCTTGGCGCCCTGCTACCGGGGCTTATGATCCGATCCGGGCGCAATGCCTGTGCCATCGCTGCCGCTTCGGCCAGCGCGCTGGCGCTATTGGGGCTGTTGCTTCACGCGCCCGCTGTCATGCGCGGCGAGGTGATCCAGGCCCGGTTCGAGTGGTTGCCGGGGCTGGGCCTGAACGCGAATTTCTTTCTGGACGGGCTGGGGATGCTGTTCGCCGGGCTGATCCTGGGCATCGGCCTGCTGATCATCCTGTACGCGCGGTTCTACCTGTCGAAATCCGACCCGATGGGACAGTTCTACACCTATCTGATGCTGTTCCAGGGCGCGATGGTCGGCATCGTTTTGTCGGACAACATCCTGCTGCTGCTGATTTTCTGGGAACTGACCTCGCTGTCGTCCTTCCTGCTGATCGGCTACTGGAAGCATCTGCCCGAAGGGCGGCAAGGCGCGCGCATGGCGCTGACCGTGACCGGCGCGGGCGGGTTGGCGATGATCGCCGGAATGCTGATCCTGGGCCAGATTGTCGGCAGCTATGACCTGAGCGTCATTCTGACCCAAAAGGACGCAATCCAGTCCAGCGACTGGTATCTGCCCGCCCTTGTCCTGATCCTGCTGGGCGCCTTTACCAAATCGGCGCAATTCCCGTTCCACTTCTGGTTGCCACATGCGATGGCCGCGCCGACCCCGGTATCGGCCTATCTGCATTCTGCCACCATGGTGAAGGCCGGGCTGTTCCTGATGGCGCGCATGTGGCCGGTTCTGGCGGGAACCGAGGCATGGTTCTACATCGTGGCCAGCGTGGGCCTGATCACGATGGTCATCGGCGCCAAGATCGCCATCTTCAAGGACGATCTCAAGGCGCTGCTGGCCTTTTCCACCGTGTCGCATCTTGGCCTGATCACCATGCTTCTGGGCTTTGGCACCAAAGAGGCGGCGATGGTTGCGGTGTTCCACATCATCAACCACGCCACGTTCAAGGCCGCGCTGTTCATGTCGGCCGGCATTGTCGACCACGAGGCCCATACCCGCGACATCAAGCGGTTGGGCGGCCTGCGCCACCTGATGCCGATCACCTTCGTGATCGTCACCATCGCCTCGCTGTCGATGGCCGGCATCCCGCCGCTCAACGGTTTCCTGTCCAAGGAAATGATGCTGGAAGAGGTCTCGCATACCGTCTGGGGCGGTATGCCGTGGCTGTTCCCGGTGCTGGCGACCATTGGCGCGATGTTCTCGGTTGCCTATTCGCTGCGGCTGATCTGGCATGTGTTCCTTGGCCCTGTGCGCGACGACTACCCGCACAAACCGCATGATCCCGGCTTTGGCATGTGGGCGGCGCCTGCCCTGCTGGCCGTGCTGGTGGTGCTGATCGGCCTGATGCCGATGCTGATGGTCGGCGATCTGGTGCAGGTCGTGGCCGGTGCGGTGACAGGGGGCTATGTGCCGGTCAAGATCTCGCACTGGCACGGGTTTGTGCCTGCCTTGTGGATGTCGGTCATTGCGGTCATCGCGGGGGCCCTGATCCTGCGCAGCCACCCCCGGCTTGACGCGATGTGGCGTGCCACACCGCGCCCCGAGGCCAAGCCGATGTTCGAGGCGGTCGTCAATGGCGCTGCACGACTGGCCGATGCCCTGACCAACCGCCTCCACGATGGCGCCCTGTCGCGCTATCTGGCGATCTTTACCGTCGCGGTGCTGGGCGCGGGCTGGTTGGCCTGGAGCGTGGGCGGCCACGTTCCCGGCGGGCGGCAGTTGCTTCCGGTGCCGGGTGTGGCGTTGGTCGGCTGGCTGATGCTGGTGGTCTGTTCGGTCCTGGTGGCGGTGCTGCACCGTCAGCGGTTGCTGTCGCTGGTGGTGATCGGGGTGGTCGGCCTGATGATCTCTGTCGGCTTCATCTTCCTCTCGGCGCCGGATCTGGCCCTGACCCAGATCTCGGTCGAGGTGGTGACGATCGTGCTGATGCTGCTGGCGCTGAACTTCCTGCCCAAGACCACGCCGATGGAAAGCACCAGCCTGCGGCGCGGGCGCGATCTGCTGATCGCGGCCGGTGCAGGCCTGGGCGCGGGTGCGCTGGCACTGGCCTTGATGATGCGTGATTTCGCCTTTCCCAGCATCTCGGACTACCATCTTGCCAACAGCTATTCCGGCGGCGGCGGGACAAATGTCGTCAACGTGATCCTGGTGGATTTCCGTGGCTACGATACGTTTGGCGAAATCATCGTGCTGGGCATCGCGGGGCTGCTGATCTACGCGCTGACAGAGGCAATCTTCCGTGGCCCGGCCAACCGGCGCCTGCTGGACTGGCCCAAGGGCGAACGCGAATCCGGGGATCGCCATCCGATGATGATGGTTGTGGCGGGCCGCGTTGCGCTGCCGCTGTCGATCATGGTGGGGATCTACATCTTCCTGCGCGGCCACAACGAACCCGGAGGCGGGTTCATCGCCGGGCTGATCGTGTCCATTGCGCTGGTCACACAGTTCATGGCCTCCGGCTTTGCCTGGACACAGGCACGCCAGCGCGTGGACTATCATGCGTTCATCGGCCTGGGCGTGGTGATCGCCGGGGCCACCGGGATCGGCGCCTGGTTTGCCGGGCGTCCCTTCCTGACGTCGGCCTTCGGCTATTTCCAGATCCCGCCGATGGAAAAGTTCGAACTTGCCACCGCGATGGCCTTTGACCTTGGCGTCTTCCTGACGGTCATCGGCGCCGTGATGCTGGCGCTGGCCAGCCTGTCGCGCATCGCCATCCGCGCAGGCGAGACCGTGAACATAGAGCCGATGGACACCGATCCATCGCAAACCGGGGAGGGGCGCTGAAATGGAAATCCTTGTTGCCAGCGCCATCGGCCTGATGACGGCCTCGGGGGTCTATCTGGTGCTGCGCCTGCGGGCCTGGCCAGTGATCCTGGGGCTGACGATGCTGACCTATGCGGTCAATGTGTTCCTGTTCACCTCCGGGCGTCTGGTGGTGGACATGCCGGCGATTCTGTCGGCCGATGCTGGCGGCTACGCCGACCCGCTGCCGCAAGCCCTGGTGCTGACTGCCATCGTGATCTCTTTCGGGATGACGGCGGTGGCCGTGATGATGGCGCTTGGCGCCTTTCTGGAGGCCGGTGACGACCGGGTTGAAATGACCGACCAGGAGGACCGCAAGTGAACCACTGGATCATCATTCCGGTCATTCTGCCAGCGATGGTGGCGCCGCTGATCGTGCTGGGAATGCGCAACGATCTGACATTGCAGCGGATCGCGTCGATCGCGGCCACGGTTGCCTTGCTTGCCGTATCGGCGCTGCTGCTGGTGCAGGCCAGCACCTCGGGGCCGCAAGTCTATCTGCTCGGCAACTGGGCGGCGCCTTTTGGCATCGTTCTGGTGCTGGACCGGCTGTCGGCCCTGATGGTGGCCTTGACGGCGCTACTGGCCCTTGGGGTGGTGCTTTATGCCGTCGGGTCGGGCTGGGATGGCCGGGGCAAGAATTTTCATGCCCTGTTCCAGTTCCAGCTCATGGGGATCTGTGGCGCCTTTCTGACCGGCGATGCGTTCAACCTGTTCGTATTCTTCGAGATTCTGCTGATTGCCAGCTATGGCCTGATGATCCATGCCGGAGGACGCGACCGGCTGCGCGCCGGGGTGCAATATGTGGTGTTCAACCTGGCAGGTTCGACGCTGTTCCTGTTCGCGCTGGGGGCGATCTATGCCATTACCGGCACGCTCAACATGGCCGATCTGGCCGTCAAGGTGGCCGACCTGCCCGAAGGGCACGACGCCCTGTTGCGGGTCGCCGGTGTGCTGCTGCTGATCGTCTTCGCGGTCAAGGGCGCGCTGGTTCCGTTCCAGTTCTGGTTGCCTGGCACCTATGCGCTGGCCCCCGGCCCCGTCGCCGCCCTGTTCGCGGTGATGACCAAGGTGGGCGCCTATGCGATCCTGCGCTTCTACACGCTGATCTTCGGCCCCGAGGTCGAGGCGACCGGCACTTTCTACGCCAACCTTCTGGTGCCGCTGGCACTGGTCACACTGGTGGTCGGCATGGTGGGCGTGCTGGGCGCGCGGTCGCTGGCCCGGCTCGCGGCCTTTGCGGCCATCGGCTCGATGGGAACGCTGTTCCTGGCCATGTCGGACTTCACCCCGCTGTCTACTGCGGCGACGCTGTACTATCTGATCCATTCGACGATTGCTGCGGCCCTGATGTTCCTGGTCGCCGATATGGTGCTGGAACGGCGCGGGAACACCCTTCTGGTGCCACGCCCCCCCATCGCGCGGCATGGGCTGATCGCCGCGCTGTTCTTTGCCTCGGCGATTGCCATGGCGGGAATGCCGCCGCTGTCGGGGTTCCTGGGCAAGCTGCTGATCCTGGATGCGCTGGGGGACCGGGCCGATATGGCCATCACCTGGAGCGCCATCCTGATCACCTCTCTGATCGCCATCGTCGGGATGAGCCGCGCAGGCAGCATTGTGTTCTGGAAGGCGCACGCGATCTCTGGCGATCCGGCCGAGGTGCGCCCCATGCCCTTGGCCTTCACGGCCACCTTCGGGATGCTGGGCGTGCTGGTTGCCATGACCGTGCTTGCAGGGCCCCTGATGGGCTGGCTCCAGGAAACCGCCGATCAGGTGCATGATACGGGCGCCTATATAGATGCCGTGCTTGGCCTTGGCGCGACGGAGGACAACTGATGCTGCGCAAGCTGTTCCCACATCCCTGGCTGACGCTCACGCTGGTTCTGGTCTGGGTCGCGCTGGCCAATACGATCAGCCTGGGCGGCATCGTCATGGGGCTGATCCTTGGCATCGTCATTCCCGCGATCACCGCGGCCTACTGGCCCGACAGCCCCCGCATCCGCGCACCGCTGAAGATTGTCGAATTCGTGCTGATCGTGCTGTGGGATATCGTGAAATCCAACTTCATCGTGGCGCGGATCGTGCTTTTCATGCCCCGCGACAAGCTGCGCCCCGCATGGATCGTGGTGCCGCTGGACCTACGCCAGCCCGAAGCGATCACCGTTCTGGCAGGCACGATCACCATGACGCCTGGCACCGTCAGCGCCGATGTATCCGCCGATGGCAGGTCGCTGCTGGTGCACTGTCTCCATGCCCCGGATTCCGCCGGCGTGGTGGCAGACATAAAGGCGCGGTACGAATCGCGGTTGAAGGAGATTTTCGCATGATCGGCTATGCGCTGCTGTTCGCCTTCGGCTGCTTTGGCCTGGGCCTGCTGATGAACCTGTATCGTGCCGCGATCGGCCCCACCGTGCCTGACCGGGTGCTGGCGCTGGACACCATGGTCATCAATGTCATCGCCCTGATGATCCTGTATGGCATCTGGCAGGGCACGGCGATGTATTTCGAGGCATCCCTGCTGTTTGCCATGACCGGCTTCATCTCGACCGTGGCCTATGCGCGCTTCATGTTGCGGGGGAACATCATCGAATGACCGATACCATGATGCTGCTGATGGAAATCCTTGTCTCGGGACTGCTGGTTCTGGCCGGAGTGTTCGGTCTGGTCGGATCGCTGGGGCTGCTCAAGCTGCCCGATCTGATGACGCGCCTGCACGCCCCGACCAAGGCGACGACGCTGGGTGTTGGCGGGGCCCTGATCGCGTCGATGCTGTATTTCGGGGTGTTCATGGACCAGTTCAGCTTTCACGAGCTGATGATCACGCTGTTCCTGTTCCTGACCGCGCCGATCTCGGCCAACCTGATCGCCAAGGCCCATGTCCTGCGCGAAGAACAGCCCGAAAAACTGCCGCCAACGGGGGCCGCCTGTGGCTGGGCCACCTTTGACGAAACCGCCGACCCCAGCCGACCGCCCGAGGCATAGCGGGGAATGGGTCGGCCCGTTTCAGGGCCGCCCTTTCCGTCTCAGCCGCTCAGGCCGGTCTTGCGCACATAGGGCAGGACAATCTCCAGATCGGGGAAACGGGCCTTGGCCTCGTCCGTTGGCACCGACAGCGCGACAATCACCTTGTCCCCCGGCGTCCAGTTCGCAGGTGTCGCAAACGGCGCGCCATCCGTGGCCCGCACCGCATCCAGCGCCCGCAGGATCTCCTGGAAATTGCGGCCAACGGACATGGGATAGATCAGCATCACACGAACCTTCTTGTCCGGCCCGATGATGAAGGTGGACCGCACCGTGGCCGTATCGGCCGGGGTGCGTCCATCGGGCAGCACCGCGCCTGCGGGCATCATGTCATATGCTTTGGCGATTTCCAGCGTGTCGTCGGCAAAGATCGGAAAGGTGACCGGCTTGCCCGAATAGGCCTCGATATCCGCCTTCCATTTCAGATGGTGCTCCACCGGGTCAATGGACACACCGGCAACCTTGGTGTTGCGTTTCGCAAACTCCTCCGCGAGCTCCGAGACAGCGCCGAATTCCGTGGTGCAGACCGGGGTGAAATCCTTGGGATGGCTGAACAGCACCGCATAGCTGTCGCCGATCCAGTCATGGAAGGTCAGGGTGCCCTCGGTTGACGGGGCGGTGAAGTTCGGGGCGATATCGTTGATACGAACGGACATGACAGTTCCTTCGGTGGCCGCGTTTCACTGCTCAGATAGGCCCTTTTTGCTGCAACTGCATCCCCTGGCATGAACTTTGGAAACCTGTTCCACCGGCGCACACGGGCGGTTGCGGTTCGTCCTGCAAACTGTCAGGTTCGCGGCACGACAGACCACCGGAGGGTCACGACATGATCGAAAAACGCGAGTTCTATATCAACGGTGCCTGGGTTTCCCCGGCCACGGCCAAGGATCACCCGGTCATCGACCCCTCGACCGAAGATGTCTGCGCGACCATCTCGCTGGGGTCCGAGGCCGATACGAATGCCGCCGTCGCAGCCGCCAAGGCCGCGTTTCCCGCCTGGGCCGCGACCCCGCCGGCCGAACGGCTGGCCCTGGTGCAGCGCCTGCTGGACATCTACGAGGCCCGCAACGAGGACATGGCCCAGGCCATCAGCCTGGAAATGGGTGCGCCCATCGACATGGCCCGCACCTCCCAGGCCCCCTCGGGCAGCTTTCACATCCGCAACTTCATCACCGCCTTTCCCAAGCTGGACTGGATCCGACCGCTGGGCCCTCATGCGCCCAACGCCCGGATCGCCATGGAACCGATCGGCGTGGTCGGCCTGATCACGCCATGGAACTGGCCGATGAACCAGGTCACGCTCAAGGCCGTGCCGGCGATGCTCGCGGGATGCACCATGGTGCTGAAACCCTCCGAAGAGGCGCCGCTGTCCTCGCTGCTGTTTGCCGAATTCGTGCATCAGGCCGGCTTCCCGGCCGGGGTCTTCAACCTGGTGAACGGCGATGGCGCCGGTGTCGGCAGCCAGTTGTCGAAACATCCCGATGTCCAGATGATCTCGTTCACCGGCTCGACCCGCGCAGGCAGGGCCATCAGCATCGCTGCGGCAGAGACGCTGAAACGTGTGACGCTGGAACTGGGCGGCAAGGGCGCGAACCTGGTCTTTGCCGATGCCGACGACAAGGCGGTGGAACGCGGCGTGCGCCACATGTTCAACAACTCCGGCCAATCCTGCAACGCCCCCAGCCGGATGCTGGTGGAACGCAGCGCCTATGACCGCGCGGTCGACATCGCCCGTGAAGTGGCCGAAAAAACCGCCGTCGCCCCCGCCTCGCAATCCGGCAAGCACATCGGCCCGGTCGTCAACAAACGGCAATGGGACCAGATCCAGGGCTACATCCAGAAGGGGATCGAGGAAGGCGCCCGTCTGGTCGCCGGCGGCCTCGGCCTGCCCGAAGGCGTGAACAAGGGCTATTTCGTCCGCCCGACCGTCTTTGCCGACGTCAAACCCGGCATGACCATCGAAAAGGAAGAAATCTTCGGCCCCGTGCTGGCCATGATCCCCTTCGACACCGAGGAAGAGGCGATCCGCATCGCCAATGACACGCCCTATGGCCTGACCAACTATCTGCAAAGCAGCGATGGCCAGCGGCGCAACCGGCTGGCCCGCCAGTTGCATTCCGGCATGGTCGAGATGAACGGCGAAAGCCGCGGCGCGGGCGCCCCCTTCGGCGGCGTAGGCATGTCAGGCCGCGCACGCGAAGGCGGCATCTGGGGCCTGGAGGAGTTCCTCGAGGTCAAGTCGATCTCGGGCTGGGACGGCACGCAAGACTGACGACAGGGGCGCCACGGCAGGCGCCCCTTTCATCTTGCCTCAAATACCCTGGGGGGTCCGGGGGGCCAGCCCCCGGCCCGCCGTCAGCCCTGGTCGCTCCCGGTCGTCTTTCGTGCCGGAGGAACATCCCCGCGCCCTTCTGCCCGGTCCCGATGCAAGGCCGCACGGCCCACAAGCATCAGCGTGACAGGCGTCGTCACCATGACCAGAACACCGATCACAAGTTCATGCGCGACCGGCCGCCCTTCGACCCAGCTGAACAGGATCATCGACGCCAGCAGGATTGCCGCCGCGCCCCAGCTTGTGCCAAGCGTCGGCGCATGGAGCCGGTCATAGAAACTGCGCAACTGCACCAGCCCCAATGTGCCCAGCAGGGTCAGCGTGGCGCCGATCACCAGAAACACCGCGACAGGGCCGGCAATCCACAGCGGCAGGTCGATCAGATGCTTCATTCGATCACCTCGCCCCGGATCAGGAATTTCGCCAGCGCCACCGTCGCGACAAACCCCATGACGCCGATCACCATTGCCGCTTCGTAAAAGAACGGCGTCCCCACGCGTATGCCCGTGACCACGAACAGCAGCATCACCGTGACATAGAGCGTATCCAGCCCCAGAACACGATCCTGCGCCCGTGGCCCGCGGAGGGTGCGCAGGGTGGCAAGGCAGGCCGCCACGGCAAGGACGAACTGGGCATACAGGATCGCCCAGGTGATCAGGCTATGGGTCAGGGTCATGCGAACACCTCCAGAAGCAACGCTTCATAGCGGTTGCAGATCAGATCGCGCCAGGCCGCGTCGTCGATCAGGTCAAAGACATGCAGCAGCAGAATGCCGCTGTCGCTGTCGTATTCCAGCCAGGCCGTGCCGGGCGTCGCCGTCACGATCATCGCCAGCAGGCCCAGCGGAAACGGGTCGCGCAGGCGCAACGGAATCTCGACAAAGCCGGATTTCCGCTCGCCATGGCGGCCGCGCGTCAGGATCAGCATCGCCACCGCGATGTTCGAGCGGATGATGTCGATGCCGACAATTCCCATCAGCCGCACGAAGGGCCACACACGGCGGATACGCGGCGCTTCGGGCTCCAGCGCCCCAAGCGCCCAGCCGGCCACCAACGAAATGGCGCCGCCCAGCAGCAGATGGCCCAGCGAGAACCGCGTCATCAACAGCCAGACCAGCACCAGCGCCAGCGAAAGAACCGGATGCGGGACAAGACGTCTCATCGGCTGGCCCCTCCCGGTGGGACGCGGGGCGCCGCAAGCACCCCTTGCACATAGACATCGCGGTCATGCAGCGCGCGGGCGGTCGCGTTGGTATACCGCAGGGTATCCTGCGCCCTGACCGTGACCAGCAGCATCATGGCCACCAGCACCAGGACCGGCGCCACCTCCAGCGCCAGAACGCGCGGCGGCACACCGTCCGATGCCCAGAAGGTCTGGATGCCGATCCGCACCAGCCCGATCATCGTGGCCAGCCCTGCCAGGACCAACAGCACCACAAACCCCCAGGCGACCGCCACAGGCAAGGCCCCCGCCGCAAGGATGCTGGCCAGGATGGCCAGTTTTCCGACAAAGCCCGACATCGGCGGCATCCCCGCCAGCACCAGCAGGCACACCCCAAAGCTCAGCCCGAGCACTGTCAGGGTGCCAGGAATGGCCAGGCCGACCTCTGGCCCGTCTTCCTCCTCGACGGGATCAAGGCCATAGGCGTCGGCGGTCAATGCCAGCATGGCGGCAATGCCGCCCTCTTCGCGGCTCATCGGTTCGATCAGCAGGAACAGGGCACTGGTCGCAAGCGTGGAGCTGATCAGATAGTAGAGCGCACCCGACAACAGCCCTGCCCCGGCCCCCGCAAGGGCAAAGCCGGTCACGGCAAGCAAGGTGCCCGACGATATCAGGATGAGATGGGCCGCCATGCGCCCCAGCCCCTGCGATGCCAGAACGCCCAGCAGGCCATAGGCGATCGTTGCCATCCCGCCGCCCACCAGCACCCATGCGCCAAAGCCGGCAGAGGCGCCTGCCTCGTCTCCGAACAGCAACATCGACAGGCGCAGAATGGCATAGACCCCCACCTTGGTCATGATGGCGAACAGCGCCGCAACCGGGGCCGAGGCGGCCATATAGGCGGTCGGCAACCAGAACGACAGCGGCCAGACCCCCGCCTTGACCAGAAACGCCAGCCCCAGCACGCCGATGGCGGCATGGACCAGGGGGCGGTCGGCCCCCGACAGGCCGGGCATCATGTTCGCCAGATGCGCCATGTTCAATGTGCCGGTCACGCCATAGATCATCGCAACGCCGATCAGGAACAACAGCGCCGCCGCCAGGTTGATGGCGATATAATGCAACCCCGCCCGCACCCGGAACTGCCCCGACCCATGCAGCAGCAACCCATAGGATGCCGCCAGCATCACCTCGAAGAACACAAAGAGATTGAACAGGTCGCCGGTCAGGAACGCGCCATTCACCCCCATCAGCAGAAACTGGAACATCGACTGGAAATGCTGTCCCTGCCGATGCCAGCCCGCGCCGGAATACAGCAGCGCCGGAACCGCCAACAGCGACGCCAGCAACACCATGAGCGCCGACAGCCGGTCCAGCACCAGAACGATGCCAAAAGGCACCGCCCAGTTGCCCAGCAGATAGAACCCGATCTCGGTCCCGCCGGACGGGCCGCTGCCCTTGACGCGGTTCAGCAGTTCCACCGCAACGACCACCAGCGCAACGGCAGAGAGCAATCCGATCACCAGCTTGGCCCGCCGCCGCCGGTCGTCATAAAGCAGCATCAGCGCGCCGGCAAAGAACGGGATCAGCACAGGCGCAAGGATCAGGTGGTCAGACAGCGCCATCATTGATCACGCTCCTTCCCGTCGACATGGTCGGTGCCGGTCAACCCGCGCGAGGCCAGCATCACCACCAGAAACAGCGCCGTGGTGGCAAAGCTGATCACGATGGCCGTCAGCACCAGCGCCTGCGGCACCGGATCGGCATAGGCGACCGGGTTGACAAAGCCGCCCTTGGGCATGATCGGCGGGGCCCCCACCGTCAGGCGGCCCATGGAAAAGATGAACAGATTGACCGCATAGGACAGCAGGCACAGGCCGACGATCACCTGGAATGTCCGCGGTCGTAGCAGCAGCCAGACCCCGGAGGCGGCCATGATCCCGATGGCAAGCGACAGCACAAGTTCCATCACAGGGCCTCCTTCTTGTCGGCCTCGGCCTCCTGCTCGCGCTGGCGGGCAGACCGCAAGGACTGGTGTGCGATGGCGATCAGCATCAGGACCGTCGCCCCCACAACCAGGGCAAAGACACCCAGATCAAAGATCAGCGCGGTTGCCGCAGGCACCTTGCCGATCAGCGGCACATCGACATATTGTGCATGTGCGGTCAGGAACGGATACCCCACCAGCCACGCCCCGACCCCCGTCGCCCCGGCGATCAACAGGCCGATACCCATCCAGCGGATCGGCAAAATGACGATGCGAGCCTCGATCCAGCGCACATTCGACGCGATATATTGCAGCAACAGCGCAATCGCCAGCGTCACCCCGGACGAGAAGCCACCCCCCGGCAGATCGTGCCCGCGAAAGAACAGATAGGCCGAGATCACGATCAGGACCGGGAACATCCATCGCATGATGGCCGACGGGACCAGCATGTAATCCTTCAGCGCGACCGTCACTTCGCCCTTTTGCTGATCTGGCACGCCAGAGCTTTCCGCAGCCGGGCGGAAACGGCGCAGCAGGGCATAGACCGTCAGGCCGACGATGGCCAGGACGGTGATTTCGCCAAAGGTGTCAAAGGCGCGAAAATCCACCAGGATCACGTTGACCGTATTCGTCCCGCCGCCTTCGTAATAGGCGTTGCGCAAGAACCAGTCGCCGACATTGGGGATCAGCGGGCGGGTCATCACGACATAGGACAGCGCCGCCAACCCCGCCCCGGACACCAGCGCAATGACCAGATCGCGGCCGCGACGGATTTTGGCGGGTAGCAATTTGTCCGCCGCAATCTCCTCGCGCCGCCGGGGCAACCAGCGCAGCCCCAACAACAGCAGGACCGTGGTCACGATCTCTACCAGCAACTGGGTGACGGCCAGATCGGGCGCGGAAAACCAGGCAAAGGTCAGGCAGGTGACAAGCCCGGCCCCACCCAGCAGGACAAGCGCCGCAAAGCGATGATATTTCGCCTGCCAGGCCGCCCCGATGGCGCAGGCCGCGCCCACGCCCCACATCAGCAGAAAGGCGGGGTTCAATGCTGTGGTGCGGGCCAGCGGCTTTTGCACCGGGCTCAGCGCGCCCCACAGCGTCACACCCAGGCAGACCACCGCGAGCAGAACCAGCAGGCGCAGTTGCGGTTGCAGACGCTCGGTCCCGAAAAACCCGTGCAGTCGCCGCGGCAGCTTCCACGTCAGTTCCAGTAGCAGCTTTTCATAGATGCGCTGTGCCCGGACGCGCCAGATGACCGGCGGCCCTTCGGGGCCAGCAGAAATGCGGCGCGCAAAGACGATGTAGATCAACGTCCCCACGGCCATCGCGATCAGGCTCATGTACAGGGGCCAGTTCAACCCGTGCCAGATGGCGATGTCCTGATGTGGCAGATCGGCGCCGACGACCGCACGCGCGGCATCGTTGAGCACGGGCCCCAGCGTAAGCCCGGGAAATATCCCCACCGCCAGGCAGACGAACACCAGCAACTCAACCGGCCGCCGCATCCAGGGTGAGGGTTCGTGCGCCTGTTTGGGCAGGTCGCTGGCGGGTGGGCCAAAGAACACCGTGGCGATGAAACGCACCGAATAGGCCACCGAAAAGATGCTGGCCGCCGTGGCGATATAGGGGAGTGAATTGTCCAGCCACGTCCCGTTGTGCCAATCCACCGCTTCGGCAAAGAACATTTCCTTGGACAGAAACCCGTTCAGCAGCGGCACGCCCGCCATGGCGGCCGAGGCGACGATGGCCAGCGTGCCGGTAAACGGCATCGCACGGAACAGCCCCGACAGCTTGCGCATGTCGCGCGTTCCGGTCTCGTGGTCGATGATGCCCGCCGCCATGAACAGGCTGGCCTTGAACACCGCGTGATTGGCAATGTGAAAGATCGCCGCCACGATGGCCCCGGTGCTGCCGATGCCGGCCAGCGCGGTGATCAACCCCAGATGGCTGATGGTGGAATAGGCCAGAAGACCCTTGAGATCGTGCCGGAACAGCGCGATCACCGCCCCGATCAGCAGCGTCGCCATGCCGGTGCCCGTGACGGCAAAGAACCAGAGCTCGGTGCCACCCAGGGTGGGCGAAAAACGCACCAACAGGAACACCCCTGCCTTTACCATGGTGGCCGAATGCAGAAAGGCCGACACCGGGGTCGGCGCCGCCATCGCCCCCGGCAACCAGAAATGGAACGGAAACTGGGCCGATTTCGTGAATGCCCCGATCAGGAACAGCACCAGCACCAGCGGGTAGAGCGGATGCGCCCGGATCACGTCGCCAGAGGCCAGAACGCGATCCAGATCATAGGCTCCAACGATCTGGCCCAGGACCAGCATCGCCACCAGCAGGCACAGCCCCCCCACCGCCGTCACGATCAGCGCCATCCTGGCGCCGTCGCGGGCGGCCTGGCTTTGGTTCCAGTAGCCGATCAGCAGGAAGGACGTGATCGAGGTCAGTTCCCAGAACACCACCAGCATCAGGATGTTGCCAGACAGCAGCAGCCCCACCATCGCCCCGGTGAACGCCAGAAGAAAGGAATAGAACCGCGGCACCGGATCGGTTCTGGACAGGTAGTACCGCGCATAGATCACCACCAGCACACCGATGGACAGCACAAGCGTCACAAAGAACCAGGCGAACCCGTCCACCCGGAACGGCAGGTTCAGCCGCAGCGACGGCACCCATTGCACAAACACCCGCAGCACGCGCCCCTCTGACACCGGGGCGTGCAGCATCGCCAGAATCACCAGTCCCCCCGCCAGCACCAGCCCCGAGACCCAGGCCGCCGCGTTATGGGCATTGACCGGCAGCGTCGCCGCCGCAAGTGCGCCAAGAAAGGGCAACAGCACGAGAATCAGGATCAGGTTCTGTTCAATCATCGGGCTGTCGCCTGCCTCCTTGCTATGAGTCCGGTCATCGCCCCCGCAATGGCGCACAGCCCGCACCGAAGACCGCACGGGGCGGGGTTCGGGCAGGCAGCAGCTTTTCGGGAAGTCCGCTTGATTTCATAAAAATGTCCATAGCCGGAAATTTGCAAGTGCCTGCACACAGATACACGACAGTTTGCGCATTTTCATGTCTGGTTTTTCCGCCATCTTGGCATTGTCCCCGATCCGCCACAGGATGGGAGGGTACAAGGCGCACAACCGACAGGAGACCGGAATGCGGATCGAGCCCTTTGGCGTCGAGATCTGGATGAACGAATGGGAGACCAGATGCGCCCACAACCTGGCCGAAACCTGCGTCGAAAGCCTGACCGTGGCCGGTTTGCTGGAGATCTGTGGCCAGAACGCCAACGACCTGTCGGCCCTGATGCCGATCCGGCTGGGCTACGGCGCGATTCCGGGGTCGGAACGGCTGCGCGCCGCAATCGCGGCCACGCACGAGCGGCAAACCCCCGAGAATATCGTGGTCACGCATGGCACGATCGGCGCGAACATGCTGGTGCACCGCGCGCTGGTCGAACGCGGGGACCGGGTTATCTCGATCGTGCCCACCTATCAGCAACATCATTCCATTCCGGCCAGCATCGGCGCCGATGTCCGGCTGTTGCACCTGCGGCCCGAACATGGCTGGTTGCCCGATCTGGATGCGCTGCGTGAACTGGCCACGCCCGGCACCCAGTTGATCGCCCTGACCAACCCCAACAACCCGACCGGCGCCCTGATCCCCCGCGAGATGCTGGAACAGATTGCCGCAATCGCGCGCCAGGCAGGTGCATGGGTGCTGTGCGACGAAGTCTATCGCGGGCTGGATCAGGAGGGCAGCGGGACCACCACCTCGATGGCCGATCTCTATGAAAAAGGCATCAGCACCTGCGGCATGTCCAAAGCCTACGCTTTGGCCGGGCTGCGGCTGGGCTGGGTGGTTGCGCCGCCCGAGGTGATCGAGGCGGTGATGATCCAGCGCGACTATGACACGATCAGCGTCGGCGTACTGGACGACCATCTCGCCACGCTGGCGCTGGAGAACCGCGACCGCATCCTGTCACGGTCGCGCCGGATCACCCGTGGCAATCTGGACATCCTGTCCGACTGGATCCGCCGCGAACCGCGCCTTGGCTTTGTCCGGCCGCGCTCTGGCACAACCGCGCTGGTCAAGGTGGACAGCCCGCTGGACTCTCGGGCCTTCTGCATCGCCCTGCTGAAGGAGACGGGCGTCATGTTCACCCCCGGCTCGGCCATGGGGATGGAGGGGTATGTGCGGATCGGCTTTGCCAATGCGCCACAGGCCCTTCAACAAGGCCTGCCGCTGGTCTCACGCTTTCTGTCCGGCATGGGGGCGTAGCGCCGCCGCCCGGTGCTCAGTCGTCGGGGCGTTCGCTGCGGATGGCCCCGGTCGCCGGATCAATATCCAGTTCAACCCGCGCCCCGGCGGCTGTGCGCGCCTCGACCTCGATACGGTCCCGCTTCACCTCGATCTCGCTCGTCACATAGCCACGGGATTCCAGATCGGCGATGATCTGTGACAGCTTCGGCGCCGTCTGGGCGCCTGCGGGACCGGCCAGCACGGCAAGGGCTATCACCACAGGTTTTACCAAGGTCACGATTTCCTCCAAGATTGCGGCCAGTGCGGCCAATGCGCCCCCGCATAGCACAACCGTCGCCGCGACGCTGGCCACCGCCAGTCAAAATCCTGTCAGACCCCTTATCCCGACACAAAGAATCAGTCTTTACAGTCGAGCCTTTTTGTCGGAATTTGCGGCATCCGCCAACCCGACGAGTCCGGGCCAGCCAGAATGACACGATCAGGATCCGTTTCAGTCAGGAGGGATGCTCCGGTGCCCGGCGATACCCACCCTTTCCACCTGCGGGGGACAGCAAGATGAATGCCCCCGCCGAACCGCAAACCTTCGCGCAAAGCGCCATTCCCGTCCACGAGGCCCAGACCCTGACCCAAGGGGGACAGGTGGCGCATATCCGGCTGAACGATCAGCTTTACGCCCTGCGGATCACGCGCGCGGGCAAACTGATCCTGACCAAATGATCCGGCAGGATCCGCCATGCGCCGTCTTGTCCGCGCGAAACCGGACTGCCCGCGTCCGCGCTGCCATCCTGTGAGAACGCCATGATCATCTGCCATTGCCAATCCATCTCTGATCAGGACATTCGCGCTGCGGTGGACTGGATGCGCGCCGCAGATGCCGACACGATCATCACCCCCGGCAAGGTCTATCACGCGCTGGGAAAACGCGCCGATTGCGGGGGATGTATGCCGCTGTTTCTGGACACCATGCGGCAGTGCGACAGCTTTGGCGTCGCCACGGCAGCGGAACGGCCGCCGATTCTGCGCCCCGCACGGCTGCGTCTGGCGCAAGCGCGCTAGCGGCACCGCCTATTTTAGAATTATTCTAAAAATCTTCTCTGCCCCCATGGACAGGCGACAAGACGCACCCTAACTTGATCTTCAACGTAGTCGGCAACCCCGCCAGCACCGAAGGAGACTGCCATGAAGGGCGACGCAAAGGTCATTGAATATCTCAACGCAGCATTGCGGTCGGAACTTACCGCGGTCAGCCAGTACTGGCTGCACTTCCGCCTGCAAGAGGACTGGGGCCTCGGTCGCCTTGCGGCGAAATCGCGCGCGGAATCGATCGAGGAGATGCAGCACGCCGACAAGCTGATTGCACGGATCATCTTCCTCGAAGGGCATCCGAACCTGCAAAAGCTCGACCCGCTGCGTATCGGCCAGACCGTCAAGGAAACGCTGGAGGCGGATCTGGCAGGCGAGCATGACGCCCGCGCCCTTTATATCGAAGCCCGCGAACATTGCGACAAGGCTGGCGATTACGTCAGCCGCGCCCTGTTCGATGCGCTTATCGCAGACGAGGAAGGGCACATCGACTTTCTGGAAACCCAGATTTCGCTGTACGAGAAACTGGGCGAAGAACGCTATGCGATGCTGAACGCCTTGCCCGCAAACGAAGCCGAATAAACCGACCGGCCAGCGGCGGGGCGGCGGCGCGAAACGCCGCCCCTGTCCTGCTTGCCCCCGGCGTTCTGCACCTGCGTCTGGCGCGCGCCATTCGCGCCGGGCATCGCAGGCCCCGCCGCCAGATTGATGCGTGGCGGCGAATTTTCCCCCTTGCAACTTCCACCGGCGCGACCCACCTGCCTAGGGCGGACCGGGCCCCTCTGACGACATGGTGTCGTGATGTCGGACCGCCGGGCATTTGCGCGGGGGTTCTCGCAGACTGTCCGATGCGATAGGACTGCCCATGCCCGCGACACCACATCCGTATTCCGGCCAGGCGCACAAGACCGGCGCGACCCGCCATGCCTGATCGCAACATGCGGCGGCTGAATCGGCAGATTCGCGCCCTGTCCGGCGATGTGCCTGCCTTGCGCCCCATCCTTTCAAACCTTCAGCGCCGCCCTTGGGCGTTGGTGCGCCTGCCCCTCGGTCTTGCGTTGGTGGCAGGCGGGCTGGCCTCTTTTCTGCCGGTGCTGGGGATCTGGATGCTGCCCTTGGGACTTGTCCTTGTAGCAATCGACCTGCCCCTGCTGCGACCTGTGGTCAGCGCCCTGCTGATACGGTCGCGCAGGCGTGTATCGTTGTGGCGGCGTCGCTGGGCAAACCGGCACCGCCGCCACCTCTGACCATTCGAGGAGAGCAAGACTTGGACTATCTCTTTGTCGCCATCGGCCTCGTCGGCCTGTTCCTGGGAGGTGATGCGCTGGTGCGTGGCGCTGTCGGTGTTGCGCAGCGCCTTGCCATGCCGCCCCTACTGATCGGTCTTACGGTTGTTGGCTTTGGCACGTCGATGCCGGAGCTTCTTGTCTCGGTGCAGGCGGCGCTTGGCGGGGTGCCGGCATTGGCCATTGGCAACATCGTTGGCTCGAACCTCGGGAATATCCTGCTGATCACCGGCATTTCCGCGCTGATCTGGCCGATCCGCGTATCGGGCGGGACGCTCGGACGCGACACTGCCTTTATGGTGGCCGCCACCCTGGCGCTGGTGCCCCTGTTCTGGATGGGCTGGATCGGCCGGCCGGCCGGGGCGGCGCTTGTGATCGGACTGATCATCTATCTGGTCATCTCTTACCGGACATCGCAAGATACCGACACCGTCGAAGAAGACGCCGGCGGCACCTTGTGGAAATCGCTGGTCTGGCTGGCGTTCGGTTTTGCCGTCCTGCTGGTCGGTGCAAGATTGCTGGTGGACGGATCGGTCAATATCGCGCGCAGCTTTGGCGTGTCCGAGGCGTTCATTGGCCTTACCATCGTGGCCATCGGCACGTCGTTGCCTGAACTGGCCACCTCGCTGGCCGCCGCGATCAAGAAGCATTCCGAAATTGCCATCGGCAATATCGTCGGCTCGAACATCTTCAACCTGCTCGGCATTCTGGGCGCAACCGCCGTGGTCGCCCCGATCCCGGTGGAGACGCGCTTTCTGACCTTTGACCTGCCGGTGCTGATCGCCGCCACGCTGGTCTTGACCGGCCTGCTCCTGTGGCGCCCGCTGATCGGGCGCTGGATCGGCGCGGCCCTTCTGGCAAGCTATGCCGTCTATATCGTCATGGCGCAGTAACCCGGAGCCGACGCATCCTCGCGCTGATCGGCCTGCCGATCCGGGGGGGCAAATGCCCCCCTTTCCTGATCCGCACCGGAGAGAGCGAACGCGCCTTCTGCACCGTTCCGCGCCATGCAACCCCCGCAGATATCTGGATCGGCGCAACGGGCGCACGACGTCTGACAGGGCTGCGCCGGCCGCCAGCATATGCCGACAAGAAAAAGGGCGCCCCGCGGGGCGCCCTTTCCATAATGCCTGGGATGGCTGGATCAGAAATCCATGCCGCCCATGCCGCCGCCCGGCATTGCCGGAGCAGCCGATTTCGGCTCGGGCTTGTCGGCGATCATCGCTTCGGTGGTGATCAGCAGCGAGGCGACCGAAGCCGCGTTTTCCAGCGCGGTACGGGTCACTTTGGCCGGGTCGATCACACCGAAAGCGAACATGTCGCCATATTCTTCGGTCTGAGCGTTGAAGCCGAACGACAGGCTGTCCGATTCACGGATCTTGCCAGCCACGACCGAACCGTCCACGCCCGAGTTTTCAGCGATCTGACGGACCGGAGCTTCCAGCGCGCGGCGGACGATGGCGATGCCGACATCCTGATCCGAGTTCGCGCCTTTCAGGCCTTCCAGCGCCTTGCCAGCCTGGACCAGCGCCACGCCGCCACCGACGATCACGCCTTCCTGCACGGCCGCACGGGTCGCGTTCAGGGCGTCATCCACGCGGTCCTTGCGCTCTTTCACTTCGACTTCGGTCATGCCGCCGACGCGGATGACAGCCACACCGCCAGCCAGTTTGGCCACACGCTCTTGCAGCTTTTCACGGTCGTAGTCCGAGGTGGTTTCCTCGATCTGGGCGCGGATCTGGGCCACGCGGGCTTCGATCTCTGCCTTGTCGCCAGCGCCGTCAACGATGGTGGTGTCGTCCTTGCGGATCGAGACCTTCTTCGCCTTGCCCAGCATGTCGAGCGTGACGTTTTCCAGCTTCATGCCCAGATCGTCCGAGATGACCTGGCCGCCGGTCAGGATGGCGAGATCCTGCAACATGGCCTTGCGGCGATCGCCAAAGCCCGGCGCCTTGACGGCAGCGATCTTCAGACCGCCACGCAGCTTGTTGACGACCAGCGTGGCCAGAGCCTCGCCTTCGACGTCTTCAGCCACGATCACCAGCGGGCGCTGCGACTGGATCACGGCTTCCAGCAGCGGGACCATCGGCTGCAGCGACGACAGCTTCTTTTCGTGCAGCAGGATGAAGGCGTCTTCCATGTCCGCGATCATCTTGTCGGCGTTGGTCACGAAGTAGGGCGACAGGTAGCCGCGGTCGAACTGCATGCCTTCGACGACTTCGACCTCGGTCTCCATCCCCTTGTTTTCTTCGACGGTGATGACACCCTCGTTGCCGACCTTCTGCATCGCATCAGCGATGAAGCGGCCGATCTGGGCTTCGCCGTTGGCCGAGATGGTGCCGACCTGGGCGACTTCGTCCGAGTCCTTCACCGGGCGCGACGCGGCCTTGATGGCCTCGACAACCTTGGTGGTGGCAAGGTCGATACCGCGCTTGAGGTCCATCGGGTTCAGGCCAGCGGCCACCGATTTCAGACCTTCGCGCACGATGGCCTGGGCCAGAACGGTCGCGGTGGTGGTGCCGTCACCGGCCTCGTCATTGGTGCGGGCGGCGACTTCTTTCACCAGCTGCGCACCCATGTTCTCGAACTTGTCGGACAGTTCGATTTCCTTGGCAACCGACACACCGTCCTTGGTGATGCGCGGGGCACCGAACGATTTCTCGATCACCACGTTGCGGCCTTTCGGGCCCAGCGTCACCTTCACCGCATCGGCGAGGATGTTGACGCCCTTGAGCATACGGTCGCGGGCATCGGTATCGAAGCGGACTTCCTTGGCAGCCATGCTGCTATCTCCTCAAATCTTGGTTGACTGGATGGGCGACGTCAGACTCAGGAAATGATCCCGAGGATGTCGCTTTCCTTCATGATCAGCAGTTCTTCGCCGTTCACGGTCACTTCGGTGCCCGACCATTTGCCGAACAGCACACGGTCGCCAGCCTTGACCGCCATTGCGATCAGTTCGCCCGAATCCTTGCGGGCGCCTTCGCCGACCGCAACGATTTCACCCTCGGCGGGTTTTTCCTTGGCGGTATCGGGGATGATCAGGCCGCCTTTGGTCTTTTCGTCGCTCTGGACGCGTTTGACCAGCACACGGTCATGCAGCGGTTTGAATGCCATCTGTGAACACTCCCTTGAGTTCAGCGTGATGCGTCGTTAGCACTCAGGTCCCCCGAGTGCCAATGCGGTGGATCTAGGAGAGTCTCGGGGGTCTGTCAACACCGGCGACACAGAGAATTCGGGTTGGTTCGCCACCCGGCCCGTGCCATCGTCCGCGCGCCGGAGGACACCGCCATGCGCACTGCCATTCACCTGTTCATTCTGATCCTGCACATGGTGGCGGCACCCACATGGGCCGCCGCCATGTGCAACGGGCAGGATCTGATCGCGGCCCTGCCTGACGACGAACGCGCGCGGATCGAGGTGAAAGCAGATGCACGCCCGTTCGCGCGCGGCAACCTGTGGCATGCCACACGCGACGGGCAGAGCATTGCCATCGTCGGCACCTATCACCTGCCGGATCCGCGTCACGAGGCGCTGCTGTCCAGGGTCCGCCCGCTGCTGGACCAGTCCCGCCTCCTGCTGGTAGAGGCCGGCCCGGACGAGGAAGCCCGCCTCAAGGCCGAATTCGCCAGCCGCCCGGATTTCATGTTTGCCACCGCAGGGCCGACGCTTGCCGAACAACTGTCAGAGGCCGACTGGCAACTCATCGCTGCCGAAATGCGCCTGCGCGGCATTCCGACCGTCATCGCATCGCGGCTGCGGCCCTGGTATGTTGCGATGATGCTAGGCATTCCCCCTTGTGCGATAGAGACCGCGCGCCGGGGCGAAAAGGGGCTGGACCACCGGCTGATCGCCCTTGCCCAGGCACGCGCGCTTCCCATCCGGGCGCTGGAGCCCCATGATACGCTGTTCCGCATTTTCGGCGACCTCCCCCGCGAGGGCGAGCTTGACATGATGCGCGCGGCCCTTGCCATGGCCGACAGCCCCGAAGACATGACCGTCACCCTGGCCAATGCCTATTTCGCCGGACGGTCCCAACTGTTGTGGGAATTCTCGCTGGACCGGGCCCTGGCCGAACCGGGCGTTGACCAGACCGAACTGCGCCGCCAGTTCTCGCTGATGGAAGACGCGCTGATGATCCGGCGGAACCGCGCCTGGCTGCCGGTTCTGCTGGAGGCGGCACAGGACGGGCCTGTCCTGGCGGCATTCGGCGCGCTGCACCTGCCTGGCACCGACGGCATTCTTGCGCTGCTCGAAGCCGAGGGCTTCACGCTCACCCCCCTGCCCTGACCTTGACCGCGCTCTGATCCGGGTATCCCACGGGGGGAGGCGCGGGCGTGTGCGCCCAGCCCACGCCCGCCGCCACGCGATCAGAGCCGCGCCAGCCGCTCTGTCACCAAGGCATAGAACCCGTCCGCATCCACATCGCCCAAAAACAGCGCATTCGCTGCGCGATCGGTCACCCGCCACCAGTCCGCCACCGTCATGCCGCTGGTGAATCGCCCCCCGGTCTCGATCTCGACATTGATCTCGCGGCCGGTGAACAGATCCGGGCGCAGGATCCAGGCGATGGTGCAAGGATCATGCAACGGGGCACCCTCACTGCCATATTTCGCCATGTCGAACCGCTCGAAAAAGTCGGTCCATCCGGCGACCGCCTCGCCCACCGGGGTTCCCAAGGCGCGGAATGCCGCGATGCGGGGCGGCGTGGTCAGCGCCTTGTGGGTCACATCCAGCGGCACGACCACCAGCGGAACGCCCGCGCCAAAGACCAGCGCCGCCGCTTCGGGATCGACAAAGATGTTGAACTCGGCGGCCGGGGTGATGTTGCCCACCTCAAAATAGGCCCCGCCCATCAACACGACGCGCTTGATGCGCGCCGCAATGTCGGGCGCCCGTTCCAGCGCCGTGCCTATGTTGGTCAGGGGGCCGATGGGCACCAGCGTCACACTGCCGGGCGGTTCGGTGCGCAACGTTTCGATCAGGAAATCCACCGCATGGCCGGGGTGCAGCGGCATGACCGGATCGGGCAGATCGGCGCCATCCAGCCCGGTCTTGCCGTGCACATGCTCTGCCGTCACCAGCGGGCGGCGCATCGGGCGATCACAGCCTGCAACAACGCGCAGATCCGGCCGCCCCGCCAGTTCGCACACCATCCGCGCATTGCGTGTGGTCAATGCAAGCGGGACGTTTCCCGCCACGCAGGTGATCCCGAGAACCTCGATTTCCGGGCTGGCCAGGGCCAGCAGGATCGCAACGGCATCATCCTGCCCCGGATCCGTGTCTATGATGATGCGCTCACGCAATGTTGGCCTCCTTTGGGTCACGAAGCCGCGACCTAATCACGCTTTCCGCACTACTGCCACATTCTGCCCTTGTCATCGCCACGTGATCGTTGCACCCGCAGAAAGAGTTGCAAATCCCTCTATCCCCAAGAGTCCCATGGCCCTGAACGCATACGAACAGCTTTTCCTGGAACTGGTGAACCGTGCGCGGCTGGATCCGCAGGCAGAGGCGACGCGGCAAGGCGTCGATCTGAACGCGGGCCTCGCGGCAGGAACCATCAACACCTCCGCGAAACAGGCGCTTGCCCCGAATGCGCTTCTGAACAACGCCGCCACCGGCCATTCGCAATGGATGCTGGAGGCCAATCGCTTCAGCCACACCGGCGAGGGCGGCAGCAGCAGTCAGGACCGGATCAAGGATGCAGGCTACAACCTGACCGGCCTATGGCGCACCGGAGAGAATCTCGCGCTCGACGGCAACACCGCTGCGATCGACCCTGCGGCGACCATCCTGGCGCTGCACGAGCAGTTGTTCGCCAGCGCCGACCACCGCCCCAACCTGATGGACGGGCGCTTTCGCGAAACCGGCGTCGGCAACGAGTTGGGCATCTTCACCCAGGACGGCGTGGATTTCAACGCATCGGTCATCACGCAGTTGTTCGCCACCTCTGGCAGCCAGGCCTTCATCACCGGCGTGATCTATGACGATCTGGACGGCGATCTGTTCTATGACATAGGCGAAGGGCGCGGGGGCGCCACCATTTCCGCAGGCGGCAATACCGCCACGGCCTCGGATGCTGGCGGCTATGCCCTCGGTGTCGATCCCGGCAAGGCCGTTGCAGTCAGCTTTCGCTGGAACGGCATTCTGCGCAGTCTGACCGCAGATGCCACCGACGGCAATGTCAAGCTGGACCTGCTGGCCAGCGGCCTGCTGATGACATCCGGCAGCGTGGTTCTGGGCAACGGCTTTACCGATGCCATGGTTCTGGGGGTCAAGGGGCTGGCGCTGACCGGCAATGGCAGTGGCAACCGGCTTACCGGCAACATCGGCAACGACACGCTGGACGGCGGCGGCGGCAGGTCTACCCTGGTCGGTGGCCTCGGGGATGACACGTATATCCTGCGCAGCGCCCAGGATGTTCTGGTCGAAACCGCCAATGGCGGAACCGACACCGTGCGCAGCCATATCGACTGGACGCTCGCCGACCACTTCGAGAATCTCGAACTGCTTGGCTCTGCCACAACCGGCACCGGCAAT
Organism: Gemmobacter megaterium; assembly: GCF_900156815.1. Classification (GTDB taxonomy): domain Bacteria; phylum Pseudomonadota; class Alphaproteobacteria; order Rhodobacterales; family Rhodobacteraceae; genus Wagnerdoeblera; species Wagnerdoeblera megaterium. The sequence continues at coordinate 187,865 of NZ_FTOT01000005.1, forward strand.
GCGGCAAACAACATCCTCACCGGCAACGCGCTGAACAACACCTTGTCCGGTGGTGGCGGCAACGACACGCTGCATGGCGAAGACGGCGATGACCTGCTGGTGGGCGGGGCCGGGAATGACCGGCTGTACGGCGGTGATGGCAATGACACGCTGCGCGGCCATGCCGACAAGGACCGCCTGTATGGCGGCGACGGCGACGACAAGCTTTATGGTGGCGTCGGCAAGGACCGGCTGTATGGCGATGCAGGAAACGATACCCTGTATGGCGAAAAGGGCTTTGACCGGCTGTTTGGTGGCAACGGGGCGGATCTGCTGTATGGCCATGCCGGAAACGACACGCTGAACGGCGGCAACGGCGACGACGTGCTGTATGGCGGCAAGGGCGACGATGTTCTGTTCGGTGGCGCGCGCGACGACAAGCTGTTTGGTGGTGCCGGCAATGACACGCTGGAAGGCGGCGCCGGTTCCGACACGCTGAAAGGCGGCGACGGCGCGGATGTGTTCGTCTTTGGCCTTGGGGCAGAGCGGGACCGCATCACCGATTTCAGCCTGGCCGAAGGGGATCGCCTTCAGATCGACCGGGCGCTCTGGGACGGGGATCTGAACGTGCGGCAGGTGCTGAACCTGTATTCCGAGGTCAAGGGCGGCAACCTGCTGCTGACCTTCGGAACGGATGTTCTGCGCATTGACGGACTTACCGACCCCCATGCGCTGATCGGCAACATCGACCTGTTCTGAGCCGTTGCCCAGGCAGCTACGCGGCGGCGAACTCCTCGACCGCGTAGCCTTGCAGGAACAGCAGCGCCGTCAGATCGCCGTGGTTCACGCGAATCTCGCATTGCGCCGCGACACTGGGTTTGGCGTGCAGCGCCACGCCCAGCCCGGCCCGGTGCAACATACCCAGATCGTTCGCCCCGTCGCCAACCGCCAGCACATCCGTCGCGGCAAGCCCCAGCCGGGCCGAGATCTCCTCCAGCGCATCGACCTTGGCCTGGCGCCCCAGAATCGGTTCCGCGACCGCGCCAGTCAGATGACCATCGCTGGCCAGCAGGGTATTGGCGCGGTGTTCGTCAAAGCCCAGATGCGCCGAGACCGCCTGTGTAAAGGCCGTGAACCCGCCCGAAACAAGGGCCGCATGGCCCCCGTTGACATGCATCGTCGCAATGAGCTCGCGCCCGCCCTGCGTATAGGTGATCCGCTCTTGCAGCACGCGGCCGATGACCGCCTCGGGCAACCCGCGCAACAGCGCGACACGCTCTTTCAACGCCGCCTCGAAATCCAGCTCGCCATTCATGGCTCGGGCAGTGATGGCCGCAACATGCGCGCCAACCCCGGCCAGATCGGCAAGTTCGTCGATACACTCCTGCCCGATCATGGTGCTGTCCATATCCGCAAGCAGCATCCGCTTGCGCCGGTTCTCCGCAGGCACCAGGTTCAGATCGACGCCCATGCCTTGCAGATCTTGCCACACCTGGCGGAAGTTCTCTGGCGCCGCGATCACCGGGAATTCCAGCGCCTGCCCCAGCGCCAGCCAGCGCGGCGCCCCGCCACCCCAGGCTGTGCGCAGCGATTCGGCCAGAACCGGATCCAGCCTATCGGGTTTCGAGATCAGGACGGCATACAGCATGGCAAGGCTCCGGGCGGCGATCAGACGCCATATTCCACGACCTGCCCCAAAGGCCAAGCCATCGCGGCGCTTCGCGCAGGCAGAGCCACGAAATATCTTGCGCGACATCAGAACCGGGCGTAAGCACGGCAGCGGGACACCCTTCCCCAACGAAGGGCATATATCTGGAAGGATACCAGACATGGAACTGACCGCCCCGGCCGCGCGCCCGGCAAATCCGCGCTTTTCTTCGGGCCCCTGCACGAAGATCCCCGGCTTCTCCCTTGACATGTTGGCCGATGCCCCCTTGGGACGTTCGCACCGGGCGGCTGTTGGCAAGGCCAAGCTGAAAGAGGCGATCGACCTTACCCGTGAAATTCTTGGCGTGCCTGCGGACTATCGCATCGGCATCGTGCCTGCCTCGGACACTGGCGCCGTCGAAATGGCGCTGTGGTCGCTGTTGGGCGCCCGGCCCGTCGAAATGCTGGCCTGGGAATCCTTTGGCGAAGGCTGGGTCACAGACGTGGTGAAACAGCTCAAGCTGGATGCGACCGTGAAAAAGGCCCCCTATGGCGAGATCGTCGATCTGGCCACCGTCGATTTTGACAAGGACGTGGTCTTTACCTGGAACGGCACCACCTCGGGCGTGCGCCTTCCGAATGGCGATGCGATCCCGGCCACCCGCGCGGGCCTGACCATCTGTGACGCCACCTCGGCGGCTTTCGCAATGGACCTGCCCTGGGACAAGCTGGATGTGACCACCTTCTCCTGGCAAAAGGTGCTGGGCGGCGAAGGCGGCCATGGCGTGCTGATCCTGAGCCCTCGCGCCGTCGAACGGCTGGAAAGCTACACCCCCGCCTGGCCGCTGCCCAAGATTTTCCGCCTGACGTCCAAGGGCAAAATCTCCGAAGGCATCTTCGTCGGCGAGACGATCAACACCCCCTCGATGCTGTGCGTCGAGGATTACCTGGTCGCACTGAAATGGGCCCAGTCCATCGGCGGCCTGTCGGGCCTGATCGCGCGCAGCGAGGCGAATGCCAAGGCCATCGCCGACTTCATCGCCGACAAGGACTGGATCGCCAATCTGGCCGTGGATCCCGCGACGGCCTCCTGCACCTCGGTCTGTCTGAAATTCACTGATCCGCGCATCTCGGATGGCGCAACCTTTGCCAAAAATGTTGCAAAACGTCTGGAGAAGGAAGGCGTGGCCCTGGATGCAGGCGCTTACCGCGACGCCCCTCCCGGCCTGCGGATCTGGTGCGGTGCCACGGTGGAGACCACGGATATCCGGGCGCTGATGCCCTGGATCGCCTATGCCTTCAACGCCGAGATCGCGGCGCAGGCGAACGCCGCCTGACACCCCGCGCCCCGGAGCTGATCCGGGGCCCCTGCCCTGCTGACAGCGGATGCGCGGCGTTGCGCATCTTCCTCTCACATCCGTTTCAAGGAGCCCGCCATGGCCCCCCGCGTTCTCGTTTCCGACGAACTTTCCGAAACCGCCGTCCAGATCTTCCGCGACCGTGGGGTCGAGGTCGACTACATGCCGAAACTTGGCAAGGACAAGGAAAAGCTGGCCGAGATCATCGGCAACTACGATGGCCTTGCCATCCGCTCGGCCACCAAGGTCACGGAAAAGCTGCTGGCCAATGCGACCAACCTCAAGGTGGTCGGCCGCGCCGGGATCGGCGTCGATAACGTTGATATCCCGGCTGCGTCGAAAAAAGGCGTGATCGTGATGAACACGCCTTTCGGCAACTCGGTCACGACGGCCGAACATGCCATCGCCATGATGTTCGCTATTGCTCGTCAATTGCCCGAAGCCTCGGCCTCGACCCATGCCGGCAAGTGGGAAAAGTCCAAGTTCATGGGGGTGGAGCTGTTCAACAAGACCCTCGGCGTGATCGGTGCAGGCAACATTGGCGGCATCGTCTGCGACCGCGCGGTCGGCCTGCGGATGAAGGTCATCGCCTATGATCCCTTCCTGTCGGAAGAGCGCGCCAAGCAACTGGGCGTCACCAAGGTTGAACTGGATGACCTGCTGGCAAAGGCCGACTTCATCACCCTGCATGTCCCGCTGACCGACAAGACCCGCAACATCCTGTCGGGTGAGAACCTTGCCAAAACCAAGAAGGGCGTGCGCATCATCAACTGCGCCCGCGGCGGCCTGATCGACGAAGCGGCGCTGAAGGATGCGCTGGACAGCGGCCATGTCGCAGGCGCCGCGCTGGATGTGTTCGAGGTGGAACCGGCCACGGAAAACCCGCTGTTCAACCATCCGAATGTCGTCGTCACCCCGCACCTCGGCGCCTCGACCACCGAAGCGCAGGAAAACGTCGCCCTGCAGGTGGCCGAGCAGATGTCGGACTACCTGCTGACCGGCGCCGTGCAGAACGCGCTGAACATGCCCAATGTCACCGCCGAACAGGCCGCCATCATGGGCCCCTGGATCAAGCTGGCGGGTCATCTGGGCAGCTTCATCGGCCAGATGACCGACGAGCCGATCAAGGCCATCAACATCCTGTATGATGGCCGCGTGGCGGACATGAACATCGCCGCCCTGAACCAATCGGTCATCGCCGGCGTGCTGAAGGCCGCCAACCCGGATGTGAACCTCGTCTCGGCCCCCATCGTCGCCAAGGACAAGGGGATCCAGATCTCGACCACGCGGCAGGACAAGTCGGGCGCCTTCGATGCCTATGTCAAGGTCACGATGGTGACGGACAAGCGCGAACGCTCGGTTGCCGGCACCTGCTTCTCGGATGGCAAGCCGCGCTTCATCCAGATCAAGGGCATCAACATCGACGCAGAGGTGGGCGAACATATGCTCTATACCACCAATGACGATGTGCCGGGCATCATCGGCCTGCTGGGGATCACGCTGGGCGACAATGGCGTCAACATCGCCAACTTTACGCTGGGCCGGTCGTCTGTCGGGCATGACGCCATCGCCCTGTTGTACCTGGATCAGCAGATCGACCCCAAGGTGGTGGACAAGCTGACCTCGACCGGCAAGTTCAACCAGGTTCGCCCCCTGCATTTCGAAGGCGCCTGAGCTGCGGGCGGGCAGCGCCCGCTTGATCTGATCACGACATCCTGCGGGGGTCCGGGGGCGCAAGGCCCTTGGTCCCCCGGTTCCGCAAGAAAGGTCTGTTCCCATGCGCGCCTATGCGATCGGCGACATTCACGGCCACCTCGACCTCTTGCAGATTGCACATGACCGCATCGCGGCGGATCGTGTGGCAACCGGCGACACGACGGCCCCGGTGATCCATATCGGCGATCTGGTGGATCGTGGCCCCGCCAGCCCCGGCGTGATCGACCACCTGATGCATGGCATTGCGCAAGGCGCGCCCTGGGTCGTGCTCAAGGGCAACCACGACCGCATGTTCAGCCTGTGGATGCAAAGCCCGCCCGCCAGGGATCATCGGCTGCGCCCGGAATACGGCTGGCTTCATCCGCGCATCGGCGGGGCGGACACGCTGATCGCCTATGGCGTGCGCGCCGCGCTCGACCGGCCCGAGGCGCCGGTACATGCCGAGGCCCAGGACCGGATTCCCCCGGCGCATCTGGATTTTCTGGCAAATCTGCCCGCACTGCACCGACATGGCGATCTGCTGTTTGCCCATGCCGGCATCCGGCCCGGCGTGGCCCTGGCGGACCAGACAGAGGATGACCTGGTCTGGATCCGTCACGATTTTCTGGACGATCCGCGCGATCATGGGCCATTGGTGGTCCATGGCCATACGGCTGTGGAGCGCGCCACCCATTACGGCAACCGGGTCAACATCGATTCCAGCGCCGCCTATGGCGGGCCGGTGACAGCCGTGGTGTTCGAGGGGCGCGATGCCTGGGTTCTGGGCCCCTATGGGCGCGAGCCGCTGCTGCCCTGAGGAGTGGCGGGGGACACAGCCCCCCCCCCCCCCGCACCACCGTTCCCAGGATATTCGGGTCAGGGCGAAACACCGCGGCCTGACCCACCGGCTGTCACATGCAGGCGCCGAACAGGGCGCGGGTATTGTCGCGCGTCATCTCGACCGGGTTGCCACCGCAGGACGGATCCTCCAGCGCCATGTCGGTCAGCATGTCCAGATCCTCTGCCCTTACACCAAGCGCGGTCAAGGTTTCCGGAATGCCCAGCCTTGCGCGCAGATCCATCACAGCCGCGCGGAAACCATCGAATCCGCCTGCGATGCCCAGATAGGCAGCCGCCGCCTTGATCCGGTCTTCGATGGCGGCACGGTTGAAATCCAGCACCATGGGCATGACGACCGCATTGGTCGTCCCATGGTGGGTATTGTAGACCGCGCCAATCGGATGCGACAGCGAATGGATCGCGCCCAGCCCCTTCTGGAACGCCACCGCGCCCATGGCCGCCGCGCTCATCATATGCCCCCGCGCCATCAGGTCGTTGGGGTCGTCATAGACCTTGGGCAGGTTCTCGAACACCAGCCGCATCCCCTCCAGCGCGATGCCCTGGCTCATCGGGTGGTAATGCGGCGAGCAATAGGCTTCGAGGCAATGGGCCAACGCATCCATGCCCGTGCCTGCGGTGATGAAGCGCGGCATCCCCACCGTCAGGGCCGGGTCGCACAGGGTGACTGCGGGCATCAGCCTGGGGTGGAAGATGATCTTTTTCTTGTGCGTGGCCGAATTGGTCAGCACGCCCGCACGCCCCACCTCGGATCCGGTGCCGGCCGTGGTGGGCACGGCGATGATCGGGGCAATGACTTCGGCATCGGCGCGGGTGTACCAGTCGTCGACATCCTCCAGATCCCAGACCGAAAGATCGGCGCGCTGGCCTGCCATCAACGCGATCATCTTGCCCAGATCCAGCGCCGAGCCACCGCCAAAGCAGATGACGCCATCATGGCCACCTGCATTGTAGACGGCGACGCCCGCCTGCATGTTCGCCTCGGTCGGGTTGGCATCGACCTCGGAAAACACCGCGCGGCCAAGTCCGGCCGCCGCCAGAACGTCCAGCGCCTGAGCGGTGATCGGCAGGCTGGCCAGCGCCTTGTCGGTGACCAGCAGCGGCTTGCTCAGCCCTGCCGATTTCGCGTGATCCGCCAGTTCCGCGATGCGGCCGACGCCGAATTTGATGGCGGTCGGATAAGACCAGTTGCGGTTTGGAACGCCGTGCGACATGTCACACCTTCTTGAGATGGTAGGATTTCGGCCGGGTCACCGCATGGAAACCCAGATAGGACAACGAGGCGCCGCGCCCGGTGTCTTTGCACCCGGTCCAGCACAGCGCAGGGTCGAGGTAATCGGCCCGGTTCATGAAGATGGTCCCGGTCTCGATCTGCGCCCCGATCTCGGCGGCGGTGTCGTAGTCGTTGGTCCAGATGCTGGCAGTCAGGCCATAGGGGCTGTCGTTCATCAGGGCAATCGCCTCGGCATCGTCCTTGACGGGCATGATGCCGACGACGGGGCCAAAGGATTCGTCCCGCATCACTGCCATGGAATGATCGACATTCACCAGGATCTGCGGGGCCAGATAGGCGCCGCCATCATCGGCCGGAAAATTCGCCGGGTCGATCAGCGGTTTCGCCCCGGCCGCCACAGCCGCCGCGATCTGGTCGCGCACCACGCGGGCGAAGCGGACATTGGCCATCGGGCCAAGTGTGGTGTCCGGATCCAGCGGGCTGCCGAGTTTCAGCGTATTGACCCATTTGACCGCCTTTGCGACGAAGTCGTCGAACAGGCTTTCGTGGACATAAATCCGCTCGATCCCGCAGCAGCACTGGCCCGAGTTGAACATCGCCCCGTCCATCAACGTATCGACCGCCGCATCGACATTGGCATCGGCGCGCACATAGCCCGGATCCTTGCCGCCCAGCTCCAGCCCCAAGGGGGTAAAGGTGCCCGCCGCCGCGCGTTCAATCGCCTGGCCACCGCCGACGGATCCGGTGAAATTCACGAAATCGAACGCCCGCGCGCCGATCAGCCGCTCGGTCGTCGCATGATCCAGCACGACATTCTGGAACACATCCGACGGAATGCCCGCCGCATGGAACCCTTCGGCCAGACGTTCACCGACCAGCAGGGTCTGGCTGGCATGTTTCAGCACGACGGTATTTCCGGCGATCAGGGCCGGAACGATGGTGTTGATCGCAGTCAGGAACGGGTAGTTCCAGGGGGCGATCACGAACACCACCCCCAGCGCCTCGCGCGCAATGTAGCGGCGGAACGAGTCGCTGTCCTCGATCACCCTGGGCGCCAGAGTTTCGGCCGCGATCCCGGCCATATAGTCGGTGCGCGCGTTCACCCCGCCGAATTCCCCCCCGCCAAAGCGGATCGGGCGGCCCATCTGCTGGGCCAGCTCGCGGGCGATGTCATCCTTTTGCGCGGTCATATGGGCGACTGCCGCCTTGACCAGCGCGATACGGTCGTCCAGCGGCCGCGCGGCCCAGCCTTTTTGCGCGGCGCGGGCCGCGGCCGCGGCCGCATCCGCGGCTTCGGGCGCCAGCGGCATCCGCTCGGCATAGACCCGGCCATCGACCGGGGAAATCAGTTGTATCGGTTTCATCGTGTCACCTGTCATGCGGGGCTGTCCCCCCCGCAGTTCCCCACCCAGGGCCCTGTTGGCCCTACGCGCGTTCCAAAAGCCGTTGCAGCTCGAAATCCGTCACCACCCGGTCGGTTTCCTCGATCTCCCATTCCGCGTTGCGCACGTAATGGTCAACCACATCGTCGCCCAGCGCGGCACGCAGCATGGCCGACCCCCTGAGTGCCACCGCCGCATCGCGCAGGGTTTTCGGGATCTCGCGGATCCCGCCCTTGGTATAGGCATCGCCGGTCATTTCCGGCTCCAGCTCCATCTTGCCCTCGATCCCCGCCAGACCGGCGGCCAACAGCGCCGCACAGGCCAGATAGGGGTTCACATCGGAACCGGGAATGCGGCATTCCACCCGCACGCCCTTGGAATGCACGCCGCAGATGCGGAACCCGGCGGTGCGGTTGTCAGCGGACCAGACCGCCTTGGTCGGCGCGAACATGCCCACGCAAAACCGCTTGTAGCTGTTGACATAGGGGGCAAGGAACACCGTCAGTTCCTGCGCATGGGCCAGTTGCCCGGCAAGGTAGTGTTTCATCAGCGCCGACATGCCATGCGCGTCGTCATGGTCATGGAACGCGGGCTTGCCATCGGTCGTCCACAGGCTCTGATGTACATGGCTGGACGACCCGGCCTTGCGGTGGTCGTATTTGGCCATGAAGGTGACGGACTTGCCCTTGCTCCACGCGATCTCTTTCACGCCCTGCTTGACGATGACATGGTTGTCTGCGGTATCCAGCGCATCGGAATAGCGATAGTTCACCTCGGCCTGGCCCGCATCGGCCTCGCCCTTGGTGTTCTCCACCGGGATCCCTGCGGCATAAAGACCGTTGCGCACGGCGCGCATGACATCTTCCTCCTTGGAGGTCTGGAAGATGTGGTAATCCTCGTTATAGGCGCTGATCGGTTTCAGATCACGCAATCCGCCGTCGCGCAGGTTGTCGTAGCTGTTTTCGAACAGGTAGAATTCCAGCTCGGTCGCCATCATCGGCTCCAGCCCCATGGCGCGGGCGCGGGCAACCTGACGTTTCAGGATCGCACGGGGCGACACGGCCACTTCTGCATGCGTGTCATGCTCCAGCAGATCGGCCAGACACAGCACTGAGCCCGGAAGCCAGGGCAACGGGCGCAAGGTGGCCAGATCGGGCTTCATGACGTAATCGCCATATCCCTTTTCCCAACTGCTGGTCTTGTAGCCGGGAACGGTCGTCATTTCCATGTCCACGGCCAGCAGATAGTTGCAGCAATGCGTTTCCTCGAAACCGCCATCCAGAAAGAACTGGGCGTGGAACCGCTTGCCCATCAGGCGGCCTTGCATATCGGGGGCGGCCACCAGAACGGTATCCACCTCCCCCCGCGCCACCGCCTCTTTCAGCGCCTCGAAACTCATGTTGCCTGGCATGTCCGCCCTCTCCCGCACCCTGTGGGTGTGCCGTCACGATCTGTTCGATACCCTTTGGAACCGGGGGGCCGCGCCCCCCGGCGCCCGCGTCAGCCGTAGCGGTAGGGCCGCCCGGCCTTGTCCATCACGGCGTTGTAAGTCTTGAAGATCTCCACAACCTTCGCCTTGGTCTCCGACTCGGCGGCGATCTCGTCCCAGAACAGGCGGGCTTTTTCCTCGACCGTGGCCCATTCCGCATCGGGAATCGACGTCAGTTCCAGTTTCGGCCCGTTCACGCGCAGATCGGCCTCGCCGCCCCAGTACCACCACTGGCGGTAATAATGCGACTGTTCGAAACAGACCTTCATCAAGGTCTTCAGCCGCTCGGGCACTGCGTCCCATTTGGCCTGATTGGCGAAGAAATGCCCGATCCACGCGCCCGAGATGTTGTTGGTCAGGAAGTACTTGGTCACATCGGCCCAGCCGACGGTGTAATCCTCGGTGATGCCCGACCAGGCGATGCCGTCCAACTCGCCGGTCTGAAGCGCGACCTGGATATCCTCCCACGGCAGTTGCACCGGAACCACGCCGAACTGCGCCAGGAACCGGCCTGCGGTCGGGAAGGTGAATACGCGCTTGCCTTCCAGATCCTTGAGGCTGCGGATCGGATCCTTGGTGGCGAAATGGCACGGATCCCAGGCGCCGGCCGAAATGTGCTGGACACCGACCTTGGCGTATTCCTCTTCCCAGATCTGTTTCAAGCCATATTGGTTGAACAGCACCGGCACATCCAGGCTATAGCGGCTGGCAAAGGGGAAATAGCCGCCAAACACCGTCACTTCGGTGGGCGAGGCCATCGAATCGTCGTCCGACTGCACGGCGTCGATGGTGCCGGACTGCATGGCCCGGAACAGCTCGGACGTGGGCACGATCTGATCGGCGTAATACAGCTCGATCTGCATCTGGCCATCGGCAATCTCGTTGAACATGTCGATGGCGGGTTTCACCACATGTTCGCCCAAGGCGGCCCCCGCATAGGTCTGCATCCGCCAGCGGATCGGCGCGCCTTGCGCATGTACGGCCGGCGCGGCCAGTGCCGCAGCGCCGCCAAGTGCGCCGGTGGTCAGAAACTTGCGTCTCGTCGTCGTCATGTCGTCACCTCCTGGGTTGGGATTCGGGTGGTTGATCCACCCTGTTCGGGTCATCTTGCATATACCAGATGCGGCAGCCAAAGCGCGATCTGCGGGAACATCATCACGATCACCAGCGTCAGCAGCATCAGCAGCACGATCGGCGTGATAGAGCGGTAGATGTCGGCCAGGGTCACATGGTCGGGCGCCATGGCGCGCATCAGGAACAGGTTATAGCCGAACGGCGGCGTGATATAGGCGATCTGGCAGGTGATCGTGTACAGGATGCCATACCATATCAGCGCATCGCCCGGCGCCATGCCCAGATCCAGCTTGGCCACCAGCGGCACATACAGCGGCGCGACGATGACCAGCATGGCGGTATCGTCCAGAAACATCCCCATGATCAGGAACGAAAGCTGCATCAGGATCAGAATGGTCCATGGCGACAGGCCCATGTCGCGCAGGAACAGCCCCTCGATGGCCCGCACCGCCCCCAGCCCGTCGAACACCGCGCCAAAGGCCAGCGCCGCAAGGATGATCCACATGAACATGCACGAGACGGCAAGGGTCTGAACCATGCAGGTGTCGAACACCTTGCGCGTCAGTCGTCCCCGGACCAGCGCCGCCAGCGTGGCCACCACCGCCCCGACGACCGACGCCTCCACCAGGCTGGTCCAGCCATAGACGAACGGCCCCATCATCGCGGCAAAGATGCCTACGGGCAGCAGTCCGGCGCTCAGCAGGCGCAGCTTTTCGGCAGCGGGGACCGTCCGGTCTTCGGCAGGCAACGCAGGACCAAGCGCCGGATTGATGCGGCAGCGAACCACGACATACAGGATGAACAGCCCCGCCATCATCAGGCCCGGCACCACGCCGGCCAGCCACAGATGCCCAACCGGCTGCCGCGCGATCATGGAATACAGCACCAGCACCACCGAGGGCGGCACCAGAATCCCCAGGCTCGACCCACCCTGGATGATGCCCGTCACCATCCGCTTGTCATACCCACGCTTCAGCAGTTCGGGCAAGGCGATGGTTGCCCCGATGGCCAGACCCGCGACCGAAAGCCCGTTCATCGCGGAAATCAGCACCATCAACAGGATCGTGCCGATGGCCAGCCCGCCCGGCACAGGGCCGAACCAGACATGAAACATGCGGTACAGGTCATCGGCCATGCGGCTTTCCGACATGACATATCCCATCCAGACGAACATCGGCAGGGTCAGCATGGGATACCAGTTCATCAGCTTGATGGCGCTGGTGAACGGCAGGGCAGATCCGCCACCGCCCCACAAGGCCAGCGCCGCCACCGAGGCGACAAAGCCGATCACCGCGAACACCCGCTGCCCGGTCAGCAGCAGGATCATCATCCCGCCGAACATCAGAAGCGCGATCATCTCGTAGGGCATCAGATCTTTTCCCCACGCAGAAGCGCAATGTCACGGATCAGGAACGCCACCGATTGCAGGATCATCAGAAAGACGCCGGTGCAGATGATGATCTTGATCGGGGCCATGTAGGGCCGCCACACCGTGCGCGACCGCTCGCCGATCTCCAGCGCATAGAGCGTGCTGTCGATCCCGCCATACAGCACCACCGACAGAAAGAAGATCATCGCCAGCACCGTCACCGCATCCACCATGGCACGGCGGCGCAGGCTCCAGCGGGAATACAGCAGGTCCATCCGCACATTGGCGCCCAGTTGCAGCGCATAGGCCCCGCCCAGCACGAAATAGCCCACCATGGTGAACTGCGCCATTTCCTGCGTCCACAACGAGGGGCGAAAGAACGCCTTGGCGATGATGGACCACAGCAGCACACCACCCAGCACGAACAACAGATACATCGCAAGCCGCCCGATGCGGTAGTTCAACGCCTCGACCCAGCGGACATACAGGATCAGCACCCGCGGCATCAGGCCCCTCCCTCTGTCGCCGCCAGCGCGCGCGCCAGCACCGGGGCAAGCAGATCGGCCATCGCGGCCTCGGCCTCGGGCGTGGCGATCAGATCATTGCGGATTTCCAGCATCACATGCGGCAAGCCATATGGCACCGCGTGCAATCGCAGCAGATGTGTCACCCCGTCGGCGGCGGAATAAGGAGCGTTCAGTTCCGACTGCAACGAGGTCATGGCCCAGGCTGCCGCCAGAACCTCGCGCGCAAGGCGGTCATCGCCGGGGCGGGTATCATCGTGGATCACGCCCAGTTCGACGGCACGTGGCTGGCCATGCCAGACCGGCGTGAACGAATGCACCGTCACCAGCACCGGCTGCAATCCCAGGGCGATACGCCGGGCGATCAGCGCGGCCAGACCGGCGTGAAACGGCGTATACACCGCATCCGCCCGTGCTGCGCGGTCTTCGGGTGTGATCGCGGCATTGCCGGGAATATCGTAGCTTTCGGACCGCGCAGGCATGGCACCGGGACGATCCGGCGCGCGGTTCAGGTCGTGAACCAAACGGCTGACCGGCGCGTGGACCAGCGCCGCCCCCAACCGCGCGGCCAATCCGCGGGCCAGCCCCAGCGCACCGGGATCCCAGGCGATATGTGCGACCTGCGCTGCGGCATCCAGCCCCAAATTGCCCCAACGCGCAGGAAGGGTATGCGAGGCGTGTTCGCATACCAGAACATACCGCGAAGGCGCATCGGCACCTTCGATCCGGGCAGCAAATGCCTGTTGGTCTGTCATGGGCCGAGTCATCCCTGTCTTTGCCCCAAGGCTGGCCAGTGCCCGGCGCTCTGTCAAGAATCTTTCTTTGTCGGAAATCTCTGTTACAAACCTTCCAAAGCCAGTTCGAGGCATGTGATGCGATTTTCGGCAGACGAGCCCCCACCCCCCATCGAAGACCAACTGCGCCGCGCGATGGACGGGTTCACCCCCACCGAACGCAAGCTGGCCCGGCATGTGCTGGACCATTACCCGGTGGCCGCCCTGGGCTCGATCACCGCGCTGGCCAAGGCGGCCGACGTCTCGACCCCCACCGTGGTGCGGCTGGTGCAGAAGCTGGGGTTCAAGGGCTATCCCGATTTCCAGAACTGCCTGCGCACCGAAGTCGAGGGGATGCTCGCCTCGCCGCTCGTCAAGCACGACAAATGGGCCGGCAATGCGCCCGATGCGCATATCCTGAACCGATTTGCCGATCAGGTGGTGGCCAACCTTCAGGCTACGCTCGCCGGGCTGGACCCGGCCGAATTCGACGCCATTGCCGCCCTGCTGGCGGATCCGGAGCGGCGGATCTATGCCTTGGGCGGGCGCATCACCCATGCCATGGCAGAATATTTTGTCACGCTGATGCGGGTCGTGCGCCCGGATGTCACCCTGTTGTCGGCCATGGCGAACACCTGGCCCCCGGCACTGCTGGACATGGCGCCGGGGGATGTGCTGCTGATCTTCGACATACGGCGCTATGAAAACTCTGTCCTGCAAGTGGCCGAGCTTGCGGTGGAACAGGGGGCAGAGGTCGTGCTGATCACGGATCGCTGGCTGTCCCCCGCAGCCCGCCTTGCGCGCCACCGTCTGGTGTGCCACGTCGAGGCGCCCAGCGCATGGGACAGCACCGTGCCCCTTCTGGTGCTGGTCGAAACGCTTTTGGCAGCGGTGCAGGATTTGCGCTGGCAGGATACCGAAAGCCGGCTGAAGCGCATGGAAGACCTGTATGAAAAGGTGCGATTCTTTCGCAAGTTCCGCTGAGGGCGCGCGCCCACGCGGCCCCCGGTGCCACAGTGCGACCGGATGATGCCTTGCGCATTCCTGCCCGACCGGATGCGCGAGGATACCACCTTGCGGCTGACGCGCAGGCGTGAAACCCTGCCCCGGACCATAGGCGCGCAACGGACCGATGCTGGATATCCTTCTGAAAACCCTGCCCTTCTTTGCCTTGATCGGCGTGGGGTTCGCTGCCGGGCAGATGCGGGTCTTTACGGCCGAGGGCACGGCCTGGCTGACAAAGTTTGTGTTCTATTTTGCGCTCTCGGCCATGCTGGTCAAACTGTGCGCCAACCTGTCGCTGGCCGATCTGTTCGACCTGCAATTCGCCAGCGCCTATCTGCTGGGATGTGCGGTGGTCTATGGGCTGGCGCTGGCGGTAGCCTTTGCGCGCCGCGTGCCGCTGGCCGAAGCCGCCGTCGAGGCGCAATGCGCCGTCATCGGCAATACCGGGTTTCTGGGCGTGCCCATGCTGGTCATGTTGCTGGGACCGCAGGCCACCGGGCCGGTCCTGCTGGTGCTGTGCCTGGACATGATCGTGTTCAACACGCTGATCACGCTGATCATCACCGGCGCACGCGAAGGGCGGATGCAGGCATCAACCTTCAAGGCGCTGGGGCTGGGGCTGGCAAAGAACCCGATCATCGTCTCGATGGCGCTGGGATTGGCATGGGGCGCCACCGAATGGCCCGTGCCGGGGCCGGTGAACGATTTCGTGGCGCTGCTGGGGGCCGCCGCCACCCCCGGTGCATTGTTCGCCATCGGCGCCTCGCTGGCGGGTCGGCGGGCCGAGCGGCTGGGCGTTGCGGCCTGGCTGTCCTTTGCCAAGCTGGTGCTGCATCCGCTGGCTGTGGCGATCTGCGCCTTCTGGATTTTCGATGTCGATCCGGTCGCCGCAGGGGTGATGGTTGCCGCCGCCGCCTTGCCCGTGGCGGGGAACACCTACATTCTGGCCGCACATTACGGAGTGGCGCCGCAGCGCGTGTCCGCCTCGATCCTGATTTCGACGGCGGTCAGCATCCTGACCGTCACTGCGGTGATCGCCTGGGTGACAGGCGGATAGAGCAAGGGGAAAGCCATGCGGACAATCAGCGAAAACCGGTGCTTTGGCGGGGTGCAGGGCGTCTATGCCCACAAGTCCGATGCAACGGATTGCGAAATGACCTTTGGCCTGTTCCTGCCGGCCGAGGCGGAGGAAGAACAGGTTCCGGTGCTGTGGTATCTGTCGGGCCTGACCTGCACCCATGAAAATGCCATGACCAAGGCCGGGGCGCAGAAATGGGCCGCCGAGGCCGGGATTGCCCTTGTCTTTCCCGACACCTCGCCGCGTGGCGACGGCGTGGCCGACGATCCGGCCTATGATCTGGGCAAGGGCGCGGGTTTCTACGTCAATGCGACCGAGGCCCCCTGGGCACCGCATTACCGCATGTGGGACTACATCACCGACGATCTGCCGCGCGTGCTGTTTTCCGCCTTTCCGCTGGCCGAAGACGCCCAAAGCATCACCGGCCATTCGATGGGCGGCCATGGCGCGCTGACCATTGCGATGAGTTTTCCGGGCCGGTTCCGCTCTGTCTCGGCCTTTGCGCCGATCGCGCATCCGACCGCCAGCGACTGGGGCCGCAAGCAACTGGGCGCCTATCTGGGGCCGGATGCGGCGAAATGGGCGCCCCATGATGCAACACTGCTGATGCGCAAGCGCGGGTTCGACGGGCCGGTTCTGGTGGATCAGGGCGGATCGGACCAGTTTCTTGACCTGCTCAAGCCCGAGGCACTGGCCGAGGCCATGGCCGCCAGCCGGCAGAACGGCACGTTCCGGATCCAGAAGGGCTATGACCACAGCTATTTCTTTGTTTCGACCTTCATGGAAAGCCATGTCGCATTCCATGCCGACGCGCTTTTGGCCTGAGCCGGGCAAGGGGGAGGCTGCCTGCCCCCCCGTCGCAGGATGTTTTGATCAGAGCAAAAGGACAAGCGCGTGGCAAGGATGACAATCTGGGTCGATGCCGATGCCTGCCCGGTGAAGGCCGAGGTAGAGCGGGTGGCCACCCGGTACCGGCGCCGTGTCGTCATGGTCTCGAACGGCGGGATCCGGCCAAGCGCCAATCCGCTGGTCGAGATGGTCTATGTCGCCGCCGGGCCGGACGAGGCCGACAAGCGTATTGCCGATGGCGTGGTACCCGGTGATGTCGTCGTGACCACCGACATGCCGCTTGCGGCCAAGGTGGTGGCGGCAGGCGCGCGGGCGATCCGGCCGGATGGCAGCCTGCTGACAGAGCGCAACATCGGCGAGGCACTGGCGATGCGCGACCTGATGAGCGACCTGCGCGCCGCCGACCCGTTCCGGCAAGGCGGCGGGCGGGCGTTTTCCGCCGCCGACCGTTCGCGGTTTCTGGACGTGCTGGACAGGCTGGCGCGCGACTGAGGGACGTGACACTGTGGGCCGTGCGCGGAGGGGTGGCATGAGCGTCGTGACTGTTGGGCCTGTGCCACTGGTGGGCATATTGCTGGCACTGGGCGGCAGCCTGGTGTTTTCAATCAATGATATGGCGATCAAGTTCCTGTCGGGCGGCTACCCGCTGCATCAGGTCGTGCTGGTGCGGGCAATCATCGGGCTGGTATTCCTGACGGTGCTGATCAGCCTGACCGGACGCAACTGGCGCCAGTTGCGAACACGGCGCCCGCGAACGCATCTGCTGCGCGTGATGGTGGTGGTGACCTCGAACGCGACCTATTTCCTGGGGCTGGCGGCGCTGCCGCTGGCCGATGCGGTGGCCATGGCCTTTGTCGCGCCGGTGTTCATCACGCTGCTGTCCATCGTCATGCTGCGCGAAAAGGTGGGACCGCACCGCTGGGCGGCCGTGGCCGCCGGGCTGATCGGCACCTTCATCATGATGCGTCCCGGACAGGACGGGATTCAGCCTGCCGCGATCCTGATCCTGATCTCGGCGCTGTGCTATGCGCTGGGTCAGTTGATGGCGCGCGGTATGCGCGAGACGGAAAGCGCCATCGCGCTGAGCTTTTACATCCAGGTTGGGTTTCTGGTGACATCCGCCGGGATGGGCCTTTGGGCCGGTGACGGGCACATGGCCGGATCGGCCGACCCGTCGCTGACCTTCCTGCTGCGGGCATGGGTGATGCCGCCGGTATCGGACTGGCCGATCTTTCTGGCCACAGGTCTGGCCGTTGCCGTGGGCAGCCTGATGATTGCCCAGGCCTATCGCACGCTGGAGGCGGCGGTTGTGGCCCCCTTTGAATATGCGGCCGTCCCGATGGCCCTGCTTTGGGGCGTGCTTGTGTTCGGCACCTTCCCCGATACGCAGGGCCTGATCGGCATGGCGCTGATCGTCGGGGCCGGTCTATACACATTGTGGCGCGAAACGATCAGGAGACAGGCGGCGTGAAACCAGACGTGATGGTGTTCGACATCGGCCGGGTGCTGATCGGCTGGGATCCGGAAGGGTTCTTTGACTGTCAGATCGGCCGCACCGCGCGGGAACGCCTGTTCGCCGAGGTCGATCTGCATGGCATGAACCTGCGGATTGACGAAGGCCACGGCTTTGCGACCCCGGTGGCAGAGCTTGCCGCCCGTCACCCGGAATGGGCCGCCGAGATCCGGCTGTGGCATGACCGCTGGTCCGACATGGTGCCGGGCGCGATCCCCCGCTCTGTCGCGTTGATGCGCGCGTTGAAGCGGCGCGGCGTTCCGGTGCTGGCGCTGACCAATTTCGGGCGGGAAACGCTGGTGATCGCACAGGCGCGGTTCGCGTTTCTCAACGAATTCGACCGGATGTTCGTTTCGGCCGAGCTGGGGCTGCTCAAGCCCGACCCTGCGATCTATGCCGCGCTGGAAACCGGCAGCGGCTATGCGCCGGAACGGTTGTTCTTTACCGATGACCGACCCGAAAATTGTGCCGCCGCCGCCGCCCGTGGCTGGCACACCCATCTGTTCGAAGAGCCCGAAGGGTTGGAAGCCGCGCTTCTGGCCCATGGGCTGCTGACCGAGGAGAGCTTGCCATGACCCCGACCATCGTCCCGCGCGAGGCCGAAGCCCATATGGACTGGATCGGCCTGACAGAGGCGTTCAAGGCTGGCCACCGGCTGGCACGGGCCGAAATCGCCGACCTGTTCCTGTACCGTGCCAAGGATACGCTGCTGGATCGCGCGGCCTGGATCGACGGGCTGGGATCTGCAGTCAAGGTGGCGACCGTCACCCCCGGCAATCCGGCCCGTGGGCTGCCCATGGTGAACGGTGTGGTCAACCTGTTCGACGACGTCACCGGGCTGTTGGAGGCGCTGGTCGATTTTCACCTTGTCACCAAGTGGAAAACCGCTGGCGACAGCCTGCTCGCGGCGCGACTGCTGGCGCGGCCCGATGCGCGCAACTTTCTGATCGTGGGGGCGGGCACCGTCGGGCGTTCAATGATCGAGGCCTATTCCGCCGCCTTTCCCGATGCGCGTTTCACCGTCTGGAACCGTTCGGCCGAGGGGGCCGGACGCATGGCCGCCGAAGTCGCCGGGCTGGCCGTGGCGCACGATCTGGAGGCGGCAGTCGGCGCCGCAGATGTGATCGTGACCTGCACCATGAGCAGCCAGCCTCTGATCAAGGGCGACTGGCTGCGCCCCGGCCAGCACCTGGATCTGATCGGGGCCTACCGCCCCGACATGCGCGAGGTGGATGACGCGGCCATGGCGCGGGCCCGTGTCTATGTCGACAGCCGGGCCACGACAGTTCACCATATTGGCGAGATCATGGCGCCGCTGGCCTCTGGCGCGCTGACCGAAGATGCCATTCAGGGCGATTACTACGACATCGCCGCAGGCGCCTGGGAACGCCGCTCGGAAGGCGACATCACCATCTGCAAGAACGGTGGGGGCGCGCATCTCGATCTGATGACAAGCCGCTTCGCGCTGGATCGCTGGCGCGCAGCCCAGGGCTGAACGGGCGCGCGACTTTGCGCCGATAGCGGATCACCACGACAGGCCACACGCAAGCGTGCCTGCACATGGCCGTGGCACCGTGATAGGCTGCCGGAACGTCACTGCCGGAGACTGCCATGGCCACCCCCAAAGCGATCATCGCGCACCGTTTCGGCTTTGGCCCCAGGGACGGCAAGCTGCCGCTCTACCCCCCGGCCAGCCGGCTGGACAAACCCGACCGGATGCTGAAGACCTTTGCCGCGCAAGGGTCGGCCGATGCGTTTGCCTGGCTGGTAGAGATCCGCAAGATCTCTGACGCCGCTGCGGGGGGCGATAACGCGGCCCGCAAGCAGCGCCAGGCCGCGCTTGCCGAAGCCAGCAGGCGCGCACTGGTGAACGCCCGGCTGGAACTGGCCCGCGCCGTCCAGTCCGACGACAGCTACCGCGAACGGCTGGTACGGTTCTGGGCAGATCACTTCACCGTTGTCGCACGGCGCACCTTGCAGCGCCCGTTGATGACACCCTTTGCCGATGATGTGGCCCGCGGTCATCTGGCGGGTTCCTTTGCCGGAATGCTGCGCGCCGCGACCACCCATCCGGTGATGCTGGGATATCTGGACCAGACAGGATCGGTCGGCCCGCAATCGCAGTTCGGCCAGCGCCGCAAGCGGGGCCTGAACGAGAATCTGGCACGCGAATTGCTGGAACTGCACACCTTGGGCATCGAGGGCGGCTACACCCAAACCGATGTGCGTCAGGCGGCCCTGTTGCTGACCGGGCTGAGCGCGAATGACACGGACGGCACCGTCTATCTGCCAAACCGCGCCGAACCGGGGGCCGAGACGATCCTGGGCAAAAGCTATGGCGGCAACCGCAAGGCCAGGATCGACGACATTTACCAGTTTCTGGACGATCTGGCGGTGCATCCTGCAACGGCCCGGCACATGGCGTGGAAACTGGCGGTGCATTTTGTCTCTGACACCCCGGATCCGGCGCTGGTTGCAGATCTGGCCGCGATCTGGCGGCGGACGGATGGAAACCTGCTGGCGGTCTCGACGGCACTTACCGAACATCCCGCCGCCCAGAAACCGGATCAGGAAAAGGCCCGCCAGCCCTTTGACTACATCGTGGCGGCGCTCCGGGCTCTGGGCACAAGCGGGGCGCAGATCATGGACTGGAAAGACCCGGTCCTGCGGCGCACCGCCCTGCGGCCCATGACCGCCATGGGCCAGACCTGGCAACAGCCCAATGGCCCCGATGGCTGGGAAGAGGCGTTTGACCGCTGGATCACGCCACAGGCGCTTGCCACCCGGATCGACTGGGCCATGCAGATGCCAAGGCGTCTCAGGGACAAGCTGCCCGACGCGCGGAAGTTCGTCGATCTGGCCTTGGGCGATCTGGCGGATGACCAGTTGATCCGGCTGGTCGGCCGCGCGGAAACCAATGTCGAAGGTGTGGGGCTGGTGTTGGCCTCGCCGCAGTTCAACCGCCGCTGAGGAGTGCACGATGACACAACATCTGAATCGACGCGGCTTTCTGCGTGGCGGGCTGGCACTGGGATGTTCGGCGGCCGCCTTTCCGCTGATCAGCCATGCCACTTTTGCTGCGGCGCCCTTCGATCATCGGCTGATCGTGGTGATCCTGCGCGGCGCGATGGACGGGCTGGATGTGATCCGCCCGGTGGGTGACCGCAACTTTCGCCAACTGCGACCGGAACTTGGCCAGGGCGAAGGCCCGGCACTGGACAATTTCTGGCAGTTGCATCCCGGCCTGTCCGGGCTGATGCCCTTGTGGCAGGCGGGCGAACTGGGGTTCGTTCAGGCCGTGTCGACCCCCTACCGCGACCAGCGCAGTCATTTCGATGGGCAGGACATGCTCGAGGCAGGCACGGCCATGGATTCGCCCCCCGAATTCCGCCGGGATGGATGGATGAACCGCCTGCTGGCTGGATTGCCCGGCGCACGCAGTGAAACCGCCTTTGCCGTCGGGCGCGAAGCGTTGCCGATCCTGTCCGGACCCGCCCCGGCCCAACGCTGGGCCCCGGAAACCGAGATGCGCGTCAGCCCGCAGGCCCGGCGCCTGCTGGAACAGTTGTACGAGGCCGACCCGCCGTTTCACTCGGCCGCCGGAACGGCGTTGGAACTGACCGAGATGTTGAACGATCTGGAGCCCATGGACCCCGCCGGCGAGAGCGAGGCGATGATGGCACCGCCGCCGATGATGGGCCTGCCGGAACCGGAAAAAGCCAATGCCGAGGTCAGCGCCTTTGCCGCATTTGCCGCCGCGCGGTTGCGCGAAGATACCAGGATCGTCGCCTTGTCCCTGGCGGGATGGGACACCCATGCCGGACAGGACAATGCGATACGCCGCCCGCTCGCCCGGCTGGAACAGTTGATTCTGGAGCTGAAGGCAGGTCTGGGCCCGGTCTGGAACAAGACCGCATTCATCGCCATGACCGAATTTGGCCGCACCGTGCGCCAGAATGGCACCAAAGGCACCGACCACGGCACCGGCGGCGCCATGATCACCGCCGGGGGGGCAATCCGGGGCGGGCGGGTGCTGGGCCAGTGGCCGGGGCTTGGCGATTCCGATCTTTATGCCGGGCGCGACCTGACCCCGACGGGCGATGTTCGGGCGGTCGCGGCCTGGGTGATCCACGGACTGATGGGGATCGACAAGGGCGCCTTGCAGAACGGGGTGTTTCCCGGCCTGGACATGGGGACCAATCCCGGCATCGTCTGATGCCGCACGCCGCGGCCTTGCCCCCAGGATGTCCGGATCAGAACGCGGCACAGACGGCAGCAAAAAGGGGGGCAACATGCCCCCCTTTTGTCAGCGGCGGGGCGAGTGGCACCCCTTGCACGCCGTATCTCAGAGGCTGGCGTCCAGCGCGGCGACAATCGCATCGCCCATCTGGCTGGTCGAGACCGGCGTCCCGCCCGCAGGGCCCATCAGATCTGCGGTACGCACGCCATCCGCCAGCACCTTTTCCACCGCCGATTCAACGCGGGTCGCCTCGTCGCCCATGTCGAAGCTGTAGCGCAGCGCCATGGCAAAGGACAGGATGCAGGCGATCGGATTGGCCTTGCCTTGCCCCGCGATATCCGGGGCCGAGCCATGCACAGGCTCGTACAGCGCCTTGGGCCGGCCGTTGGCCATCGGCGCCCCCAGCGAAGCCGATGGCAGCATCCCCAGCGAGCCGGTCAGCATCGCCGCAAGATCCGACAGCAGGTCGCCGAACAGGTTGTCGGTCACGATCACGTCGAACTGCTTGGGCCAGCGGGTCAGCTGCATGGCGCCTGCATCGGCATACATGTGCGACAGCTCGACATCGGCATATTCCTTGTCGTGGATTTCCTGCACGACCTGGCGCCACAGGATGCCGGATTCCATGACATTGGCCTTTTCCATCGAACAGACCTTGTTGCCCCGCTTGCGGGCCAGTTCAAAGGCCGAACGCGCGACGCGGGCAATTTCCGATTCGGTATACCGCTGGGTGTTGATGCCCACACGCTCGTTGCCTTCGGTGAAAATGCCGCGCGGCTCGCCGAAATAGACCCCCGAGGTCAGTTCGCGCACGATCATGATGTCCAGACCGGCGATCACATCCTGTTTCAGCGAGGAGAAATCGGCCAGGGCATCAAAGCACTGCGCGGGGCGCAGGTTGGAGTAAAGGTCCATTTCCTTGCGCAGGCGCAAAAGGCCACGTTCGGGCTTTACGCTGAAATCGAGAGTGTCGTATTTCGGGCCGCCGACGGCGCCCAGCAGCACGGCATCAACCGCCTGGGCCTTGGCCATCGTATCGTCGTGCAACGGCGTTCCATGCGCGTCATAGGCGCAGCCGCCCACCAGATCCTCGGACACGTCGAACGTGACGCCCCGCTTGTCGCCCATCCAGGCGATGATCTTCTTCACTTCGGCCATCACTTCGGGGCCGATGCCGTCACCGGCAAGGATGAGGAGCGAAGGGTTTGCCACGGCGGTTCTCCTGCAAAGGCGGTCGCAGCGGGCGTAACGAATGGGGTGCGGCGGGTCAAGGTGGCGCAGGGTCAACCGTGACCGTCATCCAGACCATCCGATGCCGGGCCGCCTCGGGATGCAGGCCACTGGCGGTGACATGCAGATCGGCCGAGGGCTGGATCAGGCTCAGCGGCGCGGGCCCCGATGCCAGCATGGCCGAGGCGCCCGGCGCCGGTGGATGCAGCGCGGGATGCACGGCCAGGGCGCGCAACGCCGACGGGTCACCCTGCCCCGGCGCCAGATTGGGCAGGCCGATCAGGACGAACGGGGCCGAAGGCGGGGCCATCGGCAGACGACCCTCCAGCAGATGCAGCCAGAATGCGGTTTCGTCATGGTTGCGATCCGGATTGCGGGCGCCGAACAGCGGCGGCGTTGCAGCCCAGGCCAGAAGGTGCAGCGCACCGCCGTCGGGCAAAAGAACCGGCACAATCCAATGCGCCGAGGACGACAGCCGGTGCGAGGCCCGCGCGGCCACCGGCACCGTGCCCAGCCGGGCATCCGGCATATCGGCCCAAAGGAAATGGGAAAAATCCCGCACCTCGCCCAGCGGCCACCGCGACAGCACCGCCATGGCCCCATCGCCCGAAAACCGGCCATAGCCATGCGCGTCATCCGGATCGCCGCGGCGCCCGTTGCCGTCCAGATCGAGGCCCGAGGGCAGCCCGCGATTCTGCGCCGGGGCAAGGCGATAAGGGTATTCCAGCCCATCCTGCGCCAGTCTGCTGGCCAGCGCATTCAGCGCAATGCCATTCAGATCGTGATCAACGCGGGTCAGCAACACAACGTCGGGGCGGATGTTGAGCAGCCCCTGTACGACAGCCTCGACCTCTGGATCCTTGCCCGACAGGATGTCACGCAGCAAAAGACCGGGGCCGTCGCGTGAAAGATCGGCATTCCAGGTGGCAAATCGCAGATCCGCCGCCCCGGCAACCGCCGCCCAAAAAACGAGCCCCAGCCAGATGGTCAGGCATGGGCCAGCACGGCGCCCTTTTCCTCGGCCTCGACGGCGGCCGCGCGGCGTTGCACTCGGATCATGTCGGCCAGACGCCCCATGGCAATGCCGCGCATGAACAGGCTGGCAGGAAGAAAGGACCATGCGGCCATTGTCCAGATCAACACTTGCGGATTCGACAGCGTGACCGGCGCGATCCCGCTGGTGGCGGCCTTGACCACCGCCGGAACCAAGAATGGCAGCAAAAACCCTAATGCGATGTTAACGCGGGCATCCCGTTCAAGCCGATAGATCACGTCGCCGCCTGCCGTCGGATCGAAGGTCGGCAGGTTGACCCAGACATTGAAGCTGGAGCCACGCGCGGGCCAGTTGCCCGAGCGCAGGCACAGCACGAATATGGTCAGCATCGCCAGCGACACCAGATAGCTCAGCCCGGCGGCGGTCCGCACCAGCACAAGCTGTGCGGTGCCAACATCTTCGGACACCGCCAGCAGCACAAGGCGCACGGGGCTGAAGGGAAAATCGATGGCGCGGCCGATCATTCCGCCAAGAATCTCCAGGATCAGCGACACCTTCGTCGGCTCTGTCTGCCCTTTCGCGATCAGCGACAGGACCAGAACCGTCAGAAAGATTGCAAGAAACCGGATCCGGTTGAAGGGAGGGGCATCCCGGAATTCGATCAGGCTGGGATAGGTTGCGGCATATTCCACCAGGGTCAGCACGCCAAGGAACAGGGCAACAAGCGCCACCATCTGTTTGGTGTCCGCCGCCACCTCGGGCAACAGAAGTGACGGGATCGCCACCATCAGCATGACAAGTACCGCGCGCACAACCGCGCCGGTCAGCCGGAAAACCGTGCTCAAGCCGCCCTCACTGCGGCGGGCGTTCAAGAAACCCGCTCTTTGTCTCGTTGCCTGTGTCCGCACTTTGTGGCGGATTGCCTCAATCTTGCCCAAGTTTTGCCTCATTTGATCTGGCTCCGCAACCATGGAGCCACCAAAGCAGGCCAATGCGGCGAAAATCAGAAAATTTGTCGCCAAACTGCATCAATCTGCAAATGAAACGGGCCGCCCGGCATGGGCGGCCCGAGACTGCGACAGGGCGATGTGCTCAGACCCAGGGCCGGGCCTTGGACATCTTGTCTTCGAACGTATCAATGGACGCCACCTTTTCCAGGCTCAGCCCGATGTCATCCAGACCGTTCAGCAGACAATGCTTCTTGAAGGGATCGACGTCGAAAGCAAAGGACTGGCCGTCGGACGAGGTCACGGTCTGTGCTTCCAGATCGACGGTCATCCGGGCATTGGCGCCCTTCTTCGCATCCTCCATCAGCACATCCACAGCCTCTTGCGGCAGGACAATGGGCAGGATGCCGTTCTTGAAGCAGTTGTTGTAGAAGATATCGGCAAAGCTGGTGGAAATGACGGCACGGATGCCAAAGTCCAGCAACGCCCAAGGCGCATGTTCGCGCGACGAGCCGCAGCCGAAATTGTCACCGGCCACGATGATCTGCGACTCGCGATAGGCCGGCTGGTTCAGCACGAAATCGGGAATTTCCTTGCCGTCCAGGGTATAGCGCATCTCGTCGAACAGATTGACGCCAAGTCCGGTCCTCTTGATCGTCTTGAGGAACTGCTTGGGAATGATCATGTCGGTGTCGATGTTGACCAGCGGCATGGGCGCCGCAATGCCGGTCACGGTGGTGAACTTGTCCATCTCGGGACTCCTGTTGAGGTCCGGGGGGCGCCTGGGGCGCCCGCGCCGTCAGACCGTTTCCGCCATCAGCTCGCGCACATCCGTCAGCCGCCCGGTGACGGCCGCCGCCGCCGCCATGACCGGCGACATCAGATGCGTGCGCCCACCCCGGCCCATACGGCCTTCGAAGTTGCGGTTGCTGGTCGCCGCACAGCGTTCGCCCGGCGCCAGTTGGTCCGGGTTCATGCCCAGACACATCGAGCAGCCTGCCAGACGCCATTCAAAGCCGGCATCCATGAAGATCTGCGCCAGACCTTCCTGTTCCGCCTGCGCCCGCACAAGGCCCGAACCCGGCACCACCATGCCTCGCACGCCCGGCGCCAGTTTCCTGCCCTTGAGCACCGCAGCCGCCGCGCGCAGATCCTCGATCCGGCCATTGGTGCACGACCCGATGAACACGGCGTCAATAGCAACATCCGTCAGCTTCTCGCCCGGCGTCAGGCCCATGTACTCCAGGCTGCGCTGTGCGGCCCCAACCTTGCCGCCGGTGAAATCAGCGGCCGCCGGAACCCTCGCCGTGATCGGAAGCACATCCTCCGGGCTGGTGCCCCAGGTGACAACGGGCGCGATATCTTCGGCCCGGATCGTGATCACCTTGTCGTAATGCGCGCCTTCATCGGTGAACAGCGTCTTCCAATAGGCCAGCGCCGCATCCCAGGCCTCGCCCTTGGGCGCATGGGGGCGCCCTTTGACATAGGCAAAGGTCTTTTCATCCGGCGCGATCAGGCCCGCACGCGCACCGCCTTCGATGGCCATGTTGCAAACGGTCATGCGGCCTTCCATCGACAGGTCGCGGATCGCCTCGCCGCAATATTCGATGACATAGCCGGTACCGCCCGCAGTGCCGGTGGCACCGATGACCGACAGGGTGATGTCCTTGGCCGTGACATAGGGCGGCAGCTTGCCCGTGATCTCGACCTTCATGTTCTTGGATTTCTTCTGGATCAGCGTCTGGGTGGCCAGAACATGCTCGACCTCGGAGGTGCCGATGCCATGCGCCAGCGAACCAAAGGCACCATGCGTCGCGGTATGCGAATCGCCGCAGACCACGGTCATGCCCGGCAAGGTCCAGCCCTGTTCCGGCCCGACGATATGCACGATCCCCTGACGCACATCCGACACCGGATAATAGTGGATGCCGAAATCGCGGGCGTTCTTGTCCAGCGCATCAACCTGGATGCGGGATTCCTCGTTGTCGATATGCGTGTCGCGGCCCTCGGTGGTGGGCACGTTGTGATCCGGCACCGCAATGGTCTTTTCCGGCGCCCGCACCTTGCGGCCCGCCATGCGCAGCCCCTCAAATGCCTGCGGGCTGGTCACTTCGTGAACCAGATGCCGGTCGATATACAGCAGGCAGGTGCCGTCTTCGGCGGTATCGACGACGTGGTCGTCCCAGATCTTGTCATAAAGCGTACGCGGAGCGGTCATGGCTCATCTCTCGATATGGCTGTGGTAGGGGGCGCAGCAGGGCGCGCGCGAAAGTTGACGGCTGTCAACCGATCAGCGAAGTCGGGCCAGAACGGACCGGTTCTCGCGGCAGAAACGCTGCGGCAGGCGCGCGTGATCCGTGATGTCGAAATAGACGAACCCTTGCATAGCCCATCAGATACGCCGCATTCGGGTGAATTGCAATTGCCTCGCGCGGCTCATCGACGCACACAGGTTGCCTGTCCGGGGCCAATCCTGTAAGCGCCAGCCTTCGCCCCGGTCGGGTCAAATTGTTGAGTCGCCCGGAACGCGATGCTAGTGTAATCTGATGCCCGGTGCCGGGGCCATGCGGCACGCTGCTGGGAGGGTGAACCCCTGTCTCATTCCGATCCTGCCACCGGCTTGCCGGTCGGCCCCCGATCCGGGCGCACAACGCCCGCCGATTTCACATCCGAAGACGTTCTGGACGCGGTCCTCGCCTCTGTCGATGACGACAAGGCCGAAGACATCGTGCAGATCGATCTGCGCGGACGCTCCGACGTGGCGGATTACATGGTGATCTGCTCGGGCCGCTCCAGCCGTCAGGTCGCGGCCATCGCCGAAAAACTGTCAGAGCGGCTGAAAACCCAGCTTGGCATCGTGGCCAAGATGGAAGGCAAGGAAACCGCCGACTGGGTGCTGATCGATTCGGGCGATGTCATCGTCCACGTCTTCCGCCCCGAAGTGCGCGAATTCTACCAGCTGGAAAAGATGTGGCTGCCATCCGGGGTGGCGCGCGGCCCCGAGGCATAATGCGCATCCATATCTGCGCGGTGGGCCGGATGCGCTCCGGCCCCGAGCGCGATCTGATGACCGATTACCTCGACCGCTTCACCCGGACAGGGCGCCCGCTGGCACTGGGCCCGGCACATGTGCAAGAGGTCGAGGACAAGCGCGGCGGCGGCATGGCCGCCGAGGCGCCGTTGCTGGCGCGCGCCATACCCCATGGTGCGCTGATGGTCGCCATGGACGAACGCGGGGCCGACCACAGCAGCCCGGAATTTGCGGCCCTGCTGGCACGCTGGCGCGATGCCGGGCATCAGGATCTGGCCTTTGTCATCGGTGGCGCCGATGGCATCGACCGCAGCCTGCGCGCCCAGGCAGGCCATGCGATCAGCCTGGGCCGCATGGTCTGGCCGCATATGCTGGTGCGGGTGATGCTGGCCGAACAACTCTACCGTGCCAGCACCATCCTGTCGGGCGGCCCCTACCACCGCAGTTGAGGCGCGCCTTTTCATCTTGCCCCAAATACCCCCCCGCCGGAGGCGTCCGCCCCCGGCCAGAGGCGCAGGGTCAGCCGTGATGGGCGGCCACGGTTTTCAGAACCGAAAATCCGTACAGCGCCTCAAAGCCCTTTTCGCGGCCATGCCCCGATTTTCCGACACCGCCAAAGGGCAGTTCCACCCCGCCCGCCGCGCCATAATTGTTCAGGAACACCTGCCCTGCCCGCAGCCGCTTGGCCATCCGCATCTGGCGACCGCCATTCTCGGTCCAGACCCCGGCGACCAGCCCATATTGCGTGCCATTGGCAATCGCCACCGCGTGATCGTCGTCGTCAAAGGAAATCACCACCTGCGCGGGGCCAAAGATCTCGTCCTGCGCCAGCCTGTGGTGCGCCGCCACATCCGCCATCAGCGTTGGCGCCACATAGAATCCGCCCTTGGGTGCATCTTCCACCACCTGCCCGCGCGCAGCGATCGTCAGATCGCCCGACAAGGCCAGCATTCCTTCGATGATTTCCTTTTGCCGGGCGGAAATCACCGGCCCCACATCCAGATCGGCCAGCGCCGGGCCGACCTTCAATCCGGCATAGCGCGCGGCCATGCGTTCCACCACCTCGGCATATTTCGAGCGGTGCACGAGGATACGGGACGAGGCCGAACAGGTCTGACCGGCATTCTGGATCCCGGCATTCACCAGAAAGGGCAGCGCCTTGTCCAGATCGGCATCCTCGAACACCAGCTGCGGCGACTTGCCGCCCAGTTCCAGCGTCACGGGCACCACATTGCGCGCCGCCGCCGACTGGATCAGCTGCCCAACCCCGACGGATCCGGTAAAGCTGATATGATGGATCCCCGAATGCGCGGACAGGGCCGCCCCGGCCTCTTCCCCCAGACCGGGCACGATGTTCAGCGCGCCTTCCGGCATCCCGGCCTCTTGCGCGATGCGGCCAAAGGCCAGCGCGGTCAGACAGGCCTCTTCCGCCGGTTTCAGCACGCAGGCATTGCCCATGGCCAAGGCCGCCCCCACCGAGCGGCCAAGGATCTGCATCGGGTAGTTCCACGGGATGATATGCCCCGTCACCCCATGCGGTTCGCGCAGGGTGTAAACGGTGTAACCGTCGAGGAACGGAATCGTCTCGCCGTGGAACTTGTCGCAGGCGCCGGCATAGAATTCCATGTAGCGCGCCATGGCGATGGCATCGGCCTTGGCCTGCTTGAGCGGCTTGCCCACATCGCGAGCCTCGATCTGGGCCAGTTCGTCGGCACGGGCCAGGATCATCTGGCCGATCCGCGCCAGCAGGCGGCCGCGTTCAAAGGCGGGCATCCGGCCCCATGCGCCGTGCAGGGCGGCCTCGGCGGCGGCCACCGCCTCGTCGATGTCGCTGGTTAACCCGCGCGGAATTTCGCCCCAGGTCTCGCCGGTCGAGGGATCTTCAAGGCCCAGCGTATCGGCCGTGCGGCGCCATTGGCCGTTGATCAGGATTTCGCGGCTGTCAAACCAGAGTGTCATTTTCTGTCATCCATTCGGACGGGATCACGGGCGTCGCCGCGATCAGTTGGCGGGTATAGGCGTGCTGGGGGGCCGAGAACACGGTTTCGGTCTGGCCCTGTTCCACGATCTGCCCCGATTGCATCACCATCACCCGGTCGGTGATAGCGCGCACCACATGCAGATCGTGGCTGATGAACAGATAGGACAGGCCATGGCTGGCCTGCAATGCGGCCAGCAGATCCAGGATCTGCGCCCGCACCCGCACATCCAGCGCCGACACCGCCTCGTCCAGCACGATCAGCCGGGGCCGCACGATCAGCGCGCGGGCAATGGCAATGCGTTGGCGCTGGCCGCCGGAAAATTCGTGGATGTATTTCTGCGCGTCTTCGGGTTTCAGGCCCACTTCGGTCAGCGCGCGGGCCACGCGGTCACGTTGTTCCGCCGACGGGGTCGGCACCAGATGGAAGGGTTCGGCGACAAGCCGCCCCACCGTCCAGCGCGGGTTGAAGCTGCCATAGGGATCCTGGAACACCACCTGCATACGCGCCCGCAGCGATGGCGTCATGGCCCCGGCGCGAATCTCGTCGCCATCCAGCCGGATGGTGCCGCCTTGGGTATCCTCCAGCCCCAGAATGGCGCGGGTCAGGGTGGATTTCCCGCAGCCGGATTCGCCCACCAAGCCAAGCGATTCCCCTTGCCGCAGGGTAAAGGATACCCCCTTTACCGCCTCCAGCCGCGGGGCCGGGCCGGTCAGGGACTTGCGCGGCAGGGCATAGCTGCGGCGCACATCCTGCACTTGCAGCAGCGGGGTTTCCGTCACCTCGGCCGTACGCGCGGGGTGATGGGCGGATGCAGCGAACAGGCGGCGCGTATAGTCGTGGCTGCGGGCGCGGAACAGTGCCTCTGTCGGACCTTGCTCGACGATGCGACCGCTTTGCATGACGGCGACATGATCGGCGATTCCGGCGACCACCGCCAGATCATGGGTGATCAGCATCAGCCCCATGCCTTCCTCGGCCACCAGCCCCTTGAGCAGATCCAGGATCTGCGCCTGGGTCGTCACATCCAGCGCGGTGGTCGGCTCGTCCGCCACCAAGAGCTTGGGGCGCAGGGCAATGGCCATGGCGATGCACACGCGCTGACGCTGGCCGCCCGACAGTTCGTGCGGGAACCGGGTCAGCGGAAAGCGGTCGCCGGCCAGCCCCACGCGGTCCAGCTTTTCGCGCGCGACCTTCAGCGCCTCGGCCCGGCTGGCAGCACCGTGGATCACCAAGGCCTCGGCGACCTGATCGCCAATGGTCTGCACCGGGTTGAGGGCGGTCATCGGCTCCTGAAAGATCATGCCGATATCACGGCCCCGGATCGCGCACATCTGCGCCTCGGTCTGCGCCAGCAGATCCGTGCCGCCCAGCAGGATACGCCCCGTGGGCCGCGCGCCATCGGGCAACAGGCGCATGGCGGAAAAGGCAGTCAACGACTTGCCCGAGCCACTTTCGCCCACCAACCCGAACACCTGCCCCGGCTGCATGTCAAACGACACGCCATGCAGGATTTCCGTGCCGTGAATGGCCAGCTTCAGATCTTGGACGGACAGCAGGGTCATCTTGCGCGCCTCAGCCGGGGGTCAAGCAGGTCGCGCAACCCGTCGCCCATAAGGTTCAGGCCCAGCACGGTCAGCACGATGGCAAGGCCCGGCAGAATGGCCATATGCGGGGCCATGGTGATCATCGTCTGCGCCTCTGCCAGCATCCGGCCCCAGGACGGAATGGGCGGCTGCGCCCCCAGGCCGACATAGGACAGGCCCGCCTCGGCCAGAATGCCAAGGCTGAACTGGATGGTGCCTTGCACGATCAGCAGATTGGCGATGTTGGGCAGGATGTGTTCCAGGCTGATCCGCGCCCGCCCCTTGCCCGCCACTTCCGCCGCGCGGATGTAATCCAGCGTCCACAGGCTCAGCGCGCCGCCACGGGTGACACGGGCAAAGACCGGGATGTTGAAGATGCCGATGGCGATGATGGCATTGGTGGCCGACGGGCCGAACACCGCCGTGATCAGGATGGCAATGACCAACGAGGGAAAGGCGAATACAAGGTCATTGCCGCGCATCACCACCTCGTCCACCAGCGACCCGCGCCGCGCGGCTGCCAGCAGGCCCAAGGGCACGCCGAACCCCATGCCGATGCCCACGGCCAAAATCGCCACCGCGATCGAGGTGCGCGCCCCGACCATCAGCATCGACAGCATATCCCGGCCGAAATGGTCCGTGCCAAGCGCAAAGCCCGGCGTGCCGATGGGTTTCAGCTTGGACGCCACCGCCAGTTGTTCCACCGGCACCGGCACCCAGACCAGCGACACCAGCGCGGCCAGCGCAAAGACGCCTGCCAGCACGGCGCCAAGGATCAGCATCAGGCGGCCCTTCATGCGCGGCTCCGCAGACGAGGATCGACCAGCGCATAGGCCAGATCGACAAGGAAATTCACCAGGATCACCGCCCCCACCAGCAGCATGACCACCGATTCCACCACGATCAGATCCCGCTGGGTGATGCCCTGAAAGATCAGCCGCCCCAGACCCGGCAGGAAGAACACGTTCTCGATGATGATCGCACCTGCCAGCAAAAAGCTGAATTGCAGCCCCAGGATGGTCAGCACAGGGATCAGCGCATTGCGAAAGGCATGGCGCAGCACCGCCTGCGCGCGATTCAGCCCCTTGGCCCGCGCGGTTCGGATGTAATCCTGGCTCAGCGTTTCCAGCACCGAAGACCGCATGACCCGCGCAAGGATCGACGCCTGCGGCAGCGCCAGCGCGACGGCAGGCAGCGTCAGGGCGCGGATATTCACCCATATCCCCTTGTCCCAGCCCGGAAACCCGCCAGAGGGGAACCAGCGCAGCTTGACGGCAAAGATCAGCACCAGGATCATTGCGAACCAGAAGTTCGGCACGGCCACGCCAAGCTGGGTGGTGGCCATCACCCCCAGATCGGTGGGTTTGCCCTGCCGCGCGGCGGCGATCAGGCCCACGGGAATCGCGATCACCGTGGACAGGACCAGCGCATAGAGCGTCAGGGGCAGCGACACCTGCACCCGCGCCGCAACCAGTTCCGCAACGGGCACGCGATAGGTATAGGAGGTGCCGAAATCCCCCCGCAGCATTCCGCCAAGCCAGGAGACATAGCGCTCGATCACCGTGCCGTTCAGGCCCAGTTGCTCGCGCAGCGCCGCCACCGTGTCGGGTGCGACATTCATGCCCAGCATATAGCTTGCCGGATCGCCGGGAATCACCTCGATCACCGCAAAGATGGCCACGCTTGCCACAAGCAGGCTCAGCACCAGCGACACAAGGCGTGAGAGTGTATAGCGCAGCATCCGGGCATCCTTTCGCGGCGCAAGCTACCGGCGGGGCGCGGCGGGGTCCAGATCTGATCGGCGAAAGTGCGCCGGGGCGACCGACGCGACCGCAGCGGGGGCTTGTCGGATGCAAAAGTCACGCTATGCGTTGACATGGCAGCAGATTCCGCAGGAGGCGGGCATGGCGCGTTGGTCGGGACGAACATTTGTGGCAGCCGCGCTTGTGCTGTCGCTCCTGGCCGCCTGTAGCCCTGCGCAGCGGCGCGATGGCGCCCCGACCACGATAGGCATGTCAAGCTCGGGGCTGAATGCAGGCGAGACGCCAGAACTGCGCCGCTTGATCGAGAAATACGCCCGCGAGCACAAGGTGCCGGTCTCGCTCGTGCACCGCGTGGTCCATCGGGAAAGCCGTTATAACCCCGGCGCGCGGAACGGCCCCTATTTCGGGCTGATGCAAATGCTGCCGCAAACCGCGCGAACCATGGGCTATCGCGGCGAACCGGCGGGGCTGCTGGATGCCGAAACAAACCTGAAATACGGGGTCAAATATCTGCGCGGCGCCTGGATGGTCGCGGATGGCAGCGCCGACCGCGCCGTCATGTGGTACGCCAAGGGATATTACTACGAAGCCAAGCGCCGCGGATTGCTGTACGAGACCGGGCTGCGCAACTGAACGTTGCCGTCTGACGCCCGTTCGTTGGGCGCTGCGCCTGCGAGAATGGCAAGGCGCCTGCGATCCCTGCCCTGTGATCGCCCCATTCCCATCACGGGATTGCCTGGATCGGGTGCTTCATGGCATTCGATATGGGGGACGGCGGCATGACGGATACCGGGTTGGACAGCAAGCGGGCAAGACCAGAGATGCCCAAGCGCACCCACCGCGCATTGCTGCTGATCGCGCTGTTCGTGGCAGAACTTGTGCTTCTCGCACTGGCCTACCAGTTTCTGGCAACCATCGACTGTTCCGCAACCGATGCGGAAACGACATGCCGTGGCCTGCGCAGCCTTGTGGCGCGGGCACTTGCGGTCTTTGCTGTGGCCGTCGTGCTGCTTTGGGCGCGCCCCGGCCTTGCCTCGCGGTTCGAGCGGCTGGCACGGCGACATCCGGCGCCAGGACAATGGACCGCGCTGCATCTGGGCGGGGTTGCCCTGCTGCTGGTCCCGCTGTTCGTGGCGGCCGGGGCGGACATGGCCCCGATGTTCGGCAGGCTGCTGCCCTTCTGGCTGGCCGGGTCTGCCGCCGCCGCAGTGGGCGCGATCCTATGGCTGGCCCCCCTGCCTGTCTGGCGCAAGGCTGCGGGCAAGGATGCGCCGGTGGTCGTCGGCGCATTTGCCGGGGCGCTTGTGCTGCCTGACCTGGCCGATCTGGTCTTGCCGCTGTGGTGGCACTGGCCACAGTTGACCGCGATGACCTTTCATGCGGTCGCCGGGCTGCTGGAACTCATTGGCGCGCCTGTCTATGAAGACGCCGCCGGTTACATTCTTGGCGCCGGGGATTTCTATGTTCACATCGCGCATCAATGTTCTGGCGTCGAGGGGCTGGCGCTCGTGACCGGATTCACGCTGCTCTATGCCGCGCTGTTCCGCGACCAGATCCGGGTGCCGCACTATTGGCTGGTGATCCTGCCACTGGGGTTGCTGCTCAGTTGGGCATTGAACGTGCTGCGGATCGCGGTGCTGATCGTGATCGGCGATCTGGTTTCGCCGGATCTGGCGGTGAACGGGTTCCATTCCTATGCGGGCTGGCTGTTCTTTATCCTGCTGGCACTGGGGCTGATGTGGTTTGTCCATTCCACGCCATGGCTGCACCGCACCCCGGCAGAGCGACCGGCCCCGCCCCCGTTGCGGCAGGACTGGGATGCCGCGCGTATCCTGCCCTTTGTGGCATTCATGCTGGTATCCACCGTCGCCGCGGCATTCTTTTTCCATCCAGAGTTGGGCTATCCACTCAAGGCTGCGGTGATGGCCGGGGCACTGGCATGGTTTCTGCCTGCCTATCGCGGCCGGGACTGGCGCCCGACCGCACCCGCGCTGATGGTGGGGGTGGCTGTCGGGGCGTTCTGGATCGTCGCCGCGCCCGAAGACAACATGGATGCCTTTGTGGTGTCACAGCTTCTGACCGGGCTGAGCGAAACCGCCCTGATCCTCTGGATCGTCTGCCGCGTCGTGGGCACTATCGCCTTTGTCCCGCTGATCGAGGAGCTGTTCTTCCGCGGCTACATCCTTGCGCGGCTGGACCGGGGCGGGATGGGCTGGCGCATCGTGGCACTGGCGGTGTCCAGCGCGCTGTTCGGCCTGATGCATGGCAGGTGGTGGGAAGCGGCGCTGGCGGGGCTGGTCTTTGGCATTCTGGCCCTGTGGCGAGGGCGCCTGGCCGATGCGGTCTGGGCCCATGTCGCCGCGAATGCCGTGGTCGCGGCCCTTGCGCTGTGGCGCGGGGACTGGGCACTGATCTGATCAGACGACAACGCCGCAGACCCATGGCCCGCGGCGTTGTCTGTCATGGTTGCAACGCTCAGGCGCGGCGGCGATTGCGTTCCCAGGCAAAGGCCAGCGCCGCAGCGATGGCCGCCACGGCCAGCAATGCAGTCGATCCATCAATCTCGGGGACGGCCGCCGGGTTCGTCGGCGTCGTGGTCGAGCCACCGCGGCCACCACCCCACAGCCAAGTCAGCCAAGACTGTGCCATGGCCGGGGCTGCGGACAGCGCCAGAACTGCGGCGGCAGCGATTGCAGAGTTAAGAGACTTCATACGGCAACTCCTGCGATTTCAATCATCTTGCCTTTGAAAAGCCAGAATTGCCCCTTGAAAACAAGCATAATTTTCCTTCCGCCACAGTACGGCCCCAATTTGGCGCCTGCTTGGCAACCAATCCGCCGAAGGTTGCAGCATTGTTTCCGGAAACCGCCTGATGCCCGACTTGGCAAGGTTCGTGGGTCGCCCAGGTTTTCAGCACACGGTTTGGTGAACCAGATGTGATTCGCCGGGCGCGCCGCCTCACAGTGCCATGGCGCGCAGTGCAAGGAACAACCCGGCCGCCAACAAGGCGGTGGCCGGCACGGTCACAACCCAGGCGGCAGCCACCGTCAACACATGCGAGCGCCGGACCAGTTTGCGCCGGACCCGTTCTTCGGGGGGCAGCAGGCTGCCCCGCAACTGGCCCATCCTGCGGGCGCGACGCTCCATATACCATTCCCGATAGAAGCCAACGCCAAAGACCGCCCCGACCGCGATATGCGTTGACGACACCGGCAGCCCCAAGCCGCTGGCGACAATCACGGTGATCGCCGCCGACAGGGCGACACAGAACGCCCGCATCGGATTGAGCTTGGTGATCTCGGACCCCACAAGCCGGATCAGGCGCGGGCCGAACAACAGCAGGCCGAACGAGATCCCTGCGGCGCCGATCATCATCACCCACAAAGGAATGGTAACGGGGCCGCTCACCGTGCCATCGCCCAGGGCATGGACAATGGCGGCCAGCGGGCCGACCGCATTGGCTACATCATTCGCCCCATGGGCAAAGGACAGCAAGGCGGCCGACACGACCAACGGCAGGCCGAACAGCTTTTTCAAAGATTTCTTGCGGTTGTCCAACCCCTCGGACTGGCGCCGGATCAGCGGCACCGCCAGTGCCCAGCCGATCAACCCGACAACCAGCCCAAGCAGCATCGCCCCTTCAAGGCTGATCTTGACGATGCGGGACAACCCCTTGAGCGCGAGATAGGCGCTGAACGCCCCCGCCATCAGCCCGACCAACACCGGCACCCAGACGCGGGCGGCCGCGATCTTGTCTTCGGCATAGATCACGCGGGGCTTGATAAGGGCCAGAAGCATCGCCGCCACGATGCCCCCCAGCACCGGCGAAATCACCCAGCTTGCGGCGATCCGGCCCATCATGGGCCAGTTCACCGCGGCAAGCCCTGCGGCGACGATGCCCGCCCCCATGACACCGCCAACGATGGAATGGGTCGTCGAAACCGGCGCCCCGATCCAGGTCGCCAGATTCAGCCACAGCGCCGACGCCAGTAACGCCGACATCATGGCCCAGACAAAGGCTTGCCCATCGCCCAGCGCCTCGGGCGCGACAATCCCGCCAGAGACGGTCGACACCACATCGCCCCCGGCAATCAGGGCACCGGCGGTCTCGAACACCGCTGCGATCAGCAGGGCGCCGCCCATTGTCAGCGCATTGGCGCCCACCGCCGGACCCATGTTGTTCGCCACATCGTTCGCCCCGATGTTCAGCGCCATATAGGCCCCGAACACCGCTGCCGCGATCACCAGCAGCCGGTCGGGCGATCCGCCGGTGAACACTGCCGCCGCAATGGCCACGACCACCACAAAGGCCAGCGCGACACCGGGGGCGACCAGGGGGCGGGCCACATATTGCGTGCCCAGTTCCAGCCGGCCGATACGCCCCAGATCCTTGTCGAGTGTCTTCCACCGATTGATCGGAGCATCGGGAGGTAGGTCCGCCATGTTGCCGCCTGTCATGAAACCGTTACATTCGCGCCGGTGCCCTAGCCGGTTTGGCCCTGCGCAGCAATGAAAAAGGGCGTTGTCTCAGCCAAGGGCACGCCGGATGAGATCGCCGATTTCATCGACATCGGCACGGGCCGCGGCCTTGGCAACGGGCAACATCTTGCGCTTGCGCTTGCCCGCCTCGGGGTAGTCTTCGGCCAGGGTGGTATCGTCCATGCGGAAAACCACCAGATCACAGGGCAGATCCAGCCCCGTTTTCAACCGCTTGTTCGCCGGGATCCGCGCGATTTCATCGGGAAGGACAGTGCCGCGCGCGCCCGCCTCTTCCCACGCTTCCTGCGCAGCAGCGTCCACAAGGGTCCGCCCCGGCATCGGCCAGCCCTTGGGCAGGATCCAGCGCCCGGAGTCCAGGCTTTTGACCAGCACAACCTCTGTCCCCTCTGGTCCCTGACGGGTGCATAGCATGGCCACCTGCAAGGCGGCGCTGGGGCGCAGGAACATGGACTTGAGCGCGTCGATCAGCGCCACCAGTCCGGCCCCCCGTCGATCACGGAACGCGCAAGTGTGACGGCGCGGGCAATATGGCGGCGGTGGACCGGGTGATCGGGCGGCAGGCGCGGGGCAGCCCAGCCGACGCTTGCGCAGCAGCGTGCAAGCGTGGCGACCGGAATCAGGTCGCGGTCCAGCGGGCGGCGGGCGGCATAGCCATCGACCAATGCGGCGGCCAGATCGGGCAGGTGCGGTTCGGACAGGGTTTGCGACAACATGGTCCCCAGATCGTAGACCCTGAATCCCCAGCCTGCATCGTCAAAGTCGATCAACTCCGGCCCATCTGGCGCCATCAACACGTTTTCGCGCAACACATCGGCGTGAACGAGGCCAAAGTCCCCGCCGCGTGCCTGATGGTGGCCCAAGGCGCTGCGCACATGGGCGCGGGCGGCCAGCAGGACATCGCGTTCAACAGGCTCAAGCGCAGGATGTTCCCAGAACCGGCCCCAGAACGGATCCGGGCCGGTCAAACCGTCGATGTCCCAGCGGGGGCGTTCGAACCAGTCGGGCAAGGTCAGCGCATCGGTCGCATCGTGGAACCGCGCGACCAGATCCCCGACAGCGCGAAAGCGGTCTGCCTGTTCGGTGCGGCTGCCGGTCAGGGGCACGGTCGCCTTGCCGAACTCCGGCCCGTCAACCCAGGCGATGACAGAGGCCATGCGCCCGCTCGACACCGCCTTGAGCATGTCGCCATCCTGTGCGGCAAGGGCACGGGGCACCGGGGCGCCTGCCTCGGCCATGGCGGCGCACCACCACAGCTCTGACCGGATGGCGGCTTCGGTCTGATACCCGACGCGGTGCAGGC
Source organism: Gemmobacter megaterium (assembly GCF_900156815.1). Lineage (GTDB taxonomy): Bacteria > Pseudomonadota > Alphaproteobacteria > Rhodobacterales > Rhodobacteraceae > Wagnerdoeblera > Wagnerdoeblera megaterium. The sequence continues at coordinate 227,262 of NZ_FTOT01000005.1, forward strand.
GCAGGGCGGCGCGGCCAAAGGGGAACTGCGCCTCGTAGACCGCATTTTCGCGGTCGTTGATCAGGCGCAGATGACTGGCCCCGCCCCAATGGGCGGCCGCCTCGATGGCCTCGGCGCTCATCGAAGCACCGGGGTTTCGGCCAGCACCTGCGCCAATGTGTCCACCAGAAGATCGGCGTTTTCGCGGCTGAACGGCATCGGCGGGCGCATTTTCAGCGTATTGCGGTGTTTGCCGATGTTGTTCAGCAGCACGCCGCGCGCCACCATCCCCTCGATCAGGTCGGCAACAAAAGTGGTGGCCGGGTCGCCGTCCTCCAGCAGGAATTCGACGCCAAAGAACATGCCGATGCCGCGCACCTGGGCGATCAGGGGGTGCGACAGGCCCTTGAGCCGTTCCACCACATAGGCGCCGGTCTGCTGCGCATTGGCCTGCAAACCTTCCTGCTCGATCACGTCGAGCACGGCCATGGCAGCGGCAGCCGACACCGGATTGCCGCCAAACGTGTTGAAATAGCCAAAGGCATCGCGGAAGGCGGCCATGACATCGGCGCGGGCAAAGACGGCGGCAACGGGGTGGCCATTGCCCATTGGCTTGCCCATCGTCACCACATCGGGGGCAAAGCCCAGCCGGTCATGGCCCCAGAAATGGCTGCCCGAACGGCCAAAGCCGGGCTGCACCTCGTCCGCGATCATCAGCCCCCCGGCGGCGCGGATGGCCGCCATGGTCGGGTCAAGGAATCCTGGCGCCAGATCGGGCAGGCCCTCGTTCGCGAACAGCGGACACAGCAGCATGGCGGAAAAGCCGAACCCCTCGGCCTCCAGCTCGGCAATCGCCTTGCGGACATTGGCGGCAAAAGCCTCGGCCTGGCCTTCCACCGTGCCACCGACGGGGCGTAGGCTGTCGGGCGCAGGCACCAGACGGATGTTGCGGGCATAACCCCCGATCGGCGGCTTGCGGGTGGACAGTTGCGACACCAGCGCCGTATTGCCGTGATAGGTGTTGTCGGTGGCGATGATCCCGGTCTTGCCCGTCACCGCCTGCGCCATGCGCAGTGCGATGTCATTCGCCTCGGACCCGGTGCAGGTCATGATCGCCTGCGTGGTGCCATGGTTGAAGGTCGCGCCCAGCCGTTCGATATAGTCCAGCACCAGATCGTGCAGATACCGTGTATGGGTGTTCAGCGTGGCGGCCTGACGGCTGATCGCCTCAACCACCTTTGGGTGACAATGCCCAACATGGGGGACGTTGTTGTAGCAATCCAGATACCGCTTGCCAGCCACATCCCACAGCCAGACGCCTTCGCCCCGCACCAGATGCACCGGCTCGCGGTAGAAGGTGGGCACGTTCGGCCCCATCAGCCGGGCGCGGCGTTCGATCAGGGTTTCGCTCATTCGTCCGTATCCTCTACCTTGCTGCGGGTGGCCTTGACTGACCCGCGCGCCTGTTTCGCCGCCACCCGCCGCCGCTGGCTGGCCAGTGTGGGGCGCGTGGCGATCCGCCGTTTCGGCGCCACCAGCGCCGCGCGGATCAGTTCTGCCAGCCGCTCGCGCGCCATTTCGCGGTTGCGGGCCTGGCTGCGGGTTTCCTCGGCCCGGATGACGATGGCGCCATCCAATGTCCAGCGCCGCCCCGCCAGCCGTTTCAGCCGCGCCTTGACCGCAGAGGTCAGATGTGGCGAGCGTTCCGCCTCGAACCGCAGTTCCACGGCCGTCTCGACCTTGTTGACGTTCTGCCCCCCTGGCCCCTGCGAGCGCGAAAAGGTTTCGACCAGTTCCCAGTCGGCAATCTGGATATGTTCGGTCACACGCAGCATGGCAGATACATAACACGTTCATCTTTTATGTGAAGCCCGTTTCGCAGGGCCCTGCTGGCCTTGTCCGGTTCGATGGGCCATATGCGGGGCGGACATTCCCGCCGCCAAGAGAGGACGCATCTCATGCTGATTCCCGCCTGGGTCGATGGCGCCACTGTGGCGATGGACAAGCTGGAGGTCCACCGCCGCGGGGTGCGGCATCCGGCTGTTTCTGTGTTCGTGCTGGACCACATGGGGCGCGTGCTGATCCAGCGTCGGGCACTGGCCAAGTATCATACGCCGGGCCTGTGGGCCAACACCTGCTGCACACATCCCCATTGGGGCGAGGCGGCGCAGATCTGCGCGATACGCCGGCTGCACGAAGAACTGGGCATCGGCGGATTGACCCTGCGGCCCGTCGGCACCGTGGAATACCGCGCCGATGTCGGCAATGGCCTGACCGAACACGAGGTGGTGTCGATCTTTGCCGGACTCGCGCCAGAGTCGCTGCCCGTCGCGCCGGACCCGGCAGAGGTGGCCGAAACCCGCTGGATCGCGCCCGACGATCTGCTGGACGAGATTGCCGCCGCGCCAGAGCGGTTCACGCCTTGGCTGCGCATCTACATGACCGATCATCGCGCCCTGATCTTTGGGCCGCGCCGCTGATCACAGGCCACCGCCGCAGGGCTCAAAGCTGGATCCAGGCCGTTTTCAGGTCGGAATACTTGTCCAGCGCGTGCAGCGACTTGTCATGACCGTTGCCAGATTGCTTGACGCCCCCCAACGGCACCGTGCCATCGGCGCCGCCATAGGTGTTCACATGCACCACCCCGGCGCGCAGGGCCCGCACCATGCGATGGGCGCGCGACAGGTTCGCCGTCCAGACCCCGGCAGCCAGACCGTATTCGGTGGCATTCGCCAGATGCACGGCCTCGGCTTCGGTATCGAACGGGGTCACGGCCAGAACGGGGCCAAACACCTCTTGCCGGAACAGGCGGTGGCCGGGGGCGACCTGGGTAACGATGGTGGGCTGCATGTACCAGCCCCCGGTTTCGCGCAGCGCCTGCCCGCCGCCCAGCACAAGTTCCGCCCCCTCGGCCTGCGCATCGGCAACAAAACCCAGATTGCCCGCCAGTTGGCGTTCCGAATTCACCGCGCCGATCTGGGTGCCCAGATCCAGAGGGTTGCCCAAGGCCATTTTCTGCGTCGCATCGCACAGCGCCGCGACGAAGGAGTCATGCACGGACCGCTCGACCAACAGGCGCGACCCTGCCACACAGACCTGCCCCGCATTGCGGAATATCGCCGTGGCCGCAGCCTTGGCCGCCGCCGCCAGATCGGGCGCATCGGCAAAGACGATGTTGGGCGACTTGCCCCCCAGTTCCAGATAACAGCGTTTCAGATTGGACCGCGCGGAATATTCCAGCAGGCGCCGCCCGGTGGACCCCGAGCCGGTAAAGACCAGAACATCCACATCCATCGACAGCGCCAGCGCCTCGCCGGTGAGATGGCCGGGGCCGGTCACAACGTTGAGCACACCCGGCGGCACACCCGCTTCCAGCGCCAGTTCAGCCAATCGCAGCAAGCTGAGCGAGGCGGTTTCCGCCGGTTTCAGCACCACCGAATTGCCCATGGCCAGCGCGGGTGCCAGTTTCCATGCCCCGATCATCAGCGGAAAGTTCCACGGGACTATGGCCCCCACAACGCCCACAGGCTCGCGGTGGATCAGGCCCAGCACATCGCGAGGCGTCGGGGCGATTTCGCCATACACCTTGTCCAGCGCCTCGGCATAATAGCGGAAGGTGCCCGCGGCACTGCCGGGTTCGGCCTTGAGCGCCATCGAGATCTCGGTGCCATTGTCGCGCACACCCAGAACGGCCAGTTCCAACGCATGGCGCTGAATCAGATCGGCCAGCCGGTGCAGCACCGCCTTGCGCGCGGCGGGCGGTTGACCGGACCAGCGGCCATCCTCGAATGCCGCGCGGGCAGAGGCGGTGGCGCGGGCGACATCCTCGGCCGACGCGCTGGCGAGGGTGGTCAGTTGCGTGCCGTCGATGGGCGAGAGCACTGGCAACGGCTCGGCAGCGCCTGACACCCATGCCCCGTCGATCAACAGGCGCATGGCCGGCACCGGGGCAGTGGCAAGGCGATCAATCTCGGACTGGCTGGGCACGAGGGTGGTCCTTTGAAAATGCAGAACCGGGGCGGTCGCACCGCCCCGGCAGATGGGCAGGTCTTAGAACTTGGCCTTGCCCAGATCGGCAAAGCGCGCGGGATCCCGGCGCGAGAGCTTCAGCGCCAGCAGATATCCGACAAGCCCGAGAACGGGGATCAGGCCGGGAATCGCCACGGCAAGCACACCCGAGGCGCCGGTCAGGGCGCCAAAATCCATGAAGATCTTGACGAACAACCCGGCCATGACCAACCCCGACAGGATCGGAAGGATGGTCGTGGACACCATGCCCTCGCCCATTGCGTCGCGTTTGAAAAAGGCAACGATGGCAAAGGACGACAGGGCCATCAGCCCCAGAATTCCCAGCGTTCCCATCTGCGTCAGCCAGACGAACAGCTCTAGCACCGGATCACGTTCCAGAACCACGAACACCGTCACCACGACCAGGGCCAGCACCGTCTGAGCGACAGATCCCATGTGCGGCGACAGGTGCAGCGCATGGGTGGTGCCCATCCGGTCGGGCAGAATGCCCTCGCGCCCTGCCACGAACTTGTAGCGCGCCACCGCATTGTGAAACGCAAGCACGGCGGCAAAGATCGACGTGACGAACAGGACCGCCATGATCAGCGTCGGGAACTCGCCAAGATACCGGCCAGACAGATCGAACAGGAAACTGTCGGGCCCGTTCGCCTCCAACGTCGGCAAGAGGTTGTCGACCCCGACCCCCATGATCATCAACCAGGATGTGACGATGTAGAAACACCCGATGGCCAGAACGGAGATATAGGTCGCCTGCGGGACCGTCTTGGCGGGGTTGCGGGCCTCTTCGGAATAGATCGTCGTCGCTTCGAACCCGATGAAGGCGGCAAAACAGAACAGGATGCCGATGGAGGGCGTGCCCGATGTCAGGTTCTCCCAGCTGAACGGCGCCAGGCTCAGCCCTTCTGCCCCGCCAGACGTCAGGATCGCGGCATCCAGCAACAGCACGATGGCAAATTCCGCCAGAACCAGAACCATCAGCACCTTTGCCGACAGATCCACCTGACGATAGCCCATGATGCCAACCAGCACGATGGCCGCATAGGCCCAGACCCACCAGGGCAGTTCCAGCCCGAAGCTGGCGCCAGTGCCCGATGCAACGGCCCCGAACAGGCCGATCAGCCCGATCTGCATTCCGTTATAGGCCAGAATGGCAATCATCGCGGCCGCGCCCCCCATGCGACCACCAAGGCCCTGCGCGGTAAAGGCATAGAACGCCCCCGCGTTCTTGACGTGGCGCGACATGGCGACATAGCCGACCGAGAACGCCAGCAGGATCAGCGTGACAACCACAAAACTGGCCGCGATACCGGCACCGTTACCGAACAGCATAGAGGGCGGGACGCCGCCCCCCGATCCGGTCAGCGGCGCGGCCGCCGAAACGACGAGGAAGGTGACTGCCCCCACGCCAAGCGAATTCTTCTTGAGTTGGTTGATCGGCGCATCAGCCATGCCCGACCTCCGATCTGCGGGGATATGCCATCCGATTGTCCTTCCTGTCCGTGGGAACGCAGACGTAGACCGCCTGTCATATGGTTCTATATATGAACCGATGGTTCAAAATAGTTTGACAGGCTCTGCGACAATCTGTCAACTGAAATGACGCCCTGCCGGGGCGCCTCCTTTTGGTTGCTGACTTTGTGAGCGTTTGATGAGCACTGTTTCCAAGGCGCTTGACCTTCTTGACCTGTTCGGTCGCACCTGCCCCCAGATCGGCCTGTCCGAGGCCGCCCGGCTTTCGGGCCTGAACAAGGCCACCTGCCACCGCCTGCTGACGGACCTGGCCAACGCCGGATTGCTGGAGCAGGTCGGCACGTCGCGCGAATACAGGCTCGGGCCCGCCGTGCTGCACCTGGCCGCACTGCGCGAGGCGAGCGTGCCCGCGCTGACCGCCGCCCGCCCTGTACTGGAACGGCTGGCCGACAGCACGGGCGAAACCGCGCATGTGTCGCTGATGATCGGGGGGCGGCTGAAATCGGTGGATCATGCCTATTCCTCGCGCCACACGATGCGCGTGATGATGTCGGATACCGACGACCTGCCATTCCACGCCACCGCCTCGGGGCTGGCAGTGCTGGCCGCCCTGCCTGCGGATCAGCGCGCCGGGCTTCTGGCAGGGACGCTGGCGCGGCTGACCGCACGGACCGAAACCGATCCCGCACGGATCGCGCAACGCGCCTCCGAGGTGCGCAGGCTCGGCTACGCGGAAAGCATCGGGGGGTTTCAGGCCGATGTGCATTCGCTGGCCGTTCCCCTGTTCGGCCCACAGGAACGTTGCGCGGGCGCGCTGGCCATCGCGGCGCCAGCGGCCCGCATGACGCCCGCCACCGGCCGACTGATCCGGGCAGAGCTGATCCGCGCGGGCCAGTCGATCACCACGCAATGGGGCGGCGTGCCGCCCGACGATTTTTCCGCAAGCTGGCGCCGCGCCGCCTGACGAAAGGGACCACCATGAAAGACGCAAATTTTCTCAAGGCCAACAATGCCCGCAGCCTGTGGCACCCGATGACCGCACCTGCGGACAGCCTGGAGAACCCGCCGGTCATCGTCACATCGGCCCAGGGCACGCGGATCCGTGATATCGACGGGCACGAGGTTGTCGATGGGGTCGGCGGGCTTTGGAACGTCAACCTGGGCTATTCCTGCCAACCCGTCAAAGAGGCCATCGCGGCCCAACTGGACCGGCTGCCATATTATTCGATCTTTCGCGGCACATCGAATGACTGCGTGATCGAACTGGCCGAGGATCTGCGTGCATTCTTTGCGCCGGACGGGCTGACGCGGGCGTTCTTTACATCCGGCGGGTCCGACAGTGTGGAAACCGCGCTGCGGCTGGCGCGGCAGTACCACAAGATTCGCGGGCAAGCGGGCAGGGTAAAGTACCTTTCGCTGAAAAAGGGCTATCATGGCACGCATTTCGGTGGGGCCAGCGTCAACGGGAATGCGAATTTCCGTACCGCCTATGAGCCGCTGCTGCCGGGCTGCCATCACATTCCGGCCCCCTACACCTACCGCAACCCGTTCAACGAATCCGATCCTGCCCGCCTGTCCCATCTGTGCCTTGCGGCGCTGGAAGACGAGATCGCGTTTCAGGGCGCGGGCACCATTGCGGCCTTCATCATGGAGCCGATCCTGGGCGCAGGCGGCGTGATACCGCCGCATCCCGACTTCATGCCGGGGGTCGAGGCGATTTGTCGCAAACACGGGATTCTGCTGATCGCGGACGAGGTGATCACCGCCTTCGGCCGCACCGGGGCCTGGTCGGGAAGCCGTCTTTGGGGCGTGAAACCCGATTTCATGTGCACGGCCAAGGCAATCACCAATGGCTACTTCCCCTTTGGCGCGGTGATGATCTCGGAAGGTGTCGCCGACGTGTTCGAAACCGACGCCACAGGCCGCGCCGCCATCGGGCATGGGTATACCTATTCCGGCCACCCGGTCGGCGCTGCCGCCGCCCTTGCCTGCCTGCGGGAGACGCAACGGCTGAATGTGGTGGAAAACGCGGCGGCACGTGGCACCCAGTTGTTCGACGGTCTGAAAGCGCTGCAAACGAGATACGACCTGATCGGCGATGTGCGCGGCGGCCATGGCCTGATGCTGGCGGTCGAACTGGTGGCAGACCGGGCAAGCAGGACACCGGCCGACAAATCGGTCATGGCCCGGCTGCAGAGCGTCGCCTATGCCGCTGGTGCCATGGTGCGTGTGTCAGGCGCCAACATCATCCTGTCGCCGCCGCTGGTGCTGACGGATGCGGATGCGGATGTGATCATCGCGGCCCTGGATGCAGGTCTGGCCAGCCTGTCGGCGTGAGCTGTGGCACGCGGGGAAAGGGGGGGGCTGTCTGCCCCCCTCTGACCCGTTCCGGGTCATTCACCCCCCGAGGGTATTTTTCGCAAGATGAATGAGCGCGGATGGGCAGTGCCGCGTATTGGCGGTAGATCGTTGTCGCTGCCGAAAGGAAATCCGATGCCCGATGTCCCCCCTGCCCGCCGCGCGCCTGTCGCCCTTGTCACAGGGGCCGCCCGCCGCCTTGGCGCCGAAATGGTCCGGCGCCTTGGCCGCGAAGGATTCCGCGTGGCGCTGCATTGCAACACATCGCGCGCCGAAGCCGAGGCGATTGCCGCCGAGGTGCGCCGCGACGGCGGAGCCTGCGAGGTGATCGCAGGCGATCTGGCCGAGAAGGCGCAGGTGCACCGGATCTGGGACGAGACATTGGACCGTTTCGGGCCGGTGTCGCTGCTGGTCAACAATGCCTCGGCATTTCGCAACGACGACATCTTCGGTGTAGAGGACAGCGTCTTCGACACGCATGTCGCCGTGAATCTCAAGGCTCCGGTCTGGTTGATCGAGCGACTGGCCGCGCAGCGCGATCTGCCCGACGGCGCGCTGGTGGTGAACATGCTCGACAACAAGTGTTTTGCGCCGAACCCGGATTTCTTCACCTACACCTTGTCGAAAAGCGCCCTGCACACCGCGACCACCCTGTGCGCGATGCGGTTTTCCGGCAGGCCGAGGGTCTGCGGCATTGCACCGTCCATCACCCTGATCTCTGGCAAGCAGACCGAGGAGAACTTTCAGAAATCCGCGCGCATCAACCCGTTGCGGCGGCGGGTCGCACCCTCGGACATTTGCGACGCGTTGATGGCGCTGTGGCAGTCGCCCGGCCTGAACGGCGAGGTTCTGGTCCTGGACGGCGGTCAGACATTGTGGCGTCTTGATCGGGATGTGGCATTTCTGGTGAAGGACGGGCAGACCGATGGCTGAGTTTCTGATCGAAGTCCACGAGCAGGAGGTCGACATCATCATCGGCCTGCACGATTTCGAAAAGGCCGCCCCCCAGCGCGTCGTGATCACGGCGCAGGTCCTCACGACGGATGTGTCCGGCCGGGCCGACAATTATGTCGACTATGACGCCATCGTGCATCACATTCGCGGCTACCAGGGCGGTCGCGTGGAGACGCAGGAGGATCTGGTTCTGGCCATCCATGGCTTTGTGATGGCCCTGCCCAATGTGCGCGCCGCCCGGATATGTTCGCGCAAACCCGACATCTTCAGCGATTGCGCCTGGGTTGGCCTTTGCTACCCGGCCCGCCCGCTTGCGGGCTGACCTGCATGTCGTTCTGACCAGAATACCTCTGCCGGGGGCTGCGGCCCGCGCCGCAGCGGCGGCGCGGCCTACCCCAGCGCCGCCAGCACCAGGCCAGCCGCACCGCCGGTCAGTGTCAGGGCCGCGCCAAGCAACACCCACCAGACAGGATGCCAGGGCCGGGCACCGGGCCGGACTGTCTCTGCCTGCCGGATCAACGCCCCTTCGACCATCGCAGGCAGGCGGGGTCCAAAGCGTGCCAGCACGCGCGCCGTGCGACCCAGATCGCGGATCAGCGCACGCGGCCCAACGTTCCGGGTGATGTAGGATTCCACGACCGGCCGCGCGACCTTCCAGATGTTGATATGCGGATCCAGCGTACGGGCCACGCCTTCGACCACGACCATCGTCCGTTGCAGCAGGATCAGCTCGGTCCGGGTTTCCATCCCGAACCGTTCCGTCACCTCGAACAGATAGGACAGCAGCCGCGCCATCGAGATCCGCGTTGCATCCATGCCGAAGATCGGCTCACCCACCACGCGCAGGGCGCGGGCGAATTCGTCGATATCGCGGTCGGCCGGCACATAGCCCGCCTCGAAATGCACTTCGGCCACGCGGCGGTAATCGCGGCGGATGAAGCCGATCAGGATTTCGGCATAGACGCGGCGGGTGTATTCATCCAGCCGCCCCATGATGCCGAAATCGTAGAACACCAGATCGCCATTGGCCGCCACCTTCAGGTTGCCCTGATGCATGTCGCCATGGAAGAAGCCGTCGCGCAGCGCATGGGACAGGAACAGCGACATCACCCGGCTGGCCAGTGCCACACGATCATGCCCGGCGCCATCTATGGAAACAAGATCGGCCAGACCCAGCCCTTCGGCCCAGCCCATGGTCATCACCCGGCGCCCTGACAGGCCCCAGTCGGGCCGGGGCACCGACATGCCCGCGTCCGCCTCTGTGTTCGCGGCAAATTCGGCAGCCGACGCAGCTTCGAGCCGCAAGTCCAGCTCTCCGTTCACGACGCTTTCGAAATGGGCCACCACATCTGACGGGCGCAGGCGCCGCGAGAACGGCACGATGGCCTCTATCAGCCCGGCGGCGAGGTGGAAGGCGTCGATATCCTTGCGGAACGCCTTGTCGATGCCGGGGCGCAGCACCTTGACCGCGACCTCTTGCCCGGTTTCGGCCAGGCGCGCCCGGTGAACCTGCGCGATGGAGGCGGCGGCGACGGGTTCCGAGAATTCGGAAAAGGTCGCATCGACATCAACGCCCAGCTCCTCTGCCACCATCCGCTTGGCTACCCTGGTGTCGAAGGGGGGCAGGCGATCTTGCAGCATGGTCAGTTGCTCGGACAGTTCCGCGCCCACAATATCCGGGCGGGTCGAGAGGATCTGTCCGAACTTGATATAGGCCGGGCCAAGCGCGGTGATGGCCCTTGTGGCTGGCGGCAGGCTCGCGTCGCCCTTGAGCCCCAGCCATTTGAACGGCCAGCCCAGCACGCGGGCGGCCACCCGCAATCGGGGCGGGGCGTCCATCGCCTCGAGCACCACGCCGATGGCGCCTGTACGCTCCATGGTGGCCAGGGTGCGGATCAGCCGCCAGATGTTGTGGGGGCCGCGCATCAGATCTTCCAGCCAGAGTGCAGGGCGGCAATGCCCATCGTCAGGTTGCGGTACTTCACCTGATCGAATCCGGCGTCGCGGATCATGCTGGCAAAGCTCTCCTGGTCGGGGAACTGGCGGATCGATTCAACCAGATACTGATAGCTGTCACGGTCCCCTGTCACGGCCTGCCCCATCGCCGGAATGACGTTGAAGGAGTAGCGGTCATAGGCCCATTGCATCAACTCGTTCGGAATCTGACTGAATTCCAGAACCATGAGCCGACCGCCGGGGCGCAGGACGCGAAACGCCTCGCGCAAGGCTTCGGTGATGCGCACGACATTCCGGATGCCGAAGCTGATCGTATAGGTGTCAAAGCTGTTGTCGGCAAAAGGCAGCGCCATGGCATCGCCAACCACCCAGTCCAGCCGGTCGGCCATTGCGCCGGCCTCGGCCCGGTGGCGGCCTTCGACCAGCATGGATTCGGTCATGTCGCAGACCACGGCCGTTGCTGCCGGGGCGCGCTCCAGAAACCGGAAGGCCACATCGCCGGTCCCGCCTGCCACATCCAGCAGGCGCTGACCGGGCCGCGGGGCCAGCCAGTCCATCATCGCATCTTTCCAGATGCGATGGATGCCCATCGACATCAGATCGTTCATCACGTCGTATTTCGAGGCGACCGAGGTGAAGACCTCATGCACCATCCCGGCCTTTTCCGATTCCGGCACATCGCGGAAGCCGAAATGCGTTGTCGCGTCGTTCTCGCCGGTCATGCCGCGCCCTCGCCCGAAAATTGCCATGACCGGGATATAGCGTTCGAGGGTCAAAGGGGAAACCGGCAAATGGCCACAGGAGCCGCCATGGCGTTCAACGACCCGCTTGTGATCGCGTTGCTGTTGCTCGGTGCCCCGGCGGTGATGGTCAATCTGGCTGTGTGGCTGTTCGGCGGCTTTGAGGCGGCTGACGACATGCCGTCGGAGGGCGGCCTGCCCCCGCCAAGACGACGGCACGGGGCGGCGGAAACGCGCTTGCGTACCGCTGGCGGGTTGCGGGCAGTGCTGGCGGTGATGATCGCGGGGGTCACGCTGGCCATGCTGCGCCTGAACGGCAACGGCCTGCCAGGCTGGCCGGAACTGGCGCTGCTGGCCGTTCTGGGCTGGAATGCGGCGGCCCTTTGGCTTTGGGAGGTCCGCTTCGATTCCGTGGGGCTTTCGGTTCCGGTCCTGATCTTCTGGCGGCGAGCGCGGCTGTGGCGGCAACTGGTCGCGGTGACGGAGGACAACCTTTTTGCGCGGCGCTTTCACTTTGCCGATGGCACGGTGATCCGGGTGCCGAAACATGTTGTGGGTAGCCACGAACTCCGGCACATGGCAGATCACTGGATCACCCCTGATCAGGCCATTCCCCATGCCCGAACTTCCCGAGGTTGAAACAGTCCGGCGCGGCCTGCTGCCCGTGATGGAAGGGGCGACCATCGCCTCTGCCGACATCCGCCGCCCCGATCTGCGCTGGCCGCTGCCCGAACGCATGGCTGAACGCCTGACCGGGCAGCGGGTGAACACATTGCGCCGTCGGTCCAAGTACATCCTGGCCGATCTTTCGGGCGGCGAAACCCTGCTGATCCATCTGGGCATGTCCGGGCGGATGCTGATCTCTCGGCCCGGACAACAGGCCCAGGGGCTGGGTGAGTTTGTCCATGACCATGGCGCGATCGGCAAACATGACCATATCGTCATGGACATGGACAGCGGGGCCCGCATCACCTTCAACGATGCGCGGCGCTTTGGCATGATGGATCTGCTGGTCACAGCGACGGCCGAGGCACACCCGCTGCTTGCCGGGCTTGGCCCGGAGCCCTTTGGCAACAGCTTTTCCGAAAGCTGGCTCGCGGCACGTCTGGCCGGACGCCGCACCCCGATCAAGGCCGCGTTGCTGGATCAGTCGAACATCGCGGGTCTGGGCAATATCTATGTCTGTGAGGTGTTGTTCCGCGCCCGCATTCACCCAGCCACGCTGGCCCGCGATCTGGGAACCGCGCAGGTGGCGGCATTGGTGCCCCTGATCCGCGATGTGCTGGCCGAGGCGATCGAGGCCGGCGGATCCTCGTTGCGCGATTACCGGCAGGCGGATGGCGAGCTTGGATATTTCCAGCATACGTTCCGGGTCTATGGTCGCGAAGGGCAACCCTGTGTCGCGGCGGGCTGTTCCGGCACCATTTCCAGGCTGGTTCAGTTGGGTCGTTCCTCGTTCTTCTGCCCTGTCTGCCAGAGATGACTTGATCCCCGGCCCGGTCCTGCTAGGACTCGCGGCCAAGAAAATGACTGGGGAACATGCCATGGCCTACGAGACGATCATCGTCGAAATCGAGGATTACGTCGCCGTTGTGCGGCTGAACCGGCCCGACGCGCTGAACGCGCTGAACGCCAAGCTGTTGGGGGAACTTGCCGACGCATTGGGCACGCTGGATGCCAATGACAAGGTGCGCTGCATCGTGCTGACCGGGTCGGAAAAGGCCTTTGCCGCCGGCGCCGACATCAAGGAAATGTCCGAGAAATCCTTTGTCGAAATGTACATGCAGGATTTCTTCACGCCCGAGACCGAGGCGCTGCTGCGCGTGCGCAAACCTGTCGTTGCGGCAGTGGCAGGCTATGCCTTGGGCGGCGGATGCGAACTGGCCATGATGTGCGATTTCATCATCTGTGCCGAGAATGCAAAATTCGGCCAGCCCGAAATCAACCTTGGCGTCGTGGCGGGGATCGGCGGCACGCAGCGTCTGACCCGGTTTGTCGGCAAGTCCAAGGCGATGGACATGCACCTGACCGGCCGGTTCATGGACGCCGCAGAGGCGGAACGCTCCGGCCTTGTCAGCCGTGTGGTGCCGCTGAAGGATCTGATGAAGGAAACTATGGCCGCCGCCCGCAAGATCGCCGAGAAATCGCAGATCGCGGTCATGGTCGTGAAGGAATCGGTCAACCGCAGCTATGAAACCACGCTGCGCGAAGGCATCCTGTTCGAACGCCGGGTGTTCCATTCGCTGTTCGCCACCGAGGATCAGAAAGAGGGCATGGCCGCCTTCATGGAAAAGCGCACCGCGCAGTTCCGCGACAAGTAGGCTTTGCACGGGGGCACCAGCGGTGCCCCCTTTCCATTGCCGCCGCGATGGTGTATGCGCCGACCTTACATGCGCGTGGGCCCGCTTAGGCAAGAATCGATCCGGTCATCTGTGGACCGGGCCTCGGGTCTTTTGCGCAACCGTAACGCAACAGACCTGAAAGATCGAAAAGCCCATGGCCAATACGCCCCAGTCCGAAAAACGCGCTCGTCAGTCCGAAGCCCGCTATGCCGTCAACAAGGCACGCCGTTCGCGCATCCGCACCTACCTGCGCAAGGTTGAAGAAGCGATCGCCTCGGGCAATGCCGACGCGGCAAAGGCTGCCCTGCTGGCCGTGCAACCGGAACTGGCCCGTGGCGTGACCAAAGGCGTCCTGCACAAGAACACCGCTTCGCGCAAAATGTCGCGCCTGGCATCGCGCGTGAAGGCGCTGGGAACGGCTTCGGCCTGATTTCGGCAAGATTGCAATGACTTGCGGCGGGCGCCCCCAGCGGGCGCCCGTTCGCATTTGTCACAGCACTGTGGCAGTCCTGCAAAGGCTGCGGGATTCGGATCCGGCAAAGCGAGAGTCAACAGCGAAGTTCGGTTGCAGCCGCTGCCCCCTGATTGATAGCTTGTCCAAGCGATTCACATCGTCTCCTGGGGGGGGACATGACAGTCGCAAGGGGACATGGCGTTGTGCCAACCCTTTGCCCTTGTTTGAAAATGCGCAATTTCGGCGCGCCGCGTTGCGCCTGCATTGGCAGGCGTGCCGTGGCGCATGTCGTATGTTGCTGCGTTTTACCCCCAGTCGTGGCATGTGACCGTCTTTTCTGGTGCCGGGCGCGGTTGCCCTGATGCGACAACGACAACGACAATGTTCGGAACGGGACAGATGACCGAAGAAACTTGGGGGCAGGTGCGTGAAGAACTTATCAAACGGGTGGGTCGCAACAACTATCTGACCTGGATCGAGCCTCTGCGCTTTGCGGCCCTGTCCGAAGGGGTTGCCCGGTTTACCGTTCCGACGAATTTTCATGGCGACTGGGTGGCCCGCAACTTTGGCGAGCATATCCGGCGCGAACTGATGAACTCCGGCACACAGGTCGCGCGGGTGGAATTCGCCGTGGCACGTCACCCTGCCCGACCGGCCCAGGTTGCCGCTGACCCGGTCCCTGCCGCTGTCAGCGAAACGCCTGCCGCCAGCCCCACGACCTCCCGCCCCGCCGCAGTTGCCACGCCGCGCCCGGCGGACGATGCCGAACTGGCCAGCGCCCCGCTGGACGCCCGATTCACATTTGATACCTTCGTGGTCGGCAAGCCCAACCAACTCGCCCATGCCGCCGCACGGCGTGTGGCCGAGGGCGGGCCGGTCAGCTTCAACCCGCTGTTCCTTTATGGCGGCGTCGGCCTTGGCAAGACCCACCTCATGCACGCCATCGCGCATGAAATCAGCGCGCGCACCCCTGACGCGCGTGTGCTGTACCTGTCGGCCGAGCAGTTCATGTACCGCTTTGTCCAGGCCCTGCGGGACAAGCAGATCATGTCGTTCAAGGAGCTGTTCCGCTCGGTCGATGTGCTGATGGTCGATGACGTGCAGTTTATCGCAGGCAAGGAATCGACCCAGGAGGAGTTCTTTCACACCTTCAACGCATTGGTAGACCAGAACCGGCAGATCGTCATTTCCGCCGACCGCGCACCCGGCGAGATCAAGGGGCTGGAGGAACGAATCGCCAGCCGCCTGCAATGCGGCCTGATCGTGGACCTGCACCCTACCGACTATGAATTGCGGCTGGGAATCCTGCAACAGAAGGCCGAATTCTATCGGGGCCAGTATCCGGGGCTGAAGATCGCGACCGGGGTGCTGGAATTCCTCGCGCACCGCATCACCTCGAACGTCCGGGTGCTGGAAGGCGCGCTGACGCGGCTGTTCGCCTTTGCCTCGCTTGTCGGTCGGGAAATCACGCTGGAACTGGCGCAGGATTGCCTCGCAGACATATTGCGCGCCTCGGACCGGAAGGTCTCGATCGAGGAGATCCAGCGCAAGGTTGCAGAACACTATAACATCCGCCTGTCGGACATGATCGGGCCCAAACGTCTGCGGGCTGTCGCGCGGCCGCGTCAGGTTGCGATGTATCTGTCCAAGCAGCTTACCTCGCGCAGTCTGCCGGAAATCGGGCGCCGCTTTGGCGGGCGCGACCATACGACCATCATGCATGGCGTAAAAAAGATCGAAGAACTCATGGCCATCGACAGCCAGTTGTCGGACGATCTGGTCATGCTGCGCCGGCTGCTGGAGGGCTGATCCAGCCGCTGCGGCGCAGAAAAACGCCGTTACCCTGTCGCGGAAGGTGACATTGGCGGCGCCCGCGCCTATAACGCGCCCGAAATTGCAACCTTTGCGAAGGCGCTTCCATGACAACGCTCGTTCTCGGCCACAAATCCCCTGACACCGATTCCACCGGCTCGCCCATCATCTGGGCCTGGTACCTTTCGGAGGTGGCGGGCACCCCGGCAAAGCCGGTCTTGCTGGGCGAGCCGAATACCGAGGCGGCCTTTGTGCTCAAGCACTGGGATCTGTCGAAGCCCGAAATCATCTCGGATGTAGGCGCCGGCGACAAGGTGGTGATCGTCGATACGAACAACCCGGCCGAGCTTCCGCCCTCGATCAACGAGGCTGCGATCCAGGGCATCATCGACCACCATATGCTGGTGGGCGGGCTGAAGACGAAAAGCCCCATCGACATCACCATCCGCCCGCTGGCCTGCACGGCAACGATCATGCACGACCTGATCGGCGACAAGCTGGCGTCGGCCCCGCGCGGGATCAAGGGGGCGATGCTGTCGTGCATCCTGTCCGACACGCTGGAATTCCGCAGCCCCACCACCACGCCCCATGACCGCGCCGTGGCCGAAAAGCTGGCCGCCGATCTGGGCGTGAACCTGGGCGACCTGGCCACCGCGATGTTCGAGGCGAAATCCGATGTCTCGGCCTTCTCGGATGCCGAACTGCTGCGGATGGACAGCAAGGAATACAACGTCGCCGGCAAGGAACTGCGCGTTTCGGTGCTGGAAACCACCGCGCCCAAACTCGTGCTCGACCGCAAGGACAGCCTGATGGCCAGCATGGTGGATGTGGCCAAGGAAGACGGCGCCGATCAGGTGCTGCTGTTCGTCGTGGACATCCTGAAGGAAGAGGCCACGCTGCTGGTGCCGAACGATCTGGTCAAACAGATGGCCGAAGCCTCGTTCGGTTGCGCGGTGAGTGGTGATACCGTGGTGTTGCCCGGCATCATGAGCCGCAAGAAACAGATCATCCCGGCGCTCAAGCTGTGATCGGCGCGGGGGGGCTTTGTGCCCCCCCATCGTTTCCGGTCACGACCGGCGGCACCCCTGTTGCAGGATCGTTGATCAGAGCGGCGGGGATCAGCAATTCGGGACGTTGACAGCCAGCCCGCCCAGCGACGTTTCCTTGTACTTTTCGTGCATGTCCTGGCCAGTCTGGCGCATCGTCTCGATGCAGGCATCAAGGCTGACCAGATGCTCGCCATCGCCGCGCAGCGCCAACGAGGCGGCAGAGACGGCCTTGATCGCGCCCAGCCCATTCCGCTCGATGCAGGGCACCTGCACCAATCCCTTGACCGGATCGCAGGTCATGCCAAGGTGGTGCTCCAATGCAATTTCGGCAGCATTCTCCACCTGTTCCGGTGTGCCGCCCAGCACGGCGCACAATCCGGCGGCGGCCATGGCGGCGGCACTGCCCACCTCGGCCTGACAGCCGCATTCGGCGCCGCTGATCGAGGCATTGTGCTTGCACAGCCCGCCGATGGCGGCGGCGGTCAGCAGAAACTCCCCCACCCGGTCGCGCGAGGCGCCCGGAACGTGATCCAGCCAATAGCGGATGACAGCCGGCACCACGCCCGCCGCCCCGTTCGTCGGCGCGGTGACGACCTGCCCGCCAGCGGCGTTTTCCTCGTTCACCGCCATGGCATAGACGCCCATCCAGTCGTTGATGACATGCGGCGCCGTCAGGTTGCGGCCACGTTCCGCCAGCAGGGCCTGATGGATGCCTCGGGCGCGGCGGCGCACCTTGAGACCGCCGGGCAGGATACCTTCGCCTTGCAGGCCGCGATCTATGCAGGCGTCCATCACATGCCACAGATGGGCAAGGCCAGCATCCAGTTCACGGGCCGGGCGGGTGGCGCATTCATTGGCCCGTTTCATCGCCGCAATCGACAACCCTGACTTGCGGGCCATCGCCAGCATCCCGGCCCCGGTGTCGAATGGCCAGGGCACCGAAGCAAGGGGGCGGGCCTGCGGGGACTTAGCCATCTCCGCCGCGCTGAGGACAAAGCCGCCGCCAATCGAATAGTAGGTTTCCTCAAAGATCACATCGCCCTGGGCATCCACCGCCCGCAGGATCATGCCGTTGGCATGTCCGGGCAATGCAGGGCCATAGTCGAAGACCAGATCCGTTGCGGGATCAAAGGCCAGATCGCCAAGCCCGGCCACCGACACTGTGCGCGTGGCACGGATTGCGGCCAGCGCCGCTTCGGCCAGGTCGTGATCATAGCTATCCGGGCGGAACCCGGCCAAGCCGAGGATTGTGGCACGGTCGGTCGCATGGCCCACGCCGGTAAACGCCAGCGAGCCATGCAGCGAGGCCCGCAGCCCATGGGCACGGAACGGCAAGCCGCGCAGCCGGTCGAGAAACCGGGCGCCCGCCACCATCGGGCCCATGGTATGCGAGGAGGACGGCCCGATGCCGACCTTGAAAATATCGAATACGGACAGGAACATCGCGCCCTCCTGCTGTCGCGGGCCACTCTGGCCCGGAACCGCGTCGATGCCTAGAGCCAAAGCGCCCTGATGGCATCCGCCTGCATCCGCGTTGCACTGCCTTGGCCCCCGACGCAGACGACGCAGAGACCGGCCCCCCGCCCTGCCCCACGGGCAGCTACCAGCGCCCGCCCAGGAAGGTGCCCAGAACCTCGTTGATGATCCGCTCTGCCAGATCGGGTTCGCGGCCCTGGGGCGGGGCCGGTTCACCCGGCGGCACCGCCCCCCCGGACGAGGCTGGTGCGCCCCCTGCCTGGGGTGGCAAACGGGCCTCGGGCACCTTTTTCGGCAGCGGGCGGGCGGGCAGCCCATCGTGCACACGTACCATGACCTCTTTCCAGATTTCCGCAGGAAGCCCGCCCCCGGTCACGCCGGTCAGCGGTGTGTTGTCATCATATCCCATCCAGACACCGGCCACATAATCGGCGGTGTATCCCACGAACCAGGCGTCGCGCGCGGCCTGGGTGGTGCCGGTTTTGCCCGCGGCTTCGCGGCCGGGCAGTCTGGCGCGGGTTCCGGTGCCCGAGTCGATCACCTGCATCATCATCCAGGTCAGATAACGAGCCGCATCCTCGCGTATCACCCGCTCTTCGATGCCGCCCGTCTGGGTGATCAGCGGCGCCTTGTCGCCTCTCAGCCGCAGGTCAATCAGCCCATAGGGCTTCACGGCGGACCCGCCGTTGAGGATGCCGGCATAGGCACCCGTCATCTCGACCAGAGTGGCCTCTGACACACCAAGCGCAAGCGCGGGCCCCTTGGCCAGATCCGAGACGATGCCGAAATGTTCGGCCACCTGGCGCACGGCATCACGCCCGACCGCCTCGGAAACGCGCACGGCGGGAATATTGCGCGAATCTTTCAGGGCGTCGGCCAGGGTCATTATCCCCTTGAAATCGCGCGTGTAGTTTTGCGGTGTCCAGGCGCCGGATCCCGGAATACGCAAGGTCAGAGGGCTGTCCTCGACATAATCGGCCGGAGACCATCCCATATCCAGCGCCGCCGCGTAGACAAAGGGCTTGAAGGCCGAGCCGGTCTGTCGGCGTGCCTGGGATGCGCGATTGAACGACCCCGGTGCACCGATATCGCGCCCGCCCACCATGGCACGCACCGCGCCATCGGACGACATGACAACGACCGCCGCCTGCGCCTTGGAACCCGCCTTGAGCCGGGCATCGAACACGGCCGCAACCGCACTCTCCGCCGCCTTTTGCAGATGCTGGTCCAGCGTGGTGTGGATGACGACATCTTCGGTCGTATCGCGCGCCAGAAAACTGGGCGCGCTGTCCACCACCCAATCGGCGAAATAGCCACCTGCGCGCTGTGTGGCCTCGGGGGACAGGGTGGCCGGGTTGCGCAGCGCCTCGTCGGCCTCGGCCTTGGTCAGATAGCCCTGATCCTGCATCAGGCCGATGATCACGCCTGCCCGGTCCTGGGCGCGTTTGAGATTGTTGGTTGGCGCGTAATAGGACGGGGCCACCAGCAACCCGGCCAGCATCGCGGCTTCGGCCGGTACAAGCTGGCGCGAGGACTTGCCGAAATAGCGCTGTGCCGCAGCCTCGAACCCACGGGCACCCGCCCCAAGATAGGCGCGGTTCAGATAGATCGTCAGGATATCCTGCTTGGAATACGTCCATTCCAGCGCAAAGGCGTAGGGCACTTCCTTGAGCTTGCGCACCAACGAGCCCTTGCGGCAGTCGGCTTCGTACTCCGCTTCGGTTTTCCACCGCTGGGGGTCATATTCCACGCCAAGGCACAGCAGCTTTGCCACCTGTTGGGTGATGGTCGATCCGCCATTGCCCTGAAATGCGCCGCGTCCTTCGGACAGGTTGATGCGGATCGCACCGGCAATGCCACGCGGGGACAAACCGAAATGCCCGTAAAACCGCTTGTCTTCGGTTGCCACCACCGCGTTGCGCAGATGTTTCGACACATCCGCCGCCGAGGTCTGGCCGCCAAAGGTCTCGCCGCGCCAGGCGAATACGTTGCCCTCGTGGTCAAGCAGCGTGACCGATCCACGCTGGCGGCCGTCCAGCAACGCCGACAATTCCGGCATCTGGGCATGAAAGAACCAGGTCGCGCCAAACAGCACCACGGCGACCACCGCCGTGACACGCCAGACAGCCCCCCAGAGCATCCGCCCGATGAACCGGAATATCCCAAGGATAAAGCCCGAAATACCACCACGCCGCGGCGGACGCGGGGCCCTTTTTCGGGGTGTCGCCGGTCGCGCAGACGGTTTGCGCGCAGTTCCGCCCCGCCGCACTGCCACCAATGGTGACTTGCCTGAACCTTTTGTCGCCATAGGTGCCTGTCCGCCCTTTTCCGGGCCATTGCCATGTTGGGTCCACATTAAACCGGATTGCCGCACATGCGAAGGGGGAAGGCCCACCGATTCGCGTCAGCTTTCGGATTAAAAATTAATCACTGCCCGTCATTTGTGCAAAACTTGTGCATTTTGATCCGTTTTGCGCGGGGCTCCGCCTGCGCTCTGCGTTGTGCCGCACCCGATCCCTGGCGTGTTGTAGCGCGGTAGGCCCCCTGCGGGCCGCCTGCCAGAGGAAGGGTGACGACGTGAAACTCATCATAGCAGCGATCAAGCCGTTCAAGCTCGAGGAGGTGCGCGAGGCGCTCACCGCCATCGGCGTGCGCGGCATGATGGTGACCGAGATCAAGGGCTTCGGCACGCAGTCGGGCCACACCGAAATCTACCGCGGCGCGGAATACGCGGTGAACTTTGTCCCCAAGGTCAAGCTGGAACTGGTCGTCAGCGATGCCATGGCGGATCAGGTGGTGGACACGATCCGCACCACGGCAACCACCGGCAAGATCGGCGACGGCAAGATCTTCGTCCTCGACGTCGAGGGCGCGGTGCGCGTGCGCACCGGCGAAACCGATGACAACGCGCTCTGACCTGCGACTTGTGAAGGGAAAGCAGAACCAATGTTCAACCGTCTGAAGTTCGCTGGCATCTCGGCCCTTGGGGTGTCGATGATGGCCGGCCTGCCCGCCTGGGCGCAGGAGGCGGCCGAAACCGCCGCCGCCGCTGTCCCGACCGATATGGTCTTCATCATGAACTCGCTGATCATGATCATCGGCGGGATCCTGGTGTTCTGGATGGCTGCCGGATTTGCCATGCTGGAAGCTGGCCTGGTGCGGTCCAAGAACGCCACCATGCAGCTGATGAAGAACATCACCGTCTTTTCGGTCGCCTGCATCATGTATTACGTGATCGGCTATTCGGTCATGTATCCGGGCGATGGCTGGATGATCCAGGGCATCCTGGGCGCGCTTGGCACCGCCCAACTGGAGGCCGTGGGCGTCGAAGTTGCGGGGCTGGATGACTACAGCTATGCCTCGACCTCGTCGGATTTCTTCTTCCAGGTCATGTTCTGCGCCACCACCGCCTCGATCGTGTCGGGCGCGCTGGCCGAACGCATCAAGCTGATCCCCTTCCTCGTCTTCACGCTGGTCCTGACCGCGTTGATCTATCCGATCCAGGCGTCCTGGAAATGGGGCGGCGGCTTTCTGGACGAGATGGGCTTTCTTGATTTCGCGGGCTCGACCGTGGTGCACTCGGTCGGCGGCTGGGCCGCTCTGGTCGGTGCGCTCATCCTCGGGCCGCGTCTGGGCAAGTACAAGGACGGTCGCACGATCGCAATGCCGGGCAACAACCTGGCGCTGGCCACGCTGGGCACGTTCATCCTGTGGATGGGCTGGTTCGGCTTCAACGGCGCCTCGCAACTGGCCTTCTCGTCGGTCGGAGACGCTTCGGACGTCGGCCGCGTGATGGCGAATACCAACGCCGCTGCCGCAGGTGGCGCCGTGGTAGCCCTGATCCTGACGATGGTGCTTTACAAGAAGGCCGATCTGACCATGGTGCTGAACGGCGCGCTGGCGGGCCTTGTGTCGATCACTGCCGAACCACTGACCCCCGGACTGGGCGCCGCCACGCTGATCGGCGCTGTGGGCGGGGCAATCGTGGTCTTTGCGGTGCCGTTCCTTGACAAGCTCAAGATCGACGATGTCGTCGGCGCGGTTCCGGTCCACCTGTTCGCCGGCATCTGGGGCACCATCGCCGTGGTGTTCACCAATGCCGATGCCTCGCTCTGGGTGCAGATCCAGTCGATCGTGATCGTGGGCCTGTTCACCGTGATTGCATCGCTGGTGGTCTGGTTCATCGTCAAGGCAGTGTTCGGCCTGCGGGTGTCGGCCGAGGACGAGATGCTGGGTCTCGACAAGGCGGAGCTGGGGATGGAAGCCTACCCGGAATTCGTCAAGAGCTGATCACGTGCCGCCACGGCACTTGCGAAATGGGCGTCCGGCCGTTATGGCCGGGCGTCCTGCGTTTAGGTCAAGGCTGGTTTCCGCGCGCAATATGCCTGAAAACGCCTTTAATGCTTGAAATTCACCTGCCGCCGGGGGTATGGCCCCGCAAGGCGCCCCGTGCTGTCCGTCCGCATTATATGAAGAAAGCCGAGAACCCATGGCCTTGACCAATACCGCACCGATTCCCGAACTTTATGTCTCTGCAGAATCCGCCCAGAAGCTGAAGTTCGAAGCCGGCAACCTGCTGTCCTGGGATCTGACGCCGCGCCAGATTTGCGATCTGGAGTTGCTGATGAACGGCGGCTTCAACCCGCTGAAGGGGTTCCTGACCGAAGCCGATTATGACGGCGTGGTCGAGAATATGCGTCTGGCCGATGGCACGCTGTGGCCGATGCCAATCACCCTGGACGTCAGCGAGAAATTCGCCGAGGGGCTGGAGCCGGGCACCGACATCGCGCTGCGCGATCAGGAAGGGGTGATCCTGGCTATCATGTCGGTCAGCGACAAATGGGTGCCGAACAAGGCCAAAGAGGCCGAAAAGGTCTTTGGTGCCGACGATCTGGCCCACCCGGCGGTGAATTACCTGCACAACATCGCGGGTCCGGTCTATCTGGGTGGCCCGGTCACCGGCATCCAGCAGCCGGTGCATTACGATTTCAAGGCCCGCCGCGACACGCCGAACGAACTGCGCGCCTATTTCCGCAAGATGGGCTGGCGCAAGATCGTGGCGTTCCAGACCCGCAACCCGCTGCACCGTGCCCACCAGGAACTGACCTTCCGCGCCGCGCGCGAGGCAGAGGCGAACCTGGTGATCCACCCGGTCGTCGGCATGACCAAACCGGGCGACGTCGACCATTTCACCCGCGTGCGCTGCTACGAGGCGGTTCTGGACAAGTATCCGGCGGCAACGACCCACATGTCGCTGCTGAACCTTGCCATGCGGATGGCTGGCCCGCGCGAGGCCGTGTGGCATGGGATGATCCGCCGCAACCACGGCTTCACGCATTTCATCGTCGGCCGTGACCACGCCGGCCCCGGCAAGAACAGCCAGGGCAAGGATTTCTACGGCCCCTATGATGCGCAGGATCTGTTCAAGAAGCACCAGGACGAAATCGGCGTGACCATGGTCGATTTCAAGCACATGGTCTATGTGCAGGAAAAGGCGCAGTACTACCCGGCAAACGAAGTGCCCGAAGGCTGCACCGTGCTGGACATCTCGGGCACCGAACTGCGCCGCCGCCTGCGCGAAGGGCTGGAGATCCCGGAATGGTTCTCCTTCCCGGAAGTCGTGCGCGAACTGCGCCGCACCTCGCCCCCGCGGGCCAAACAGGGCTTTACCGTATTCTTCACCGGGCTGTCGGGATCGGGCAAGTCGACCATTGCCAACGCGCTGATGGTCAAGCTGATGGAGATGGGCGGGCGCCCGACCACGCTGCTGGATGGTGACGTGGTGCGCAAGCATCTGTCGTCGGAACTCGGCTTCTCGAAAGAGCACCGCGACATCAACATCAAGCGCATCGGCTATGTGGCGTCGGAAATCACCAAGAACGGCGGCATCGCCATCTGTGCACCGATCGCCCCCTATACCGCCACCCGCCGCGCCGTGCGCGAAATGATCGAAGCCTATGGCGCCTTCATCGAGGTGCATGTGGCGACCAGCGTGGAAGAATGCGAAAAGCGTGACCGCAAGGGCCTGTACAAACTGGCGCGCGAAGGGAAGATCAAGGAGTTCACCGGGATCTCTGACCCCTATGAAGCGCCCGAGGCGCCCGAACTGCGCGTGGATACCGAAGGGCTGGACGTGGATTATTGCGCCCAGCAGGTCATCCTTAAGCTGGAATCCATGGGCCTGATCAAGGCGTGATCCCTCCACGGGTCTGAAGGAAAGGCGCCCCTGTTGCCGGGGGCGCCTTTTGCGCTCTGTACCGATCATGGAGGCCGGGCGGCGGGGGTTTCACACCCCCGCACCCCCGTGGGGTATTTCGGGCAAGATGAACAGGCGACCCTACGGTTGCGACGAATTCCCTTTCGCATCCGCAGCGCATAAGGTGCCCGCATGACCGCCCTGCCCGCCATGACCTTTTCCGACGATCAGGCCGAAGCCCATGACCGGGTTTCAGCCCTGTTGCAGGTCGCCGGCGTGGATCTGGACAATGGCCTTGTGCTGCCAGGCGATGGTCCGGGCGGCGGGGCGCTGGCCGTCACCGGCAAGGCAGGGTCGGGCAAGACGATGCTGCTGGCCACACTGGTCAAGGCATTGACCGAAGCGGGGCTGGAACTGGTGTCGGGCGACTATGAGGGTCGCCGCAAGAAGGACAGCCGGACATTGGCGGTGCTGGCCCCGACCAACAAGGCGGCAAGCGTTCTGCGGTCGCGCGGGGTACCCGCGACCACCATCCACCGCATCCTCTACACGCCGATCTATGCGCCGGAATATGAAAAGCTGGCCGATTGGCTGGCTGGAACCGGCGAGCGGCCGGTGATGGAGGAATTGACCGACCTCGCCCTGGATCGGGCGCGGGCCTATTACGAGACGGTGAAATCCATTCCCGGCGCACTGGCTGCCGCCGGGCTGCGGGGCAGCGATTTCATCAAGGGCTGGAAGCGGCGGGAAGAGCCGCTGGACATCGGCTTTGTCGATGAAAGCTCGATGCTGGATGAACGTCAGTTCGAGGATCTGAAAGAGATTTTCCCCACGCTGGTGCTGTTTGGCGACCCGGCGCAGTTGGCGCCCGTGGGCCTGTCGGGGGAAATGGTGTTCGACCGGCTGAAGCCAGAGCGGCGCATCCATCTGAACCGCATCCACCGCCAGCAGGATGGGAATCCGATCCTTGACCTGGCCCATGCGCTTGGCGATCCCGATCTGGGGTTCGAGGAGTTCGAGCGCATGGTCGAACGCGCGGCCGCGCAGGATGACCGCGTGCATCTGGCGCAGCGCGTGGACAGTGATCTGATGGCGCGCTCTCCGGTGCTGGTCTGGCGCAATGCCACGCGAATCCGGCTGATCACTGCCTTTCGCGCGGCCCATGGGGCGCCGGATACCGAACTGCTGCCCGGCGAGCCGTTGATCTGCGACGGGATCGAGCTGCCGCTGAAGCATCGCAAGAAGCGGATCGACCTGGAGGCACGGGGGCTGATCAAGGGGGCGCAGGCGATCTATCTGGGCCCCGGCAAGCGGCTGGGGTTTGCCCGGCTGCATATCTTTGGCGCCGAAGAGCCGCAGATCTCGGCCGCCTCGATCATCAAGATCGAAAAGCCGGACGAGGAAGAGCCGTTCATCCCTGCCGCGGCGGTCATGGGCGCGGCCTTTCTGCATGGCGCCGCCGTGACAATCCACAAGGCGCAAGGGTCACAGTGGCCCGAGGTGCAGGTCTTTGCCCCCGATCTGTGGGCGGCAGCGGCGGCGGGCCGGTCCGAGGCGGGTATCGCCTTGTGGAAGCGGCTGGCCTATGTGGCGATCACGCGGGCAGAGACCCGGTTGCACTGGGTGGTCAGAAACCGGCTGGCACGGCCGCAGCAGCCGCTGTCGGTAGACGATCTCAAGGGCGCGGCCGCCCCCTTTGCGCTGGAGCCCACGACCCAGGATCAGCCCCGCGATTGACCTGCCGCACCGATTGATTCAGCATGTCGCAGAGGCGTTCCGGGCAGACAAGGTTCAAGATATGGAATTCAGCATCAACATCACCCGACCCGAGGGCGACCCCAAGGCCGGGCCGATCACCGTGGGGTGGTTTCTGCATTCCGACAAGGGCGCCGTGATGTATTATCCGCCCGAGCGGGTCAGCTTTCGCCAGACCAACCGGACCCATGCCAAATCCGCCGCGCGCTGTCCGGGCGTGATCCAGTTGGAAAGCCGCTATTTCATGGTGCGCTGCCCGTTCGATCTGCACATCGGCTTTGGCCGCGATGACAAGGGCGTGCCGCATCTGATCAACCGGGCTGGCGCCACGGGGGGGATCCGGTCCAACAAGCTGGGTCAGGTGCTGACACTCGTGTCCGAAGTAGAATGGCGCTATCCCGACCGGCCAACGGTGCAACTGTCGCTGCCCTACTGCTTTGTCGCCGAGGAGATGTGCTACATCACCCAGCTCGACGCCTTTGCGCATTACCGCCCGGTGCCGCTGCCCGGAACGATCTTTGGCGGGCGGTTCCCGATCCACGCCTGGGTGCGGCCGCTGATGTGGGCGTTCGAGTGGCATGACACCAGCAAGGATCTGGTGATCAAGCGCGGCGACCCGCTGTTCTATTGCCAGTTCGAAGGCGATGGCCCCGACCGCCCCGTTCAGGTGGTGGAGGTCGAACGCACGGACGACATTGAAAGCTGGGTGGAACAGATGTCCGGCGTGGTGAATTACGTCAACCAGACCTTTGCGCTCTTCAAGGCGGCAGAGGCGATGCGGCCCAAGGACTTGCTGAAGGTGAAGAAGTAGGGCGGGATTCGCCCTACGACCACCATCGCCACGGTATGGATCAGGTTCGCTTCATGTCGCGCAGGACAATGCGGCCTGCCCAGCTGAAGATCAGCACCAGCGGACCCGCGATTGCTCCGATCAGCCAGCCGAAAACCGGGATAGCCGTGCCCAGCAGGGCCACCCCCATGTTGCCCAACAGCATCCCGACCATCAGCGCGCCGATCATCGCACAGGCCAGAGCCGCCAGCAGGAATTTCACCAGCTTCGGAACCGCGAGGTCATGGATCCGCTCAAGGACGGCACGGGGCACGGCAAGGGTCTTTCTCAGGGCTGTCTTGAACATTGTCGGGGTCTCCTCGAATTCACGTCTTCTCAACACCTGCAACCTCGCCGTGGCCAGAACGGGGCAGCTTCATGTCTCGATCGCCCTCTGTCGTTTTGTCGCTGAAAAACTTCCCGCTCTCCACCGCCCCAACCTGTTGCATTTTCGCCGCGACCGCTTACCTGAACCTTGAGGCCGACGGGCCCCGTGCCGGATGTCCGGGCGGGCGGGGGCGGCGCTTAGCGAAAGGGAGTACCCGATGAACCTGGAAAAGTTCACGGAACGGTCGCGCGGATTTCTGCAAGCCGCGCAGGCGATTGCGATGCGGGAAGGCCATCAGCGGCTGGCCCCCGAACATCTGCTCAAGGCGCTGATGGATGACGACCAGGGCCTGGCCGCCAATCTGATCCGCCGTGCTGGTGGCGCGCCCGAACGGGTGGCTGAATCGGTCGATCTGGCGGTCGGCAAACTGCCCAAGGTCTCGGGTGCGTCGGGCGAGGTTTATACCGAACAATCGCTGGTGCGCATCCTGACCGAGGCGGAGACGCTGGCGAAAAAGGCTGGCGACAGCTTTGTCCCGGTGGAGCGTATCCTGATGGCGCTGGCCATGGTGCCCGGCAAGGCCAAGGATGCGCTGGATGCCGGGGCTGTAACGGCGCAAAAGCTGAATGCCGCGATCAATGACATCCGCAAGGGCCGCACCGCCGACAGTGCCTCGGCCGAACAGGGTTATGATGCGCTGAAGAAATATGCGCGCGACCTGACCGAGGCGGCCGCCGAAGGCAAGATCGACCCGATCATCGGCCGGGACGAGGAAATCCGCCGTGCCATGCAGGTGCTGAGCCGCCGGACCAAGAACAACCCGGTGCTGATCGGTGAGCCCGGCGTGGGGAAAACCGCCATCGCCGAAGGGCTGGCCCTGCGCATCGTCAACGGCGATGTGCCTGAATCCCTGCGCAACAAGAAGCTGCTGGCGCTGGACATGGGCGCGCTGATCGCCGGTGCAAAGTACCGCGGCGAATTCGAGGAACGGCTGAAAGCCATCCTGTCCGAAGTCACCGCCGCCGCGGGCGAAATCGTGCTGTTCATCGACGAAATGCACACGCTGGTTGGCGCGGGCAAGGCCGATGGCGCGATGGATGCCGCCAACCTGCTGAAGCCCGCCCTGGCGCGGGGTGAACTGCACTGCATCGGCGCCACCACGCTGGACGAATACCGCAAGCATGTGGAAAAGGACGCCGCCCTGGCCCGCCGGTTCCAGCCGGTCATGGTCAGCGAACCCACGGTCGAGGATACCATCAGCATCCTGCGCGGGATCAAGGAAAAATACGAACTGCACCACGGCGTGAAGATTGCAGACTCGGCGCTGGTCGCTGCGGCAACGCTGTCGCACCGCTATATCACCGACCGCTTCCTGCCCGACAAGGCCATCGACCTGGTGGACGAGGCGGCCAGCCGCCTGCGGATGGAAGTGGACAGCAAGCCCGAAGAACTGGACGCGCTGGACCGCGAAATCCTGCAAAAGACCATCGAGGCCGAGGCGCTGAAGCGCGAGGATGATGCCGCCAGCAAGGACCGGCTGGAAAAGCTCGACAAGGAACTGTCCGACCTGCAACAGAAATCGGCGGAACTGACCGCCCAGTGGCAGGCCGAACGCGACCGGCTGGAAGGCACGCGCGATCTCAAGGAACAACTCGACAAGGCCCGCGCCGAACTCGACATTGCCAAGCGGGACGGCAACTTTGCCAAGGCGGGCGAGTTGCAGTACGGCCGCATCCCGGAACTGGAGCGCAAGCTGACCGAGGCCGACAGCCACGAGAATGCCAAGCTGGTGTCCGATGCGGTGCGCCCCGAACAGATCGCCGAGGTGATCGAGCGCTGGACCGGCATTCCCACCAGCAAGATGCTGGAAGGCGAACGCGAGAAACTCCTCAAGATGGAGGAGGAACTGGGCAAGCGCGTGATCGGCCAGCGCGAGGCGGTCGTGGCCGTGTCGAACGCCGTGCGCCGCGCACGGGCGGGGCTGAACGACGAAGGGCGCCCGCTGGGCAGCTTCCTGTTCCTTGGCCCGACGGGCGTCGGCAAGACAGAGCTGACCAAGGCGGTGGCCGAATATCTCTTTGACGATGACAGCGCGATGGTGCGCATCGACATGTCGGAATTCATGGAGAAACATTCGGTCGCCCGGCTGATCGGTGCCCCCCCCGGCTATGTCGGCTATGACGAAGGCGGGGTGCTGACCGAGGCGGTGCGGCGGCGGCCTTATCAGGTCGTGCTGTTCGACGAGGTGGAAAAGGCCCATCCCGACGTGTTCAACGTGCTGTTGCAGGTGCTCGACGATGGCGTGCTGACCGATGGTCAGGGCCGGACCGTGGACTTCAAGCAGACGCTGATCGTGCTGACCTCGAACCTCGGGTCGCAGGCGCTGAGCCAGTTGCCCGAGGGAACGGACAGCCGGGCCGCACGTGCCGAGGTGATGGAAGCGGTGCGAGCCCATTTCCGTCCCGAGTTCCTGAACCGCCTGGACGAGACGATCATCTTTGACCGCCTGACCCGCGCGAACATGGATGGCATCGTCGATATTCAGTTGCGGCGGCTGCAAAAGCGGCTGGACGGGCGCAAGATCGAGCTGGACCTGGATCAGGCGGCCAAGGATTGGCTGGCCGATGCGGGCTATGATCCGGTGTTCGGCGCACGCCCGCTCAAACGGGTGATCCAGCGCCATGTCCAGGACCGGCTGGCAGAACTGCTGCTGTCCGGCGAGGTGCTGGACGGCGCCACGGTGCAGATCACTGCGGGGCCTGAAGGGCTGACCATCGACGGCCAGGTCTCAACCCGCCCGCCCGAACCGCCGCGTGACGGGATACGCCTGCACTAACGACCAAAGCGGGGGCCAAGGCCCCCGCTTTCCCATCACCCACGGCGCAGCGCGCTGCGGAAATCCGCCATGCGAAACGCGCCGATCAGCAGGCCGATGGCGAAATAGCTGAAAATCCCGATCCCGCACAGCACCGCAAGCGCGACATAGCGCCAACCGGCCATGCCCAGCCCCGGCCCCAGCACCACCTGCGCGCCCCACAAGACCGCCCCCATGGCAAGCGCGGCCAGAATGATGCGCCAGACCCGGCCGCGCAGCCGGTCATCGGCACGGGCTTCGGGCCCCATGCCGCGCGTGCCCAGCCAAAGCTGGAACAGCATGAACCAGCCCGAAACCGTGGTCGCCAGCGCAGCCGCGGAAAAGCCGATCAGCGGCATCAGCCCGACGGCAAGCCCCACATTCACCAGCATCGACACGACCGCATAGCGGAACGGGCGGCGCGTATCCTCGCGGGCGTAGTACAATGGCTGCAAGGTCTTTTGCAGCACAAAGGCAGGCAGGCCCAGGCCATAGATCGCCAGGGCCAGGGCGGTATTGGCCACATCATCCGC
The DNA here is from genome assembly GCF_900156815.1 of Gemmobacter megaterium. Classification (GTDB taxonomy): domain Bacteria; phylum Pseudomonadota; class Alphaproteobacteria; order Rhodobacterales; family Rhodobacteraceae; genus Wagnerdoeblera; species Wagnerdoeblera megaterium. Next base: position 258,376 of record NZ_FTOT01000005.1, read on the forward strand.
GCCAAAGGCCCCCCGCCCGAACAAGACGTCGATCAGCGGCAGGGCGATCATCACCAGCGCAACCGCCGCAGGCAAGGTCAGCGCCAGCGCGAACTCGGTCGCGCGGTTCAAAGAACCGCGCCCGCCCTCGGCATCCCCGGCACGCAAACGGCGCGACAGGTCCGGCAGCAGAACCGTGCCCACCGCAATGCCCACAACCCCAAGCGGCAACTGATACAGCCGGTCGGCATAGGACAGCCAGGCAACCGCACCATCGGTAAAGCTGGCCACCTGCCGCCCCACCAGCAGGTTGATCTGCACCACCCCGCCAGCAAGCACTGCGGGGGCCGCAATGACCGCCAGCCGCTTCAACTCCGGTGTCAGCCGTGGCACGCCCGGCATCAGGACAAAGCCCGCCCGCGCCGCGAAGATCCAGGTAAAGGCAAGCTGCGCCACACCCGAGACCGGCACAGTCCAGGCCAGGGTCAGCCCCATGTCCCACCCGGCCCGCTCTGCCAGCAGCATCGCCCCGATGAACATCAGGTTCATCAGCACTGGCACGAATGACGCCTCGGTGAACCGGCCAAAGGCGTTCAGCACACCAGAGAGCAAGGCAACGAGGCTGATGAACAGGATATAGACAAAGCCGATCCGCCCATACAGCACGGCCAGATCAAAACGCTCATCCCCGGCAAAACCCGCGGCCATGGCCCAGACGAGCCAAGGCATGGCCAGCGTGCCCAGAATGGAAAATACCGTCAGCAAACCGACCATGCCGCTGAACGCATCGCGGGCAAAGCCGTGCGCATCCTCGCCCGCCTCCAGCTTTTTGGCGAACATCGGCACAAAGGCCATGTTGAACGCGCCTTCGGCGAAGAAGCGGCGGAACATGTTGGGCAGCGAAAAGGCGATGAAGAACGCCTGCGCCACCGGCCCTGCCCCCAGATAGGCCGCAATCAGCACATCGCGCGCGAACCCCGCGCCACGCGACACCAGCGTCCAGGCGCCCACCACAACAGCCGAACGGATCAATCGGATCGGTCTCATCCCTGTTTCGCCCGCTCCGCGCCTTCGGCAATGGCCTGTCGCAGCTTTTTCTCCAGCGATTCCTGCCGGGTCTTCTGATGCAGTTTCAGCCCGAACGCATCCTTGACGTAAAAGCTGTCCACAACCTGCGCCCCAAAGGTCGCGATCACGGCGCTGGCAATGTAGATATTGTTGGCCGCGAGCGTCCGGGTCAGATCATACAACAGGCCGGGACGGTCACGGGTATCGACCTCGACGATGGTATAGATATCGGACCCTTCGTTGTCGAAGGTGATCGTGGTCGGAAACCGGAACGCGCGTTCCCGTTTTTTTACCTTGTCGCGGTCCTTCAGCGCCTCGCGCGCCACGACTTCCCCTTTGAGCGTCCGTTCGATCATCGAACGCAGGCGCGGCAGGCGACTGACCTCGTAGGGATGGCCATCGGTGTCCTGAATCCAGAACACCGCCGTGGCATAGCCGTCCTTTGACGTATAGGTCCGCGCATCGACGACATTCGCGCCGACCAGCGCAAGCGCGCCTGCAAGACGGCTGAATATGCCGGGGTGATCTTCCAGCACAAAGGCGGCGCGGGTGGCATCATGGCCCTCTTCGGGGTGCAGGTCTATGCGCACCTCGTCTGTCCCGATCCCGCGCAGAAGGCGTGCGAACACGACATGCGTTTCGGTCGGCAGGCCCTGCCAGTAGGGGCCATAGTGGCGGTCGGTCTCGGCCTTCAACTCGCCGCGCGTCCAGTCGGACAGCGCCTCGCGCAGGGCGCGCTTGGCCTCGTTCTCGCGCATCGACCGGCTGACCGCCTCCAGCCCGTTTTCCAGCGCATCGGCAGTCGCCCGGTGCAACTGGCGTAGCAACGTGGCCTTCCAGTTGTTCCAGGTGTTCGGCCCTACACCGCGAATATCGCAGACCGTCAGCACGGTCAGCAGATCCAGCCGTTTGCGGCTGGCGACCATGCGGGCAAAGCTGCGCACCGTGCGCGGATCGGCAATGTCACGCTTTTGCGCGGTGTCCGACATCAGCAGGTGATAGCGCACCAGCCATTCGACCGTTTCGCAATCCTCGGCATTCAGCCCCAGGCGGGGCGCCACACGGCGCGCGATCTGGGCACCCAGAATTGCGTGATCCTCGGGCCGTCCCTTGCCGATATCATGCAACAGCAAGGCGACATACAGCACCTTGCGATTCACACCCGCCTTGAGGATGCCGGACGACAGCGGGTGTTCCTCGACCAGTTCGCCCCGTTCGATGCGGTCCAGAATGCTGATGCACTGGATGATATGTTCGTCCACCGTATAGTGGTGATAGACGTTGAACTGCATCATCGCCACGATGGGCTCGAATTCGGGGATAAAGGCAGACAGGACGCCAAGCTCGTTCATCCGGCGCAGCGCGCGCTCCGGGTTGCCGTGCCGGAGCATCAGGTCCAGAAAGATGTGCTGCGCCTCCGGGGTCTGGCGCATCTCGTCGTCAATCAGGTGCAGGTTCGCCGTCACCAGCCGCATCGCATCGGGATGAATCAACAGGCCCGTGCGCAGCCCCTCGTCGAACAGGCGCAACAGGTTGAGCTTGTCGGCCACGAAATCGACAGGATCATTCACCGTCAGACGGCCGTGCAGCACCTTGTAGCCTGTGCGCACCTTGCGACGACGCTTCAGAATCCCTTCCAGCAGCGGCGCCTTCTTGACGTGGCGAGCCTCCAGTGCGGTCAGGAAGATGCGGGTCAACTCGCCAACGCGGGTGGCGTGGCGGAAATAATCCTGCATGAAATGCTCGACCGCCCGCCGGCCCAGCCCGTCTTCGTATCCCATGCGCTCGGCAACCTCGACCTGCATGTCGAAGGTCAGCTGATCCATCGCCCGCCCCGCGATGTAATGCAGGTGGCAACGGACCGACCACAAGAAAGTCTCGGCGGCGCGAAAACGGTAATATTCCTCGGGCGAGAACAGGCCATGCTGCACCAGCCCCGCCGCACTTTCCGACCCGTGCAGATACTTGCCGATCCAGTACAGCGTCTGAAGGTCGCGCAGGCCGCCCTTGCCCTCCTTGACGTTGGGTTCCAGCATATAGCGCTGGCCCCCCTGCTTGCGGTGGCGCTCGGTCCTTTCGGCCAGCTTGGCCTCGATGAACTGCGGTGCGCTGGTGGCAAACAGATCGCGGTGCAATAGCAGGTGCAGTTCTTCGGCCAGCCCCCGGTCGCCGGTGATGAACCGCTTTTCCAGCAAGGCGGTGCGGATTGTCATGTCCTCTTGCGCCAGCCGCAGGCAGTCCTTGATCGTCCGGCTGGCATGGCCAACCTTCAACCGCAGATCCCACAGCATGTAGAGCATGGATTCGATCACGCTTTCGGCCCAGGGCGTGATCTTCCAGGGGGTCAGGAACAGCAGGTCGACATCGGACTGCGGCGCCATTTCGGCCCGGCCATAGCCGCCAACCGCCAACACCGACAGCCGCTCTGCCATGGTCGGCACCGGCACCGGATGCAACTGGGTGGTCGCCATTTCGAAGGCGACCCCGACCAGAAGATCCGTCAACAGTGACTGCGCCCCGACCAGCCCCCGCGCTGCACGGGGGGCAGCGCCAAATGCCTCGGCCAGGCGCGCATTGCCCTGCGCCTGCGCCTGCGCCAGATGGCGCACGACAAGCCCGCGCAGCGCCGGGGCATCCACCGTTGGCGCGGCCCCTGCCAGATCTGCAAGAATGGCGGCCCTCAGGGCCGCCACGTCGATCAGTTCTTCGGACGCACAGGGATTGCGGTTGTCGTCGGACAGAATAAGCGGGGGCCGGGGTTCAGAACCCGGAACCGCCGAAGCTTCTTTGGGCAGGATCAATCACGACCACCTGTCTGTTGCGAATCTCGGCCACCGCCAGCGCCCGTTCATTGGTCCCGTCGGACTTCAGCCGGAACACGCCGCCGACCCCGGCAAACCCGGCCGATTGCGTCAGCGACGCCGTGGTCAGCGCATCGCTGCGTCCCGACCGGATCAGCGCACCGACAGCCGCGATGCCATCATAGGCCAGCCCGGCAATCGGGTGCGGCGCAGACCCATAGGCCGCCTGATAGCGCGCCTGGAATGCCTGGTACAATGCCGGATCGGGCAGTGCGAACCAGCCGCCCTGAACGCCCGGCAAGGCAAGCGTGGCCTGCGGAATGTCCCAGCGGGTCAGGCCCAGATAGCGCGCCTGATCCGGTGAAAGCCCCTGATCCCGCAGCATCTGCGTCATCAACGGCAGCGAACCGGCGGTATCAGCGGTAAAGAACAGCGCATCGGCGCCTGTGGCCCGTGCATTCGCAACGATCTGCGGCGCGGCCTGGATGACCTCGTTCTGACCAAAGGCATAGCCCATGGTCGAGACCAGCGTCGAGCCGGTACCGGACACCGCACGCGCGATCGCGGCACGCCCGGCTTCGCCCGCCGGGGTCCGCTCATGCACGATCATCACACGCCTCTGGCCCTGCGCGGCGGCATAGCGCACCAGCCGGCTGGCAGTATTGTCGAAGGTCGGGCCAAGGACGAAAACATTTGCCCCGGCAATGTCGGTATTGTTCGAGAAGCTGAGAACATTGACGCCTTGTGCCGCGACCGCAACGCCTGTGGCATTCGCTTCCTGCGCGAAAACGGGCCCAAGAATCACCCGCGCACCATCGGCAACGGCGCGTTGCGCAATGGCCCCGGCTTCGGCAGCCTGCCCAGAGGTCTGATAGACCCGCAAGTCGATGGCGACGCCACCAAGATCCGCAATTGCAAGCCGGGCCGCATTCTCCAGGGACTGCGCCAGCAACTGGTCGGTCTGCTGTCCCGAAGCCCCCGGAACCATCAATGCGACAGGAACCGGGGCGCTGGTATCAATCGCCGGGCCGGTGGAGGTCATGCCGACAGGGTCGCAAGCCGCCAGGGCCAGCGCGGTCAGGGCAAGGCCAAATCTGCCCAACGACTTGCGGGCACGATGCAAAACAGCGATCATTCATACTCCCCCGAAGTGATGCGGTCGGTACCCGGACCCTAGGCGCTTCCGGCTGCGAAGTAAACTTGCCACGACCGGAAGGACAAGATGAGCGACGACATTCCGCCGACCAGAGCCGGTGCCCGCAAACCCGAGCCGGGACTGCACATGATCGCAACGCCGATCGGGGCTGCCCGCGATATCACCCTGCGCGCGCTGGATATTCTGGCCTCGGCCGATGTTCTGGCCGCCGAGGACACCCGCACCCTGCGCCATCTGATGGAGATCCATGGCATCCCGGTCGCGGGGCGGGTGATGATCCCCTATCACGATCACAACGGCGATGCGGCCCGCCCGCGCATCCTTGCGGCGCTGGCAGAGGGTAAATCGGTCGCCTATGCCTCCGAGGCAGGCACGCCCCTTGTCGCGGACCCCGGAATGAAGCTGGCCAGAGCCGTCATGGACGCAGGCCACCGCGTGCTGGCGGCGCCCGGCCCCTCCGCTGTCCTGGCGGCGCTGACCGTTGCCGGCCTGCCGACGGACCGCTTTCTGTTCGCCGGCTTTCCGCCGACAGGCGCGGGCGCCCGCCGGAGCTGGATGGCAGAACTTTCCACCATCCCGGCGACCCTCGTGATCTATGAAAGCCCGAAACGCGTTAGCAGAACATTAGGGGAATTGCGCAATAGTCTGGGCACGACACGGGAAGCCGCCCTGTGCCGCGAACTCACGAAGCGATTCGAGGAGGTGACGCGCGGCACACTGGAAGAACTTGCCGAGCGTTTCGCAGATCAGGAGCTGAAGGGGGAAATCGTGCTTGTGATCGACCGTGGGGTCGTGGCGACCCCATCGCAGGACGATGTTGAACAAGCGCTGCGCAATGCCTTGGCCTTGCCGGGGGCACGGGTCAAGGATGTGGCGGCCGAAGTCGCCCTGCGTTTTGGCCTCGCCCGGCGTGACCTGTACCAGATGGCCCTGAAGCTGGCCGAACGGGAGTGACTGGAATGAGCGGACTGGTCGGATATCTTTCAGGCGTGGCAGCCGAAGGCTCCGTTGAACGCCACTATGCAGCATCGGGGCGCCGGATTGCAGCACGGCGCTGGCGCGGCCAGTGGGGTGAGATCGACCTGATCGCAAGAGAGGGCGAGACCGTTATATTCATCGAGGTGAAGAAATCCAGCACCCACGCCCGCGCGGCGGAACGCCTGCGCCCTCGTCAGGTGGCGCGAATCTGGGCGGCTGCGTCCGAGTTTCTTGACGGCGAGCCGCGCGGCTCACTGACCGATGTCCGGTTTGATGTCGCCCTGGTCGATTCACTGGGCCGGATCGAAATCCGCGAGAATGCGTATGCTGCCTGAGCCTGCCTTGCATCACGCCCTGCGCTGGACCATCTAGGTGCAGGCGCATTGCGGAGGGAACGATGAAGGTAGCCTTGCAGATGGATCCGATCGGATCGGTCAACATCGACGCGGACAGCACGTTCCGCATCGGACTGGAGGCGCAGGAGCGGGGGCATTCCCTGTTCTACTACACGCCCGACAGGCTGGCGTTTTCCGAAGGTCGCGTTACCGCGCGGGGCTGGCCGATCGAATTGCGCCGCGTCAAGGGCGACCATGTGACATTCGGCCCCGAAACAGAGGTTGATCTCGGCGACTTCGACGTGGTCTGGCTGCGCCAGGATCCGCCGTTCGACATGGGCTATATCACCACGACGCACATTCTGGAGATGATCCACCCCAAGACGCTCGTGGTGAATGATCCGTTCTGGGTGCGCAACAGCCCCGAAAAACTTCTGGTGCTGCAATTCCCGGATCTGACCCCGCCGACCACCATCGCACGTGATCTTGCGACCATTCGTGGCTTCAAGCAGAAGCATGGCGACATCATCCTGAAGCCGCTTTATGGCAATGGCGGCGCCGGGGTTTTCCGTCTGGACGAGAACGACCGCAATCTTTCATCGCTGTACGAGCTTTTCACGGGGATGAGCCGCGAGCCGATGATCGTGCAGAAATTCCTGCCCGCAGTCTCCAAGGGCGACAAGCGGGTGATACTTGTCGATGGCGAGGCGGTGGGCGCAATCAACCGGGTTCCTCAGGCAGGCGAGACACGGTCGAACATGCATGTCGGCGGCCGCCCGGAGCCGGTCGGCCTGACCGATCGGGATCGTGAAATCTGCGCGCGTATCGGCCCGTTGTTGCGCGACAAGGGGCAGGTTTTTGTCGGCATCGACGTGATCGGCGACTGGCTGACCGAGATCAACGTCACCTCGCCCACCGGCATCCAGGAACTGGAGCGGTTCGACGGCACGAACACCGCCGCCCTGATCTGGCAGGCGATCGAGCGCAGACGGGCCGCCCAGCGGTGAGCTTGCGGTTGGAGCTGCTTCGGCTCGGGCTGCGCTGGGGGGCGAAGCGGCGGATGTCCCGCGTCGCAACGCCCGTGCAGGCCCGCCAGCAGTTCCGGCACCTGGCCCGGCACCTGCCGGAACCGCCGCATCTATTGCGGCTGCACATCGGCGGCATGGACCGGATCACCGCTGGCCCGGTTGACGAGCGGGCGGTGATCCTGTGGTGTCATGGCGGCGCCTATATCGTCGGGGGGCCCGGCACCCATGCGACGATGCTGGGCCGCCTGTCGCGCCTGTCGCGGCTTGCAGTGCTGGCGCCAGACTATCGCAAGGCGCCGGAACATCCTGCGCCGGCGGCCTTCGAGGATGTACGGGCGGCCCATGGGCAACTGGTCGCTCAGGGTTGGCCGCCGTCGCGGATCGTGTTGGGCGGAGACAGCGCCGGTGGCGGATTGGCGTTGGCGTTGCTGGCCGATCTTTGCGCGCGCGGCCTGCGTCCGGCGTGTTGTATCGTCTTTTCCCCCTGGGCGGATATGACATTGTCGGGGGATAGTCTGCACCGCAACGGCGCGGCAGATCCGTTGCTGCCTGTACATCGGATCGAGGAGGCGCGCCGTCACGTTCTGGGGGATCTGCGCCCTGACGACCCGCGCATTTCGCCGCTTCATGCGGTCTTCGACGCGCCGCCCCCTGTGCTGATCCAGGTCGGCAGCGACGAGATTCTGCTGGATGATGCCCGGCGCATGGCGGAGCATCTGCACAAGGCGGGCGCCATGGTCACGCTGGAGGAATGGGCGCGCGCGCCTCACGTCTGGCAGATGTTCGATGGCTGGCTGCCCGAGGCGCGGCGCGCGCTCTGGACTGCGGCGCGGTTTGCGGCCGATCACGCAGGTGTTTCGATTGCCAGCCGGTAGCCGACCGCCTCTGCCACATGTGGCAGGCGGACATCCGCAGAGGCGTCCAGATCCGCAATGGTGCGTGCCACCCGCAGGACACGGTGATACCCGCGCGCCGACAGTCTGAACCGTTCGGCCACCCGCACCAGCAGGGCCTTGCCTTCGGCATCCGGGGCCGCGACCTGTTCCAGCAACGCGCCTTCGGCATCCGCATTGCCCCGCACACCGGGATGCGCCTCGTAGCGATGCATCTGACGCAGACGCGCCGCCGCCACCCGCGCCGCAACCATGGCCGAGGTATCGCCCGACGCGGGCAGTTCCAGATCCGAAAAGGCAACCGGCGGCACCTCCAGCCGCAGGTCGAACCGATCTATCAGCGGGCCGGAAATCCGGCCGAGATAGTCCTCGCCGCAGCCCGGCGCACGCGAACAGGCGCGGGCGGCGTCGGCCAGGTGGCCGCAGCGGCAGGGGTTCGCCGCAGCCACCAGCAGAAACCGGCAGGGGTAGCGCACATGGGCATTCGCGCGTGCCACCATCACATCACCGGATTCGATCGGTTGGCGCAGCGTTTCCAGAACCGGGCGCGGAAACTCTGGCAATTCGTCCAGAAACAGCACCCCGTTGTGCGCAAGAGACACTTCGCCGGGCTTTGCGCCCCGCCCGCCACCGATGATGGCGGCCATCGACGCGGTATGATGCGGTTCGCGGAACGGTCGCGTCCGGCTGATCCCCCCTTCCGACAGCAAGCCCGCCAAGGAGTGGATCATCGAGGTTTCAAGCGCCTCCATCGGGGTCAGCGGCGGCAGGATACCCGGCAACCGCGCCGCGAGCATGGATTTTCCCGACCCCGGCGATCCCACCATCATCAGATGATGCCGACCCGCCGCTGCGATTTCCAGCGCACGTTTGGCGCGTTCCTGCCCCTTCACGTCACGCAGGTCGCGCGCGCTGGCCGGGATCGCCACCTCGCCTGCCGTGGCAACGGGCAAGACGATCTGGCCGGTGAAATGGCGCAACACCTCGGCCAGCGTGTCGGCGCCAAGGACATGCGCCGCCGTGACCCAGGCCGCCTCGGCTCCGCAGGCGCGGGGGCAGATCATGGTCTTGTCTGCCGCCGCCGCAGCGAGCGCCGCGGGCAACGCCCCCAGCACCGGCACCAACCGCCCGTCCAACGCCAGCTCCCCCAGCGCCACGGTGCCCTCGGCCGCCTCTTTCGGCACGATGTCGAGTTCGGCCAACAGCGCCAGTGCGATGGCCAGGTCGAAATGCGACCCCTCTTTCGGCAGATCCGCAGGCGACAGGTTGATGGTTACCCGTTTCGACGGCAAGGCAATGGCCATGGCATTCAGCGCAGCCTTGACCCGTTCGCGCGCTTCGGACACCGCCTTGTCGGGCAGGCCAACCACCCCGAACGACGGCATTCCCGGCACGACGGCACATTGCACCTCGACCAGGCGGGCCTCGACCCCCTCGAAGGCCACGGTGAAGGTCTTGGCCACCATTCCCTGCTCCACACCCAATGGTTAACGGGTAAGGCGGAATGGTTGACGAAAGGTTAACCCCTTCTGTCGCAATACATTCACACGGGCTTTGCCGAACTGCCACACACGCGCCCTAGCGTCCGCCAACATGCGCCCGACCCATCCGGTCAGGCGGTCCGGCATTCGCGATGGAGCACGACATGACAAGACATCTGATTGGAGCACTGCTGGCAACCGCCGCGCTGAGCGGTCCCGCCCTGGCCCAGACAGAGGTGCAGTGGTGGCACGCCATGGGCGGCGAACTGGGCGCCAAGCTGGAACAGATCGCTGCCAGCTTCAACGAGACGCAGGCCGACTACAAGATCGTCCCGGTCTACAAGGGCAGCTACCCCGAGACCCTGACAGCCGCCATCGCCGCGTTCCGCGCCAAGGAACAGCCTGCCATCGTGCAGGTGTTCGAGGTGGGCACCGGCACCATGATGGCCGCCAAGGGCGCGGTCTATCCGGTGTACAAGCTGATGGCCGATCAGGGCAAATCCTTCGACACCTCGGAATATCTGGGGCCGGTCGTCGGGTATTATTCGGACCCCGAAGGCAACGTTCTGTCGCTGCCGTTCAATTCCTCAACCCCGATCATGTACTACAACAAGGACGTGTTCGCCAAAGCCGGACTTGACCCGGAAATCGCGCCGAAAACCTGGGCAGAGGTGGAAGCCTTCTCGCAAAAGATCGTCGACTCGGGCGCGGCGAAATGCGGCTTTACCTCGGGCTGGATCAGCTGGGTTCAACTGGAAAACCTGTCGGCCATCCACGATGCCGCCTATGGCACCAGGGAAAACGGTTTTGCCGGTCTGGACACCGAATTCACCTTCAACGGCGACGTTCAGGTCAAGCATTGGGACAACCTGAAGAAATGGGCCGATGCGGGCCTGTTCCAGTATGGCGGCCCGGTGGGCGGCAATGACGCCCCGCCGAAATTCTACACGCAGGAATGCGCGATCTACATGAACTCCTCGGCAAGCCGCGCCGGCGTGATCAACAACGCCAAGGATTTTCAGGTCGGCTTTGCACCGCTGCCCTATTATGACGACATGATCGCCGAGCCGAAAAACTCGATCATCGGTGGCGCGACGCTGTGGGTGCTGAACGGTCGCAAGGACGCGGAATACAAGGGCGTCGCGGCGTTCTTTGACTACCTGTCCTCGGCCGAAGTGCAGGCCGACTGGCACCAGGCGACCGGCTATCTGCCGATCACCAACGCTACCTACGATCTGGGCATGACGCAAGGCTATTATGCCGCGAACCCAGGGTCGGACGTGGCGATCCAGCAGATCACCCGTGGCACGCCCAGCGTGAATTCCAAGGGCCTGCGCTTTGGCAACCTGACCCAAGTGCGCGACGTGATCGACAGCGAGTTCGAGGCGCTTCTGGGTGGCCAGAAAACCGCCAAGGCCGCGTTGGACAGCGCCGTGACCCGTGGCAACGCGATCCTGCGCGACTTCGAAGCCGCCAACAAGTAACCCGATCCTTCCCATCCGGGGCACGCGCCAGCCGCGCGTGCCCCGGCTGCATTGCCGGATGCCCCATGCAGACCAAACGCACGATCTTTCCGAACAAGGGCCTGCCCTGGCTGCTGATCGGCCCGCAACTGATTGTCACGGCGATCTTTTTCCTGTGGCCATCCGCGCAAGCGATCTGGACATCCTTCCGGCGCGAGGATCCGTTCGGGCTGAACACCACCTTCGTCGGGCTGGCGAATTATACCCGCCTGTTCGACAGCGGCGAATGGGTGGCGGCGGCAGGCCGTACGGCCGTCTTTGCCGTTTCGGTCACTGCGCTCTCGATGATCTCGGCACTGGTTCTGGCGCTGGCCGCCAATCGGGTGCTGCGCGGATCACGGTTCTACACCACGCTGCTGGTCTGGCCCTATGCGGTCGCGCCGGTGGTTGCGGGGGTGCTGTGGTGGTTTCTGTTCAATCCCACCATCGGCCTGTTGCCCTACATGCTGTCCGGCTTTGGCATCAGTTGGAATCATCGGGTGAACGGCGGTCAGGCGATGACACTGATCGTGATCGCCGCCGCGTGGAAGCACGTATCTTACAACTTTCTGTTCTTTCTGGCCGCGCTGCAATCGGTGCCGAAATCGCTGATCGAGGCCGCAGCCATCGACGGCGCCGGGCCGTTCCAGCGGATGCGTGACATCGTGCTGCCCCTGATCTCGCCCACGACCTTCTTCTTGCTGATCGTCAACATCAACTATGCCATGTTCGACACGTTCGCCATCATCGACGCCACCACATCGGGCGGGCCGGCGGGGGCCACCAACATTCTGGTCTACAAGGTGTATGCCGACGGGTTTCTGGGGCTGAACCTTGGATCGTCCTCGGCACAGTCGGTCGTGCTGATGCTGATCGTGGTCGCGCTGACCTTTGTCCAGTTCCGCTATGTCGAACGCAAGGTGCAATACTGATGATCGAGAACCGCCGCTGGCTGGACATCCTGACCCATGCTGTCCTGATCCTGGGGGTGGCCATCGTCGCCTTTCCGGTCTGGGTCGCCCTTGTGGCCTCTACCCATCCGGCAGGCAGCTTTGCCACCGGGCATATGCCGCTGCTGCCAGGCGGGCACGGCTGGGACAATTACAGCACGGTCCTTGGCTCGGGGATGCGCGGGGCCGGATCCGAGCCATTGTGGCGGATGCTGATCAATTCCACGATCATGGCAGTGCTGATCACGGCGGGAAAGATCGCCATCTCGCTGACATCGGCTTATGCGATCGTGTGGTTCCGCTTTCCGCTGCGGGTGGTGTGTTTCTGGCTGATCTTCATCACCCTGATGCTGCCGGTCGAGGTGCGCATCCTGCCGACCTTCAAGGTGGTTGCGGATTTCGGGCTGCTGAACAGCTGGGTTGGCCTGACGCTGCCGCTGATCGCCTCGGCCACCGCCACCTTCCTGTTCCGCCAGTTCTTCATGACGCTGCCGGACGAACTGGTCGAGGCGGCGCGGATAGACGGCGCCGGTCCGATGAAGTTCTTCCGCGACATCCTGCTGCCCCTGTCGCGCACCAATATCGCTGCGCTGTCGGTGATCCTGTTCATCTATGGCTGGGTGCAATACCTGTGGCCTACCCTCGTGACCACCGATCCGAAATTCTACACCGTCGTCATGGGCATCAAGCGCATGGTCGCGGTGGCCGAGGCCGACCCGCAGTGGAATTTCGTCATGGCCGCCGTGGTGCTGGCCATGCTGCCGCCGGTTCTGGTGGTGATCTTCATGCAAAGGCTCTTTGTGAAGGGCCTGATCGAGACGGAGAAATAACATGGCCCGCATCCAGATCGGCGCCCTGCGCAAGACTTATCCGGGGGCAAGGGCCGACACGCTGCACGGCATCGACCTGTCCATCGAGGACGGTGAAATGGCCGTGCTGGTCGGCCCCTCGGGCTGCGGCAAGTCCACCCTGCTGCGGATGATCGCAGGGTTGGAAAGCGTGACGGACGGCGAGATCCGCATCGGGGACCGTCTGGTCAACCAACTGGAACCGGCCGAGCGGGATATCGCGATGGTGTTTCAGAACTACGCGCTTTATCCGCACATGACCGTTCGGGGAAATCTGGAATACGGGCTGAAGAACCGCCGCACCCCCCGTGCCGAGATCGACGCCCGCGTGACCGAGGCCGCCCGCGTGCTGGAGATCGAGCCGTTCCTTGACCGCAAGCCACAGGCCCTGTCGGGCGGCCAGCGCCAGCGCGTCGCCATGGGCCGCGCCATCGTGCGCAAACCGCAGGCCTTTCTGTTTGACGAGCCGCTGTCCAATCTGGACGCCCGGCTGCGCGGCCAGATGCGGGTAGAGATCCGGCGGCTGCAACGCCGCTTTGCCACCACCTCGATCTACGTGACCCATGACCAGTTGGAAGCCATGACCATGGCCGACAAGCTGGTCGTGATGAATGCAGGGCGCATCGAACAGGTGGGCAGCCCGATGGACCTGTTCGAAACCCCGCGCAGCCTGTTCGTGGCCGGCTTTATCGGAGCGCCCGGCATGAACCTGCTGCCGGTCGAGGATCTGCGCGCCAGCGGTGCCGATCTGACCGGGTTGCCCGGCACCACCTCTGTCGTCGGCATTCGCCCGGAACATCTGCTGCCGGATGCCACCGGCGCCTGGATGGCCCTGCATGTCACCGTCGATGCGGTGGAACTCGTGGGATCGGAAACGCTGGTGCATCTGGGGGCGGCGGGCCTTTCAGCGCCGCTGGTGCTGCGCCAACCCGGCGCGGCGCGGCTGGCGCCGGGGATGCCGCTGCGGGTCGGCCTGCCGCGTCAGCATCTGCATTGCTTCGACGCCCATGGCTTGCGCATCGCACAGGACAGCACCGACCCGGCCCTGCGCGAGTTGGAGTCACGCCTGGACGCGCTGCGCTGAGCCGGTAGTGGCGAGGCCGCGATGCGGCCCTGCCAGCGGGGTTCAGCCCTGTTGGGCCTTTTTCCAGTCGCGCTTAACCTTTTTGGCCAGCGACCATTTGTGGACCTCTGTCGGGCCATCATAGATGCGAAAGGCGCGGATCTCGCGGAAGACCTGTTCCACGATGGTATCTGCCGTCACTCCCTGGCCGCCCATCATCTGCACGCAGCGATCCGCCACGCGCATCAGCGCCTCGGAAACCGCGACCTTGGCCATCGAGCTTTCGACAGTGCCCAGAACGCCCGTGTCCAGCACATCGGCGCACCAATAGGTCATCAGTTCGGCCTGTTTGAGGTCGATCAGGTTTTCGGCCAGCATGAAGCCGACCCCCTCGTGGTCCACCAGCGGTTTGCCGAACGCCATGCGCCGGTTGGCATAGTCCCCGGCAATCTCGTTGGCCCGCACACAGGCCCCCAGCCAGCGCATACAGTGGCTGAGCCGTGCGGGCGACAGGCGCACCTGCGCATAGCGGAACCCCTCGCCGCTCTGTCCCAGCATCTGGTCGGCCGGTACGCGCAAATTCTCGATCGAGATCACCGCATGGCCGCCAGGCATGGAACTGTCGATGGTGTCCATCACCCGCTCGATCCGTATGGCCGGATCGGGGAGATCCACCAGGAACATGCAGGCCCCTTGGTCGGACTTCGCCATGACGATACCCACACCGGCACCATCAGCGCCGGTGATATAGGTCTTGCGCCCGTTGATCACCCAATGGTTGCCATCGGGGTGGCAGGTGGTCAGCATCATCGACGGGTCGGATCCGGCGCCGTTGTCGGCGGCAGGTTCCGTCATCAGAAAGGCCGACCGCTTTTCGCCCCTGACCATCGGGTCCAGAAAACGCGCCTTCAACTCGGGGCTGCCCACCTTGCCCAGCAGATACATGTTGCCTTCGTCCGGCGCGGCGGTGTTGCAGGCCAGCGGGCCCAGCGGCGACAGCCCCGAGCGGATCAGCACGGCGGCGGTTTCCCGCTGGGTCAGGTGATCGCCATCCGCCAGGATATGCGGTGTCAGGACACCTGCCTTGCGGGCCAGATCCTTCAACTCCATGACCATCTCGTCGGTCGGACCGTGGCTGGTGCGCCGCGGATCCTTTTCAAAGGGCACCACGACATCGCGCACGAAATCCTCGACCCGGTCCGCCAGGTCAAGGGCGCGGGCCGAAATGCCCGCCCGTTCCAGAAGCGCGCTCATTTCGGGGCCATGCGGATGGCGCCGTCCAGGCGGATGACTTCGCCGTTCAGCATCGGGTTTTCGACAATCGCGCCCACAAGCTGCGCATATTCCGCCGGATCGCCCAGGCGCGACGGAAAGGGCACCTGGCGGCCCAGGCTGTCCTGCGCGTCCTGCGGCAGACTGGCCAACAACGGGGTCAGGAACAGTCCCGGCGCGATGGTCATGACCCGGATGCCATAGCGCGCGAACTCCCGTGCGATGGGCAGGGTCATGCCCACGACACCACCCTTGGAAGCCGCATAGGCCGGCTGGCCGATCTGGCCATCAAAGGCCGCAACCGAGGCGGTGTTGACGATCACGCCGCGCTCTTCGCCCACCGGGTCGGCGGTGTGCAGGCTGGCGGCAAATTTCGACAGCACATTGAAGGTGCCAAACAGGTTGACGTTGACGATGTCGGTAAAGTCCTTCAGCGGCAGCGCCTTGCCATCGCGGCCGATCACCTTGCCGGGCGGTCCGATCCCTGCGCAGTTGACCAGGATGCGCGCTTTGCCGTGCAGCCCCTCGGCCTCGGCAATCGCGGCCTCCACCACCGATTCATCGGTGACGTTGACCTTGATGAACGCCCCGCCGATCTCGGCCGCCTTGGCCGCCCCCAGCGTCTCGTTCATGTCAAAGATGGTGACTTTGGCGCCTGCCTTGGCCAGCATCTCGGCCGTTGCGCCACCAAGGCCCGAGGCCCCGCCGGTCACGATTGCGGCCTGTCCTGCGATCTTCATTCTGTCGTCTCCTCCGTGGATGTCGATGTTCGGGGCGGGGGGCACATGCCATTCATCAGCACGGCCACGGTCAGGCGGGCAGTTTCCTCGGCCCCGACCGGCCCGTCAGGGCGAAACCATGTGCCAAGGCCATTCAGCGCCACACCCGCGGTAAAGGCCGCCATGCGCACATCGGGCACGGCCAGCGAGCCGTCTGCCACGCCTTCGGCGATCACCTGGCGCACCAGCAGGTCAATCTCGCGCTTGAGCGCCCGAAAGCCCCGGCGGCTTTCCGGCGACAACAGATGGTCCTGCGTGCGCGACACGCAGATGCCGAAATCATCCAGCATGATCAGCGCATAGGCAGTCAGCATCTGACGCAGGCGGTCGGCGGCGGTGCCGTTCTGGCCTGCGGTGCTGCGGGCGATGGCCGCAATCTCGTCCAGCCCGCGACGGGTGCATTCGTAAAGGATTTCGTCCTTGTTGGCGAAGTAGTGATAGATCGTCGGCTTGGTCACGTTCAGCGCCGCCGCCACATCATCCAACGAAGTCGCGTGGTAACCGCGCTGGTTGAAGAACCGCGCCGCTGTGCGCAGAACCGCATCGCGCTTGGCCGCGCGCTCGCCCTCGCGCATGTCGGAATTCGGCCAGGGCGACGCCGTGGGTCGAACTGATCTGGGCATCTGGAACGGTCCGCGTGTTACCATTGCGTCGGCACTATACTTGCAAGTAACATCGCCGATCACAAGGTTCCAGATCACGCAACCCCGACCATGTTGCCCTGGTCAGGGTTCCCTCACCCCCTCACCCCATGACCAGTTCGATCCCGTCCTCGGCCAGGGTCAGCCCGGCCAGGCCGGGCCCTCGCAGCAGGCCCGCCCGCAGCAAGCCGAACTGCACCTGCGGCGCAGTCAGATCCACCGCAACCTCGGCATCGGTCAGCAACACCCACGGAATACCCTCGCTGCGGATGCGCCGCCCGCTGGCGGACAACACCCACCGCGCTCCGGGCCGCGTCACGACGATCAATCCGCCCAGCGGCAGCGCCACCTCCAGACACATCAATGCCAGAAAGGCCCGCTGGACATCGGGGCGCGCATGATCCCCGGCGGCTTGCCAATCCACGCGCAGACGGCCGCCATGCGTCCAGTCGGCCAGCAGACCGGCAATCTCTGGCTGGCCCAGCCGCTGTTCGGCCCCGGCAATGCCGAAGGCCACGCGCAGGAAACGGATGCGCGCATTGGCGCTGGCCACACTTTCCGCGATCAGGGCGATTTCCGGCCGATCCCCCGCGCCGTCCAGCATAAGCAACTCCACCCCGTTGCCGATGGCGCCCAAGGGGCTGATAAGATCATGGCAGATACGCGCAGCCAACAGTGCGGCAAGGTCGGTCTGGTCGGTCATCACGTCCCCTCGGACACAGGAGCCTCGAACATGCGAAGCCTGAACGACATGCTGGAACCCGGAATGATGGTGCGGCACCCGAACCAACCCGATTGGGGGTTGGGGCAGGTGCAGTCGAACATCTCCGGTCGGGTCACTGTGAATTTCGAGAACGCAGGCAAGGTCGTCCTGATGTCGGACCATGTGGCGCTGGAACTCGTGCACCGTTGAACCGCCTCAGGATAGCATTCCGCGCCAGCCAGGCAACCATTGCGTGTTCGGCGCCGGTTTCAGTTGCAATGTGCCCCTGCGCTGGTAAAACCCGCTGACCTTGCCGGAACCCTTCGGCGCTGCCTGGACCAACCTGCCGCGATGACCCCGATCGAGCCGCATTTCGCCATACGTCTTGCCGGAGACGACCGCGACCTGCGCGCAGCGCAGCGGTTGCGATACGAGGTGTTCGTTCACGAACTGAACGGCAGCGGCCCGATGGTGGACCACGACCAGCGGCTGGAAATCGACGAGTTCGACCCGCATTTCGACCATATGCTCCTGATCGACACCCGGCGCGACGGTGCGGCACTTGACGATGTGGTCGGTGTCTATCGCCTGTTGCCCAGTGATCGGGCCGCCCGGTTGGGCCGTTACTATTCCGAAAGCGAATACGATCTTGCGCCACTGAAGGCGACAGGGCGCAGGCTGCTGGAACTCGGTCGGTCCTGTGTGCACCCGGACTATCGGGGGGGCACGGCAATGTTCCATCTGTGGAACGCGCTGGCCCAGTATGTTCTGGACCGCGACATCGAGATTCTGTTCGGCGTTGCCAGTTTTCACGGCATCGACAGCACGGCGCTGCGACAGCCATTAGCATATCTGTACCACAACCATCTGGCGCCGGTGGACTTGCGGGTCCGCGCCCGTGCGCCGAACCGGTTGGAAATGGACCTGCTGCCGCCGGACCAGATCGACCGGCGGGCGGCCATGTCGGCCACGCCCGCATTGATCAAGGCCTATCTGCGGCTGGGCGGATTTGTCGGCGATGGCGCCTGGATCGACCGCGCATTTAACACGACAGATGTCTGCCTGCTGATGGACACGGCGCGCATGTCAGAGAAACACCGCGACTTCTATGTGCGCAAGCAGGGGGCGCCGGGGTGACAACCTTGTGGTCTGGTGCGGGAGACGATCCCGAACCACCGCGCATCGGTCCCATGGGCTGGTTGCGGGTGGTTGTGCGGGGGCTGCTTCTGGGGGGCGTGACCTATGGCAGCCTTGTCATCCTGCTACTGCTGCGCGTGATCGAACGGCCGCTGTTCGGCCTGCAACGCCCGGTCACACCATGGGTCACGCAATTCGTGTGCCGCGCGGCGTTTCTGATTCTGGGGATCAGGTTTTCCACACGCGGCACCCCGATGGCCGAACGCGGGGCTGTGGTGGCCAACCATGTCAGTTGGCTGGACATCTTCACCCTGAACGCGCCCCAGCGCATCTACTTCGTCTCGAAATCCGAAGTTGCCGGCTGGCCCGGCATCGGTTGGCTGGCACGCGCCACCGGCACCGTATTCATCCAGCGCAAGGGATCCGAGGCGCTGGCGCAGAAGAACCTGTTCGAGGCCAGGCTGCGCGCCGGGCACAAGCTGTTGTTCTTTCCCGAAGGAACATCCACCGACGGGCTGCGGGTATTGCCCTTCAAGTCCACGCTGTTCGCGGCGTTCTTTGCCGATGGTCTGGACCAGATCCTGTCCGTTCAACCCGTCACGCTGGTCTATCGCGGCCCCAAGGGGCAGGATGCACGGTTCTATGGCTGGTGGGGCGACATGGGCTTTGCCCCGCATCTGCTGAAGGTTCTCGCGGCAAGACGGCAAGGATCAATCGAGGTCGTGTTCCACCCTCCGGTCCGGGTTGCGGATTTCCCAAGCCGCAAGGCGCTTGCTGCGCATTGCGAAGCCGCTGTGCGGTCTGCATTCCCCGACTGACCCTCGCGCGATGCACTGGCGGCGCCTTGGCCGTTGATGAAACGGCCAAGGCGGAACTGCGGCCGGATCAGAACTGGTCAAGCAGCCGTCGCAGATAGTCCCGCTCATCTTCGCTACGGCCCAGATCCCCGGAACGGCGGCGCAACTCCTGCAACAGGTCCAGCGCCCGGCGATAGGGATCTTCGCCATCCGCCAGCGGGCCGCCCTCCGTCGGGCCGCGCAGGTTGCGCCCGGAGGGATCCCGACCAAGAGGATCGCGTTGGCCGCGTGGATCCCCTTCGCCGAATTGCTCGCCGGGGCCATCGCCCCCCCGCTCGCGGCGCTCTTCGGCCATCGCCTCGCCGAATTCGCGCATTCCTTCACGCAAGGCTTCCATCGCCTCGGCCTGGCGATCCAGCGCACGGGGGGTATCGCCATCGCGCAGGGCCTGCTCTGCCCCCTCCATGGCGCGCCCGGCACGGTCCAGCGCCTGCCGCCCGGCCTGTCCGCGCTCTGATCCCTCGCCGGGCATCTCGGCCTGACCCAAGGCGCGCAGACGGTTGCGCAGATCGCGCTGCCGATCGGCAAGGCCGCGTTCGCCGCCCTGGCCTTCTCCTCCTTCGGCGCCCTCTCTGCCTTGTCCCTGCCCGCCCCGGCCTTGCTCGCCTTCGCCCTCGCCCTGTTCGCCTTGGCCCTGTTCGCCCTGCGAACCGGGTTGCCGACCCATGTTGCGATCCATGCCCTCTTGCATGTCGCGGAACGCCTCGTCCGACAGGCCCTGCTGTTCGCGCAGGGTATCGGCCAGATCGCGCATCCGCCCCTGCCCATCGCCTTGCCCGCCCTGCCCTTGCGTGACCTGCATGTTTTCCATCAACTGGCGCAGCATCTCCATCAGTTCCTGCGCCTCGGCCATACGGCCCTGTTCCATCAGCTCTTGCAGCTTGTCGAGCAACTGTTGCAGTTGATCGCCCGTCATCTGCATTCCCTGCATGTCGGACATCTGCTGATCCGGGGCGCGGTCGGCCTCTTGGGCCAGTTGGCGCATGTAGTTGTCCAGCGCGTCGCGCAGCTCCTGCATCAGCTCGGCGATTTCCGACTCTGACGCTCCGTTCTTCATCGCCTCGTCCAGCCGGTCCTGGGCGCGCTTCAACCGCTCCAGCGCCGAAGCAAGATCGCCCTGCTCCATCAACAGGGCGATTTCCCACAACTCATCGGACAATTGGTCACGCAATTCGGGCGTCATCGCGCCTTCAAGCTGACGGATCGCCACGCGCAACCGCAAGAACGCGCGCTCGTTGCGGATGAAATTCTCGGGCAGGTGGGTCACAGCGCGCAGGATCTGGGCCGCGCGCACGGCATTTTCGGCAGTCCACAGAATGTCGCGCCGTGCTTCGGCCACCGCCGCGGCCAAGGGATCGAAAAAGCGTTTTCCGGGCAGGATGGTTGCAAGCGGCTCTGCCTCGCCGGACTGACCGGGCGCATCCTCGGCACTCAGCCGGATCTGTACAGGCAGGTTTGCGAACGGGTGCTTGGACAGGTCATCCAGCAAGGTTTCCATGATTTCGGTCCGGCTGCCTGTGAAGGGCAGCGGCAGGTCCAGAACCACCGGTTCGCGCGGCTCTGGCGCCGCGGCAAGCCCATGACGACGGTCAACCTCGGGGAGGTCCAGGGCAATCTGTGCGCGTCCCGCCACCACGCCATAATCATCAGAGGCCGTAAAGGGCAGCTTCATGCGGCCATCCGCCTCGCGTTCCGGCGTGGCGGTGGCGGCGATGGTGGGCGGAAGGTCGCGCAGGACGCCAATGTCCCACCCCCGCCCGTTGGGGCCGGTGATCTCTATCCGGCCATGACGCTCGACGGTGAATTCGGCGCCTTGGGCGGCGGTCTGCTCCAGCGGGGCGCCGGACACGGACTCGTCAACACCCAGCGCACCGGCTTCGCCATAAAAGCGCAGGATCACCCGGCTGCCCTGCGGCAATTCCAGCCCCTCGGCGGTGATGTCGTTCAGATACAGCGCGGGCTTGCCGGTATAGCCCGGTGGGCGGACCCAACCTTCCCAGACAGGGCCGACAGCCAAAGCCTGCGCGCCTTGCGGGCCGACACCGGCAATCCCCGCCAGGCGCCCTGTCGAGCCGAAGCCCAGGGCGACAAGCGCAAGCAACAGCGCGGTATAGCGCAAGGCATAGGGGTCGCGCGCGTTCAACCGCACATCGGGCACGGGTGCCCGCGCCTTTGCCGCCCGGTCGGACATGCGGGCGACATGCGCTTGCCAGACCTCGCCCGAGCCGATGGCCTGGGTATCGGTCAGCGCGGCCAGCGGGCGGCCCGGCAAGGTTGCATCCAGCCGCGCCATGGCCTGAGCACGGCTGGGCAACCTGAGCCCGCGCAGGCCACGCACGGCAAACCCCAGCGCAAGGACAGCCGCCGCAATGCCAAGCCCGTTGAACCACACCTGCGGCAGGCGCTCTGTCAGGCCCAACGCCAGACCCGCATAGACCGCCAGCAGGATCGACCAGACCGGCCAGAACGCCCTGACGATACGCTCGGCCAGCAACCCGGCCCAGGTCAGCCGAATCTGCCAGCGCAAGCGCCACAGCGTAAGGTTCCGCGTCTGATCCGTGCGTTTCATCCGTGCCCTAGTTCCGGGCCGTGGGGATCACAGCCATTCGGGAATGGTATCGCGTGCGAGGATTTCGTCAAATGTCGGACGCCGCCGGATGACCGCAAAGTGATCGCCCTGCACCAGCACTTCGGGGATCAGCGGGCGCGTGTTGTATTCGCAGGCCATCACCGCACCATAGGCCCCGGCAGAGCGGAAGGCGACCAGATCGCCAGCGCCGACCAGCGGCAGTTCACGCGCCTTGGCAAAGGTGTCGCCGGTTTCGCAAACCGGGCCAACCACATCGAAGGGCTGGGTCGGGCTGCCGGCCGGCGGCTCTGTCACAGGGATGATGTCATGATGGGCGTCATACATCGAGGGGCGGACCAGATCGTTCATGGCCGCATCTAGAATGAGAAAATCCCGCCCCTCGCCATTCTTCACATAGACCACGCCCGAGACCATCAGCCCGGCATTGCCGGAAATCAGCCGTCCCGGTTCAATCTCGATCTCGCAGCCCAGATCGCCCAAGGTGCGCTGGATCATCGCACCGTAATCGGTTGGCAGCGGCGGCGCCTCGTTTGACCGCGTATAGGGAATGCCCAATCCGCCGCCCAGATCGAGACGCTGGATATCATGGCCATCGGCGCGCAGCAGCCCGGTCAACTCGCGCACCTTGGCAAAGGCGGCCTCGAACGGGGCAAGTTCGGTCAACTGGCTGCCAATATGCACGTCGATTCCGACGGCCTTCAACCCCGGAAGGCGGGCGATTTCGGCATAAACCTCGCGGGCGCGGGCAATGGGAATGCCGAACTTGTTTTCGCTTTTGCCGGTCGCAATCTTGGCGTGGGTCTTGGCATCCACGTCAGGGTTCACCCGCACCGTGACCGGCGCAACCACGCCCAGCGATACCGCCACCTCGGACAGCACCCGCATTTCAGGCTCGGACTCCAGGTTGAACTGTCGGATCCCGCCGGTCAGTGCCAGCGCCATCTCTTCGCGCGTTTTGCCGACGCCCGAGAACACGATACGCTCGCCCGGCACACCAGCGGCCTTGGCCCGCAGATATTCGCCCCCCGAGACCACGTCCATCCCGGCCCCCAGATCGCCCAGCAGCTTGAGCACCGCGATGTTGGACAGGGACTTGATTGCAAAGCACACCAGATGCGGCATCGGCGACAGCGCCTCGGTGAACAGGCGGTAATGCCGGGTCAGGGTCGCGGCGGAATACACATAGAACGGCGTTCCGACCGATGCCGCGATCTCGGGGATCGCCACATCCTCGGCATGAAGTATGCCGTTGCGGTAAAGGAAATGGTCCATGCGCCTTGCTCCCGTCCTGACGTCGCAACTGTATGGCAGAGGGCAGGTCGGGCAGCAACCGGGCGCGGGCACGCCGACCCCTGCACGGGGTCAGCGCCTGGAGGGCGTTCAGTCGATCGTGGTGCTGACGCCCAGACGCGCTTCGCCCGAGATCGACACGGCAGGTTTCTGCGCGGCCTGGCTTGGCGGTTCCGGCGGGCCGTCGGCGCCACATGCTGCCAACACAAACAGCGAAATCACGGCGGAAAGACGAACCATCATAGGTCTCCGGTCATGGGGAAATCGAAACACGTGCGCCACCCACCCTGCCCGATACCGACGGATGGACGGCCAGACCTCCAGCCCCCAGCGAGAGACCGGCATTCAGACGCGGGTCTGCCACGCAGCCTGCCAACGGCACCAGCAGGAGAAGGACAGACAGACGTGTCACGCAAGGCGTTCCTTCCAGCGGGCGATCTGGGCGCGCACCTGATCGGGTGCCGTCCCGCCGTAGGATTGCCGCGAGCGGACGGAATTATCCACTCCCAATACCGTGAACACATCCCCGGTGATCCCGGCATGAACCGTCTGCATCTCGGCCAGCGACAGATCGGGCAGATCGCAGCCCTTGTCCTCGGCCATCTTGACCAGCGAGCCGGTCACGTGATGGGCATCGCGGAACGGCAGGCCCAGCGTGCGCACCAGCCAGTCGGCCAGATCGGTGGCGGTGGAAAAGCCGCTGGCAGCGGCCACGGCCAGAACCGCGCGGTTGGCGGTCATCTTGTCCACCATGCCCGTCATCGCCGCCAGTGCCAGCATCAGGCTGTCGGCGGCGTCAAAGACCTGTTCCTTGTCCTCTTGCATGTCCTTGGAATAGGTCAGCGCCAGACCCTTCATCACGGTGAACAGCGCGACATTGGCGCCCAGGATACGGCCGATCTTGGCCCGGATCAGCTCGGCCGCATCGGGGTTCTTCTTTTGCGGCATGATGGACGACCCAGTCGTCCACTGATCCGGCAGCCGGACAAAACGGAACTGGGCCGAGGACCAGATCACCAGCTCTTCGGCGAAGCGCGACAGATGCATCGCACAGATCGAGGCCGCCCCCAGAAACTCCAGCGCGAAATCGCGGTCCGACACCGAATCAAGGCTGTTGGCGGTGGGCCGGTCAAACCCCAGCGCGGCGGCTGTCGCGTGGCGGTCGATCGGGAATCCGGTTCCGGCCAGCGCCGCAGCCCCCAGCGGGCATTCGTTCATCCGCGCGCGGGCGTCCTGAAACCGCCCCATGTCGCGGCCCAGCATTTCGACATAGGCCATCATGTGATGACCCCAGGTCACGGGTTGCGCGGTTTGCAGGTGGGTGAAGCCGGGCATCACCCAATCTGCCCCCGCCTCGGCCTGGGACAGCAGCGCGCGGATCAAGGCACCAATGCCCTCGATGGCCTGATCACACTGGTCGCGCACCCACAGGCGGAAATCGACTGCCACCTGATCATTGCGGCTGCGCGCCGTATGCAGACGCCCAGCCGGTTCGCCAATGATCTCTTTCAGCCGCGCCTCGACATTCATGTGAATGTCTTCCAACTCGGTGCGAAAGGGGAAGTTGCCTGCCTCGATCTCTGACAACACCGTGAGAAGGCCTTCCCGGATCGCCTCGGCGTCTTTAGTGCTGATGATGCCCTGCGCGGCCAGCATCGCGGCATGGGCGCGGCTGCCTGCAATGTCCTGGGCATAGAGCCGCCGGTCGAACCCGATAGAGGCGTTGATCGCCTCCATGATCGCGTCCACACCGGAGGCAAAGCGCCCGCCCCACATGGCATTGGCGGCGGGGGTGGCATCAGAAGGAGTGCGCGTCATGGTCAACCTGTGGGGTCTGCGGAAAAGGGGAATGCTTGCCGTTGTCTATACGGCCTTGGCGATTGGTGCAAACCCGGTGGCAGCCGATCCCGCATTGGAGGCATTGCGGCTGGGCGAAATGCGCAAGCTGGTGGTCCATTCCGCACCTCAGCCGGTCGGCGATGCGACTTTCACCGACCGCGAGGGGCGCAAGCTGACACTGGCTGACTGGGATGGGCAGGTCGTTCTGCTGAACTTCTGGGCCACCTGGTGCGCCCCATGCCGCGCAGAAATGCCTGCGCTGGATGCGCTGCAAGGCGAGATGGGCGATCGGGCAGCGGTGGTCACGATTGCCACGGGGCGCAATCTGCTTCCGGCCATCGACAAGTTTTTCGACGATCGGAACATCACCCGGCTGCCCGTCCTGCTGGATCCGAAATCCACATTGGCACGGCAGATGGGCGTCGCGGGCCTGCCAGTCACAGTGGTTCTGGACCGCGAGGGCCGGGAAGTTGCGCGCATGATCGGGGAGGCGGACTGGAACAGCCCAGAGGCGCAGGCGGTACTGCTGGCGCTGGCTGACCGCTGATTGCACCGCGACAGGCCATCCTGCAATAGCGTCAAATACCTGACGCCCGGCAATCTGCCGGGCGTCAGGAAACGTTCAGGACGAAACGTCAGTTCAGGCGCTTGCCGACTTCGGTGATCGACGAATCGATCAGGGCGCCCGCATTCTCGCCTGCCATCTGCTTGGCCAGCACATCGCCGGCTGCCGCCACCGCCACCGCAATGGCGCGTTCGCGCACCTCGCGGATGGCCGAAGTTTCTGCCGCAGCGATCTGCTCTTCTGCCGCCTGAAGCTTGCGCGCGATAGAGGACGCGAGATCGGCCTTGGCCGCCGCCGCCGCATTCGATGCGTCGGACTGGGCGTTCGCCACGATACGCTCCACCTGCTCCTTGGCTTCCTTGAGCTTGCGGTCGTAGCTGGCCAGAAGAGCCTTGGCTTCGTCGCGAAGCTTGCGGGCGGTCTCGAGATCTTCCTGGATCTTCGCCGCACGTTTGTCCAGCAAGCCGGACAACATGGCCGGAACCTTGAAGTACACCAGGATGCCGACAAAGATCAGGAATGCAATCAACACCGTAAAGTTGGTGTTCTGCAACGAGAAGAACGGGCCAGAGGCTGCGTGGGCAGGCACGGCGGCGCCGGTCAGCAGGGCCGGAAGGATGATACGCATGGCCTTCATCCTTTCAACCGGGCGCTGACCGCAGACGTCACGCTGCGGGCATCGGCCTTGCCACCAAGGGCAAGAACCAGTTCCTTGGCGGTGTCCTTGGCAACTTCGGTCACGCTTTCCAGCGCAGACGCGCGGATTTCACCGATGCGGCGCTCGGACTCTGCCGCGCGTGCGGCAATCTCTGCATCCGCCTTGGCGGTTGCTGCATCGAGATCCGCCTGAATCTCTGCCTTGGCAGCGGCAACAATGCGCGCAGCCTCGGACCGTGCATCGGCCAATGCCTGGATATAGGCGGCCTCTGCGTCTTTTGCCTTCTGCTTCAGTTCCTCGGCAGCGGCCAGATCATTGGTGATCGTGCCCTTGCGTTCAGCCAGCACTGCGCCGATGCGGGGCATGGCGATGCGGGTCAGCAGCAGATAGATCAGAACCAGCGCAACAAGGAGCCAGAAGATCTGGTTGGGAACCCAGTCAACGCAAAGCTGCGGCATCCCGATGGCGCCACCGTTGGCATCCACACAGGTTCCGGCAACCTCTTCGAGGATGGGGATGGGATGATTTGCCATGTGAATCCTCCAACGGAACCATTCTTGATCAGATGCGGCGCCGGGTCATCGGCCCGGCGCCAGATCCATCCGGAAGGTGCCCTGGATCAGACGGCAAACATCAGCAGCAGGGCGATCAGGAACGAGAAGATCCCGAGCGCTTCGGCAAAGGCGATGCCGACGAACAGCGTCGCGGTCTGGCCAGCAGCCGCCGACGGGTTGCGCAGGGCGCCAGCCAGGAAGTTCCCGGCAATGTTGCCCACGCCGATCCCGGCGCCGCCCAGACCAAAAGCCGCGAGGCCAGCACCGATGTATTTGCCCAGCAGAGCGAGTTCGCCTTCCATGTGGTGTCTCCTTGAGTTGGAATGGCTGAGATAGGGAACCGAACCTTAGTGGTGAGCGTCGCCCACCGCGTCCTTGAGATAGACGCAGGTCAGGATGGTGAACACATAGGCCTGAACAAAGGCCACGAGCAGTTCCAGCGCATAGATCCCGACCATCGCGGCAATGGCGACAGGGGAAACCAGCACGGCGGCTGCAAATCCGGCAAACACCTTGAGCACGGCGTGACCGG
This sequence comes from Gemmobacter megaterium, assembly GCF_900156815.1. Taxonomy (GTDB): domain Bacteria; phylum Pseudomonadota; class Alphaproteobacteria; order Rhodobacterales; family Rhodobacteraceae; genus Wagnerdoeblera; species Wagnerdoeblera megaterium. Next base: position 285,875 of record NZ_FTOT01000005.1, read on the forward strand.
CCATCAGGTTGCCCGCAAGACGAATGGAATGCGAGACGGGGCGCACGAAATACGAGATCACCTCGATCACGGCAAGAACCGGACGCAAGGCCAGCGGCGCCGACGACACCCAGAACATCGACAGGAAGCCGACGCCCTTGCGTGCCAGACCGATGAGCGTCACACCGAGGAACACGCCCATCGCAAGGACGACAGTCACAGCGACATGGCTGGTGGTGGTGAAACTGCCGGGGATCAGACCCAGCACGTTTGCACAGAGAATGAACAGGAACAGCGTCAGAACATAGGGGAAGTATTTTACCCCCTCATGGCCAGCAACCTCTTCCACCATGTTGTGGATGAAGCCATACAGCACCTCTGCCACCGACTGGCTGCGCGTCGGCACGATGGCGCGGCGACGGGTGCCAAGCACCATCAGCGCACCAACGGCAAGCACCGCCAGCATCAGCCAAAGCGTGACGTTGGTCGGGGTATACCAGTACACCGGACCATCCCCGAACAGGGGCTTCACGATGAACTGGTCCATCGGATGGATCGGAAGACCGCCTTCAGCCGCCACGTCTAGTCCCTCTTCTCGTTGCCGAGGTCTGACCCGGCTTGTTTTCCCAACTCCGCCGCAGTGCGGAGCATCGTCCTGATCCCGGCCGCAAAGCCCAGCAGGACGAACACAACCATCAGGATCGGCTTGGTCCCGAACAGGCTGTCCAGTCCGTAGCCGATCGCCAGTCCGAGCCCCATGCCCGCAACCAGCTCCATCACCATGCGCCAGGCAGCCTCGCCATGGCCGATACCGCCCATTCCGCGCGAGGCCGGTTTTTCCTTGGCCTTCAACGCGGCGAGCCGGTCTTCCAACGCCTTCAGTCGGGCAGGATCCGGGTCTTCCGCCATGCGTCGGGGCCCCTTTTGCAGTCCGGCGCAACCTAAGTGTCACCGCCGCGTGAGTCAATACGGCATCCACACACCGAAAGAATGAACAAGGCATTGATATTTAAAACAAAATCAAGATAGCGAGCTTTTCGGACCGCCGCCCCTGCCGCAGCGCAGCGGCCATGACATTCAACCCGTCGGTTGACCTTTGGGCCGCCGACCGCTACCCCTGTTGCGTCCAGAGGCCGTTGCAGCCCGGCAGAGGTCCATGACAGACGACGCGCTTTCCGCAACCTTCGCGGCCCTTGCCGACCCGACGCGGCGGGCAATTCTTGCGTTGCTGCTGGAGGACGATATGGCCGTGACAGATGTGGCGGCCCCGTTCGACATGTCGCTGGCCGCAATCTCCAAGCATTTGCAAATCCTGGCAGAGGCCCGATTGATCAGCCAGGAAAAGCGCGGGCGCCTGAAATGGTGCAAGCTAGAGCCTGACGGGTTGCGCGCGGCGTCTGTGTGGATGCAGGGATTCGGTCAGTTCGACCCCGTGGACCTGGACGGATTCGAACGCTTTCTGGCGGCAGAGCTGCAAGAAGATCGGGCAGACCTGCCCCACAGCACCAGCGCCAAAGAGGACTGTCCGCCCCCTTTGGCCTTTCCCGAAGACATCTAGATCAAAGCGAAGAGGACGAGAGACTGCCGCGCGCCCGGACGGCAGCGAGCCATTCGCCAAGCGCGGCCACCGCCTCCGGTTCATCAAGGAACGGAATATGCGCGCGGTCCGGCACTTCGGCAAAGATCATGTCGGGGCGGCGGCGACGCATTTCGGCCGTGGCCTCGGCGCCCAGCAGATCCGTATTCGCGCCCCGGATCAACGCCAGCGGCATCCCCGCGCAGGCATCGAACAGCGGCCAGAGATCCGGGGAGCCATTCTTGAACGCATCGAGGAAGGACTCGCGGAGCGCCGGATCATAGTTGATCTTCAACCCGCCCTTGCCATCCGGCATGGCGTGGCGCTGCGCCTCTTCAAGCCAGCGGCTTTCGGGCACATTGTCCATGCCCGGATTGCCGGCCGGCAAGACCGCTGCATACTCCTCGATGGTCCGGGCGGCGGGATTGCGGCCGACATAATCCTTGATGCGGCCCAGACCCTCCCAGTCCAGTTGCGGGCCGACATCGTTCAGGCACAGGCCCGCCACACGCTCCTTGGCGGTGGCCCCCAGGAACATGCCGATCATGCCCCCCCGCGACGTGCCCAGCACAGCCGCGCGGCCAATCCCCAGATGGTCGAGCAGTTCGACCGCATCCTTGCCTTCGCGCGGGACGGTATAGGTGGCGGCGCCCGTCCAGTCGGACTCGCCCCTGCCCCGGTAGTCCATCCGGATCACCCGCCAGCCCGCTGGCAGATGCGGCAGCATGTAATCGAAGTCGCTGGTATTACGGGTCAGCCCCGACAGGCACAGAAGCGGCAGCCCCTCGCCCTGATCGACATAGGCGATGCTCGCGCCGTCCGAGGCCGTGAAGCGGTGTTTGGTGGTCATTGCGGGACTCTTGCTGTCAGGCGATACCCTGCCAAGCTGGCACAGACCAGCGGCTGGGGAAACCCCCGATCAGGAGATCCGGCGCAGCCGGATGACCACATCCACGCGGGAAACCTCGGTCCCGTCAGGCGCCTTGGGCAGACTGACGATGTTCAGCCCTTCGGAAGGCGCATCGGTAAGTTCGGCGGTGTCTTCCCAGAAGAAATGCGGATGATCGTCGATGCGCGTATCAAAATAGCTGCGCGCGCCGTCAACCGTGACTTCCTGCATCAGCCCGACGTCACAGAATGCCCTGAGCGTATTGTAAACCGTCGCAAGCGACACTTTCTCGCCGGTCTCCAGCGTCGCAGCGAACAGGCTTTCCGCCGTCACGTGCCGGTCACACCCATCGCCGACAAGCAAGGCCGCCAATGTCTGGCGCTGGCGCGTCGGGCGCAACCCCGCGCGTGCAAGCCAGGCAACGCCGCGATCCAGCGCATCGGTGGTCATGGGGGCAAGTGCGTCATACATGTCTTTGAAATAGGGCTGCGGGCCTATGTTTTCAATGCCAAATGTCAAGTGCGCACAAACGCTTCACACAACGTTGCGCACGAGGCATAGTGGCGCGGCGACGTCAGGCAGGAGATTGGAATGCCGATACTGATGCTGGTGATCGTCGGGGCCGCCGCCGGGTTTCTGGCCACAAGATTGATGAAACTGGATGCCGATGTGCCCACCACGATCGCCATTGGCGTGTTCGGCGCGCTGATTGGCGGGCTGGTCTTGCGGGCGCTGATCACCATGGCGGGCTGGGCTGCCGGCTTCGTGGGGGCGGTTATGGGGGCGATGCTGCTGATCTGGCTGTGGCGCGTCTGGTCCGCCCGGCGCTAGACGCCTGGCTGGCCCTATCCGGGCAGCGTCACGACAATCGGCCCGCGCTCTGTCGCCACGACCGTATGCTCGTACTGGACGACCGGCGCGCGCGGATCGCTATACAGCGTCCAGCCATCCGCCCCGAGATCTGCCCAAAGCCCGCCGGTCGACAAGAACGGCTCGACCGTCATCACCAGACCCTTGGTGATGCGGCGCTTCTCACGCCGCGAAGGCCAGGTGGCGATTTCCTCGGGATATTCATGCAGCGACCGGCCGACGCCATGGCTGGCTAGATTGCGGATGAGCGTGTAGCCGCGCTCGGAGGCAAAGCGCCCGATGGCCTTGCCAATACCGGCAAGCGGCCTGTCCGCAGCGACCTGGGCAATCCCGATCTGCATCGCCCGTCTGCCATCGCGGCACAGGCGATCCAGCGAGGGGCGGACCTGACCGACACGGAATGTCGCGCCGGTATCGGCGAAATACCCGTTCTTGGAGGCTGAAACGTCGATATTCACCAGATCCCCCGGTGCGATCACGCGATCACCGGGAATGCCGTGGGCAATCTCCTCGTTCACGCTGATGCAGGTGGCACCGGGAAATTCATATGTGGATTCCGGGGCGGACCGGGCCCCTTCGCGGTCCAGGTTCTTGCGCCCGATCTCGTCGAGCTCGCGCGTGGTCATGCCCGGCTCCATGGCCCTGGACATCAGTTGCATGGTGTTCGCGACGATCTGGCCGATCATCCTCAGCCCGTCCAGTTCGTCCTGCCTGGTGATCGTCATCCTGCGGCTCCCTCGGGACTGGTGATGTGACAGGCGTCTCCGGGCCCGGCGATCCGCAAGCGTGGCCGCCACCCGCAGATGCGGGGCAGCGGCCCGAGTTTCCATATCACCTGACGCGCTGAACCGCTGGCCATGTCAGGCGGTACCGAACTTTTTCTCGACATCCTGCTTGTGCAACAGATAGTCGGCATCGCTGCGCGAGATCAGGGTGTAGAACATGGGCACGACAAACAAGGTGAACAATGTTCCGATGATCAGGCCGGTAAAGATGACCAACCCCATCGCCTGACGCGCGGCCGCCCCGGCGCCTTCGGCGATGATCAGCGGGACCACGGCCAGGGCCATGGCGGCGGTGGTCATCAGGATCGGGCGCAGGCGGGTCTTGGCCGCTGCGACGATGGCCTGACGGCGCGACAACGCATGATCCTCGCGCTGCTGATTGGCGAATTCGACCATCAGGATGCCGTGCTTGGTGATCAACCCGATCAGCGTGATCAGCCCGACCTGCGTATAGATGTTCAGCGTGCTCACACCCAGATACAGTGGCAGCATCGCGCCGAAGATCGACAGCGGGACCGACATCATGATGATGAACGGGTCACGGAAGCTCTCGAACTGGGCGGCCAGCACCAGGTAGATCACCACCAAAGCCGCAGCGAATGCCAGGACGATGGTGTTCCCTTCGGATTTCTCCAGCCGCGACTGGCCGGAATAGTCGATGAAAAATCCGTCGGGCAGCACTTCGGCCGCGATCCGGTCCAGTTCTGCCAGGGCAACGCCAGTGGACAGGCCGGGCATCGGCATGGCCGACAGCGTGGCAGAGTTCAACTGGTTGAACTGCTCGATCGCCGCCGCCGCGACTCCGGGGTTGAGTGTCACGACCGACGACAGGGGCACCATATCGCCCGAGCGCGAACGGACAAAGAACTCGGTCAGCTTCTCGGGGTTGTCACGCCATTCGCGCGGCACCTGGGTGATCACGTCGTAGCTGTTGGAATCGCGGTCGAACTGGGCGATTGCCGCGCCGCCGACCAAAAGGCCCAGGGTGCTGCCGATTTCCGAAACCGACACGCCCAACTGGGCCGCACGGTCCCGGTCGATGGTCACTCTGACCTGCGGCGCATCAAAGGCAAGGCTGTTCTGCACCACAATGAACATGCCGCTGGCCATCGCCTTGGCGCGGATCTCATCGGCGATTTCCACCACCCGTTCGGGGGCATGGATCGACTGGATCACCATAGAGATGGGCAGACCGCCCCCCGCGCCCGGCAACGAGGGCGGGGCGAACACATAGCCCTGCAAGCCCGGCGCCCCGTCCAGAATGCCCTGGATCTCCGTCTGGATCTCCTTCTGGCTGCGCTCACGCTCTGACCAGTCCTTCAGCGGCCAGATGTAGAAGCCGGTGTTGGTCGCGCCGCCCATACCCGCCACCGAGAACGAGGTCTGCACCTCGGGGATATCCGCCGTGCGGCGGGCGATCTCGGAGGTGAAGGTATCGGTATAGTCCAGCGTCGCATAGCGCGGGCCATTCAGGATGGCGAACAAGCCGCCGCTGTCCTCCTCGGGCGCCAGTTCGGACGAGGTGTTCAGGAACATGAACCCCGTCGCGCCCAGCAGCGCCGCCACCATCAGCAGCGTCACAGGCCGGTAATCCAGCGACGACGACACCCGCCGCTCATACCAGTTCGCAAGGCCGGTCAGGGTCTTGTCGACAATCCGCTGGAACCGCCCCGGTGCCCCATGATGCAGAAGGCGGGCCGACATGGTTGGCGTGATGACCAAGGCCACGATACCCGAGATGATCACGGACCCCGCCAGCGTCAGCGCAAATTCGGTGAACAACGATCCGGTCAGCCCCCCGGTAAACGCAAGCGGCGCCAGCACGGCGGCCAGCGTGATGGTCATGGCGATGACAGGCCCGGTGATTTCCTTCATGCCGGTAATCGCGGCGCGGGCGGGGCTCTGACCTTCGTCGATATGGCGGTGGATATTCTCCACCACGACGATGGCGTCGTCCACGACCAGACCGATGGCCAGCACCATGGCCAACAGCGTCAGCAGGTTGATGGAATACCCCAGAGCCAGCATGATTGCACACACCCCGATCAGCGACAGGGGAATGGTGACGATGGGCATCAGCACCGACCGGAACGATCCCAGGAACAGCAGGATCACCACCACGACGATGGCCACCGCCTCGGCAATGGTCTTGAACACTTCACTGATCGAGGCCCCGATGGTTTCCGTCGAGTCGTAGACCATGGTGATCGACATGCCTTGCGGCAGCGTCTCGTTCAGGCGCGGCAGTTCACCCAGCACATTCGCGGCGACGTCCAACTGGTTCTCGCCCGGAGCGGGCACGATCCCGATGAAGATGCCGGGCTTGCCGCCAAAGGTCACGATGGCATCACTGCTGCCAGAGGCCAGTTCGATGGTGGCGACATCGCGCAGCCGGACCACGCCATTCGCACCCTGGGCCAGCGGCAGGGCGCCAAAGGCTTCGGGCGTCTGGACCGTCGATTCAAGGGTCAGGCTATAGACGAAATACTCGCTCTCGGTCTTGCCCGGCGCCGACAGGAAGTTCGACGCCCGGATCGCCGCCAGCACCTCTGACGCCGTGACGCCGCGGGCCGACAGTTGCAGCGGATCCAGCCAGATCCGCATGGCATATTCGGCGGCCCCCATGATTTCCATCTGCGCCACACCGTCGATATTGGTGACGCGCGGACTGACCACGCGTTCCAGATATTCGGTAAGCTGCTCTGGCGTCATGTTGGGGTTCTGCACGGCCAGATACATCAGCGCAAAGGTCTGCCCCGTCCCTTTGACGATCACCGGATCCTCGGCATCGGCAGGCAGTTGGCCCCGCACCTGCTGCACCTTGGACATCACCTCGGTCAGCGCAATATCCGGGTTCGCCCCCAGTTTCATCTGCACCGTGACGACAGAGGCCGAAGGGCGGGACTGGCTGGAAACGTAATCGACATTCTCTGTCGTGGACACCGCCGCCGCGATGGGAGAGGTCACGAACCCCTGGATCAGCTCGGGTGCGGCACCGGGATATACCGTGGTGACGGTGATCACCGTCTCTTCCACCTCGGGATATTGACGCACCGGCAGGTTGACTGCCGCCGCCAGGCCCAGGAACAGGATCAGCGCGGCAACAACCGTCGACAGGACGGGGCGGCGGATGAAGATTTCGGAAAAATGCATCGCGCGCCCCTAGTTGCCGGTCTTGTCGTCAAGCGTGACCGAGTCGTCGATGCGCACTTTTGCGCCCGAGGTCAGGCGGTTCTGGCCCGACGTGACGATACGGTCGCCCGAAGCCAGGCCCTTGATCACCTCGATCCGGGTGCCCGACCGGCGGCCAAGGGTGACGAACACCTGTTCCACCTTCAGTTCGTCTGCCGTATCGCCCTGGCGGATCACATAGATGGAATCGCCATACAGCGAGGAACTGACCGCTGTTTGCGGCACGGCGATCACGCCATCCTCTTGCGGCAACTGGATCCGCACGCGCAGGAACTGCCCCGGCACCAACTGGCCGTTGGGGTTTTGCACTTCGGCCCGCACCGAGATCAGGCGCGAATTGGGATCGACGCGCGGCTCTATCCCGGTGATCCGGCCCTCGGCGCTGTATCCCCCCACCTCGGAGGCAACGGTCACCGCCCCACCCATGATCAGATTGGCGATCTGCTGTTCGGGCACCGAAAAATCGACACGCATCCGGCTCAGATCCTGCAAGGTGGCATAGATTGCGCCGGGGGTCACATACTGCCCCACCTCCACGCGCGGAATACCGATCACACCGGCAAAGGGCGCCGAAAGTTTCTTGGCATCCAGGGACGTCTGCACCTGCGCCACCTGGGCACGGGCGCTTGCAACCTGCGCCACGGTACTTTCGACCGTGCTGGCCGCACCGACGCCACGCTCTGACAGGGTGCGGGCGCGGTTCGCCTCGGCCTCTGCGACCGTCAGCGCAGCTTGCGCCGCCGAAAGCGAGGCGCGCTCGCTGTCGTCGTCGATTTGCAGCAGCACCTGATCCTTGGCGATCTCATCATTGGCCTTGAACCGGATCTCGCGCACCAGCCCACCAGATTCTATCGCAAGATCAACTCCTTGCGCCGAAAGGGATGTGCCGACGGCGTCAATGCCAGGCTGCCAGGTCACCGGCTCCACCGTTGTGGCCGTCACCGGAACCGGCGCTGGTGTCATGCCGGACAGGAACTGTGCGATCATCTCGTCCCGGAAGAACTTGAACCACACAATACCCCCGACAATCATCCCCAACAGGATGATGGCGATAAAAAGTCGCTTGAACATGGGGGTCTCCTGCAAGGATGATCGGGCAAGGTGCCGCGCAGATCAGCGTTAACTGGGACCGCACGGGGGCATAGTCAACTCTGGAATGTGCGTTTGTCACTCTGCACGAACGCACACAGCCCCCGATACGCGATGCGCCGGGGGCTGTGTTGACAAGGATTGACCCTCTCAGGTGCGGAACACCCGATAGATCGCCGGGATCACCAATACGGTCAGAAGGGTCGAGCTGAGCAAACCGAACAGCAACGAAATCGCCAGCCCCTGAAAGATCGGATCCGCCAGGATGACCACCGCACCGATCATCGCGGCCACCGCCGTCAGAAAGATCGGCTTGAACCGGATCGTACCGGCGCGGATCAGGCTGTCGATCGTCACCTCGCCCTCGCCCCGGATGAAATCGACCAGCAGGATCGAGTTGCGCACGATGATACCCGCCAGCGCGATGAACCCGATCATCGAGGTGGCCGAGAACGGCGCGGCGAACAGCCAATGCCCGACGATGATCCCCAGAAAGGTCAGCGGCACCGGCGTCAGCACCACCAGCGGCAGGCGGAACGAGCCGAACTGTGCCACGACCAGGATGTAAATCCCCAGCAACGCCACAGCAAAGGCTGCGCCCATGTCGCGGAACGTCACCCATGTGACCTCCCATTCGCCATCCCACAGCAGGGTCAGCCTGCTTTCGTCGTCAGGCTGGCCGTTCAGGCGGATGTCCGGGGCACCCTCCACGCCTTTCAGCGCCTCGGCCACGGCAAGCATTCCGTACAGCGGCGCTTCGTAGTCACCGGCCAGTTCCGCCGTGACCATCTCTGCCGCGCGGCCGTTGTGGCGGAAGATCGGATAGGATGCGGTTTCCGGGACCAATGTCACCACATCGCCCAGCTCCACCACGCCCCGCGCGCCGGGCAAGGAATTGGCCGGGATCGGCGTGGTCAGCAGACGCTCGTCAAGCACGCGCTCTCCCTTGGGCCGCTGGATCATCAGCGGGATCGGATAGCGGCCGTCGCCCCTGTGCGAATACCCCACCGTCTGCCCGGCGTTCAGCAGGGCGATGGTGTCGAACACATCCGCTTCCTGCACGCCATAGAACTCCAGATCATCGCTGGAGATCCGCGCCCGCAGACGCGGCGCGCGTTCGCCATAGCTGTTGTCCACATCGACGATATAGGGAACCGAGCGGAACGCCGCCTCGACCTGCGCTGCCGCCGCGCGGCGGCTTTCAGGATCGGGGCCATAAATCTCGGCCAGCAGCGTGGCGATCACCGGCGGGCCGGGCGGCGGCTCCACCACCTTCAGGCTGGTGCCCGGCGGCACGATCACGGCGGCAATGCGCTGGCGGATGTCCAGCGCAATATCGTGGCTGGTGCGGTCGCGGTTCTGTTTGGGCGCCAGGTTGATCGCCACTTCGCCCAGTTGCGGCTCCTCGCGCAGATAGGTGTGCCGGACCAGACCGTTGAAGTTGAAGGGCGCCGCCGTTGCCGCATGGGTCTGCACCGAAGTCACTTCGGGCAGGGCCAGCACGATGGCCGCAATATCCTGGGCCACGCGGTCGGTGGCCTCGGTCGTGCTGCCTTCGGGCAGGTCGATCATCACCGACAGCTCCGACTTGTTGTCGAAGGGCAGCAGCTTGACCGTGACATCGCGGGTATACAGCGCGGCAAGCGAGCCAAAGGACAGCACGACCGTTACCGCGATGAATGCCCAACTGCGCGCCTTGGTGGCCAGCAACGGCCGGGCGACAGCCTGGTAGGCGCGTTCCATGACGCCGTTGGAATGGCCATGGCCATCGCCGCCGCCATGCCCGGTCATCGGCGCCTTGCCTGCCACCTTCACCATCAGCCAGGGGGTGATGATGACGGCGACGAAGAAGGAAAAGATCATCGCGGCGCTGGCATTGGCCGGAATGGGCGACATGTAGGGGCCCATCAGCCCCGATACGAACAGCATCGGCAGCAGCGCCGCCACCACTGTCAATGTGGCCACGATGGTGGGGTTGCCCACCTCTGCCACGGCATCCACAGCCGCCTCGGCCCGGCCGCGCCCGTCACGCATGGCCCAATGGCGGGCGATATTCTCGATCACCACGATGGCGTCGTCGACCAGAATGCCGATGCTGAAGATCAGCGCAAACAGCGACACCCGGTTCAACGTATAGCCCATGATCCAGGCCGCAAACAGCGTCAGCAGGATGGTCACCGGAATGACGATGGCCACCACGATGCTTTCGCGCCAGCCGATGGCCAGCAGAACCAGCCCGATGATGGAGACCGTGGCCAGCCCAAGGTGGAACAGCAGTTCATTGGCCTTTTCGTTCGCCGTTTCGCCATAGTCGCGGGTGATGGTCAACGCGACGCTGTCGGGAATGATCCGGCCTTCCAGCGCCTCGATCCGGTGCAGGGCCGCTTCGGCCACCACCACCGCATTTGCCCCGGCGCGCTTGGCCACGGCAAGCGTCACGGCGGGGCTGCGGTGGATGGCGCCATCGGCATCGCGGGTCAGATGCGACACGATGCGCTCGCCGGTGTCGCCGACAAAGCCGATGTCGGCCACATCGGCGACATAGACCGGGCGCCCGTCGCGGGCGGTCAGCAGCAGGTTGGCAACCTCCGCCGGTGCGGTCAGCGTTTCCCCGGCCACCAGATCCACCGCCGCGCCCTCGTGGCGCAGCTTGCCGGCGTTGAAGCTGCGGTTGGCCTGCTGCACCTTGCCCGCCAACTGTTGCAGCGTGATTCCATACAGCGCCAGACGGTCAGGGTCGGGGGCAATGCGGATCGCCTCGGTCGTGTCGCCGACCAAATAGGTCAGGCCGACATTTTCCGTCTTGGCCACCTCTGCCTGCACGGCACGCGCGATGCGGGTCAGGTCGTTGGCGGCCAGATCCTGCCCCGGTGCGGCGGAAAAGGTGACAGACAGGATCGCCACATCGTCGATCCCGCGCCCCACGATCAGCGGTTCGGGAATGCCAACCGGAATGCGGTCCATATTTGCGCGCAGCTTGTCATGCACGCGCAGGATGGCGTCTTCGGGCTTGGTGCCCACCTCGAACCGCGCCATGACCAGCACGGCATCGTCACGGGTGTTGGAATAGACATGTTCGACGCCGTTGATGCCCTTGACCAGCACCTCCAACGGTTCCGTCACCAGCTTGACGGCATCTTCGGCCTTCAGCCCCTGCGCTTGCAGATGGATGTCGACCATCGGCACGGAGATCTGCGGCTCTTCCTCGCGCGGGAGCGCACCAAGGGCGACAAGACCCGCAGCCAGCGAGGCAAGGATGAACAGCGGCGTCAGGGACGAGGCGATGAACGCCTTGGTCAGACGCCCCGCCAGCCCCAGCCCGGAATGACGCGGGTCAGTCATGGCGCACCTCTTCACCAGGTTGCGCCGGAACGGGCAGGATCACGTCGCCCGCCACCAGACCGGACAGAATCTCGACCTGCCCGCCTTCCGCATCGGTCTGGCGGACGCCGGGAACGACCGCGCGCAGCACCGTGCCGCGCGCCTCTTGAACCGGCACGAAATCCAGCCCGCCCCGCGTCACGATGGCGGTTGCAGGGATCATCAGCGCCTGACGTTCCGCCACCGGCAGCCGCACCAGCACGCGGGCATCTTCAAAGCGATCGGAAAGGTCGGGCACCTCGACATCGGCAATGACACGGCCATTCTCGATCAGGGGGTACAGGCGGGCCAGCCGCCCCAGAACCGGCCCGCTGGCACCTTCGATATGGATCGTATCGCCTTCGGTCAGGTGCAGAGCGTGGCGTTCCGGCACGGCAAGACGCAGGAACACCCCGCCACCGGAGACCATGGCAACCGTCTCGCCGGGCATCACCACAGCACCGGCAGCAACCGGAACGGTCAGAACGCGACCCGCCGTCGGGGCCAGTACCTGCCCCTCGGCCTGACTTTGCACGATGATGTCCGCCTGCGCCTCAAGCGCGCTGATCTGACCGGCCAGCACATCCACCTGCGTGCGCAGCGCATCCAGCCGCTGCACGGTGGTCACGCCTTGCCGCAGCAGTTCTTCTCCGCGGCGCAACTCGCTTTGGGCGTTGGTCAACTGTGCCCCGGCCGCTTCGATCTGCGCCCGCAGGGCGGAAAGCTGAAAGCCCAGCTTTTCGTCGATGATGCGGGCGAGGGGCTGGCCTGCCGAGACGATGTCGCCTTCGGATACCAGAAGTTCGGTCAGTGTACCGCCAATCCGCGCCCGGGCGGGCAACCTGTCCTTGGCCTCGATCCGGCCATGAACGGCTTTCCATTCGGTAACGGTTGTCGGGTGCAGGGTGATCGGATCAGCGGCGGCGACACCGGCCAGCGCGATGACAGACAGAAGCGGGGCAAGAATGCGGGGCATGGGAATCCTCCGAGGGTTGCCTCATCATATATGGAATCTTGAATGTGATTGAAAGCCCCTCGATATGGTTTCAAGACGCCTGGCCGCGGCGTGCGGCCATGGCCGTTCATGCGCGGCGCCAGGGACAGCGGACAGGGCTTCCGCCCGGCGACCCTGGTCGTCAAGCGCGCCTCAGCGCCCCGTCCAGACGGGCGGGCGCCGCTCCAGAAATGCGCGCGCGCCCTCCAGCGCATCCTGACTGTCCAGGCAGGTCTTGAGCAACCGCGCATTCTCTGCCCAGGCCGCTTGCGAGGGAATGTCGCGCAGCAGCTTCGAGGTGGCCAGCGTGCCCCGCACAGCCAGCGGCGCATTGGCGGCAATCTCTCGGGCCAGTTGCACGGCTGCATCTTTCGCCTGCCCTTCGGCGCAGCGCCGGCTGATCAGGCCCAGATCCCACGCCTCGGCCGTGTCGAACAGACGGCCGGTCAGCAGGATTTCCCGCGCGCGGGCCTGCGGCACGAGTTCGGCCAGGCGCAGCGCCCCCCCTGCCCCGGCGATCAACCCGCGGATCACCTCGGGCACCCCAAAGCGGGCTGTCTCCTCGGCCACGATCATATCGCAGGCGATAGCAATCTCGAAACCACCGGCCAGCGCGGCGCCATGGACCGCCGCGATCAGCGGCTTGGTGCGGTGGCGTTCGGTCAGCCCGCCAAACCCGCCCGCGCGGTTCAGGATCGCATCCTGCTGACCATCGGCAAAGGCCGCCAGATCCATCCCCGCACAGAACACCTTGCCATTGCCTGTCAGCACGCCCACGTCCAGCGCAGGATCGCTTTCCAGCCGGTCGATGGCCGCCGTCAGCGCATCCGCCAGATCGACGTTCACCGCATTGCGGCGGTCGGGCCGGTTCAGGGTGATGATGGCAATGTTGCCATCGGTTTCGAACAGGACAGGTTCGGTCATGCGGGGCCTCCCTTGGCAAACATGTCGCGCAGCCGGGCGCGGATGATCTTGCCGGTCGTGGTCACCGGCATGTCGTCGATGAAATGGATGGCACGCGGAAACTCATAGGCGGCCAGCCGTTTGCGGACGTGATCGGCGATATCCAGGCGCAGCGGCTCTGACGGGTCATGGCCGGGCGCAAGAGTGATGAACGCCGCCACGATCTCGCCCCGGATCGGGTCGGGCTGGCCCACCACGCCCGCCATCTGCACCGCCGGATGGCCCAGCAGGCAATCCTCGATCTCTGCCGGGCCGATCCGGTAGCCGCCTGACGAGATCACATCGTCATCCCGTCCCACGAACCGCAACCGGCCATCTGCCCGCCGGACACCCCGGTCGCCCGTGACCAGCCAGCGCCCCTCCGGGCCCGTGACGAATTTCTCCTCGGTGGCCTGCGGATTGTTCCAATACCCCAGAAACATCACCGGATCGGGGGCCAGAACGGCGATTGCACCTTCTGCGTCAGCGCCCAGCACCGCGCCATCAGGGCCGATCACGTCAACCCGGTGGCCCGGCACCGGGCGCCCCATCACGCCGGGCACCGGGGGTTCAAGCGCGCCGCAACTGCTGACGATCATGTTGCATTCGGTCTGGCCGTAGAATTCATTGATCGTGACGCCCAGCGCCTTGCGCCCCCAATCCAGCAACTCGGTGCCCAGCGTTTCGCCGCCGCTGGCGACAGATCGCATGTCCAGCGACCAGTCCCGGCTGGCCGGATCGGCCTTCATCAGCTTCATCGCCGTCGGGGGCAAGAAGGCGTTGCGCACCCCGAAGCGTCGGATCAGGTCATGCGCCGCGGTGGCGGAGAACTTGCCGAACCGGCACGCGACCACGGGAATCCCGTGGTGCAAGGCGGGCAGAAGCACATCGAACAGCCCGCCGATCCACGCCCAATCCGCCGGCGTCCAGAACAGATCGTCCGGGGCAGGCAGAAAATCGTGGCTGATCTCGACGCCCGGCAGGTGGCCCAGCAACACGCGATGGGCGTGCAACGCGCCTTTCGGGTTTCCCGTGGTGCCAGAGGTATAGATGATCACCGCCGGATCGTCGGCCCGCGTCCGCACCGGGGTGAACTCAGGCGATGTAGCCGCAAGTTCCGCCGCAAGATCATGCAGGCTGGCATCGGCAGGACCATCAGGCAGACCATCAACCAGAAAAATATGCTCCAGCGCGGGCAGATCCGCACGGATTGCCGCAATCACCGCCAGGCTGGCGCGGTCGGTGACCAGAACCCGCGCGCCGCTGTCGCGCAAACGGTGCAGCAGGGCCTCGGGTCCGAACAGCGTGAAGAGGGGGAGCGAAATATGCCCGCCCTTGAAGGCCGCGATATGCGCCACCGCCGTTTCCAGCCGTTGCGACAGCAGGATCGCCACCCGGTCGCCCGGAACGCCGTCGCGGGTACGCACCAGCCCCAACCCGGCCAACACATTGGCGAAACGGTCGCTCAATTCCTTGAGCCGGGCAAAGCTGGTACGGGCCTCCGGGCCATAGCCGTTGTCGGCCACCTCGATCAGCGCCAGCCGATCGGGATCGGTCGCGGCCCAGCGATCACAGACATCGGTGCCGATGTTGTAGACCTCCGGCACGGACCATTGAAAACGCTCTGTCACCTGACTGTGACTGGTCCCCGGTATCAGCACGCCCACCCCCCTAACCATGCGGAGCAAAGATTGCCGCGATTGCAAGGCCATGGCCAGCCCCGATTTTCGGCCCGCGACATGGCGGCAGACCCGGACCCGAGTTGACATGGCAAAGCCAAACATGAATAGTCCGTCATGTTGACGACGGGTGGAAGACCCGAGCGTTGGGAGGAAACATGCTGCTGATCCGTCTGATCGATGGCCTCAACGAGGTCGTTGGCAGGGTTGTGTCGTGGGTAGCCGTGCTGTTTGCAGGGCTGATCATTTACGATGTCGTCCTGCGCTATGTGTTCAACGCGCCGACACTCTGGGCCTTTGACCTTACGAAACACCTGTTCGGGTTCTACTTCATCCTGCTGGGCGGCTATGCGCTCCGCCATCAGGCGCATGTGCGCGTCGATCTGGTGACGGGCGCGCTGAAACCCACACCGCGACGGATCGTCGAACTGCTGGGCTATCCGCTGTTCTTCTTTCCCTTCGCCTGGGTCTTCGTGACGCAGAGCTACACATTCGCCCTGCGGTCGTGGAATCAGGGTGAAACGACCTATAGCGCGATGCAGATGCCGGTCTACCCCGTCAAGATCGCCATGGCGGTGGCTGCCGTTCTGCTGTTGATGCAGGGGGTTTCCGAGTTTCTCAAGCTGCTGCTGAACAAGTCCGAGGAGAACCGCAATGTCGGGTGAAATGATTGCCCTGATCATGGCCGGCATCCTGATGGTGGGCCTGTTCATGGGCCACCCGCTTGCCTTTGTGCTGGGTGGTACGGCGGTTCTGGGGGCGGTCATCGCGGGCAAGACCCAGATTCTGGGCATCGTGATCAACCGCATCTTCGGCGATGTGCTGGACAATTATGTGCTGATCGCAATCCCGCTGTTCGTGCTGATGGCGCGATTCCTGTCGGACAGCGGCGTCACCGACCGCATGTTCGAGGCGTTGCGGCTGCTGCTTGCGCGCGTGACCGGCGGTCTGGGCATTGCGGTGGTCGTCATCTCCATCCTGCTTGCAGCCACGACGGGCATCATCGGCGCGTCGATCACCGTCATGGGCGTGATGGCGCTCAAGCCTATGTTGCAATATGGCTATTCCAAGCGGCTGAGCACCGGGTTGATTGCGGCCTCTGGCTGTCTGGGCATCCTGATCCCCCCGTCGATCATGCTGATCCTGATGTCGTCGAACTCGGGACTTTCGGTCGGAGAGCTGTTTGCAGGCGCGATGGTGCCGGGCATCCTTCTGGGGTTGCTCTACGGTCTCTATGTTGCCGCCATCGCGTTTTTCCGCCCCGATCTTGCCCCGGCCGTAAAGACCGAGGAACGCATCGGGCGCGCTGCACTGGCCCGGATGCTGGTTGTCGAGGCGATGCCGCCGCTGATCCTGATCTTCGGGATTCTGGGCACCATGCTGGCCGGGATCGCAACCGCAACAGAGGCATCGGCTGTCGGGGCGCTGCTGGCGCTGCTGATCGTGATCTTCCGTGGCCGGTTCGAACTGGCGACCTTTCGCAGTGCGCTCTACGAAACCGCCCGCACCTCTGCGATGATCCTGTTCATCGTGGTCGGCGCCACAGCGTTTACCGGCGTGTTCAACATCACCGGCGGGCTGCGGGCGACGCAGAATCTGATGCGTGCGCTGGATATGGAGCCCTGGATGCTGATCACCGTGATGATGCTGATCGTATTCGTCCTGGGCATGTTCCTGGACTGGACCGGCATTGTCCTGCTGTCCTTCCCGATCTTCCTGCCGGTCGTGCAGGAAATGGGCATCAACCAGTTGTGGTTCGTCGTGCTGATGGCGGTGGTGCTGCAAACCAGCTTCCTGACCCCACCCTTCGGCTATGCGCTGTTCTACATGCGGGCCATCGCGCCAAAGGACGTGAAGATTTCCGACATCATCCTTGGCGTGCTGCCCTTCATCGGGCTGATCGTCGCCATGGCACTGACCATTGCCGCGTTCCCCGATCTGGTGACCTGGCTGCCCGATACGCTTTACCGTTCGAAATAATCTGGAGGAGAATCAGACATGAGCTTCAAGACCACGGCCCTTGCCGCTATCGGTGCCATCGCGCTGACCACAACCGCGCAGGCGCAGGAAAGCTGGACCATGACGACCGTCTGGCCCGCCTCGCTGGAACTGATCGAGATCGACCGCAAGTTCGTCGAACTGGCCAATGCGCTGACCGCGGGCGAATTGTCGATCGAGCTGTTCGATGGTGGCACGCTGGTCCCGGCGGGCGAGGTGTTCGGTGCGGTGGAATCCGGCACCGTCCAGGCGGGCGCGGACTGGCCGGGCTACTGGGCTGGCCGCAACACCGCGTTCTCGCCGCTGTCGACCCATGCCAGCCTGTTCAACGCCGTGGACTATGTGAACTGGATCCAGCAATGGGGCGGCGCCGACCTGTATAACGAGGTCTATGGCCAGTTCGGCATGGTCTATCTGCCCTATGGCGTGACCAACAACGAATCCGGCTTCCGCACCAAGAAGGCCATCCGCAACACCGAAGACCTGCAAGGGATGCGCCTGCGCCTTTCGGGCCTGGAGCAGGGTCGCCTGCTGACCCAACTTGGTGGCAGCCAGGTGTCGATGGCCGGCGGCGAGATCTATCAGGCGCTGGAGCGCGGCGTGATCGACGGGGCAGAGTTCTCGACCCCGAACGTCGACTGGTCGGGCGGCTTCCAGCAGGTCACCTCCCACTGGGCAACGCCGGGCTGGCACCAGTCGTCGTCGGTCTTTGGCGTGATGATCAACAAGGCGTCGTGGGATGCCCTGTCGGCTGAAACGCAGCAGAAACTGCGCATTGCCGCCGATGCCACCATGTTGTGGTCGCTGTCCTTCACTGAAAAACGGGCCAACGACGCCTATCAGCAGTTCAAGGATGCCGGGATCGAAATCACCCGCATGGATGACGAGACGCTGGCAAAGATCCAGGAACTGGCCAATACGACGATCGAAACCACTGCGTGTGAAAACCCGCTGTCGGCCAAGGTCTATCTCAGCCAGGTCGCCTATCTGAACGACTATGCCAACTGGCGCGATGCCTCGGCGCCGTTCAACCTGGGGCGCACTCCGGTCGGGCCGAGCATGGACAAGCTGGCCGAATGCGCGAAATGATACGCTAGAACCGACAGGTTCCAGCGTGGATCGCCCCGCCCGGATCGCTCCGGGCGGGGTTTTCCTTGGCAGCACGGCGATCCGCACTGCAACAGAACTTTCGCACGGGTGTCAGAAATCCGTGCCACACCGATGGCACAAGGGCGCAAGGATCGTTGCAGACCGGGTTGCCCATGCACAGCCTTCGAACCGAAACCGCGACCGCCCGCCTTGCCTTGCGCGCGCTGTTCGTCTCCGACCTGCACCTTGGCGCCCTGACAAGCCGCGCCGATGCCTTTCTGGATTTCCTGCGCCGGGTCGAAGCCGACCAGATTTTTCTTGTCGGCGACATCTTCGAGATGTGGAGTGGCGCGCCCACCCGCTGGCGCCGCCCCCAGACCAGCGTGCTGGAGGAGTTGGGCGCCCGCAGGGCGGCCGGCGTTCAGGTGATGTATCTGCCCGGCAATCACGACGACAGCCCCAGGGCCGCCGAATTCGCGGCCGACTGGGGGTTCGAACACAAGCCGCATCACCTGCACCAGACCCTGTCAGGCGCGCGCTATCTGGTCCTGCACGGCGATCAGTTCGATGCGCGTGTCCTGCGATCCGCGACGATGACCCGCGTCGGCGTGCGCCTCGAAGGGATGCTGCATGGCATGGACCGTTCCGTCGGGCGCTGGCGCCGCCGCAGGGTACGGATTGCCGGGCGTGTCGTTCCACGCTTTCACCGGCTGATGCTGGTGGGCAACCGCTATCAGCAACGCCTTGCACAGGCCGCGCAGACCCACGCCTGCCATGGCGTGATCTGCGGGCATTTCCATCTGGCCGCCCTGCACCGGCGGCATGGCATCGTCTATGCCAATTGTGGCGACTGGATCGACAGCCTGACCGCGATGACCGAAGGCACCGATGGCATCCTGCGGCTGATGCGCTGGTGCCCGCAGACGCGCGATCTGACCGTGGTAGCGCAGGCATGAGCGCGGCCCTGACCCTGTGCGCCATACCGACGGCGCTGCACATCGCATCGGCGGCATTGTGCCTGTGGCGCCTGTCCCGCCCCGCACCGCAGCCCGCAGCGCGGCCCCGTGTCACCCTGCTGCGGCCCGTTTGCGGGCTGGATCCGTTCGATGCGTTGACGTTGGGGTCCAGCTTTGACCTGGAATATCCCGATGTCGAGATCCTGTTCTGCGCCGCACAAGAGACCGACCCAGCGGTCCCCGTGCTGCGTGACCTGATCGCGCAGCATCCGCAGGTATCGGCCCGGCTGCTGATCGGCGATGACCGCCCGACGGCAAACCCCAAGCTGAACAACCTTGCCAAAGGCTGGGCAGCGGCACGGGGCGATCTGATCGTGATGACGGACGCGAACCTGCTGCTGCCGCCCGACTATCTGGACCGGCTGGTCGCCGAGATGCGGTCCGACACCGGCCTTGTCACCTCGCCCCCGGCCGGGATCCGGCCCGAGGGGCTATGGGGCGCGGTCGAGGCGGCCTTTCTGAACGGGTTTCAGGCCCGCTGGCAGTTGGCGGCGGATTGCGTGGGGCTGGGCTTTGCCCAAGGCAAGACGCTGATGTGGCGTCCCGATGTGCTGCACAGCGCAGGGGGCCTCTGCGCATTGGCCAGCGATCTGGCCGAGGACGTGGCTGCAACCAAGATCGTAAGGCGCCAGGGGCTGAAGGTGCGTCTTGCAGCACGGCCCTTTGGCCAGCCCATCGGGCGGCGCGATCTGCCTGCGGTCTGGAACCGCCAGTTGCGCTGGTCCCGCGTGCGGCGCGACGGGTTCCCGGCCCTGTTCCTGCTGGAAATCCTGCTGGGGCCGCTGGCCCCTGCGCTTGGGCTGGCCGGGGCAGGAGGTGCGGCGTGGCTGCCCGCCTTCCTGATGCTGTGGTACGCAACCGAATGGGCGATGACGCGCGCCTATGGTTTGCCGTCGCGTCCTGTGGATGTGCTGGCCGCACTCCTGCGCGATGTGTCGCTGCCTGCGCTGTGGCTCGCAACATGGGCGCGGCGCGGCATTTCCTGGCGCGGCACAACGCTGGAGCCTGTGCCGCAATGATCGCGCCGGATCAGTTGATGGCGCTGGTTGCCACGGCTGGTCTGCCGGTGGTGGGGCTGGTCGCGGTGCTTGAAGGCCCGATCATCACCGTTCTGGCCGGATGGGCGGCGGCGCAGGGTCTGTTGCCGCTATGGCCGCTTGCTGTCGTCCTCATGCTGGCCGATCTGATCGGGGATCTGGCCTTTTATGCGTTGGGCCGACACGGCGCCGCCTGGGTGTCGCAGCCCTTGCGTGACAGGCTGGGCCTGCACCCGGAACGGCTGGACGGCGTGGCCCGCCGGTTCCACACCAGAGGCGGCCGCATCCTGATCATGGGCAAGCTTACCCATTCGGCCGGGGCGCTGATACTGACCGCCGCAGGCGCTGCCCGGATGCCCCTGCGGCCTTTCGTGGTGTACAATCTGATGGCGACGGTGCCCAAGAGCCTGATCTTTCTGGCGCTGGGGCATATCGCCGGTCACGCATGGGAACGGATCGGGACATGGATCGCCAACGGCTCGTGGATACTTCTGGCGCTGATCGCCGCAACCTTTGTGCTGAGACGCTGGCGCAGGGGGTCTGTTGTCTGATCCCGGCCTGGAACGAGGCGCCACGGATTGGCGCCGTGCTTCAAGCGGTCGCCGGGCATCCGCTGGTGGCAGAGATCCTGGTGATCGACGATGGCTCGACAGACGGCACCGCAGATGTCGCGGCGCAAACCGCCGGGGTGCGCGTGCTGCGCCTGCCCCGGAATGGCGGAAAAAGCGCCGCCATGCTGGCCGGTGTCCGGGCCACCCGTCAGCCCTTGCTGCTGTTGCTGGATGCCGACCTGCTGGGCCTGACCCCCGGCGCCATCACCGAACTGGTCCGGCCTGTTCTGGACGGCCGGGCCGATGTGGCGATCAGCCTGCGCGGAAATGCGCCCCGGCTGTGGCGGCGGATCGGACTGGACTACATCTCGGGCGAGCGCGTGGTGCCGCGATCCATGTTGGCGGGGCTTGCGGCGCAGTCCCTGCCGCGCTTTGGCATGGAAGTGGCCATGAACCGGCTGTGGCTTGAGCGGTCGGCGCGGATCGCCGTGGTGCACTGGCCCGATGTCGCCAGCCCTGCCAAGGCGGTCAAGCAGGGGCTGTGGCGCGGCATCCGGTCCGACATGCGGATGCTGGCCGACATGCGCGCCACGCTTCCTGCCAGCCAGTTGGCGATGCAGATCCATCGGATGCGCGGCCGCCGGATCTGATCCTCACCAGATCTGATCATTGTCACACCGCCGTCACCTGCGCGCCGTAAGACGCGCGGCATGGCACGTCTAGATCTTCAGTCCCTGACCCGCAGTTTCGGCCCGACCCGCGCGGTGGACGCCGTTTCCTTTTCCGTTCCGTCCGGGGCGTTTCTCGCATTGCTGGGGCCGTCCGGTTGCGGCAAGACGACGCTCTTGCGCCTGATCGCCGGGCTGGAGCAGCCGGACGGCGGCCGGATCGACATCGGGGGGCACCAGGTTGCGGGCCCCGGTGGCTTTGTCCCGCCCGAAGCTCGGGGCCTGGGCATGGTGTTCCAATCCTACGCGCTGTGGCCGCATATGACGGTGGCCGGCAATATCCGCTTCGGGCTGCGCCTGCGCGGCCTGTCGCGTGCACAAGAAGCCGCCCGCATCGCTGACTCCCTGTCCATGGTCGGTCTGGCGGGGCTGGACCAGCGGCGCCCGCATGAGCTGTCGGGCGGACAGCGCCAGCGCGTCGCCCTGGCGCGGTCGCTGGCAACGCGCCCCGCGCTGTTGCTGCTGGACGAACCGCTGGCAAACCTTGATGCGCATCTGCGCGGAGTGATGCTGGCAGAGTTCCGCCGCCTTCATGCGGCCCTGGGCACCACATTTGTCTTTGTGACCCATGATCAGGACGAAGCGATGGCCGTCGCCAGCCATGTCGGCGTGATGAATGCCGGGCGGCTGGAACAACTGGCGGCGCCGGAAACGCTGTATCGCCAACCTGCGACACCGATGGTCGCGCGGTTCGTGGGTGGCGGACGGACCGTTCCGGTCGATGTGTTGGACGCCAGCGGCGGCGCCTGCCGCATCAGCCTGCAAGGCCGGGTGCTGACCGTGCCCGGAGCAGCCCCCCGCGGCCCCGGCTGGCTGTGCCTGCGCCCGCGCGACCTGTCCCCGGCGCCGGATGGCCCGATCCTTGCCCGCGTAGTGGACAGCCAGTTCCGCGCCGGGGCATGGGCCGTCAGCGCCCTGCTGGACGCAGGCGGCGAAACCCTGGTTGACCTGACCCTGCCCCACGCCCCGCAGCGCGAAGAGGCCCTGGCCCTGCGCCTTACCGGCGGCTGGGTATTGCCGCGCGATGGTCTGGCGATCGCCCCCCGACCCGAAAGCATTCCTGCATGAAACTGACCGCCTTGTCCGGCCTTGGCTGCAAGGGCCCGGCCTGTTTTCTGTTCGAAACCGCAGGGCGGCGCATCCTGCTGGATCTGGGGCGCGGGCCGGATGGCGATGCCCTGCCGGACCTGACCGGGGTTTCGGCAGTCGATGCCATCGTGATCTCGCATGGCCATGTGGACCATACCGGGGGCCTGCATCTGGCCGCATTGCTGGGGGATCCGCCAATCTATGCCCCGGAACCGACCATTGCCCTGTCGCCGGACCCTACATTGCAGGCCGCGCATCCCCTGGAGGGATGTTCCGAGATTGCCGGTGTTCCGCTTGCATCCGGCCCAGGCGGTCATGCCCCCGGCGCCCGCTGGCTGCGGCTGGGGGGCGAGGGCGGCGTGCTTTATACCGGCGACATGTCGCGGGAAAGCTCGCTTTACCGCTGGGCCCCTCCGCCACCCGCAGCGGCGCTGGTGTTCGATGCCTCCTACGGAACGGCGGACGAGCCGCTCGCCGACCAGATCGCCGCCCTGATGGCCCTGACGGACCGGCCGCTGCTGCTGCCCGCCCCGGCCGGCGGCCGGGGGCTGGAGATGGCCATTGCCATGCGGGCGGCGGGTCATTCGGTCTCGTTGTGCCCGTCCCATCGGCAGGTGGCGCAGGTCATGGCCATGCGCCCGGACGCGCTGCCGCCGGGCGGGGATGCGCGGCTGCGGCTGTTGTTGGGCGAAACCACCGAATTGACCGCCGACAGCCCGGCGCGGGGCGTGATGATCGCCGCAGGCCCGAATGCCGAACGCGGGGTGGCGGGCGCGCTTGCGCCCCGGCTGATTGCTCAGGGAACCGGGCGTATCGTCTTTACCGGGCATCTGGCCCAAGGCACACCCGCCGCAGGCTGGGTGGAACAGGGTCAGGCGCGGTTCCTGCGCTGGAACGTCCATCCGACGCTGTCCGAGATCCGGTTTCTGCTGGAAACCGTGCGCCCGCGTCAGGCTCTGCCGGTGTTCTGCAAACCCCCGGCCATTGCCGCGCTGGCGATCGCGCTGGACCGGCCGCTGACCACAACACCGGAGATGTGCTGGTGATCCCCCTGCTGTCCCATGGCTTTCTGTTCCTGCGGCATGGCGAAACCGATGCCAATGTCGCCGACCGTATCAGCGGCTTCACCGACGATCCGCTGAACGCCCGCGGCGTCGCACAGGCCAGGGTCGCCGCGACCTTGCTGGCCGGGCGGCCCCTTGCGGCGATATGGCATTCCCCCCTGGTCCGGGCGGCAGACACGGCACGCGCGGTTGCCGCAACCACTGGCGCGCCGCTGATCCCCCTGCCGGGTCTGGCCGAGCGCAACTGGGGCATCTGGGAAGGCATGCCGCGCAGCACACTGATCCGCGAGGCCACTCCGGCAGGCGGCGAGGGGCCCGCGGCGTTCACCGCCCGCATCCGCGCCGCGCTGGCCGCAATCCTCCCGCCATTCCCGGTGCTG
Source organism: Gemmobacter megaterium (assembly GCF_900156815.1). Classification (GTDB taxonomy): domain Bacteria; phylum Pseudomonadota; class Alphaproteobacteria; order Rhodobacterales; family Rhodobacteraceae; genus Wagnerdoeblera; species Wagnerdoeblera megaterium. The sequence continues at coordinate 310,182 of NZ_FTOT01000005.1, forward strand.
ATCGTCGGCCATTCCGGCACCGCCCGCGAGATCCACGCCTTTCTGACCGATGCGCCGTTCAGCCGCCCGGACAATGCGGCGCCCATCGAATGGCGCCACGATGGCCGTCACTGGATCTCCACGGAACTGTCACCCAACCGTTAACTGGGCCGGATACTCGGGCACCAGTCACACATGAGGTTTCCCATGACCATCTTCCGCCTTGCTGCCCTGTCCACTGTCGGCACCCTGATGCTATCGGGCGCCGCGATGGCGCAGCAGACCATCACGCTCTACACCTCGCAGCCACAGGCACAGATCGCCGAGGTGATCGCATCGTTCAACAAGGACCATCCCGAAATCGCCGTCGAGGTGTTCCGCTCGGGCACGACCGAGGTGATGGCCAAGCTGGCCGCCGAATTTGCCGCCGGAAAATCTCCTGCCGATGTGATGATGATTGCCGATGCGGTCGCCATGACCCAGCTCAAGAATGACGGCCGCCTGATGGCGCTGGACATTCCGATGGACGGCATCCCCGCCGCGTTGATCGACCCCGACAAGATGTTCGTCGGCACCCGGATGATCACCACCGGCATCGTCTACAATACCAATCTGGTCAAAGATGCGCCGAAAAGCTGGGCCGACCTGGCCGAAGCCGACCGCGCCGCCAGCCTGATCATGCCCAGCCCGCTGTATTCCGGGGCCGCCGTGATCCATGTTGGCACCATGGTGCAGCAGCCCGAATTCGGCTGGGACTGGTACGAAACGCTGGCCGACAATGGCGCCGTCGCCGGGCAGGGCAACGGCACCGTGATCGAGGCGGTCGCCCGCGGCGAAAAGGCCTATGGCATCATCATCGAATACATGGCGCTGAACGCCAAGGCCAAGGGCTCGCCCGTCGAGTTCGTGTTCCCCTCCGAAGGGGTCTCGGTCATCGACCAGCCGGTTGGAATCCTGAAGGATTCGGATGCGGTCGAGGCGGCGGCAACCTTTGTCCGCTGGCAGTTGGGTCAGACGGCACAGGCGCAGGCGGTCGCGCAGGGCTATTTCCCGGCCCTTCAGGGCGTGGCGCCCCCAGCTGGTTATCCCGACCCGGCCACGCTGAAGCTGCTGGCCGCCGATGCAGGCAAGATGCTGGCCGAAGACCAGGCCACCAAGGAAAAGTTCGCCGACATCTATGGCGGCTGATCTGACCCTTTCACGTCATCACCGGGGCGGCGAGGTTATCCTCGCCGCCCTCATCGGCGTGTGGCTGGTTGCAGTGTCGGTCTGGCCGCTGGCCCGGCTGTTCATGGAGGCGCTGGCGCCCGGCAAGGACGGCGCGCCGCTGGGCCTGATGGCCGAGGTGCTGACGGCACGCGCCACCGGGCGCGCGGTCTGGAACACGCTCGCCGTCTCTGCCGGATCGGTGGTGATTTCGTCCGTCCTTGGCGTGCTGCTTGCGCTGGTCACAGGGCTGTTTGCCTTGCGGGGACGGGTGGCGATGACCTTTCTCATCCTGTCGCCGCTGCTGATCCCCTCGCAGACCATGGCCCTGGCCTGGATCGAACTGATCGGCCCGACCTCGCCCATCCTGCGCCCGCTGGGGCTGGCCCCCCCACCGGGAACCACGAACCCGATCTATTCCGGCTGGGGCATCGCGCTTTTGCTGGGGATCGAGCACATGCCTCTGGTCTTTGTCGCCACCCGTGCCGCCTTGATCGCACTGCCCGGCGATCTGGTCGAGGCAGCACAGGTTGCAGGCGCCCGGCGCGGCCGCATCGTCGCGCGGATTCTTGCGCCGCTGGTGGCACCGGCGGCGCTGGCGGGTGCCGTGCTGGCCTTTGCGGCGGCGGTGGGAAATTTCGGCGTCCCGGCACTGCTGGGAATTCCAGGGCGGTTTCCCATGCTGACCACCCTGATCTATCAACGGTTGAACGGCTTTGGCCCGTCGGTTGCCGGTCAGGTCGCGGTTCTGGCGTTGATCCTGGTGCTGATGGCCGTCGCGGCGCTGGTCCTGCGCGCCGTGATCCTGCGCTGGCTGACCGTCCCGCTGGGGCGCGGCGCCGGATTGACCCCGTTTGATCCGGGCCGGGCAAGGCCCGTGCTGGAGGCAGGTGTCTGGTCGCTGCTGGCGATGATTGCGGTTCTGCCCTTGCTGGCGCTGCTGGGCACCGCACTGTCTCCGGCGCTTGGGGTGCCGCTGAGCGCCGACACCGTCACCCTGCGCAACTTCGCGGATGTGCTGGCCAACTCCATGGTGATCCGTGCGTTCCGCAACTCTTTGATGCTGGCCTTCGTGGCGGCGGGGGTCTGCACGGTCATCGCCCTGCCCTTCGCCTTTCTGAAAGTGCAGGCCCGGATGCCCGCGATCCGCGTGCTGGATTGGCTGGTCGATGCGCCCTGGGTGGTGCCGGGGACAGTGGTCGCGCTGGCGATGATTCTGGCCTTTCTGCAACCATTGCCGCTGGTCGGGTCGCTGTATGGCACCTTCTGGATCCTGCTGGTGGCCTATCTTGCGCGGTTCCTGCCGCTGGTGCTGCGGCCCGTCATCGCCGCCGCCGAGGCCATGGAACCGGCCCTGGACGAAGCCGCACGGATTGCCGGCGCCGGATCGTTGCGGCGCGTGGCGCTGATCATGGCGCCGATGGTGCTGCCGGCGGCCACCGCGGGGGCGATGCTTCTGGTGATGACCGCGTTGAACGAATTGACGCTGTCGGCGCTGTTGTGGTCAAGCGGCACCGAAACGCTGGGCGTCATGGTCTTTGCATTGCAATACGAAGGCAATTCAGCGGCAGCGGCAGCGGTTTCCATCCTGTCGGTGGCGCTGGTGCTGGCCATCGCGGTGCTGCTGGATCGTCTGGCGCGGCACCTGCCCCCCGGCGCGCTGCCCTGGCGCAGTTGACCCACGCGCAGGACGGCGGATGGCGGATGCCCTGGGCGGGGAAATTTGGACCGGGGCAAAGCGGCAGCGGTTGTGCAGGGCGGCATTGCGCCTATAGTCCGGCGCAACGAAAGGGGGTGCCGATGAAGCCCGTCGAGATCTATACCACGCCGCTGTGCGGATATTGCCATGCAGCCAAGCGGCTGCTGACCCAGAAAGGCGTCGCCTTTACTGAAATAGATGTCAGCCGCGACCCCGGCCTGCGCGCCACCATGGTGCAGCGGGCTGCCGGGCGGCGCACCGTGCCGCAAATATTCATCGGTGACACGCATGTGGGCGGCTGTGACGACCTTTTCGCGCTGGATGGGGCAGGAAAACTCCGGCCCCTGCTGGAGGGTTAGGTATGGCCACGGCGGGGCCGCGGCGCCGCACGCCGCATCCGGGGATGGGGCTGCCGGCCGGGCGTCCTGTTCGACCGGCCGCGTGGACCGCAGGGGCCGCCCTGCCCGGCGCGATCCGTGGCGATATGCGGTCGGGCGGGCTTTAGACCATGGCCGAGCGCACCGAGGATCTGGCCGTCGCGTTGTTCGGCGAATTGTTCATGGCGGACCAGCTTGCACGCGCGCGTCTGAGCCGGGCCTTGCCCAAAGGTATGGAGCTGTCGCATTTCGGCGTGTTGAACCTGTTGGCGCGTATCGGGGATGAACGGACACCGGCCCAACTGGCGCGCGCCTTCCACGTCACGCGCGGGGCGATGACCAATACGCTGGCGCGGCTGGAATGGGCGGGCCATGTGCACATCCGGCCGGACTGGGACGATGCCCGGCGCAAGTTCGTCTCGATCAGCCCAGCGGGCCGGTCGGCGCGCGATGCCGCCTTGCAAGCCATCGTGCCGATGATCGCGCATACCGTCTCGGATCTTGGCGAGGACCGGATCCGCGCCGCACTGCCGGTGCTGCGCGACCTGCGCCTGCGTTTCGAGGAAGACGAAGTCTGAGAGCAAGGCCGGGACGCTGGCCCCGGCGACTGGCTCAGAACAGGCTGCCCTGCTCGGGGGGGGCTTCCTTGCCCCGGCGGGTGGGGCGGGCGCCAATGGTCAGGCGGCCATCGTGGAACTGCAACTCCAGCGTCCCAGCGGTTTCGGCAGCGGCTTTCGAGGTGACGACATGATCGTCGCCCCGCACCACGACATAGCCCCGTTTCAGCGTTTCCATATGCCCGAGGGTCTGGCGCAGGCGATCCCGTGCGTCGAGACGTTCGCGCAACGCCGCCAGTCGTGCCACCGGCGCCGCATCTAGCCGGACCGAAAGATCAGCCAGTTTACGCCGGTTTTCCATGGCTCGCCGGTCGTGGTCGGCCAGGGCCCGGACCAGCGCCGGGGCAAGGCGCGCGGCGGTCTGGGTCAGCCGGGCCTGCGACTCTGTCAGGCGACGGGTTGGTGCGGCGTCCAGCCGGGCGCTGCGGTCGGCCAGACGGGCGCGGCTGTCCACCGTCAACCGGGCCAGCGCCGTGGGGCGCACCGTGGCGGCCAGTTCAGCAAGACGGGTCCGGCGCCGGGTCACACCTTGCACCAAGGCACGCGGCAGCCGGTCGGCCCAGAGATCCAGCCGCTGGCGGGCAGGCCCGGTCAGGCTGTCAGGACGCGGCAGCGCGCGGGACAGATCAATGACGCGCTGACGCCGAAGGGTGAATGCCTGCGCCAACGCACGGGCCAGGCGGGCACCCGTGGTATCGAGTCCGGCCAGAAGATCCATCCGCACCGGCACTGCCATTTCGGCAGCCGCCGTCGGGGTGGGCGCCCGGCGGTCGGCCGCATGGTCGATCAGGGTGGTATCCGTTTCGTGCCCCACCGCCGAAATCAGCGGGATCGCGCTGTCGGCGGCGGCGCGGACCACCAGTTCCTCGTTGAAGCCCCAAAGATCCTCCAGCGAGCCGCCACCACGCGCCACGATGATCAGATCGGGACGCGGGATCGGCCCGCCCAAGGGCAGCGCATTGAAGCCACGGATCGCGGCCGCCACCTCGGGCGCACATTTCTCGCCCTGAACGGCAACGGGCCAGATCAGCACATGCCGGGGAAAGCGGTCGCGCAGGCGGTGCAGAATATCGCGGATCACCGCCCCCGAGGGCGAGGTGACAACCCCGATCACCTGCGGCAGAAAGGGAATGGGCCGCTTGCGCGCCGGGTCGAACAGCCCTTCGGCCGCCAGTGCGGCCTTGCGTTTTTCCAGCATGACCATCAGCGCGCCAAGGCCCGCCGGGGCGACGTCATCGACGATCAACTGATATTTCGACTGGCCGGGAAAGGTGGTCAGGCGGCCGGTGGCTATAACCTCCATCCCCTCCTCGGGGCGGATCTGCATACGCGCGACCTGGCCCTTCCAACTGACAGCGGCCAGCACGGCATTCGAATCCTTGAGGTCGAAATACATGTGCCCCGACGACGGGCGGCTGACGCGGCCCACCTCGCCGCGCACACGGACGCGACCGAACTCACCTTCGAGCACACGTTTGACGGCGCCCGAGATCTCGGAGACCGAGAATTCGGGGGAATTGCCGCCTGGAGCGGGGTCTTCGAACAGATCGGACATCATGCCTCGCTTGTGATCGCGCGGGCTGGACCTTAGAACGCCCGCAGGCAAAGGCCAAGCGGAGGCGGCGATGAACATTCTGGTGCTGGGCGGCGGCGGTCGGGAACATGCGTTGGCATGGGCGATCCGGCAGAATCCGAAATGCGACCGGCTGATCGTCGCGCCGGGCAATGCGGGCACGGCCCGGTTCGCGCGCAATGCGGCGCTGGATATCCTGGACCCAGCCGCGGTGGTGGAGTTTGCGGCCAGTGCCGCGGTGGATTTCGTGGTGATCGGCCCCGAGGCACCGCTGGCGGCGGGCGTGGCAGATGCCCTTGCCGCAGCCGGGATCGCACATTTCGGCCCATCGGCCGCAGCGGCGCGGCTGGAAGCCTCCAAGGCGTTCACCAAGGAAATCTGCGACGCCTGCGGGGCACCGACGGCGAATTACGACCGCTTCACCGATGCCGAGGCCGCCAAGGAATACATCCGCTTTCACGGCGCCCCCATCGTGGTCAAGGCCGATGGCCTGGCCGCCGGCAAGGGCGTGGTGGTGGCCATGACCGAGACCGAGGCGCTGCAGGCAGTGGACGAGATGTTCGGCGGCGCCTTCGGGACTGCGGGTGCGGAAATCGTGATCGAGGAGTTCATGCAGGGCGAGGAGGCGAGCTTTTTCATCCTGTGCGATGGCGAGGCGGTGTTGCCCATCGGCTCGGCACAGGATCACAAGCGCGTGGGCGAGGGCGATACCGGGCCGAACACGGGCGGCATGGGAGCCTACACACCTGCGCCGGTGCTGACCGACGCCATCGCGCAACAGGCGCTGGACGAGATCGTCAAACCCACTGTGGCGGAAATGGCGCGGCGCGGGACACCGTTCAAAGGGGTGCTGTACGCCGGGCTGATGATCGAACATGGCCGCGCCCGGCTGGTGGAATACAACGTGCGCTTTGGCGACCCGGAATGTCAGGCGCTGATGATGCGGCTGGGCGCCCAGGTGCTGGATCTGCTGCTGGCCTGCGCCGATGGGCGGCTTGCGGATATGTCGGTGAACTGGGCAGACGACCACGCGCTGACCGTTGTCATGGCCGCCGCCGGCTATCCGGGCACCTATGCCAAAGGCACAGAGATCCGGGGGCTGGATACCTTGCCAGCCGACAGCAGCCGCATGGTATTCCACGCCGGAACAGTCGAGAATGAAGGCAGGATCCTCGCAAATGGCGGGCGGGTGCTGAACATCACCGCGCGCGGGGCAAGCCTGGCAGAGGCAAAGGCCGCCGCCTATGCGATGGTTGACCAGATCGACTGGCCCGAGGGTTTCTGTCGCCGCGACATCGGCTGGCGGGCGCTTTGAGAATATGTGCGGCGAATGGCGCGCGGCACGCCGGCGGGCGTGACCTGCGCCACGGCTTGGGGGCGGCACCCCGACGGTGACACCCCGTTCCCATGGGGTGTCCCGCGCTGCGCACCGGCCCGGCGGCCTGATGCGTCGCCCTTGCGCCGATGCCCGGATCCGGGCCGCGCCTTGCCGGAAGGCGCAGGCGACCTTGCCAATCAAGGTCGTCGCCCTGCGTCGAACCCTGCCCTAGGACAGCCCCGCGATCAGATGTTCGACCGCCGCGCGTCCTTCGACCTCGGTCGCTGTCAGCACCAGCATCCGGGAGCTTTCGGGACTGAGCGCCCCGGCATCCGGCGATGTCCCCAGATCGACGGACAGGCCCATCGCCTCAAGCCGGAACAGCTCGCGGTGCGTGGCCATCAACATGACGCAAGGATCATGCAGCGGGCGGCTTGACGCATCGGACGCCGAGGTGGAGCGGAAATAGGCTTCGATCAATCGTGCGGAATAGACGGCCTGCGGCGTGCCCGCCGCAGACAACCGCGCGCAATCGTCCAGGGTGGCGCGCACTTGCCGCGTCACGTCCAGCGGGATCAACACGATCGGCAGCCCGGATCCCAGCACGATATCCGCTGCCTCGGGATCGGCCGCCATATTGAACTCCGAACGCGGGCCCATGTTGCCCGCATCGCGGATCGCCCCGCCCATGGCAATGATCCGCCCTACCCGTCGGGCCGCCAGGGGATTTTCGCGGAACAGCCTCGCAATGTTTGTCATCGGGCCAAGGACCATCAGCACGATATCAGACGCTGGTTCGCGCATCAGCGTTTCGACCAGAAAGGCGACGGCATCGTCCCCGGCCTTTGCACCCGGCGCGGGAAATTCAACCCCACCCAGACCGTCCATGCCATGGATATCGGCAACTTCGATTCCGCTGCGGCTCAGCGGCCCGGCTGCTCCGGCGTGCACCGGAATATCCTCCCGCCCCATCAAGGCCAGAATGCGGCGCGCATTCGATGTGGTGCGATCAAGGCCGATGTTGCCCGCCACGGTGGTGATGCCCAGCACCTCGATCCGAGGCGTCGCAAGGGCATAGAGCAGCGCCACGGCGTCGTCGATGCCGGGATCGGTGTCTATCAGGACTCTGGTGATCATGTCATCTCCGGTTCACGTCCGGCCATTCAACGCGCCTGTCGGCGGATTGCAACCCCGGCTGACCGCAGGCGGGCGGCGGATACCGTGGGAAATACCGCCAAGGCGTGCAGATCGCCTGCCGCGATAGTTGGCGGGCCGAACTTGTCCTTGTTGCGGGGCCGCCTTACATCGGATGCCATGAAGCATCTCATTCCCTTCTTGCCGCAGCCCCCGCGCGTCTCGGTTGTCCGTCTTTCCGGTGTGATCGGGGCCGCCGGTCGCTTTGGCGCGGGGCTGAACGATGCCGCCCTTGCCCCGCTGCTGGAACGCGCCTTCAAGGCAGGCAAGCCGCGTGCCGTCGCGCTGGTCATCAATTCGCCGGGCGGCTCGCCGGTGCAATCCTCGCTGATCGCCGCGCGCATCAGGCGGCTGGCAGAAGAACGGAAGATCCCCGTCCATGCCTTTGTCGAGGATGCGGCAGCGTCGGGTGGCTATTGGCTCGCCTGTGCGGCAGACGACATCTGGGCCGACGAAAGCTCTATCCTCGGCTCCATCGGGGTGATTTCGGCGGGTTTCGGCTTTCCCGAATTCATCAGCCGTCACGGGATCGAAAGGCGTGTGCATACCGCTGGCCGGTCAAAAAGCACCGCCGATCCCTTTCGCCCCGAGACGCCAGAGGATCTGGCACGTCTGCGCGGCATTCTGGACCCGATCCATCAGGCCTTCATCGCCCATGTCACCCAACGGCGGGGCGACCGTTTGGCCAAGGACGAGGCGCCGGACCTGTTCGAAGGGGCGTTCTGGGCCGGGCGCCAGGCGGTGGCACTGGGGCTGGCCGATGGCATCGGGCATCTGGTTCCGAAAATGAAAGAGATCTACGGCGACAAGGTGCGGCTTGTACCCTATGGTCAGCGCCGTGGCTGGCTGTCGCGTTTTGGCCTGCGGGCCGGCGCCGAAGCCGTGGCCGAAGTGGCAGAGGAGCGCGCGCTGTGGGCACGGATCGGATTGTGACATGATGATCAAGGCCGCCTTGTTCCTGCTTGTCGCGCTGGGTGTTCTGGGCATCTTCGGCGGCTTCCGGCTGCGGCGCCGCGACCCGAGGCGCCGCATTTCGCAAAGCACCTGCGCCCGTTGCGGGCGACCCAGGATCGGCAAGGGCCCCTGCGACTGCACCCCGCCGGAACCAAGGGGCTGAGGATGCACAGACAATCGCTCGTGATCGGAACGGGGGCGGTCGCGGATGCCGTGGCAACGGGATTGGCGGCACAGGGATGGAGCGTCCGCCGGCACGGGTCGGCGACCAGTGCCGATCTGTCCGGGGACGAGGAGCTTCTGGCCTTCGTCGCCCCCGACAGCGCCGCCGATCCTGCCAGCGCCTTCGAGAACATCTGCCTTGCCCCTGCCCGCCTGGTCGAGGCCATGGCCGCCCGGCTGTCGCCCCCCGTTTCCGACGATACAGGCGAATTGCGCGCATCCGGGCAGGCGGTGTTCATCCTTGCCCAGACCGCCCTGGTTCCCGGACTTGGCCCCGATGGCAGCTATGGCGCGCAAGATGCGCTGCTTGGCTGGCTGCGCGGTGCGGCGCTATCGCTGGCGCCGCAGATGCGGCTGAACGCGGTGGCCTGCACGCCCGCTGCACCCGCAGATCTGACGCAGTTCCTTGCATGGCTGCTGTCGGCGCATGTGGTGACGGGACAGGTTCTGTCGCTTGGCACGCAGCCCCGGCTTGAGACGCCCTGGCGCGGGGCCGCACAGCGGAACCCGGCCGGCGTGACGGATTGACCTAAGGTCCGGCCTTGACTTGTGCACCAGCGGGACGCCTGTCATCAGGGGGTAACGATTCTGTCATTCGGATCAAGCATTTGATCAGGTCGAATATAATTATAAAGCATTTTCAATCAGTTAAGTTTGCGCCTATTTTTTGTGCAACTCAAGGAACAGGGCCGAAAACAAGGGAAATTCTCCTGTCCCCAAAAGTTCTCCGCAGAGTTATCCACAGAAACCGTGGACAGCTTTCTACTTGAAACATCGTGCCGGAACAGGCAGCCGAAGGGGACAGGCAGCGGGAATCACCATGCAGGACGAACACCCCGGAACACCCGATCAACCCGCTGAGGACTTGGCCACCGGCCATGGCCTGATTGCACGGCTGGTCAGAGGGTTGGACAGTTCTCCCGGCGTCTACCGGATGCTGAACGCCGCCAACGAAGTGCTGTATGTCGGCAAGGCGCGCAACCTGAAGGCGCGGGTGTCGAACTATGCACGCCCCTCCGGGCATTCGGGCCGCATTGCCCGCATGATCGACGAAACCGCAAGCATGATGTTCCTGACGACCCGCACCGAAGTCGAGGCGCTGCTGCTGGAACAGAACCTGATCAAGCAGCTAAAGCCCCGCTACAATGTGCTTATGCGGGATGACAAATCGTTCCCGAACATCCTGATCACTGGCGACCATGCCTTTCCCCAGATCACCAAGCACCGGGGCAAGCGATCGGCGCCGGGGCATTACTTCGGCCCCTTTGCCAGCGCGGGCGCGGTGAACCGCACGCTCAGCCAGTTGCAAAAGGTGTTTCTGCTGCGCAACTGTTCGGATGCGATGTTCTCCTCGCGCAGCCGTCCTTGCCTGCTGCATCAGATCCGCCGCTGTTCCGCGCCATGCACCGGCGAAATCAGCGAGACCGATTATGCCGATCTGGTGCAGGACGCCCGACGCTTTCTGGAAGGGCGCACGACCCATGTTCAAGCAGAACTGGCCGCACAGATGCAAAGCGCCTCCGAGCAGATGGAATTCGAGCGCGCAGCGGCCTTGCGCGACCGGATCCGTGCCTTGACCAATGTGCAACAGACGCAAGGCATCAATCCGCGCGGCGTGGCCGAGGCGGATGTTGTGGCCGTGCACCTGCAAGGCGGACAAGCCTGTGTGCAGGTGTTCTTCATCCGGGCGCATCAAAGCTGGGGCAACAGCGATTTCTATCCGCGCACCGGGGCCGGGGCCGAGGAACCGGAGATCCTGCAAGCGTTTCTCGCGCAGTTCTACGATGGCAAGGAACCGCCCCGGCTGATCCTGCTGTCACATCAGGTCGAAGACCCCGATCTGCTGGGCCAGTTGCTGGGCGACCGGGCCGGGCGCAAGGTGGAACTGGCGGTGCCCCAGCGTGGCGAGAAGGCGGAACTGGTGGAAAACGCCCTGCGGAATGCAAAGGAAAGCCTGGGGCGGCGTCTGGCCGAGAACACCGCCCAGGCCAAGCTGCTGGACGGTCTGGCCGAGGCTTTTGGTCTGGAAGCGCCACCCAAACGGATCGAGGTTTACGACAACAGCCATATCATGGGCACCAATGCCGTCGGCGGCATGATCGTTGCCGGGCCGGATGGCCTGATGAAGGGCGAATACCGCAAGTTCAACATCAAGGGCGAAGGGCTGACCCCCGGCGACGATTTCGCCATGATGAAGGAGGTGCTGACCCGCCGCTTTGAACGCCTGCTGAAAGAAGACCCCGACCGCGCGTCCCCATCCTGGCCCGACCTGCTGCTGATCGACGGAGGCGCCGGCCAGGTGTCGGCCGTACGCGAGGTCATGGAGGGCCTGGGCGTCGAGGACATCCCCTTTATCGGCGTTGCCAAGGGGGTCGACCGTGACCATGGCAAAGAGGAATTCCACCGCCCCGGCCAGCCGGTGATGGCATTGCCCCGCAACCACCCCGTGCTGTACTTCATCCAACGCCTGCGCGACGAGGCGCATCGGTTTGCCATCGGCACCCATCGCGCCAAACGCGCCAAGGCAATGACCGCCACCCCACTGGACGAGGTGCCGGGCGTCGGCGCCGCACGCAAGCGGGCATTGCTGGCGCATTTCGGCTCTGCCAAGGCGGTGTCGCGGGCGGGGCTGTCCGATCTGATGGCGGTTGACGGGATCTCCGAAGCATTGGCCCAGACCATCCACGATTTCTTCAACCAGCGCGGCTGACCGGCCACCTGTCTTGCAGGCAGAGCCGCTGCGGGCGGGATCGGCCACACAGTCCGCCGACGCCTTGGCCCAGGCGCCATGTGGCAGTCAGAAGGCCATCGTCGCCGCCACGGCGCGTTGCCAGCGGGCATAGGCAGCATCCCGTGTCGCTGCCGGCATCCGGGGCTCGAACCGGCGGTCCAGCTCCCAAAGCCGGGCAAAATCTTCCGGGCCGCCGCAGACCCCGGCGCCATGGCCCGCCAGCCAGGCAGCCCCAAGCGCAGTGGTTTCGGTAATGGTGGGACGATCCACCGGGGCACCGGTGATATCGGCCAGAAACTGCATCGTCCAATCGCTGGCCGCCATGCCGCCATCCACCCGCAGCACCCCCTGGGCGGTCGCGCCCCAATCGGCCCGCATCGCGTCCAGCAGATCGCGGGTCTGATAGCCAACGCTTTCCAGCGCGGCGCGGGCCAGTTCGGCGGGGCCAGAGTTGCGCGTCAGGCCAAAGATCGCCCCGCGCGACTCTGGCTGCCAGTACGGAGCACCCAGACCAGTGAAGGCAGGCACCATCACAACGCCTTGCGCAGGGTCGGCAGCCGCCGCCAGTGGCTGGGTCTCTGCCGCGTCGCGGATCAGCCGCAGCCCGTCACGCAGCCATTGCACCACGGCGCCAGCGACAAAGATCGACCCTTCCAGCGCATAGGTCGTCTGGCCGTTCAGCCGATACGCAATGGTTGTCAGCAACTGATGCGACGAAGCAACCTGCCGGGTTCCGGTGTTCAACAGCGCAAAACACCCGGTGCCGTAGGTGGATTTCATCATGCCGGGGCGGAAACACGCCTGGCCCATCGTTGCCGCCTGCTGATCGCCCGCAACGCCAAAGATGGGAATCGGGCTGCCAAACAGATCTGCCCGTGTCGTGCCAAAGGCAGCGGCGCAGTCCTTCACCTCGGGCAACACGGAGGCAGGAATATCCAGCAGGCCACAAATCTCGGCGTCCCAGGCACCCTGGCCGATATCATACAACATCGTGCGCGAGGCATTCGTAACATCCGTCGCGTGCACCTTGCCGCCGGTCAGATTCCAGATCAGCCAGCTATCGACCGTCCCGAAGGCAAGTTCGCCACGCTGGGCCCGTTCGCGGGCACCAGGAACATGGTCAAGCAGCCAGGACAGCTTCGTCCCGGAAAAATAGGGATCCAGCCGCAGACCCGTGCGCGCGCGGATCAGCGCCTCATGCCCGGCCTGCCGCAAATCGGCACAGCGCCCGGCTGTGCGACGGTCTTGCCAGACGATGGCCGCGTGCAACGGCCTGCCGGTCGCCCGATCCCACAGCAGGGTGGTCTCGCGCTGATTGGTGATGCCGATGGCGGCGATGTCATGGACGCCGGTGCCCGCGCGTTCGATCGCGGCACGCGCCGTGGCTGCGACACTGGACCACAGATCCATGGGATCATGCTCTACCCAGCCGGGCGCCGGAAAATGCTGCGCAAACTCCTGCTGTGCCTGGGCGACAGGCCGCAATGCCGCGTCGAACAGGATTGATCGGGAAGAGGTGGTTCCCTGGTCAATGGCAAGGATATGGGTCATCGGCGCCTCCGTTGCGACACGGGCAGTCTAACGCGGGACAGCCGCCGGATGCATCCAGCATCCGGCACGAACGATCAGCCGGGCGGTGGGCTTTCGGCCCGCTCAGGCCCGTTGCAGGCACGTCACCCCCTGAAGGCATCTGGATCAGCGCACAGGGCGATCACTCGGACTGCATCCAGGAGCCAAGCGCCGCAATCTGACCGGGCAGCAGACGCAGGCCAAGGCGGGTGCGTCGCCAGACAACATCGTCTGCGGTATGCGCCCATTCGTGTCGCATCAACCAACGCACCTCGGCCTCGGTCAGGGTGGCGCCGAAGTCGCGCCCGAGATCGGCAAACGACCCGGCCGTGCCCAGCAGCGCAAAGCTGTCGGTTCCATAATGGCGGATCAGACGCGCGGCATGATCGGCCCCCAGCCAGGGATATGTCGCGTGCAGACGGGCGATCAGCGCCGGAACGCCGTCATGGGCAAAATCGCCGCCCGGCAGTGGCACGCCTGCGGTCCAGTTGCCGCGCAAACCGGGATACAGGGGCGAAAGTTTCGTCAGGGCCGATTCAGCGAGCCGCCGATAGGTGGTGATCTTGCCGCCAAACACATTCAACAGCGCTGCACCGCCTGGATGCTCAAGCTGTAGAACGTAGTCCCGCGTTGCCGCAGTGGCAGAGCTTGCACCGTCATCATAGAGCGGACGGACACCGGAATACGTCCACACGACATCTGCGGCGCTGAGCGGGCGCGCGAAATAGGTCGACGCAAAGGCAAGAAGATAGTCTCGTTCTGCCGCCGAGCAACGCGCATCGGACGGGGTGCCGGTGTGATCCTGATCCGTGGTCCCGATCAGCGTGAAATCCTGCTCGTAAGGAATGGCAAAGATGATCCGCCCGTCCCGACCCTGAAAGAAATAGCTGCGGTCATGGTCAAACAACCGCCGGGTCACGATATGGCTGCCGCGCACCAGACGAATGGTCGTGGGCCTGTCTTCACGAACGACGTCGTGCAGGATGTTCTGCACCCATGGCCCGCCGGCATTGACCAGCGTGCGGGCCCGGTGAACGCTGCGCCCGTCGGGACCGCTCGTTTCGATCCGCCAGATACCATCTTCGGGGACGGCACTGGTCACGCGGGTGCGGGTCAGGATATGTGCGCCGCGCAGGGCAGCGTCGCGCGCGTTGAGAACGACCAGACGGGAATCCTGCACCCAGCAGTCCGAATATTCGAACGCCTTGGTGAACTCCGGGCGCAAGGCACGGCCCGCAGGATCCTGGCGCAGGTCGAGTGTACGGGTGGCAGGCAGGATGCGCCGCCCCCCCATCCGATCATACATCATCAGGCCCAGTCGGATCATCCAGTCCGGGCGGCGCCCCTTCATCCAGGGCAGAAGCCGGGCCATCAATCGGCTGGCAGGGGTATCGGTGTCAAACCGCATGGTCGGATGCAGCGGCAACACGAATCGCATTGGCCAACTGATATGCGGCATCGCTGTCAGCAGGGTCTCGCGTTCTTCCAGCGCCTCGCGAACCAGGCGGAATTCGAAGTATTCCAGATACCGCAACCCGCCATGGAAAAGCTTGGTGGAGGCAGAGGACGTGCCCTGCGCCAGATCTGCCTGTTCGGCCAGCACGACAGACAGCCCACGGCCCGCCGCATCCCGTGCGATACCGCATCCATTGATCCCGCCGCCGATGATGAACACATCAATCAGGTCGGGCAGTGTCCGGTGCTGCACAATGGCCTCCATCGCTTTGCGCATAATGGTTGAATATTTTCGTTTTGTAAAACTTTTAACTCGCTTTCACGCGATTTTGGGCGCCTCCGCACGAGAAATCGCGCCCTGCCGCAGGCCGGTATCACCTGCGGTGACGGGCGGCAGTGCCCGACTCTGGCAAAGCGCGCCAGGTTGCAGGCCGGTGCTGTCGGATAGGTTGCGGAACGGCGGCACGCCGATGGTTGCGACGAGAACCGCCCTAGGTTGAACGCGACTCCAGATAGATCCGCACGGCATCCTGAACATGACGAAAGCGATCGCCTCCAAGATGTTTGCCACCATACCAGCGAGTCACAACGATGATGTGGTTGCGCAGTCCGGCCGACTCGAGCATCCGCAGGATGATCGCCCCGGCGCCGGATTCCCCATCGTCGTTCTTGGACGGCCCCTCCGCCAGAAGCACCCCCCACGTGTTGTGGGTCGCCTTGGCGAATTTCTTGTTGCGCTTCAGGGTCTTGATAAAATCTTTCGCATCGGCCTCGGACGCACAAGGACCGCCCGACACGGCGTAGCGCGATCCACGATCAGAGATGATGCCTTCAAAGATCTGCATGGCCCCTATCCAACAGGCAGGGCATAGCAAGTGGTCGGGGCGGAGGGATTCGAACTCTCGACCTACGGTACCCAAAACCATTGCCGCCCCATGAATTTGCAGGACTTTCCTGCAAATTGGCTACGCGCGGGGCTGTTTGGCGTCAATGGCTTATGGGGGCGGTGCAAACCGGAAATCACAAAAATTCGGTGGCGGCCGGGCCAGATCGCAATCTCACCGCCTCGGCATCTTGAACGCACCGGGCGCCCAATAGACCTCGACACGCGGATGGGTCAGCCCACAGGTCTGGCACCGCATTTTCCCTTCGGCCTCTGGCGTGACGCCGCCAATGGCACATTTGGGCTGGCAGCGCGAGGGATGTGCTTGTTGGACGCCGGCCAACTGTGGGCATAAGTTGTTCAATTGAAGAGGCTTGGGCGGCGCGCTCCACCGACGGTTAGAAAAACTGCTTGTACTTATGACGAAGGCAACGCACAAAAAGGGTTGGAAAAAAGGTTGAGCGTTCATATGTGACTCTCAGCCAGCCGAGGAAGACATGACTGATTTTTCAGCACAATCCGTTCAGTTTGCTTGGTTCGTAGTGGACACTTCCACAATGATGGCTGACACGCTGATGAAGGGCATCCTCGCGCTTGACGCTGACACTGTACAATCGAACCGCGTTCCCAGCCCACAGATGCCCTTCTTGAGTTCCGCCACTCGCGTTGAGGGGAAGCTGAAGTATACCTTAAACGTGTCGCCAGGAAGGGTTGATCTGTTCATTCAGCCTGCGGCCGACCCGACCGATGGGCTGTTCCCGATGATGGATGCGCAACATGCGTTCGCTTCAGTGATCGGCGGGCTCGAACGTAAGGGGTCGCTGAGCTTACCAAATGTCTACCGATTTGCTGTTGTTTGTGCGTTCCTCGATGCTGCGGCAGGCCTTGAGGATGCTAATGTGGCTTTCTTCAAAAAAGTTGGATTGCCTTATTTGGCGGGAGCAACAGACCAGGATTTCAGTCTCAACTTGCGCAAGTCGATTGATGAGCCAAGGGTTGAAATGAATAGATTGGTTCGCTACTCGGTAGATTTGGTTCAGCAATTGGAAATGATTGCACCTGCATCCGGGTTCGCCAATCTTAGTAACAGTAGACTCATAAGAGAATTGTATTTCTTGCGCTCCACAATCGATGTGAACAACGTGCCCACGAATTCAGTATTTTTTGATGGCTGTCAGGTTCTGGCGATGGCAAAGGCGTTTACAGAAGAGGCGGCTAACCTTCATCGGATGCGCAATATTGGTGAGCTGGCATGACTGAGCAAGAGAGAAATTCATCGTCGGCAAACAGCGTAAGGCTGATGCCAGTTTCCTATTCTTCTGCCCAAGTCTTTCAACCTCGAACCTGGATTATGAACGATAATAGGGATGCGGCAGACCTGATGTCGGTGAACGGCACCATCCGACCGCGCAGCAACTGGGAGACGCATTTGTTTGATCAAGTCAACCAGCTAGTATTCCAGATGACGCGTATGCCGGATGGACATGATTTTCACTTGGATGCAAATGTAGCGAGGAGGGCTGCCGACCTCCTTGGGGCGATACAGGCGAATAGCAGACTCGACGCCCCTCGTGTAATTAACGAGGAGGGAGACACAATTCTTTTTACCTGGGAAGAATTTGGCCTGAAGAAGTATCTATGCATTGACAATGAAGAAGTTGAGTTGCGCATAAGGAAGCCAGGCACACAATTTTCTACTTCCGAGCCCCTGACGCATGACGGCCATGTCGATATTTCTGTTTTGCTGAATGCTCTTGGCGCAGAGGTAAGGTCTGGTTCGGTTCGATAATGCTCCCTTACGACATCTTCGCTCGCACAATGGAAACGCCTAAAGACTTTAAAGATGACAGGCTGGATCGTGAAAACTTCCTAAAGTTCGATCAAATCGGGAAAAGCAACGATTATGTGATGTCGGTCGCGTCTCGCTTCCAGTTGTGCGAGCCTAGTCAAGTGCATGAATATGGGGAAGCTACGGTTGCGGTAAAGAACAACCGTTACCTCGCACTGAATGGCGTTTTTCCAGACCCGATGAAGCGCTATATTGGATTTTATGATTTCTATGCCAAGTCTGCCCTAGACTTGAAGCTTACTACCTACACGTCGATGATAAAGTATAGGCCTGAGCACGGGCAGACTGCTCATTTTCAGGTTGAAATTTATTGGAATGGCTTGGGAAGCTCGAGAGATAGGAAAGAGTGTCGACGCCAAATGCGTGAGGCAATCTCTGACGGGTGCTTTGGCCCTACTGTGTCGCCGGAAGTAATCGACGACGAAAATCTGGCTGGGCCGATAGCGGCTCTTGAACGACGTCAGCAGCCTGTGCGTAGGCTTTTTTCTGCTGCCTGCATGACATAGACGCAGTTTTGTTGCGGAAACCCCAGGAGGGAATCATCTGGTAAAGGCAAAATGGTAGCTGGGCATAATGAGCGGATCAACCTCGCCGCACTACACGATCAAAAACTGTCCAGTCTATAGCTCAAGCGACAGGCCTCGCTTGCGATCTACTTTGACTCCGAGATGATCTGGGATACCACGCAGACCTTCAGGCGCGGTCGCCAGCAGACACAAAACAATGCTGCCATCCAGTTGCTTTTCAATGAGGGTGTTGTTCGACATGGTACTCACGCGCGATTGGAATGTCTCGGCTCTCACCATTGCAATTGCCGCTCACTGCGCAGTGCGTCGATCCATATGGTGTGCATGAACGGCCGCTATCGCCGGTTTGCTGCGCCTACGATGCCGTAACATCACAGGCCACTTCCCGCCCATTCGCCCGAGGATTGATCATCTCACCCTCGGGCGAATCGCCATCCGCTACCTCACCCCCCACCTCGCAAACACGGCCCCTGACAGCCCGAATGCGGCCACGACCGCTCCGATCAGCACCTCGATGTTGATCGTGAGCGTGGTGCCGTCGGCGGCGATTCTGGAAATCACGAATGATCTGATTCGAGATACATGTGGTCACCCACAGGCTGCCTGCACCGGCAAATGCCCCACCAAATTACACACATATTTGCGCATTTCTCTTGACGCTAGGCGCGCATATGTGTATTTATATACACATGAAAGGAGGGGCGATGGAGCTAGAGACCAACTCCAGAAAGCTCTTGAAGGTTCTGAAAGACGCCGGTTTCGAGGAAGTGTCCAAGCGCGGATCACACCTCAAGCTTCGGAAAGGGGATCGAACGGTGATCCTGCCCCACCCGAAGAAAGACCTGCCAGCCGGAACCGTCAGGAGCATTTACCAGCAGGCCGGGCTTCTTTAGCCCGGCCAACCATCGCCCCTTCAGCCCTTCAACCACATGGACCCTGACCATGCGCTACTACACCGCTATCGTTCACCAGGACGGAAACAGCGCCTTTGGCCTGACATTCCCCGACCTGCCCGGCTGCTTTGCCGCTGCCGATGACTGGAACGGCATTCCTGCCGCCGCGACCGAGGCGCTTGACCTCTGGTTCGACGATCAACCAAACGTTGCCCCCGCGCCGCTGGATGAAATCCGGCAGCGCGCCGATGTGATCGCAGCGATCGCCGCCGGAGCGGTTCTGCTGCCGGTGCCCTACATTCCGGCCGACACGGCGCTGGAGCGCGTCAACGTTTCGATGGAGCGCGGCCTACTGCGGGC
>NZ_FTOT01000004.1 GCF_900156815.1 Gemmobacter megaterium
GTCCTGTAGGTCGGGGGTGTAGGTCTGCTCATGTATCCCAGCTACCACGCTGGATTCATGAGATGAATCCCACACGGGATTTGTGCAACAGAGCCGGCGGGTGTGATACCGCCGGTGCCCATGTTCGGGCGGTCGTTGTTGTAAGTCCATAGCCATTGCGTGGCGAAGTCCTGAGCCTCCTCGATGGTTTCGATGATGTATTGATCGAGCCACTCCTGCCGGACGGTGCGGTTGTAGCGTTCGATGTAGGCGTTCTGCTGCGGCTGTCCGGGTTGGATGTGCTGGATCGTGATGCCGCGTTTCTCGGCCCAGATCAGCAGCTTGCCACTGATGTATTCCGGGCCGTTGTCGACCCGAATGGTGCCAGGCTTGCCGCGCCATTCGATGATCCTGTCGAGGCTCCGGATCACCCGTTCGGCAGGTAGCGAGAAGTCGACCTCGATGCCCAGCCCTTCGCGGTTAAAGTCATCAAGCATGTTCAGCAGCCGAAACTGGCGGCCATCCCCCAGGCGATCAGCCATGAAGTCCATGGACCATGTCATGTTCGGAGCCTCAGGCACCGTCAGGACATCGGGCTTCTCGCGCTTCAGCCGCTTGCGGGGTTTGATGCGCAGGTTCAGTTCAAGGGCACAGTAGATGCGGTAAACCCGTTTGTGGTTCCACGGATGCCCCTTCACGTTGCGCAGGTGCAGGAAACACAGGCCAAAGCCCCAAGTTTTGCGGGCATCGGTCAGCCCGACAAGCAGATCGGCAATCTCCTCGTTCTCGTCCTTCAGCTTCGGGCTGTAGCGATAGCAGGTCTCGCTGACCCCAAAGGCCCTGCAGGCCAGCGCAATGCTGACACCTCGTCGCGCCACCGCTTTCTCGGCCATCTCGCGGCGTTGAGATGGCCGATCTATTTTTTCCGAGGGCTTCCTTAAGCAGATCCGCCTGCATGCTCAGGTCGGCATACATCCGCTTCAGGCGCCGGTTCTCCTCTTCCATGGCCTTCACCCTCCCCCGTTCCATGTGGTGATCCGAAAGGGGCCTCGGGCGCTTCTCTGCTCACGGGTGAACGCGCGCAGGTCTTGCCTGGGATCAACCTGCCTGCTGCAAGACATGGCCGGGGCTCGACAAGATGACCCTGACCCGCTCTGCCGCCCCGGCACAAGGAACCTGCGCTGAACCTATCGGACAATCACCTTCGCCCCCGGCGACACCCGATCATACAGATCCAGCACATCCTGCTGGATCATGCGGAAACACCCCGATGACGCGTTGCTGCCGATGGATTGCCACTGCGGCGTTCCGTGGATGCGAAAGCCGGTGTCGTGGCCGTCCTTGTACAGATAGATCGCCCGTGCACCCAGCGGATTGCTCGGCCCGCCGGGCTGGCCCTCGCGCCAGCGCTCCAGCTCTGGCTGGCGCGTGATCATCTCGGGCGGCGGCGTCCAGGTGGGCCAGTGGGCCTTGCGCGCCACCACCGTTTCGCCCGACCAGCCAAAGCCCTCGCGCCCCACGCCGATACCATAGCGCAGCGCGGTGCGCTTGTCCTGGATCAGATAGAGATGCCGGGTCTGGGTATCGACCAGGATGGTTCCCGGCGCTTCGTCCTTCAGCGGGTTGGGCACCAGAGTGCGCTGATAGGCCAGCGGCACCTTGCTGGCATCCACCGCAGGAATGGCATGGGCGCCATCCTTGGCCGCCACATAGGCGACCGGCCTTGGTTCCTCTTTCACCTCGACGAAGGTGCCGGTCTCTGGATCAAAGGTACAGGCGGCCAGAATCGCCAGCGCAAGGGCCGCAAGGAGGGGGCGCATCATCAGGCTCCGGTTGTTCGCACAACATGAAGTCTAGGCCCGAGCCCGCAGAACTCAAACGAAATTCCGGGCGCCCCCGCTACGCCCTACAAAGTGGTGCGCAGATGCCAAAGCTCGGGGAACAGCTCCACCTCCAGCATCCGGCGCAGATACTGCACCCCGGCCGTGCCGCCCGTGCCACGCTTGAACCCGATCACCCGTTCGACGGTGGTGACATGGTTGAACCGCCAGCGGCGGAAATAATCCTCGAAATCGACCAGTTTCTCGGCCAGTTCATAGGCTTCCCAATAGGCTTTGGGGTCGCGGTAAACGGCCTCCCACACCGCCTGGACCCCGTCATGCGGGGTCCAGTGGCTGCGCAGATCGCGGTTCAGCACATCCTGTGGCACGGGCAGACCCGACCGGGCCAGAAAGCGCAATGCCTCGTCATAAAGGCTTGGCCGGGCCAGTTCGGCCTCCAGCAGGGCGACCAGTTCGGGCCGGTGCGCATGGGGGCGGATCATCGCCAGATTGCGGTTGCCCACAGCGAATTCGATCAGCCGGTACTGGTGCGATTGAAAGCCCGACGATTGCCCGAGACCCTCGCGAAAGGTGGTGTAATCGCTGGGGGTCATGGTGCGCAGCACATCCCAGGCGCTGTTGAGTTGCTCGAAGATCCGCGCAATGCGGGCAAGCATCTTGAACGCCTCGCGCGCGCGATCTGCGGCAATCGCTGTGCGCGCCGCGTCCAGTTCGTGCAATGCAAGACGCATCCACAACTCGCTGGTCTGATGCTGGATGATGAACAGCATCTCGTCATGCGCGCCGGTCAGCAGGCGCTGGCTGTCGAGAAGCCGGTCGATCTGAAGATAGTCGCCATAAGAAAGGCGGCCATCAAAGGACATCTGCGCGCCTTCGCGGGCAGGATCATAGGGGGTTTTGGTCATGTCGGAATTCCTGTGGCTGCAAGTGGCTGTCAGACGGCAACCACATCCCTCCGACACAGGATGGACACCGACCCGAGGCGCCGCCACAGACAGGCCCACCCCGACGGCCGGCACAGCGGAGGCAGGCGCGGGCCCATTCGCTCTGCCCCGGATATCCCTGCCAGCGGCAACCGGCACACCTGCCTGCATTGGCGGGCAACCCAGATGCCTCTGGCAAGGGGATATGTATCAGAGCGCGGCATGGAGTGTTCAGGTCACCTTGGCACGTGTACGATATTCGGGGCGATCCCACAGGCGGTGGTCCATGACATCCTTCAGGATCGCCACCGCAGCCTGCACATCCCCTTCGTCGATGTAAAGCGGCGTCAGGCCGAAGCGCAGAATATCGGGGGCACGGAAATCGCCGATGACGCCGCGGGCAATCAGCGCCTGCATGATGGCGTAGCCCTCGGGGTGACGGAAGCTGGCCTGCGAACCGCGCATGACATGATCGCGCGGTGTGACCAGCGTCAGTTCCGGGCAGGCCGCCTCGACCCCGGCAATAAAGGCATCTGTCAGATGCAAGGAGCGGGCGCGCAGGTCGGCCAAGGTAACGTCTGCCCAGACATCCAGCGCCGCATCCAGCGCCACCAGTTGCAGGATGGGCGGCGTGCCGACGCGCATCCGCTCGATCCCGCGACCGGGGCGATAGTCGAGATCGAAGGCAAAGGGCGATTCATGGCCCAGCCAGCCCGACAGGGCCGGACGCACCGTTTCGGCATGACGCGGCGCGACATAGATGAAGGCCGGACCGCCAGGGCCGGAGTTCAGGTATTTGTAGGTGCACCCCACCGCGAAATCGACATCGCAGTCGGCCAGCGCGCAATCCAGCGCACCTGCCGAATGCGCCAGATCCCACACCGCCAGCGCGCCCATCTGATGCGCGCGCGCGGTAATCGCCTTCATGTCGTGGCGCCGCCCGGTGCGATAGTCCACTTCGGTGATCATCGTCACCGCCACCGTCTCGTCGATGGCGTCCAGCACATCCTCCGGTGCGACCGTGCGCAGGGTGTAGCCCTGCCCCAGGGTGCGCACCAGCCCATCGGCCATGTACAGATCCGACGGGAAGTTCCCGGTATCCGACAGGATCACACGCCGCGACGGATTGAGTTCCAGTGCCGAGGCCAGCGCCTGATAGACCTTGATCGACAGGGTATCGCCCATCACCACGGTGCCGGGCGCCACACCGATCAGCCGCGCGATCCGGTCGCCGACGCGGGCGGGCATCTCCATCCAGCCAGCCTTGTTCCAGCCGGTGATCAGCATCTGGCCCCATTCGTCAGTCACCGCGCGCCCCAGGCGTTCGGCCACCCCTTTCGGCAGGGGGCCCAACGAATTGCCATCCAGGTAGATCACGCCTTTCGGCAGGTCGAACATCGCCTTGGTGGCGGCAAAATCGGTGGTCATGGAACTCTCCCTCATTCAGGTGCGATCAAAGCGCAATCCGATAGAAATTTCAAGCTTAAACGAAATTCGGGCACCCGCGCTGCTTGCCCGTCATTGTCTACAGCCAGCCCCGGCCACATCAACGCGGCATCGGCACAGCCCGCGCCCGCGTTCCTGTCAGCACGGCCAGCGCATCGGCGCCCATCAAGTCCGACAGCGGCGGCTGTCGGCAATCAAGCCCGCCGGTAAAGGCCCCGAAGGCGGGCAGGATCACCCGGTCGGCATCGACAAGAAAGCAGGGTCGCGCCACACCGGCAACACGGGCCTTGGGATGGAAATGCCCCGAAATCTCGCCCCGCTCCTGGGCAATGTGGCGAAACGACAAGGCCCGATGCTGCCACCGTGACACCAGGCTCCCGCCCAGTGCGACAGGCCCCGGATCATGGTTTCCGGCGATCCACAACCAGACACGCCCCGCCATCAGCCGCGCCAGCCAGGCGGCATCGGCCTCCAGCAGCCGCGCCTCGGCCTCGGGGTCGTCGAAACTGTCGCCCAATGCGATCACAACAGCCGGATCCAGCAGGGAAATCTCGGCATCGAGCCGCGCAAGGGTCTCGCGCATTTCATAGGGGGGCAACAGGCCGCCGCCGCGCAAGGCCATACGCTGCGCCTTGCCGAAATGCAGGTCTCCCACGATCAGCGTGCGCTCGGTCGCCCACCACAACACACCCGAGGCCCGCGCCTCCAGCCGCTCGCCGTGAAATGTGAAACCGTATCCGCTCATGCCCAGCCCCGACCCCTCTGCATCCCACCAGATCGCCCGCCGCCGTGCAAGCCCCGCGCAGCCTTGCACCCTGATGCGGGATCCTCCGGCGGGGGGATGCGCACCCACGCGCGCGCCAGGGGCAGAACACCCCCGGACCTGGCCGCTCATCCCTCCAGTTGGCCAAGGCCCGCGCGCTGCATCAACTGGCCTGCCGCCCGGTCCAGCAGGATCTCGCGCGCGGCCCCATGGATGGGAATGCGCCCCGGCTCCAGCATCAGCGGTGCGGCAAGTGGGGTCAGCATCTCCAGATGAACATGGTCAATGCGCCGCTCGACACGTTCCAGCATCGCCTCGATCCGGCCGAAATCCACCAGCCCGCGTGCCGCCTCGTCCCGCGTGATCCGCAACAGCAGGTGGTCCGGGTCGTGGCGCCGCAGCGTGTCATACAGGATATCGGACGAAAAGGTGGCCTGCCTGCCCGATTTGCGCTGCCCTGCGCGCGACTGTTCGATCAGTCCCGCCACGATAGCCACCGAGCGGAAGGTCCGCTTCATCACCGCATTTCCGGCAAGCCAGCCCTCCAGCCCCTCGCGCAGCCGTTGCGGGTCCAGCAGCGGGCAGATGTCGGGCACCGGCTCCAGCCCCCAGATCAGCGTGGCGTAATCGGTGGCGACAAAGCCCAGCGGGTTCAGCCCTTCGGCCTCCATCCGGTTGGTCAGCAACAACCCCAGCGTCTGCTGCGCATTGCGCCCGGCAAAGCCATAGATCACCGTTTGCGCCCGCCCGTCCCACGGGAAACTCTCGACCAACAGCCGCCCCGGTTCCGGTAGCCGCGACCGTTCGCGCTGCAAGGCCAGCCAGCGCGCGGTGTGAACCGGCACCCCCGGCCAGCCGGGCCGCTGAAACAGCGCCAGCATCCGGTCGCACAGCAGGGTCGAGGTGGCGAATTTGGTTCCGTTGAACACGGCCACCTTGGGCGCGCGCCCCGGATTGCGCGTGACCTCGACCGTCAGCTCGCGCAGCCCCTCGTACCGCACCACCTCGCCCCCCATCAGAAAGGTATCGCCGGGGGTCAGGGTGGCCGCGAACCCCTCTTCAATTTCGCCCAGCGGCACGCCGCCCCGGCCGCGCAGGCGCACCTTCAGCGTCTCGGTGTCGATGATGGTGCCGATGTTCTGCCGGATCACGGCAGCCGAACGCGGATCGCGCAAGCGCCACAGGCCATCGCGCAGCATCAGGCGCTGCCAGCGGTCATAGGCCCGCAAGGCATAGCCCCCCGTCGCGGCATAGTCGAGACAGGCATCGAAATCGGCGCGGCTCAGCCCCGCATAGGGGCCCGCCCCCGTGACTTCGACATAAAGATCATCCGCCGCGAACGGCGCGGAACAGGCCGCGATCAGGATTTGCTGACACAGCACATCCAGCGGGCCGGGGCCCCGCGGATCGCCATCCAGATCTCGGGCGCGCACCGCCTCCAGTGCGGCCACACATTCGACGACCTCGAAGCGGTTCGCGGGCACCAGCCGGGCCTTTGACGGCGCATTGTAGCGGTGGTTGGCCCGTCCGATCCGCTGGACCAGCCGCTTGACGTTCTTTGGCGCGCCGATCTGGATCACCAGATCCACATCGCCCCAGTCGATCCCAAGATCCAGCGTGCCGGTACAAACCACCGCCCGCAACTGCCCTGCCGCCAGCGCCGCCTCGACCCGCTGGCGCTGCTCGCGCGCAAGGGCGCCATGGTGGATGCCGATGGGCAGGCCGTCGGTATTCTCCATCCACAGGGCCTGAAAGAACAGCTCGGCCTGCGCCCGCGTGTTGTGAAAGATCAGCGTGATGCGGTGCTGCGCGATCTGGTGCAGCACATCGGGCACCGCATGGCGCCCGCCGCCGCCCGACCAGGGCGGAGGGGTCGCGGTCTCCAGCATGGCGATGTCCGGCTCCGGCCCCGGATCGGCGCGCACGATGGCACAGCCCTGACCGCCCGCTGCCAGAAACCGCGCCAGCGCGTCGGGATCCTCGACCGTGGCCGACAGGCCCACGCGGCGCAGCCCCGGTTCCATCCGCTGCAACCGCGCCAATGCCAGCATCAACTGATCGCCGCGCCGACTTTCGGCCAGGGCATGGGCCTCGTCGATCACCACCCGGCGCAGGCCCGCGAAGATGCGTGGCGCATCCTCGTAGGACAGCAGCAGGCTCAGGCTTTCGGGCGTCGTCAACAGGATATGCGGCGGATCGGCCCGCTGACGCCGACGGACAGCGGCCGATGTATCGCCGGTCCGGTCCTCGATCCGGATCGCCAGCCCTGCCCCCTCGACCGGCGCACGCAGGTTGCGCGCGATATCGGCTGTCAGCGCCTTGAGCGGCGAGACATAAAGCGTATGCAATCCCGGCGCGGGCGCGGCGCCCAGTTCGGCCAGGGTCGGCAGAAAGCCCGCCAATGTCTTGCCACCGCCGGTCGGGGCGATCAGCAAGGTTGCAGCCTCGCCAGCACGTGCAAGCATCTCGGCCTGATGCGGATGCAGCGCCCAGCCGCGCCCTGACAGCCAGCGCCGCAAGGGGTCGGGCAAGGTCTCCTGCATGTCCACTGTGTTACACCTGTGTCCGGTCGGGTTGTTCGGGATCGTCCAGCAAGGGTCCGGCGCCCGTCTGGCCATGGCATGTGGCGCCAACCGCGCCCTACATCCAGTCCGCCTCGTCAGGCATGACGAACAGGTCGGTATCCTCGGTCCTGGCTCCTGCCATGGTCAACATGGCATGGACCTGCCCACGATGATGGGCCTGATGGTTGAAGAAATGCATGACGCAAAGCGCCATTGGCCGCGTGACGCTGCGCCCGGCCAGCCCGGAATGCCAGAACAGATCGCCCTGCAACTCCGCCTCTGTCAGCCGGTCAGCCCATCCGATGATCCTGGCATCCGTCGCCTGCCGTTCGCGCCGCCAATCCTCCCACACTCCATGGGCATCGGCGCTGCTAGCCAGCCCCCCGACCGGACGGGCGCCGCCATCGAAACGGCTCATCCACATCAGGTCGCCCCACAGCAGATGCGACAGCGTTCCCGAGATCGAGCCCCAGAACGCCCCGCGCGGCTTGCGCCGGGCCGATGGCTCCAACCCCTCGGCGGCCTGAAGAATGCAGCGGTTCTGCCAACGATTGTAGCGTGCCATGGTCACGCAATATGCGGGAGTGATCACCGTCCCCGACCTTTTTGCAACAATCCGAATGCCCGTAGTGACGGCCTACCCGGCAAAACACTGGCGCCGGTTGCCCCAAGTTGTCCACGACCTGCGGCACGCTGACAAGCCCCAACCCATAGGACGCACCATGGCGACGAGGCAAGCCGCAACCTGCCCTGAATCACGCCCTGTGCCACTATGGCGCGCGGAAAAGCGCCGAACGGCATGAAGTTGCGCGCCAGGCAACGGAAACGCTTGAGACCGCAGCAGGGCTATTCTACGGTTCGGTATTCCCACTCTCCAACCATGGACCTGACATGATCCGCAAGCCTGCCCTTCTGGCCTCTGTGACCGCGTTTGCCCTTGCCACCCCGGTCATGGCCGCAGATCCGCAACTGACCGTCTTCGACTGGGCCGGGTTCGAGGTCGATGGCCTGTTCGCCGACTATGTCGCCAAACATGGCACCCCCCCCACCTTCGCGCTGTTCGGTGACGATGACGAGGCGTTCCAGAAGGTGGCGTCCGGCTTCAAGGTCGATGCCGTGCACCCCTGTTCGCAGATGGTGTCGAAATACCGCGATGCCGGGCTGATCGAACCTTGGGATGAATCGCGGCTGACCGCGCTGGCCGACATCGACCCCGAATTCCTGGACTCGCCGGTGTTCAAGGACGATGCGGGACTGTGGTTCTTGCCCAGCTACTGGGGCGCCACGGCCGTGGCCTACAACACCGATCAGGTTCCGGCGGAAGATGTCGCCTCGCTCCAGGTCTTTGTGAACCCGAAATACCAGGGCCGCACCTCGATGCCCGACAGCTCGGACGATGTCTGGGCGCTGGCCTATCTGGCCACCGGCGTAACCGACTGGACCGCAGTCACCGAAGAACAATATGCCGCCGCCGCCGCCTGGCTGCGCGAGGCGCATCAGAATGTCTATGCCTATTGGGCGGATCCGTCGGAACAGACCCAGCAAATGGCCTCGGGCGCCGTTCTGGTGTCATGGTCGTGGAACGATGGCGTCGCACTCTTGCAGGCCGAAAACTACCCCGTCGGTTTCCAGCGCGAGGCAACCGAGGGATCGTCCACCTTTGTCTGCGGCTTTGTGAACATGAAGGACGGCCCCGGTTCCGAAGACAAGCTCTATGATTTCATGAACTCGTGGCTGCGCCCCGATGCCGCTGTCGCCCTGATGGACGAACTTGGCTACGGCCACAGCAATCTGAAGGGCATGGCCCTGAAATCCGAAGAAGATCTGGAGATCGCGGGCTTGGGTCATGTCGATGCCCCGACCCTGCCCCAGGTGCCCAACAACCCGCAACTGCGCGAGCGTCAACTGGCGGAGTTCGAAAAGATCAAAGCTGGCTTCTAAGCGCCGGCAAACGAACGGAGAACGGCCGGGCCCTTGCCCGGCCGTTCGCTTTCTGCGCTGTCGCAGCGGGGGTTTTCCACCCCCGCACCCCCGGAGGGTATTTCCGGCAAGATGAAAGCCGCCGCAAGTCAGATCGGGGCGCAGGCGCTGGTCAGCCAGGCACGGGTATCGGCGGTGCACTGCGGGCCGATTTCGGCCAGCACCCTGGCGTGATACGCATTCAGCCAGTCCCGCTCGCCCGGTGAAAGCCGGTCTGCCAGAATCAGGGTCCGGTCGATTGGGGCGAGTGTGAGCGTCTCGAATTCCAGCATGGACCGGGCGGTGTCGCCCTCGGGCAGCGCGCCTGCCGGCTGAACCACGACAAGGTTCTCGATGCGTATTCCGTAGTGGCCTTCGCGGTAATAGCCCGGCTCGTTCGACAGGATCATGCCCGGCTCCAGCGGCACCTCCGAGACCCGCGACAGGCGCTGCGGACCTTCGTGGACCGACAGGAAGGCGCCAACCCCGTGACCTGTGCCATGGTCGTAGTCGCGCCCCTGAAGCCATAGGTTGTACCGCGCCAGCGCATCCAGATCGCGTCCGGCAAGGCCCTTGGGCCAGCGCGCGCGGCAGATGGCAATCATGCCCTGCAACACGGCTGTAAAGGCGGTTGCCGCCCCCTTGGGCGGGGCACCGATGGCCACAGTGCGCGTTATATCCGTGGTGCCGTCACGGTACTGGCCGCCGCTGTCGACCAGCAACAGGCTGCCCGGCTCCAGCGCGCGATCGGTCGCCTCGGTCACGCGGTAATGAACGATTGCCCCGTTCGGCCCTGCCCCGCAGATGGTTTCGAAACTGAGGTCGTGCAACTGATTGGTTGCCCGGCGAAATGCCTCGAGCGCCTTGACGACGCCAATCTCGGTCTGCCGGGCGCCGGTGCTGACCGCCGCCGCCTGGGCATCCAGCCAGCACAGGAACTCTGCCATCGCCACGCCGTCGCGCAGATGCGCCGCGCGGCTTGCCGCAATCTCGGCGGGGGCTTTGCAGGCTTTGGGCAGACGACAGGGATCGTCGCCCCATACCACCTCCACGCCTGCCTCGCGCAATTCGGAGGAGACGGCCAGCGGAGCCGAACTGCGATCCACCCGCACGGGGCCTTGCAGACTGCGAAGACCAGGGACAAAGGCAACTGTCGGTCGCAGCGTGACATGATCGCCCAGCGCGGCCCGTGCCTCTGGCCCGAACTTTTCCGGATCGGCAAAGACAGTGACGCGGCCATCATCATGCAGGATGGCAAAGGCTTGCACGACCGGGTTCCGGGGCACATCCGCACCCCGGATGTTCAGCAGCCAGCAGATCGAATCGGGCAGGGTCAGCACTGCGGCGCGATGACCTGCCGCGCGCAGCACGGCGCCAAGACGGGCACGCTTGCTGGCCGAACTTTCCCCGGCAAGATGATCGGGATGGGGCCAGACCTGCCCCTGCGGCGGATCGGGCCGGTCAGGCCACACGGTATCGAGCAGGTTGCGCATCGGGCGCAGCGTCACGGGATGTCCGGCCAGCGCCGTCTCGATCCGCGCCATCTCGTCGGCAGTGTGAAGCCAGGGATCAAAACCCACCACGCCGCTGGCAAGATTGGCGCGCAGCCAGGGACCAGCCTGGGTTTCGGGCCAGGGCACCGGGGTGAACTCGGGCGCCACCTGCGCGCGCACCTGCAAACGGTATCGCCCGTCGATGAACACCCCTGCAAGCGCCGTCAACGCGATGCAGAAACCCGCCGATCCGGTAAAGCCCGTCAGCCAGGCCAGCCGTTCGTCACAGGCGGCCACATATTCCCCCTGAAACGCATCCGCGCGCGGCACCAGAAACCCCTGCACCCCGTCCGCACGCATGGCCGCGCGCAAGGCCGCCAGCCGGGGCGGACCCTGATCAGGCGTGGTGGTGGCGGTGAAGGACTGCAACATGTCGAACCCCCTGCAACACGAAATCCGGTGCAGGGTTGCACCCCCTGCCGTCCTGCGCAATGGTCTGCGGAGCAAGACGGCAAGAGGACAGCCCATGCTCACCAGGTTGCTGGATCGCCTGCGTGGCGTCCCGCCGGATCGCCCCCTGCCGCAAGCAGATGCCCGGCACCTGCTGGGCACATTGATGATCCGGGTCGCGCAGGCAGACGCGACCTTGAGGGTCGAGGAACTGCGCGAAATGGACCGGCTGCTGGGCGCGATGTTCGGCCTTGGTCCGGTCGAGGCCGCACGCCTGCGGGCCGAGAGCGAGCGACTGGCGCAGACTCTGCCGGCAACGGCCGAACTCGGCCCGATGTTGCGCGCCGCCCTGCCGCCCGCACACCGCGCGGACCTGCGTGCCGCCCTGCGGCGGGTGGCCGAAGCCGACGGCGACTGGGATCCGCGCGAGGCGCAAGTGATCGAGGCGGTGTCCACCCTGCTCCACCCCCGGCCCTGATCCTGCGACCTCCCACCGGGCGGACGTTTCCGTCAGGAACATGATCCTGAAGATGCGGGAAAAGCGGCCCCCAAGCGCCTCTCGGCGCCAGCTTTCATCTTGCCCCAAATACCCCCGCCGGAGGCACGTCGCGCGACACGCGCGACGCCATGCCCAAAGGGAGCGCCCTGCCCTGGCAGGGTGAACGACCTGCGGGAGTGTCCGCCTATCGCCAGCCGGCAGCCTTGGACATGCCCAGCACACGGGCACGTTTGCGCGGGTCGGTATCGAACAGGCTGGCCAGTTGTTCGGTCATCGCACCTGCCAGTTGCTCGACATCCGTGATCGTCACGGCGCGCTCGTAATAGCGGGTCACGTCGTGGCCGATCCCGATGGCGATCAACTCCACCTGCTTGCGTTTTTCCACCATGGCGATCACATCGCGCAGGTGTTTCTCCAGATAGCTCGCCGGGTTGACCGACAGCGTGCTGTCATCAACCGGGGCACCGTCCGAGATCACCATCAGGATCTTGCGCTGTTCCCGTCGCGCCGTGACCCTGCGATGCGCCCATTCCAGCGCCTCGCCGTCGATGTTTTCCTTCAGCAGGCCCTCCTTCATCATCAGGCCCAGATTGTCGCGCGTCCGCCGCCAGGGGGCATCGGCGGATTTATAGATGATATGGCGCAGGTCGTTCAGACGGCCCGGCTGTTGCGGGCGCCCGTCGGCCAGCCATTTTTCCCGGCTTTGTCCGCCCTTCCAGGCGCGGGTGGTGAAACCGAGGATCTCGACCTTGACGGCGCAGCGCTCCAGCGTGCGGGCCAGCACATCAGCGCAGATCGCCGCGATGGAGATCGGGCGGCCGCGCATGGAGCCGGAATTGTCCAGCAGCAGCGTCACCACGGTATCGCGGAACTCGGTGTCCTTTTCCCATTTGAACGACAGCGGCGTCGTCGGGTTGGCGACCACGCGGGCCAGACGGCCCGCATCGAGGATGCCTTCCTCCAGATCGAACAGCCAGCTCCGGTTCTGCTGGGCCTGCAAGCGGCGCTGCAACTTGTTGGCCAGGCGGCTGACGGCGCCTTTCAGCGGCTCCAGTTGCTGATCCAGATAGGCGCGCAGGCGCTCCAGCTCGGCAGGCTCCGCCAGATCCTCTGCGCGGATTTCCTCGTCGAACTGGGTCAGATAGGCACGGTAATTCGGATCGGCATCCGACAGCGCGGGCGGCGGAGGTGGTTCGGGGGGGGCATCGGGGGCCGGGTTGTCGGCCTCTTCCATATCGTCAAGATCTTCGGAGTCTTCTGTCGAGACCTGGGCCTGCGCGGCATCCTGCTGTTCGTCCTGGCTGCGCTCGGGGTCGGCATCGCCCTCGTCGTCCTGCTGATCGTCTTCGGACCCGGCGCTGTCGGGATCGTCGTCCTCTTCGCCCTGCTCTTCCGATTCGTCCTGATTGTCGTTCTGGTCGGGGTCGTCGCCCAACTGATCGCCATATCCCAGATCGGCAATCACCTGCCGGGCAAGCCGGGCGAATGCGGCCTGATCGGCCAGCACATCGCCCAGATTTTCCAGCGTGCCGCCGGCCTGCGCCTCGATGAAGCCGCGCCACAGATCCATCACGTTCTGCGCCCCGCGCGGCAGGGGGCGGCCAGTGGCCAGATGGCGCACCAGATAGCCCGCAGCCACCGCCAGCGGCGCATCCGACGCCTGGGTGATCTGGCCATAGCCCTTGCGATCGGCCTCGTGCGCGATCTTGGCATCAATGTTGACGGCCGTTCCCGGCATCACACGGGCGCCCACCGCCTCGCAGCGGGCAGTTTCCATCGCCTCATAGATGTCGCGGGCCAGTTGGCCGGTCGGGGCATAGCGCCCGGCTGTGCCGTCGTCATGGTACTTGTGGCGCAGCGCAAAGGCATCCGCCGTGCCGCGGGCCAGCAAAACCTCGTCACGGGTCATGCGGCGCGACACCTGCGGCAGGCGCATCGTGTCCTTGGTCATCCCGGCCGGATCGACCGAATAGGTCACCGTCAGGTCGGGATCATCCGCCATGGTCCGCGTGGCCTCGGCCAAGGCTTTCTTGAAGGGATCTGCGGGGTTGTCGACGGGCTTGTTCATGGCCCGAACATACACCCGGCAGAGCCAAGCGCAAGAATGCGTATGCAGCACCGCAAGAGGAGAATGGCGCCCGGTTCCGTGCGCAGATGCACAGCGGCTTGACACTTGCGCAGAATTGATCGCGGGCCATCGACGCGCCACCTCTGGCACCAGACGCAGCACCCCTGCGACGCAGCATCCAAAAGGAAATTCACGATGTCCAAACCCAAGATTGCCGTCATCATCGGATCGACCCGCCCCACCCGTTTCGGCGAGATTCCCGCCAAATGGATCCTCGACCAGGCCAACGCACGTGGCGACATGGACGCCGAAATCGTGGACCTGCGCGATTTTGACCTGCCGCTGTTCGATGAAGCAGCGTCGAATCTATGGGCGCCGTCAAAAAACGAAAAGGCCGTCGCCTGGCAAAAGAAGATCGGCGAGTTCGACGGCTACATCTTCATCGTGGCGGAATACAATCACTCGATCACCGGCGCGCTCAAGAATGCGCTGGACCAGGCCTATGTCGAATGGAACCAAAAGGCGTTCGGCATCGTCGGCTATGGCGGTGTGGGCGGCGCGCGCGCGGCGGAACATCTGCGCGGTATCGGGATCGAATTGCAAATGGCCTCGACCCGGTCGGCGGTTCACATCGCCGGTGGCGATTTCATGAAGGTGCATCCGGGCTTTGGCGGCTCGGGCAATCTGGGCGACATCGAGGGCAGCATTGGCGGCAGCGCCAAGGCGATGCTGGATGAGCTGATCTGGTGGACCAAAGCGACCAAAGCCGCGCGCGGCTGAGTGGGTCTTTGTGTGCGAGTGATCGGGGGCGGGCGACCGCCCCTTTTTCTGTCACGACAGTCCAAGAAGTGATGTACAGGCGCGCTCCAGCCGCCTTGCCTGATCGGATGCCGCCGCATTGGCGCCGAATGTTGCAGCGGACAACAACGCGGCATGGGCGGCCTTGGTCTCGATCCGCAACATCATGGCCGCCTGCGCAGCCGGACGGTCCTGCGCGACCGCCGCAAGCAGTTCCAGCACCTGGCGGCGCAGGCCATCGGTGCGATCCGATGCCGCCGGGTCCATCAGCCATTGATGCTCCATCAGGGCAGACAATCGCCCCGCACAGGAGGCAAAGCGATACAGCGCGCCCTCTGGATCGGGCCTGCTCTGACCGACGGCCATTGCAGGCGTCAGAACCAGACAGAGCAGCATGGTCGCCATTCGCAAACTGCGCATGATTGCATCATGCACCCCGATTGACCGCCAATCAAATGAACTTCGGCAAAATTGCGTGCCGCATCTGCGCGCCGGGGAGCGGGGCTTCGGCGGCTAGGCAACGCAGGCGGCACCGCACGACCATCGCGAGGAGGCAGCCATTCGCATGGCACCGCACGAGTCGGGCGGCGCGGGCCATCCTGCGATCACATCGCCGTTACACCATGACCAGGGATGGAACCCGGCATCAACCGGCAGGCGGGCGCCTATGCCGTTGCAAGGAACAGGCGGCATTCCGTCGCGCGCGCGCCTGACCGCGTTCGGCGCATGACAGGGGCAGCCACCGGGGCTATGTACAATGCCCCGTGCATCCACATCGGAAAACTGATGTCAGATCAACCGTTTGCCCGTTCCACCCCAAGAGACCACCGGATCGACCTGATCCGGGGCGTCGCGCTGACGATGATCTTCATCAACCACGTGCCCGGCAATATGTTCGAGCGGGTGACAAGCCGGAATTTCGGCTTTTCGGACGCAGCCGAAGCCTTTGTCCTGCTGGCCGGGATCTCTGCCGCGCTGGCCTATGGGCGGGGCTTCTCGGACGGGGTCGTCTGGCGGGCGGCGCTGCGGCCCTGGGGGCGGGCATGGTCGCTCTATCAGGTGCATCTGATGCTGTCGCTGGCCGTTCTTGCCCTGGTGGCGGGATTGATGCGGTTCGGCGGCAACCCGGCGCTGATGCTGGGCGACAACTTCGACGCGCTGTTGCGCGACCCGTTGGGGGTGTTCGTCGGACTGCCGCTGATGCTGCACCAATTCGGATATGTGAACATCCTGCCGCTCTATGTGCTGCTGTTGCTGGCAACCCCAGCCGCCCTGTGGCTGGGGATACGGCGGCCGATGGGGCTGCTGGCCGGGTCTGTCGGGCTGTGGCTGCTGGCAGGCACCGCGCGGGTGAACCTGACCACCTATCCGGGGCTGAACGGCTGGTTTCTGAACCCGCTGTCATGGCAGTTGATCTTTGTGGTGGGTCTGCTGATCGGTCTGCGGCTGAAAGCGGGCCAACGGCTGGTGCCGGTGCACCCGAAACTGGTGGCGCTGGCGGCAGGCTATCTTGGTGTTTCGCTGGTCTGGGTCAGCGTGCCGCAGGTGGCGCATGGCGGGCGGGCCTTGCTGGGCGCGCTCGCGGATCTGGGCGTGCCCCGGCTGTTCGTGCAGTTCGACAAGGGCTATGTGGAATTGCCCCGCCTGCTGCATGTGCTGTCGCTGGCCTATCTGGCCAGCGCCTGGCCCGCCTTGCGCACCGCCGCCACGGCACCCGGTTTGCGGCTCCTGGCCGTGATGGGGCGGCAGGCGTTGCCGGTTTTCGCCTTTGGCACCATGCTGTCCTTTGTGGCACGCATCCTGCGGCTGATGCTGGACGAAGCGGGATACCCCGCCGGGCTGACGCTGGACGCAAGCATCATTCTGGGTGGCATCGCGCTACAGATCGGACTGGCGCTGCTGTGCGAGGCGGCAAAGTCCCGCAAACCGCAAGAGAGCCCCCTGCCCGACGCCATGCCGGCCACGGGCGCCACCCTCGCGCCCCCCGGTACGATCCGGCCGATCCCGCCGAAAACGGCCGCAGCGATGCGCGCCTTGCCGCGCGCCCGTCAGGATCACCCGCAGCCCGCCTGATCCGAAAACACCAAGGGCGCCCGAGGGGCGCCCTTGCATCCTTCCGACAGGATCGGCCGCGCTATTTCATCGCCTGGCTCGCTGCCGATTCCGGCAGCTCTTCGCCAAAGCAGCGCTGATAGAATTCCGCCACAGTCTGGCGTTCCAGCTCGTCGCATTTGTTCAGGAACGACAGACGGAACGCATAGCCGACATTGCGGAAGATCTCGGCATTCTGGGCCCAGTTCAGCACCGTCCGTGGCGACATCACCGTGGACAGGTTGCCATTCATAAAGGCCGTGCGGGTCAGGTCGGCCACCGTGACCATCTGATTGATGGTCTTGCGGCCCTTCTCGTTGTTGTAATGCGGGTTCTTGGCCAGCACGATGGCCGCCTCGGCATCATGCGACAGATAGTTCAGCGTGGCCACCAGCGACCAGCGGTCCATCTGGGCCTGGTTGATCTGTTGGGTGCCGTGATACAGGCCGGTCGTATCGCCCAGACCCACGGTGTTCGCCGTGGCGAACAGGCGGAAGGACGGATGCGGGGTGATGATCTCGTTCTGATCCAGCAGGGTCAGCTTGCCGTCATGTTCCAGCACGCGCTGGATGACGAACATCACGTCGGCTCGCCCGGCGTCGTATTCGTCGAACACGATGGCAACGGGGTTGCGCAGCGCCCAGGGCAGGATCCCCTCGTGGAATTTCGTGACCTGCTTGCCGTCTTCAAGCTTGATGGCATCCTTGCCGATCAGGTCGATCCGGCTGATGTGGCTGTCAAGGTTGACACGCACACAAGGCCAGTTCAGCCGTGCCGCCACCTGCTCGATATGGGTGGATTTGCCGGTGCCGTGATAGCCCTGGATCATCACGCGACGGTTGTAGGCAAAGCCTGCAAGGATGGCCAGGGTCGTGTCCGGGTCGAATTTGTAGGTCGGGTCGATCGCGGGAACGCGATCCGTGCGATCCTCGAAGGCCTTGACCTTCATGTCGGTATCGATTCCGAAAACTTCGCGTACCGAGATTTCCTCGGTCGGTTTCATACCCGTATTCGCCATGCCTTCCGCCATCCGTTCCGCTTGGCACCCGTCTGGCACCACAGGGGTTGTGGAACATATATCTGGCGGGGGTGCAAGGGGAACGGCGGCGGGAATGCGCAAACCGGGGAAAGGGTTTGTCTGCCCCGGCTGCGCGACAGAGGCGCGCAGTCCTTGGCGGGGATCTCGGATCAGCGCGACAGGCGCCGCATGTCAGAAGCGGCGGTGGCGCACCGCCTGCCACAGGACGACCGCCAGATAGGCAAGGCCCAGCACGAACATCAGCAGCCAGAACCGGCTGAGGATCAGCCCGACCATCAGGGCGGCGCCGACCAGCACATAGACCGCCTTGTCGCGCGGCACCCGCAGGCCCTTGGCCGAAGGGGTAGGGATGCGGCTGACCATAAGCACGCCGATCATGCCCAGCCACAGCGCCACCAGCAGCGGCACGTCAGCCAGATCGACGATCCCGGCAAAGGTGGCAAAGACCGGCATCAGCGCAAGCCCCGCCCCTGCCGGAGCGGGAACCCCGACGAAATGGCCCGGCGCGTCCGGGCTGGCCCGCATCACGTTGAACCGCGCAAGACGCAGGCAGCAACAGATCGCATACACCAGCGCAAAGACCCAGCCGAGCCCCGGATCCTGCGTCATCCCAAAGCGAAAGACGACAATGGCCGGGGCCACACCAAAGCAAACGAAATCCGACAGCGAGTCGAGTTCGGCCCCGATCTGGCTGGTGGCCCGCAGGCGCCGGGCGATCAGACCGTCCAGCCCGTCGATCAGCGCGGCAAAGACGATCAGCCCGGTCGCCACCGCGAACCGCCCGTCAAAGGAATAGCGGATGGCCGTCAGCCCGGCGCAAAGCCCGATGATGGTGACAAGGTTCGGCACCAGATGCAGGAACGGAAGGGATTCGCGCCGGTTGTCCATGGCTCAGATCATCCGCGCGCGGCGCGCGACGGGGCCTGCTGCCAGATCGGCCAGCACCGTTTCACCGGCCACCGCCTTTTGCCCCACCGCGACCAGCGGGGCGACACCATCGGGCAGATACACATCGACGCGCGAGCCGAACCGGATCAGGCCAAAGCGCTCTCCGGTGTCGAGCGCCTGCCCCGGCTGGACCCAGCACAGGATGCGGCGGGCGACGAGTCCGGCAATCTGGACCATGCCCACCTCGCGCCCGTCGGGCAGCGTCAGCAGCAGGCCATTGCGCTCGTTGTCCAAAGACGCCTTGTCGAGCGAGGCGTTGAGGAACTTGCCCTCGACATAGGCCACTTTCGTGACTGTCCCGCCAATGGGCGCGCGGTTCACATGGCAGTCGAAGACATCCATGAACACCGAGATGCGGGTCAGCTCTGCCGCCTGCATTCCCAGTTCCGGCGGTGTCGCCACCCGTTCGATCATCTGGACGACGCCATCGGCCGGGCTGACGACCAGCCCGTCCTGCTGCGGGACCGCGCGGATCGGGTCGCGGAAAAAGGCGAGGCACCAGATTGTCAGGATCACACCCACCCAGCCCAGCGGTTCCCAGATCAGGAACAGCGCCAGGGTGACGGCTGCGAAAATGGCGACGAACTTGCGCCCCTCGGGATGAAGGCGGACCTTCAGTCGGGCAAATGCAGAGCCTCCGGCCATGCTGTCTCCTGTGTCATGGGTAGGGCTGTCTAGCGGTCTTGGCCGCGCGGATCAAGCGCCGGGTCGGTCAGGCTGTCCAGCCTGGCAACCTGATCGGGGGAATGATCCGGCAGATAGGCCAGGATCCGCGGCGCACGCAGCCAAAGCCCCGCCTTGCGGCGCGGTGCCGGGTCCACCGCCTCGAACCCCAGCCGGTAGAGGCGCCGGGGCGGCACCTCGCGGACCGGACCGAAACGCGCGGTTGCATGGCGGCGGATCCAGGTGCCCAGATCGTCCAGATCTTCGCGCGACAGACCGTCGATGGTCCGGGCGACCGGCACCAAGGCCGTGCCAGAGCGCACGGCGAAGGTCAGCCCCGCGATGTCCCGGCCGCCGGACCCCAGTTCGGCATGGACCAGCACCGCATCGGTTTCGCGCGGATGCGGCGCCCAGTCATGCCAGGGGCAGTCCGGGCCGGCATCCTGACGACGCAGCCACAGGCCCTCCCGCCGACGGATCAACTCAAGCGCGGCCCAGTCCGTCGCGGGCACGGCGGGCGCAAGGCCGATCGGCCCGCCGCAACCCTCCGCCAGCAAGGCCCGGCGCTGCGCGAAACCAAGGGCCGCCACGGGTTGGCCCCGCCATTCCAGCAGATCCAGCGCCCACAGGACACCGGGCTGCGGCTCTACCGCCTCGATCACGGTGCCGATTGCCAGATCCTGCAAGACCGATGCAAGGTCGGGCCTGGTCCCGGTCAGCAACCTGCCATCTTCGGCCCAGACCTGCGCCGGGCCGGTCCGGCGCAGCACTTGCAGGCGCGGCTGGTCCATGCGGGGAAAGGCGGCCCAGTCCGCAACCGGACCAGCGGGCCCCGTGAACGGGCGCAGTGTGGCAAAGGGCCGGGCGATCTGTTCCGGGGCGACCGCAGCGATCAGCGCGGCAAGCCCCATCTCTGGCCTCCAGGTCTCCAGCTTCAGCACGATTGCCCCCGCAATGCCCCCGCTGATCTCTGCCAGTGCCTGGCCAATCTGCGGCGCAGGCAGGGTCAGGCGCAGCGTGCCGGTCAACAGGCGGATCGCGGCCAGCCGGACCGTAACCGGCAAGACCTCAAGCCGCGCGAGGATCTCATCGGGCTCCAGGCCGCGACACTGCCCGAGCAGATCCTGCGGCGCGACCTCCTCGGGGGTCGGGGCGTCGGGCAACAGATGGGCAATCGTTTCGGCCACGCTGCCGGCAGCGGCCCGGCTTGCCTCGAACAGCCAGTCGGGGATCCCCTCGGCACGACAGGCGGCCTGACGCAGGGCGGCGAGCGTCACGGCGGGCCGGGGGCGCTGGCCAGATACCCAGGACAGCACATGCGCCGCCTCGACAGGCGATGCCGACCGCAGATAGGCGCCCAGCGCGGGAACCGCAGGGGCGCCGGTCGTCAACGCCTCGATCAGGGCGGCAAACGCCCTCATGGCCTGCGCACGGGGGCACGGGTCGTCCCGGCACGTCGACCGGCCAGACGCGTGATCCGATGGGTGCAAGGGGGGACGGCGGCCTGTGTCATGCCCGCCCCGCAGCGGATGTCAGCGGCGCCGCATCAAGGCCCTGTTCGCAAAGCCAGCGGGCAAAGGCGTCTTCATAGCCATGCGTCACCAGCACGCGGCTGGCGCCGGTGGCCCGGATGGCGGCGTTCAGTCCCGGCCAGTCGGCATGATCCGACAATACGAAACCTTGGCCCGCGCCGCGCCGCGTGCCACGCAGCGCCATCCAGCCCGAAGCCATCGCGCTGCGGGTCCGGGCCGGAAGCCCGGCCTGCGGCGCCGCAATCAGCAGGGCGCCCGATGGCAGCGCCGCACCATCCCACACAGATGCCGCCGGCAGGGAGTAGCCGACAGAGGCCAACGCCGTGGTGGCCGCAGCCGCAGCCGGGTGCAACAGAACTGGCCCTGGCCCGGTTCCGGCCAGCAGATGCAGCAACCGTTGGGCCTTGCCCAGTGAATAGGCGGCAATCGCGGCCCCCTGCCCTGCGGCCGCAGCGGACTGCCACCAGCCCCGGATCTGATCGGCAACCAGCGCCTGCGGCGACCAGCGGAACACCGGCAGCCCAAAGGTGCATTCTGTGACGAACCCATGGCAGGCCACCGGCTCGAACGGTTCGGCAAGGCCGTCCTCCTCGGTCTTGTAGTCGCCAGAGACCACCCAGATCTCGCCCCCCACCTCGATCCGCACCTGTGCTGCGCCGGGCAGATGGCCGGAGGGATGGAAACTGACCTCGGCCCCCGCGACGCGCAATCGTTGGCCAAAGGGCAATTCCTGCACGGTGACACGGCCCAGCCGCTGACGCAGCATCACCGCCGTGCCGGGCGTCGCCAGATAGGCCCCTGCGCCGGGGCGTGCGTGATCGGCATGGGCATGGGTCACGACCGCCAGCGCCACCTTGCCGGACGGATCGACATGGAATCCCCCCGCCGGGCAGGCCAGACCTTTGGGATCGACGACAAGAACAGGATCGCGCGGCATGGGGCAAACTTAGGGCAGCGGGCACGAAAAGGGAACATCTCCTGTCGCACAGCGGCGCAAGCCATGGCGGCACAGCGCGACCCCGCGACCCGAGGCAGGGCGCAGTCGCGCCCCCACAGCCGCGCAGATCGGCACAGACCTCCGCCTGGCCGGGTGCAGGGCAACCCGGCAACCTGCCACTTTTTCACGCGACTGGCCCGCATAGTGCCCTTGAATGCCGATGGCATGGGCAGGTTCCGCCAGTCACCCCCCGTTCACACCCGGTACTTGCACAAAAAACAGGCAGACCCACCCACCTGACGCAACCGCCCCGATCAGGGGGCTTGTCCTTTCGCCGCCCGCAGTGATTGACTGGTGTTAACGAGTGCATCAGGGGGCATCGTGACAAGTTTTTTTAACGAAATGTTCCATTCGGGGCGGGTGCGCCCTCCCTATGCGAGACTTCAGGACTGGGTGGCGGCAATGCCCGCAGCCCTGCGCCAGATGAAACAGGCCGAGGCCGAGGAGTTGTTCCGGCGCATCGGAATCACCTTCGCGGTCTATGGCGAGGGGGGCGACCCGGACCGGCTGATCCCCTTTGACATGTTCCCGCGCGTCTTCACCAATCAGGAATGGACCCGGCTGGAACGCGGGATCAAGCAAAGGGCACGGGCGCTGAACGCCTTTCTGGCCGATGTCTACAGCCGGGGCGAGATCGTGCGGGCCGGGCGCATCCCGGCACGGCTGGTCTATTGCAACGAGGCCTATGAAAAGGCGGTGGCCGGGATCCGCCCGCCAAAGGACGTCTACAGCCATATCGTGGGCATTGATCTGGTGCGCACCGGACCGGATGATTTCTATGTGCTAGAGGACAACTGCCGCACGCCGTCGGGTGTGTCCTACATGCTGGAAAACCGCGAGATCATGATGCGGATGTTCCCCGACATCTTCCGGGAAAACCGCATCCAGCCTGTCGATGGCTACCCCGAGGCGCTGCGCCGCACGCTTGCCTCTGTGGCACCGCCGAAGTGCAATCACGAACCCAATGTGGTGATCCTGACACCGGGTCATTTCAACAGCGCCTACTACGAACACAGCTTTCTGGCCGATCTGATGGGCGTCGAACTGGTCGAGGGGCAGGATCTGTTCGTAGAGGGCGAATTCGTCTGGATGCGCACCACCGAAGGCCCCCGCAAGGTGGATGTGATCTATCGCCGGATCGACGACAGCTTTCTGGACCCGCTGTGCTTTCGCCCCGATTCCATGCTGGGCATTCCGGGGCTGATGGATGTGTACAGGTCGGGCGGCGTCAGCATCTGTTCGGCGCCGGGGGCAGGCGTGGCCGACGACAAGGCGGTCTATACCTATGTGCCCGAAATGGTGCGCTTCTATCTGGGCGAGGAACCGATCCTGCAAAATGTGCCGACCTGGCAATGCCAGAAATCGGACGAGCTGAAATATGTGCTGGAAAACCTGGGCGAACTGGTGGTCAAGGAGGTGCATGGCTCGGGTGGCTACGGGATGCTGGTGGGGCCGAAATCGACATCCGAACAGATCGAGGCGTTCCGCCACCGCATCATCGAAGACCCGGACAATTACATTGCGCAACCGACATTGGCGCTGTCGACCGTGCCGACCTTTGTCGAAGAGGGCGTGGCACCCCGCCATGTCGATCTGCGCCCCTATTGCCTGGTGGGCGAGCGGATCGAACTGGTGCCGGGCGGGCTGACACGGGTTGCGCTGCGCGACGGATCCTTGGTGGTGAACTCGTCGCAGGGTGGCGGGGTCAAGGATACATGGGTGCTGGCGGAATGATGCGGGCATCCGATGGACTGGCGCAGACGGCACCAAGGCCCCTGCGCCCCGCGCCGACAGTTTGCCGAACGGATGGGGCGCCGACGCACACCCCCGCCGGATCTGTGCCGTCAGATGAAAACGCCAGCCGTTGCCGGGAGGAATTGTCATGCTGAGCCGGACCGCCGACAACCTGCACTGGCTGGCGCGCTACATGGAGCGCGCCGAAACCGCGGCGCGGCTGCTGGAAGTGGGCGCGCGGATCGCCCTGTTGCCCAATGCCGGGCAAGGCTACCGCAACGAATGGGATGCGCTGCTGCACGCCGGGGGCAGTGCCGACGCCTTTGCCCGCAAATACGGCGAGGCCGTGCAGCGAAACATAGAAAGCCATCTGTTCTTTGACCGCGACAATGCCTCTTCGGTGGCTAGCTGCATCACGCGGGCAAGAGAGAACGGGCGGATCGTGCGGACGGCGCTGTCGGTGCAGGTCTGGGACGCGCTGAACACCGCCTTTCAGGAACTGCGTCAGTTGGAACGGACCCCGCGCAGCGACCTGTCGCTGTTCACCCTGACGGAATGGACGATGCGCCATGCGGCCATGGTGCGCGGCGCGATCGACGCCACGCTTCTGCGCAACGACGGGCATGATTTCCTGAACCTCGGGTTCTTTCTGGAACGCGCCGACAACACCGCGCGGCTGCTGGACGTCAAATACTATGTGCTGCTGCCAAGAGCCGATTTCGTGGGATCGGGGCTGGACAACTATCAATGGACCACGCTGTTGCGGGCCATGTCGTCGCACCGGGCCTTCCATTGGGCCTATGGCGGCGATGTGACGGCGGCCAAGATCGCGCATTTCCTGATCCTGAACAACCAGTGCCCCCGGTCGCTGATCACCTGTGTCGAGGGGCTGACACTGCATCTTGACCGGCTGGCAAAGCGCTATCATCGTTCGGGCGCCGCGCAGCAGGCGGCGCGCGGCATATTGGGGGAACTGGCCGAGATGAAGGTCGAGGATATTTTCGAGGAAGGAATGCACGAATTCCTGACCCGCTTCATCGGTGAAATCTCGGGGATCGGACGGACCATCCATGACGCCTATCTGAACGGGGATGTGCGATGAGGCTGGCCGTCGAACATGTGACGCTCTACCGCTATGACCAGCCGGTGCGCGCCGCGGTGCAAAGCCATAGGCTGCATCCTTCCAGCTTTGACGGCCAGCGGGTAGAGGATTGGCAGGTCACCGTATCTGGCGGGGTAAAGGGCGGCGGGTTCCGGGATGGCGCCGGCGACTGGATCCAGGGTTGGACGGTGGCGGGGCCCGTCTCTGAAATCACCGTGACCGTGACGGGCCTGGTCGAGACTCGCGACCTTACGGGCGTGCTGCGCGGACACCGCGAGCAGGTATCGCCC
This sequence comes from Gemmobacter megaterium, assembly GCF_900156815.1. GTDB lineage: Bacteria > Pseudomonadota > Alphaproteobacteria > Rhodobacterales > Rhodobacteraceae > Wagnerdoeblera > Wagnerdoeblera megaterium. The sequence continues at coordinate 25,180 of NZ_FTOT01000004.1, forward strand.
ATGGCCTATCTGCGCGAAACCGGGCCAACCCGCGCCGATGCCGCGCTGGCCGCGCTGGCCCGGTCGGTCGAGGCGGACAGCTCTCTGGCGCTGGCTCATGGGCTGGCTGCCATCGTGGCGGAATCCATCGCCTATGCCCCCGGCAAAACCCATGCCCACACCACCGCCGCCGAGGCGCTGGCCATGGGCGAAGGCGTCTGCCAGGATCATGCCCATGCCCTGATCGCCTGTGCCCGCGACCGCGAGATGCCGGGGCGGTATGTCTCGGGCTATCTGTTGGCGGATGCCGAGGGCAGACCACACGAGGCCGCCCACGCCTGGGCAGAACTGTGGGTGGACGGGCTGGGATGGGTCGGGTTCGATCCCGCGAACCGCTGTTGCCCCGATGAGCGGTATATCCGGCTTGGTTCCGGTTTCGACGCCCGTGACGCCGCGCCGATCCGCGGCATCGCCCGCAGCCCCGGCGAAGAACAGATGGATGTGCGGGTCGCGGTCCAATCGGTGCAGAACGCACAGCAATAGCGCCTTGGCACGGCAGCCACAGCCTGGCTATTTCTCTGGCAAGGCGCGGTGTGTGTGCCCTGCCCCGTTTCCGCGGTGCAGAATTCCCGCTAGCGTCGGTCTCGCAACCGAATCGGATATGTGACGATGACCTATTGCGTGGGCCTGCTGCTGAACGAAGGAATGGTGCTGCTGTCGGACACCCGCACCAATGCCGGGCTGGACAATATCGCCACCTATCGCAAGATGTTCACCTTCGAGGTGCCGGGCGAACGCGTCATCGTGATCATGACGGCGGGCAGCCTGTCGGTCACGCAGACGACCATTGCCCGGCTGCGCGACATGAACGATTCGCCCGATGCCGATCCCACGACCTGCATTCTGCGGGCGCCCACCATGCTGGCCGTGGCCGAGATCGTCGGCTCGACCCTTGCCGCCGTGCGTGGCGAAATTCAGGAAAAGCTGTCGGCCATGGGCCAGGGCGCCAGCGCCAGCATGATCGTGGCGGGTCAGCGCAAGGGCGGCGGGATGCGGATGTTCCTGATCTATCCCGAAGGCAATTTCATCGAGGCGACCGAGGACACACCCTTTCTTCAGATTGGCGAGCACAAATATGGCAAGCCGATCCTGGACCGTGTGGTCAAACCATCGACCAGCCTGCTTGATGCACAAAAGGCCGTGCTGCTGAGCATGGATTCGACCCTGCGGTCGAACCTGTCGGTCGGAATGCCGCTGGATCTTGCGGTGATCGACAAGGACGCACTGAAGGTGACAGCGGCCCGGCGGATCGAGGCGGGCGACCCCGATTTCCGCGCCATGTCCGAAGCCTGGTCCACCGCCCTGCGCGACGGATTCCAGAAGATCGAGCTGTGATCAGCCGTCGATTTGCGATGTGAATGACGCTAGGCTCGGGCCATGCGCGCCCTTGCCTTTGCCCTGTCCCTCATGCTGCCCGGTGCGGGCCACGCCTGCAAGGCCGCGCTTGTGCTGGCCATGGATGTCTCGGGCTCGGTCGATGCCGGCGAATGGCGCTTGCAGGCCGATGGGCTGGCGGCGGCACTCGCCGACCGTCAGATCCGCGAGGTGCTGGTGCAGGAACAGGTCGCGCTTGCCGTGGTGCAATGGTCTGCGCTGGGGCAACAGGCCCTGGTGATCCCCTGGCAACGGATGCTCGACCAGCGCGCCGTTGACCGCATGGCGGAACGGGTGCGCACCATGCCGCGCGCCTTTCCAGGCTCGGACACGGCGGTGGGCGAGGCGCTGGAGTTTTCTCTGGCGCAGTTTTCGGCCGTTTCGGATTGCCGGCGCAAGATCATCGACATGTCCGGCGACGGGGACGAAAACGTCGGCTTCACAACCCCGCGCGCAAGACGCGCAGCGATCGAGGCGGGGGTAGAGGTCAACGGGCTGGCAATCGAGTCGATGGGCCTGTCGATCACCAACTATTATCGGCGCTGGGTGATCACGCCGCGCGGATTCGTGGAGACGGCACAGGGCCATCTGGACTATGCCCGCGCGATACGCGCCAAGATGCTGCGCGAACTGACCGCCCCGACCAGTTGATCCGCCCCTGTGGCCGGTCCGGGATGCGGACTTTGCGAGTGCGGCGAAAAATCCGGCCCGCCCCCTTCCATCGCGGGTCAAATCCCCTATGCTGGCCGACAACACGACGAGGGGGCGGCATGGCGCGTGGCATCGATTACGGCAACCTGATGCATCAGGCGATGCGGGGCCTGATCCGGCAAGTGCTGACCGACGTGGCCGACCATGGTCTGCCCGGCGCGCACCATTTCTTCATCACCTTCGACACGACCGACCCCGATGTGCAGATTGCCGACTGGCTGCGCGCCCGCTATCCATCGGAAATGACCATCGTGATCCAGCATTGGTTCGAGAACCTGATGGTCGATGACGAGGGGTTCACCGTCACGCTGAATTTCGGCAACCAGCCCGAACCGATGCGCGTTCCCTTCGACGCGCTGCGCACCTTTGTCGATCCCTCGGTAGAATTCGGTCTGCGATTCGAGTCGCATGACGAGGATGATGACGAGGACGCCACCGACGAAGACGACGATGATGACGGCGGCGATGACGATCCCCCGCCCCCCCCGCGAGAGGCCGAGGTGGTGCGGCTCGACCGCTTCCGCAAGTCCTGAGACGATGCTTCAGGATACACGGCTGTTCCTGAAAGAGGCCCTGCGCAATCCGCGCATGGTGTCTGCGGTTGTACCGTCGTCACCGGCGCTTGCCCGCGCCATGGCCGAAGGGCTGGGCCCGCACAGTGGCAAGGTTGTGGAATTCGGCCCCGGAACCGGGCGGCTGACCGAGGCGATCCTGGCTGCGGGCGTTCCACCGCAGAACCTGACACTGTTTGAAATGAGCGAGGAGTTCGTCCGCCACCTGCGCCAGCGGTTTCCCGGCGTGACCGTGGTGCACGGCCCGGCCCAAAGCGCCCCGGATCACATGCCGGCAGAGGCGGAACGGGTGATCTCGGGCCTGCCGCTGTTGTCGATGCCGCACGAGCTTCGCGAGGAAATTCTGGCGGCCGCCTTTCAGGTGCTGGCGGTCGGCGGGGTCTATGTGCAGTTCACCTACGGCCCCAAGACACCGCTGACGCCGGGGCAGATGCTACGGCTTGGCCTGCGCGTGACGCCGCGCAGGCGGGTCTGGGGCAATCTGCCCCCCGCCCGTATCCTGCATTTCCGCCGCGCCTGACCGGCGCACGCGCGATGTATGCAGCGGCATACCGATTGATTCCGCCCCTGCCCCGCACTATGCAAGGCAGCGCAGCATTCAGGAGGCCCCGATGACCGCCACCCGCACCGAGACCGACAGCTTTGGCCCGCTGGACGTCCCCGCCGACAAATACTGGGGCGCGCAGACCCAGCGCAGCATCATCAACTTTCCCATCGGCTGGGAGCGTCAGCCGGTGCCGATCATCCGTGCACTTGGCGTGATCAAGAAGGCCTGCGCGCTGGTCAACAAGGCCCAAGGCGACATGGCCCCCGAACTGGCTGACGCCATCGCCGCCGCCGCGCAAGAGGTGATCGACGGCAAGTTCGACGACAATTTCCCGCTGGTGGTCTGGCAGACCGGCTCGGGCACGCAGTCGAACATGAACGCAAACGAAGTGATCTCGAACCGCGCCATCGAGATGCTGGGCGGCGTTATGGGCAGCAAGAAGCCGGTCCACCCCAACGACCATTGCAACATGGGGCAATCGTCGAACGACACCTTCCCCACCGCCATGCATGTGGCCATCGGGATGCTGGCGCGCGACGTGCTGCTGCCGGGTCTGGAAAAGCTCCACGCTGCGTTGCAGGCGAAGTCCGAGGAATTCAAGGACATCATCAAGATCGGGCGCACCCATACCCAGGATGCGACGCCGCTGACGCTGGGCCAGGAATTCGGCGGCTACGCCCATCAGGTCGCCAAAGGGATCGAGCGGGTCAAGGCCTGCCTGCCCGACATCTACGAACTGGCGCAGGGCGGCACCGCCGTGGGCACCGGGCTGAACACCCGTGTGGGCTGGGACAGCCGCGTCGCCGCGCAGATTGCCGACATCACCGGCCTGCCCTTTGTCACAGCGCCGAACAAATTCGAGTCGCTGGCCGCCCATGACGCGATGGTCATGTTCAGCGGCGCCCTGAAAACCGTGGCTGCCAGCCTGTTCAAGATCGCCAATGACATGCGTCTGCTGGGCTCTGGCCCGCGCTCGGGTCTGGGCGAGCTGATCCTGCCGGAAAACGAGCCGGGATCGTCGATCATGCCCGGCAAGGTCAACCCGACCCAGGCCGAGGCGCTGACCATGGTTTGCGCCCATGTCATGGGCAATGACGCCGCCGTCGGCTTTGCCGGCAGCCAGGGCCATTTCGAGTTGAACGTCTACAATCCGATGATGTCCTACAACGTGCTGCAATCCATGCAGTTGCTGGGCGATGCGGCGGGCAGCTTTACCGATAACATGGTCGCGGGCACCCAGGCCAATGTCACCCGCATCGACAAGCTGATGAAGGAATCGCTGATGCTGGTGACGGCGCTGGCCCCCACCATCGGCTATGACAACGCGACAAAGGTTGCCAAGACCGCGCACAAGAACGGCACTACCTTGCGCGAAGAGGCGATCAACCTGGGCTTCGTCGACGGCGAAACCTTTGACCGCGTGGTCCGCCCCGAGGACATGATCAGCCCCAAGGGCTGAGCCGACGGGTTGAGACGAGGGTTCGGGCGCAGCGGCCCCGGACCGAACCTTCCGGCGGGCGCGCGCTCCGCAGGTACCGGCGAGGACGGAGATGGCCGAACTGATCAACCTGCGCCAGAAACGGAAAGAGGCGGCCCGCAAGGCCGCCCGCACCCAAGCCGATGCCAATGCCGCCAGATTCGGGCGCAGCAAAGCGGAAAAGGAACTGGCCAGCGCCCAGACGGACAAGGCTGCGCGCGATCTGGACGGCCACAAGCGCGACGACACCTGAGTCACGAGGCGCGGGCGAAATACCGCTCTGCGGGCAACAGCGCGGCCAGCTTGCCCGCCATCAGCCATTCGCGTTCCCACGGCGCATCGGACCCGACCAGAACCACCTGATCCCCCGGCAGCTTTCCCATCGCCTCGCGCAGGGCCGCTGCGGCCTGGGCAAACGAGGCAAAGGGGCGGGGCGCCACATGGGCGCGATCCAGCGCGCCGGGATTGGCCGCCACCAACGCGCCGGGCGGCATGGATTGTGCCAGCGCAATCCGGTCCGCCCCGGTGATCGCCGCCAGATGCACCGCTTCGGGCGCGGCAATACGGGCCACGGCATCGACACGCAGCGCATTTGTCGAAAACAGAAAGGCGATGACATCATGCCCGCTTGCGGCGCGCACGCCGGCATAGGTCTTGTAGTCCAGCCCCAGTTCAGCGGCGCGTTTCACCCGCATACGCACCACCTCGACCGGCAGGACGGGCAACAACCGCGCCCGCGCAGTGGTCCAGCAATGCTTGCGCCAGGCAAGGCCGTTCCAGTCCGGCCCACCGTTATGCCCGATCCCTGCCATCGCCATCTCCTGTGCTGTCCGACGGCGCAAGTCTTGCATTGCCACCTGCGCAGCGGCAAGGTCGGCGCGGCAAGATCCGGGGGCCCCGCCCATCCCTGCCCAACAAACTGGCACACCATGTCCGACCGACCGCTCAAACACTCGATCACGCTGCACGGCCACCGCACCAGCGTTTCGCTGGAGGATGATTTCTGGCAGGCGTTACAGGAAATCGCCGCACTGGAGGGCCGCCCGCTTGCGGCCCTGGCTGCGGAAATAGACGCCGCCCGCGCGCCGGACACCGGGCTGGCCACCGCCATACGCCTGCATGTGCTGAGGCATTTCCGCCACAAGGCGTCTTAGCCCCTCGCCCATATGGTATGGCAGGATCACCTGCGCCCTACATCTTGCGCCGCGAGTCCTGGATGTGCCGATCCGCCCCAGCGGCCGGATGCAGTGTAACGTCTTGAAACTTGCAATGATTCGCGGGTTCATGCAGACTGCGGGCAATAGTGGTGTACAAGACCAACGAACCGGACGCAGATCCGGCGGGCAGCGGTGATCGGAGAGGCAGGTCACATGAGTATCAGATTGATCGGGCAGGCCAGCCTGATGGGGTTTTCATTGGCCCTGTTCATGGCACCAACAGGTGCCGTGGGTGAAAGCATACGCGTCATGCGCGGCGAGGCGGCATCTGCCTTGCAGGTTCCGATGAACCGCGCCGTCGTCGTGGAAAGTGACACGCCCTTTGCCGAACTGTCGATTGCCAACCCCGGCATCGCCGATATTTCCACCTTGTCGGACCGTTCGATCTATGTGCTTGGCAAGACGCCGGGACGCACCACGCTGACATTGCTGTCGGCGGATGGGCGGCTGATCTCTAACGTCGAAGTGCAGGTGACGCCGGATATCGCAGAGTTCAAGGAACGCCTGCGCCAGATTCTGCCCGCCGAAAAGATCGAGGTGCGCACCGCCAATGACGGGATCGTCATGTCGGGCACGGTATCGTCCATCGCGCGGCTGGACCGTGCCCTGGACCTCGCCGAACGCTATGCGCCTGGCCGGGTCTCGAACCTGATGAGCGTGGGCGGTACGCAGCAGGTCATGCTGAAAGTGCGCTTTGCCGAAATGCAGCGGTCGGTGTCAAAATCGCTGTCGGCCTCGCTGGCTGCGCGCGGCACGGCTGGCCGCGCCGGTGTGGTGGGCGGAACCGGCAACTTTACCGGCAGCGGCGCGATCGGAACCGTGTTCGACGGTGGCAGCTTCCCGATCAATGCCCAAAGCGCGGGTGCGCTGGGGCTGGGGTTCTCGGCGGGGTCGATGCAATTCGCCGTGCTGCTGGAGGCGCTGGAATCCAAGGGGGTCGTGCGGACACTGGCCGAACCGAACCTTACCGCCCTGTCAGGGCAAGAGGCCAAATTCCTTGCCGGTGGCGAGTATCCCATCCCGGTACGGGATGACGATGGCGGCATCAGCGTGGAGTACAAGCCCTTTGGGGTCGAGTTGAACTTCACCCCCCGTGTGGTGGATGGCGATGCGATCAACCTGACGATCAACGCCGCCGTTTCTGCGCTGGACAGCTCCATCGCGGTGCAGGCGTCGGGCATTTCGATCAACGGCTTCAAGCGGCGGGAAACCTCGACCACGGTCGAGATGCGCGACGGCGAAAGCTTTGCCATCGCCGGTCTGTTGCAGGACGATTTCCGCAATCTCAAGGGCCAGGTTCCGTGGTTGGGCGACATTCCGATCCTGGGTGCGCTGTTCCGTTCGGCGGACTACAATCGTGAACAGTCGGAACTGGTGATCATCGTCACCCCGCATCTTGTCACCCCGACGCGAGGCGAGGCCCTGGCCCTGCCGACCGACCGCATCAAGCTGCCCAGCGAAAAGGAGTTCTTCCTGTTCGGCAAGGTGGCAGGCGGCGACCGCAAGGCGCCCAAGGGTGCTGCGGGCGAGGTGGCCCGGCAGGATTTCACCGCCCCCTATGGCTATGTGATGGAGTAAGCGCCATGGCCCTTTCGCTGCGCGCCCCCGTTGCCGTCCTTGCCTTGCTTGCCCTGACCGCCTGTGCCGATCACGAAATGGGTGCCGAACTCAGCACGACCGGCTTTGGCGACGCCACCATGAACAACACCATGATCCAGTCTGGCCAAAAGGATTATGTGATGGATCTGGCCGGGCGCTTCTCGCGCGAGGTGCCGGATACGGTGAACTTTGCCTTCAATTCGGCTGTTCTGGACGGACAGGCGCAGGATATCCTGCGCCGTCAGGCCCACTGGATCCGCCAGTTCCCCGAAGTGCGCTTCCGCGTGTTCGGCCATACCGACCTTGTCGGCTCCGACGCCTATAACAAGGGGTTGGGCCTGCGCCGGGCACAGGCGGTTGTGGCCTATCTGGGCACCCAGGGTATCAGCCGTTCGCGGCTGGAGGCGATGGTCAGCTACGGCAAGACCCGCCCCATCATCCAGACCACGAACGAGGAACGCCAGAACCGCCGGACCGTCACCGAAGTGAGCGGGTTCGTGAAACGGCATCCGACCGTGATGAACGGCAAATATGCCGAAGTCGTGTTCCGCGAATACATCACCGAGGCTGAACGCCAGCATCCGCAGAACAAGCCCGTCGTGACACAGGTCGGCGACACCGGCGACTGACGCATCTGTCAGACCCAATGGCGACCAAAGGCGCGGAACGTCACGTTCCGCGCTTTTTACATCTAAAATACCGAAGAATGACGACTTTTTAGCCCAATTCTCGCCACCATTTCCCACGACCTTGCAATCAAGAAGCACAGCGCGCGACCACTGAGTCGTGCGGGGCCGTTTCGGGTGGCCGTGGCGCCGCCCGAGATCCTGCCCCGGAAACCGAGGATTGGCGTATGGCAAACGTGGCCCAACTGCATCCCGAACCGGCCCCCGTGGTCGCCTGCACGGTATCGCGGGATGTACAGAACTTCGATCTGCTGATCGAGGATATGGAGGCCGAGCTTGGCGAAGGCTGGGGCGATCTGTCATTCGGCGACGCGCTGGTGTTCTTCGGCCAACCCGAAGCCGCCGCGCTGGAATTCATCGCGGTCGCGGTGGATGCCGATGACGAGAGCAACCTTGCGGAGATTTCCGAGGTTGTGACCGCCGCCCGCGACAAGGGAATTCGCGTTATTCTTGTCGCCGATCAGATGAGCCCGGCAAGCCTGCACCAACTGTTGCGGCTGGGGGCCGAAGACTTCGTGCCCTACCCGCTGCCCGAAGGGGCATTGCATGATGCGGTGGATCGGCTGCGCCGCCCTGCCCCGCCGCCGTCGGCGGTCACAGTCGCGCCCGAAACCGGGCAGGCCCCACCGGCCTTCAAGGCCAAGGGCGACCGCGACGGCGTGATCCTGCCGGTTCATGGCCTGGCAGGAGGGGTGGGCGCAACCTCGTTCGCGGTGAACCTGGCCTGGGAACTGGCCACACTGTCCAAGACCGATGCGCCGCGTGTGTGCGTCATCGACCTGGATTTCCAGTTCGGATCGGTTGCGACCTATCTGGATCTGCCGCGCCGCGATCAGGTGTTCGAAATTCTGTCCGACACCGCGTCGATCGACAGCGACGCCTTTGTGCAATCCATGTTGTCGTTCAATGACAAGCTGCATGTCTTCACATCGCCCGCCGACATGCTCCCGCTGGATTTCGTGACGGCAGAGGATATCAATCGCCTGTTGGCAATGGCGCGGGCGAACTTCGACTTCATCATCGTCGATATGCCCAAGACCATCGTGCAATGGACTGAAACGGTACTGAATCAGGCGCATGTGTATTTTGCCCTGATCGAACTGGACATGCGCAGTGCCCAGAACGCCCTGCGCCTGGTCCGTGCGTTGAAGGCCGAGAACCTGCCGCACGAAAAGCTGCGCTTTGCCCTGAACCGCGCGCCGGGCTTTACCGACCTCTCGGGCAAGAGCCGCGCCAAACGCCTGGCCGAAAGCCTGTCGATCGAGATCGAGGTCATGTTGCCCGATGCGGGCAAGCCGCTGACCCAATCCAATGACCACGGGCTGCCGCTGTCCGAAAATGCAGCGAAAAATCCGCTGCGCAAGGAAATCCAGAAGCTGGCCCGACAGATCAACGACCTGAACAAGGCCGTAGAAACCGCCCGGAAGTAAGGGGTCCCGCATGTTCTCCCGCTATCGCAAGTCGTCCATCGACAAGGGTGCTCCGGCAACGGTCAGCGCGGCTGCGGCTGTTGCGCCTCCTGCGGGGCTGCCAAGCCGCGCCCCTCTGGCCAGCCTGAAACAGAACGCCGCCCCGCCGATCGCACCGGCCCAGGCGGTTGCCGCCGACAAGGACAAGAAGCGCAAGGAGCGGCTGGGCTCGCTCAAGGTCGAACTGCACAAGCGGCTGCTGGAGAACCTGAACCTCTCGGCGCTGGAACATGCCTCCGAGGCAGATCTGCGCTCCGAAATCGCCGACATCTCGAACGAGGCGCTGGCAGAGCTGTCGGTTGTCCTGAACAAGGAAGACCGCAGCCAGTTGTATCAGGAACTTTACGACGAGGTGATGGGGCTTGGCCCTATCGAACCGTTGCTGAAGGACGATACGGTCAACGACATCCTGATCAACGGCCCGCATCAGATCTTCATCGAACGGGCGGGCAAGCTGACGCTGTCGGACATCACCTTCAAGGATGAAAAGCACCTGCTGCGGATCATCGACAAGATCGTGTCCGCCGTTGGACGCCGGGTTGACGAATCGAACCCCTATGTCGACGCCCGGTTGCAGGACGGCAGCCGTTTCAACGCCATGGTGCCGCCGGTTGCGGTGGATGGCTCGCTCGTCTCGATCCGCAAGTTCAAGAAGGACAAGCTCAAGATCGAGGATCTGGTCCGTTTCGGCGCCTTTACCGAAGAGATGGCGGCCTACCTGCAAGCCGCAGTGGCCACGCGCCTGAACGTGATCGTCTCGGGCGGTACCGGATCGGGGAAAACCACAACGCTGAACGCCCTGTCCAGCTTCATCGACGATCACGAGCGTATCCTGACCATCGAGGACACGGCGGAACTTCAACTTCAGCAAACCCATGTCGGCCGCATGGAAAGCCGCCCGGCCAACGTCGAAGGCAAAGGCGCGGTCACGCAACGCGACTGCCTGCGCAACGCACTGCGGATGCGGCCAGACCGGATCATCGTCGGCGAAACCCGCGGCGAAGAAGTGATCGACATGTTGCAAGCCATGAACACCGGCCACGACGGCTCCATGACCACGATCCACGCCAACAATGCCCGCGATGCCGTCAGCCGCCTGGAAAACATGGTGGCCATGTCGGGGATCGAAATGCCGCTGAAAGCCATGCGCGCCCAGATTGCCAGCGCCGTCAACCTGATCGTGCAGGCCTCCCGCCTTCAGGACGGCAGCCGCCGCATGACCTCGATCACCGAGATTACCGGGATGGAGGGAGACGTGATCTCGATGCAGGAGATCTTTCGCTACGAACGGCTTGGCGTGGCGCCGGATGGCAAGATCATCGGCCGTTTCAACGCGACCGGGGTGCGCTCTGCCTATTCCGACCGCTTCAAGCAGTGGGGCTACGACCTGCCCGCCACGATCTACGAACCCCTGCCATAGGAACACATCATGGAATTCTCGACGGCCCCGCTGATCTACGGCCTTGTCGCCCTGGGCGTGTTCCTGCTGGTCGAAGGCTTGTATCTGACGGTCTTTGGCAAATCGATCAGGCTTGACCGCAAGGTCAACCGCCGCCTTGCCCTGCTGGAAAAGGGCGGCAACCGCGAACAGGTTCTGGAACAACTCCGCAAGGAAATGGGCCAGCACCTGAAATCGCGGTCGATACCGCTCTACTCCGTGCTGGCCGAAAAGGCGCAAAAGGCCAATATCGCCTTTTCGCCCAAGGCCCTGATCGGGATCATGGTGGCCATGTCGGGCGTCGCCTACATTGGCCTGACCATCGGCACCGAGGCGGAAACACCCGTCCGGCTGCTGGTCGCGGTGGTGATGGGCTTTGGCAGTGTCTTTGTCTGGGTCAACAAAAAAGCCAAGAAACGCATGGACCTGCTGGAAGAACAACTGCCCGACGCGGTTGAACTGATGGTCCGCTCCCTGCGCGTGGGACACCCTTTTTCGGCGGCCATCGGCATTGTCGCCAAGGAAATTCCCGATCCGCTGGGCACCGAATTCGGTGTGATCGCCGACGAATCCGCCTATGGACGTGACGTTGGCGACAGTCTCAAGGCCCTGGCCGAGCGGATGGACATGCAGGATTTGCGCTTCCTGGCCGTGGCCGTCACCATCCAGCAGCAATCGGGCGGCAACCTCGCCGAGGTGCTGGACGGGCTGGCCAAGGTGATCCGTTCGCGCTTCAAGCTGTTCCGCCGCGTCAAGGCGATCACCGCCGAGGCGAAGTGGTCGGGCATGTTCCTGTCGGGATTTCCCATCGCCGCCATGATCATGATCCAGGTGATCAAACCGGACTACTACGACGAGGTGAAAGAGACGGCCTATTTCATCCCCACCGCGCTGGTCGTGGGGGCCGTCCTGACGATCAATGTGATCTACATGAAGATCATGGTCAACATCAAGGTGTGACGATATGAGTTTTGTAAGCGATATCAACGCGCTGATCGTGGACACCCTGGGCCCGACCGGCCCTTTGCTGGTCACCGGGGCGCTTGGCGTCCTGTTGATCCTGATCGCGCTGCCGTCGTTTCTGAACCGCAAGGCCGATCCGCTGGACAAGCTGCGCGAGTCGATCGCGCGGACAAACAGCCGTGCAGAGGGCCAGAAGACCCTGCGCAGTGTCGATTACGCCGAAAAGCTGGAGAAATTCGCCCATTTCCTCGAACCGCAAAAGGCCGAGGAAATGGGCGCCGCACGGCTCAAGCTGATGCGGGCGGGCTATCGGCAAAAGACGGCGGTGCGCAACTTCCACGCCGCGCAATTCGCTTTGGGCCTGTCGCTTCTGGCGGTTGGTGTGATCTACACCTTGCTCAACAACGATGACACCACGCCGCCCAGCGCCACCAACCTCATGCTGACGGCCCTGCTGCCCGGCGTGGCGGGGTATTTCCTGCCAAGCTACTGGGTGGAACGCCGCGTCCAGTCCAGACGCGAGGAGATGGTCAATGGCTTTCCCGACAGTCTCGACATGATGCTGGTCTGCGTCGAGGCCGGGCAATCGCTGGATCAGGCGATCATCCGGGTCTCGAAGGAAATCAAGCTGGGCTATCCCGCCCTTGGCGAGGAATACGAACTGGTCGCGCAAGAGATCAAGGCCGGCAAGGAACGTGCCCAGGTGCTGCGTGATTTCGGCGAACGCTCGGGGGTGCCGGATATCGCCTCCTTCGTCACAACCATGGTGCAATCCGCCACCTTCGGCACATCTATCGCCGAGGCGCTGCGGATCTATGCGGCAGAAATGCGTGACAAGCGCGTCATGCGCGCCGAGGAAAAGGCGAACGTCTTGCCGACCAAGCTGACTCTGGGCACAATGCTGTTCACGGTGCCCCCGCTGCTGGTCGTCCTGATCGGCCCGTCCATCTACGGCATCGCCACGACCTTGGGTGGAGGAGCGTTCTAGCGTGTCGGTTTCCTGGCGGCCCATTGCCGCCGCCGTGTTTACGGCCCTGTTGGCCGCCTGTGGCACCACGGGCGGCTTGCGCGCACCCGAAGGCGTTGCGCCTGGCACAGACAGCCGTGGACAGGCGGTCGACGGGCTGACCGTCGGGCACCGCCTGCTGGAGGCTGGCGAACATGACCTTGCCCTGCGCGCCTATTACCGTGCTGCGGCAGAGCAGGGCGTGAATGCCGATGTGCTGTCCGCGATCGGCTCGACCAACCTCAAGCTCGGCCGCTTGGGTCAGGCCGAACAGATGCTGCGCCGTGCCCTGGAACTCAGCCCCGATTTCGTTCCGGCGCTGAACAATCTTGGTGTGGTGCTGATGGAAAAAGGCGAAACCGGCGAGGCCCGCCGCGTGTTCCAACGCGCCTATGCGCTGGACAGTGGCAATTCGGACTCCATCCGCGAAAACCTGCGTCTGGCTATCGCACGAACCGAAAATCGCGTCTATGATGTCAAGACTGAGGCAAACTTCTCGCTGGTGCGGCGGGGCCAGGGCGAATATCTGCTGCTGTCGCGCTAGAGGGTCGAGCATAAAGGACGCGAAATGCGCCACCCTGTGATTGTTGCGCTGTGCCTTGGCGGCATCGCGCTTGCGGGTTGCAACCGCAATTCAGACGCGGAAGTCGCCCGCGCGATGAAATCCGTCAACGTCATCGACGAAAGCAACCTGTCCGACATCATGCTGACGGTCGGGGATCCGAACGAAGCCGTGGCCTATTTCACCCGCACCGCAGCCGAAAACCCCGACCGGATCGACCTGCAACGCAACCTGGGCAAGGCGCTGGTGCGGGCAGGCAAGGCCCCCGAAGCGGCAAAGATCTGGGAAGGCGTCGTGACCCGCCCCGACTCCAATGCCGATGACAAGGTCGAACTCGCCGATGCGCTGATCCGCGCCAACGACTGGAAACGCGCCCAGGAGGTGCTCAACACCATTCCTCCGACGCACGAGACCTTTCAGCGGTACCGGCTCGAGGCCATGGTCGCAGATTCCAACAAGCAATGGGCCAAGGCCGACAGTTTCTACGAGATCGCCCAGGGCCTGACCAATCGCCCGGCAGGCGTGCTGAACAACTGGGGGTTCTCGAAACTGTCGCGCGGCGATTATCCGGGCGCCGAAAAACTGTTCGGCGAGGCCATCAGCTATGACCCGAAAATGTTCACCGCCAAGAACAACCTGGTCATGGCCCGCGGGGCGCAACGCAAATACGACCTGCCGGTCATCGACATGACCCAGACCGAACGGGCCGAACTGCTGCACACCATGGCCCTGACAGCCATCAAGAGTGGCGACGTGACGGTGGGCCGTGGCTTGCTGCAAGAGGCGATCGACACCCATCCACAGCATTTCGACACTGCGGTCCGATCGCTGCGCGCGCTCGACGCCAATGTAAAGCGCGGCTGATGCTGACGGCAACCGCCCGCGAGGCGCTGTGGTTCCTGCCGCTGGTGGCCCCCATCGCGCTCTGGGTCGCCTGGAGCGACATGAAGTTCATGAAGATCCCCAACAACGCCGTTCTGGCACTTGCCGGGGTTTTTGCCATCATCGGGCTGGTCGCACTGCCCTTGCCGGAATATGGCTGGCGCTGGCTGCACCTTGGCATCGTGCTCGGCATCACCTTCGCCCTGACCATCGCAGGGCTGATCGGCGCAGGCGATGCCAAATTTGCTGCCGCCATGGCGCCCTTCGTGGCCCTGGGCGATCTGCGACTGTTCATCGGCATCTTCGCCGCCAGCCTGCTGGCCGCCTTTGTCGCCCACCGCCTGATGCGCGCCCTGCCGCCAATCCGCCGCGCAACGCCCGACTGGATCAGCTGGACCAGCAAGAAATTCCCGATGGGCCTTGCGCTGGCGGGCGCCCTGCTGATGCATCTGGGCCTTGTCGCCGCCTACGGCCGCTGACCACCCTGCGGATGCGCCCACCCCTTCATCTTGCCACAAATACCCTCGGGGGTGCGGGGGTGGAAAACCCCCGCTCTGCCCCCGCCATTCGCGCCACGATCAGGGCCTCAGCCCTCCATCGCCTCCAGCTCGTCAATAAAGCCCGCGATCATCTCCAGCCCCTTGTCCCAGAACGCCGGATCGGACAGGTCAAGCCCGAACGGTGCCAGCAACTCCTTGTGGTGTTTGGACCCGCCAGCTTTCAGCATATCGAAATACTTGTCCTCGAACCCCTCCAGCCCGCTGGCATAGGCCGCGTAAAGCGCATTCACCAGCCCATCGCCAAAGGCATAGGCATAGACGTAGAACGGCGAATGCACGAAATGCGGGATATAGGCCCAGAACGTCTCGTATCCGTCCATGAAGTCAAAGGCATCGCCCAGTGACTGCGCCTGCACGCTCATCCACAATGCGTTGATGTCGTCGGGCGTCAACTCGCCTTCGGCACGCGCCGCATGAAGCTTGCATTCGAAATCATAGAACGCGATCTGCCGCACGACCGTGTTGATCATGTCCTCGACCTTGCCGGCCAGCAGCGTCTTGCGCTCGGCCGGGGTCTTGGCGGCATCCAGCAGCTTGCGGAAGGTCAGCATCTCGCCAAAGACCGAGGCGGTTTCCGCCAGCGTCAGCGGGGTCGAGGACAGCAACTCCCCCTGCCCGGCCGCCAGCACCTGGTGGACCCCGTGCCCCAGTTCATGCGCCAGCGTCATCACATCGCGCGGCTTGCCCAGATAGTTCAGCATCACATAGGGATGCACGGTGGTCACGGTCGGATGGGCAAAGGCGCCCGGTGCCTTGCCCGGTTTCACCCCGGCATCGATCCAGCCCTTGTCAAAGAAGGGCTGCGCAATCTCGGCCATGCGCGGATCGAAACCGGCATAGGCTTGCATCACCGTCTCGCGCGCCTCGTCCCAGCCCACGCTGCGCGGGGCTTCGGTCGGCAGCGGTGCGTTGCGGTCCCAGACCTGCAAGGTGTCCAGGCCCATCCACTTCGCCTTCAGCCGGTAATAGCGGTGCGACAGCTTGGGATAGGCCGCGACCACCGCATTTCGCAGCGCCTCGACCACCTCTGGTTCCACATGGTTCGACAGGTGCCGCCCATGCTGGGGGCTGGGCATCTTGCGCCAGCGGTCGTGGATTTCCTTTTCCTTGGCCAGCGTGTTGTGGACCCGTGCGAACAGCTTGATGTTCTTGTCGAACACCGCCGCCAGCGCCCGCGCCGCGGCCTCGCGCTTGGCCCGGTCCGTGTCGGTCAACAGGTTGAGCGTCGATTCAAGGTTCAGGTCTTCGTCTTCGCCGGCCACCGTAAAGGTCAGCCCCGCCATCGTCTCGTCGAACAGCTTGTTCCAGGCACTTGCCCCCACGACGGATTCGTCATGCAAGAACCGCTCCAACTCGTCCGATAGCTGGTGGGGACGCATGGCGCGCATCCGGTCGAACACCGGCTTGTACCGCGCCAGCCCGGCATCCGCCGCCAGCAAGCCCGCCAGATGCGTCTCGTCCAGCCGGTTGAACTCCAGGCTGAAGAACACCAGCGGCGTGGTGGCATTGGTGATGCGGTCCTGCACATCGGCCATGAACTTGGCCCGGCCGCTGTCCATGGTGTTCTGGTAATAACGCAGCCCTGCAAAGGACATCAGCCGCCCGGCGATCACGTCGATCTGTTCGTACCGCGTCACGCAAGCCAGCATCGCGGCTGCATCCAAGCCGGCCAGCTTGCCTTCGTAGTCCGCCGCGAACTCTGCGCAGGCCACATCGAGCCAGTCCAGATCGCGGGTGACTTCCGGTGCATCTTCTGCGGCATACAGATCGCGCAGATCCCACTCCGGCAGACGCCCAAGGCCGCTGCCCCCGCTGGCATTGGCATCGAAGACGGGCTGCGGCAGGGACATGGTCATGGGGGCCTCTTTCGGTTGGTTGCCCCAGACATAAGGGGCCAGCCCCCGCGCCGCAACGGCGGTCTCAGTGGATGACCACTTCGTCGGCCCGCAGATAGCCCAGAACCACGCGCGCGCGCTCGTCCAGCAAATCCAGATCCAGCGAGGTGTCCGACAGGCGCGTGGTCAGATTGGTGATCCGCGCCAGTTCCTCTTCCAGCTCTGCCTTGCGCGCTTGCAGATCGGTAATATCGGCCTTGATCTGCACGCGGCGGAACAGCCCATGGTCGCCCTGCATCGCGGCAAAGGCAAAATAGCTGGTGATCGCCACGGCCATCATCAGCAAAAGGGCCGTGCCCACGGGCGGGCGGCTGGAAGGTCCGGTCATGGTCTGCCTCGAACGGGGTCTCGTCGCCCCTGTGCCACCACAATGCCACAGCCGAATCAGATTGAAAACCGCCCCGACTCATCCCTTTGCAGCTTTCTGCCCCTTTGCCCTGGCCTGAATACCCTTGGGGTGGCAGGCCGCAGGGACAGGGGGGCACGGGGCAGCCCCGGCCTGCCCGTCCGTCGCGCCGCAACGTCACCCCTCATCGCATTTGACCGCCCCACCCGCGCGTGAAACGCTTCCCTCCAAGGAGGATCCGTCATGCCCCATGCCCCGCGCAGCCACCAGACCACCCACGAGGTGTTCAACCAGCCGACGCCTGCCGCCCGCGATCTGTGGGCCAGCGATCCTGCCTTGCGACGCTGGGCGGGCCGTGCGGGCACCGACAGCACCCAGTTGGCCCGTTTCGGCGCCCGCGCCGGGGCCGAGGACATGCGCGAGGCCGGGCGCCTGGCCAACCGCCACCTGCCCGAACTGCGCCTGTTCGACCGCACCGGGCGACGGCTGGACGAGGTGGTCTTTCACCCCGCCTATCATCAGTTGATGGATCTGGGCCTGTCGCATGGTTACGCGGCCTGCGCCTGGGATGGCACACCGGGGGGCCATGCCACCCATGCCGCGATGCTCTACATGCTGTCGCAGGTGGAACCCGGCGTTTGCTGCCCGATGACGATGACCTATGCCGCCGTCCCCGCGCTGGCAGCAGATCCGGCCCTGGCCGCCGAATGGCAGCCCCGGCTGACGGCCCGCGCCTATGATCCGGCGGTTGTGCCCCTGTCGCACAAACGCGCCGCGACCATGGGCATGGCGATGACCGAAAAACAGGGCGGCTCGGATGTGCGCGCCAATACGACCACTGCCCAGCCCGATGGCGAGGGCTGGCGCCTCACCGGGCATAAATGGTTCTGTTCCGCTCCGATGTGCGACGGCTTTCTGACCCTTGCGCAGGCGCCGGGCGGCCTGACCTGCTTTGTCGTGCCCCGCTGGACGCCGGATGGCGAACGCAACGCGCTGCACATCCAGCGGCTGAAGGACAAACTGGGCAACCGCGCCAATGCCAGTTCGGAAATCGAATATCACAACGCCTGGGCGCACCAACTGGGACCAGAGGGACAGGGCGTGCGCACCATCATCGAGATGGTGCAGCACACCCGCCTTGATACCGCGATGGCCCCTGCCGGACTGATGCGCGGCGCACTGGCCGAGGCGCTTTGGTGGGCCAATGGGCGCAGCGCCTTTCAGCGCCGACTGATCGACCAGCCGTTGATGCGTGCCGTGCTCGCCGATCTGGCCGTCGAGGCCGAAGGGGCGCTGGCCATGGCCATGCGCGTGGCCCGCGCCTTTGACGATCCGGCACAGACCGCGCTGGCCCGCATCGCCGTGGCCGTGGTCAAGTTCTGGTCCAACAAGCGGTGCATCTGGATGATCGGCGAGGCGATGGAATGCCTTGGCGGCATGGGCTATGTCGAGGACACTCCGATGCCGATGCTGTACCGCGAGGCGCCCCTGAACGGTATCTGGGAAGGGTCGGGCAATGTCATATGCCTTGACATCCTGCGCGCGCTGGCCCGTGAACCTGCGGCGGCCGAGGCGTTGCGGGCCGAACTGATGGCCGCGACCGGCGCCGACCGGCGCTATGATGCCGCCCTGCGCGCGCATTTGGGGCGCTGGCCCGGCCTGCCGCCCGAGGCCGAGGCGCGGCTGTTCGCCGAACGGCTGGCGGTGCTGTTCGGCGCCTCGGTCCTGCTGCGCGACGGGCAGGCCGCCATGGCCGACGCCTGGATCGCCACGCGGGTCGAAGGCCAGCGTGGCGCCCTGCCCGGCGCGGTTTCGGGTATCGACACCGACGCGATTCTGGCCGCGCAGGCGGGCTGAGCAGGCTCTGGTTCCAACACTGGACGCAGCGGCGGAACGCCCGTTTCCCGGTCGTCTGGCTCGGGGGACGCCCGTCCTTTCCATCCCGGCCCCGTTGCACCGGGCCGACGCCGCGCCTAGGGTGGCGCGCAACCCAAGGGGAGGTTTTCATGTCCAGACAACTCGGTTTCGATACACTGCAAATCCACGCGGGCGCCAGGCCCGATCCGGCCACCGGCGCGCGGCAGGTGCCGATCTACCAGACCACCGCCTATGTGTTCCGCGACGCCGACCACGCCGCCGCGCTCTTCAACCTGCAAGAGGTCGGCTACATCTATTCGCGGCTGACGAACCCCACCGTATCGGCGCTGGCCGAACGTATCGCGGCCCTGGAAGGCGGCGCCGGGGCGTTCTGCTGTTCCTCGGGCCATGCGGCACAGGTGATGGCGCTGTTCCCGCTGATGCAGCCGGGCACCAATGTCGTCGCCTCGACCCGGCTCTATGGCGGCACCGTGCAGCAGCTGACCAACATGATCAAGAAATTCGGCTGGTCGGCCAAATTCGTCGATTTCGACGATCTGGCAGCCCTTGAGGCCGCTGTCGATGACAACACCCGCGCGATCTTCTGCGAATCCATCGCCAACCCCGGCGGGTATATCACCGACATTCCGGCGGTCGCCAAGGTGGCCGCAAAGGTCGGGCTGCCGCTGATCGTCGACAACACCTCCGCCACCCCCTATCTGTGCCGTCCGATCGAACTGGGTGCCACCATCGTCGTACATTCGACCACCAAATACCTGACCGGCAACGGCACCGTGACCGGCGGTTGCGTGGTGGATTCCGGCACCTTCGACTGGTCGGCCAGCGGCAAGTTCCCCTCGCTGTCGGCGCCCGAACCCGCCTATCACGGGCTGAAATTCCACGAGGCACTGGGCGGCATGGCCTTTACCTTCTACGGAATCGCCGTGGGCCTGCGGGATCTGGGCATGACGATGAATCCGCAGGCCGCCCATTACACGCTGATGGGCATTGAAACGCTGTCGTTGCGGATGCAGCGCCATGTGGAAAATGCCCAGAAGGTCGCCGCCTGGCTGGAAGCCGATCCCAGGGTGGAGGTCGTGACCTATGCCGGGCTCGACTCCTCGCCCTACAAGTCCCGTGTGCCGACCGTCTGCCCCAAAGGCGCCGGCGCGCTGTTCACCTTTGGCGTCAAGGGGGGCTATGATGTGGCGGTCAAGGTTGTCGGCGCGCTGGAGCTGTTCAGCCATGTGGCGAACCTCGGCGATACCCGTAGCCTCGTGATCCATCCCGCCTCGACCACCCACCGCCAGTTGACGCCCGAACAGCAGGCCGCCTCGGGCGCCGCGCCCAATATGCTGCGCGTCTCCATCGGGATCGAGGATGCCAAGGACATCATCGCCGATCTGGATCAGGCCCTGACCAAGGCCGGCGGCTGACACCCCGCCAGCGTGCCCCGGCAACGGGGCACGCCCGCCACTCAAGGCACCTGGGCTCTGGCGCAAGGCAGGCCCACCCGCACAGACCGGAACGGCGCCACCAAGGAACCTGCGGTCCCCTGCGAAAAAATCTCCACGCCCTCTTGCACCGCCCAGAGTTTGCGTCTATTCCCCGCCTCGCACGACGCTGTAGCGGCAGAGCGGCCAGACACCCCGAAACGGGCAGACACCGCAGCCAAAGCAGTTGAAAGCAACGACATTTTCGGTGGGTCGCTTGCCAGAGCAATGGCAGAAAAGACCGGAAACAGGATGCTGTGGTAGCTCAGTGGTAGAGCACTCCCTTGGTAAGGGAGAGGTCGAGAGTTCAATCCTCTCTCACAGCACCATATTTTCTGCTTTCATATCAGAAACTTGTGCGATACCTGAGGGTTAGGATGATCTCGGTTCTACACCGAGGTTCCACACCAGCATGGTTTTGGCTATGTCCCGCCCGCACAAACACCCAAAGACAGGCGTCTATTACTTCCGCCAGAAGACACCCGCAGACCTGCGCGAGAAGTTCGGAAAGCCTGACGCGTCGTGGTCCCTGAGAACCAAAGACACGGTAGAGGCCAAGGCCCGCCATGCCGAGGCCCAAGCAAAGCAAAACAAGGTCTGGGCCGCGCTACGCGCTGAACCCAAGGGGCTTGCGCTGCGCGAGATCGTCGCCTTGGTGGGCACATACCGGCGCGAACTGGACTCGATTGTGGAAGCCGAAACCGGCGAACCCGCCGTCTGGGACCAAGTGCTGCGGCTTGAGGGGCAAGCCGGGGAATCAGCGCAGGCACTTGAGGGATGGCACGGTGACGATGCGAACCGCCTGTTGCTGGAACAGGGTTTGGTGATTGACGATTACAGCCGACAGCGCCTGTTGAACGAGATGCACAAGGCATGGCTGGAATGGGCAGAGTTCCAGCGCCGCCGGTCAGTGGGCGATTTCCGCCCCGACGCCACGCTTGAGCGCTACCCGGCCCCCGAGAAGGCACAGAGGGCAGCGCCGAAGGTGACCTTGACCAGCCTCTTGGACCTTTGGGAGGCGCAACAGCGAACCAAGCCGGGCGGCGGGTCTGACAAGACCATCGCCGATTTCCGCGCAAAGGTCGCTAAACTGATCGCTTATCTTGGTCATGACGATGCAATGTCAGTGACCCCGCTCAAGGTCGATGAATGGTGCGATTCACTGGTGCAGGCAGGCGTAAGCGCCAGAACCGTAAGCGATAAGTATCTTGCAGCCGTGAAGGCGGTGTTCGGGGTCGGGGTGGACAAGAACAGGCTGGACAAGAACCCGTTGGCCGACAAGCGTTACAAGTATTACAAGCCGAACAAGGAACGACCCTCCGGCTACACCGATGCAGAGGCCGCGCGCGTTCTGACCGCCGCGCTGGTGGACCCCAAAGAACTGGGCAAGCGTTTCGAGCACAACAAGTTGGCCATTCGTTGGCTGCCATGGATATGTGCCTATACTGGTGCAAGGATTACCGAGACAGCGCAACTACGCGGTGATGATTTCATAACCGAGGCCGGTGTTCCCTGCCTGCGTATAACGCCAGAAGCGGGGTCGGTAAAAAGCGGCAGCTACCGAATTGTGCCGGTGCATGAACACCTCATGGAAATGGGATTGGCCGACCTGTTCAAGGCCTCGGTGTCTCGACCTGTCGTCACCGACCCGAAGCCGACGCGCGAACAAGCCCTTTCCGCCGCGCAAAGTGTGGGCAAGAAAGTGGCCGAATGGGTGCGGGACGTAGTGGGAATTGAGGATAGGCGCATCAAGCCAAACCACGCATGGCGACACCGCTTCAAGACGATTTGCCGCGACGTCGGGATCGACAAGGAAACGCGAGACGCCTTTCAAGGTCACGCTGATGGAACCTCTGCCGCCAACTATGGTGAGGTCACTATCAAGGCAATGACCCGCGCTATGGCCAACTTTCCCCGCGTCGATCTGTCCTTGAATGCTGACGAGA
Source organism: Gemmobacter megaterium (assembly GCF_900156815.1). Classification (GTDB taxonomy): domain Bacteria; phylum Pseudomonadota; class Alphaproteobacteria; order Rhodobacterales; family Rhodobacteraceae; genus Wagnerdoeblera; species Wagnerdoeblera megaterium. The sequence goes on from NZ_FTOT01000004.1 coordinate 47,819, forward strand.
CCCCCGACGTCATGTAGGCGGCCCAATGTGCCCTGACGGTCTCTGGTGACCATGCCATGACAGGTCGCAGGGTGACGGAGACCCATGGCGGGAAACCCCGTTGCTGGTTGTCGCCGTGATGTGGCGGCCTTCATGGGCCTCTATCGGGGTCAGCGTGCCCAAACGGGTATCGAGAGCGCGCTCTCGATACCCGTTGCGCCAGGTCGTGCGTTCGCCGCTGCGTTCATGCCGGCCGGCGCCGATGATGCCTTCCACATCGGTCTCCATGATCAGTTGCAGCACGGCTTCGGCAATGCCGCGCAGGAAGTCGCCCTGATCGTGCTTGGCCAGAAGCTCGGACAGGTCCATGTTCGTCTTGGTCATCGGGGTCTCCGTAGGGTCCGTGGTTGAAGTCGCCAAACTCCACCTCGAACATACACCTCGATGGCCACCCGGGATCACACCGCCGACGGCGATGAATTTACACCAGCTCCTCGGACGCTAACTCCGGCCCGTGCCGGTCCCAGGCCGACAGGCGGCGCCATGCATCCAGTGACACAACCTTACCCGTCCACGTCATGGGCCTGTCGGTTACGCTGCACAGCGCGCGCGGGGTATCCGCTACGATGCCAATGGAAACGGGGCCATCCAGCCGTGAAGGCGCGGGCGCGCTGGGCTTTGGGCGGGGCATACCACCTTCCGACAAAACCGACACAACCGACACAACCATTTCAGGTTGTGCAGATAGGTGAGGCACTTCGCCCATGGATTGGGTTGCGTCGGTTGTGTCGGTTTTGTCGCCGGGAGGTAAGGCCGCCTTTGCGGCCCTCGCGGCCTGTAGCCATCTGGTCATTCCTGCCTCCGGTGAACGGCTGGGTTGACAATGTAGAGCCGTGACGGGCGCCCGCCCTGCGCAGGGGCGGGGTTTTCAACGGCGCGAATGATGTCGGCCTCCTCCAGAACGACCAATGCGGGGTTCAAGTCATCGGACCTCGCAAGCCCGGTCCACTCCATCCGCAACACTACGCGCGTGGTGAAGCGGGTAAGCCCGGCCTCGCGGATCAGCGCCACCAACCGCCGCGCGGCCCGCTCGCCCTTGGCCCCCGCCGCCTCGGCATAGGCGCGGCGAGCCATCGGCAACAGGTAGCTTTCCACCAGATGCGCAGCCGCCCCGAAGTGGGCGATCGTGATTTCGCGCGGTTCCTCGGCATCGCCGCTGGCCCAGTCCATCATCCCCAGAACCAGCGACAGGCGCACCGAAAGGCCGGGCAGCTTGCCGATGAACGACAGAAGCAGCCCCTCGGCGCCGCCTTCCCAGTCCCGCACCTGTTGCCGGAAAGCGTCCAGCAGGTCTCGGGCATCTTCCGCGAAGGGGACGATCCATGGGCGCTTGTGGCCCTCCTCATCCGTCGGCATGTCCAGCGACAGCAGACGGCCCAGCGCCGCGTCAATGAAGGCTTCATCATGCAGGACGCTCGGGCGCTTGATCGGCGCCGGGTTCGGCCAGACCGGCAGGAAGCGCGCCAACAAGCTGTCATCGTCGGACTTCATCAGCAGGCTGCGCAGCCGATCGGGCTGGATCCCGCCCAGAACGCCAACCGTGAGCAAGTCCACATAGACCGGATCCCACCCCATGCGCTCCACCGAATAGGACCGGCCCCCATAGGCTTCCAGCCAGAACGGACGGTCAGACCCACCGCCCGAATAGCGCGTCATGCCTTGCAGCCACCCGGCCAGTTCGTCGCGCGCAAGCAGCGTTCCGGCCAGTGCTGCGTGGGGCGCTGCATATCTTCCCATGGGCCCGGCACGAGCTCAACTTGCCGCTCTGTGATGTTTGATCAAAAGATACCTTCATTTCGTGATCATTTTTGTGGCAGCATCCCTGCAACCGTCGCCGATTCCCGCGTGGCGGACCACCCAGCAGGAGATGCCCCATGATCACCCGCCGTATTGCCCTTGGGCTTGCCACCGCGCTTGGCCTGAGCCTTGCAGCCCTGCCCGGCCTGGCCGCCGACCCGCTGAAAGTCGGCTCCTACCCCGCCAACCCGCCATGGGAGACCAAGACCGAGTCAGGCAAGTTCGAAGGATTCGAGGTCGATATCGTTACCGAGATTGCGAAACGCCTTGGCACCACCGTGGCGATCGAGGGCTATGATTTCACCGCTCTGTTTCCCGCCACCGCCTCGCGCCGGATCGACATGGCGATCTCCTCGCTCACGATCACCGACGAGCGGCTGGGCAGCCAGTCCTTTACCCAACCCTATATCGAGGGCGCGCTGGGGCTGGCCACCCGGACCGGCTCGGACGTGGCCAAGGTCGCCGACATCAAGGGGCGCACGGTGGGCACCGTCGCCACCACCTTCGCCGAAAAATGGCTGACCGAGCGCAAGGACGAACTGGGGTTCAAGGAACTGAAAACCTATACCACCACGGCCAACATGCTGACCGACATCCTGACCGGGCGTCTGGATGCCGCGTTGAACGATGTGGTCGGCCTGCGCTATGCCGCCACGCAGATGAAGGGTCTCGACGTTCCGGACGAGATCATCACAGGCGAGCGTTTCGCCATCATGATGACCAAGGATCATCCCCAACTGGCCGCAGTCAACGAGGCGATCTCGGCCATGAAAACCGATGGGACAATGGCCGCGATCTTTCAGACATGGTTCGGGGTCGAACCTGCCGCCGGCAGCCTGACCCTGACCCCGCTGCCGGTGCCGGTGCCCACCTCCGCCACCAACTGACCTGACCGGCCCGCCATCTTTGGCGGGCCGCCCGCCGGGAGGCATCATGGACGCGATCGACATCTTCTTCAACCTTGACGTCCTGCGGCGGTCAATCCCCATCCTGTTGCGGGGGCTTGGCAATACGCTGCTACTGGGGGCCGTGGCGATCGTCTGCGGCACGGCCCTGGGCATCGGGATCAGCCTTGTCCGGCTTTATGCGCCAAAACCACTCCGCTGGCTTGCGGTCATCTACACCGATCTGATGCGCGCGCTGCCGGTGCTGGTGGTGCTGATCCTGATCTACTACGCCCTGCCCTTTGCCGGGATCGTCCTGTCCTCTTTCGTCGCGGCTGCGGTGGCGCTGTCGCTGGTCCTCGCAGCCTATGCGGCCGAAGTGGTGCGCGCGGGGATCCAGGCAGTGCCAAAAGGCCAGTTCGAAGCCGCCTCTGCCCTTGGTCTCGGGTTCTGGACCACGATGCGCAAGGTGATCCTGCCGCAGGCGATCCGCCTGGTGATCCCGCCCCATGCCTCGAATTGCGTCAGCGTGATCAAGGATACCTCGCTGGCCTCTGTCGTTGCGATGACCGATCTTCTGAAACAGGCCACCGACGCCCAGGCGCTGTTTGCCAACCCTACGCCGCTGATCGGCGCCGCCATCCTGTATGTGATGATCCTGTGGCCACTGGTGCGGCTGACAGGCTGGCTGGAGACCCGCTTCAACCGTGCCTATCAGCGCTGACCACGCGCCGCGACAGCCGCAGATATATGCCGTCCCTGGCGCGAACGGTCAGATGCGCGACTGGCACCGGGGGCGGGCCATCCGGCTGCAAGCGGAATGACCCGGCAATCAGCGCCAGCAGCAGCGTGCCCTCGACCATGGCAAACCCGGCGCCGGTGCAGACACGCGGACCTGCCGAGAATGGCATATAGGCACTGCGCGCGCAGGCCCGCGTCTCGTCGCGCCCCCAGCGGTCCGGGTCGAAATCATCGGGCGCAGACCAGAACCGTTCATGCCGGTGCAGATGCCACGGCGACAGCACAACCTGAGCGCCCGTCGTCACCTCCCGGTCACGGAAACATTCGGGTTGGGTCGTCTCGCGCACCATCATCGGCACAGGCGGATACAGCCGCAGCGTCTCGCGGAACACATCGCGGGTAAAGCGCAGTTTCGACAGGTTGCCAAAGGACGGATCCGCAGCAAAGACCTGCGCCTCTGCCGCCACCCTGTCCTGGATCTCGGGATGGGTCGCCAGAAGATACAGCGCCCAGGCCAGGGCAGAGGCACTGGTTTCATGCCCGGCCAGAAAAAAGATCGCCACCTGATCCACCATCTCGTCGGTGTCGAACCGCTCGCCGCTCACCGGATCCGCCGTGGTCATGATCTTGGTGGCCAGATCGTCGGGCGCCGTGCCCGCCCTGATCGCCGCCATCCGCTCGGCCGTCAGACGTTCGATCAGGCGCCGGATCGCATGGGCGGTGCGCCTGGTCTGGCGCCGATGCAGGCGCGGCACCCAACGCGGCAGGGGAACAAAGGCGGCAAGGTTCAGGATCGGCTGGGTCCGCTGATAGTCGCGGAACTGGTCGAACACCGCCGCCGCGACCTCGTGCTCGATCGGAATCGAGAACAGCGTGCGAAAGATCACATCCGCTGCGGCATGGCTTGTATGGCTCTCCATCTCGACCACGCCGGGCGCCAGCCGGGCCACCGCGGCCTGCCCTGCCGCAAGCATGGCCGGATAGGTATCGCGCAGCCGCCCTCCTTCAAAGGCGGGGTCGATGATGCGGCGCTGGCGTTTCCACACCTCGCCATTGGTCAGAAAGACCGAATTGCCCAGCAGCGGCCGCAATCCTTCACCGATCCGGCCAGACTTCGGAAAGTCATCCGGCCGCTGCTTCAGCACCAGATCCACCAGCGCGGGATCGTTGCACAGATAGCTGCGAAAGAACGGCGTGCGGAACTCTGCCATCCAGGCGCGGTACAATCGGGCCGGCTGGGCTGACAGAATATCCGCCCGGAACAGACGCAGATAGCGCAGCAAGGATACCTTGTCGGGGCGGCTGGCGGGCTTCGGCGGGGTCATGCGACATCCCTGTAGCGCGACACAGGCGTCACGATTCGGCTTGGCGATGGCACGCGGCGCCCCATCCTGTCCCACAAGGTCAGCGGTCCGGCGGTGATGCGGAAATATTCATAGGCATCGGGCGCATCCGGCAAGGCGTCAAAGGCGCACAGATACTGAAAATGCAGGCGAAAGAACCTCCATTTCAGCTCGGCCCGCCTGGCCGGGCTCAACGTCTGGCTGAAGGCCGCCGACAACACCAGCGGCCATCGCGCATCGGGCGGCGCCACCCCCGTCACCGCCGCAGGATCGCACAGCGCATAGGTGCAGCCATCTCCCGGCGCCGATACATCCACCCACGGGATCCGTCCCTGCCCGGCCATCATCGCCAGATCGGCCCGCAACCTCTGCGCCTGCGGCAGGAACGACACCATCGGCACCGCCTGCCCCAGGGTCAGGAACGACAGCACCGGACCGTCCGGCAGCCCCTCTCGCAGCAGATCCGCCAACACCGACACCCCCAGATGGGCCCCCGAGGAATGGCCCACAACCAGCACCTCATCAACATCTTCCGCCATCGCGGCACGGGTCCTGGCCCCGAATTCCGCCAGCCGCCGTTCCAGATCGGGCGCATAGGCGCCGCGCAAGGCAGCGCCATAGGCAAAATCATGCATCAGGTAATGGGCAAAGATCTTGCTGTCCCACCGTTTGAACAGCCGCAGCAGCCCCCAGGCCCCGACCAGCGCCGGAACCGCAGCCAGCCAGACCGGCAGCCAGACCGCCAGCGCCAGGCAGATCAGCCAGCCGGCCCCTCCCGCGAGCGCCAACTGCCCCAACAGCATCCCCACCGGATAACAGGCGGCAAGCAACGGTCCCTTGCGCAACCGCAACAGCGGCCAGACCGCACCCGTGCCGAAATAGACCCAGGCCGTGCGCAACATCTGGCCATAGGTCGCCGCAATACCATCCGGCATCGCCGCCTGCACCAGATCGTGCCAGACCAGCACCTCGAACCGGGTCTCGACCTCGGCCCCCTCGATCCGCGCCTGAACCGTCCAGCCCGACCCGGCAGCCGCCAGCGTCAGATCATAGCCCGACAGCCGCGCCTGCGCTGCGCCTTCCTTGCGGTACAACTCCCGATACCGACGCGGCGGGAACGGATCGAAGCCGGGGATATAGATCACCACCCGCCGCGCCACCCGTCCCTGTTGCGTTGCCCGTTTCATCTTGCCCCAAATACCCCCGCCGGAGGCCCCGGTCGCCATCCGCACAGCGACGGGGTATCACCCCAACGTGGCCAGAATGGGGAAGCTTTCGAGCAGCCAGAACGAAAATGCCGCGAATTGCCCCGTCAGCATCATCAGGCCGACCGTCCACAACAACAGACCAGAGATCCGCTCGATCCGCCCCATATGCCGCTTCATCCACGCCATCGGTCCCTGCAACGCCGGAAAAAAGGCCGCGACCAGCAGAAACGGAATACCCAGTCCCACGGCATAGCCGCCCAACAGCACGGTACCGCGCGCCAGATCGGCCTCGGACGCGGCCATCGACAGGATCGCGCCAAGGATCGGCCCCAGACAGGGCGTCCAGCCAAAGGCAAAGGCAAGGCCAAGCACATAGGCACCAAATGCCGATCCGCCCTGATCCCCCGCATCCACCCGCGCCTCGCGGTCCAGAAACGGGATGCGGAACACCCCGACGAAATGCGCGCCAAAGACCATGATCACGATCCCGGCGATGGTAACGAACCAGTCCTGGTATTGCAGCAAGGCCCGTCCCAATGCCGACGCGGCGATCCCCAGGATCAGGAACACAGTGGACAGACCCAGAACGAAGAAGCCGGCCGCCAGCACGACCGGCCCCCGACGCTCCGCCCCCTGCATCTGGTTGACGGAAACGCCGCCCATATAGGCCAGATAGGGCGGCACGATAGGCAGAACGCAAGGGCTGAGAAACGACAGCAGCCCCGCAAGGGCTGCCACGAATAGCGCAGGCAACATACCCGCGTCGATCAGGTCGATGCCGAACATTCCCCCTCCTTGGCGCTGTTCAGAGGCACGCATAGCGCAGCGCGCCGCCCGCGTCACGGGGGCAGACGGTCACATGGGCGTGGCTGCCCGGCCTGTGACCGTCTGCAAGTCCGTCAGCGCGCGGCAGACCACCAGCCGCGACGGCGCGGCTTGGACTCGCCTTCGGTGGTCTCCGCCTCGGGCTGTGCCGCAGGTTCGGCGGCAGCCACTTCAACCGGCGCATCAGCGGTCGGGTTGGTTTCAGCAACCGCCGCAGCTTCGACCGCCTCGGCCGGAGTCACCGCATCTGCCGCCTCGGCGGCTTTGGCCTTGCTGCGCGACCGGCTGGTCGAGGTGGAGGTGCTGCGCTTGCGTGTCGGCTTCGCCGGCGCTTCGACCTCGGCTTCGGGTGCGGCCTCGACCGTTGCTTCGGCAACCGGCGCGGCCGCCTTGGACGCCGCCGTCTTGCTGCGCGACCGGGTCGTCTTGGGCTTGGCCGGCTCTTTGGGCTCGGCCGCGGCCTTGGGCGTCGCCGTCTTGCTGCGTGACCGGGTGGACTTGGGTTTGGCGGGCGCCACCTCTTCGGCCACGGCGGGCTGCGGCTCTGCCGTCTCGACCACTTCGGAGAGGATCTCGGCAGGCGCGATCACGGCTTCGGCTGCCACGGCCACCGGCGCCTCCGGCACAGGAGCGGCAGCAGGCACGATCACCGGCGCCACCTCGGCAATGACGTCGGGCTCGGCGGCGACATCATCGGCCTCGCCGTCGTCACCGTCATCGCCCTCGCTGTCGTCGTCCCCATCGGCACCGGACTCACCGGCGCCATTCGCCTCTTGCGACGATCCGCCCCGGCGACGGCGGCGGCGGCGGCGCTTTTTCTTGCCGTTGCCCTGCCCTTCGCCGTCCTTGGCCTCGGGGGCCGGTGCCTCGGCGGTCTCGGCCACCTCTGCGGCATCCGCGACCACGGCCTCGACCTCGTCGGTTTCGATCTCGATCTCGATCTCGACCGGCTCGTCTTCCAACTCGGGCATGGCGGACGCATCATGCGACACCACGGGCGCAAGCGGCGCCACAACGCGGGTCGCGGTCTTGAACTTGTCGATCACGTAATCGGGGCTGATCAGCGTGGGATCGGCCTCCATCCGAACGGCCATGCCATAGCGGGTCTCGATCTGGACGATATGCTCGCGCTTGTGGTTGAACAGGTAGTTCACGATCCCGATCGGCGCCTTGACCAGCACCTCCTTGGACCGTTTGCGCGTGCCCTCTTCCTCCAGCGCGCGCAGGATCGCCAGCGCAAGGCTGTCGTCCGAGCGGATCAGGCCGGTGCCATGGCAATGCGGGCAAGGCTGCGTCGTCGATTCCAGCATCCCCGGACGCAGGCGCTGACGGCTCATCTCCAGCAGGCCAAAGCCTGAGATGCGGCCCACCTGGATGCGCGCGCGGTCGGTCTTGAGCTTGTCTTTCAGGCGCTTTTCGACGGCGGCGTTGTTCTTGCGCTCTTCCATGTCGATGAAGTCGATGACGATCAGCCCTGCAAGGTCGCGCAGGCGCAACTGGCGGGCGATTTCGTCGGCGGCTTCAAGGTTGGTCTTGAGCGCGGTCTCTTCGATCGAGCCTTCCTTGGTGGCACGGCCCGAGTTGATGTCGATCGCCACCAGCGCCTCGGTGATCCCGATGACGATGTATCCGCCCGATTTCAGTTGAACGACCGGATTGAACATGCCTGCAAGATAGCTTTCCACCTGATAGCGCGCGAACAGCGGCTGGGTGTCGGCATAGGGCTGCACCACCCCGGCATGGGACGGCATGATCATCCGCATGAAATCCTTGGCAGTGCGGAAGCCCACGGGCCCCTCGACAAGGATTTCGTCGATCTCGCGGCTGTAAAGATCGCGGATCGAGCGTTTGATCAGGTCGCCCTCCTCATAGATCGGGGCGGGTGCGTGCGACTGGAAGGTCAGATCGCGGATCTGTTCCCACAGCCGGCACAGGTATTCGTAGTCGCGCTTGATTTCCGCCTTGGTGCGCTTGGCGCCCGCCGTGCGGATGATCAGCCCGGCGCCTTCGGGCACCTCGATCTCGCCAGCGATTTCCTTGAGCTTCTTGCGGTCCACCGCATTGGTGATCTTGCGCGAAATGCCGCCGCCGCGTGCGGTGTTCGGCATCAGCACGCAGTAGCGGCCTGCCAGCGACAGATAGGTCGTCAGCGCCGCGCCCTTGTTGCCGCGCTCTTCCTTGACGACCTGAACCAGCATGATCTGCCGGACCTTGACGACTTCCTGAATCTTGTAGCGCTTGGGGCGTGCGCGACGCGGCTCGGGGATTTCCTCGGACACGTCCTCTTCGGCAACCGACTCGATCTCGTCGTCGAGGTCAGAGGCGTGATCGACCGCGTGATAGGACTCGTCGCCATTCTCCGCATCCGGTGCGTCGGGCAGCGCAGGCGCATCGCCGGACTGGGCCGCAAGCGGCGCAGCCTCGGTGCCGAACAGCAGGTCGGCCCCGGCATCATCCCCCAGATCGACGACATCCATCGCGCCGATTTCGGTGCTGGTCACGGAATCCGGGTTTTTCGCACTCTCAGCCTTTGGCTGGGGCTTGCGCGACGGCTTGCGGCGGCGGCCATTGTCCTCGTCCGCCTCGGCGCGCTGCGCGGCGCGTTCTTCCTCGATCAGCGCCTTACGGTCTGCCACCGGGATCTGATAATAGTCCGGGTGGATTTCGGCAAAGGCCAGGAACCCGTGCCGGTTCCCGCCATAATCCACGAAAGCCGCCTGTAGCGACGGTTCCACCCGCGTGACCTTGGCGAGATAGATGTTCCCGGCCAGCTGGCGCTTGTTTACTGTCTCAAAGTCGAATTCCTCGACCTTGTTTCCGTCGACCACCACAACCCGTGTTTCTTCCGGGTGGGTGGCATCGATAAGCATTTTCTTTGCCATTGCATTCCATTGCACCCCGCTGCAATCCCGGCCTGCCCGGCGGCGCCCCTGTCGGGACACCGGACAGACCAGCGGTTGAAAGAGGGTGACTTGTCTGGGGAAGGCGCCGGGCGGGGCACTCGGGCGGCGCGGCCATGGGCCGCCCCGTCATCCTCTGCGCCGATCCGTCTCGCACCATCGTGGCTCTCTCCGGGGGTCTTGCGACGCCCGACTGTTTCGTCCCGTCGGCTTTTGGACCTTCGGGCAACTTGCGGCCTTGCGGCCATTCCGGCTGCGGTATCGTTGACCTAGCAGCACTGGGCCGCCCGGCAGACAATGCGCAGAGAATTGCGGGCGGGGCCGTGGCCCCGCGTGTTGCGACCCTACCGGGAAAGGGGAGGCGAACACAATGGGCTATTTTCAAGGGATATTCCCAGCCGCAGCGGCAGGGCACCGCCCATCATGCGCCAGCGTTCCACCGCCCCGCAGCAGGCCCGCCGTTTCCGGCGGCTCCTCGGGCCGGCCGCGCGACTGCCGACTGGCCGCCGGATACGATCAGACGTAATCCTGCCGTTGCAGGCCATATTTCGCCATTTTCTCGTTCAATGTCCGACGCGGCAGGCACAGTTCCTCCATCACCGCGACGATGCTGCCCTTGTGGCGGCGCATGGTGTTGTCGATCAGCATCCGCTCGAATGCCTCGACATATTCCTTCAGCGGTTTGCCCTCGGTCGTCATGGCGCCGGTGTCGGATGCCTCGTTGTCGGCCATCAGCAGCGACGCGATGGACCCAGAGCCGCGCCGGTTCTGCAACACGGCCCGCTCGGCGATATTGACCAACTGGCGCACATTGCCCGGCCATGGCGCCTGCAATAGCTGGGCGGCCTCTTGCGCGGTGACTTGCGGGGCATCACAGCCATATTCCTCGGCGAACTGTTCCGACATGCGGGTGAACAGCGTCAGAATATCCTCGCCACGTGTCCGCAGCGGCGGCAGGGTGATCTTCATGGCGCCAAGCCGATAATAGAGATCGGGGCGCAGAACATCTTCCAGCGTCTTGTCCGGGGCATGTTCGTTGCACAGCGCAATGATCCGGGTTTCGGGCGGCGTGCCCTGTTCGTTGATCACCGTCAGCAGCCGCGCCTGCAACGGGTTCGGCAGCGCCTCGATATCCTCCAGGCACAGGGTGCCGCCCCGCGCCTCCTCGACCAAGGGCAGCCCGGCACCTTCGGCGACCGGCCCGAACAGCCGGTCCGACAGCGCCTGTTCCGAATAGGCCGCACAGGAAATCGTCACGAACTTGCGGCTGGCGCGCGGCCCGACAGCGTGCAGCGCATGGGCCACCAGCGTCTTGCCGGTGCCGGTTTCCCCGTCGATCAGCACATGGCTGTCGGCCTGCCCCAGATCGAGGATATCCTCGCGCAGGCGCTCCATCGCCGCGCTGGTCCCGATCAGCTTTTTCATCAGCGTGGTGCCGTCGGACAATTCGCGCCGCAAGGCCCGGTTGTCCAGCGTCAGGCGGCGCTGATTGGTTGCCCGTTTGGTCAGATCGGTCATCCGGTCAGGGTTGAACGGCTTTTCCAGAAAGTCGAACGCCCCCACCCGCATCGCCTCGACGGCCATGGGGACGTCGCCATGGCCGGTAATCATGATCACCGGCAGGCCCGAATCCATACCCATCAGGCGCTTGAGCAGCGCCATGCCATCCATTCCCGGCATCTTGATGTCGGAAATCACGACGCCCGGAAACTCTGGCCCGATCGCCTTCAGCGCATCTTCGGCCGAGGGGTAGGTTTCGGTATCGAACCCCGACAGCGCCAGCCACTGGCTGATCGAGGCGCGCATATCCGCCTCATCGTCAACGATCGCCACCTTCATCGCCCGTGCCATATGTCCTCACTCGGCTGCATTTGCGTTCGTGTCCAATAGGGGAAGCGACAGGTCAAAGACAGCGCCGCCCCCTTCACCATTGCGTGCGGTCAGGCGCCCGCCCAGATCCGCGGCGATGCCAGACGAGATGGCCAGGCCAAGACCCACGCCCTCGCCGGGCTTCTTGGTCGTCCAGAACGGTTCGAACAGCTTGTCCAGATCGGTGATGCCGGGGCCGTTGTCCTGCACGGTCAGGGTTGCGGTATCCTCTGCGCTCAGGATGATGTCGATCCGCGGATCAGTCACATCGCGCGTTGCATCCAATGCGTTGCGCAGCAGGTTCACGATCACCTGTTCCAGCCGGATGCGATCGGCCATCACCATCACCGGCGCACGCGGCAGGCTGCGGCTGATCCGCACGCGACGGGGTTTCAGTTGCGGCTCCATCATCGACAGCGCCTCGCCGATACAGGCCTTGAAATCCACCGGCGCAAAGGCTTCTCCGCCCTTGCGGGCATAGGATTTCAACTGCCGCGTGATCGCACCCATCCGGTCGATCAGATCGTCGATGCGCTGAAAGCTGGCCAGCGCCTCGTCCGGCTTGCGCCGTTGCAGCAGCAGGCGCGCCCCGGCCAGATAGGTTTTCATCGCGGCCAGCGGCTGGTTCAGTTCATGGCTGACCGCAGCCGACATCTCGCCCAGAACCGCCAGTTTCGACGATTGGGCCAGTGTCTGTTCTGCTACGGCCAGGTTCTGTTGCATCCGCTCCCGCTCGGCGATCTCGCGTTTCAAACGCGCGTTGAGCAGCCGCAGTTCCGCCGACTCGCGCTGAAATTCGCGGCTTTGCAAGCGGGCGCGGCGCGACATCAGATAGAACCCGCCCGCCGTCAGCAAGGCAAAGGCCATGATTTCCATGGCCAGAAAGGCATTCACCCGCTCGCGCACCGGATCGTAACGCGAGAACATGACGATCCGCCATCCCCGGAACGGCACCCGCGCCTCTGTCCGCATCACGGCCTCTCCGCGCAGCCGGGCATCGGGCGGGGCCTGCGTCCAGTCGGACGTCACCTGCAACGCCCGTTCGATGGCCGAGGGCGGATCCCGCACCGCCAAGGCCTCGTCCAGCGACAACCCGCGCCAGCGCGGCTCTGTCGCCAATACGACATGCGCTTCGCTGTCAACCACGGCAACCGCATCGGCAAATCCGGCCCAGGAGCGTTCGTATTTCATCAGATCGACTTCGACCACGATGACCCCGCGCGCCTTGCCCCCGGCCACAAGGGCGCGCGAGAAGGTAAAGCCATAGCCCCCCGTTTCGCGGCGCCAGGCCGAAAATACCGTGTCCTTGGCGCGCTGCGCCTCGACGAAATAGGGCTGATGACGGTGATTTGTGCCCAGCCGGTTCCGATCGGTGGCGGCAACCGTGCGGCCGTCCCCATCCAGCAGCACCATCGACGCGGTGCCCAGTTCCCCCTGCAACATGATCAGCCGCTGCGAGGTGACGGAATAATCGCCCTTGTCCAGCGCCCCCGTCAGCGCGGGGTCACGCGCCAGCAACAGCGGCACCACCGAGTTGCGCTGCAATTCGGACATCAGGTTGCCGGTATAAAGCGCCAGCCGCAGCTCGGATCGGTTCCGCGTGGCTTCGGTGAAACGCTCGGTCAGGAACTGGTGGGTGAACCAGACAACGGCCACCGCCACCCCGACGATGGCAAAGGCCACCGTGCGCAGGACCAGCGTTCGCCGCTTGCCCCCCTGTGCGTCGATCTCGAAATCCGTTGGCCCGCTCATGGCCACACTCTAGGGCCCGCAGGCAGCAGCGGCAAGGCGCGCAGGTCAGGCGTTGGCCAACTGCCCTGCCAGCGCGCGGAACAGCGCCGATCCGTCGGTGCCGCCCAACAGGGGATCCGCCGCCCGTTCAGGATGCGGCATCATGCCCAGCACCCGACGATTGGCCGAAAGAACCCCTGCAATGTCGCGGGCCGATCCATTGGGATTGTCGGCATAGGTAAAGGCAACGCGCCCTTCGCCTTCCAAACGGTCCAGCGTGTCGGCATCGGCCTGATAATTGCCGTCGTGATGCGCCACTGGCACGGTCAGGTGCTGGCCCGGCGCGTAGTCGGTGGTAAAGGCGCTGTCCACCGTTTCCACTTTCAGCACGACCGGCTTGCAGACGAACTTCAGCCCGGCATTGCGCATCAAGGCGCCCGGCAAAAGGCCCGCTTCGGTCAACACCTGAAAGCCGTTGCAGATCCCCAGCACGAACCCACCCCGTTCGGCGTGGCGATGGACGGCCGCCATGATCGGCGCACGGGCGGCAATCGCACCACAGCGCAGATAGTCGCCATGGCTGAAACCGCCGGGCACACCCACGACATCGGCACCAGCGGGCAGGTCGCTATCCTTGTGCCAGACGCGCGACACCTGGAACCCGGCCTGTTCAAAGGCCACGGCCAGGTCGCGGTCGCAGTTCGATCCGGGAAAGGTGATGACGGCAGCTTTCATGGGGAGTCTCCAGCTTGCGGCACGCGCGCTCCTACCCCAGTTCCCTGTCTGCCGCCAGCCCTTGCAGCAATTTCCGGCGGGGAATCTGTCAGGCAGGCGGGGCGGTGAGCATTTCCAGCCGCTTGCGAAAGCGTGGTGCCTGGGGAAAACGCCGCGTTGCAAGCTCCAGGAACGCGACCTCGCGCTGCCGCGAGGCGCCGGCGGCCAGCCGGGCGCCAAGGTTGCGCACCCAGGGCAGATGATCGCGCCGCCTGCGCCACAGCCCGGACCACAAGGCCCCGGTCAGGCGCCGCTCGGCCGCGGCCAGCAACAGCGGTTCCAGCACCCCCATATCCGCCAACGCCTGCTCGGGCTGCGCACCAAGGTATCGACAGGCCAGCGGCACGACATGGCGACGGCGGAACAATGCGCTGTGCATGGCATCCTCCGGCACCGCCGGATCGTGGATCAGCGCCACCGGCCCCGCCCCTTCGACCATATCCGGCGCAAAGCCGAACCGGCTGGAGAAGTCCAGCCGCCGCGCCGCCATGTGACGGCGGTCCCACCCCGCCACCACCGGCGCCAGCGTCGCCACGGGGCGGATCGCCAGAACGCTCGCCCCTGGCGCCGCGACGCTGAACGCACAGGCCGCATAACCGCCCATGCCCGCGCCGTGAAATACCACCCGGTCGAAATCCTCGAAGAACCCTTCGTCGATCAGACGGTCGAAATACCCCCAGACCCGCCGGTCGCGGAACCAGGTCTCGCCGTCCGACAACAGGCACAGTTGCGACCAGCCCTGCGCCTCGGCAACGCGCTGAGGCTCTGGCATGACGCCGGGGTCGCGCGATTCCAGCGACTGGATGGTCTGAAAGCTGACCAGCAGAGTGGGCCCCTCGTCGGCGAAATAGGCCCAATGGCGCGGCCCCAGCGGTTCGAAATACCCGCTGTCCTCGGCCAGATCTTCCAGCCGCTCAAGCCAGGCCTGGCGGATGCCGGACATTCCGGCGGCGGTCAGTGTCGTCTCGTCGATCATGATACTGCCTTCGGAGCCGGTCACGGGCCAGCGTCGCATAGGCCCATAGCTGAAGTTGCATCATGGAAGATGTGTGCAAACAATACGGCAGACCTGTGGCACGGGCGATCCGGCTGGAAACAATCTGTTGCCCGATCCGGCCCCCCGATCCGCCCTGCCCCTTGCGCGCACCGGGCCGCGCCGCCTGCCACCCCCGACCGACAAGGCCGGCAGGGGCAGCAGCGACCGCCCGTCCGCTTACCAATGCCCGGTATTGGCCATGCTGGCCCATGGTTCCTGCGCTGCCTTGGCCGCTCCCTTTTGCAACAGCTCGACCGATACATTGTCCGGGCTGCGCACAAAGGCCATGCGGCCATCGCGGGGCGGGCGGTTGATCGTCACGCCATTGGCCTGCAAATGGGCGCAGGTGGCATAAATATCGTCAACCTCATAGGCAAGATGCCCGAAGTGACGGGAATCGCTGGGCAATCCTTCGTCGCCATCCCAGTTCCACGTAAGTTCCACAGGGCAGTCCGGCTGTCCCGGCGGCGCCATGAACACCAGCGTGAAGCGCCCTTGCTCGCTGTCGATGCGGCGGGTTTCGGTCAGGCCCAGCAAGGCATAGAAGGCGATGGATTTTTCCAGATCCAGCACGCGGACCATGGTGTGCAGATAGCGGATCGACATGGCGGTCTCCTTTGTTCCGTCACTGGAACATAGGCACGGCCGCCACAGGACACCACCCGTGCCTAGAACACCGACCGGATCCCGAAGGCGATGCCCAGATCGCGCCCGTCATACAGCTTCACGTTGGAGGCGTTGCGGCTGGCCCGCAGATCCACCATGGGGGCAAACCCCATGTAGTCGAGTTTCTGGAATGTCACGGAAACGCCGGCATCCAGCCGCAAATCGCGCCGCCCCTGCGGTGCCAGCATCGACGGATCATATCTGCGCCCCTCGATGCCCAGCGAGGTTTCAATCCGCACCCCGGCCATCGGCGTGGCGGGTTCCCAGCCGATCCGGCCCATCAGCGCCTTGTGCCGGGTGTCCAGGCTGGCCGCTTCGGTGTGGCGCGCGCCAAGGCTCAGGCGCAGACGGGCACCGGACTCGAGGTGCCGCACCGCACCGGCTTGCAGGGTCAGCGTATCGACCACCGGATCGGCCGCCCCCTTGCGCCACTGCCGTTCCGCTTGCGCGGTGCCAAACAGCATCACCCCCGGCGCCACGGCCTGTTCAAGCTGCGCATCCAGCCGCAGATAGTCCGACAGATCCCGCCCCCCGAACCAGTTGTGTCCCAGGGTCGCCCCAAAGGCCGCCTGCCCCTTGCCCAGCACCATGATCTGTTGAACGCCCGCCTCGACGGCGGCAAAGTCATAGTCGGGATCCGGCGGGGGCGCATTGCCCGCCGCAACCTGCCACGCCCGCCAATCGTCCAGCAGGCGCCGCGAGGCACCGGACAGGCGCACCTTGCGCTGCTGCGCGGCGAACCGCACATATCGCGCCGACACCGGGCTTTCCGCCAGACGGTATCGCCCGGACACCGTCGCTTCGGCCACCCAGCCCGACAAGGCCCGGCTTTGCGGCGACAACAACCACGCCAGCCCGCCCCAGCCCGGCAATTCGATATAGGTCTCGCGGCTGCCATTGTTCACATTGCTGCTGGGCGACACGGAGACCCCCAGATTCAGTTGCAACCGCGCCTCGCCCCGGATGCGCTGCAACTCGCCGACCGCCGCCGACCGATAGGCCGGATGCGGCGCCAGTTCTGCC
The DNA here is from genome assembly GCF_900156815.1 of Gemmobacter megaterium. Classification (GTDB taxonomy): domain Bacteria; phylum Pseudomonadota; class Alphaproteobacteria; order Rhodobacterales; family Rhodobacteraceae; genus Wagnerdoeblera; species Wagnerdoeblera megaterium. The sequence continues at coordinate 64,655 of NZ_FTOT01000004.1, forward strand.
GCGCGGCGTGTCCAGTACATCGCCGCGACACCCGCCAGCGGGCCATCTGCCTGCTCGGTCACACGCGCCCGCAAAAGCGCCGCCTCGAACCTGTCGCGAGGCGACCGCGCATGAGCCACCGCCTGCCGTGCGGCGCGGTCCGCCAGGACGACATCGCCCCGCTGCAAAGCGATCTGGCTCAGCGCGGCATGTGCGGCATAGTCCTGCGGTGTCCGCCGCAGGATCGCCTGCGCCAAGGGTTCGGCAACATCCAGCCTCCCGTCGGCCATGGCCTGCCGCAGACCGGCGCGTGCCTCTTCGGCGCTGATGCTCACGGTCTGGGCTGCCACGGACGAGGCCAGCAGGCCGATCATCCCGGCCAGCGCCGCCCGTCGCAGACCCGACAGCGTCAGGGGCACGGGGCCGCGTCGCCCGGTGCGCATTTCGGCAGCACAAAGGCGCCATGTTCGCGCGTGGTCGGATCCCCCTCGATCGGCCGCAGGATGGTGGCGCCCGCCACCTCGGCCGCACCCGCACCGCCAAAGACCCCGGCATAATTGCCGACAACCGTGCGCGGATCGAATTTGATCACCCCCGAAAAGGCCCCTTGCGGCGTGATCTGCGTGACCTCGAAGAAAATATCCTTGAGCGCCTCGCCGGTATCGACAACCTGCCGACCGCGCACCCCACCGTTGACCGACATGTTCTGCGCGTTGAAATCGGCATTCATCATCACCTCGCCGGTCACCCGGTCCGAACGATGCGGGTCAAACGGCGTGCCCGGATGCGGCACCGCCGTGCCACGATTCAGCACCCCGATGTAGCCGCCGGTGTAGGTGGCCAACAGGGTCGGTTGTGGCGTCGGGTTGCTCGGGGTCGGCGCAGGCGTCATCGGCGTGGGCAGGGTAAAGGGCTGCAACCGCGCAAAGGTTGCACCGCCGAAATAGTTGACGAACTGCCCACCATCCGCCACCACCCCCGCCTCGACGGCGGCGCCACGCTTGAACAACGCCAGAAACTGCCGCTGCGACCGGGTTTCCTGCACGGTATAGGCCTCGAACCCCGCCGCGTCAAAAGCCGCCGCGCGCCGATAGGTCGCGGCCAGCGGCGTGCCGTCCAGCGTGCGCAGATCAATCTGCATCGTCGGTGCGCCGGGGCTGTAGGTCGCGGTCTTGAGATGCTGCGCGACGACCTCGGGAACCTCGATTCCGGTGATCGGCGCGTCTTCGCCGATCTCGCCCGGCGGGGTGGGCTCGGGGACTGTGCCGCCAAAATTCAGCGGCGAACCGCCGCAAGCCGCAACAAAAGCGGCCGCCGCAAGCGGCGCGAAATTCCTGATCATGATGACTGCCCGATCTTTGTCGTTTTGCCAAACAGTGCCCAAGGCTCACGATCCTGTCAATCTGGCGCTGAATACACCATGCGGCGCATGGTGCAGAAAGGTCGCGCAGCCCGCCCCCCACCTCGCGCCCGACAGGGCAGACGGGCTTTCGCAATCGCCCCCGATCACGTAAGGACACTGTCGGAGGCGCCACCGCCCCCACCCCTGCTGACAGCCGACCGGAGGCCCCGATGCCGCTTACCCCCGAACAGCTCGCCGAGATCGAGGCCCTACGCGCCACCCCGCGCCCCACCCTGCGCGCCGTCTCCGAAGGGATGGAGGCGCATCTCTACCGCGCCCACCAGGTGCTCGACCACGGGTTCATCCGCGTCATCGACTACATGGGCGACGATGCCGCCATCGTGCAGGCCGCCCGCGTGTCCTACGGCGCCGGCACGAAACATGTCAGCAATGACGAAGGGCTGATCCGCTATCTGATGCGGCACTGGCACTCCTCGCCCTTCGAGATGTGCGAGATCAAGCTGCATGTGAAACTGCCGGTCTTCGTCGCCCGTCAATGGATCCGGCACCGCACGGCGAACGTCAACGAATACTCCGCGCGCTATTCCATCCTCGACCGCGAATTCTACATTCCGGCCCCCGACCAGCTTGCCGCACAATCGCGGGTCAACAACCAGGGCCGTGGCGCCGTGCTGGATGGCCCCGAGGCCGCGCGGGTGCTCGACATCCTCAAGCGCGATGCGGCGCAAAGCTATGACAGCTACGAATCGATGCTGAGCCAGGACGGCCAGCAGGGACTGGCCCGCGAACTGGCCCGGATGAACCTGCCAGCCAACATCTATACCCAGTGGTACTGGAAAACCGACCTGCACAACCTGTTCCACTTCCTGCGCCTGCGCGCCGATGCCCATGCCCAATACGAAATCCGCGTCTATGCCGATGCGATCTCGGCCTGCGTCAAGGATTGGGTGCCCCTCGCCCATGCCGCCTTCGAGGATTACCGCATGGGCGGGACCACGCTTTCCGCCAAGGCGATCGAGACGCTAAAGCGCCGCCTGGCCGGCGAAAGCGTGACGCAGGAAGCCTCGGGCATGAACAAGGGCGAATGGCGCGAATTCGTGGCACTCTGGGGCGAGGCCTGAGGCCCCGCCACGGCCGCCTGTTCATCTTGCCAAAAATACCCCCGCCGGAGGCATCCCCCCGTGCCGCCCGCGCCGTCCGATGACCGGACAGCGCGGGCCTTGGCTTGGCCTGTCCCGCATTTTCACTTGCCCCATCGACAGGCTGCGGATAGTTTAACGCTAAACTATTCCACACCAGTCGAGGGGAGGGACTTGCCGTGGCAGCGAAGAAGCCGGCCGACAAGCCGAACGTATCCAAAGACGACCTGCTGAAATATTACCGCGACATGCTGTTGATCCGGCGGTTCGAGGAAAAGGCCGGCCAACTTTATGGCATGGGCCTGATCGGCGGCTTTTGCCATCTCTACATCGGCCAGGAGGCGGTGGTCGTCGGGCTCGAAGCCTCGTCCAAGGAAGGGGACAAGCGCGTCACCTCCTACCGTGATCACGGCCATATGCTGGCCTGCGGCATGGAGGCGCGCGGCGTGATGGCCGAACTCACCGGGCGCGAGGGCGGCTATTCCAAGGGCAAGGGCGGCTCCATGCACATGTTCTCCAAGGAGAAACATTTCTATGGCGGCCATGGCATCGTGGGGGCGCAGGTGCCGCTTGGCGCCGGGCTGGCCTTTGCCGACAAGTATCTGGGCAATGACAATGTCACCTTCACCTATTTCGGCGACGGGGCGGCGAACCAGGGCCAGGTCTATGAAACCTACAACATGGCCGAACTCTGGGATCTGCCGGTGATCTTTGTCATCGAGAACAACCAGTATGCCATGGGAACCAGCGTCAAACGCGCCACCAAATCCACCACGCTGTATGAACGCGGCGTCGCCTACGGCATTCCGGGCGAACAGGTCGATGGCATGGATGTGCTGGCGGTGAAGGCGGCGGGCGAAAAGGCCGTGGCACACTGCCGGGCGGGCAAGGGCCCCTATATCCTGGAAATGATGACCTACCGCTACCGCGGCCATTCGATGTCCGACCCGGCGAAATACCGCACACGCGAGGAAGTGCAGAAGATGCGCGACGAACGCGACGCCATCGAACATGTGCGCGATCTGCTGATCCAGGGCGGCCATGCCACCGACGACGACCTCAAGGCGATCGACAAGGACATCAAGGCAATCGTCAACGATTCGGCCGAATTCGCCAAAGAGAGCCCCGAGCCCGCGCTCGAGGAACTCTGGACCGACATCTACGCCTGAGGGGGGAGAACCATGGCAATTGAAATCCTGATGCCCGCACTTTCTCCCACGATGGAGGAAGGCACATTGGCCAAATGGCTGGTGTCCGAGGGCGATACCGTCAAATCCGGCCAGATCATCGCCGAGATCGAAACCGACAAGGCCACGATGGAATTCGAGGCTGTCGATGAAGGCACCATCGGCAAGCTGCTGGTGGCCGAAGGCACCCAAGGCGTGAAGGTCAACACCCCCATCGCCACGCTGATCGCAGAGGGCGAAAGCGCCGACGCCAGCGCGCCCGCAGCGGCGCCAGCCGCTGCCCCCGCGCCTGCGGCCACCGCGGCTGCCGCCCTGGCAGCTGCGGCTCCCGCCCCGGCACAACCTGCGCCGGCCGCGCCTGTCGCGGTCAAGACCGTCGCACCCGACTACCCAGCCGGGACACCGACCAAGACCATGACCGTGCGCGAAGCCTTGCGCGAGGCCATGGCCGAAGAAATGCGCGGCGATCCGACCGTCTTTCTGATGGGCGAGGAAGTCGGTGAATACCAGGGCGCCTACAAGATCTCGCAGGGTCTGCTGGATGAATTCGGCGCCAAGCGGGTGATCGACACGCCGATCACCGAACACGGCTTTGCCGGCATCGGTGTGGGCGCGTCCTGGGGCGGGCTGAAACCGATCGTCGAATTCATGACCTTCAACTTCGCCATGCAGGCGATTGACCATATCATCAATTCGGCGGCAAAGACGCTTTACATGTCGGGTGGCCAGATGGGCAGCCCCATCGTATTCCGTGGCCCCAACGGTGCCGCTGCCCGCGTGGGCGCCCAGCACAGCCACGATTACGCGGCGTGGTATGCGCAGATTCCCGGCCTCAAGGTCGTCATGCCCTATTCCGCTGCCGATGCCAAAGGTCTGCTGAAATCGGCAATCCGCGATCCGAACCCCGTGGTCTTTCTGGAAAACGAGATCCTCTATGGCAAGTCCTTCGACGTGCCCGTGCTCGAGGATTTCACCATCCCCTTCGGCAAGGCCCGCATCTGGCGCGAGGGGACGGATGTCACCATCGTGTCCTTTGGCATCGGCATGACCTATGCGCTCGAAGCCGCCGACCAGCTGGCAAAAGCGGGGATCAGCGCCGAGGTGATCGACCTGCGCACCCTGCGTCCCATCGACTATGACACGCTGGTCGCCAGCGTGCAGAAGACCAACCGCTGCGTGACCGTCGAAGAGGGTTTCCCCGTCGGGGCCATCGGCAACCATCTGTCGGCTTATCTCATGACCCATGCCTTCGATTACCTCGACGCGCCGGTCCTGAACTGCACCGGCAAGGACGTGCCGATGCCCTATGCCGCGAACCTCGAAAAGCTCGCGCTTGTCACGACCGCCGAGGTGGTCGAGGCCGTCAAATCCGTCTGTTACCGCTAAGGAGAGGGGACCATGGCAACCGAAATCCTGATGCCCGCGCTGTCTCCGACGATGGAGGAAGGGACACTCGCCAAATGGCTGGTGTCCGAGGGCGATACCGTCAAATCCGGCGACATCCTGGCCGAGATCGAAACCGACAAGGCCACGATGGAATTCGAGGCTGTCGATGAAGGCACCATCGGCAAGCTGCTGGTGGCCGAAGGCACCCAAGGCGTCAAGGTCAACACCCCGATCGCCACGCTGCTTGAAGATGGCGAAAGCGCCAGCGCGGCCCCTGCGCCCAAGGCCGCCGCTGCACCGGCGCCAACATCGGCACCGGCCAAACCCGAAGCTGCCGCCACACCGGCCACGACGGCAGCCCCGGCCGCCGCACCGGCCCCGGCCGCCACCGGCGGCAAACGCGTCTTTGCATCGCCCCTTGCGCGGCGCATCGCGGCGGAAAAGGGGATCGACCTGTCCGGCGTCGCCGGGTCCGGCCCCAATGGCCGCATCGTGCGCGCCGATGTCGAGGGGCTGAGCGCCACGCCTGCCCCGGCACCGGCGTCCGCTGCCGGGCCTGCTGCGACGCCGACCCCGGCCACCACCGCACAGGCCGCGCCTGCCCCGGCCAAGGCCACCGCATCCACAGGCCCAACCGCCGATCAGGTGGCCAGGATGCTGGACGGCCGCGCCTATGACGAGGTCACGCTTGACGGAATGCGCCGCACCATTGCCGCGCGCCTGTCCGAGGCCAAGCAGACGATCCCGCATTTCTACCTGCGGCGCGGTGTGCGTCTGGATGCGCTGATGGCCTTCCGCGAACAGTTGAATGCCAGCGTGGCCAGCCGTGGGGTGAAGCTGTCGGTCAACGACTTCATCATCAAGGCCTGCGCGATGGCGCTGCAACAGGTGCCAGATGCCAACGCGGTATGGGCAGGCGACCGCATCTATCGGCTCAAGCCATCCGACGTCGCAGTGGCCGTGGCTGTCGAGGGCGGGCTGTTCACCCCTGTGATCAAGGATGCGCATCTGAAATCGCTGTCGGCCCTGTCCGCCGAAATGAAGGATCTGGCCGCCCGCGCGCGCACCAAGAAACTGGCGCCGCATGAATATGTTGGCGGCTCGATGGCCATATCGAACCTGGGCATGTTCGGGATCGAGAATTTCGATGCCGTGATCAACCCGCCCCACGGCTCGATCCTGGCGGTGGGCGCCGGGCTGAAACAGCCCGTGGTCAAGGCCGATGGCAGTCTGGGCGTGGCCACCGTCATGTCGATGACGCTTTCGGTCGATCACCGGGTGATCGACGGCGCATTGGGGGCCGAGTTCCTCAAGGCCGTTGTCGATCTGCTGGAAAGCCCGATGGCCATGCTGGCATGATGACGGGGGGCGGGCAACCACTGCCCGCCCTTTCTGCCGACATCAGCGGAGCGTTCAAGATGCGCCTTGCCCTTGTACTGTCCTTGCTGCTGGCCGGTCTCGCCAGCACCGCGCCCGCCCTGGCGCAAGGCACCTGTGCGGCAACACTCGCCACCAAGACCGAGGCTGAGGTTCTGGCTGCGGTCAATCGCCTGCGGGCCGGGGCCGGGATCCGCGCGTTGCAGGCCAACCGACAGCTGGCGCTGGTTGCACAGGCACATGCCTGCGACAATGCCGCGCGCAGCAGTTACAGCCATACCGGGTCCGATGGCTCTGATCTGGCCCAGCGCCTTCGACGCGGGCAGTATGACTATCGGGACGCGGCAGAGAACACGGGCCTTGGCCATGCAACCGTTCAGGCCATGGTCGATTTCTGGGCACGTTCACCCGGCCACAGGGCAAATCTGCTGAACCCGGCCCTGACCGAGGCCGGTCTTGGCCTGAGCCGCACGGCGAAGGGCCGCAATGTCTGGGTGCTGGTGCAAGGGCGCCGGTGACACGAAACGCCGCCATCGCGTCGAAATTTGGCCCCAATACCTGCTTAGCGGTGCAGGGTACCGTCGAAGGAGGTTGGAGTGCACCGCCCGAGTCTTGTCGTGTTCCTGGCCTTGCTGACAGGTTGCGTCAGCGTGACCAGCACCTCTGCGCCGCGCCCCTCCGTTCTGGCCATGGCGCCTGCATATATCTGCGCCGCCGATCCGGCCCTTGTGCAGGAACAGGCGGCCTTGCTGGCCGAAATCAACCGTGCACGCGCCGATGCGGGCCTGCGTCCGGTGCGCCCGGATGCCCGGCTGGCCGCCGCCGCCCATTCCCACGCCTGCGACAATGCGCAGCGGGCCTTTCTGGGGCATCAAGGGTCTGACGGGTCGCGCCCCGGCATCCGCGCCTTGCGGGCCGGGTATGATTACCGGATGGTGGCCGAGAATCTGGGGCTTGGCTTTCACAGCGCCCCACAGGCGATGTTCTACTGGATGCGCTCGCCGGGCCATCGCAAGAACGTCCTGGCTGCCGACGCGACCGAAGCCGCGCTTGGCCTGACCACGACCTCTGCCGGGCAGTTGACCTGGGTGCTGATGATGGGCACCCCACGCTAGCTAGGGCGCAAAGCGCCGCGCCAGATCCAGCGCCATGGCGGCGTCCCTGGCATCCGTCGGCCCCTTGGCCCATGGCCGGAACCGCAGACGAAACGCCGAAAGCCGCAGTTCAGGGGACACTGCGGCCGGATAGCCAAAGGCCCGCGCCGCCGCATCAAAGGCGGCAGGCGGTGCCGCGCCGCCCTCGTCGGGCCAAACCGAAAGCCCCGCGCGTGCCAGCCTGCGCCAGTCGAAACGCGCGCCCGGATCCGCCTTGCGCCCCGGCGCCATGTCGGAATGGCCGATCACGCCCTGGGGCGGAATGCGCCAGCGCGCCAGGATCCCGCGCAAAAGCTGCTCCAGCGCGAGAACCTGTGGTTCGGGAAAGGGGTGGTCGCCTCGGTTGGCCAGTTCGATACCGATCGAGCGCGAATTGATGTCGCCCTGCCCGCCCCATTCCCCGGCCCCGGCGTGCCAGGCGCGCTTGGTCTCGGGCACCAGCGCATCGACTGCGCCGGTCTCAGAGATCAACCAATGCGCAGAAACCTCGGAGGCGGGGTCGCACAGCCGATCCCGTGCAGCCGCACAGCTTTCCATGGCGGTGTAGTGCACGACCACAAGCGACGGGCGCAGGCCGTCCCGCCGTTCGCCGAAATTCGGCGAAGGCGCGGCCACCTAGTTCAGACCGGCCCGGAAGGGGCGCGGATCCCAGCCACATGCAAAACCGTCCCCGTCGGGATCTACGCCCATCGGATCACGCTGGGGGCCGCCGCGACGCAGGAATTCGATCTGGGCCAGGTCGGCCGAGGAAAACGGTGCACAGGCCTGTTCATAGCTGCGGAACCGGATGCCCGACCGGCTGTACATCTTGGTTCCCGGTGCATGGCTGGTCGATGTGGCGAACTGCGCGATATTCGGACCGACATCCCCGCTGCGCTGCGGCAGCGCCGTGGGCTGCACGACCACATACTGCTCGCGCTGACGGCGCAGGCGCTCGGCATCGGATTCGATGGTCTCGCGCGAGGCGACGGCGGAAAACTCCTGCTCGTCGGAAATCCCGGAACGGGCCATCTCGCCCCCTTCGGTCCGGATACCGGCCGGTGCATCGCCACGCGGCCGCGCCCCCTCGGGCAGGGCCGAGGCGGTTGCCAGCGGTGTGGTTGCCAGTGGCGTGGTCGGCAAGGTGCCGCCGATAGGGCTGGCAGAGACGGACTCGGTGCTGATCGCGGGGCCGCTGACCATGGGCTGCCCACCATCGGCCAGTTGCGCGTCACGGCGGCGCATGTAGTCGGAATAGCTTTCAAACCCGACCCCACGCGCGGAATCGGGCACCTCGGGCTGGCAGGCGGCCAGCGCGGTCAGACAAACAGCAGTCAGGGCAAGGCGGTGCATTCGGGCCTCGGAAGTTCGTTCAACGGCGGCCCTTACCACCATTTTTCCGGTTTGGCCACAAAGCCTGCCGCACGTTCCAGCACATGGGCGTGATTGAGCAACCCTGCCTCGTCCCAGGGGCGTCCGATCAGTTGCAGGCCCAACGGCAACCCCTTGGCATCCAGCCCGACCGGAACCGAGATTCCGGGCAGACCGGCCAGGTTCACCGTAACCGTGAACACGTCGTTGAGATACATCTCAACCGGATCGGCATTGGCCATCTCGCCCAGGCCAAAGGCCGACGACGGGGTGGCCGGGGTCAGGATTGCATCGACGCCAGCCTCGAACACCTGTTCGAAATCGCGCTTGATCAACGCGCGCACCTTGCGGGCACGGTTGTAATAGGCGTCATAGAACCCCGCCGACAGCACATAGGTGCCGACCATCACGCGGCGCTGCACCTCGGCGCCAAAGCCTTCGGCGCGGGTTTTTTCGTACATGTCAACGATACCGTCGCCCTGCGCCAGCTTGGCCCGATGGCCATAGCGCACACCGTCATAGCGCGCGAGGTTGCTGGAGGCTTCGGCCGGCGCGATGACGTAATAGGCGGGCAGCGCGTATTTCGTATGCGGCAGGCTGATATCCACAATCTCGGCGCCCGCGTCCCTGAGCATCGCGGTGCCGTCGTTCCACAGCTTCTCGATCTCGGCAGGCATTCCGTCCATGCGGTATTCGCGCGGGATACCGATCTTCTTGCCGCGGATATCCCCGGTCAGCGCAGCCTCGAAATCCGGCACCGGAATGTCGGCGCTGGTCGAATCCTTCATGTCGTGGCCTGCCATGGCGCCCAGCATGATCGCGGCATCGCGCACCGTCTTGGTCATCGGCCCAGCCTGATCGAGGCTGGAGGCAAAGGCGACAATGCCCCAGCGGCTGACACGCCCATAGGTCGGCTTGATCCCCACGATGCCGGTAAAGGCCGCAGGTTGACGGATGGACCCGCCGGTATCGGTGCCCGTGGCGGCAAGGCACAGGTCCGCCGCCACCGCGCTGGCCGACCCGCCCGATGACCCGCCAGGGGTCAACAGCCGGTCATCCACCTTCCAGGGGTTGACCGCATTGCCATAGCACGAGGATTCGTTCGAGCTACCCATGGCGAATTCATCCATGTTCAGCTTGCCCAGCATCACCGCACCCGAGGCGAACAGCTTGGCCGTGACGGTCGATTCATATTCCGGCTTGAACCCGCACAGAATGTTCGACGCGGCCTGCGAGGGCACGCCCTTGGTGCAGAACAGATCCTTGATGCCCAACGGAATGCCGCACATTGCCGGGGCATCGTCCGCCTTCAGCCGCGCATCCGCCGCCCGAGCCTGTTGCAACGCCAGATCGGGGGTCTTGTGCACATAGGCCCCCAGCGCATCGCCCGCATCCATCGCGGTCATGCAGGCCATGGTCAGGTCTTCGGCAGTGAAGTCACCCTTGCGCAGCGCGTCGCGGGCTTCGGCAATGGTCAGGCTGTTCAGGGTCATTCCACCACCTTCGGCACGGCGAAAAAGCCCTCGCGGGCATCGGGAGCGTTCTTCAGAACCTTGTCGGGATAGCCCCCGTCCGTCACCTCGTCGACGCGGCGTTTCAGCCGCATCGGCGTGACCGATGTCATGGGCTCGATGCCGTCCACATCCACTTCGTTCAGCTGTTCCATGAAGGTCAGGATACCCGACAGCTGCTCGGCCAGTTGCGGCAACTGGTCTTCGGCCACGCGGATGCGGGCAAGATGGGCCACCTTGCGGGCGGTGGAAATGTCGATGGTGGACATGGGTGCCTCCGTCTGTCGGGTTCCGTTTAGCGGCGCGGCCGCAAGGGTGCAAGGCACGAGGAGCGGGCTATGCCCCCCGCCTGGCCATATGGCGGCGCCAGACCTCGATCATCCAGCCCAGCATGACCGCATTCAGGATATGCCACAGGAAATGCGTGCCCAGCGGCAGCACCCCGCAGACCGGCATGTCCAGCGTGCGAAAGGTCAGCGAGACGACCAGAAGTGCCGCGCCAAGCGTCAGCCCGCGTGCCGTTTCGGGCGCCCGCCGCCGCAGTACCCAGGCATAGGCCGCGATCAGCACAGGCACAGGCGCATAGCCCGCCGATGACCCAAGCCCCGGAATCATGGAAAACAGCGGCACTGTCAGCGCGGCATAGGGCACAAAGGCCACCGTCACCACCCCCGCCACCCAAGGCCGGGCCCCAAGGTAATCCCGCGTCGCGGCAAAGACATACAGCAGGATAAACCCCAGGATCGGCAGCACATCCATCAGCCCGGTCAGTCGGTTGGCATGGGTATGGAACAACCACGACCCCACCCCGATCACCGCCAGAGTGACCGCCATCGCCTGCCCGGTCGGGCGCCCCGCCACCCGTGGCCAGACGATCGCCGCTGCCACGATGAAGGCCAGATTGGTCAGCGCATTCACCGGCTCGGACCAATATTCCGGCCCCGTCCGTTCACAATAGCTGTTCACCGGCGCCAGCCAGCCCGTCGCGTTTGTCATGGAAACTCCGTGATTGCCTGCGTAAGGTGGCGCACCTGCGCGGTTCGCTCAAGCCCCGGCCCCCGTTTTTGGCACGGACGGGTGAACCGGGCCGCGTCCCCCGGCGTACTTCCCGGCAGACGCCCGCCCCCGCGCGCCAGACTGAAAGGACACATGATGAAGATCACCTGGCTTGGCCACTCCGGCTTTCGCATCGAGATTGGCGACCAATGCCTTCTGGTTGACCCCTGGCTGACCAATCCGATGTTTCCCGCCGACGAACGGTCCAATGCGATCGCCGGTGCAACAGCCGTTCTGGTCAGCCATGGTCATGGCGACCACATCTCGGACGCGCCGGGCATTGCAAAGGATCGGGGAATCCCGCTGGTCGGCAAATACGACCTGACCACCTGGGTCGAAGCGCGCGACGGGTGCAAGACCATCGGCTTCAACAATGGCGGCACGATCAAGCTTGGCGATGTGAACGTGACGATGGTTGCCGCCTCGCATTCCTCGTCGTTCTCGGGCGAACAGGGGCCGATCTATCTTGGGGCGGAAAACGGCTATATGATCGAACATGCCGGGCGCACGATCTATTTCTCGGGCGATACCGACGTGATGGCCGACATGGGCGTGTTCAATGACCTGCACGCGCCGGAAATCGGCATCCTGTCAGCAGGTGGCCATTTCACCATGGACATGAAGCGCGCAGCCTATGCGGCGCGCAAGTTCTTCAACTTCCAGACCATCATTCCGTGCCACTACCGCACCTTCCCGCTGCTCGAACAATCGGCAGATGCCCTCAAGGCAGGGGTGGCGCCCGGCGTGCGGGTGATAGAGCCGCAGGTCATGCAGCCGATCGTCCTGTGACCCCGCAGCGGGGCAGGCCAGCCGCCTGCCCCGCTGCCCGGATCACGGCCTCAGATAGGCATAGCCTTCGTATTGCAACTCCATCAGCCGCACCGCGCCCGATGGCACGGTCTCGGCCTCGTCCAGCAGCGGAACATCCTTTTGTGTGCGTTGCCGGATGGATTCCACCGTATTCAGACAAGCGGAAAACCTGATCGTCTCATGCTGCATCGACAGATCGACGATCCGCGATGCCACCGGCGAAATATCCTTGCGCAGCATTGTCAGACCCGGCCCATAGGTCACGATCTCGACCGTCGCGGTCTGCCCAAGCGCCTGATAGTGGCTGATGATGTTCACGGCATTGTTCAGCGCCATGTTCATGGTCGCCTGATCATCCTGATCGACATGGATGGCCACTTTCGGCCCTGCCCCGTCGGCCAGCGCCATGCTGCCAGCCACAAGCGCCGCCACCGCCCCGGCAATGAATGTCCTGCGGATCATACGAACCTCCCCTTTCGTATAAACATATGAATATTGCCAGATGATCCTGCCGCCACGCATCTGGCAACGATTCGCTCACCGGCGGCCGGAAAAGAACCCGGTCAACAGCGCCGCCGCCTCGGCAGCGCCGATACCATCGTAGACCTCGGGAACATGATGGCACTGGGGATGCGCAAAGACGCGCGGCCCCTGGGCGACCCCGCCGGATTTCGGATCGGCCGCGCCATAGTACAACCGCGCGATCCGCGCGGCCGAAATCGCACCGGCACACATCGGACACGGCTCCAGCGTCACGTACAGGTCATGGCCCGGCAACCGCTCGCCCCCCGCCACGGCACAGGCGGCGCGGATGGCCAGCACTTCGGCATGGGCCGTGGGGTCGTTCAACTCTCGCGTGCGGTTGCCCGCTTGCGCCACCACCTGTCCGCCCGGCGCCACCACCACGGCGCCCACCGGCACCTCGCCCCGCAGGGCCGCCGCGCGCGCCTCTGCCAAGGCCAGATCCATGTAGCTGCGAAAGGGGCTCATGCCGGAGTTCTGCCCCGGCGCCGATCAAAGGACAAGCCGCCTTGCCCCTTCGGCCTGATACAAATATCCTCGGGGGTCCGGGGGCAGAGCGCCGCCGGGGTATCCAGTCCCGCGCCACGCCGGGCGTAGCAGAGCCCGCCATGTCCCGCCGCCCGACCGATACGCCCGCAAGAACCGGGGCCGCGCCCCGCCCGCCAAAGGCCAAGGCGTCGCCCCTGCCCCCAGCCGCCGAAACGGCAAAGCCCAGTGGCGACCGCATCGCCAAGGTTCTGTCACGGGCCGGCGTCGCCTCGCGCCGTGATGCCGAACGGATGATCGCCGAAGGCAGGGTCAGCGTGAATGGCAAGGTGCTTGACAGCCCTGCCCTCGATGTCACCCCGAAGGACCGGATCACGGTCGACGGCGCGCCGCTGGCCCCGCCCGAACCGCCCCGCGTCTGGCTATATCACAAGCCCGAGGGGCTTGTGACCACCGCACGCGACGAACAGGGCCGTGCCACCGTGTTCGACCACCTGCCCGAGGATCTGCCAAGGGTCATGACCGTCGGACGGCTGGATCTGAATTCCGAAGGGCTGCTGCTGCTGACCAATGACGGCGGGTTGAAACGGCGGCTGGAATTGCCCTCGACCGGCTGGCTGCGCAAATACCGCGTGCGGGTCAACGGGCGCCCCGAGGACAGCCAGTTCGAACCGCTGCGCAAGGGGATTGTCGTGGACGGCGAAAACTTTCAGCCGATGACCGTCTCGCTGGACCGGCAGCAGGGCGCGAATGCCTGGCTGACCATCGGCATCCGCGAAGGCCGCAACCGCGAGATCCGCCGCGCGATGGAGGCGGTCGGCCTGGCCGTGAACCGGCTGATCCGCGTCAGCTATGGCCCCTTCCAGTTGGGCGAGTTGAAACCCGGCGAAGTGGCAGAGATCCGCCCGCGGATGCTAAAGGACCAACTGGGCCTGGACGAAACCCCGATGCCGCGCCCTGAAGGCACGCCGCGTGGGGCGGTCAAGGCCGGTACGCGCGCAGGCCCCGCCGGCAAGTCCGCCAGCCGCACCGCGACAGGCACCGGGGCCGGGACCGGGGCACCCGGCAAGACGGGCACGACATCCGCCGCGGCCGAACGGCGGCAGCCCGGCGCCAAAGGCCCCGGCAAGCCCGGCGCCAAGGGCGCAACGGCTCAGGGCAGATCGCGGACGGGCGATGTGGCGTCCGGCCCCCGCACCGGCGGCGGCCCGAAACCCGGCGCGCGCGGCGGGCCGACCCAATCCCCCCGCCCCCCCAAGGGCGGACCCAGACGCTAGGCAACAGGCGGCAATCTGCTGCCATGGCTTGCAAATTCCCCCCGTGGCGGGATGGATCGGCAAGCGGCGATCCCATATAGTCCTGTAGAGCACAGGCGGCTGGAGGCGCAGATGGGGCAAACGGGTATCAGACGCACGGCCTTTGTGCTGCTGGCTGCGCTGATGATCTATGCAGCCGTGACAGGAACCGGACCATGAGCCAGCGATATGGCGGCAAGTACAGTCCCGGCGCGCGGCCCGGCCCCAAGGGACAGGCGGCGCCGCTGCGGTCATCGCGGCCTGCCCGTGCGGGCGCACGGGTCAACCTGATGTTTCTGCTGCCTTTTGTGCTGCCCCTTACCGCCTTTCGGCAAGGGCCGGTCGGCCTGAGCGCCGATCTGGTGGCCTTTGGTCTGCTGCTGCTTTCCGCTTGGCTGACGCGCGAGGGCGAAAAAGCGCACGAGGCATGGGAGGCGCGCAGCATCGCCCGCCGGCCTGCGATCCCGCGCAAGATCTTCGGTTCGGTTCTGGCCGGGCTTGGCATCGGGCTGGCCGCCTGGGCGCCCGGCACGGGTGTGGTTGCCCCGATCCTGTTGGGCGCCCTGGGCGCCGGGCTGCATCTGATCGCCTTTGGCCCCGACCCCTTGTCCGACAAGGGGATGGAGGGTGTCGACAGCTTTCAGACGGAACGGGTGGCCACCGCCGTGGCCGAAGCCGAAAAGCACCTGACCGCCATGCGCGAGGCTGCCCGCCCGATTGCCGACCGCGAAATCATGGACAGGCTCGACCAGTTCGCCACCACCGCCCGCGCGATGTTCCGCACGGTGGAGAACGACCCCCGCGACCTGACCGCCTCGCGCAGGTATCTGTCGGTCTACCTCGACGGCGCCCGCGCCGCGACGGCACAGTTCGCCCATGTCTACGGCACGACCCGCGATGCGCGTGCACGTGCCGATTATCTGTCATTGCTCGACGAGTTGGACACGCGGTTCTCGCAGAAGTCCGAGACGCTTTTGTCGAATGATCGCAGCAGGATGGACGTTGAAATTGAAGTGCTGCGCGAACGCCTTGCCCAAGAGGCGCCGCGCGGCTGATCCCCATGGCGCACCGGCGCCCAGTATCCAGTAAGAGGCCCACATGACCGAAACGACCCGCAGCGCGGCCACTGCCATCCTTGCCGAAGTCGAGAACGTGACAGCCGTGGTCCTGCCCGAACCGGGCGGCGAGGTGGTGCCGCTTGCCGACGCCCCCGCCCCTGTGGCCGAGAGCATCCGCAGCCGCATGGCCGAAGTCGACCTGAGCGACGCGCAATCCATCATCGGATTCGGATCGCGCGCCCAGGCCGAACTTCAGGTCATCAGCCAGGACATGCTGACCGACGTCAAGAACAAGGATGTTGGCCCGGCTGGCGACGCCTTGGCGCAGATCGTCACGACGATCCGGGGCTTTTCGGTCAGCGAGCTGGACGTGCGCCGCAAGGCAAGCTGGTGGGAGCGCCTGATGGGCCGCGCCGCACCCTTTGCCAAATTCGTCGCGCGGTTCGAAACCGTCCAGGCCCAGATCGACAAGATCACCGAGACCTTGCTGGGACACGAGCACAAACTGCTCAAGGACATCAAGGCGCTCGACAAACTGTATGAAAAGACGCTGGAATTCTACCAGGAGCTGGCCCTGTACATCGCCGCTGGCGAAGCCAAGCTGGCCGAGGTGGACGCGACCGTGATCCCCGCCGCCGTGGCCGAGATGGAGGCGGCGACCGAAGATCAGAAGATGCTCAAGGCACAGGCCCTGCGCGACCTGCGCGCAGCCCGCGATGATCTGGAACGCCGGGTGCATGACCTGAAGCTGACGCGCCAGGTGACCATGCAGTCGCTGCCCTCGATCCGGCTGGTGCAAGAGAATGACAAGAGCCTTGTCACCAAGATCAACTCGACGCTGGTGAACACCGTACCGCTGTGGGAAACCCAACTGGCACAGGCCGTGACCATCCAGCGCTCGCGCGAGGCGGCGGAATCGATCCGCGCGGCGAATGACCTGACCAACGATCTTTTGACCGCCAATGCCGAGAACCTCCAGCAGGCCAACCGCGTTGTCCGTCAGGAGATGGAGCGCGGCGTGTTCGATATCGAGGCAGTGAAGAAGGCCAACGCCACGCTGATCGCCACGATCCAGGAAAGCCTCGTCATCGCCGACGAGGGCAAGAAACGCCGCGCGGCGGCCGAGGAGGAACTGGTGAAAATGGAAGCGGAATTGCGCGATACCCTGGCGTCGGCCAGCGGCCGGGCTGCAAAGGGCTGACATGCGCCAGCACGTCGGGCGGATTGTTCGGGGGGCAACGGGCGCGCTGGCAGTGGCGGCCCTGTCTGCCTGCGCGTTGATCGGCACGGGGGGGCCAAGCCTGCGCCCCTCGCCCCGCAGCCTGCCGCCACAGACGCAACCGCCGACGGCCGAACCTTCGGCCGCCAGCCGGGCCGTCGCGGCGCATTTCGCCAAGGTCGAGGCCGATCTGCTGGCGCGCGGCCTGTTGCGCACCGATGGGGGCGGCGCTGACACCCCCTGGGGCCCGCGCCAGATCGCCGACAATTTCGTTCGCATCGCCCTGTATGATGAATATGTCAGCGAACGCGGCCGACTGATCGCGCGCGAGGTTCCTTCGCGCCTGCGCCGGTGGGAAAAACCGATACGGATCGGCCTGCGGTTCGGTGAGTCTGTCCCCGAGCAGACACGGGCCAAGGACCGGGCCACGGTGGCGACCTATGCCGCGCGGCTGGCCCGGCATTCCGGCCTGTCGATCAGCGTGACCGATCATGCGCCGAATTACTGGATCTACGTGGTTTCCGAAGACGAACGCCCGACCAAGGGCGCGGAATGGGCGGCACTGTTCCCCGGCCTCGATCCGCGCGAACTGGAATCGGCGACGGGCATGGGGCTTTCAACTTTTTGCATGGTTCTGGCCATCTCCGATGGGGACAGCCCGATCTATTCCGGCGCGCTGGCGGTAATCCGGTCGGAGCTGCCCGATGTGCTGCGCCTGTCGTGCTTTCACGAGGAAATGGCACAGGGTCTGGGGTTGGCCAATGACTACCCGCGCGCGCGCCCGTCGATCTTCAACGATGACGAGGAATTTGCCACGCTGACCGGCATGGACGAGACATTGTTGCGCGTGCTGTATGACCGGCGGCTCAAGCCCGGTATGCGCGAGGCCGAGGTGCGCCCCTTGCTGGGGCCGATCATCGCCCAGGCCATTGGGGGTGGCAGCTAGGACCGGCGACGCGGGCAACGGGTTTGCCCATACGCAACGCCAGGCAGGACAAGGCCGGTGATCCGGCAAGGAGAATTGACGATGGTATTCGGGTTTCTGAAAGGTCAGTTCATCGACGTGATCCACTGGGTGGATGACACGCGCGACACCATGGTCTGGCGGTTCGACCGTCAGGGCCATGCCATCATGTATGGCGCCAAGCTGACCGTGCGCGAAGGACAGGCCGCGGTCTTTATCCACGAAGGGCAACTGGCCGATGTGTTCGGGCCGGGGCTTTACATGCTGGAAACCAACAACATGCCGGTGCTGACCGCCTTGCAGCATTGGGACCACGGGTTTTCGTCGCCCTTCAAATCCGAGGTCTATTTCGTCAACACCACCCGGTTCACCGGCCAGAAATGGGGCACGCGCAACCCGGTGATGTTGCGCGACCCGGAATTCGGGCCGCTGCGGCTGCGGGCGTTTGGTGCCTATTCCATGCGCGTGACCGATCCGGGCCGCTTCATGACCGAGATCGTCGGGACGGATGGCGAATTCACCACCGAGGAAATCACCGTCCATATCCGCGATGTGATCGTGCAGGAGTTTTCGCGCGTGGTGGCCAATTCGGGCATTGCCGCGCTGGACATGGCCGCGAACCTCAACCAGCTCGGCGCGCTGGTTCAAGAGGCGATGGGCCCGGCCGTGGCGCAATACGGGCTGGAACTGCCCGATTTCGTCATCGAGAATATCTCGCTTCCCGAAGCGGTGGAAAAGGTGCTGGATCAGCGCACCTCGATGGGGATCGTCGGCGACCTGAACAAATACGGCCAGTTTGCGGCGGCCGAAGCCATGGGCAAGGCCGCAGAGGCGCCCGGTTCGGCCATGGGCGCCGGGATGGGGGCGGCAATGGGGGCCGCCATGGGAATGGCTGGGCCTTGGGGGGGACGCACCGCAGCCCCGGCGCCCCCGCCGGTGCCGAACGATCCGGCGGTGGAATGGCATCTGGCCGAAAGCGGGCAATCGCAAGGGCCATTTGGCGCCGACGCGCTGCCCGGTCTGGTGGCCCAGGGGCGCCTGACCCGCGCAACCTTGGTCTGGTCGGCCGGAATGGCAGGCTGGAAAGCTGCCGGAGAGGTGCCGGCCCTTGCCGCGCTGATGGCTCGCGTGCCGCCGCCGCCGCCACCTGCCTGACACCAGACCGGAGCCTGCCCCCGATGCCCCCCGCCGCAACCAGTTGGCCCTGCGAAAGCTGTGGCGCTGCCCTGACCTTCGACCCGAAGTCGGGGCAACTTGCCTGTGGCCATTGCGGGCATGTGCAGCCCATGCCCGACCTGCCGGTGCGCGACCGCCACCGGGCGCTGGCCGAACACGATCTGGACACAGCCCTGCGGGGCGCCCTGCCCCCGTCGGCGATGGAGGAGGTGCGCGTTTCGCGCTGCCCCGGCTGCGGGGCAGAACTGGAACTGGGCGAGCAGGTCGAGGCGACGACCTGCGCCTTTTGCGCCACGCCTGTGGTCCCGCAGCAGGTGCCACACCGGGCGATCCGGCCGCAGGCGCTGTTGCCATTCGCGGTGCCAGAACGCGATGCCCGTGCTGCAATGGTCAACTGGCTGGGGCGGCTGTGGTTCGCGCCAAACGGTTTGCAGGACTATGCCCGCAAGGGTCGCCTGCTGACCGGGATCTATGTGCCGTTCTGGACCTTCGACGCCGCCACGCGCAGCCGATATGCCGGGCAGCGGGGCGATGCCTATTATGAAACCCAATGGGTGACGGTGAACGTCAACGGCAAGTCGGAACGGCGCGAACAACGGGTGCGCAAGATCCGCTGGACCGCCGTGCGCGGGTGGGTGTCACGCCGGTTCGACGATGTGCTGGTGATCGGCTCCGACAGCCTGCCGCGCGGATATACCGAGGCGCTGGCCCCTTGGGATCTGTCCGCCCTTCAGCCCCATGCGGCAGAGTATCTGTCGGGATTTCAGGCCGAAGCCTATTCGGTGCCGCTGGATCAGGGACACGGACGGGCGCGCGAGATCATGGCCGAGGTGATCACCGGCGATGCGCGCCGCGCCATCGGTGGCGACGAGCAACGGATCGAGCGGATTGATACCGACTGGTCCGAGGAGACCTTCAAGCACGTGCTGCTGCCGGTGTGGACGGCGGCCTACAGATATGGTGGCAAAAGCTATCGCTTTGTCGTCAATGGCCAGACCGGCAAGGTCAAGGGCGAGCGTCCCTGGTCGGTCTGGAAGATTGCCGTGGCCGTGGTTCTGGGGCTGGCCGTGGCGGGCGTTCTGGCCTGGGCCGGGCAGCATCTGCAATAGAGACGGCGCCGCAGATCAGGGCCGGCTCAGTGTGATCGTCTGGCGCAAGACACCCGTGCTGCGGTCATAGATCAGGATGCGGTCATCCGTCGTGGTGATTCCGATCCAGTCAGCCCCTTGCGCGACGGACAGCGCCGTCGCACCGTCGGGCAATTCCAGCATCTCGGGCACGGGCGGGGTGGGCCGTGCCGGGAAACGGGTGACAACCACGACAACCACCGCTATGACGCCCACGATCATGCTGGCGGTCAGGCCGATCACCAGCCATTGCAGCAAACGCACCGAGGCAGGCAGCGCAGTGCCCGTGCCGTCATCCGGGGTAAGAGCCATGGTGTCCGATCCTTCCAGCACGGTTCTGCGGGTCGTCCTTGCCGACGATCCGCCTGGCCGCCTTGATAAGGCCCTTGCCCGCGATGTGCCAGAGGAGGCGGCACTGTCACGCTCGCGCCTGGCCAGACTGATCGCGGATGGCGCCGTCACGCGGAACGGGGCGGTGCTGGGCGCCCGCGACAAGGTCGCCGAAGGCGAGATCATCGAGATCGTTCTGGGCGAGCCCGAAACCGTCGAGACGCTGGCCGAGGATATTCCGCTGGCGGTTGTCTGGGAAGACGCCGATCTGATCGTCATAGACAAGCCTGCGGGCATGGTGGTGCATCCGGCAGTCGGCAACCCGCGCGGCACGCTTGTGAACGCGCTGCTACACCATTGCGGGGATACGCTGTCGGGCATCGGTGGCGAACGCCGCCCCGGCATTGTCCACCGGATCGACAAGGAAACCTCTGGCCTGCTGGTCGCGGCGAAATCGGACCGCGCGCATCACGGCCTTGCCGCACAGTTCGAACGGCATGATGTGCATCGCCACTATCTCGCGCTGGTCCATGGGGTACCGTCGGTCGGTGATCCGCGCCTGCGCGGGCTGGCTGGGGTAACGGTGGAATCGGGCGGGGTGATCCGCATCGCAACGCAACTGGACCGCCACCGCGCCGACCGCCAGCGCCAGGCCGTGGTCAGCCATGGTGGCCGCCATGCCGTGACGCGCGCGCGGGTGGTCGACACCTTTGGCACCCCCCCCGCGATTGCCCTGGTGGATTGCTGGCTGGAAACCGGACGCACCCATCAGATCCGCGTCCATCTGGCCTATGGCGGACATGGGCTGGTCGGCGATCCGACCTATGGCGGCCGGCGCAAGGCCCCGGCCCGCGCGCTGGGACAGGCGGCAGAGTCCGTCGATGCCTTTCCGCGCCAGGCGCTCCATGCCGCCACGCTGGGGTTTTCGCATCCGGTGACGGGTGAGGCATTGCATTTCGAAAGCCCCCTGCCCGCCGACATGACCACCCTGATCGAGACCCTGCGCGCCCCGCGCACATGATCCTGCGGGTGTTTTCACCCTCGCGCGTGGTCACGCGCCCTGACATCCGCGTGACCCGACTGAAATCCGCAGGAACAGATGAACGGAATGCGGCATTGATCCGTATAATAGTCAGCAAATCCGCAGGATGCCCCCTCTTGAGGCTCCGGTCGGCGATGCTTACGTTAGCGTCAACGCCGGAGAAGCCGACCCCCAAGGTCAGTGCCCCGGACCAGACAGGGATGATATGACCATGAGCACATATGCCAACCTTCCCGCCCCTAGCCCCGAACAGGGGCTGAACCGCTATATGCAGGAAATCCGCAAGTTTCCCATGCTCGAACCCGAGCAAGAATACATGCTGGCCAAACGCTGGGCCGACCATCAGGACACCGAAGCCGCGCATCAGCTTGTCACAAGCCACCTGCGCCTGGCTGCCAAGATCGCCATGGGCTATCGCGGCTATGGCCTGCCGCAGGCCGAGGTGATTTCCGAAGCGAATGTGGGCCTGATGCAGGCGGTCAAACGCTTTGACCCCGAAAAGGGGTTTCGTCTGGCCACCTATGCGATGTGGTGGATTCGCGCCAGCATCCAGGAATATATCCTGCGGTCCTGGAGCTTGGTGAAGCTGGGGACGACCAGCGCGCAGAAAAAGCTGTTCTTCAACCTGCGCAAGGCAAAATCCCGCATCGGCGCCCTGGAAGATGGCGACCTGCGGCCGGAAAACGTTGCCCGCATCGCCCATGACCTGAATGTGACCGAGGATGAGGTGGTGTCGATGAACCGCCGCCTCTCGGGGTCGGATGCCAGCCTGAATGCAACCGTCGGATCCGATGGCGAGGGGTCGAGCCAGTGGCAGGACTGGCTGGAGGATGAAGATGCCGATCAGGCCGGTGCCTACGAGGCACGCGACGAGATGGAGGCACGCCTGTCGCTGCTGACGCAGGCGATGGATGTGCTGAACGAGCGTGAACGCGATGTGCTGACCCAACGCCGCCTGTCGGACGAACCCGTGACACTGGAAGATCTGTCGTCGCAATACAGTGTCAGCCGCGAACGCATCCGCCAGATCGAAGTGCGCGCCTTTGAAAAGCTTCAGGCCCGTATGACCGAACTGGCACGAGAGCGGGGAATGCTGGAACCCGCCTGACCCGGCGCCTCGCCCCCGATCGGCGATACGGCCACCCCACACCAGGGGTGGCCTTTTTCTTGGGCCCAAGCCCGCCGCCGCACGGGGCCGGCGAAAAGGCACGCAGGTTTCGCGTCCTCGCCGTGAATTTGCCGGAATCTGACGGCAGGGTTGCGAGCAAGTCAGTCCGCGCGAGGCCGCCCATGAACGTGCATGTCGAACCCGTCTCCAATGTGACCCCGCCGCCGGCCCTGCGGCGGCTGGAGGATGTGGGCCTTGGCATGGTGATGATGCGGGACATCCTGCTCAAGACAATGTTTCGCATGAACCTGTCGCTGGTCAGCGATCTGGCGCGGATCGTCTGCTTGCCGGTCCCGCTGGTGCAGGAACTGGTCGATCTGACACGCGGCCAACGCCTGATCGAGGCGACCGGAACACTGCATGCCACAAGCGGCAATGAAATGGGCTATCAACTGACCGACGGCGGCAAGGCCCGTGCCCTGGATGCCTTGGCGCAATCGGAATATTATGGCGCGATGCCGGTGCCCCTGGCGGCCTACAAGGATCAGGTCGCGCGGCAATCGGTCCGCAAGCTGAAACTGACAAAGACCGAACTGTTGCGCGGCATGGGGCATCTGATCCTGCCGCCGGATCTGATCGACAATCTTGGGCCTGCTGTCACCTCGGGGCGGTCGATCCTGATGTATGGCCCGCCCGGCAACGGCAAATCCAGTATCTCGAACGGGATCCGCGATGCGTTGGGCGACCGGATCTATGTGCCGCGCGCCATCGAATATTCCGGGCAGATCATCACCGTCTATGACCCGATCGTCCACGCCAAGGCCGAAGCGGCGGTCGATGACCCCAACCAGTTGCGGCGCACCTCGAACCGCTATGACACGCGCTATGTCTATTGCGAACGGCCTACGGTGATCACGGGGGGCGAACTGTCGCTGGACATGCTGGACCTGGCCTACAACCCCGTCGCCCGCACCTATCAGGCCAGCCTGCAACTCAAGGCTACGGGGGGGATCTTCATCATCGACGACCTTGGCCGTCAGGCAGAGCCGCCGCAAAAGATCGTCAACCGCTGGATCGTGCCGCTGGAGGAAAGCCGCGACATCCTGGCGCTGCAATCGGGCGAAAAGTTCACAGTGCCCTTTGACACGCTGGTGATCTTTTCCACCAACTTTCACCCGAACGAGATCTTCGACGGCGCCGCCCTGCGGCGGATTTTCTTCAAGATCAAGGTGGATGGCCCCAATCAGGAAATGTTCCTGAAGATCTTTGCCATGGTGGCCAAGAAAAAGGGAATGCCGCTGAACGAGGCGGCGCTCCTGCATCTGCTCAAGGTCAAGTATCCGACAATCAGCAACACCTTTGCCAACTACCAGCCGGTCTATCTGATCGACCAGATGATTGCCGTCTGCGACTTCGAAGGTATCCCCTACCAGATGACCCCCGAGTTGATCGACCGCGCCTGGGCCAACATGTTCGTCCGGCAGGAGCAGATTGCAAAATAGGCGCCCTGCCCGCCCGGCACATGCCCCGTTCAGCGTGGGGTCAGGAACGATCTGTCGGTTGCGCCAAGGATGAAGTCCGTCACCTCGCGCACATGGGCGCTTTCGGTTTCGTCGGCAAGACGGCGGGCGCGGTCAACGAAGGCGCCTTCCCCCTGCGCCAGCATCTGATAGGCGGCGCGCAAGGCGGTGATCTCGGCCCGGTTCACACCACGGCGCTTGAGCCCGACCAGGTTCAGCCCGTCCAGTTCGCCACGCGGGGCCTGCACAAGTCCAAAGGGTATGACATCGTTTGTCACCATCGTAACGGCCCCGATGATCGCGCCGCGCCCGACCCGGACCCACTGGTGAATGCCTGAAAGTCCGCCAATGATCACATCGTCGCCCAACCAGCAATGGCCCGCCACTGCAACCTGATTGGCCAGGATCACGCGGTTTCCAACGGTCGCATCATGCCCGACGTGCGATCCTGTCATCAACAGGCAGTCGTCGCCCACGCGCGTGATGCCGCCGCCGCCCTCGGTTCCTGTGTTCAGCGTGGCGCCTTCGCGGATACGGCACCGAGCCCCGACAACCAGCCGCGTGCGTTCGCCCTTGAACTTCAGATCCTGCGGAACCTCGCCAACCACGGCAAACGGCCAGATCTCGGTGCCGGGCCCGATCTCGGTCCAGCCTGTCACCACCACATGGGACTTGAGCACCACCCCTTCGCCCAGAACCACCTCGGGACCGACCAGACTGAAAGGCCCGATGACGCAGCCGGGGCCGATCACGGCCCCCGCCTCGATCACCGCAGTCGGATGAATCTGTGCGCCGGGATCGATGGACATCGCCTAGCCCTTTGCCACATCGAACATCGCGGTAAAGGTCGCCTCGGCCGCGAGTTCATCACCAACCATCGCGCGACCCTCGAATTTCCACACACGCCCGCCACCGCGCAATGCCTTGACATGCAGTTCAAGCACATCGCCCGGCACCACCTTGCGGCGGAACTTGCACGCCTCGACCCCCATGAAGAAGACCTTGGCGTTCTTGTCCACCAGATCCATCGTCAGCCCGACCAGAATGCCCGATGTCTGCGCCATCGCCTCGACGATCATCACGCCGGGCATGATGGGCAATCCGGGGAAATGGCCGGTAAAATGCGGTTCGTTATAGGTGACATTCTTGATGCCGATACAAGAGTCGCCCACCACGATATCACGCACCTTGTCCACCAGCAGGAACGGGTAGCGGTGCGGAATGATCCGCATGATCAGATCCAGATCGGCTTCGGTGCGGGCGGCATCGGTCATTACAGGTCCTTCCGGCAAGACCGCGACAGGCGCGGCAAGAGATGTGCTAGCAAGTCGGTCACATGGTGTCCAGCCAACCGGCGTCAGGGCGCAGGCGGGACAGGCGGTTCCACGGGATCCGTCGGTCGGGGCAAATCCGCACCATCGCCGATCAGCTCATCCATGCGGGCGATGGCGGCATCGGTGATGTCGATCTCGCGAAAGCCCAGAACGATCGCTTCTTCAGCAATTATGGCCAGCGCACCGCGTTCCCGCATCACCTGCGCCAACACCTGATTGGCTACGTCGCGGAAACGCAGACGCGCCTCGTCGTGGCGCTGATAGATCGCGCGCTCCTTGGATTTCTGCGCGTTGCGATGATCCTCGACATCGGAATTGAAGCTGTTCGCAAGCGACCGGAATTCTTCGGGGGCCAGGGTGGGGCGCCGGTCGGTCAATTGCCTTTCGCGCTGCGCCAGGTCGGCCTCGATCTCGCGGTTCTCGGCGGCAAGCGTCTTTTGCTCTGCCTCCAGCTCGGCCAACAGGGCCTGACCATAGCGGCTGCCGGAAAACAACCGCCCGTCGTCAAGCGTGACAAAGGGCAGTTGCACCGTTCCGGGCGACAGCCCGTCCTGCGGCCGATCCCCGGCCCCCTGTGCATAGGCCATGGGCGCCACACTCAGCGCCCACAGAGCCAAAACCGGACCAATGCCCGCGCGGCGCATCAGAACTTGGTCGAGATCGTCAGATCGAAGCGCTGTTCCTTGTCATAGGTCTGCTTCTTGAGCGCCTTGGCAAAGTTGAAGCGCAGCGGCCCAAGCGGCGTATCCCACAACAGCGCGACCCCCACAGACGAGCGCAAGCGCAGCTTGTCATCCACCGTGCCGGTCGCACCGGCGGTATCGTTCAGACCCCAGACCGAACCGACATCAAAGAACACGCCGCCCCGAATGCCGTATTCCTCGGGCAGACCGACGGGGAAATCCGCCTCCATCCGGGCAACGGCGTAGTAGTTGCCGCCCAGCGGGTCGTTGCGCCCTGCCCCGGTATCGCGTGGGCCGATGCCGAAAGGCTCGAACCCGCGGATCTTGCTGTCGAGAAAGAAGCGTTCGCTCGCCCTGGTGCCGCTGCTGCCAGAGGTGGCGATGGCGCCGGCCTCGAATTCGGCCCGCAGCCGCACATCACCGTTGAGGATAGAGGTCTGGGTCCCGGCAAAGACTTCGGACCGCAGGAACTTCAGGTCGCCCCCGACGCCGTAAACGTCCTGCGAGAACCGGAAGACATAGGCGGTGCGCCCTGCCAACCCGCCGCGCCGATTGTCCAGGCTGAGCGTATAGCCCACCGCCGACCCCCACAGGGAGCCGCGCAATTCCTCGCGCTGAAGGATCGGGCTGGAGGCCAGGATCGGATTGCCATCGGCATCGGTCCCGCCTGTCGAGACGTTGAAGATGCGCGACTTGTTCAGCGTATAGCGCGTTTCCAGCCGGGCGGTCTGCGACAGCGGGAATTCCAGCGCGATCCCGCCCTGGACCAGCCGGGAATCCCAACTGGCGTAATTCGCCTCGGTCTGGGCATAAAGGCCAGAGAAGGTGAATTTCAGGTCACGCCCCAGCAACGCGGGTTCCGAGAAGGTGAAGGACGAGGTTGCGTCCGACGCCCCGAGGTTCAGGTCCAGCGACACGAACTGGCCACGGCCAAGGAAGTTCGACTCCGACAGGCCCACCATGAAGCCGACACCATCGGCCTTGCCATAGCTGGCACCAAAGGACAGCGACCCGGTGGGCTTTTCCTGAACGGTCGCCTTGACAATCACGCCTTCGGTGCTGGTGCCCTCGACCGCCTCGACATTGGCATTCTCGAAATAGCCCAGGGCCCGGATCCGTTCGGCCGCCTCGCGGATCTCGCGCGGGTTCAGCGGATCCCCCTCGACGGTGCGGAACTGGCGACGGATCACCTGATCCATCGTGGTGGTGTTGCCCTCGATGTCGATACGCTCGACAAAGATGCGTTCGCCCCGGACCAGCGCAAAGTCGATATCCAGGATTTGCTGGGCATCGTTGCGCTTGATCCGCGGCTCGACCCGCAGGAAGTTGATCCCCTTGCGGCTGGCCAGCGCCTCCATCCGGGCCGTCACGGCCTCGACATCGGACGGGGTGTAGATCGACCCCGGCCGCAGGCGCAGCAGCGACGCATAATCGTCGGCATTCACCCCTTCGACTTCCGAGATCACGCGGGTTTGGCCGAACTTGTATTGCAGCCCCTCGCGCACGGTGAAGGTGACGAAGAACCCGTCCCGCTCGCGCGCCATCTCGGCGCTGGCATCCTGCACCTGAAAGTCGATATAGCCGCGCGACAGGTAGAAATCCTTGAGCAACTGGCGGTCCACGTCGATCCGCTCGGCCACATAGGTATCCGAACTGATCAACTGGCGCAGCAGGCCGGCCTGTTTGGTCTGCAACACCTGACGCAGGCGACGGTCGGTAAAGGCGCGGTTGCCAACGAAGGACAGCCGCTCCACCTCGACGACGCGGCCTTCGGCAATCTCGAACACCAGATCGACACGGTTGTCAGAGCGACGGATGATCCGCGGCTCGACCCGCGCGGCCATGCGCCCGGTGACCGAATACGCCTCGGCAATCTGGGCGGCATCCGCCTCTGCCGTCGCGGGGGAATAGACACGGCGCGACCGCGACTCGATCAGCTTTTGCAGGTCTTCGGTCTTGAGCCGCCGGTTCCCCTCAAAGTTCACGACATTGATCGTGGGGTATTCCTTGACGGCAATCACCAGCGTGCCGCCACGCGGGGTCAGGCTGACGCTTTCGAACAGGCCGGAATTCACCAGCCGCTGATAGGCATCGTTCAGATCGGCCGCCGACAGCGCATCGCCGCGCGCGATACGGGCGTGGCCCAGAATCGTGCGCGGTTCGATCCGCTGGTTGCCCTCGATCGTGACGCTGGAAAAGCGATATCCCTGCGCGAAGGACGGCAGAGGCACCGCAGAAATACCAACCGCAGACGCAAGTAGAACCGCAAGAACCCCGTTGCGCATACGCGAACCAGCCATCATTGCACCCCGGAAGCCATCAAATCCGTACATTAAGACAAACCCCCCGGTCGCCGCCTGTTTCGATCCTGACTAGCCCGAACGGGCAGGCTTGTCAAAAGCACAAAGGCGCGGACCATGCGGGTCCGCGCCTTTGGCTGGCCAGATTACCTGAATTACAGATTCGTCAGTACCGAACCAAGGAACGCCCCGGCCAGCAAACCCACCAGGATGGTGCCCAGGGAAAACAGCCTGTCCCAGTTGAGATTGACGATCAGCGAAAGGCTACGATAGCCACTGGCAAGCGTCTGCATGACGATACTCCGCGACAAGGGGCACGCCGGGCGCCCAGTCGCCCGGTACGCCCCGTCTAGCAACGGAATATGGCCGCATTTTGGCAAAAATCAGGGGCAGAACAGGTCATTCGTCAAGGCAAAGACCATCAGCGTCAGCAACAGTGCCAATCCCGCCGTCATCAGCCCGCGCAGCGCCCGGTCACTGGGCGGTTTGCCGGTAACAGCCTCCCAGGCGTGGAACACCAGATGCCCGCCGTCCAGCACGGGAATCGGGAACAGGTTCATCATGCCGACCGCGGTGGACAGCATGGCGATGAACCAGATGAAGGTCATGGTGCCCTGCGCCGCCGCATTGCCTGAACTTTCCGCGATTCCCAGCGGACCGCGCAGATTGCAACTGGAAATGGCGCCTGTCACCATGTGCCACAGACCGGACAGCGAGGTCTGCACGATCATGCCGGTCTGCCGCGCCCCCAGCCACAACGCCTCGAACGGGCCTGCGCGACGGGTTTCGGGTTCGAACACCAGCCCGCCCGTCAGCCCCAGAAGCCAGCGGGTTTCAAAACCGCCGTCCGGGCTGGGCAGATCCACGCGGCGCGGCGTCAGGGTGATGTCCTGAACCTGACCGTCGCGCCAGACGGAGAGGGTCTGGGCGGCCCCTTCGGACTCGCCGATCAGCTTGCGCAATTCGGCAAAGGCGTGAATGGGGGTGCCGTTGACCGAAACGACGACGTCCCCGGCCTGCAATCCCGCCGACTGGGCCGCCGAATCGGGTTGCACAAGATCGGCGACCGGCGGGAAGGGGAACGGCCCCTCCAGCGTCACGACCCGCCCGCCCCGGTCCACCGTATAGCTGACGACCGGCGCAGGTGTCAGGCCGTCGGCCACGGTGTAGAAATCGCCCAATCCCGCCACGGGCTGGCCATCGAGCGCGGTGATCAGATCGCCCGGTTGCAGCGTCTGCGCCAGCGGCATCGGCTTGACCTGGCCCACGCGGGCCTCTTCGGTAGCGATACCGCTCCACAGGGCGATGCCCGCAAAGATCAGGATCGACAAGACAAAGTTGAACACCGGCCCCGCCGCCACCGTGGCCGAACGTGCCCAGAGCGGCGCGCCATGCATGGTATCGCGGCGCTCCTCGGGGCTCATGGTGTCCAGCGCATGTTCGTCGCGGCCCGAGGCCGCATCGGCATCGCCCTTGAACTTGACGTAGCCGCCAAAAGGCAAGGCCGCCACCTGCCAATGCGTGCCGTGCCGGTCGGTCCAGCCGAACAGCTTTGGCCCGAATCCCAGGCTGAACACATCCGCCTTGATCCCGGTCCAGCGTCCGACGATGTAATGCCCGTATTCATGCACCGCCACGATCACGGACAGGGCGGCGACAAAGGCAACCAGCGTCCAGATCACGTTGCCGAAGGATGGAAGCTGCGCCAGAAAATCCATTGTCTATCCTTGTTTGCCCCGGTCAAGGGCGATCCCCGCCGCCGTCCGGCGGGCAAGGTCGTCCATTTGCAGCACGTTCTCAAGGCTGTCCGGGGCATTTCCAAGGCCACAATCGCGCGAGATCCGGTCAAGGGTGTCCTCGACCAGCCCCGCCATGTCGACAAAGCCGATGGCGCCCGCGATGAACTGGTCCAGCGCCGTCTCCTTGGCCGCGTTGAACGCCGCCCCCGCCAGACCACCTGCCGCCATCACCTCGCGCGCAAGGCGCAAGGCCGGATACCGCGCCTCGTCCGGCACGGAAAAGCTCAGGCTTGTCAGCTTGCGCAGATCCAGCCGGTCCACTGGCAGGGACGCACGTTCAGGCCAGTGCAGCGCGTAGCCGATGGCATGGCGCATGTCCGGCATTCCCATATGCGCCATCACCGCCCCGTCCCGAAAGGCAACAAGCGCATGGATGATCTGCTCGCGCTGGATCACCACGTCGATCCGGTCAGGCGCAAGACCAAAGAACTCCCGCGCCTCGATCACCTCCATCGCCTTGTTGAACATGGTCGCACTGTCGATGGTGATGCGCTGCCCCATGGCGAAGTTCGGATGCGTACTGGCCTCGGCCACGGTCGCGCGGACCAGTCGCTCCATAGGCCAGTCGCGGAATGCCCCGCCCGAGGCGGTCAACGTCACCAGATCGACCGCCGCCACCGGCGCCCCGGCCAGCGCCTGGAACACGGCCGAATGCTCGCTGTCCACCGGCAGGATCGTTGCGGCATTGGCGCGGGCGGTCTGCATCAGCAACGGCCCCGCGCAGACCAGAGATTCCTTGTTCGCCAATGCCAGCGTGCCGCCGCGCGCCACGGTGCGCAGGCTGGGCACCAGGCCCGCGGCGCCGACAATCGCGCTCATGGTCCAGTCGGCAGGTCTGTCGGCTGCGTCGGCAATGGCCTGCGCCCCTGCGGCAACCTCTACTCCGGTGCCAGCAAGGGCATCGCGCAGGGCAGGCAGGCAATCGTCATGGGCGGTCACTGCAAGCTCTGCGCGCAAGGTGATGGCCTGCTGCGCCAGACGTCGCACATTGCGCCCGCCGGTCAAGGCGACAACGCGATACTCCTGCGGCGACCGGGCGATCAGATCGACCGTGTTCTCACCGACAGAGCCGGTGGCGCCAAAGATCGACACATTGCGCACATCACACTCCCGGCAAGGGCAGCGGCATCACCAGCCCCAGCGCCATGACAACCACCGCCGCCCCGATCAGCGCATCGAAACGGTCCATCACCCCACCATGGCCGGGAATCAGGCCAGAGCTGTCCTTGACCCCTGCCCTGCGCTTGATCCAGCTTTCGGCAATATCGCCCAACTGGCCTGCAAAGGCGACCAGCGGCGACAGGATCACAAGGCCCCAGCCTGCCCCACCCCAAAGCACGAAGGCAAGTCCGACCAGCGCCGCGCCGATCCAGCCCGCCACGGTGCCCGACCAGGTTTTCTTGGGGCTGACCGCAGGCCAGAATTTCGGCCCGCCAAGGATCCGGCCCGCGAAATAGCCCAGCACATCCGACGCGATGACGACGGCAACCAGCCAGATCAGCGCCTCCATCCCCAGATCGCGCAAGGCGACCAGCCCATAGCCCGCCATCAGCGCGGCAAGCCCGTAGAGGGTGGCGATCCGGCGATCATTGCGCTTGGTCAGCGCCAGCCCCAGGGCCGGTACCGCCAACAGAAGTTCGGCATGGTCCGACGGCAGCCACATGGCCCCGGCCAGCGAAACGATCGCAAGGGCGGCCAGAATCCCCGGCGTCCGCCCCGTCACCGACCTGCCGGTCATGCGCGCAAGTTCCCAGACCATCGCGCCGATCACGACCAGCACCAGCGCCGCAAAAGGCAACCCGCCCAGCCAGATCTCGACCGCGCCGACCGCGACCATGACCAGCGCCGACAGAACCCGCGCCTTCAGATCGGCCCAGCGTCTGGGTTCGCCGGTCATGCAGGCTCCGCCCCGCCGAAACGGCGGTCGCGGCCGCCAAAGCGTGCCAGGATTAATGCCAGTTCCGCAGGCGAAAAATCGGGCCACAGGGTTGGCGTGAATTCATATTCCGCATAGGCCGCCTGCCACAGCAGAAAGTTTGACACCCGCGTTTCACCGCTGGTGCGGATCACCAGATCCGGGTCGGGGATGTTGGCCGTATCCAGAACGTCCGACACCGTGGATTCGGTCACGTTATCGGGGTCCAGCCGGCCCTCGGCCACTGCCTGGGCAATCTTGCGCCCGGCGCGGATGATTTCATCCCGGCCACCATAGTTGATCGCCACGGTCAGGTTCAGCCGCGTGTTGTTGGCGGTGCGGGTTTCGATCCCCGCCATCAGCTTTTGCAGCCGCTCATCCAGCCGCGAACGGTCCCCGATGAAACGCATCCGCACGCCTTCGGCCGACAGCCGGTCGGCCTCGCGTTCGATATAGCGCGAGAACAGGCCCATCAGGCCCAGTACCTCTTCGGTGGACCGCTTCCAGTTCTCGGTAGAAAAGGCGTAGATCGTCAGCCACTTGATGCCCAGATCGGGGGCGCAGCGCACGATCTGCTTGACGCGCTCTGCCCCCTTGCGATGACCGACCAGGCGGGGCCATCCGCGTCCGGTGGCCCATCGACCATTGCCATCCATGATGATCGCCACATGCTGCGGCACTGATGAGCTGTCGGACGGCATCGGCCCGCCTCCTGCGCTGGCTGGACCTGGACTAGACCTGCATGATCTCGGCTTGCTTGCCTTCCAGCGCCTTGTCGACGGCGGCGATCATCTTGTCGGTCAATGCCTGGACCTCGTCGGCATACATCTTCTGCTCGTCCTCGGGCATCCCGTCGGATTTCGCCTTCTTGATCTTGTCCATGCCATCGCGGCGCACGTTGCGGATCGCGACGCGGGCATGTTCGGCATAGCCCGCCGCAACCTTGGTCAGTTCCTTGCGGCGCTGTTCGTTCAATTCCGGAATCGGCAGCATGATCAGCGTGCCGTTCAGCTGCGGATTGATGCCCAGCCCGGATTCCCGGATCGCCTTTTCCACCTTGCCGACCAGACCCTTGTCCCAGACGTTGATCACCACCATGCGCGGTTCGGGCACGTTCACGGTGCCAAGCTGGTTGATCGGCGTCATCTGGCCATAGGCTTCGACCTGGATCGGATCCAACATGCTGCCAGAGGCACGGCCCGTACGCAGCGAGGCGAATTCCGCCCGAAGGCTGGTCATCGCGCCGTCCATGCGGCGTTCCAGATCGTCGAGGTCGATCTCCAGATCATCGGACATGGGTGCTTCCTTCTTCTGCCTGCGGTCCTCCAGCCCCCGGTCGTACGGGGCGCCCTCGCCTCTATAGGCGAAGGCAGGCGCTGGGTATAGAGGGGGTCGGCCTCAGCCCTTCACGGTCGTATAGGTTCCGCGCCCGGCAAGAATCCCGCGGAAACCGCCCGGCTCGTCCAGGCTGAACACGATGATCGGCAGGCGGTTGTCGCGCGACAGCGCAATCGCCGTTGCATCCATCACGCCCAGGTTCTTTTCCAGCGCCTCGTCATAGCTGACGGTGTCATAGCGTTTGGCATCGGTGAATTTCTTGGGATCCTTGTCATAGACCCCATCCACCTTGGTGCCCTTGAACACCGCCTCGCACCCCATCTCGTTGGCCCGCAGCGCGGCGGCCGTGTCGGTGGTGAAAAACGGGTTGCCGGTACCGGCGGCAAAGATGCAGACCCGCTTCTTTTCCAGGTGCCGCACGGCGCGGCGGCGAATGTAGGGTTCGCAGACCTGATCCATCGGAATCGCGCTGATGACCCGTGTAAAGACGCCAAGCGCCTCCAGCGCCGATTGCATCGCCAGCGCGTTCATCACGGTGGCCAGCATCCCCATGTAATCGGCTGTCGTCCGCTCCATCCCCTGTGCCGACCCGGCAAGGCCGCGAAAGATGTTGCCGCCGCCGATCACCATGCAGATTTCGACACCCAGTTCGTGAACCGCCTTCACCTCTTGCGCGATGCGCTGCACGGTGGGTGGATGCAGGCCAAAGCCCTGATCGCCCATCAACGCCTCGCCGGAAATCTTCAGCATGACCCGATTGTAGGTCACGCCGCCGCGCGCCTGCTCTGCCCCGTCGATGGTGCCCATGCCTGCCTCTTGTATCTGTCGTGATCCGGTGGACCGCCGGGGTATCAGAATCCCGCACGGTTGACTGGCGCGCAAAATGTCGGAAAACGCCGCCATGATCAACGAAGAACCCGACCCGATTGCAAACTGGCTGACCAAGGTGCCGCCCGACCGCCCCGTCCTGATCGCCGGGCCGACGGCCAGCGGCAAATCAGGGCTGGCGCTGGCGCTGGCGCGTGCCCAGGGCCGGCAGGTGGTGAACGCCGATGCGTTGCAGGTCTATTCCTGCTGGCGGGTGCTGACCGCACGCCCCTCGCCCGCAGAAGAGGCGCAGGCGCCCCATCGGCTGTACGGCCATGTTTCCCCCGATCAGGACTATTCGGTCGGCCATTGGCTGCGCGAGGTGGCAGAGCTGCTGAAGGCGGATCCGCGCCCGGTCATTGTCGGGGGAACCGGGCTTTATTTCACTGCGCTGACAGCAGGTCTGGCCGAGATCCCCCCGACCCCGCCAGAGATCCGCGCCCTTGCCGACCGTCAGATGGCGGAGCGGGGCCATGACGCCCTTCTGGCCGAACTCGATGGCGCGACGGCGGCCCGGATCGACCGGCGCAATCCCGTCCGCATCCAGCGCGCATGGGAGGTCTTGCAGGCGACAGGGCGGGGATTGGCCGCCTGGCAGGACGAAACCGGACCGCCGGTCTTGCCGCTCGAATCGGCTCATGCGCTGGTGCTGCGCCCTGGGTCCGACTGGCTCGACGCCCGAATCACTCGACGGTTCGGACAGATGATTCAGGATGGCGCATTGCACGAGGTTCAGGCGGTGCGCCCCATATGGGCGGCAAACCGCCCATGGGCCCGTGCCATCGGTGCGCCAGAGTTGATGGCGCATCTCGATGGCAGGCTGACACTTGATGTTGCGGTTGACGCGGCCTGCACCGCTACACGTCAGTATGCCAAGCGTCAGCGCACCTGGATGCGCAACCGTCTGGGCCACTGGCCCGCCATCGACTTGCCCCCGATGCTGCGGCCCGATCAGGGAAATCTCGACGCAAAACGGTAGAATTCGCTTGGGTCTCAACGGGTTCCGGGCGTAAGTTCGGGCAAAACCAGAACGGACAACCCAATGCCCGACCCGAGCATGACGACATCCAACGTTCGCCTTGTGGCGATTCCCCGGCTGGCCGCAGGTGGCCGCTGGCGTGTAGAGGCGATGCGATCCCTGTCAGAGCCGCAACTCTTGTGGTTCACCCGTGGCCAGGGCCGTATCACCATCGCAGGCATGACCCGCGGCTATGGGCCCAACAACGCGATCTTCATTCCCGCCGGCACGATGCACGGATTCGAGGTCGGGCAGCATGTGTTTGGCACCGCCGTCTTCTTTGGCCGCGATACCGCGCTGACATTGCCGCAAAAGGTGCAGCACCTGCGGATCCGGGAAAACTCGGCGCAGGTCGAGCTGAACCTGATCCTTGACTCGATCGGGCGTGAACAGGCCGGCGACAAACCCGCCCATGACCGGGCGGCGCAGCATTATCTGGGGTTGCTGTCGGTCTGGCTGGAACGCCAGATCGCCTCGCATCCTCCCGAGGATCTGCCGCACCCGGAATCCGCCCGCAAGCTGGCCGCGCGCTACACCCAGTTGCTGGAACGCGATTTCCGCTCGGGCAACGGGGTGGCGGACTATGCCGCGGCCCTGGGGGTGACACCCACCCATCTCAGCCGGGTCTGCCGCACCACGACAGGCCGCTCGGCCAAGGCGATCCTGTCGGACCGGGTACTGTTCGAGGCGCGCCGGATGCTGGCCGAAACCCGGCTCCCGGTGCAAGAGGTCGCACAGGCGCTTGGGTTCACCTCGGCCGCCTATTTCACGCGGGCCTTCCAGCATCACACCGGCAAGACACCCAGCGATTTCCGCCGCAGCGGACAAGACGAACAAGGGCCGGGCCCCGCCAGCAAACCCGGACCGGCGGTGGCCCTTCGCCCAGGGTTGGCACGCGCCCCGGTCGCGCCAATCGCCGGACGGTTCCGCTGACGCGCACAGCCAGGGCGGATGGGGGCCTCAGGCCCCCGCCTGCCATTCCCACGGTGTGGTGAATTCACCCAGAACCTGCGCCACCTTGGCATCGTCCACCGGGCCGGTGCGGCGCAGGCGGGCAACCAGACCACGCTTCTTGTCTTCTGTAACGGCGGCAACCTCGGCCGCAACACCCGCCTTGGACAGTGCATCGGTATAGACGCGCGCGATGGCCAGCCGGCGCAGGTCGGGCTTGAAGATCTTGCCCACCGCCGTCTTGGGCAGTTCCGGCAGGATTTCCAGATGTTTGGGAACCGCCGCGCGTTCGGTGATATGATCGGCCGCAAATTGCAGCAACTCGGCCGTGGTGGCCTGCTTGCCCGCCACCAGTTCGACATACACGCAAGGCAGCTCCCCCGCCCGCGCATCGGGCTGCCCGATGGCACCGGCAAAGGCCACCGACTCGTGCTTGAGCAGCGCCTCCTCGATCACGGCCGGGTCGATGTTGTGGCCCCCCCGGATGATCAGATCCTTGGCCCGCCCGGTGATCCAAAGATAGCCATCGGCATCAAGCCGCCCCAGATCGCCGGTGCGCAGGAACCGCTCTTCGGCGAACAGGTCATGGTTCTTGTCGGCCTCGGTATAGGTCGAGCCTTCGAAGACCCCCGGATTGCCGACACAAATCTCGCCCACCTCATCGACCTCGCATTCACGGAACGTGCCGTTGGTCTTTTGCAGGATGCGAACATGGGTATAGGGAAACGGAATGCCGACCGACCCGATCTTCTTGAGCCCCTCGACCGGGTTGCACGAGACAAGGCAGGTCGCCTCGGTCAGGCCATAGCCTTCGGCAATCTCGACCCCCGTGGCCGCCTTGAAACGGTTGTAGAGTTCGACTGGCAGGGCCGCAGACCCGGAAATCGCCATCCGCAGGCTGGACACATCGGCATTGACCGGCCGCTGCATCAGCGCCGAGATCGCCGTGGGCACCGTGATCATGAAAGTGACCTGCCAGCGTTCGATCAGTTTCCAGAAATTGTCGAACACCCCGTCGCCGCGGTAGCCGGCGGGCGTCGGAAAGACCACATGCGCGCCCGAGGCGATGGCCGACATCAGGATCGGATAGGCGGCAAAGACATGGAACAGCGGCAGCGGGCAGATCAGCACATCCTTGTGCGTGAACAGCATCTCCGACCCCAGCCAGCCGTTGTAGATCATGCCCGAATACTTGTGCTGCGCGACCTTGGGCATTCCTGTGGTGCCGCCCGTATGGAAATAGGCGGCCACCCTGTCTGCCGCGCTGTCGGCAAAGGTCAGGCGATCCGACGGCTGGCGGCGGCTTTCGCTGGCAAAGGACTTGACCACAGCCGTATGCCCGACCGGGTTCTTTGGCCGCACCAACGGGACGATCCAGCTTTTCGGCGGGGTCAGATAGCGGTTGAGGTCCACCTCCAGAACGGTTTTCACGCCGGGCGCATGTTTGACCGCCTCGGCCACCTTCTGCGCGACATCGGTTTTCGGAAAGGCCTTCAGCGTGACCACGACCTTGGCCTTGGTCTCGCGCAGAATGGCGGAAATCTGCTCTGGCTCAAGCAGCGGATTGATCGGGTTCACGATTCCCGCCGTGGCACCGCCCAGCAGAACAACCGCCGTTTCAAGGCTGTTCGGCAAGACATAGGCCACCACGTCCTGCTCGCCGACACCAAGGCTGCGGAACAGGTTGGCGGCCTGCGTCACACGGCCCAAAAGCTCTGACCAGGTCAGGGTCTGCGCCGGATCGCTGGCACCCGACATCAGTTGAAAGGTGATCGCAGGGCTGTTCGGATGCCGCCGTGCGACATCGGACAGAAAGCCATGCAACGTCACGGCAATCTTGCGATCGGCCCAGGGCATTTCCTGTTCCACGGAATCGCGGTCGGCAATCGTTGCGAAACGAGCCATCTTCAGTTCTCCCCCCTGAGCGGTCTCCTTAGAGGAAAATGGTGGCTTTCCCCGACGCTTGCAAGCATGACGCTGCGCGAAGGCCGGGCGCTTGGCGCGCCCGGACCCTCTCGGCTCAGGCTTTGGGGATACGCAACACCTGGCCGGGATAGATCTTGTCGGGATGCGTCAGCATCGGCTTGTTGGCCTCGAAGATCTCGGGGTAGCGGTTTGCATTCCCAAGGGTCTTCTTGGCGATCGCCGACAGCGTGTCGCCCTTGACCACCGTATGAAAGACCGGGGCCGCGTCGCCGTCGTGATCTGCCTCGACAGTTGCGACACCTTCGACGTTGCCGACCGCAAGGATGATCTTTTCCTTCACCTCGGGGGATACGGCGGCGCCCTTGACCACCACCTTGTCGCCCTCGACCTTGATATCCACGCCGCTTGCATCAAGGCCCAACGCCTCGACCTCCTGCATCAGCGCGGCTTCATCCGGC
Source organism: Gemmobacter megaterium (assembly GCF_900156815.1). Taxonomy (GTDB): domain Bacteria; phylum Pseudomonadota; class Alphaproteobacteria; order Rhodobacterales; family Rhodobacteraceae; genus Wagnerdoeblera; species Wagnerdoeblera megaterium. The sequence continues at coordinate 103,403 of NZ_FTOT01000004.1, forward strand.
GCAGTCGCCGCCTCGGCCTTGGAACCGAACAGCGATTTTCCGGCATCTTTCACAAAGGACCACAGACCCATCTCACTCTCCTGCATGGCAGCCGGAACGCCCGGCCCTGACAGGTTGTCGCCGCTGGGGGCCGGGAAATCAACTGCGCGCGCCGGGGAATATCCTTGGCCGGACCTCAGACCGCCTCGGCAGGGGTGGCGAATTGCAGCCGCGCCAGCCGGGCATACAGCCCGTCCTGGGCCACCAGTTCGTCATGCGTGCCCACGGCGGCAATGCCGCCCTGATCGAACACGACGATCCGGTCCGCCTGCTTGACCGTCGCCAGCCGATGGGCCACCACCAGCGTCGTCCGGCCCTGTGACAGCCGTGCAAAAGCCTCCTGCACCAACCGCTCGGATTCCGCGTCCAGCGCACTGGTCGCCTCGTCCAGCAACAGGACCGGGGCATCGCGCAACATGGCGCGTGCAATCGCAATCCGTTGTTTTTGCCCACCCGACAGCATCATGCCACGCTCGCCCACCTGGGTATCATAGCCCTGCGGCAAGGCGGCGATGAATTCATGCGCGGCCGCGGCCCGTGCGGCGGCCTCAACCTCGGCATCGCTGGCCTCGGGGCGGCCAAAGCGGATATTTTCGCGCGCAGAGGTGGCAAAGATGACCGGATCCTGCGGCACCAGTGCCAGCGCCTTGCGGAATTCCGACCGCGCCATATCGCGCAAATCCACCCCATCCAGCACCACCCGCCCCTGCTGAGGATCGTAAAAGCGCAGCAGCAGTTGCAGCATGGTGGTCTTTCCGGCCCCCGAAGGCCCGACCAACGCCACCGTCTCGCCCGGCCGCACAAACAGCGATACGCCATGCAGCGCCGAGGTATCGGGCCGGGTCGGATAGCGGAATCCGACATCCTCGAACCGGATCTCGCCCCGGACCGGCTGCGGCACCGGCTGCGGGCGTACCGGGTCGGCCACGCTGTCGCGGGTATCCAGCAACTCGACCAGGCGCTCTGTCGCCCCCGCAGCCCGCTGCAATTCGCCCCAGATCTCCGACAGCGCCCCCACCGATCCCGCCACCAGCACGGCATAGATCACGAATTGCACCAGTTCGCCCGCACTCATGGTTCCGGCGCGCACATCGTTGGCACCAATCCACAACACGCCGACAATTCCGGCAAAGACCAGAAAGATCACGATCACCGTCATCACGGCCCGCGTGCCGATCCTGCGCAGGGTCGCGGCAAAGCTGGCCTCGGTCATCCGGGCAAAACTCTCCTGGCTCGCCGCTTCATGGGTGAATGCCTGAACGGTCTGCACCGCCAGCAGCGTCTCCGAGGCATTGCCAGAGGATTGCGCGATCCAGTCCTGGGTCTCGCGGCTCAGTGCGCGCAGACGACGCCCCAACACGATGATCGGCACCACCACCAGCGGCACGATCAACAGCACCAGCCCCATCAGCTTGAGCGACGTGACCCCCAGCAACACCAGCCCCCCCACCAGGGTCAGCACATTGCGCAAGGCCACCGAAACCGAAGAGCCGATCACCGACAGGATCAGCGTGGTGTCGGTCGTCAGGCGGCTGATCACCTCGCCGGTCATCATCCGCTCGTAGAACGACGGCGACAGGCCCAGCAAACGGTCGAACAACGCCCGGCGCAAATCCGCGACCACCCGCTCGCCCAGCCGGGTGACAACATAGAACCGCAGCCCCGTCCCGACCGCCAACAGCGTGGCCAGCCCCAGGGCCGCCGCGAAATAGCTGTCCAGCAGCTCTGCCCCCTCGCCAAATCCATCGACCACGCGGCGCACCGCCAGCGGCAGCGCCAGCGTCACCATGGCCGTCAGGATCAGCGCACCACCGGCCAGCAGCGCCTGACCGCGATAGGGCTTCAGAAACGGCGCAAGGCCGCGCAGGGCGCCAACCCGTTTCGAAGCGGCACGGTCGGTCGAAGGTTCGGAATTGCGGGGCATCGGTCGTCCATCAGCTGCGCGTCTGTCCCGTTTACGCAGGACGCCGCGCTGGGACAAGCCTTTCAGCCGTGTTCATCCGTCGCAGCCTGGCGCAGGCAGTGGCGCGGCGCCTGGCCCGGGGGCAGGTCACATGTCGCCCGACAGACAACACACTGCCAATGGCCCGGACCGGCATCGCGGTCCAGGCGCCAGCGGCAGGCCCGCGTCACCGTGGCACCCCGACCGTACCACCAGAACACCAGCCCGATCACCGGCAGCAAAAGGATCAGCACGAACGCCATACTGCTCCCTGCCCGGTCCCGCGACGCGGCACAAGCCCCATCGTCCTGCACCAGGCGCCCCTTGCGCCACTCAATCGAAATAGGCGTACATCTGCTCCAGGGGACTCAGATCGCGCTGCGGGCGGGCCGGAATATTGGCCGCGACGGGCGCGGTCCAATAGGCCAGCGACGCGGCGGCGGCCTCTATCGCGTCAGTGTCAGGCTTCGGCGCCTGCACAGCAGCGCGGATCATCGGAATGCTCATGTCAGTCTTCCTTCGCGGTTGTCCTCCCGCAGGCTCCATCTAGGCACCCGCCCTGCCGTCGACCACCGCCAATTCCGCAACCTCGACATGCCGCACGCGCAAAGTTTACGCTGCGTCGCAGCAATCACAAAGGCCGCCTCCGGGACGGAAACGGCCTGTTGCTTTCATCTTGCCGGAAATACCCTCCGGGGGTGCGGGGGTGGAAAACCCCCGCGACCCGGTCGACGGCGGCGCAGCGGCTCAGGCGACGCGCTCGACCATCATCTGCTTGATCTCGGAAATCGCCTTGGCCGGGTTCAGCCCCTTGGGGCAGGTCTTGGCGCAGTTCATGATGGTGTGACAACGATACAGCTTGAACGGATCCTCCAACCCGTCCAGACGCTCGCCCGTCGCCTCGTCACGGCTGTCGATCAGCCAGCGATAGGAATGCAGCAATGCGGCGGGTCCAAGGTATTTGTCGCTGTTCCACCAATAGCTCGGGCACGAGGTCGAGCAGCAGGCGCACATCACGCATTCATACAGCCCGTCCAGCTTCTTGCGGTCGGTGATGGACTGGCGCCATTCCTTGGCGGGGGTGTTCGATCTGGTTTCCAGCCAGGGCATGATGCTGGCGTGCTGGGCATAGAAATGCGTCAGATCAGGCACCAGATCCTTGACCACCGGCAGGTGCGGCAGCGGATAGATGCGCACATCGCCCTTGATCTCGTCCAGGCCATAGATGCAGGCCAGCGTGTTGATCCCGTCGATGTTCATCGAACACGATCCACAGATCCCCTCGCGGCACGACCGGCGGAAGGTCAGCGTCGGATCGACCTTGTTCTTGATGTAGAGGAGCGCGTCCAGAACCATCGGGCCGCAATCGTCCATATCGACGAAATAGGTATCGACCCGCGGATTCTCGCCGTCATCGGGGCTCCAGCGATAGATCTGGAACTTGCGGATGGTCTTGGCCCCCGCAGGTTTGGGCCAGGTCTTGCCGGTGCGGATCTTCGAGTTCTTGGGAAGGCTGAACTGGACCATGGGTTTCCCTTTTCGTCCTGTCTGGGTCTTACATGGAAGCGGCCACCTCTGACACGCCACCGGGGTTCACGAGACTCGCCGGGCACACCGGCGGCGGAGGATCAGGCGCCTCCGCGCGCCCCATCGGGTGGCCCGGTCACATGATCCGGGCGGGGTTCGGGCGCGGGCCGGGTCAAAAGAACCTCCCCGGTTCGCGCGGCAGGATGTCGGGCGGGACCGATCCGAAGGACCGCGTCGGCAACTGGCCCGACCGGCGCTGCACACAAGACCGCCAGACCTGTTCGGGGTCGCGTCCTGTCAGATAATCGCTCGACAGGTCCAGTTGCAGGCCACCCACCGGGCGGGTGCCGCCCGGCCCGGTCGCGGCGCCGATGCGCACCTCGCCCATCGGCCCCTGCGCCAGCCGCGCATCGCGGTAACAGTCGCGCTCGGCATCTTGCAGGGTCATCGGCCCACAGGAGGCAAGACCAAGGCAGATCGCCATCGCGGTTGCCGTCACGCGCATCACAAGGCCCCCGGAATCTGTGGCAGCCCGGCGGCCCCGATACAGGCCCGTGCCGCCGGGCGGCTGCCAAGGGTCAGCACACCGGCACGCGGCCGCGTCCCACCCATGGTGCCGACATCCTGCGCCAGCGCGCGCAACTCATCGGGCTGTGCCGCATCCAGCAGGCAGCGGGTGACACCTTCGGCCTGCGCGGGTTGCATCCAGCCCTCGACAATCGGCTGCACCACACTGCCTGCGGCCTGGCGCAGCACGGCATCCGCCGCGGACTGCGGCGAGCAGGCCGCCATCAGTGCCAGACAGGCAAACCCGATCCTCGGCCCCACCACGCGCCGGGCGGCGCGCGGGACGACATGACGATCAGGCACGCCCCACAGCATGGTCAGAACTTCCGCTCTGCCGGGGCGATCTTCTTCAGGCTGATGCCGCCTTCGGCCTCGGTCGTCAGCGGATCGGTATGGACGGGCCGGTACTCCAACGACACCTTGTCGCCATCGACCCAGGCCAGCGAGTGCTTGCGCCAGGTCGCGTCATCGCGATGCGGATGATCCTCATGCGCATGGGCGCCACGGCTCTCCGTCCGGGCATGGGCGCCATAGATCGTGGCCAGCGCATTCGGCATCAGGTTCGCCAGTTCCAGCGTTTCCATCAGGTCGCTGTTCCAGACCAGGCTGCGGTCCGTGACCTTGAGATCGGCCATCTTGCCGGCAATCTCTGTCATCGCGCGCTCGCCATCGGCCAGCGTCTTTTCCGTGCGGAACACTGCCGCATCGCGCTGCATGGTGCGCTGCATCTCCAGCCGCAGGTCGGCGGTCGGGATTGCGCCATTGGCGTGGCGGGCCGCATCGAACCGGGCCAGCGCCTTGTCCACCTCGGCCTTGTTGGTCGCAGGGATGGCACTGTCGCGGTCCACCACGGACCCGGCGCGGATCGCCGCCGCCCGGCCAAAGACCACAAGGTCGATCAGCGAGTTCGAGCCCAGACGGTTCGCCCCATGCACCGAGGCGCAGCCCGCCTCGCCCACAGCCATCAGGCCGGGGAACACGGCATCCGGGTTGTCGGCGGTGGGGTTGAGCACCTCGCCCCAGTAGTTGGTCGGAATGCCGCCCATGTTGTAATGCACGGTCGGCAGAACCGGGATCGGCTCCTTGTTGACGTTGACGCCCGCAAAGATCTTGGCCGATTCCGAAATGCCCGGCAGCCGTTCGGCCAGGGTGGCCGGCGGAAGGTGGTTCAGGTGCAGGTGGATATGGTCGCCATCCTTGCCCACGCCGCGCCCTTCGCGGATTTCCAGCGTCATGCAGCGGCTGACATAGTCGCGCGGCGCCAGATCCTTGTAGTGGGGGGCATAGCGTTCCATGAACCGCTCGCCATTGGCGTTGGTCAGATACCCGCCTTCGCCCCGCGCGCCTTCGGTGATCAGGCAGCCCGACCCATAGATGCCGGTGGGGTGGAACTGCACGAATTCCATGTCCTGCAACGGCAGACCGGCCCGCGCCACCATCCCGCCACCGTCGCCGGTGCAGGTATGCGCGCTGGTCGCGCTGAAATAGGCCCGGCCATAGCCCCCGGTTGCCAGAACGGTCATCTTGGCGTTGAAGACATGCATCGTGCCGTCGTCAAGTTTCCACGCCAGAACCCCGGTGCAGACGCCATCGGTGATGATCAGATCCAGCGCGAAATACTCAATGTAGAACTCGGCCTTTTCCTTGAGCGACCGGCCATAGAGCGTGTGCAGGATGGCATGGCCCGTGCGGTCGGCCGCGGCGCAGGTGCGCTGGACAGGCGGGCCTTCGCCGAATTCGGTGGTATGGCCCCCAAAGGGGCGCTGATAGATCTTGCCTTCTTCGGTGCGGCTGAACGGCACGCCGTAGTGCTCCAGCTCGTACACGGCCTTGGGCGCCTCGCGCGCGAGATATTCCATCGCGTCGGTGTCGCCCAGCCAGTCCGACCCCTTGACGGTGTCGTACATGTGCCATTGCCAGTTGTCCGGGCCCATGTTGGACAGGCTGGCGGCGATGCCGCCCTGTGCGGCCACGGTGTGGCTGCGGGTGGGGAACACCTTGGTGATGCAGGCGGTGCGCAGGCCCTGTTCGGCCATGCCCAGCGTCGCACGCAGGCCCGCGCCACCGGCCCCTACCACCACCACGTCGTATTCGTGGACTTCATACGGATATGCAGCAGTCATCTGTCGGGCCTTTCAGAGCGCAAGCTTGATCAGGGCATAAAAGCCCACGGCGATCACCAGATAGGCAACCGCATTGGCGAGCATGACAAGGGCTTCACGGGTAAAGCCATGGGCATAATCCTCGATCGCCATCTGCGCGCCCTTGGCGAAATGGCGCATTCCGACGAACAGGAACAGCCCGGTCAGGATCGCCACAAAGGGGTTGGCAAAGGTATCGCGGACCGCCTCGTATCCCTGTCCCAGGGTGCGGGCCAGCACGAAGACGAACACCGGCACGATGAACAGCAGCGCCCAGCCCGAGACGGTCATGGCGATGTGATGCCCGGTCCCGTGGCGGGCGGCGCCCAGGCCTTCGGCGCGCTTGCGGGGGGTCAGATAACGCATCATAGGCTCCTTCACACCACTGCGACGATGATGGTAATCACGGTCAGGACCGTGGCGCCGATGAACATGGCCCAGCCCAGCTTTTCGGCGGTCGGAATGTCCATCGCCTTGCCTGCGTCAAAGATGAAATGGCGCACGCCCCCCAGCAGATGGTACCATATCGCCCAGGCAGAGCCGATCCAGACCAGCCAGCCCAACCAGGACGTGACCAGCCAGTTCACACAGTCGAACGCAGGTTCCGAAATGGCCGCCGACAGGATCCAGGCCGCGATCAGCGCGATACCGACGATCAGCGCCAATCCGGTGATGCGGATCATGATCGACGAGATCGAGGTCATCTGTGGCCGGTAGTACGGCCCGATCATGAAGGGGGAAAGGGGGCGTTCCACCCGTTTTGGCTCGGCCATCGCTTGGTTCCCTTTTCGCTGGCGCCCGCGACGGGCGCTGACTTTCGCCCCTTCTTTACCGCTTTTCACGCGACTGTCACGGGGCAAGCTGCTGCAAGTGCTGCCCGACAGGCGCTAACATGCCAAAAACAGGGATTTGTGATCACGCTTTTTTTGCCAGTGATCACATGCCGGGGCACGGCACGACCACGCAAAAGGGCCGCGACTCGGTGCCGCGGCCCCTGTGATCGGACAAAGCCGGTCAGTTGAACGAGAAGGCGTAGTCCAGCGACAGAACGGCCACGCCCTTGCTGACATCGGTGTCGTACCAGGTCAGGCCGATGCCGAAGGCGTCGTTGATCGCGTAACTGCCACCGACCGACCAGTATGTCATGCCGCCCTTGGTGACCTTGCCATAGGTGGCCCCCATCGAGAACTGGTCGGTAAAGGCGTAGTCTGCCGAGACCGACAGGTTGCTTTGCTTGGCCGGGTTGGTCGAGGTGCTGGGATTGTGCTTGATCTTGAGGCCCAGGCCCAGCTTGTCGGTCGCCGCCACGCCCATCGACAGGATGAGATCGCCGCAGCAGTTGCCGCTTTTGTTGTAATAGTAGCGGGTATAGCCGATGTCATAGCTGAGGATGCCCGCCTCGCCACGATATCCGAAATACAGATCAGTCTCGACCGAGTCGCCGCCCAGCAGCGCCTTGTCGACGTTCGACATCCAGGCGCCGAAGTAGAACCCGTTGATCTCGCCTTCGATCCAGGGCTGGACGGCGATGCCCTTGGTCTGTTCGATCCCGTCCGCGACATATTTGGAGGCAATGGTCGCCCCGCCCGAGAATTTCAACTCCTGGGCGGCAGCAAGGCCCGGCGCGGCAACGGCCAGGGCAAGAACGGAAGAGGCGATGATCAAGCGCATGATGTTCCTCGGATGCATGTCACTAAGGTAACGGAACCATGGCACTTGCGCCGCCACCAGCGGCCGATACGGGCGGTCACGCAGGACGCGGCAGGTGATGCAACCGCGCCACGCTGCAATCGCAAAGACGCAATGCCGCAGCGCAGCGCGGCGAATTTTCGCCCATATTGAAGGCAGTTACAGAATGGCTTGATCAGATCAGCGGGGAATCAGCGCCCAGTAATCCAGATCCAGCAACACCTCGGGGCGGTATTTCCCGTCCTCGCCCTTTAGCGCAAAAGGCGCGGCGCCTTGTTTGACCGCGACCAACCGCAACCGCAGCGCGCCCACACCCGGCGCCGCTGTCTCGGCCTTGTCCAGCACCTCGGACCACGCGCGGACCGTATCGCCGGAAAAACAGGGGTTGGCATGGGCCCCGGCGTTCAGCGCGACCATCATCTGCGCATTTGCCAAGCCGTTGAAGGACAGCGCCCGCGCCATAGAGATCACATGGCCCCCATAGATCAGCCGACGGCCGTCTTCGCGGAACGTGGCATCGAAATGCACCTTGGCCGTGTTCTGCCACAGCCGGGTGGCGATCATGTGTTCGGCTTCCTCGATGGTCACGCCATCGACATGGTCGATCTGCTCGCCGATCTCGTAATCGCCCCAGCGGTGCCGCTCGCCCGCCAATGCGAAATCATAGCCGCTGAAATCCAGCCCTTCTGGGACCACAAGATCGCTGGCCGGCACCACCTTGCGAAGCTCGGGCAGCACGGCCTCGGGCGCTGGCGCGTCCAGCCGGTTCTTGCGCACCATCACCCAGCGCACGTAGTCCAGCACAACATCGCCATCTTGGTTCAATCCGCGCGTGCGGACATAGACATTGCCCGATTTGCCGTTCGAATTTTCCTTCAGCCCGATGACAGTGCTTTCAGAGCGCAGCGTATCGCCAGGGTAGACCGGCCGCAGCCAGCGCCCCTCGGCATATCCCAGATTGGCAACCGCGTTCAGGCTGATATCGGGCACCGTCTTGCCAAAGACCACATGAAAGGCCGCAAGATCCTCCATCGGGCTTTGCGGCAAACCACAGCCCCGCGCAAATTCATCCGAGGAATAGAGCGCATGGCGCGACGGATAGATCGCATGATACAGCGCGCGCTCGCCGCCCGACACGGTGCGCGGCACGGCATGAACGATGGTCTCGCCGACGGTATAGTCCTCGAAGAACCGCCCCGGATTGGTCTTCATTGCGCTGCCCTTTGCTGTGAAATCTCAATGTTCGGTCTGGCGCCGCCCGTGCGGTGGCGGCGCCGATGCCCGTCTGACCATGGCCGGCGCCGGAAACCGGCGCAGCGGCGGGCCTAGTGGTCGCCCAGCTTGGTGTCCGGCGTGTAGATGCCGGGCACTTCCTTCACCACGGCCTGCGCACAGCGCATCACACCCCGCGCCGCATCGAACGCATAGGCCGGAGAGCCCTCAAGCGCCCACCCCTTGTTCAGCGCGGCCGTCACCTTGTGGCAAAAGGCCGATGTGTCATCCTCGGTCAGCAGTCGATACAGTTTCATAGGTTCACCCGAACGCTGGATAGCCCAGCATGTAATGCACGCCCGCAATGGCGCCGTAGACCAGAACAGTGCCCAGCAGCGCAAAGACCTCCATCTTCGGTCCCTTGCCCTTGGGCGGAACCCAGCGCGTGGCACGGTTGATCACGATCATCTCGACCACCGCCCACAGGGCGATTGCGCCGAACAGCACCAGCGAGGGCACATCGCCATTCACCAGCAGATGCGCAACGGCCCACAGCAAGGTGCCCAGCAACATCGGGTGGCGCAAACGCCGGGCCACCGCCGTTTTCATGCCCGAGGCCGCAAACAGATAGACCGACACCAGCATCAGCAGGTTGTTGATCCCGACCATGGCCGGGCTGCGGCCCCAATAGACGGCGCCATCGGCCGCGCGGTACCCCAGCACCATCAGCACCAGCGACACCAGCAGCAGGGCCGTGACCATCGCCCTGCCCTGATCGCCCATGCTGGCCCGCGCGCCGGGCGCCACTCGTTTGAACAGATGGGCGCCCCACCACAGGGCCAGTCCTAGAATCAGCAGGGTCATGGCTTGCCTCTCGCTCGCGTCTCGCCGGTGTTACCCCGCCGACAGGGCAGCAATCGCCTGCGCCTTGGCCAGCGTCGCCTGTGCGGTGACGATATGCAGATTCTCGACGATCTTGCCATCCACAACCGCAACGCCCTGCCCTTCGGCCTTTGCGGCGTCAAAGGCGGCGATCTGGCGGCGGGCAAGGTCAATCTCGGCCTCGGACGGCGCAAAGACCTCGTTCGCCACGGCCAGTTGATCCGGGTGGATCAGCGTCTTGCCATCAAAGCCCATGTCCCGGCCCTGCGTGCATTCGGCGCGCAGTCCCTCGGCATCCTTGAAAGCGTTGTAGACGCCGTCGACGATCGTCACCCCATGCGCCCTCGCAGCCAGCAGACACAGGCCCAGCCCGGTGATCATCGGCAGGCGGTCGGCACGGAACCGGGTGCCCAGATCCTTGGCCAGATCATTGGTGCCCATCACCATGCCCACAAGGCGCGGATGCGCGGCAATCCCCGCCGCGTTCAACATGCCCAGCGGGGTTTCCATCATCGCCCACAGATCGACATCGGGGATCAGGTCGGCCACCGCCTGGACATCCGCCGCCGAATTGACCTTGGGGATCAGGATCGCCTCCAGCGGCACGCCCACCATGGCCGCCACATCGTCACGGCCCCAGTCGGTGTCCAGCCCGTTGATCCGCACGATCCGCGCGCGCTGGCCATAGTCGGCGCTGCGCAGGGTTTCGGCCAGCAGCGCACGGGCGCGCGGCTTTTCCTCGATGGCAACCGCATCTTCGAGATCGAAGATGATGGCATCCGCGGGCAGCCCCTTGGCCTTTTCCAATGCCCGCTCTTTCGAGCCGGGAATGTACAACACCGAACGCCAAGGGTGCGACAACCGATCCATGATTCCCTCCGGGCAATTTTGTTGCGCCAAAGATCACGTTTGCGACCGATCACGCAAGCCCCTTTCCGCCGCAGCGCGGCGAGCGGGGGATTAACCCGGCGTTTGCCGACAGCAGACATGATAGGGACATGCGCCATGACGGCGCCCATTCCACCAGCGCAGACCTTGCGCCGGGCAGCGGCCCGGCCTGGCCCTGCACATCCGAAAGGCAGACCGATGGATAAACTCTTTGCCCTCTCGCTTGGCTTTGCCGGGCTGATCCTGGCCACCCATGCCGGGCATGGCCAGCCCGCGCCAAACTGCGGTCCGCGCGCCCAGGTGCTGGCGCTGTTGGCCGACCGCCATCAGGAAACCCGGCGGGGCATGGGGCTATCCGGCCCGCATCAGGTGGTCGAGCTGTTCGCGGCCGATCCTTCGGGCAGTTGGAGCCTGACCGTCACCCTGCCCGACGGGCGCATGTGCCTGATCGCATCGGGTCAGGCGTGGCAGCCCGTGGCCGACAGCCTGCCACCCCAGGACACCCCCGCATGATCCGCGCGGCACCCCTCCCCGCCGTCGGAGGACGGGCGCAGTAGCCCGATCACATGTGCAAGGCGCGGCCGTAGGCATCCAGCACGGATTCATGCATCATCTCCGACAGGGTCGGATGCGGGAACACCGTTTCCATCAGCTCGGCCTCGGTGGTTTCCAGCGTGCGCCCGACGACATAGCCCTGGATCAGCTCGGTCACTTCGGCACCGACCATATGCGCGCCCAGCAACTCGCCGGTCGTGGCATCGAACACCGTCTTGATCATGCCTTCCGGCTCGCCCAGGGCAATCGCCTTGCCATTGCCGATAAAGGGGAAGCGCCCCACCTTGACCGTATGCCCGGCCGCCTTGGCCTTTTCCTCGGTCAGCCCGACGCTGGCCACCTGGGGATGGCAATAGGTGCAACCGGCAATCGAGTTCGGCTTGATCGGGTGCGGATGCTGCCCGGCGATCAGTTCGGCCACCATCACCCCTTCGTGGCTGGCCTTGTGCGCCAGCCAGGGCGCCCCGGCAATATCGCCGATGGCATACAGCCCCTTGACCCCTGTGCGGCAATATTCATCCGTCACGACATGGGTGCGGTCAAGCTTGACGCCCAGATCCTCCAGCCCCAGCCTTTCGACATTGCCGACGATACCAACCGCCGAAATCACCGTGTCATAGACGCGGGTTTCCACCTTTCCACCGATCTCGATATGCGCTGTCACCTTGTCGGCGGCGCGGTCCAGCTTTTTCACCGTGGCCTTTTCCAAGATGGTCATGCCCTGCTTGACGAACTGCTTTTTCGCAAAGGCCGCAATCTCGGCATCCTCCACCGGCAGGATGCGGTCCATCACCTCGACCACCGTGGTCTTGGCGCCCAGGGTATTGTAGAAACTGGCAAATTCGATCCCGATGGCGCCCGAGCCGATCACCAGCAGATCCTTGGGCATCCGCTTGGGTTGCAGCGCGTGCTTGTAGGTCCAGACCCGGTCGCCATCCGCCTCCAGCCCCGGCAATTCACGGGCGCGGGCGCCGGTGGCCAGCACGATGGCAGGGGCTGCCAGATCCTCGACGCCCTTGTCGGTCTTGACGCTGACCACGCCTTGCGCGGGCAGCGTTGCCGCGCCCATCACGACGGTGATCTTGTTCTTCTTCATCAGGTGGCCGATGCCGCCCGACAGTTGTTTCGCCACGCCGCGCGACCGCGCGACGACCGCATCCAGATCATAGCCGATGCCATCGGCCTTCAACCCGAATTCCTTGGCGCGGTGCATCAGGTGGAACACTTCGGCGCTGCGCAACAGCGCCTTGGTCGGGATGCAGCCCCAGTTCAGGCAGATGCCGCCCAGGTGCTCGCGCTCGACGATGGCAACACTCAACCCCAGTTGCGCGCCCCGGATCGCGGCCACATAGCCGCCCGGACCCGCACCGATCACGATCATATCGAACTTTCTGGCGGCCATTTTCCCCTCCCTCAAGAAAGTGGTTTACCGTTAAACTATTTTCTCAAACGCGGCAATTCCCTTGCGGACTGCCCGCCATGCTCTCTGCGCATGGCGGTTTCACTCCGGAGATTTCAGCGACTCCACGACCGACATGTAGCCACCACCGTCGAGAAACGCCTGTTCGTCTGCGGTCATTTCGCGTCCGAATGCCGCGTTGCGATAGGGAAAACGGCCAAAGCGGCGGATGATCTCGGTATGCGCCCTCGCGTGGAGCACGTTCGAGGCCCCGGTTTCCGGCATTCGTTCAACCATCAAATCAATACATTCCTCCTGATCGGCCAGGTCTTCGGAATGCATGAACGGCAGGTAAAAGAACTGGCGCTCGGGCTCTGGCACTTCCATGTCCCAGCCCGCTGCGATCGCTTTGCGCGCGGCCGCCAGCGCCATGGCATCGGTGGAAAACGCCTTGGCGCTGCCACGCCACATGTTGCGCGGGAACTGGTCGGTCACCACGATGAAGGCAAGCACACCGGCCGGTCCTTCGGTCCAATGGTCCAGTCCGCCATCCGCCGCCGCCTGCCACAGATCTCCGAAACGGTCGCGGATCCCGGCATCCAGTTCCTCGCCGCCCGCATACCAGCCTTCGGGCCCAAGCTCGCCCAGCCAGTAGTCCAGCACTTCAACCGGATCGCTCATGCCGAAATCCTCCTGTTTCCGGCACCCTGACAGCTTTGCGGCCACCGCGCAATCTCAGCCGTCGGACCCGCGCTCCATGACAGCCTCCACCGCGATGGCCGAGGCGGTCGGCGCGATGGGGTGGTAGCCCGGCGCACCCGGCGGTGTTTCGCGCCGCGTCATCCGCCACCCCACATAGAGGCCCAACGCCCCCAGCAGCAGGGCGATAAAGGCAAAGAACCCCGACGGCCCCAGCATGTCCATCATCCAGCCTGTCGCCAGGGGCCCGACCACCGCCCCCAGCCCGTTCAGGAACAGCAGCCCGGCAGACGCGCCCGCCATTTCCTCCTTGGGCAGGAAGTCGTTGGTATGCGCGATCAGCAGCGCATAGATCGGATTGACGATGCCCCCCAGCAGAACGGCAATGACGACCAGCAGCGCGAACCCGGTCTGCACCAACGATGCCAACAGCATCACCGCCGCACCCGCCAGCGACAAAAGCAGGATCAACCGCCGCCGGTCCATGCGGTCCGACAGCCAGCCGACCGGGAATTGCAGCACCAGGCCGCCCGCATACATCGCCCCGACGAAGATAGAGATCTCGGGCACCGTCAAGCCCACGGTCATGCCCCAGACCCCCGCCATGCCCATCATCGCGGCATAGACCCCGCCGGTCAGCAACATCCCGGCGCAGCCCAGCGGCGACACGGCGAACAACCGCGCAAAGCCCATGCGCTGCGTGGTGTCGAACACCGGCGCAGGCGAGGCGGACAACAGAATCGGCAGGAACGCCAGGCTGACCAGCACCGACGGTAGGATGAACGGAATGAACCCCGACGGATCGCCGACATTCAACAGCACCTGGCTGGCGATGATCCCGATCATCTGCACGATCATGTAGGCCGACAGCGCCTGCCCCCGTGTCTCGTTGGTGGAGGCGTTGTTCAGCCAGCTTTCGGCGGTGACATAGACGCCGGAAAAGCAGAAACCGATCAGGATCCGCATCGCCGTCCACGACCAGACCTCGGGCGCCACCGGATACAGAACCAGCACCGCCGAGATCAGCGAGCCCAGCGCGGCAAAGACCCGAACATGCCCCACGCGCTGGATCAGCACCGGCGCCAGCCGCGAGCCCCCCAGAAAGCCCAGGAAATAGCCCGCCATGACAATCGACATCTGATAGGTCGAAAACCCTTCCAGCGCGCCCCGGATCCCCAGCAAAGATCCCTGGATGCCATTGCCGACCATCAGCAGCATGACCCCCGCCAACAGCGGCCACGACGTTCCCAGAACCTTGATCATGGCAGGTCTCCTCCCCGGCAGATGCGCGCGCAGCCATATCCGCCAGCGCGCCGCAGCGAAAGCGTGTCGAACTTCACATCGGCGCCAGCGCGCCTCGAACGGCGCCGATTACCCCTTGGGCAACAGCAGCGACGCATCGCCATAGGAAAAGAACCTGTAGCCCTGCGCAACGGCATGGGCATAGATCCGGTCGATCCGGTCCTTGCCCATCAGCGCGGACACCAGCATCAGCAGCGTGGATTTGGGCAGATGGAAATTGGTCATCAGCCCATCGGCAATGCGAAACCGATAGCCGGGGTAGATGAAGATGTCGGTTTCGCCCTGCCAGGGCATCAGGCCGTCATCCCCCGCCGCACTTTCGATCAGGCGCAGAGCCGTGGTGCCCACCGGGATGATCCGCCCGCCTGCGGCACGGGTTGCGTTGATCTCTGCGGCGGCACGTTCCGTCACTTCACCCCATTCGGAATGCATCCGGTGGGTCGTCACGTCATCGACCTTGACCGGCAGAAAGGTTCCGGCACCGACATGCAGCGTGACTTCGGTAAAGGCAACGCCCATGGCGGCGAGGGCGGCAAGCAGGTCTTCATCGAAATGCAGGCTGGCGGTCGGGGCGGCCACCGCCCCGGAGTGGCGGGCAAAAACCGGCTGATAATCCTGATCGTCCTGCGCATCGGGCGCGCGCAAGGCCGCGATATAGGGCGGCAGGGGCATGGTGCCCGCTTCGGCCAGCGCCGCATCGAAATCGGCGCCGTTCAGGTCAAAGTCCAGCACCACATCCTCGGCGCCGCGCGCCACGACCAGCGCCGACAGCCGCTCGGAAAACACGATACGCTCGCCTTCCTTGAGCTTGCGCAACGGCCGCGCCAGGGCCCGCCACCCCCCCGACGGCACAGGTTCCATCAGGGTGATTTCCACCTTGGCCTCGACCATGCCTTGCGCGCTGTTGCGCAAGCGGCGCCCGGTCAGCCTGGCCGGAATGACCTTGGTGTTGTTCAGCACCAGCCGATCACCGGGGCGCAGGGCCGCGCACAGGTCATGCACATGCGCATCTGCAATCGCATCGCCGCGCGCCACCAGCAACCGCGCGGCACTGCGCGGCCTTGCAGGCCGGGTAGCGATCAGATGCTCGGGAAGGTGGTAATCGAAATCGTCAAGTTTCATTGGGTGATCCGGGCCGCCGGGCGGCGCAGCAGGTCGCGGAAGAAGCCGGGCGCCAGCACCGACAGCGGATTGACTGTGACTTGCGGCGCGGCTGAACTGCCCCGCACGCGATAGGTGAAGCCGACCAACCCCTCTCCGGGACGGGTCAGCACCGATCCGATACCGTTGATCAGATAGAAAGGCGAGATCACGCCGCGCAGATTCAACTGATCGGCGGCCAGGGAATACACCCCCTCCAGCGAGACCCCGAACGACGCGCCGACGGCCCGCCCTTCGCGCAGTTCCACGGCATCGGGGGTCAGCAGGAACCCGCCTTTCGCCTCGGAGAACACAAGACCAGAGGTTGCCAGCTGGTCGATCAGCCCGACGATGGAAATCGCATTCAGCAATTCGGCCAGGGCTGGCATGTCGCGCACCAGAAAGCCGGTCATGTCCACCGTCCCCTCATAGGTGCCCGGCGCCCCGGTGGGTGTCAGCGCCAGATCCAGCTTGCCCCCCGATGCCTTGGCGAACAACCCGGCGGCGGCCAGCATCGCCCCGCCATCCTCGGCCTGAATGCGAAAGGCGGTGCCCCGCGCGCCCGGCACCATCTGGCCGGTCAACGGGGCCTTGCCGTTCAACGATCCGCGGAACGGCCCGTCCATTCCCCCCCTGCCGGTTTTCACCGTGGCGCGCACGCCATGCAGCGCGATCCCGCCAGAGACCTGCACCCGATCCAACGCCACATCCAGCGCCCCGCCGCCCGTGCCACCGCCGCCCGGCACGCCGCCCCCCTTGGGCAGATGACGCAAATCCAGGGTGCCACCCGTCAAACGTGCCACCGGGGCGCGGCCCTTGCCCTGACCCGTCAGGTCGGCCTGCGCATCCAGCCAGCCGCCCAGCCGCAGCCGCGACAGCGCAAGACGGTCCAGCCCGCCATCCGCCGTCAGGTGAACCGTGCCCTCGGCGCTCAGCCCCGGCCCTTGCAGGACCACGCGGTCCAGCGTCACCGGCGCCTTCAGCGTGCCCCGCAGATCCAGCTTGCCGCGCGCGCCTGCCCCCATGGACCAGCCAAGCTCGGGGATCCGCACGCCGACACCCGCCAGATCCGACCGCAGCTCCAGCACCGGGGCGCCGCCTCGGGGCAGATCGACCGTAAAGCTGGCCGACCCGGACCCCGACACCGCATCGTCACCCAGACCCGCCAGAAACTCGGACGCGACGCCCTTGTCCAATGTCATCGTGCCGACAATCCGGCTGTCACCGCCCTGCCCCGGCCCCAGCGGCAGCGTCCAGCCCGCATCAAAGGCAACCTGCCCCAGCCGCCCCCGCCCCGCGATTGCCACGGCAGACGGATCGGCGCGC
Source organism: Gemmobacter megaterium (assembly GCF_900156815.1). GTDB lineage: Bacteria > Pseudomonadota > Alphaproteobacteria > Rhodobacterales > Rhodobacteraceae > Wagnerdoeblera > Wagnerdoeblera megaterium. The sequence goes on from NZ_FTOT01000004.1 coordinate 120,711, forward strand.
AGGTCGAGCCGATCGGCAGTCAGCATACGCCCCGGCACCAGACTGTCGGACCGCACATCCTCCAGCGTGCCAAGAACGGTGAACGTCACATCCTGGAGCTGCAACCGTTGCGCCAGCGGCAGCCGCAATTCCGTCACCAGCCGCGCGCGCCCGTCGCCCAGATCGGGGGCCAACCCCGCCTTGGTCAGAAACCCGAACGGCGGCTGATCCAGCAGCGACAATGCCGCGGCGACACTGCTTTCGGTTTGCAGGGTAATCTCGGCGGGTGCCGGCTTGGCGTTGATGTCCGGCACGCGAAAGACCGACCGCGCCACGGTGATCTGCCCCCCGACAGGCGGGGTGACATGGCCGTCTTCAACCACCGTGGTATAGGTCTGGCCTTCGATCGTTGCATAGCCGCGCCCGCTCTGGATCGGCGGCAGCGTGGGCATGAAGCGGACATCGGCATCCTCGAACTCGTAGCCCAGCGACAGCCGGGGCTCCTGCCCGGGGCGCAGACGCAAGCCTGCCTTGACATCGAACAGCAACCCCTGCTGCACGTTGTCGGTCAGCCAGGCGCGGGTATTCGGCACCAGCCCCACGGGCCACAACGCCAGCAAGCGGTCATGCCGGATCGCGTCAAGTTCAAGGTCCACCGCGACGGTCCAGCCTTGTGCCCCCGCCTGAACCCCGCCGCGCGCCAGCAGATGCCGCCCATCCTCGACCAGCGACAACTGCCCCAGGTCCACGGAAAACGGATCCAGCCGCAGGCGGATATCCATCGCACCTTCGGAGAACCGGACCGGCTCGGCAAAGACCCCCTCGGGGTTGAACACCACATCGCCGAAGCGGATCTGCGCCACGAACGCCTCGGGCGCGGTCGGCGCGGGGCCGACCACATCGGCATGGGCGCTGGCCGTCAGACGCAAGGCCGGGCTGTCAACGGCAAGGCGGCTGGCCGTGAACCGCGCGCGCACCGGATCATAGCCAAAGACGATTTCGGCCGACCGGATCGGCAGCGGACGGGCACCATCTACCGGGCTAAGCGCCCCGGACCCGATCGACAGCGATCCTTCCAGCCCGGTGACGGCACCATCCTCCCCCAGTTCCCCGCGCAGATCCCCCGAGATCGGCGCATCCAGCACCCCAAGCCAGCCCAGAAGCGGCGTCTGGGCGGCAATATCGGCAGCCGCGACCCCATCGACCCGCACCGACAGCCGCGCGCCCTGGCCACCATGCCGGATCCCGAAGCGCATCTGCGCCGTGCCGGGGGCCGCTCCGCCACCGACCAGCCCCATGCCCAGATCCACGACCGTTTCCTCTGGCGACCGGATCAGCGCAATGCGCCCGTCGCCCACCGTCCAGACCCGGCCTGCCCGCCGGTCATCCAGCGAAAACGTCACGGCCTGCGCTTCGATCGTCTGCAAGGTGGCCAGCGCCGGAAGCTCGAAAAAGACATCCACCCGCTCCAGCACCTCGGCCAGACTGCCGGGCGCGCCTGCGCCATCGCCCAGGTCGAAATCCAGCCGCCCGTCCGCCTCGCGCCGCAATCCGATCTGCGCCCCCGACAGGCGCACGGCCACCGGCTCGATCCGGCCACGCAACAGGGCGGCACCGGAAAACCGCGCCTGCGCCTCTGGCAACACCAACAGTCCCCCGCCGCCCGGACGGCTGAGCCGCAGATCCTCCATGCGCAACTCCGGCAGGCGCGACGGGCTCAGCACCACCTCCAGCCCGCCAACGGACACGGCCGCCTGCCCGCCAAGTGCTGCGTTCAGGCGCTGTTCGGCCTCGGCCACGATCCAGACCGGCAAGGCAACGGGGCGACCGGAAAACAGCGCCGCGCCCGCCGCCAACAGACCGGTGAACACCAGAAAGGCCACGGCGCCCGCAATCGTCGCCCGGATCAACCGGCGCTGCCAGGACAAGCGGGGGCGCATAGGCCGCCGCCGGCGCCCCCCCGTGGCAGCGGCCGACGTGGGCGGGGCAACGGGGTCTTGCCCCGGTGTCTCTGGCGCTGTGCTGCGGCCCGCCACCTTGCCCATACCGATCTGCGATCCTATTTTTCCTTGGCCCGGCTTTATCTTCGCCGATCCGGAGCTGAAACACAAAAGATCGTCAGTCCAAAGGAGACCCCCGATGCCCGACACCGGAGACATGGCCCCCGACTTCACCCTGCCCCGTGATGGCGGCGGAAGCATCACCCTGTCTGCCTTGCGCCCCGGCAAGGTGGTGGTCTATTTCTATCCCAAGGACGACACCCCCGGCTGCACGACCGAGGCCCTGGACTTCACGGCACGCCGCGCAGAATTCGAGGCGGCAGGCGTCACCGTGATCGGACTGTCGAAAGACAGCCCCGCCAGCCACGACAAGTTCTGCCGCAAGCATGGTCTTGGCATTGTTCTTGCGTCGGACGAAAACGGCACCACCTGCGAAGACTATGGCGTATGGGGCGAAAAATCCATGTATGGCAAGACCTTCATGGGCATCACCCGCGCCACGTTCCTGGTGGATGGCGAAGGGCGGATCGCGCGCGTCTGGCCCAAGGTCAAGGTCGCGGGCCATGCCGACGAGGTGCTGGAAGCCGCGCGCGCGCTGTGACCCTGGCTGCGGGGGGCCACTCGCGCGCCCCCGCGCCTCTCCATCAGCGCCAAGACAAGGAATGCCCCTGCCCCGCGCGCCCGCTCCGCGCCATGTTGCCCTGATCCAGATTCGCGCCACAGGGCTACCGCCCCGGCGAAGGGGCACCGCGCCGGGAGGGGGTCAGCCGACAGCCACCCCGCGTCGGCCCGCCAGATCGCAAAAGAACTGCCAGGCGACACGGCCCGACCGGCTGCCGCGCGTGGCCTGCCATTCGATGGCCTCTGCCCGCAGGGTATCGGGGGCAACCTTCAGGCCATGGGCGGCGCAATAGCCCTCGATCATCGCCAGATAGGCATCCTGATCGCAAGGATGAAAGCCCAGCCAAAGGCCGAAACGATCCGAGAGCGAGACCTTTTCCTCGACCGCCTCCGAAGGGCTGATCGCGCTGGAGCGTTCATTCTCGATCATGTCGCGGGGCATCAGGTGGCGGCGGTTGGAGGTCGCGTAGAACAGCACATTCGCCGGGCGCCCTTCGATGCCGCCGTCCAGCACCGCCTTCAGCGCCTTGTAATGCTGGTCGTCGTGGCTGAACGACAGATCGTCACAGAACAGCAGGAAGCGGGTGTCCGACGCCGCGCGCAGATGGGCGAGCAGCCGCCCGATGCTGGCCAGATCCTCGCGGCCGATCTCGACCAGCTTCAGGTCGGTGCCTTCGGCACGCACCGCGGCATGGGCAGCCTTGACCAGCGAGGATTTCCCCATCCCCCGCGCGCCCCAGAGCAGCGCATTGTTGGCGGCAAATCCGCGCGCGAACTGGCGGGTGTTGGTCAGCAGCGTGTCGCGCGCCCGATCCACCCCGACCAGCAGGCCGATATCGACACGCGCCACATCCTGCACCGCTTGCAGGTGATCGGGATCGGTATGCCACAAGAAGGCATCGGCAGTCGAAAAGTCGGGCGCAGGCATCGGACGGGGGGCAAGGCGTTCCAGCGCCTCGGCAATACGCAGCATCGGGTCAGTCACGTCGATCAGTCCTCGTCCTCATCCATCCACAGACCCTCGGCCCGCAGTTTCGCCTCGCGTTTGCGCTCGATGCGACGGATCAGCCAGATCGAGATCTCGTACAGCGGATAAACCGCCCCGAACAGGATCACCTGGCTCATCATATCCGGCGGAGTCACCAGCGCCGCGACCAGCAGGATGATCACGACGGCATATTTGCGCATCGCCCCCAGCCCGCGCGAACTGACGATGCCCGCCTTGCCCAGCAGGGTCAGCAGCACCGGCAGCTGGAAACAGATGCCGAAGGCCATGATGAACTTGGTGGTCAGCGACAGATATTCCTCGACCGAGCCCTGAAAACCGATGGCGGCAAGCTGGTTGGTGCCTTCGGTCGCCTCCAGCCCGCCTTGCTGGAAGTTGAGGAAGAAGGCGAAGGCGATGGGCAGCACGATGTAATAGGCAAAGGCCGCGCCCAGAAAGAACATCACCGGCGAGGCCAGCAGGAACGGCAGCAAGGCCCCCTTTTCCGAACGGTACAGCCCCGGCGCGACAAAGCGCCACAGTTGATAGCCGATCACCGGAAAGGACAGCGCGAACCCGCCCAGCACCGAAATGCGGATGGCGACGAAGAAGCCTTCCTGAAGCTTGATCAGAACCAGCCCGCAATCCTGCCCACGTTCCGACAGCGCCTGACAGATCGGCTGGGTCAGAAAGTTGAAGATCGGATTCCAGACGGTAAAGCACAGCACCATCGCGACCAGAAAGGCCACGACAGACCAGATCAGCCGGGTGCGAAGTTCTGCCAGATGTTCGATCAGCGGGGCGGCGGTATCGTTGATCTCTTCGGCGTTCAGACTGGGGTCGGCATTCATGCTTGGGCCTTGGGGTCTTCCGTGACAGCGTCGGGGGTGGCGGCCGGCTGCGGGTCAGGCGCGACGGATGCCGCAGCGGCGGGGGCAGCGGTCACGGCCGAGACAGCGGCCTTGGCCGCGGAGCTGACAGGGCGGCGCGGATCCCATTTCTCGAACTTGTCCGCGGCCCCCTTCAGCGCATCCAGCCCCGCAGTGGCCTCTGTGGTCGAGGATTTCAGATCCTTGGCCACGTCCTTGATCCCCGAATCATCCGCCGCCTGATCCATGGCGCGTTGAAATTCCCGCGCCATTCCACGCGCCCGAGCGGTGAACCGGCCAAGGGTCTTGAACATCACGGGCAGATCCTTCGGACCCACCACGATCAGCGCAACCACCCCGATGATCAGCAGTTCGGACCAACCGATGTCCAGCATCGCGGTTCCTCCGGCCCGGCCCCGATCAGACCTTGTCTTTCTCGGGGGTGGGCGTCACGTCGCGCGCCGCATCGGCGGCCTTGTTGATTTCGGTGGTCTCCTCGCTCACGCCTTTCTTGAAGGCGGTGATGCCCTTGCCCACCTCGCCCATCAAGGCGCTGACCTTGCCGCGCCCGAACAGCACCAGCACGATGACAGCGATCAGCAGAAGGCCGGGCAGGCCGATATTGTTCAGCATGGGATTGCTCCTTGCATGGCCCCCGCAGGGGATTTCATCCTGATACCGATGTACGCCCAGATCGCTGCCGCCGAAAGACCGCAGACGCGGGCGCCGCAGATACCTGACAGCTATATGTCAGTTGCCCCAGGGATTGGCCAGGCCGATCACGCCGCGCACAGCAGCTCTTGCAGCCCGTCATTCCCGGCGACCAGATCCGACAGCGTCACCGTGTCCAGCCGCGCATAGAATGCCTCAAGCGCCTCTGTCATCACGCATTTCAGCTTGCAGCAGGCCCGCAGCGGACAGGCGCCGCCACCAGGCAGGAAACACTCGGCAAAGGGAACCTCGGCCTCCATCTCGCGAAACACCGCGCCAACGGTGATCTGCTCCATCGGGCGCCCCAGCATCAGCCCGCCCGACCGCCCCCGCCGCGTGGTCAGAAATCCCTTTTGCCCCAGCGCATGGATCACCTGCGCCAGATGGTTTTCCGAAACGTCGCAGGCTTCGGCAATGTCGTGCTTGCGCACCAGCCGCCCGGAATTCACCGCACAGTACATCAACGCCCGCATCGCCAGATTGGTCCGTGTCGTCAATCGCATCGTCACCTCCGCCTGCCGGCGCGTGCCGGCATCCTGAAAACCTGCAACAGGATGCCATCATTTTCCTGCAAGCGTTTTGACATGCATCAAGGCCACAGCATATATCACATGCGAATTTGAGAATGTGAATGGAGGAGTCCCCATGTCCCGCATCCCCGTCGGCGCCGCGTCGCGCCGCACCTTTCTGGGCCTGGCCGGAGGGTTGGCCGCACTGGCCGCCGCCCCCGGCCCGGCCCGCGCCCAGACTGTCCAGACCAAGGCCCGCATCGTGATTCTCGGTGCCGGGGCGGGCGGGACGGCCTTTGCCAACCGCCTCGCCCGTCGGCTCGACGGCGCAACGATCACCATCGTCGATGGCCGGCAAGAGCATTGGTATCAACCCGGCTTCACCCTGATCGCCGCAGGTCTCAAACCGGCCGCCTATTCCGTGACCCGGACCACCGACTGGCTGCCGCAGGCGGTGCGCCTGATCCCTGAACATGCGGCCGCCATCGACCCGGTGGCAAAATCGGTCACCACCACCGGCGGCACGCGGCTGGAATATGACTATCTGATCGTCGCCACCGGCCTCGCGCTTGACTGGGACGCGGTCGAAGGCTTCTCGACCGACATGATCGGCCAGAACGGCATCGGGGCGCATTACCACAGCCCCCAGGCGGCCGAAGCGACCTTCCGCGCCATGGATGCCTTTGTCTCCAGGGGGGGCAATGCGCTGATCGGGCGCCCGGCCACGGAAATGAAATGCGCGGGCGCCCCGCTGAAACTGGCCTTCCTGCTGGAGGACATGGCCACCCGCAAGGGCAACCGGGCCAATGTGTCCATCACCTACACCGCCCAGAACAAGACCCTGTTCGGCGTGCCGATCGTGTCGGAAAAGGTGCGGATGCTGTTTGGCGAACGCGGCATCGCCACCGCCTATGATCATGTGCTGAAATCCATCGACCCGGCCCGCAAGGTGGCAACCTATGCCACACCCGACGGCGACCGGGATCTGCCCTGGGATTTCATCAACGTCATCCCGCCCCAGCGCGCCCCGCAGGTCGTGCGCGAGTCGGGCCTGTCCTGGGCCGACAAATGGGTCGATCAGGGCTGGCTGGAGGTGGACCAGAAAACCCTGCGCCACCTGCGCCACCCCGAGGTCTTTGCCATCGGCGATGTCGCAGGCGTGCCCAAGGGCAAGACCGCCGCCTCGGTCAAATGGCACCAGCCCGTCGTCGAGGATCATCTCGTCGCCCAGATTCAAGGCCGCGAGGGCCGCGAGACCTTCAACGGCTATACATCCTGCCCGCTGATCACCCGCGTCGGCCGCGCGATGCTGATCGAATTCGACTACAAGGACAATCTGGTGCCCAGCTTCCCCGGCATCATCCCGCCGCTCGAAGAGCTGTGGATTTCCTGGCTGATGAAGGAAGTCGCCCTCAAAGCCACCTACAACGCCATGCTGCGCGGCGACGCCTGAGGAGAGACCGATGAAAGACCTGACCCTCACCACCCTGCTGGCCGTCTTCGAGGAAATGTTCGGGCGCAGCCTGTTCTGGGCCCTGGTCGGCCTCGCCGCGCTGGTGACGCTGCTCTACCTCTATGTCCTCGTCCGCGACCGCGCGGTCAGTTGGCGCAAGTTCCTGCTGGCCCAGCTTGCCATGCCGCTGGGCGCCATCGCCGCCGTCTGGTTCGTCTTCGCCATCACCCGGTCCGGGCTGACCGACATCGGCGGTGCCATCGACCTGATCGTCCTGCTGGGGATCGCCGCCGCAGGCGCGGTCGGTGCGGCAATCCTCGTCTATACCGTCCAATCTCTGCTGCATCGTCCCGGCGCAGACCGGGCCTGACAGCGCCGGTTTCATCTTGCCGGAAATATCCTCAGGGGGTCCGGGGGCAGAATGCCCCCGGCGCGTCCCGCCTGGCCCGCCCGTGCCTATTGCCGCAACAACCCCACCGCCGCCGCATCCTCGACCGCCCAGCCCGCCAGCCCCGCGACAATGGCACCGGCCATCTGCGCCCGCCAGGCCGGATCGGTCAGCCGCGCCAGATCGCGGGGGGAGGACATATAGCCCAGTTCGATCAGCACCGACGGGATGTCCGGCGCCTTCAGCACCGAAAACGCCGCCGCGCGCCGGGGCACCTTGTGCAGGGTCAGCCGGGCCTCCCGCATCGCCGCCACCAGCGCCTCGGCCAGCCGGCCTGCACGGGGCGAGGTTTCGCGCCGCGCCATGTCCATCAGCACCCCGGCAATCAGATCGTCCTGCCCCGTCAGATCCACCCCCGACATCAGCGCATCGCGGTCATGTCGCTCGGCCAGCGCGGCCGAGGCCTCGTCCGACGCTGCCGCGGCCAGGGTATAGACCGTCGCCCCCGTCGCCACCCCTTCGGGCAGCGCATCGGCATGAAGCGACAGGAACACATCCGCCACCGCCTGATGGGCAATCGCCACGCGGGTTTCCAGCGGCACGAAACTGTCATCCTCGCGGGTCATCACGACGCGGGCGACACCCGCGCGCACCAACGCCTCTTTCAACTCGCGCGCAAAGGTCAGCATCAGCTGCGCCTCGCTGTGGCCATCGCGTTCGGCACCTGGATCCAGCCCGCCATGGCCGGGGTCCAGCACCACCACCAGCGGCCCCTGCCCCCGAGGCTTGCGCGGCGGCGCCACCCGTGCCGGTTTCGGCAAGGTCCAGCCAGGCGGATCGGGGCGGGCCACCTCGGCGGCAAAATCGGCAGCGGCGGCGGGCGCCAGACGCAGGCGCAACAGCGCCTCCTCGCCACCGCGCTGCGCGGTCCGCAACTCGGCTTCGGCGACCAGCCGGGGGCGATCCAGCGCAACGACAAGCCGCGACCAGCCATCGCGCACCGGGCCTGCGCGCAGATCCGTCACCTGCCCCGGCACACCGGCCATCAACCGGGCCGTATCGAGCCCCCGGAAATCCACCTCGCGGAAATCGACCACCAGACGCGGCGGCCCTGCCAGAAAACGCAGGCGCCAGGGCACGGCATGGCTCAGCGCCAGATCCAGCGCCAGCACCTCGTCCTCGGCCCACAGCCGGCTGGCAGTGCCATCCGCCCGCGCAAGCGCCGAAAACTGGGGGGATTGCGCCAGCGCGGCCCCTGATGCCAGCCCTGCCGCCAGCACCAGCACAGCGATGGCCCGTGCGAATGTTCCGATCATGCCCGCCTGCCTTTTTGCCGGAACTGTGCCACAGGCAGGGTGCCCGGCGAAAGCCCCCTCACTCGGCCACAAGCTGGCGCACACGCCGGGACAGCCAGTCAAGATCCCGGTCGGCAATGCCCAGTTCCCCCAGATGCGCCACCGTGGACCACAGATAGTCGCAGTTCCGCCCCCGCCCACCGCAGGACCGCGCGATGATCTGCGCCTGCTCTTCGGGCTCCAGCGGGCCGGTATATTGCGGATGGGCCGGGTCGATCACATAGGCCAGCGTTTCGGCGACGCCCCGATCGCGCAACTGCACCGGCAACGTGATCTCCAGGTAAGCCGACGAGACAAGTTCGCGTTCGCGCACCATGGCCAGCGTCTCGGCCTCGGCGCCCGGCGCGACGCGCAGGGCCAGACCATCGCAATACCCGCCTTCGGCACGGTCCAGCGCCAGCACAAGCCCCGGCACCTCAGGGCTGCCACGATGATGGATCGACCACATGCAGAAGCCTCGATGCCAGCCCGTCGCCCGTGCCACCCGCGCCTCGGCCACCGGAAAATCCGGCTGCCACATCAACGAGCCATAGGCAAAGATCCACAAGGGGCGGGGGGCTGTCTCGGTCACGGTCATGTCTCGGGGCTGGTCGCGGCGCTGTCCGGTCTGTAGACAACAGCCAGCGGCAAATGGAAAGAGGGGCGCCAATGCGCGGGCTTCTGTGGATAGCGGTTCTGGCCATCGCGGGCTGGTCGGGCTGGTGGTGGTTCGCCTCGGAAACCGCCCTGAAAACGGCACAGGGCTGGTTCGCCGCCCGACAGGCCGAGGGTTGGCAGGCAGAACACGGTGGCATCGACGTGCAGGGCTATCCCAACCGGATCGACCTGACGATCGAGCGCCCTGCAATCGCCCCCCCCGGCGGGCCGTGGGGCTGGCAGGCGCCCTTTGTGCAGATCCTGTCGCTCAGCTACAAGCCGTGGCATCTGATTGCCGCCTTTGCCCCCGAGCAGCGCCTGGACACGCCTGCTGGGCCGGTTCTGCTGACCGCGGACAAGGCGCAGGCCAGTCTGGTGCTGGTTCCCGGCACGGATCTGGCGCTGGACCGCTTTCAGTTCGTGGCAGAGGGTCTTGGGCTGAGCGGGCTGGTCGATGGCCGGGCCGCGCATCTGTCGCTGGCCACCCGGCCCGCCGTCGGGCTGGCGCTGGCCCATGACCTGGGGATCGAGGCGCGGGACATCGCGCCTTCGCCAGCGTTCCTGTCGCGCCTGCCCCCCGGCACGGTGCCCGCGCAGGCCACGCTGGTCCGGCTGGACGCCACCCTGACGCTTAGTGCCGGGCTGGACCGGCACGCGGGCCGGACCCGCCCGGCGCTGACCCGCGTGATCCTGCGCGAGGCGCGGGTGGACTGGGGCGAGATCCGCGCCTTTGTCTCGGGCGATCTGGTGCCCGATGCGGCGGGCTTTGCCGCAGGGCGGCTGGACCTGCGGCTGGAGGGCGCCACCAAGGCGCTGGACCTGGCCATCGCCGCCGGGCTTGTGGCACCCGACTTTCGCGCAAGCTGGCAATCCGCGCTGGACTCGCTCACACCGCAGGGCGAGGCGATCACCCTGCCGCTGACGCTGGCAAACGGGGCCATTTCGCTCGGGCCGCTGCTGCTCGGTCCTGCGCCGCGCCTGCGATAGGGCCGGTTGCGCGGCCCCGACAGCGCCACGTCAGCGGCAATAGGGCCCGTTGCGGTGGCGCGCGGTGTCGAAATGCAGGTGATCCTCGTGCATTCCGTCAGAACCGGGGCCAAGGGTGGTGCCAAAGATGCCGCAGGCCGCCTTGTGGGCCTGGCGGATCGGCTGGCCGCTGCGACCGCGATAGTCGCGCAGGATCGACAGCGCCTGCCCATTGGCCAGAATGATCGCGGATATGTCGATGGCCTTGCCGCGCGAATGCTCTGACAGGCGGGCGCCTTTCTTGTGGTTGCGGGTGCGGCACACATAATGGCCTGCGATCTGCAACCCTGCCACCCCGCCGCCGGTCGCGCCAAAGGCAGGTTTCAGCCCGCGCTCGACCCAGGCGTTCAACGCGCGGGCGGTGTCGCAATCCACGATGGACGGCTGCGACAGCTTCACCCCGGCGACCGAGGTGATCCGGACCGGGTTCGGCACACCGCAGCCGCCGACGCGGGCAACGATGGGGCCGATGGTCTCGCCCTGGATGCCAGGCACGCCGCAGACCGATCCGCGCCTGCCGGTCACGGGGCCGGTGCCCGGCGCCGGGCGGATGATGGCGGCGACCGGCGCAAGGTTTTCCGGCTGTGTCGCAGGCCGTGCCTTGCGCACCAGGCCCGCCGGGCGCGGCTCGGGGCGAAGCGCCGCCACAAGGCGCGCGGCCATGCCGGGCGCAGGCGCTGCGCTGGCCATCAGTCCCGCCGGACGGGCCTTGGGCCGTTGGGCCGGACTGTCATGCAGCACCGCCCCTTCCCCGGCCTCGGCCCCCCGCGCCGGAGGCGGTGCGGACCGTTCGAACCCCGGATCGCCGGGCAGCTCCGCAGGACGCGACAGCGCGGCCAGACCGGGCGCCACCCCCTCCTTGCGCAAGACCGGCCGATGCGATGGCGCTGCCGTCGGCTGCCAGTCCTGCGGCACCGCCGCATCGGCCACCAGAGGCTGCTGCACACTCCGGGCCGCATCCGGCGCAACCAGTCCGGGCGGTGGCGCCACCGACAGGGCAAGCCCCTCGGCCTGCGGCAAGGCGGCGGGCGCGACAGGTTGCAACCCCGGCGGCGGGACCGACGCTAGCGCCAACCGGCCCAGTTGCGGCAAGACGATCTCGGGCAATGCGACCGGCGGCGGCACGGCCACCGCGCCCCCCGCTCCCTGCCCGGCAGGACGGCGCCGGGGGGCATGTTCCGGCATGATGGTCAGCGCGGGGCGGGCCATGGGCGGCGCCGTTTCCGGCAACGGACGCGACAGCGGGCGCGGCGAATGCTCCGGCGCCTGTGCCAATGCAGGGCCCGCCAGCCCCACCAGCATGATCGCCCCCGTCCTGAGCCACACCCCGCCGAACCGCACCCCTAGTCCTTTCGCACCGAATCTCCGACCCGGCCGAAATCCGGGGCCGCAGTATCCTGCCCCGCCTCGATGATGCCACGACGAATTGCGCGCGTGCGGGTGAAATAGGCGTGAAGCTGCTCACCATCGCCCATGCGGATCGCGCGTTGCAGCATGAACAATTCCTCGTTGAAACGACCCAGAATATCCAGAACCGCCTCTCTGTTGGTCAGGAACACATCGCGCCACATCGTCGGATCGCTGGCCGCGATACGGGTAAAATCCCGAAAGCCCGCCGCCGAATACTGGATGATCTCGGAACTCGACACCCGGCGCATGTGATCGGCAACCCCCACCATCGTATAGGCGATCAGATGCGGCGCATGACTGACGACGGCCACCACCAGATCATGGTGTGCCACCTCCATCGTATCGACCTTGGCGCCAAGTCCCTCGACCAGACGGCGCAACCGATCCAACGCAGCCGGATCCGTGCCCTCCAGCGGGGTCAGCAACCACCAGCGATTGCGGAACAGCGCGGCAAAGCCGGAATGCGGCCCGGAATATTCCGTGCCGGCCATCGGATGCCCCGGTATGAACTGCACGCCCTGCGGCACCTGCGGCGCCACCGCCTCGACCACGGCGCCCTTGACCGATCCCACATCGGTGACTGTGCAGCCCGGTTTCAGATAGGGGGCAATCTCGGCCGCCACCTCTCCCATGGCGCCCACCGGGACCGCCAGAACCACCAGATCGGCATCGGCCACCGCCTCTGCCGCCGTGGAATGGACCGTATCGCAAAACCCGATGTCCAGCGCAGCCTGACGCGACTCGGCGGTCTTGGCATGGCCCGCGATATGCCCGGCCAGACCCTGCGCCCGCATGGCATGGGCCATGGAGGAGGCGATCAGGCCCAGCCCGATCAGCGCAACACGTTCGTAGACCCGACTCACTCGCGCGCGCCCTTGAACTGGCCGATGGCATGGGCCACCCGGCGGCAACTTGCCTCGTCGCCGACGGTGATGCGCAGGCAATGCGGCAGGCCGTAGCTGGCCACCTGCCGCACGATCAGGCCCCGCTCCTTGAGGAACTCGTCGCAGGCCACGGCCTCGGCCTCGTTCTGGAACCGTGCCAGAATGAAATTCGCGGTGGAGGTGTCCGACGGCACGCCGAATTCCGCCAGCGCCTCGGCCAGCCAGGCCCGCATCCGGGTGTTTTCGGCGCGGCATTTGTTCACCCAGTCCTGGTCACGCACGGCGGCCTCGGCGGTGTCCAGCGCCGCGGTGGACAGGTTGAACGGCCCACGCACCCGGTTCAGCACGTCGATCACATGGGCCGGGCCATAGCCCCAGCCGATCCGCAACCCGCCAAGGCCGAAGATCTTGGAGAAGGTCCGCGTCATCACGACATTCTCGCGGCTGTCCACCAGCGTGGCGCCGCCGTCATAGCCCCCGACGAATTCGGCATAGGCGCCATCCAGCACCAACAGAACCTGCGGCGGCAACCCGGCCGCAAGCCGCGCGATCTCGCCATGTCCGATCATCGTTCCGGTGGGATTGTTGGGATTGGCCAGGAACACCAGCCGCGTGCGGTCGGTGCAGGCCGCAAGGATCGCATCGACATCCGTGGTCCGCTCGCGCTCGGGCACCGATACCGGGGTGGCGCCCACCGCGCGGGCCGAAATGGCATACATCAGAAAGCCGTGTTCGGTATGGATCACCTCGTCCCCCGGCCCGGCATAGGCCTGGCACAGGAAGGTGATGATCTCGTCCGACCCCACGCCACAGATGATCCGCGCCGCATCCAGCCCGTAGACATCCGCAATCGCCTGGCGCAGGCCGGCATGATCGGTGGACGGGTAACGGTGCAGGGTGTGAACCGATCGCTGGAACGCCTCCTTGGCCTTGTCCGATGCTCCGAACGGATTCTCGTTCGAGCTGAGCTTCACCACATTGGACACACCCGCCACATGGGACTGGCCACCCTGATACAGCGCGATGTCCAGAATGCCCGGTTGCGGCCTTATGGTCGGATGCATGGCTATGGAACTCCCCTGCGGTGCAGGGGGGTTCTAGCCGTGCCGCAGCCCTCTGACCAGAGCCAAAGTCAGACCGGGGGCCGCCAGGTGGGCATCCGGCCATCCGGCCGGGAATGCGAAAAGGGCCCGTGCCATGCACGAGCCCTTTCCAAAGCACAGGATCGGCGAAGGATCAGTTCTTCGCGTAGTATTCGACAACCAGGTTCGGTTCCATCTGCACCGGATAGGGCACGTCGCCCAGGGCCGGGGTCCGCACGAAGGTCGCGGTCAGTTTGGAATGGTCGACTTCCAGGTAATCCGGCACGTCACGCTCGGTCAGGCCGACCGATTCCAGCACGATGGCCAGTTGCTTGGAACGGTCACGAACGGCGATCACGTCGCCTTCCTTGACACGGTACGAGGCAATGTTGACGCGCTGGCCGTTCACGGTCACGTGGCCGTGGTTCACGAACTGGCGTGCGGCAAACACGGTCGGGACGAATTTCGCACGGTAGATCACGGCGTCCAGACGACGCTCCAGCAGACCGATCAGGTTCTCACCCGTATCGCCCTTGACGCGCTCGGCTTCGCCATAGATCTTGCGGAACTGCTTTTCGGTCAGGTCGCCATAGTAGCCTTTCAGCTTCTGCTTGGCGCGCAGCTGGGTACCGAAATCCGACAGCTTGTTCTTGCGGCGCTGACCATGCTGGCCGGGGCCGTATTCCCGCTTGTTGATCGGGGACTTGGCACGGCCCCAGATGTTTTCGCCCATGCGGCGGTCGATCTTGTACTTGGCAGCGGTCCGTTTGGTCACGCTGATCTCCTTCGACGTTGTGAAGGGCGTTGTCCTTTGCCGCGGGGAGCTGCCCCTTGGCCGACAGGCTACCCCTTGCGGGGGCCACCAACACCAATGAAACCCAAGGGCGACGCCCGTGGATGGCGGCTGGTATCGCCCGCACCGGCAAGAGTCAAGCGACGCCGCGTCGAATACGGCCCTTGGGCGTGGCCCGCGCCTTGCCCCCCCGATCCAAAGCGCCCCGCCCCCTCTGCCAGCCCGCGCTCCCGCGACCGTGATGTGCCTGGGGCCCGACGGCGGCGCAGCAGGCCCCCTGCGGCATGGTTTCCTATTGCGCGGCACGGTTCTTGGCGGCATGACTGCCCCAAGCCAAGGGAGACAGCCATGACCCATCGCATCGCCATTCTCGGAGCATCGGGCTATACGGGTGCCGAGCTGGTGCGCCTGATCGCCACCCATCCTGCCATGCGCATCGTGGCCTTGTCGGCCGACCGCAAGGCAGGCCAGGCGATGGCCGATGTGTTCCCCTTTCTGCGCCATCTCGACCTGCCGCGTCTGCAAAAGATCGACGAGATCGACTTTTCCGGCGTCGATCTGTGTTTCTGCGCCCTGCCCCATGCCACCACGCAACTGGTGATCGACGGACTGCCCCGCACCCTGAAGATCGTCGATCTGTCAGCCGATTTCCGGCTGCGCGATGTGGCGGCCTATGAAAAATGGTATGGCCAGCCCCATGCCGCCCCGGAATTGCAGGCAGAGGCGGTCTATGGCCTGACCGAATTCTACCGCGACCAGATCCGGGGCGCGCGGCTGGTGGCAGGCACGGGCTGCAACGCTGCCACCGGGCAATATGCCCTGCGCCCGCTGATTTCCGCCGGGGTGATCGACCTTGACCGCATCCTGATCGACCTCAAGGCCGGGGTCTCGGGCGCCGGGCGCAGCCTCAAGGAAAACCTGCTTCATGCGGAACTGTCCGAAGGCACGCACGCCTATTCGGCAGGGGGCAAGCACCGGCATCTGGGCGAATTCGATCAGGAGTTCAGCCTGCTGGCGGGCCGCCCGGTGCATGTGCAGTTCACCCCGCATCTGACACCGATGAACCGGGGCATTCTGGCCAATGTCTATGTCGATGGCGACGCCGCACAGATCCATGCGACACTGGCCGCGGCCTATGCGGCGGAACCGTTCATCCAGGTGCTGCCCCTTGGCCAGTTGCCCTCGACCCGCGATATCCGTGGATCGAACTTCTGCCATATCGGGGTGATCGGCGACCGGATCGCCGGCCGCGCCATGGTGGTCGCCACGCTGGACAACCTGACCAAGGGATCGTCCGGGCAGGCGATCCAGAACGCCAACCTGATGCTGGGGGTAGAAGAGACGGCGGGCCTGACGCTTGCGCCGATCTTCCCGTAACGCCATGAAATCACTTCGCAAGCAACGCCGTATCCAGATCCTTTCGGTGGCAGCCGTGGCGCTGGCGCTGGCCACCGGCCTTGTCGGATATGCGATGCGGGATGGCATCAACTTCTTCCGCTCGCCCAGCCAGGTGATGGAGGCACCTCCACCGGATACAGAGACTTTCCGCCTGGGCGGGCTGGTCGAGGAAGGCAGCATCCTGCGCGGTCAGGGCAAGACCGTGACCTTCCGCGTCACCGATGGCGGGGCGACCATTCCGGTTGCCTTTACCGGCGTGCTGCCCGACCTGTTCAGCGAGAACCAGGGTATGATCGGCACCGGAAAGCTGGTCGAAGGGGTCTTTGTCGCCTCGGAGATCCTTGCCAAGCATGACGAGACCTACATGCCCAAAGAGGTCATGGACGCGCTGAAGGAACAGGGCGTCTACAAGGAACCCGTCAACTGACGCCTGCCTGAAGGCTCGTCCCCTGTCGCGGACCAGGCCCGCATGGCTTTGGCACCAGCCGCTCGGCGCCATCCGGCAAGCCTTCGGCGCCGCTCGGCAGCGCGCAACGCGTTGCGATCCGACCGGACCACGGCAGCCACAAGAACCGCCCTTGCATGACGGCCAAAAAGAAACCCCCGCGCCGGGTTGCGGCGCGGGGGTGCATCGTCCCGTCGGGGCGACTTATTCTTCGGACGCAGCGCCGCCCAGATCGTCGAACAGCTGCTGGATGTCCATCTCGGCGGCGGCTTCGGCTTCGGCCGCCAGTTCCTGGATCGACTTGCCCGAGGCTTGCAGTTCGGCCTCTTCGACCGAACGGGCGACGTTCATGCTGATCTTCGCCGAAACCTCGGGGTGAAGAACAACCGTCACGCCGTGCAGACCCAGATCCTTGATCGGCTTGTCCAGAACGATCTGGCCACGATCCACGGTGAAGCCTGCTGCGGTCGCAGCGTCGGCCGCGTCGCGCGCGGTGACGGAGCCGTAGAGCGCGCCGGATTCCGAGGCCGAACGGATCACCACGAAGATCTGGCCGTCCAGCTTTGCAGCAACGGCTTCGGCCTCTTTCTTGGTTTCCAGGTTCTGGGCTTCCAGCTGGGACTTGCGCGATTCGAAGCTCTTGATGTTGGCTTCCGAGGCACGCAGCGCCTTGCCTTGCGGCAGCAGGTAGTTGCGGGCGTAGCCGTCCTTGACCTTGACGACTTCGCCCATCTGGCCAAGCTTGGCCACGCGCTGAAGCAGGATGACTTGCATCTGTCTTTCTCCTTACTTCACGGCATAGGGAAGCAGGGCGAGGAACCGCGCGCGCTTGATGGCACGGGCGAGTTCACGCTGCTTCTTGGCCGAGACGGCGGTGATACGGGCGGGAACGATCTTGCCACGCTCCGAGATGTAGCGTTGCAGGAGTTTCACGTCCTTGTAGTCGATTGCGGGTGCATTCTCGCCCGAGAACGGGCAGACCTTGCGGCGGCGGAAAAACGGTTTGCTTGCCATGGTTCAGGCTCCCTGCTCAGCGACGCTCACGACGGTCGAAACCGCCGCGATCACCACGATCGCCACGCGGCTCGCGCGGGCCGCCATCGCGGTCGCCACGTTCGTCACGCTTCTGCATCTGGACAGACGGACCATCGTCATGGGTTTCAACCTTGATCGACAGAACGCGCATGACATCGTCGTGCAGACGGGCCAGACGTTCCATTTCCTGCACGGCGGCCGAAGGCGCGTCGGTGCGGAAAAAGGCGTAATGCCCCTTGCGGTTCTTGTTGATCTTGTAGGCCATCGTCTTGACGCCCCAGTATTCGGTTCCGACGACAGTGCCGCCGTTGTCCGAAAGTACTGCGGAGAAATGTTCGACCAGGCCTTCGGCCTGCGCGCTGGACAAGTCCTGACGCGCGATGAGGACATGCTCGTAAAGGGGCATGTAGGCTCCGATATCAAGGCGCATTTCGTAGGACGGGCTTTCCTTCCGCCCCCGTCCATGAGGGGATGCGCCGGTGAAAGGGTCCGGCGGAAGGATGGCGCCTTATACACGCACCAGTCCCCAATGCAAGCACGCCGACCCTGCGGGATCGTGATGTTCGCCACCGCACGTCGTCTGTTCACGGGTGCCGGATTGCCGCAGGTGCTGCGCTGCGGCATCAGGGGTAGGACAGTCATTCCAGCAGGAGACCCCGATGTTCCGCATTGCCCCCTTCGGCCTGATCGCCGCCCTTGCCGCCAGCCCCGCTCTGGCCGCACCCGAAGCCTATGTGCTGGATGCCAGCCACAGCCAGATCGTGTTCAGCTACAACCACCTTGGTTTCTCGACCAGCTACGGCATGTTCTCGGGCTTCGAAGGCAGCATCTCGTTCGACGAAGCCGATCCCGCACAATCGTCGGTCACGGTCGAATTCCCCGTGACCACCATGCTGACCGGCTGGCAAGAGCGTTTCGACCACTTCATGTCGCCCGACTTCTTCAACGCCGAGACCAATGGCACGGTGAAATTCGCATCCACCGCGATCGAAGTGACCGGGGAAACCACCGCGCAGATCACTGGTGACCTGACGATCAATGGCGTGACCAAGGCCGTGGTGCTGGAGGCCAGGCTGAACCAGAAGGGCGATCATCCGATGATGAACAAGCCCTGGGTCGGATTCGATGCAACCACCACGGTGCTGCGGTCGGAGTTCAACCTTGGCATGTTCGCGCCCTATATCTCGGATGAGGTGAAGATCGACATCTCGATCGAGGCGATGAAGGCCGAGTGATCGGACCGGAATGCGAGGACGCCGCCGGGAAACCGGCGGCTTTTCCATGTCGGCATGACGGGTGCCGGCGCATTGGCGGCGATTGACGACCAATGGGGCAATCGCCCCCCCCCCGGCCTGCTCCGGGCCGCAGAAGCCCCCAAATACACCTGGATCAGATCAAGGGCGGCCGCCGATAGGTCGCTGGCCAAGGCGCGATACGAGCGTCAGATCCGCTCTGCCACAAGCGCGACAGAGAGTTCGACCGCAAACCCGACCGTCTTTTCATCGGGATAGGCTGCCCCGATGCCGAAATCCCGCCGGTCCAGCCGCACAGTGCCGCGCATCGTGGCGCGGGGTCCGTCGATCTCCAGCGTGAACGGCAAGAGAACCGGAACTTCGGCGTCCCCAAGCGCAAGCGTGCCGTCGGCAAGCCAGCCATCGCCATCGCGCCGGATCTGCGCCACATAGCGCGCCTGCGGATGCGCCTCGGCGTTCAGAAACTCCGGCCCCGTGGCCTGTGCCGAGACCGAGCCAAGCCGCAGGCTTGCCACATCGACCAAGACATCGACATGATTGCCCTCTGTCCGGTCAGGATCGAAGCGGATCGCCGCGGACCAGGTTGCAAAACTCCCCTCGACCACCGCGCCCATCTGCCGCACCGCAATGCCCAGGCTGCCCTCCTGCACCCGCCAGTCGCCCGCAGCCTGGGCAGTTACCGGGCCAGGTGCGGCCGGGGGCGGCGCCGAGGCGGGCCCTGCCAGGGTCAAGGCAACCCCGCCCGCCGCGACCCAGACCAGCATGGCCGCGACTGCGGTGCCGCGCGGGGCGGACGGGCTGCCCTTCCCTGCGGAATGGCCCGACACCATGCGGCGCAGCGTTCCGTCCCGGTCCAGCAGCGCATGTTTCAACGCCCCGCCCACATGCAACAGCACGACACCCAGCAGAACCTTGGTAAAGACGGCATGGGCAGCGCCACTGACGGCGGCCAGAGCCTCGGATTTCGGCACCAGCGGCAGCCCTTGACCCAAAGGCCACAGGATCGGCGCAAAGCCTTCGGTCGCGGCATGGTGGATCCAGCCGGTCAGCGGCACAAGCACCAGCGCCAGATACAACGCCCAATGCACCAGCGCCGCAAGCCAGACCTCGACGCCTCGGTCCGGCCGGACCGGCGCAGGATGCACCTGCGTCAGCGCCCAGACCATGCGGGCCAGCCCGACGAAAAACGCCGCAATCCCCAACGTCTTGTGAACCGAAAACACCTGCGCCTTGAAGGCCAGTGCAGCCCCCGTATCATGCGGCAGCCCCGTGGCCCATTGCCCCAGCGGCCAGGACAGCAGGATCAGCCCTGCGGTCAGCCAATGCAGCCCACGCGCCACACTGCCATAGGACTGAGGTGTATTCTGCGCTGCCATGGGGCCTCCGGGTGTTGCATGTCGGGGCCGACAATAGCGCAAAGCTTGCCGCACCGCATTTGCTGCAACTGCACAGTGGATGTGCAAAGGGGCAGGACCAACGCCCTGCCCCTTCATCTTGCCAGAAATACCCTTGGGGGATTTTCAAGGGGGCGCAAGCGTCCCCTTGAAGCCGGGGGTGCGGGGGGCGGCTGCCCCCCGCCGCCTCCCGCGCCTCAGGCCTTGCCCTTGTAGATGTCGACCAGCTTGCCCAGCATCGCCAGCGCATCCTCGCGCGACCGCTGAAAACTGTTGCGCCCGATGATGGAGCCGTTGCCGCCCCCGGCAAGAATGGCGCGCGCATCGTCATAGACCGCATCGGCCCCCTTGGCCGCACCGCCCGAGAACACGATGATCCGGCGCCCGTTGAAGCTGGACTGAACGCAGTGCTTCACCCGCGCGGCCAGGCTCGCAATGTCGATCTGTTCCTTGTCGTAGACCTTCTTTGCCTCGGGCTGCATCAGATGGTCGGTCGACAGCTTGATCTTGATGATATGCGCGCCCAGCAAAGCCGCAATATGCGCGGCATAGGCCGACACGTCGATCGCGGTCTCGCCGTCCTTGGTGACCGCCTCGCCGCGGGGATAGGACCAGATCACGGTGGCGATCCCCTTGGATGCCGCCTCGCGGCGCATCTCGACGATCTCCTCGAACATGTCCAGCGCCATGTCCGACCCCGGATAGATCGTAAAGCCGATGGCCGAACACCCGAGGCGCAGCGCATCGTCGACCGAGGCCGTCACCGCCTGGTTCTTGCCCGCGCCATCCGACATCAGGCTGTTGGCGCTGTTGACCTTGAGAATCGTCGGGATCTGACCGGCGAAGGTATCTGCGCCAGCCTCCAGCGGTCCCAGCGGCGCGGCATAGGCCGACAGGCCCGCGTCGATGGCCAGTTGATAGTGGTAATGGGGGTCATAGCCCGCCGGATTGGGGGCAAAGCTGCGGGCAGGCCCGTGTTCGAACCCCTGATCAACCGGCAGGATGATCATCTTGCCGGTGCCGCCCAGCTTGCCCTCCATCAGCATCCGGCACAGGTTCGCCTTCACGCCGGGGGTTTCACCTTCGTAGTTCGCAAGAATTTTCTGGACGGTTCTCGTCGCGCGCATGGGTCTTCCCTGTCTGCGGATGTTCGATTGCTGCACGGTTTAGGCGGGGGGGCGGCGCATGTCCATGACGTTTGCGTTAACACTGCGGCCAACAAGCAAAAAGACGCGCGAAACCGCGCGCCTTTGCGAACCTGCCGGGGTATCAGGCAGTCACCTGTTCCGGCTGGCAGATCAGTTCCACCCCATCGGCATAGATCACTTCGGGCGCGTCAAAGACCAGACGGAACAGGCGCAGTTCCGCCGCCCGTGTTTCGCGCAGGAACTCTCCGTCCACCAGCCGCGCCACGGGCACCATCGCCTCGCGCGCGCCGTACAGGGCCTGCGCACGCCAGTCGCGCACGAGCACCTTCTGCCCGGCCGGCAACTGCAACTGCCGCTCGGGGCGGTCATGGCCAAGCGCACCCGGCGCAACCTCGACGACATCGACATCCCTCAACACGCTGACGGTGATCCCGCGCAGCACCCGCGCACCGGACCGGGTGATCACCCGATCCCCCGCCGCAAGGAATTCAACCGGCAATGCCCCCTGCAATGTCATCACCCACGTGCCCAAGGCGATTCCCGTGGCGGCGTCTAGCGTCTGGGTCGGCATGGCGATGCTCCGGCACAAGCGGCGTATTGTTGCCATCTTGCGGCCAATTGCGGCAGGATTGGGGCGCCCACAGGGAAAATCGACGATGCCCCCCTTGTGATGCCGCGCCGCGCAAGCCCGTTTTTTCCTCTCGCATCCCCGCCGGGCCTTTGCTAGAAGGGCGCGGAATGCGGGGCGGCCCTCGGAACGGGGCTGCCCCGCGCTTGTAGAATGCGCGGGCGTGGCGGAATTGGCAGACGCACCGGATTTAGGTTCCGGCGCCGCAAGGCGTGGGGGTTCAAGTCCCTCCGCCCGCACCATTGATAAGGATGAAGGACACCATGCAGGTCACCGAGACCCTGAACGAAGGCCTCAAGCGCGGCTACACCATTACGGTGCCCGCCGCCGATCTCGACGCCAAGGTCGAGGCGAAACTGCTCGAGGCGCAGCCGGAAGTCGAGATCAAGGGCTTCCGCAAGGGCAAGGTGCCGATGGCGATCCTGCGCAAGCAATTCGGCCAGCGCCTGATGGGCGACGCCATGCAGGACGCCATCGACGGTGCGATGAACGAGCATTTCGAGAAATCGGGGGACCGCCCGGCCCTGCAACCCAAGATCGAGATGAAGGGTGGCGACACCTGGAAAGAAGGCGACGATCTCGTGGTTGACATGTCCTACGAGAAACTGCCCGAGATCCCCGAGGCCGACCTGTCGGGCATCACGCTGGAACGTCTGGTCGTCAAGGCCGACGAAGCCGCAGTGACCGAGGCGCTGGAAAATCTGGCCAAGGCCGGCCAGACCTTCGAGGACCGCAAGAAAGGCTCCAAGGCCAAGGACGGCGATCAGGTCGTGATCGACTTCAAAGGTTCGGTCGATGGCGTCGAATTCGAAGGTGGCGCCGGCGAGGATTACCCGCTGGTGCTGGGGTCGGGGTCGTTCATCCCCGGTTTCGAAGAGCAACTGGTCGGCGCCAAGGCTGGCGAGGATGTCTCGGTTACCGTGACCTTCCCGGAAAACTATGGCGCGGCCCATCTGGCTGGCAAGGAAGCCGTGTTCGCCTGCACCGTCAAAGAGGTGAAGGCACCGAAGGCCGCCGAGATCGACGACGAACTGGCCAAGAAATTCGGCGCCGAATCGCTGGAGGCGCTGAAGGCACAGGTTTCCGAACGTCTGGAGGCCGAATATTCCGGCGCCTCGCGTGCGGTTCTCAAGCGGTCGCTGCTGGATCAACTGGATGCGCTGGTCAAGTTCGACCTGCCGCCCAGCCTGGTCGAGGCCGAAGCGGGCCAGATCGCGCATCAGCTGTGGCACGAGGAAAACCCCAACGTCCACGACCACAACCACGGCGCCATCGAGCCGACCGAAGAGCACAACAAGCTGGCCGAACGCCGCGTGCGTCTGGGCCTGTTGCTGGCTGAAATCGGTCGCAAGGCCGAAGTGCAGGTCACGGATGCCGAGCTGACCCAGGCCGTTCTGGCCCAGGCTCGCCAGTATCCCGGCCAGGAACGCCAGTTCTTCGAGTTCATCCAGAAGAACCCGCAAGCCCAGCAGCAACTGCGCGCCCCGATCTTTGAAGACAAGGTCGTCGATCATATCGTTGCAGGTGCCAAGGTGACGGACAAGGAAGTCAGCAAGGACGACCTGACCAAAGCCGTGGACGCACTGGACGAAATGTAATCCTGCGGTATCCTATTACCGTTGAAAGGGCCGCCCGATCGGGCGGCCCTTTTGCTTGCGATGAGGTCCGGGCCGCTATTGAATCCAGATATCCTCATGCGTCAGGCCCGGTTCTCCTGCGAAGTGCAGGAACCGGATCGGGGCATGATCCGTAGTCTCGCCGTCGGCGTCCCACCAGAGGCTGGTCAGGTCGGTCTCTGCGTCATAGGTCAGGAACAACTGCGCCTGGCCGCCCGCCACGCCACCGAACACCAGCAGATCCTCGTCCAATCGACCTGCGGGCGGCATGTTGTGGAACAGATCGCCCCGCAGATACAGCCGATCCTCGCCAGAGGTGAAGTCGCCGATGGTGGCGGGCGCCGTCATATTGACAAAGGGCCGGATATGAAAGCGGTCTGCCCCGGCATCGCCATAGAGCAGGCCGGAGCCGTCTTTCAGCACGATCCGGTCCTCCCCCTCGCCGCCATACAGGGTTGTCGCGCCGCGACCGGCAAACAGCCGGTCATCGCCATCGCCGCCGAACAACAGATCATCGCCGCGCCCTGCCCGCAGCCGGTCCTGTCCCGCGCCACCATACAGCACGTCATCGCCGAACTGCCCGCGCAACACATCATCGCCATCATTGCCGAACAGCGTATCGGCGTTGCGCCCGCCCCAGCCCCGGTCATCCTGCCCGCCCAGCGAGATGAAATCGGCACCGCGATCGCCATGCACCTCGAATTGCTCGAAGCCACGGATGAGGGACAGGTTGCCGTCATCAACCGCGCCATCATGCCCCACGACGAAATAGGGGGTCAGCGTCAGACGGGCATCCAGCGTATCCTGCCCCTCTCCTCCGTCCAGTGTATTGGCGACGTTGGCCCAGTAATGGACCAGATCATCCCCCGCCCCCGCATCGACGATATTGGCGCCACCGCGGGCATAGATCACATCATTCCCCGCGCCGGTGACGATATCGTCGGCCAATTCGCTGGCATAGAGGATCAGGTTCTCGACCGAAGTGGCGGTGATCTCGTAGGGGGCGGTGGCAAAGTCGAACGGCTGTTGCCGGATCACCCAAGCCCCCCCATCCTCGCGCACCGTGATCGCACCGGGGCCGGTCCAGAACACCTCCAACGTATCGGTGCCGCTGCCGCCGTAGATATCGGCCTCGTTGGTGGAGGAGATGCGGAAATAATCATCCCCATCACCGCCCGAGGCCATGACACCGTTCACGAAATGCGTGGAGAACCCGATGAAGATCCGGTCTGCCCCATCGCCACCATAGGCCCGGTCATGGCTGCTTTGCGCAAAGATGACATCATCCCCTGCATCGCCATGCAACGCACTGCCATCGTCCGACCAACCAGAGGTGATCCGGTCATTGCCATCGCCACCATAGATGGAATCTTCGCCGCCAAGGCCCAGCAGCGTATCGTTGCCGCCGTAGCCATAGATTTCGTCCGCAGAATAGCTGCCTTCTAGTGAATCGTCAGTTGAGCTGCCGTCAAACCTTGCCATGAGAGTCCCGTCCTCCCGCCAAAAAACCGGGAGGCCAAAGGGCCACCCGGCGTTTCAACGTAGCACGGAAATCAGGCGCGCAGCCTGCGATTTCAGGCTGACAGCGCGGCCACATCCTCTGGCGAGCCAAAGGCACGGGTGGAACTGTCGCGGGCGATGCGCTTGACCATCCCCGACAGCGCCTTGCCTGCGCCGATCTCCCAGAACTCGGTCACGCCCTGCGCCGCCATCCAGAGCACCGATTCGCGCCAGCGCACCGAGCCGGTCACCTGTTCGATCAACAGCTTGCGCAGCTGATCCGGGTCTTTCACCGCCTCGGCACGCACATTGGCCACCACGGGCACCACCGGAGGGTGGAAGGTCACAGTGCCAAGGGCCTCGGCCATCGCCTCGGCCGCAGGCTGCATCAAAGCGCAGTGGAATGGCGCAGAGACCGGCAACAACATCGCCCGCTTGGCACCACGTTCCTTGGCAAGGGTCACGGCACGCTCGACCGCTGCCTTGTGGCCCGAGATCACCACCTGCGACGGATCGTTGTCATTCGCCGCCTGACACACCTCGCCTTGTGCGGCCTCGGCGGCAACCTCGGCGGCGGTGGCGAAATCCATCCCCAGCAAGGCGGCCATGGCGCCCACACCCACCGGAACGGCCTGTTGCATAGCGCGGCCCCGAATGCGCAGCAGGCGCGCGGTGTCTGCAATGCTCAGCGTGCCGACAGCGGCCAGCGCGGAATATTCCCCAAGGCTGTGCCCGGCGACATAGGCCGCATCGGTGATCCTGACGCCCTCTGCCTCCAGCGCGCGCAGCGCCGCCAGCGAGGTGGCCATCAGGGCGGGCTGGGCATTCGCGGTCAGCGTCAGATCCTCGATCGGGCCATTCCAGATCAGATCCGACAGCTTTTCGCCAAGCGCCTCGTCCACCTCGTCGAACACGGCGCGGGCGGCGGGATAGGCATCGGCCAGCGCCTTGCCCATGCCGATGGATTGCGACCCCTGACCGGGAAATACAAACGCTTTCATAATGTTACTCCACCGCCTCGACGACGACCAGATCGCGGACAGAGGCTCCGCGCGCATGGCTCAGCGCCTCTTGATACTCGGCCGACCGATAACAGGCGACCGCCGCCTCGACCGAGGGGAAATGCGCGACCACATTGCGCGCGCGGTCATTGCCCTCCAGTTGCACATAGCGCCCGCCACGGGCCAGAAACCGCCCGCCATGCGCCGCGATGGGCGCCCCGGCCAGCTTGGCGTAGCGGCCATAAGCCTCTTCGTCCGTCACGGTCACATGTGCGATCCAGTACGCACCCGGCATGGTCAGTTCCCCCCGATGATGGCCGCAGCGGCGCTGATGGCGGCTTCGGCATTCTCGACGCTGGCGCCTCCGGCCTGCGCCATATCCGGGCGACCACCGCCGCCCTTGCCGCCAAGCGCCCCGGCAGCCGCCTTGACCAGATCGACCGCCGACAGACGCGATGTCAGATCAGCCGTCACACCGGCCGCCACCGCCGCCTTGCCCCCGGCATCGGCAATCAGCAGCACCGCACCAGAGCCGAGCCTGGCCTTCGCCTCATCGATCAGCCCCGGCAAATCCTTGCCCGAAACGCCTTGCAGCACCTGAGCCAGGAACTTGACGCCATTGATGTCCTGCGCGTCGGGGCCCTTGCCCGACCCGCCCCCCATGGCCAGTTCGCGCCGCAATTGCCCCACCTCGTTGGTCAGGGCCTTGCGCTCGTCGACCAGCGCGCGCAGTCGTTCGGCAAGATCGGCAGGTGCGGCCTTGATCACGGCTGCGGCCTCGGCCAGCCGCGCGGCCTGGGCCCGCAGGTGATCCAGCGCCGCCTGCCCGGTCAATGCCTCGAACCGGCGCACCCCCGCCGACGAGGCGGAATCGCCAAGCGCGACAAAGGCCCCGATATCGCCGGTGCGCGCGACATGCGTGCCACCGCAAAGCTCCAGGCTGTAGGTCTTGCCGTCGGCCCCCTTGCCAGACCCCGGCAGGCTGCCCATCGACACGACGCGCACCTCATCGCCATATTTCTCGCCGAACAGCGCCTGAGCCCCGATGGCACGGGCATCATCTGGCGTCATGATGCGGGTTTCGACGGGGGTGTTCTGGCGGATATAGGCGTTCACCTCGGCCTCGACCGCCAACAGCTCGTCGCCAGACAACGCCTTGGTATGGCTGAAGTCAAAGCGCAGGCGATCCTCGGCGTTCAGGCTGCCCTTCTGGGCCACATGGTCGCCCAGGGCACGGCGCAGCGCCTCGTGCAGCAGGTGGGTCGCAGAATGGTTGGCACGGATCGCGCTGCGGCGGATATGCGACACCTCCAGCTTGACGGGCTGGCCGCGTTCCAGATGGCCCTCGGACACCTCGGCCACATGGATCACCACACCAGCCGCCTTGCGGGTATCCTTGATCACCGCAGTGCCGGTTTCGGACCGGATATAGCCGGTATCCCCGACCTGCCCGCCCGATTCCGCATAGAACGGCGTCTGGTTCACCACGATCTGCACCGTGCCGCTGGCCTTGTCGCTGGCGGCGCCGTCCTGAACCAGCGCAAGGATCTGGCCTTCGGCAGTCTCGGTCTCATAGCCAAGGAATTCCGTGGTGCCGTGCTTTTCCGCCAGTTCGAACCAGATCGCCGCATCGGACGCTTCGCCCGAACCGGCCCAGCTTGCGCGCGCCTTGGCCTTTTGCTCGGCCATGGCGGCATCAAAACCTGCGGTTTCCACCTCGCGGCCTTTTTCGCGCAAGGCATCCTGCGTCAGATCCAGCGGGAATCCATAGGTATCGTACAGCTTGAACGCGGCAGCACCCGGCAGCGGGGCGCCTTCGTCCAGCCCGTCAAGTTCGGCATCCAGCAGCTTGAGCCCGCGGTCCAGGGTCTGCTTGAACCGCGTTTCCTCAAGCTTGAGCGTTTCTTCGATCAGCGCCTGCGCGCGGGTCAGTTCGGGATAGGCGGCCCCCATCTGGCGCACCAGCGCAGGAACCAGACGGAACATCACCGGATCCTGCGCGCCCAGCATATGGGCATGGCGCATCGCGCGCCGCATGATCCGGCGCAGCACATAGCCGCGGCCATCGTTGCTGGGCGTCACGCCATCGGCAATCAGGAAGCTGGTCGAGCGCAGATGGTCGGCAATCACCCGATGGTGGATCTTGCCCTTGCCGTCCGGGTCGCTGCTGGTGGCATGGGCGCTGGCCTCGATCAGGCTGCGCATCAGATCGGTGTCGTAATTGTCGTGCTTGCCCTGCAACAATGCCCCGATACGCTCCAGCCCCATGCCGGTGTCGATGGATTGCATGTCCAGCTCGCGCTTGGAGCCATCCTCGAACTGTTCGTATTGCATGAACACGAGGTTCCAGATCTCGATGAAGCGGTCGCCATCCTCGTCGGGGCTGCCCGGCGGGCCGCCCCAGATGCCGGGGCCGTGATCATAAAAGATCTCGGTGCAAGGACCGCAGGGGCCCGTCGGGCCCATCATCCAGAAATTGTCATTGGTCGGAATGCGGATGATGCGGTCATCCGACAGGCCGGCGACCTTTTTCCAGATTGCCGCCGCCTCGTCATCGGTGTGATAGACGGTGACAAGCAGCTTGTCCTTGGGGATGCCGAAATCCTTGGTCAGCAGTTCCCAGGCAAAGGGGATCGCCTCGGATTTGAAGTAGTTGCCAAAGCTGAAATTGCCCAGCATCTCGAAAAACGTGTGATGCCGGGCGGTATAGCCCACATTGTCCAGATCGTTGTGCTTGCCGCCCGCCCGCACACATTTCTGCGACGATGTGGCGCGCACATAGTCGCGCCGTTCGACCCCGGTGAAGCAGTTCTTGAACTGCACCATCCCCGAGTTGGTGAACATCAGCGTCGGGTCGTTGCGAGGCACCAGCGGGCTTGAAGGCACCACCTGATGCCCGTTGCGGGCAAAGAAATCGAGGAATGTGGTACGGATATCGTTCAACGAGGGCATGGCGTAACGGGGCCTCCGGGCGTTCTGTCGCCCATCCCTTTAGCGGGCGCCGCAGTAGCTGTCCACCATGACAGTCCTGCGACGGCCCTGCCCTGCAACGCTTATTCGGTCAGATCATCGGCCGTGGGGGGGACCGAGAAATCAAGCCCGTTCGCGCCGCGGATTTTCCCTTCGATCTCGTTGGCCACGCTCGGGTTTGCCTTGAGGAAGCCCTTGGCATTCTCGCGCCCCTGGCCGATGCGTTCGTCGCCCCACGAGTACCAGCTACCGGACTTTTCAATCACCCCGGCCTTGACGCCCAGATCCAGCAGTTCGCCGGTCTTGGAGATGCCTTCGCCATACATGATGTCGAATTCCACCTCGCGGAACGGCGGCGCGACCTTGTTCTTGACCACCTTCACGCGGGTCGAGTTGCCCACCACCTCGTCCCGGTCCTTGATGGAGCCGGTGCGGCGGATGTCCAGGCGGACGCTGGCATAGAATTTCAGCGCATTGCCGCCCGTCGTGGTTTCGGGGCTGCCAAACATCACGCCGATCTTCATGCGGATCTGGTTGATGAAGATCACCATGCAGTTGCTGCGCCCGATGCTGGCGGTCAGCTTGCGCATGGCCTGGCTCATCAGGCGGGCCTGACTGCCCATTTGCATGTCGCCCATGTCGCCTTCGATTTCGGATTTCGGCGTCAGCGCGGCGACCGAATCGACGACGACCAGGCTGACAGCGCCCGAGCGCACCAGCGTATCGACAATCTCCAGCGCCTGTTCGCCGGTATCGGGCTGGCTGATCAGCAATTCATCCAGATTCACGCCCAGCTTTTTCGCATAGCCGGGATCCAGCGCATGTTCCGCATCGACAAAGGCGCAGACGCCGCCTTTTTTCTGTTCCTCGGCCACGACATGCAAGGTCAGCGTCGTCTTGCCCGAGGATTCCGGCCCATAGATCTCGATGATACGGCCCTTGGGCAGGCCGCCGATCCCCAACGCGATGTCGAGGCCCAGCGAGCCGGTCGAGGTCGACTCGATCTCGGCGATCGGGTTGTTGGACCCGAGCCGCATGATCGAGCCTTTGCCAAAGCTGCGTTCAATCTGTGCCAGCGCGCTTTCCAGCGCCTTGTTCTTGTCCATGTCCCGCTTTCCGCCGAAGTCCAGAAGGGTCGATCCCGCCATTTTCGCCATCCCTTATCCCATAGCCGCAACGGCGCGGCAATCGCCGGTTTGTTCACGACCCGTTCGCACATGTATGCGATCAAAACGAGAACATATCAATCGTATTCTCTGTAATCACAAGGTTTTCAGAAATTGCTTAAGGGAAGGTTTACGGCTCTTTGCCCGCCCGCTAAACCGTCTTCAGAAAAGGAGGGGCGGATGCTTGTATTCTGGGATCAGCGATTGGTGTTTCTGGCCACGCCCAAGACCGGGTCCACCGCATTGGCTGCCGCGCTGGAGCCGCTGGCGGCTGTCTCGGTGCAGCGGCCGCCGGTGCTCAAGCACACCACCGTGCAGCGGTTCCACCGTTTCATCGGCCCGTATCTCAAGGTCGCCTCGGGCGAGGAATTCACGACCGTGGCCCTGATGCGCGAACCGATCGACTGGCTGGGCAGTTGGTATCGCTTTCGCCGGCGCGAGGATCTGCTGGATCAGAACGCCTCGACCCGCGACATGAGCTTTGACGATTTCGCCAATGCCTATTGCGAGCGGCCGCAGCCCGGCTTTGCCAATGTCGGCGCGCAGTCCCGTTTCCTGACCCCGCCCGGAAAACCCCCGGTTGACCGGATTTTCCGCTACGAAGACATCGGCACCTTTGTCGATTTCCTCGAAGAGCGGCTGAACTGCGAGATCATCCTGCCCCGGCTGAATGTCTCGCCAGAGGCCGATCTGGCCCTGCGCCCCGAAACGCTCGCGCGTCTGCGCGGTGTGATGGCCGAGGATCTCGCGCTCTATGACAGGGTGGCAAACCCGGCCATCGCCTGACACCCGCAGCAGGCCGGGCCACCGCGCGCGCAGGCAACCGCCGGCGCCTAGAGTGGTGTCAGTCCGGTGCGGAACCGGCGCATGTTGGCCTGATAGCTTTCGGCGGATTTGATCAGCCGGGCCTGCGCATCGAAGTCCAGCGCCCGCACCACCTTGCCGGGCGCCCCCATCACAAGGCTGCCGTCCGGAATTTCCTTGCCTTCGGTGATCAGCGCCCCGGCACCGATCAGACAGCCCTTGCCGATGCGCGCACCGTTCAGGATGGTGGCCCCCATGCCGATCAGGCTGCCGTCCCCGATGGTGCAGCCATGCAGCATCGCCTTGTGCCCGATGGTGCAATTCGTCCCGACGGTCAGCGGATAACCGATGTCGGTGTGAAAGACGCAGTTTTCCTGCACATTCGAGCCGCAGCCGATACGGATTTCCTCGTTGTCACCGCGCAGCACGGCGCCGAACCAGACGCTGGCGCCGGCCTCCAGCACGACCTTGCCGATGACATGGGCACCGGGGGCTATCCAGCTATCGGTATCAAGCTGCGGTGCGTGGCCGTCGAGTGCATAGATCATCCGGTTCTCCCCAGGGTCAGGCGCGCTGCGCGAATTCGGCATCCAGATCGCGCACGAACCCGACCAGATCAGGTTGACGGGCACGGCGCAGGCGTTCCGCGCGGATGATGGTGATCAGGTCTTGCGCCGTCTGGTCAAGATCGCGGTTGACCAGCACATAATCATATTCCGCCCAATGGCTGATTTCCGATTGCGACTTGGCCATGCGGCCCGCGATCACCTCGTCACTGTCCTGCGCCCTGCCGCGCAAACGTGCGTCGAGTTCGGCAATCGACGGCGGCAGGATAAAGACCGACACCACCTCGGACCCCAGCGCCGAGTTGCGGATCTGCTGTCCGCCCTGCCAATCGACATCGAACAGCGTGTCCCGCCCCTCGCGCATGGCCTGTTCGACAGGGGCGCGCGGGCTGCCGTAGAAATTGCCAAAGACCTCGGCATGTTCCAGCATCTCGCCGCCTTCTGCCAAAGCGCGGAACGAGTCATGGCTGTGAAAGTGGTAATGAATCCCGTCCTGTTCGCCGGGCCGGGGGTTTCGCGTGGTGGCCGACACGGAAAACCGGATCGTCGGATCCCAGTCCATCAGACGCCGCGCAAGGGTGGATTTTCCCGCCCCCGAAGGCG
This sequence comes from Gemmobacter megaterium, assembly GCF_900156815.1. Lineage (GTDB taxonomy): Bacteria > Pseudomonadota > Alphaproteobacteria > Rhodobacterales > Rhodobacteraceae > Wagnerdoeblera > Wagnerdoeblera megaterium. The sequence continues at coordinate 152,939 of NZ_FTOT01000004.1, forward strand.
AGGACAAGATCAGCAAAAGACCGCGCCGGGCCATGGGTCACTCCAGATTCTGGACCTGCTCGCGCATCTGGTCGATCAGGTGTTTGAGGTCGAGCCCGATCCGCGTCAGGGCGATATCGCCGGATTTCGAGCACAGGGTATTGGCCTCGCGGTTGAATTCCTGCGCGAGGAAATCGAACTTGCGCCCCACCGGCCCGCCTTGGGCCAATAGCGCGCGGGCGGCCGCGATATGGGCGGTCAGGCGGTCGATCTCCTCGATCACATCCGCCTTGACCGCCAGGATCGCCAATTCCTGCGCCACGCGGGCCGGGTCGGCCTCGACCGCGCCAGCGATGCGGGCCATCGCCTCGGTCAGCGCCTCGGCGGCTTTGGGGCGGCGGGCCTCGGCGGCGGCGCGGGCCGCAGCGGTCAGGGTGGCGATACCGTCGATCTGATCGGCCATAACGGTGGCCAGCGCCGCGCCTTCGGTGCGTCTCATCGCCTCGAACGCCGAAAACACCACAGAAAAATCGGCCATCAACGCCGCCAGCAGGGCAGAGGTGTCGGTATCCTCGGCGCTGACGGCCTCTGTCACGCCACGGATGGCCAGCACTTCGGCGGTCGTCGGGTGATCCAGCGCCACCCCGGCGAGCGCGGCAGCCTCCTGCACCTCGGCCAGGGCCGCCAGCGCGGCAGACAACATTCCGGCATTGATCCGCAGCCCCTCGCCACCGGCGCCCCTGGTCAGGCGAAGGCCCACGGTGACATTGCCGCGCGTCAGCCGCCGGGTAAGCTCGGACCGCACGGCCGCCTCCAGCCCCTCGATCCCGTCGGGCAGGCGCAGACGCACATCCAGCCCCTTGCCGTTGACGGACCGTATCTCCCAGACCCACGAACACAAGGCAAGCCGCCCCTCGCCCTGTCCGCGACGGGTGGCAAATGCAGTCATCGACACGGGCTCTGGCATGGGCCTCTCCAGCAGTTTCGGCGAAGTTGTAGCGATTGCCGCCGGGCGGGGAAAGAGCCGTGCGCATCCTGACCAGACAGAGTTTGGTGCACCGGCCGGGCCGGCCTGCCGCCGTCTAGCCCAGCAACCGCGCCAGTCGGCCCAGCCGCGCCCGTTTCAGCAACGCCTTAAGCGGCTGGGGCTGACCGGAAATCGCCTCGGCCTTGGCGCGCACCGCTTCGGCCACCTGCGCCATGACCTCGGGCGCCTGCGAGGCGAACTGCCACAGCAGACCGTCGGGATCGCGGCGTTCCAGCCCTTCGGCGGCAAGAGTGCCACGCGGAAAATCCGCCGCATTCACCGTGACAATGCCATCTGCCCCGGCAGCAATCGCAGCAGCCAGAACATGCAGGTCGTTCTCGTCCGGCAGATGCAGGCGCCGGGCCACATGTGGCGCCTCCGGGACTTCGGCGCGCGGAAAGGCAATCCGCAACAGCGCGATCTCGGCGCGCGCGACATCCTCGGCGCCCGGACCCAGCTTGCGCACCGCGCGCGCCCATTCTTCGAGAATGCGTGCGGTCCACAGCGGTTGATACAACCCCGCCTGCGCGGCACCTGCCAGCAATTCGCGCTGAACCGTCGGAAACAGCACGCAAGCGTCCAGCACAAGGCGTGGAGGGGGCCTCACTCAGCCATCCACCCCGGCCCGGACTAGGGCGGCATGGATCAAGGCATCACGGCCATAGATATCGGCCCTGAACTGCAACCGCCCGCGCGCATCGGTAAAGGCGGTGCGGTAATCCAGATGCACCGGGACCGGAGGCGTCAGAACGATACGCTCCTGCCGGCCCGAATCCAGCACCTTGTGAAAGGCCGTCTTGGGATCGGCTTCCTGCGGTGCCAGCAGCGCATAGGCAAAATCGAACGGGTCGTTCAACCGCACGCAACCAGAGGAGTAGGCCCGATTGTCCCGCGCGAACAGATGCTTGTCAGGCGTATCGTGCAGATAGATCGACCAGGGGTTGGGGAACATGAACTTCACCCGGCCCAGGGCATTCGACGCGCCCGGCGGCTGGCGCAGGTTGAACGGAAAGTTGCGTGCCGAATAGGCGGCAAAGTTGATGGCGCTGCGCGGCACGACACGGCCACGCGAATCGACCACCTGCAAATGCGACAGCGCCCCCGGATTGGCCTGCAATTTCGGCAGATAGTCGCGCCGGATGATGCCGGGCGGAACCGTCCAGTCCGGGTTGATCTCCATATAGGTCATCATATGGCTGAACTCGGGCGTGCGCTTGTCGGTCATCGTCGATCCGATCACCGCACGGGTCGAGAATGTGACCTTGCCATCGTCGATGATCTTGGCGGTAAAATCGGTCAGGTTCACCCAGATATGGCGCTTGCCGCGTTCGATATTCGCCCAACGCTCGCGTTCCATCGCCACGGTGACGGCGGCAAGCCGCTGCTGCGGATCGGCGTTGATGGCCGCCATGGTCGTTTCACCCGCCACACCATCGGCGGTCAGCCCGTGATCGAACTGCAAGGCGCGCACCGCGGCCTGAATCTCCGGGCCGTAGGTCATCGTGGCACTGCGCGCCAGATAGCCCATCGCGACCAGCCGGTCGCGCAGGGCAACGACGGCAGCCCCCGTCGCGCCGGGTTTCAGCGTCTTTGCAGGCACTTGCGGGCCCCAGCCCCCCGCCGCCATCTGTGCCAGCATCCGGTGACGGGCCTTGGCCAGACGGGCATATTCCGGGTTCTGCGGCGGCAGGCTGCGCAGATAGGCCGCTGCATCGGTGACAAAGCCTTGCAGGATGTCCTCGGGCGCATGACGGGGCACGTCGCGCACGATCCCCGCATCCACCCGCTTGGGGTCAATCACCCCGGTTTGCAGATCGCGCGCGAAATCCAGCAGCGCGCGGGTCAGCCGCACCTCCAGCCGCCCGCGATCCCCTTCGGAGCGCAGGTCGCGGAACGCGCGCCGCAACGCCGCGGCATCATAGCGCGCCACCGGCAGCGCATGAGCAGGCGCCGTCTCCAGCGCGGCCAGCAGCGCGGCCCGGCGCACCTCTGCCTCGGCATCGGTTGCGGTCCAGAAAGCCTCGTAGCCCCGATCACGGAAGAAGGCCGCAACCGGCGCATCCTCGGCCGCCGCCGCTGCCAGCGCCTGACGAAACCCGTTCAGATGTGGCAGCGCCGATTTCATCACCAACGCCGCGCCGCCCGATGCAAGGCCACCCGTCGGCTGTGCTGCGACCGCCCCCGCCAAAGCCACGAATGCCACGCCAGAGGCCACGAACAGATGGCGGCGCAAACGGGCTGGAAAGAAGGATTGCATGATGACCCCCGGACAATGGCACGACGTACTGGCAGGTCCGTTCCCAAACCCCGGCCCATGTTGGCAAATTGCGCAGAATACCCGCCAGAGTCCATCGCCGCCGCGCGGTCATGCGCACCTCCCTTCCCCGTCTTGTTGCCGCGTTGCCACGAAGTCGGGCAGAAATCCTGCCCTTGACGTCAGCAATTCAGCAATAATTCGCCGATATGACGGAACTTGCGAAACAGTGGCCACCAGAAGGGTTGGTTGCCGAATCGAACCGTGCCATACAGTCTGGGCATTTGGGGATGCACGACGAGACGAACGTTGGACCAACCGCGGCTCTGCCACGCGGACAGTCTACTGGGGACAGGCGAGCAAGAATGACTCAAACCGGATCGACCGATCTCTCGCGGCGCAGGCTGCTCGGGATCTTCGCGGCTGGCATCGTGGCAGCGGCTCCCACCTACAGCAACGCATTCGGGTTCCTGCGCGGGGCCGGGGACATTCGCCGTGTTCGGATGTACTCGGGCCGCACGGGCGAAAGCCTTGATACGATCTACTGGATCGACGGCAAGTACGTTGCCGAATCCCTCAAGGAAATCAACCACTTCATGCGCGATGTTCGCACCGGGACGGTCCATCGGATCGACGCGCGCACCTTGGATATCATGGCAGCGGCCCATCGCATGATGGATGTGTCGGAGCCGTATATGCTGCTGTCGGGCTATCGGTCGCCGCAGACCAATTCGGCGCTGCGTTCCAACACCCGTGGCGTGGCGCGCAATTCGCTGCACATGCAGGGCCAGGCGGCGGATCTGCGGCTGAAGTCGCGGTCGGTCAGCCAGATGGCCCGCGCGGCAGAAGCCTGCGCCTCGGGCGGTGTCGGGCGCTATTCCCGGTCGAACTTCGTGCATATGGATTGCGGCCCGGTCCGTACCTGGGGCGGCTGATACACCCCGGATACGCCCCAATACGGCCCGCCACTGGCGGGCCTTTGGTTTTTCCGGCCTCAACCGATGTGGTTACAGCCGCTGCCCGCTTAGCAATTTCGGCAGGGTTCCCGACAGCCCCGCTGCCTCGCGGATAAAGCTGCGGCGCGGGCCAGGCATCGCCGCCACTGCGCGCATTCCCAGACCACGCACTGCCCGCAAGAACGGATTCGTGTTGGAAAACAGCCGGTTGACCGCATCCATCCCCAGGGCAAGCACAGTCGAATCGAACCGGCGCCACAGTTGATAGCGTTCCAGAACATCCACCGCCCCGATATCCTCGCCCCGCGCGCGCGCCTCGGCCAGCACTTCTGCCAAAGCGGCCACATCGCGCAGGCCCAGGTTCAGCCCCTGCCCCGCAATCGGATGCACACCATGCGCCGCATCGCCCACCAATGCGATGCGCGGGGCGGCATAGCGATCCGCCAGCGTCAGGGTCAGCGGGTAAGAGAATCGCGGCCCCGCCAGGTCCAGATGCCCGGTCAGATGGCCGATGCGCGATTCCAGCAGCACGCGATATTCCTCGTCGCCCATCGCGGCGATGGTGCGGGCGTTCGCCTCGCTCTCGGACCAGACGATCGAGGCCAGCCCGCCGCGCAATGGCAGGATGGCCAACGGTCCTTCGGGCAAAAAGACCTGATGCGCCAGGCCCTGATGCGGATGTTCAGGGCGAATCGCCCCGACCAACGCGGTCTGGCCATAGCCCCAGCCGTGACGGCGGATGCCCGCACGCTGCGCCACCCCACTGGTGCGCCCGTCGCAGCCGACCAGCAGCGCGGCCCGCAGCACTTGCCCCGACGCCAGCGCCACCGTCACCTGCGCGCCATCCACGCGCTGGCCAACCACCGAATCGCCGCTGCGCAGGGTCACGCCCGGTGCAGCCTCCAGCACCGCAAGGAAGGCGGCATAAAGGTGCCGGTCCTCGACCATGAAGCCCATGGCACCCTCGTCCAACTCGCCATGGTCAAAGCCCAGCAGAAAGGGCGCCGCCCCTTCGGGCGGCACACCATCAGAGGTGCGGATCCCCAGAATCGGCTGGGCAAGCGCGGCAACTGCCGGCCAGACACCAAGCGCGGACAGCAGCCGCTGCGAGGCCAGCGCCAGCGCATAGGCCCGCCCGTCGAACCCTTCGGAGGCACGCGCGCTGGCAGGGCGCGCATCCACCACCAGCACACGCAAGCCGCCCTGCGCCAGCGCAAGCGCAAGCGCCGGGCCGTTGAGCCCCCCGCCTGCAATGATCACATCATAATCCCGGTCCATGCCCAAGATATGGGCCCACCCGGTGGCAAAGTCCATGCGGCGCTATCGCTCGCCCCCCCGATGCATCCATTGGGCCAGTGCCGGATTTGCGCTATCCGCCTCGCCCGGTGCCTGCATCGTCGGCTCTGCGGGCGGTTCCGCGCCCCCCAGGCTGCGCACCCGGCGGTAATGGGTTTCCCGCGCCCCGAAGTAAAAGGCGACAATCGCCCCCAGCAGCCACCACAGCGGCTCTGGCACCAGTGCAAGGCCCTGCATTCGCTGACCAAAGCCCTCAGGCTCCACCATCGCATAGACGAACAGGCCCAATGTGCCCAAGGCCAGCATGGGCCGGGGCAAACGGTTCAGCCCGTTGACGCCGCGGTCGAACCAGTTCGATGGCGCATGAACGAATTCCGCGCCATGCTGCGCCAGCGCCGCCTGTCCGCTCTGATGTGACAGATCCAGCGCGCGGGTGGCGTTCGGGGTAAAGACCTCCGCGACCTCGCGCGCGGCCTGCCCCAGGGTCGCCACAGCCGTCGGAGACCCCACGATCCGCCCGATCAGCCCCATGATGCCACCCTTTGGCGATGCTCGGCCTCGGTCAGATGAAAGCGGGGCGAGATGAATTCCTCGGCGCGCAGGATCCACCCCCCCTTGGACCCGTTCTGCCGCCGGGCATATTTGCGGCTGGCCGGGCGGCCATCGGCAAGGCGGTAATAGTAGTTCCGCCGCTCGATCCCGTAGGCATCGGCCAGCAAGGCGGCGTCGCGGGCGGCGGCAAGATGAACGTGGCGCAGGGTCTGGGGGCCCAGCACCCCGTCCACCCCCGTTTCATAGCCCATGCGGGCCAACATCTGTTGCAAGATGCGAATCGCGTTGCTGCCTGCGTTCACGAACATGTCGAAGACCGGCGCCTGAAGGCAGTCGGGCAACCGTCCCAATCCCGGCGCCTCGAAATAGTGCCGGATATAGATGTCCACCGCCTGCACCCGGTCCAGTTGCCGCACGTCGGCCACATCGACCCTGCCATCGCGGTTCAGATCCAGCCCCAGCCTCCGCAGGGTGTGGATGGTCACGCCATGGTTTGTTGCCCCACCCGGATCGTCAGGGTCATTCACGAACCCGCCTTCGCGGGCCACGATTTCTTCGGCAATCTGTCGCACGGTTTTCATGCCTGCCCTCATGGTTGATGAAGGCCAAGGATCGCGCGGTCCGGTTAATTCGTCCCTGCCCCTGCGCGCGGTGGGCTGCCCAAGCAAAAGGGGGCGCGAACGCCCCCAGACCTGTTCAGGTTTTCGCCTGCCTCAGCGGGTGAATTTCTTGTATTTCACGCGCTTGGGCTCAATCGAATCCGCGCCAAGGCGACGAACCTTGTCTTCCTCGTAGGCTTCGAAGTTGCCTTCGAACCATTCGACATGCGCCTCGCCTTCAAAGGCCAGAATATGCGTGCACAGCCGGTCGAGGAAAAAGCGGTCGTGGCTGATGATCACCGCACACCCGGCGAAATCTTCCAGCGCGGCCTCCAGCGCCTGAAGCGTTTCGACGTCCAGATCGTTGGTCGGTTCGTCCAGCAGCAGGACGTTGCCGCCACGGCGCAGCAGCTTGGCCATGTGGACGCGGTTGCGTTCGCCCCCGGACAGCAGACCGACCTTTTTCTGCTGGTCGCCGCCCTTGAAGTTGAACGCCCCGCAATAGGCGCGGCTGTTCATCGTGGCATCGCCCAGTTCCAGAACCTCCAGCCCTTCGGAGATTTCTTCCCACACGGTCTTGTTGGGGTCCAGCGCATCGCGCGACTGGTCCACATAGGCCAGCTTGACCGTATCGCCAATCGTCACCGTGCCGGCATCGGGGGTTTCGGCGCCGGTCAGCATCTTGAACAGCGTGGACTTGCCGGCCCCGTTCGGCCCGATGACACCGACAATGCCCCCCGGCGGCAACGAGAATGTCAGGTTCTCGATCAACAGCTTGTCGCCATAGGCCTTGGACAGATTCTCGATCTCGATGACTTTGCCGCCCAGACGGGGGCCGTTCGGGATGATGATCTGTGCGGTGGTGATCTTTTCGCGCTCGGTCTTGTTCGCCATTTCCTCGTAGGCGCTGATCCGGGCCTTGGATTTGGCCTGACGGGCCTTGGCCCCGGCGCGGATCCATTCGAGTTCGCGTTCCAGCGTCTTCTGGCGCGACTTGTCCTCGCGCGCTTCCTGCGACAGGCGCTTGGCCTTTTGTTCCAGCCAGGCGGAATAGTTCCCTTCGTAGGGAATGCCGCGCCCACGGTCGAGCTCCAGGATCCAGCCGGTGATATCGTCCAGGAAATAGCGGTCGTGGGTCACGATCAGGATCGTGCCCTTGTATTCGATCAGGTGCTTTTGCAGCCAGGCGATGGTTTCGGCATCAAGGTGGTTGGTCGGTTCGTCCAGCAGCAGCATGTCGGGCGCCTCAAGCAGCAGCTTGCACAGCGCGACGCGGCGGCGTTCGCCGCCCGACAGGGTTTCGACATCGGACTCGTCCGGCGGGCAGCGCAGGGCCTCCATGGCCACATCGACCTGACTGTCCAGATCCCACAGGTTCTCGGCGTCGATCTCGTCTTGCAGACGCGCCATTTCATCGGCGGTCTCGTCGGAATAGTTCATCGCCAGTTCGTTGTAGCGGTCCAGCTTGGCCTGCTTGGCCTTGACCCCTTCCATGACGTTGCCACGCACATTCAGCGCGGGGTCAAGCTGCGGCTCTTGCGGCAGATAGCCCACGGTCGCGCCCTTGGCGACCCAGGCCTCGCCGGTGAAATCCTTGTCGAGCCCGGCCATGACGCGCAGCAGGGTCGATTTCCCCGAACCGTTGACGCCGACAACACCGATCTTGACGCCGGGCAGAAAGTTCAGGCGGATGTTCTCGAAAACCTTCTTGCCGCCGGCATAGGTCTTGGACACGCCGTCCATGTGATAGACATACTGATAAGACGCCATGGGCCGCTCCACTGAATGGGTTTGGCACGTCCTACAGGGGAGCCGTGCGGCATTCAAGCCGCAGCAGTCAGCGCAGCTTGAGCGTGGCAAGCCCGATCAGCGCAAGGATCAGCGAGATGATCCAGAACCGGATCACGATCTGCGCCTCGCCCCATCCCTTCTTTTCGAAGTGGTGATGGATCGGCGCCATCAGGAACACCCGCTTGCCCGTGCGCTTGTAGTACAGCACCTGGATGATGACCGACAGCGCCTCGACCACGAACAGGCCGCCGACGATGGCCAGCACGATTTCGTGCTTGGTGCACACCGCAATCGCCCCGATGGCACCGCCAAGCGCCAGCGAGCCGGTATCGCCCATGAACACCGCCGCCGGGGGCGCATTGTACCACAGGAACCCAAGGCCCCCGCCGATCAGGGCCGAGCAGAAGATCAGCAATTCGCCGGTACCCGGCACGAAGTGCACGCCGAGATAGCCGGTCAGCACCGCGTTGCCGACCACATAGGAAATGGCGCCCAAGGTGCCTGCGGCAATCATCACCGGCATGATGGCCAGCCCGTCCAGCCCGTCGGTCAGGTTCACCGCATTGGCCGCGCCGACGATGACGATCATGCCAAAGGGCACGAACAGGATGCCCAGGTTGATCAGCGCATCCTTGAACACCGGCATGGCCAGTTGCCCCGACAGCGCCTCGGGGTGGAACCAGGCGGCGGCACCTGCGGCCAGCGCGGAAACCACAAGGCCGATCCCCATGCGCACCCGGCCCGACACGCCCTTGGTGTTCATCTTGGTGACCTTGGCATAGTCATCGGCAAAACCGATCAGACCAAAGGCCAGCGTGACGCCAAGCACGATCCAGACATAGGGATTGTCGAGCCGCGACCACAACAGCGTGGATACCATCAGCGCCGACAGGATCAGCAGCCCGCCCATCGTGGGCGTACCGGCCTTGGAAAAGTGGCTGGCCGGGCCGTCGTCGCGGATCGGCTGGCCCTTTTTCTGCTTGCGGCGCAGAAAGTTGATCAGCGGCCGGCCAAACAGGAACCCGAACACAAGCGCCGTGAAGAACGCCCCGCCCGCCCGGAAGGTGATATAGCGGAACAGGTTGAAGAGGTCGCCCCCTTCGGAGAACTGGGTCAATCCATAAAGCATCAGCTACCTTCCGCGTCGTCGCCGCGCTGCCCGTGCCCCAGACGGCGGAGCGCGTCAACCACCAACGAGACCTTGATGGATTTCGACCCCTTCACGAGCACGACATCGCCCGCATCGACCAGATGCGGCGCGCGTTCGACCAGGGCCGCCGCCTCTGCGTGCCATTCGCCCCGCCTGGCCAGCGGCAGCGCGTTCCACAACGCCTGCGACCGGGGGCCGACGCAGTGCACAAGGTCGATGGCCGCCATGGCAGGATGATCGGCCAGCGCGCGATGCATTTCGAGTTCGTCCGGGCCCAGTTCCAGCATATCGCCCAGAATGGCGATGCGCCGGCCCTTTTCGATACGTCCGATGCCGTGGCGGGGGCGGGTCTGTGCGAACAGATCCAGGCTGGCGGCAACAGAGGCCGGATTGGCGTTGAACGCATCGTCGATCAGTTCAAAGTACAAGGCCTCGTCCACCGCATCCAGCACGATACGTTCGCGCTGCCCCCTGCCTTGCGGCGGGGACCAGCGGCCCAGATCGGCGGCGGCCATGGCCGGATCCACCCCAAGCGCCACGGCGGTGGCCAGGGCGCCAAGTGCATTCATCGCAAAATGGCGGCCTGGGCTGGCAACCTTGTACAGCAGGGCCCCCATGGGCGTAGCTGCGGTGTTCACGGTGACATCCTGAACCACGCGCGTCTCGGTCAGGTGCCAGTCGCTGCGCGTGGCGCCGAAGGTCACAATCCCGGCGCCTGCCGCCGTCGCCGCCGCCGTCAGGATCGGTGTCACCTCCAGATCTGCGGGCAGGATGGCAATGCCGCCGGGCTCCAGCCCGGCGCAGATCGCGGCCTTTTCCGCTGCGATCCCCTCCAGACTGCCAAAGGCTGCCATATGGGCCGGGGCAACGGTGGTGATCAACGCGACATGCGGGCGGGCCATGCGGGCCAGCGGCTCGATCTCGCCGGGATGGTTCATGCCGATTTCCAGCACGGCGATGCCGGTATCGGCCGGCATCCGCGCCAGCGTCAGCGGCACGCCCCAATGGTTGTTGTAGCTGGCCTCGGCCAGATGCACATGGCCCTGCCCGGCCAGCATGGCGCGCAGCATCTCCTTGGTCGAGGTCTTGCCGACCGATCCGGTGATGGCGACGACCCGCGCCCCGGAACGCGCACGCGCCGCCCGGCCAAGGGCGCCAAGCGCCGCCAGAACGTCGGGCACCACTAGGAGCGGCGCATCGGGCGCGACACCCTGGGGAATGCGCGACACCAGCGCGGCGCCTGCCCCGTTCGCCAGCGCCTGCGCCACGAAGTCGTGGCCATCCCGCGCCGCCTGCAAGGCGACGAACAGATCGCCGGGGCGCAGGGTGCGGGTGTCGATGGACACGCCGCTGACCAGCCAGTCACATGTCGCCTGCCCGCCGGTGGCGGCGGCCGCCTCGGCCGATGTCCAGAGCGGTGTCATATCATGCCATCCAGCGCAGCCACGGCCACACTGGCCTGTTCCGCATCGTCAAAGGGGTAGGTCTGACCGGCGATTTCCTGCCCGGTCTCGTGGCCCTTGCCCGCGATCAGCAACGCATCGCCCGGCAACAGCGCATCGACCGCGCGCAGGATCGCCTCGGCCCGGTCGCCGACCTCTGTGGCCTCGGGGCAGCCCAGCATGACAGCCGCGCGGATCGCGGCCGGATCCTCGCTGCGCGGATTGTCATCGGTCACGATGACCACATCGGCAAATTCTGCCGCCGCCGCCCCCATCAGGGGCCGCTTGGATGTATCGCGGTCGCCCCCGGCGCCCAGCACGACAACGATGCGGCCCATGACATGCGGGCGCAAGGCCCGCAGCGCCGTGGCCACGGCATCGGGCGTATGCGCATAATCGACATAGACCGCCGCGCCATTCTGCCGGGTTGCCACAAGCTGCATCCGGCCGCGCACCGTGGTCAGGCGCGGCAGCACCGACAGCACCTCGTCGGGATCTGCCCCTGCGGCCATGGCCAGCCCGGCGGCCACGGCGACATTGGCCGCCTGAAACCCGCCCACAAGGTTCAGCCGCACCTGCCGGGGTTCGTCCAGCCAGGCAAAGCGCACCTCTTGCCCGGTGGCGTCGAAGCGCTGCGCCAGGATGCGCAGATCGGCCTCGGCCCCGAACCCGGTCGCCATCACCGGACAGCCCCGGTCCTGTGCAAGACCATAGAGCCGCTGGCCATAGGCATCGTCGATGTTGATCACCGCTGCCGCATCCTCGGGCAACAGCCGGGTGAACAGGCCAGCCTTGGCGTTGAAGTAGTCGTCCATCGTGTGGTGATAGTCGAGGTGATCCTGCGTCAGATTGGTGAAGCCCGCAGCGACCAGACGCACACCATCCAGCCGCCGCTGGTCAAGTCCATGGGACGATGCCTCCATCGCCGCATGGGTGATGCCTGCCGCGGCCGCCTCGGACAGCCGCCGGTGCAGGGTGATCGGCTCGGGCGTCGTATGCCCGGCGGGGGCTGCCCAGTCGCCCTCTATCCCCGTGGTGCCGATGTTGATCGACGGATGCCCGAGCGCCTGCCAGATCTGGCGGGTAAAGGTGGCCACCGACGTCTTGCCGTTGGTGCCTGTGACAGCGACCATGACCTCCGGCTGGGCACCGAACCACAGGGCTGCGGCCAGGGCCAGCGCCTCGCGCGGATCCTCGGCCACGACAAGGGCGGCATCGCTGGCGGCCAGCTCTGCCGCAGCGATCCGCGCACCCGCCGGGTCGGTCAGGATGGCCCCTGCCCCCATACGCAGGGCATATTGGATGAATTCACCGCCATGCACCCGGCTGCCCGGCAGGGCCGCGAACAGATGTCCCGGCTTGACCAGCCGACTGTCCACCGCCAGCCCGGTGATCCGCGCATCGCGGCCCGCCCGTGCCGAAAGTCCAAGGTCTGCTAGGCTCCGCCCGTCCGCGCCCGTCATGTCCGTCCCCGTGGCTAGTTGCGCACCGCTGTTACCTTGCTCGGCACATGGGCTTCAACCTCTGCCGGGCGCAACCCCAGAAGCGGCGCGACCCGCCGGAGGATTTCCGCCGTTACCGGAACAGCCGTCCAGCCTGCGGTGCGGCGTGCCTCGGTGCCGCTGGTTTCCACCGGCTCGTCCAGCGACACGACGATGACATAGCGCGGATCGTTCATCGGAAAGGCACCGGCAAAGTTCGCCATCACCTTGTCCTTGTGATAGCCGCCGGTCGGCTTTTGCTTGTCCGCCGTGCCGGTCTTGCCGCCGATGTGGTAGCCGGGCACCTCGGCCATGCGGGCGGTGCCCTTTTCCACTACCTTGCGCAGCATGTCGCGCAGCTGCGCCGATGTGCGCTCGGAGATCACCGGCGCGCCTCTGGGTGGTGGCGCCTCGCGCTTGATCAGCGTCGGCGTCACCTTGTAGCCGCCATTCACCATGGCGGCATAGGCTGCGGCCAGTTGCATCGGGCTGGTGGACATCCCGTGCCCATAGGAAATGGTGGCCGCCGCGATATCGGACCATTTGCGCGGCAACAGCGGGCGTGCCCGCGCGGCCTCGATCAGTTCCACCGGCGACGCGTCCAGAAGCCCGAGTTCCTTGAGGAACGCCTGTTGGCGCACCGGCCCGACCTGCGCCGCCACCCGCGCTGTCCCGACGTTCGAGGATTTGACAATCACATCGGTGACAGACAGTTGCGGGCCATAGTTCCTGTAATCCCGCACCCGGAACCGGCCCAGCTGCATGGGGCTGGACGAGTTCACCATCGTGTCGGGGTTCATCAGCCCAAGCTCCAGCGCCTGGGCGACCGGAAAGATCTTCATCACCGAACCAAGCTCATAGACCCCCTGAAGCGCCCGGTTGAAAATCGGGCTGTCGGCCGGATCGCCTGCGGTCGGAGGAAGCGGGCGGTCGTTGGGGTCGAAATCCGGCAGGCTGACCATGGCCAGCACCTCTCCGGTCTGGGCATCCATCAGGATCGAGGCGGCGCCGCGCGCGTTGAGCAGCTTCATGCCCGTGTGCAGCACCTCGGCAATCGCTGCCTGGACCGACAGATCAAGCGACAACCGAAGCGGCTGGTCCAGTTGATCGGGGCTGCGCAGCCGGTCGTCCAGCGCCTTTTCGATGCCTGCCACGCCGATCACCTCGGCGGAATGCACGCCCTCTGCCCCGAAACTGGCGCCGCCCAGCACATGGGCCGCCAGCTTGCCATTCGGATAGAGCCGCATCTCGCGCGGGCCGAACAACAGGCCGGGCTCGCCGATGTCATGCACGGCCTGCATCTGTTCGGGGCTGAGCTTGCGGCGCAGCCACAGGAAGGCGGATTTGCCGGTGAACTGCTTCAACAGCCGGTCTTCGTCCATGTCGGGAAAGATGCGCGCCAGTTCGCGCGCGGCGCGCTCCGGGTCCACCATGTCACGCGGATGCGAATACAGCGCATGGGTGACAAGGTTCGTCGCAAGGACATTTCCGTTGCGATCGACGATATCGGCGCGCTGCGCCTGAATGCGGCTGCCCGAGACGATGGCGCGCGGCTCATCCGGTTCGGCCCCTGCAAGCGCCGCCATACGAATGCCGATGGTCAGGAACGCCGCACAGAATGCCATCACCAGCAGCAGCAACCGGCTTTCGGCGCGGGCACGCGATTTGTCATGCATCGCCGCATTGCGGTCGCGGATATTCGCAGCCTCGATGGCATCGGGGTTTTCGCCCCTGGCGCGGGCGTCGAGAATACGGGCGAGCGGACGCAACGGTGCACGGGGGCTCATGGCAGCAAGTCCTCGTCTTCGGCGGAAACGATGGCGACACCATCCAGCCCGTTCGCCAATGGATCGGCGGCAGGTTCGGGCAGCTGACGGGTTTCGGCGAATTGCTCGGGCAACATGGACAACAGCCCCAGCCGGTCAAAATTCGCCGATGCCAGTTCGGCCAGCCGGTCGGGGCGGTTCAGATAGGCCCATTCGGCGCGCTGCACGGCAATCGCCTCTTGCAACCGGCCAATGTCGGCCCCGAGGCGCTGCGCCTCGCGCAGGGCAACCTTGGTCGCGTAATTCTCGCGGTAGGCCCAGAACCCCGAGGCCAGCATGGCAAGAAACGACAGGATCACAAGGGCAGAGCGCATGGCTTATCGGCCTTTCCGGCGGCTGACTGGCAGGCGGGGGGCGCCCAGGGTAGACGGATCGACCGGCCCTGCCGGCGCCTCGGTGCGCCGTCCGATCCGCAACAGGGCCGACCGTGCGCGCGGATTGGCGGCCAGTTCATCGTCATCCGCCCCCACCGGCTTGCGGGTCAGCGTCACAAAGCGCGCAGGCGCCGCAAGGCTGCCCGGACCATGCCGGTTTCCATGGCCGTCTGCGCCCGCGCGATCGGCAAAGAACCGTTTGACGATCCGGTCTTCCAGCGAATGAAAGCTGACGACCGCCAGCAGCCCGCCCGGCTTCAACGCCCGTTCCGCTGCCGCCAGTCCCTCGACCAACTGGTCAAATTCCGCGTTCACGGCAATGCGCAACGCCTGAAAGCTGCGGGTCGCAGGATGGCTTTGCCCCGGCTTCGGGCGCGGCAGGCAGGACGACACGATCTCTGCCAGGGCGCCGGTGGTCTCGATCCGCCCGCGCCCGCGTGCCTGCACGATGGCCCGCGCAATGCGGCGCGAGGCGCGTTCCTCGCCAAAATGATACAGGATGTCGGCCAGAACCGCTTCGTCCGCCTCGTTCACCAGATCGGCGGCGCTGTCGCCGGTATCGCCCATCCGCATGTCCAGCGGACCATCGCGCAGAAAGGAGAATCCGCGCTCGGGCTGATCAAGCTGCATCGAGGACACGCCCAGGTCCAGCACCACGCCGTCAAGCGGTTCGTGGGCATGGGTATCCAGCTCCGAGAACGTGCCTTCGACCAGCCGAAGCCGGTCCCCGTATTGCCCGCGCCAGCCTTCGGCCAGTGCCAGCGCGCTGGGGTCGCGGTCCACCCCGATGACGCAGCCGGCCCCGGCCTCCAGCAAGCCGCGCGCATAGCCGCCCGCACCGAACGTACCGTCCAGCCAAATGCCCGTGATCGGCGCGCACAGACGCAGGATGGGACCAAGAAGGACGGGAATATGGGGCTGGTCGGTCATGCCACCCTGCCCGCGATGCTGCGTTGACTGTGCACGCGATCAGCCCTCCGGGTTGGGGGGCAGCAGTTTCAGGATATTGCCGCCGCCCGCCATACGCGCCTTGACCGCCGCCATCTTGCGCTGGCGCTCGGCCTCGAACTCCTCGGGGGTCCACATCCGGAACAGATCCAGCGCGCCCGCACAGACCGCCTCTCCGCCATCGCGGGGCAGGCCCATATGGTCGCGCAGCCGTTGGGCCAGAATGGTCCGCCCGTCGGCATCGACCTCGACCACCTCCGAGCCGGACACCAGGAACAGTTCCAGGATTTCCCGTTCGTCCGACCCTTCGGGCAATGTCGCCACCCGCTTCAGGATCTTGTCAAAGGCAGAGATTGTGTAGATTTCCAGGCACTTGCGGCTTGGGTCGCCATAGACGACGCGCATCCGCAACCGCTTGGTGTCAGGGTCATAGGCGGGATCGCCTTCGGCCAGGACGGCGCGGAAATCGGCGGGAATGGAGACGCGCCCCTTCCCATCCACCCGCTGCGTGATCGTGCCCGAGAAGTGCACGCCTGCGCCCCTTTACCCTCGTTCCGCCCCTCTGAAGGGGGCCTTGAATGACAACGGCGGATCGGGCTGCTGCCACTGCCCGATCCGCCGCCCTCTGTCCCGTTTCCGGGCTGACCGGCCGAGCTGCTACCTGGGGGGGTGTCTGCTCGCTGCTTGGCCGGATACTGTCCGTCTTTTGTTGTTTTTCCGGGAGGAAACCTGTGAAACCTGCCTCAGGTCGGGGTCTGTTTGGATCGCCCCTTTTGTGGTTCACTGCTCCCCGTTTCCGGTTGACCAATGATTGCCACGAGCGAATTGGCCCAGCAAGGACTTTTTTGGAGCTTCATGGAACTCCATGGGCAGATGCGGCACAAAAGCCAGAGTCCGCCGCCCCGGAAAGTCACATTTGTAGCGGAAACCGAATTGAGATCTACAAGATGTTGATAACCATCCTCGCCAGAGAAAAGTTCCAGAAAGTTCCGGGGCCTATTGGCCGCCACGCAACAGGCCGGTCAAACCGACCCTTGCATTAGATCAAAACAGGAACATTTCGTCAAGTTCCGTCCGAATCACCGTCGAACACATCCGCTTGATTCGGAGATCGGCCCCCCGGTTCCATTTACCCCCGGTTTCGACCGGCAAACCTGGCGCCGGATTCCATGAACTTCCAGACCGGCCACCGATCTTGCCCTGCGGGATCCATGAGATGCCGCGCGATCCTGGCCGTGCGGGCGTGATGCGCACAGAAAACGGCCCCCGGATCGGTCGGATCCGAGGGCCGGGAACGGAGGGGTGCTGCGCGGCGGGCGCAAGATCTCAGGCGACCCCCTCCGCCACCAGACGCGCCGCAATCCGGGCATAGGCGTCGGATACCGCCCCCGCACCGGCCGCAACCGGCGTTCCCGCATCGCCTGCCAACCGCACATCCAGACTGATCGGGATTTCGCCCAGGAACGGCAAATCCAGCGCCGCCGCTTCGGCCCGGACCCCGCCATGGCCGAAGATATGCGACTCATGTCCGCATTGCGGACAACAGAAGCTGGACATGTTCTCGATCAACCCCAGAACGGGGGTCTTGAGCATGTCGAACATCTTCAGCGCCTTGCGCGCGTCCAGCAGCGCCACGTCCTGCGGGGTGGACACCACCACCGCGCCCGTCACCTGATACCGCTGGCACAGCGTCAGTTGCACATCCCCCGTGCCCGGCGGCAGATCGACGATAAGCACATCCAGTTCGCCCCAGGTCACCTGCCCCAGCATCTGCTGCAACGCGCCCATCAGCATCGGTCCGCGCCAGACCACTGCGTCGCCCTCTTTCAGCATCAGGCCGATGGACATCATCGTCACGCCATGCGCGCGCAGCGGAATGATCGTCTTGCCGTCGGGGCTGGCCGGACGCTGGTTGACGCCCATCATCCGCGGCTGGCTGGGGCCGTAGATGTCGGCATCCAGCAACCCGACGCGCCGCCCTTGCCGCGCCAGCGCCACCGCCAGGTTCGACGAGACGGTGGATTTGCCCACGCCCCCCTTGCCCGAGCCAACCGCCAGAATCCGCGCCACCCCCGGCACTGCCTGCGGCCCGGCCTGCTGTGGTGTCGGGTGGCGTCCGATCTTCAGATCCGGCGGCGTCTTGGCCGCGGTTGGCGCTGTCATGACGACCGATACCCGCGCCACCCCCGGCAGGGCGCCCAGACGCGCCTCGGCGGCGGCCTGGACAGGCGCCAGGGCCCGCGCCTCCTCGGCACCCGATACTTCAAGCACAAAACGAATCTCTGCGCCGTCGATGACCAGGGCCCGCACCATGTCGCGCGACACCGGATCGCCGCCCTGCGGCAGCGCGATGCTTGACAGCACCCGCAGAACCTCTTCACGCGTGACAGACATTCACAACCTCCGATTGTTCACAAGGCTGCAACGAGCCCGATCCTTGCCGCAAACGTCGTCCTGAACGCCCGAAAGGGCAAGGGGCGTTGGCGAACTGCCCGGATTTTGCGCGAGCTGCATCAAATCCATCAACGACTTACCCAGCGTAAGCCATGCAATTGCTGCAAGGCAGCATTGATGCCCGGAAGTATTGTGCATTCGCAGCATTTGCCCCATCTTGGCTTCAACAGGGGCGGCACCGAAGCCACCCCGGAGACAGAACCGGAAGACTGAAATGGCTTACGCACCGACCACCACCCACCACGTCAAGGCCGCCTCTGGCCTGTCGCTGAAGGGTCTCGTCGCAAGTATCCGCGAGGCAATGGAACGTCACCACGTCTACAAACAGACCCTGAGCGAACTCCAGGGCCTGAGCGGGCGTGAACTTGCAGACCTCGGCATCAGCCGGTCGATGATCACCCGCGTGGCGCTGGAAGCAGCCTACGGCAAGGCGGTCAAGTAACGAACAGGCTGCGGCCCCCTCCTCCTCCCTGGGGCGGCAGCACAGCGGCGATCTATCCTCCCTCGGATCGCCGCAACTCTACAGGGCCAAGGCCCTGATCCTGATCGAAAGGCCCTTCCTCCTCCCTGGGCCGATCGTGACCGGCGGCAACCCCCTCCTCCTCCCTGGGGTTGCCGCCACCAGTTTCCGGGGCGCATCAGTGCCCCACACCGGATGCGACGGGCCCCTCCTCCTCCCTGGGCCTTTCGTCATCGGCGGCGGCCCCCTCCTCCTCCCTGGGGTCGCCGCCACAAGTTTCGGGGTGCCAAGGTGCCCCATCAGAATGCGAAAGGCCCTCTCCTCCTCCCTGGGCCAATCGTTCTCGGCGGCAGTCCCCTCCTCCTCCCTGGGACTGTCGCCTTTTTCTTGTCTTCTGGAATGACAAAGGGCCGGGGCGAACCCCGGCCTTTGTCGTCGTGCATCCTGTCATGGCGCGGGCATCGCTCGGGTGCCGGACCTGGCTAGCCAGCGCCCGTACGCCCGCGCCGGTCATGCCGCAACAGCGCATAGAGCACGTGATTGCGCCACCGCCCGCCGATCTGGAGATAGGCCTGCGCGACCCCCTCGTATTTGAAGCCGCATTTTTCCAGCGCACCACGGCTTGCGGCATTGTCCGGCAGGCACGCCGCCTCGATCCGGCTGAGATCCATCTTGGCAAAGGCGTGATGACACAGCCCTTCGATCGCCTCGCGCATATAGCCGTTGCGGGCATGGGGCTGGCCGATCCAGTAGCCGATGGTGCCGGCCTGTGCCGGTCCACGGCGGATATGGTCCAGCGTGATCGCCCCGATCAGCGCCCGGTCAGCCCGGCGGATCAGGAACAGCGGCAGGGCGCTGCCATCGGCCTCGACCCGTGCGGCCCAGGCGACCCGGCCGGTAAACGCCCGGCGGCTCAGGTGATCGGGCGACCAGGCCGGTTCCCACGGCGTCAGAAACCCGGCAGATGCCTCGCGCAGTCCGGCCCAGGCACGATAATCGGAATGCTGCGGCAGGCGCAGCGTCAGGCGCGATGTCTCTATGACCGTGCGCCGCCGAAGACCCAGCATCACCCGGCCAGCCTGTCGCGCAGCGCCCCCGCCTGGGGTGCGGCCTCTGCCGGGCCATAGACGGCCATCGCCATCTGCGCGCGCTCCGCAAGACGCGACGCATAGCCCTTGACCCGCTCCAGCGTCACCGCGTCAATCTCGGCCACCATCTCATCCATTTCCGGGATGCGGCCGAACAGCGCCAACATGCGCGCCATATGCTGCGTGCGGGCAAATGGCCCCTCCAGCCCCATCAGCAGCCCCGCGCGACGCTGGGCGCGGGCACGGGCCAACTCTGCCTCGGTGAGGTCATCGGCGGCGCGCTTCAACTCGTCCATGGTCAGGCGGCACAGATCGCCGACCTGCTCTGCCCCGGTTCCGGCATAGATGGTGATCAGCCCCACATCCTCATGCGCGCTGGATTGGGCATCGACCGTGTAGCACATGCCATGCTCCTCGCGCAGCTTCTGGAACAGGCGGCTGGACATGCCGCCGCCCATGATGCCGGCATAGGTATGGGCCACATGCAGATCGGGCGAATGCCACCCCTCGGCGGCAAAGGCCAGTGCCAGATGCACCTGTTCCAGATCCTCGATCACCCGGCGCTCGCCGGGGGCAAAGCGGGCGGGGGCAAACTGGCTGCGCGGTTGTGCGGCCAGATCACCGAACAGCGCCTTGGCCTGAGCCACGATGGCCTCATGGTCCACCGCCCCGGCTGCGGCCAGAATCATCTGCCCCGGCTGGTAATGCGCACCCACGAACCGCCGCAGATCGGCCGCGTCAAAGCTGGACACCCGTTCGGTGGTGCCCAGGATCGACCGCCCCATCGGCTGGCCCGGAAATGCGGTTTCTTGCAACCATTCAAAGATCACATCATCGGGCGTGTCCAGCATCTGCCCGATTTCCTGGAGGATCACCCCGCGCTCCACCTCGATCTCGCGCGCCTCGAAGGCGGGGTTCAAGGTGATGTCGGCAATCACGTCCAGCGCCAGCGGCACATCGGCACGCAGCACCCTGGCGTAATAGGCCGTGCTCTCGTTCGAGGTATAGGCATTCAGATAGCCGCCCACATCCTCGATCTCGGAGGCGATCTGCAAGGCGCTGCGCCGGGCCGTTCCCTTGAACGCCATATGTTCCAGAAAATGCGCGATGCCGTTCTGATCCTCGGCCTCGTGCCGGGCGCCGACATTGACCCACAGACCGATGGCCGCGGTTTCCAGCCGCGGCATCGGATCGGTGGCAATCCGAAGTCCGTTCGGAAGTGTCTCGACCCGGATCATGCGCGGCCCGTCCGTTCCAGGATCAGCGTCTCCAGCGCCGCCAGATCGTTGGGCACCCGCGTCACCCGTTCCTCGCGGTCGAACAGATCGGCCATGCGGGGCGGCAGCGCCGGCCGGATGCCCGTAGCCCGTTCCACCGCATCGGGGAACTTGGCCGGATGGGCGGTGGCGAGCGTGATCATCGGTGTGGCACCCAGATGGCTTTCGGCCACATGCACCGCCACGGCGGAATGCGGACAGATCAGCTCGCCCGATTGCGCCAGCGTGCGCTGGATGGTCGCCAGCGTCTCGTCTTCGGAGCAGCGGCCCGAGGCAAAGGTGGCCCGCAGGGTTTCGAGCGCCCCTTGCGGAATGCGGAAGCTGCCCGTCGTCTTGAGATCGTCCATCAGGCTGGCCACCGCAGCGCCGTCGCGCCCCAGCACCTCGAACAACGCGCGTTCAAAGTTGGACGACACCTGAATGTCCATCGACGGCGAGATCGAGCGGCGCACCCCATCGGTCGCGTAGTCCCCGCTGCGCAGGGCGCGGTCCAGAATGTCGTTCTGGTTGGTGGCGATCACCAGTTGATCAATGGGCAGACCCATGGCCCGGGCGATCCAGCCCGCAAAGATATCGCCGAAATTGCCGGTCGGCACCGTAAAGCTGACCTTGCGGTGCGGCGCCCCCAGCGCAACGGCGCTGGTGAAGTAATAGACCACCTGAGCCAGCACCCGCGCCCAGTTGATGGAGTTCACCCCCGCCAACCCTACGGTATCGCGGAACTCGAAATGGTTGAACATGTCTTTCAGACGGGCCTGGCAATCGTCAAAATCCCCGTCCAGCGCCAGCGCATGCACATTGGATTCCGCAGGCGTCGTCATCTGGCGGCGCTGCACCTCGGACACGCGGCCATGCGGGAACAGGATGAACACATCCACATTGGACAGACCGCGGAACGCCTCGATGGCCGCACTGCCGGTATCGCCGCTGGTGGCGCCGACAATGGTGATGCGGTTGCCCGATTTCGCCAGCGCGGCCTGCATCATCTGGCCGATGAGCTGCATGGCAAAGTCCTTGAAGGCCAGCGTCGGCCCGTGGAACAGCTCCAGCAGGAAATGGTTCGCCGCCAGTTGCTTCAGCGGCGCGCGCGCCGCGTGGTTGAAGCCCTGATAGGCGCGGGCAATCAGGCCCCTGAACTCGTCATCGGTGAAGGTATCGCCGATGAACGGGCGCATCACGCGAAAGGCCACATCCTCGTAGCCAAGGCCTGCCAGTGCCGCGATCTCCTCTGGCGTCATCACGGGGATGCTGGCTGGCAGATACAATCCGCCATCGCGGGCAAGCCCGGTCATCATCGCCTCGCCAAAGGTCAGTTCGGGCGCCGTGCCGCGGGTGGAAAGATAGTTCATCGGAAGCTCCTCAAGCAGCAGGGCGCCGCATCCGCCAGATCAGCAGGCCCGACATGCCCGCCCAGACGACGGCCAGCAGGAACCAGGTGATCGCATAATGCAAATGGTCATTGGGAATGCCGGCGGTATCCACCGGCATCGGCTCGATCCCCGGCACAACCGGATCTCGGGCCACGATCAGCGTTTCCTCGGTGTTCAGCACGATGGCCATCTGGGGCACATCGCGCGCGAACCACAGGTTGCGGGTCAGGTCGGCCGTTGGGGTGAACCCATCCACCTCGTCGGGCACATGCAGGTTGCCCACAACCGTGACATGCCCTGTCACCTCGGGCACCGGGGCACCGTCGCGGATGAAACCGAGATCGACCAGCACCCGCCGCCCCTCATCGGTATCGAGCACCGAGATGATGCGATAGCCCGGCCCGATCTGCTTGCGGCTGACAAGAACACGCAGCCGGTTGCCCGACAGCGCGCCTGTCGCGGTCACTGGAAGATAGGGGCTGGCGGTTCCTTCGGCGGGCAACGGCACCGGAGGGGCAGAAATCCGCGTTTCGATCTCGGCCAGAACGCCTTGCTTCCACGCCAGGCGGTTCATTTGCCAGACCCCGAGGCCGATCAGGATGCCACAGCCCACAAGGCCCAGCAGAAGCGGAAAGATCAGGCGACGGAACATCGGGCTGGGTTCCCTTGAAACGACAACGCGGGCCTTGCGGCCCGCGTCTTGTGACTCTGTCGCGCGTCGGGGGCAAGCCCCCGAACAGGGACTTACTGGCCCCAGACGTAGATCGCGGCAAACAGGAACAGCCACACCACATCGACAAAGTGCCAGTACCAGGCCGCTGCCTCGAAACCGACGTGATGGTCCTGGGTGAAATGCCCCTTCATCGCGCGGATCATGCAGACCAGCAGGAAGATCGTGCCGATCACCACATGGAACCCGTGGAAGCCGGTCGCCATGAAGAAGTTGGCGCCATAGATGTTCCCTGCAAAGCCGAATGCTGCGTGGCTGTATTCATAGACTTGCAGGATGGTGAAGAACACGCCCAGCACCACGGCCAGCGCCAGGCCGTTGATCATGTCCTTGCGGTTGTTCTCATGCGCCAGGGCATGGTGCGCCCAGGTGCAGGCGGCGCCCGAGCACAGCAGGATCAGCGTGTTGATCAGCGGCAGATGCCAGGGGTCGAAGGTCTCGATCCCGGCGGGCGGCCAGACGCCGTCCTTGATGGGGGACATCGGCCCCATCGGGTACAGGGCGTGCTTGAAAAAGCTCCAGAACCATGCCGCAAAGAACATGACTTCGGACATGATGAACAGGATGAAGCCATAGCGCAGGCCGATGCGGACGACCGGGGTATGGTCGCCGTCCTGCGATTCCTTCACCATCTCGGACCACCAGGCGAACATGGTGTAGATGACGGCGACGAAGCCGATCCAGAACATCCAGGGCGTGACATCCCTCATCCACAGGACGGCCCCGAACAGCATCACGAAGGCCCCGACCGCCGCGATGAAAGGCAGGCTCGACGGCTTCAGGATGTGGAAGTCATGGTTCTTTGCATGAGCCATTGCGCGATTCCCTCGTTTGCGTCAGTTGGCCACCGGCGCCGGGGTCTGCGGTTCTGCGGCCGCATGTTCCTCGGGCAGGTCTGTGGTATGGAACGTGTAGGACAGCGTGATCTCGCGCACGAACTTGCCTTCGCGGTCTGTCACGATCTGTGGGTCGATAAAGAACGTCACGGGCATCATCACCCGCTCGCCCGGTTGCAAGACCTGCTGGGTAAAGCAGAAACAGTCGATCTTGGTGAAATAGCCACCCGCCGCGTCGGGGGTGACGTTGTAGCTGGCGGTGCCCGCCACCGGGCGATCGGTGGGGTTGTAGGCTTCGTAAAAGGCAAGGCCCGTCTCGCCGATGCGCACCTGCATCGAGCGTTGGGCAGGCTTGAACTGCCATGGCATCCCGGCTTCGAGCGAGGCATCGAAGCGGATGGTCATCTTGCGCTCCAGGATGGTGTCGGGCGCCTGTGCCGCGGTTGCGGTGGTTCCCCCGAAGCCGGTCACACGGCAGAACCAGTCATAGAACGGCACCGCCGCAAAGGACAGCGACGCCATGACGACGGCAACCCCCACCAGTTGGCTGGCGGTTTTCAAACGTGGGTTCATTCGCCAGTCCTTTCCAGCAGTTCCGGGCGCACGCTGTGATCGAACGCCTGCATCGGATCGCCATTCGTCACCTTGACGACCGTCAGGCCGAAAACGATGGCGACAAAGGCCACGAGAACCAGCCCAAGACCGACATTGCGGCCAAAGCGGCGGCGGTGAAGTTCGTGGTCGGGACGAAAGGTCATGTCACCAGCCTCCCAGCCCATAGGATTTCAGCCCTGCCTCGATCAGGAACGCCGTGAAATGCAGGAACAGATACACCAGCGAGAACCGGAAGAAGCGCCGTTCGACAGCATAGCCGTCGGCCACTGCGGCCGGCTCATCCCGGCGCCAGATGCGCAGGGCGCCGATCAGGAACCATGCGTTCAGCACCACTGCCACGGCCAGCGTCAGCGGCCCCCCGATTGCGGTCAGCGCGGCACCGATCGCCACGGGAACCAGTGCGATGGTGTAGCCCAGGATATGCGCCCGCGTCACCTTGCGCCCATGGGTGACGGTCAGCATGGGAACACCGGCGTCGTCATAGTCCGAACGCATGAACAGCGCCAGCGCCCAGAAATGCGGCGGGGTCCAGGCAAAGATCAGCGCGAACATCATCACGCTTTCCAGGCTGATGCCGCCCGTCGCGCAGGCCCAGCCGATCATGGGGGGAAACGCCCCCGCCGCGCCACCGATGACGATGTTCTGCGGGGTCGAGCGTTTCAGCCAGATCGTATAGACCACGGCATAGAAAAAGATGGTGAAGGCAAGGAAGGCACCGGCAAACCAGTTCGCCGCCAGGCCCAGCATGACCACCGAAAAGCCGGACAATGCCAGGCCGATGGCCAAGGCCTCGCCGGCAGTCACCCTGCCCGACGGCACGGGGCGATTCGCGGTGCGTTTCATGATGCGGTCGATATCGGCATCATACCACATGTTCAGCGCGCCAGAGGCGCCACCGCCCAAGGCGATGAACAGGATGCAGGTCGCGGCAACGAACGGATGCACCGGAACCGGCGCCACGACCAGCCCGACCAGCGCCGTGAACACCACCAGCGACATCACCCGCGGCTTAAGCAAGGCGACATAGTCGCCAAAACCCGCCTCGTGCGGGTCGGATCCAGCGATGTCGGAGGCGCGAAAATCAGTCATGTCCGGTCCTTCGGTGGGGCCGCGCCGAACGCGGCCCTGCCTGTCCCTGTCATCAATCGGCCGAAGCCACCGTCACCGTGCGCGGCACACCGGCGTATTCGGCAATCGCACCATCAAGCCATTCCTGATAGGCGGCCTCCGAGACGACCTTGACGGTGATCGGCATGTAGGCGTGGGCAATGCCGCACAGTTCCGAGCACTGGCCGAAGTAGATGCCTTCCTGATCCGCCTTGAACCAAAGCTGCGCCAGACGGCCCGGTACGCCATCCTGCTTCACGCCAAAGGCGGGGATGGTCCAGGAATGGATCACGTCCGCTGCGGTCACCTGAACCACGATGGTCTTGCCAACCGGAACGACCATGGCGGTATCGGTGGCCAGCAGGAAATCCTCACGGCTGTAGCCTGCCTCGACCAGTTGCGCCTCGACCTCGGGGGTCAGGCGGTTGTCGCCGCCGGTGGCGGGCGAGCCGATCATGTAGCTGTCGAACTCGAACTCGTGGTCGGGGTATTCATAGGACCAGTACCACTGTTTGCCCGTCGCCTTGATGGTGATGTCGGCGGTCGGGATTTCCTGCTGCTTGAACAGCACCGGCAGCGAGAAGGCCCCGATGACGATCAGGATGACGATCGGAATCACCGTCCAGGCCACTTCCAGCGGCGAGTTGTGGGTAAAGGTCGAAGGCGTCGGATTGGTGCGGCGGTTGTGCCGCACGATCGCCACCAGCATCAGCGCCGTGACAAAAAGCACGATCGCCGTGATGATGTAGAGGATGAAGTGGTCCAGCCACTGCAGGTCATGCGCCAGCTCGGTCGCAGCCGGCTGAAACCCCATCGCCCCCTGCGTGGGGCGACCGATCACCGGCAGTTGTTCCTGCGCAGTGGCGGCGGTGGCTGCGAACGCGGCAACAACCGCGGTCAGGCTGGCCGGAAAGGAGGTCAAAAAGCGCATGTCTTCATCCCGTGCGTTTTCTCGTGCGTGGTGCGACGTGCTAGCCGCAGCCCCGGCGCCCGGACAGAATGTCCAAATGCCGGGACAGAATCCCGTTGTTCCTGCCTGTGGTGAAACCATATTGTGCGCGGACGGACAAGCGAAACGTGCGACAACTCGCCCGGCTTGATCTGGATCAACGACGCGCTGCGACGCAGAAAGGTGCCCCGATGACAGATGAGGTTTTCCGCCCCTTCGAAACCCGGCTGGACGACTCCGAAGCACTGGCCGTGCTGCGCGAGGCGCTGGCGGGGGCCGAGGATGGCGAGCTTTTTCTGGAACGCAAGCGATCCGAGTCGCTGGTCCTGGACGATGGCCGGATCCGGCAGGCGAG
Source organism: Gemmobacter megaterium (assembly GCF_900156815.1). Classification (GTDB taxonomy): domain Bacteria; phylum Pseudomonadota; class Alphaproteobacteria; order Rhodobacterales; family Rhodobacteraceae; genus Wagnerdoeblera; species Wagnerdoeblera megaterium. The sequence continues at coordinate 179,855 of NZ_FTOT01000004.1, forward strand.
CTATGATGCGACCGAGGGTTTCGGGCTGCGCGCAGTCAAGGGAGAGGTGGCGGGCTATGCCCATTCCACCGATATCTCCTTGGCTGCCCTGCGCCGGGCCTCGGAAACGGCGCGGCTGGCCGTGGGGGATGGCGGAGGAATTCTGGCCGCCCCGCCATCGGGCACGAACCGGCATCTTTATACCGATGTCGACCCGCTCTCCGGCTCTGACTTTGCGCTGCGGCTGGACACTCTGCGCGAGATCGACGCCTTTGCCCGCGACCAGGATCCCCGCGTCGTTCAGGTGACGGCGAGCCTTGCCGCATCGCTGCAAGAGATCGAAATCCTGCGCCCCGAAGGCACCCGCCTGCGTGACGTGCGGCCCATGGCGCGGCTTAATGTCGCGGTCATCCTGGATCAGGACGGACGGCGCGAAAGCGGCAGCGCGGGCGGCGGCGGGCGCATCTCGCTGGATGGGCTGATGGCGCGCGACAACTGGCAAGGCGTGGTCCGCGAGGCGCTGCGCATTGCCGGCGTCAACCTGACCGCCGTCGCAGCGCCCGCCGGCCCCATGGAGGTTGTCGTCGGGCCGGGCTGGCCCGGCGTGCTGTTGCACGAGGCCGTGGGCCACGGACTGGAGGGGGATTTCAACCGCAAGGGCGTCTCGGCCTTTTCCGGCCGCATGGGCCAGCAGGTGGCGGCGCGCGGTGTCACCGTGGTGGATGACGGCACCCTGCCCGACCGCCGCGGCTCGATCACCATCGACGACGAGGGCACACCCTCGGCCCGCAACGTGCTGATCGAGGATGGCATCCTGGTGGGCTACATGCAGGACCGGCAGAACGGGCGGCTGATGGGCGGCGCCTCTACCGGCAACGGTCGGCGCGAAGGTCACGCCCATATTCCCATGCCACGCATGACCACCACCTTCATGCTGCCCGGCGGCGACGATCCTGCCGCGATCCTGGCCGATCTCAAGGACGGGATCTATGCCGTCGGCTTCGGTGGCGGACAGGTGGACATCACCAACGGAAAATTCGTGTTCAACTGCACCGAAGCCTATCGCGTGCGGGGCGGTGTCGTCGGAGAGGCGCTGAAAGGCGCCACCCTGATCGGCGATGGCCCCCATGCCATGAGCCAGATCCGCGCCATCGGCAACGACCTGCAACTGGATCCCGGCATCGGTAACTGCGGCAAGGCGGGGCAATGGGTGCCCGTGGGCCTGGGACAGCCGACGCTGATGCTGGGCGGGCTGACCGTGGGCGGATCGGCGGCATGATGCTCTGGCGTTCTGGCCCGGCGACCCGGCTGCCGGGCTGGGCGGTGGCCGCGCTGATCGGCTGGTTGTGGTCGGTGCCTGTCGGGCTGCTGCTCTGGCTGGCCTCGACGCTGGTCGGGGCGCTCGACACCGGGATTGCGCTGGGATTGATGGGGGCGGCGCTGGCGGGCGTGTTTGCCCCGGCCTATTCCTGGGTGGGGCTGGTGATCGCGCTGCCCGTCGCCGTCCTGGCTGATCGGCGCGGCTGGTTCGGCCCGGTCAGCGCCCTGGTGATCGGCGCGGGGGCGGGGGTCGTGGCGGCGGCCTTTCTTGGCGGCACCAGCGCGGCGCTGACCGCCGTGTTCGGTGCAATCACCCTGCTGATCGTGCGCCGGGCACTGCGTCTGGCCCCCGGCTGAAAAAATCGATGGCAGCCGTTTTGCTTTACGGCCTGTTAACCCATTGTGGTGCAGGTTGGCCTCGCGGATGAGACGAGGTTGCGATGGAACACGGTTTGTATTCTTCCACCACACCCTTCACCCCACCCACCACGGAAGACGACAGATTGTCGTGGCTCCGTCTCATCCGTTCCCGCCGCGTGGGGCCAACCACCTTTCACCGGCTGATGGCCGAACATGGCTCGGCTCTGGCAGCGTTGGATGCATTGCCTGGCATCGCCCGCGCTGCGGGGATCACCGGATACGAGATTTGCCCCGAGGGGGTGGCGCGGGCTGAACTGGCAGCGGCGCGCAAGGCGCGGATGCGGATGCTGTGCCATGGGGCCCCGGACTATCCGCCGGACCTAGCCGACCTGCCGGATGCGCCGCCGGTTCTGTGGCTGCGCGGCGATCCGGGCAGGCTGTTCCGCCCGATGGTGGCGCTGGTCGGCGCCCGAAATGCCTCCAGCCTTGGTCAAAGAATGGCGGCGCGGCTGGCGCAGGGTCTGGGTGCCGCCGGCCTGACGGTGGTGTCGGGCCTTGCACGCGGCATTGACGCGGCGGCACATCAGGCCGCCCTGGGCAGCGGCACCATTGCCGTGCTGGCGGGCGGGGCCGATGTGATCTATCCGGCCGAAAATGCCGCGCTGGCAGACCGCATCGCGGCCGAAGGCGCCATCGTCTCGGAACAGCCGCCGGGGCTGGAACCACAGGCGCGTCACTTCCCGGCGCGCAACCGCATCATCGCCGGCCTGTCGGTGGGTGTCGTGGTGGTCGAGGCCGCAGAACGCTCTGGCAGCCTGATCACCGCGCGCAACGCCCTGGATCAGGGGCGCGAGGTGATGGCCGTGCCCGGCCATCCGGCCGATGCGCGCGCAGCCGGATGCAATCTGCTGATCCGCGATGGCTCCACCCTGATCCGCAGCGCGGCGGATGTGCTGGAGGCCATTGCCCAACCCCTTGCGCGCGCGCAGCAGATCCGCCCGATGGCCCCGCCGCCTTTGCCGGACGCCACGCCGATCGCCCCCAACCGGCTGACAGAGGCGGCGCGCGCCATTGCCGCCCGTGCCGTCGCCACCGTCGCCCCCATGGCGCCGGGCCGGCTGTCGGAACGGGCGCTGGCCGCAATTCCCCCTGGCCCGCCCCCGCGCCCGCAGGCCGAGACGCGGGATCTGCACCAGGCAATCCTTGACCGGCTGGGCACGGCCCCCCTGGCCGAAGACCAGTTGATCCGCGACCTCGCCCTGCCCCCCGCCCGCGTCGCATCGCAACTGCTGGCACTGGAACTCGATGGCCACATCGAACGACGCCCCGGCGGCCTGCTCAGCCGCTCCGGCTGACAAGACGTTGGCCCAAGGGGGGAGCGGCCCCATATTCGGCCATCGGACCGCGCGTCAGAATGGCGGCTTCTCGCCCCGGTCACAGGCGACCTTCGCACCCCGACCATCCGGGAACGGCGCCAGCCACCGGGATGCTGGCGGCCATCGTGGGGACAGGCTCACCGAAACGCCGCGCCATATTCGCGGATCACGACAGGTTCACACCCCGGCGCAGGCGGCAAACCTCCGGGTCGCCAGGCCGGGCTTGCGGGATGTGCCAGCGGCGGCACGCCGGGCATGACATCTGCCCGATCCCTTGGGCACAGCCCCCCCGCGACAGGCCGCCCAGCCCCCCCTCTTGCGGTGGCTGGACAGGTGCCGGGCCACACGCCGTTGAAACATTGCGACACAAGCCTTCCTTGACAAGTCCCGCGCCACTCCCCCATTTACCCAAGCCACCGCAAGGGTCGGCAAAGGAAGCATTCATGGCAGTCGTCGTCGTCGAGTCCCCGGCCAAGGCCAAGACCATCAACAAGTATCTCGGTTCCGGCTACACGGTTCTGGCCTCGTACGGTCATGTCCGCGACCTGCCGCCCAAGGACGGTTCGGTCGACCCCGAGCAGGACTTTGCCATGACCTGGGAGGTCGCGGCCGACAGCAAGAAGCATATCCGCGCCATTGCCGAGGCGCTGAAGACCGACGACGAACTGATCCTGGCGACCGACCCCGACCGCGAGGGAGAGGCCATCAGCTGGCACCTGCAACAGGCGCTCGCCTCCAGCCTGAAAAAGGGCAAAAAGGTCAGCCGCGTCGCCTTCAACGCCATCACGAAACCCGCGATCCTGGCCGCGATGGCCAAGCCGCGCGAGGTGGATACCGCCTTGGTCGAGGCCTATCTGGCCCGCCGCGCGCTGGATTATCTGGTCGGCTTTACCCTGTCGCCGGTGCTGTGGCGCAAGTTGCCCGGCGCACGGTCGGCAGGCCGGGTGCAATCGGTCGTGCTGCGGCTGGTGGTCGAACGCGAGATGGAGATCGAGGCGTTCAATGCCCGCGAATACTGGACCGTCACCGCCACGATGATCACCCCGCGCGGACAAGAGATCACCGCGCGCCTCACGGTGCTGGGCGGCAAGAAGCTGGACAAGTTCGACCTGGCCACCGCCGAGGCGGCGGAACTGGCGGTCGCCGCGATCCAGAGCCGGGATTTCACTGCAAAATCCGTGGAGTCGAAACCGGCAACGCGGAATCCCTTTCCGCCCTTCATGACCTCGACCCTGCAACAGGAGGCCAGCCGCAAGTTCGGCATGGGATCCAAGGCGACGATGTCGGCGGCGCAGCGACTCTACGAGGCCGGGCACATCACCTATATGCGGACCGATGGGATCGACATGGCGCCCGAGGCGGTGATGGCCGCGCGCGACACGATCAAGGCGGTCTTTGGCCCCGCCTATGTGCCCGACAGCCCCCGCATGTACAAGAACAAGGCCAAGAACGCGCAAGAGGCGCATGAATGCATCCGCCCGACCGATCTGTCGGCCAGCCCTGAAAAGCTGCGCATCACCGATACCGATCAGCGCCGCCTGTACGATCTGATCTGGAAACGCACCATCGCCAGCCAGATGGCCGCCGCCCGCATGGAACGCACCACCGTCGATTTCGCCAGCCCCGACGGGCAGGTGGAATTGCGCGCAACCGGCCAGGTCGTCCAGTTCGACGGGTTTCTCAAGGTCTATGACGAAGGCCGCGACGACGAGGAAGACGAGGACAGCCGCCGCCTGCCCCAGGTGATGCAGGGCGAAAAGCTGGACAAGCGCGACCCGGCCCCGGAACAGCATTTCACCCAGCCACCCCCGCGCTATACCGAAGCCACGCTGATCAAGCGGATGGAGGAACTCGGGATCGGGCGCCCCTCGACCTATACCTCCATCGTGACGACGATCCAGGATCGCGGCTATGTGCGCAAGGACAAGAACCGGCTGATTCCCGAAGATACCGGGCGGCTTGTCACGGCCTTTCTGACCAATTTCTTCCGGCGCTACGTGGAATACGACTTCACCGCCGATCTCGAAGGCGAGCTGGACGATGTGTCGGCGGGCGAGCGTGCCTATCAGGATGTGCTGGCGCGGTTCTGGCGCGATTTCTCGGCGGCGGTGGCGGAAACCGCCGATCTGCGCATCACCGAAGTGCTGGACAAGCTGGACGAGTTTCTGGCCCCCCATCTTTACCCGCCGCGCCCGGACGGGACGGATCCGCGGTCGTGCCCGGTCTGCGGAGCAGGCCGCCTGCATCTGAAGACCGCCCGGTCCGGCGGGGCCTTCATCGGCTGCGGAAACTACCCCGAATGCCGGTACACGCGCCCGATCTCGGTTGCCGCGAACGATCCGGCGGCGGCGCTGGATGGCAAGGTGCTGGGAACGGTGGACGGTGTCGATGTCACGCTGCGCAACGGGCGCTTCGGGCCCTATGTGCAAAAGGGCGAACCGACCGAGGACATACCAAAGCCGCCCCGCGCCAGCCTGCCCAAAAGCTGGGCGCCCGATGCGTTGACCTTCGAGCGCGCGATGGATCTGCTGTCGCTGCCGCGCCAGATCGGCGCCCATCCCGAAGACGGTGCCCCGGTCGAGGCGGCGATCGGCCGCTTTGGTCCCTTCGTCAAGCATAACAGCACCTATGCCAACCTGCCCGATGTCGAAGAGGTATTCACCATCGGCATGAATCGCGCCGTCGAGGTGCTGGCCCAAAAGGCCGCGCGCGGCGGACGCCCCGCAAGCGCAGCATCGGAACCGCTGCGAACCTTGGGCGAACACCCGGATGGCGGGCCGGTCAATGTGATGCCAGGGCGGTACGGGCCATATGTGAAATGGGCCAAGGTGAACGCAACCCTGCCCAAGGACTTGACCCCCGAGGATGTGACGCTGGATCAGGCGCTGGAACTGATTGCCGCCAAGGCATCCAAAGGCGGCAAATCGGGCAAGGCCAAGACCACAAAGGCAAAAGCAGCCGCGCCCAAGACAGCCGCCAAGCAAAAGGCAACGGCCAAGCCAAAGGCGGAGGCTGCAACCAAGCCAAAGGCGGCGCCCAAGCCGAAAACGGCAGCCAAGCCGAAAACGACGACAGCAGCCAAGGCGGCGGCATCGACGGCCAAGGCGACCGCCCGCCCCAAAACCACCAAGGCGACCACCGCAAAGACCTCCGCCGCCAACTGAGACCGCCGCCACGCCCGTTGCCTGGCCGCCACGGCGCGGCAGCGCACGGCCGTGGGCCGCGCCGGGCGCGGGCGCCCGGCAGGGCCGCGCAGGGGCGGCGCGCACTGACCTGTTGCCGACGCCTGAGCCCTGCCCTAGACCAGAGGCATCTGCCTTGCATGTCTCCGGGAGCGCCGATGATCCTGACCCTGGCCGTTTCGGGCTATCGCAGCCTGCGCGACATCGTCCTGCCGCTGGACAGGCTGACGGTGGTTACAGGCGCGAACGGGACGGGCAAATCCTCGTTGTATCGGGCCCTGCGGTTGCTGGCAGAGGTCGCGCAGGGGCGGGCCATCGGATCGCTGGCCGCCGAGGGCGGGCTGGGCTCTACCCTGTGGGCCGGGCCGGAAACCATATCGCGCGCGATGCACCGCGGCGAGGTCGCCGTGCAAGGCACCGTCCGCAAGGATCGCGTCGCGCTGAAGCTGGGGTTTGCCGCCGACGACTACGGATATGCCGTCGACCTTGGCCTGCCCGTGGCCGGGGCCAGCGCCTTTGCCCAGGACCCCGAGATCAAGACCGAAGCCGTCTGGGTCGGAGAGTGCCTCAACCGCCACAATGTCATCGCGGAACGCACCAATACGCTGGTACGTGCCCGCGGAGACAAGGGCGCATGGCTGCATCTGGCAACCGGACTGCCGCCCTATGACAGCATGATGACCCATGCCGCCGATGCCGCGACCGCGCCCGAACTGCTGACATTGCGCGACCGGATGCGGGCATGGCGGTTCTATGACCATCTGCGCACCGACCGCGAGGCGCCGGCCCGCCGGGCCCGTGTCGGCACCCGGACCCCGGTTCTGGCAGGCGATGGCGCCGATCTTGCCGCCGCCATCCAGACCATCCGCGAAGTGGGCGACCACGTGGCCTTTGACACCGCCATCGCCGATGCCTTTCCCGGCGCCCTGGTCGAGGTGGTGCGGAACGAGGCGCTGTTCGCCGTGCAGATGCGCCAGCACGGGCTGTTGCGGCCGCTGGGCGCGGCGGAACTGTCCGATGGCACGTTGCGGTTCCTGTTACTGGCGGCGGCGCTGCTGACGCCACGCCCGCCGGAACTGATGGTGCTAAACGAACCCGAAACCAGCCTGCACCCCGATCTGATCGCCCCCCTTGCCCGGCTGATCGCGGCGGCGGCGCGGACCAGCCAGTTGGTTGTCGTGTCGCACAGCGCCGCACTTGCCGCCGCCTTGGATGCCGAAGGCGCGCTGACGCATGACCTTCGCAAGGCGACTGGCGAAACCGTGATCGACGGACACGCCCCCCCACCCTGGGCCTGGCCGAAACGCTGACCGCGCGGCCGCGGCCGACCGCCTGCGACGCTGCCGCTCGACCTCACCGGAGGCGCGGCCCTGTGGCGGGTCGGCCGCGATCATGCGGTTCGCAGGGCGCAGCCCGGCCACGTCCGGGCATTCCTGCACAGCCGAAGCGCGATAATCCATGTGACGCTTGCCGGATCGGCGCAGTAAAACCCTTGCACCAGAGAAGTGACTGGCCAAGGGAGGACTTCATGCACAGACGCTCGTTCATCAAAGGGGCGGGGCTGGCTGCGGCTGCGACCACCGTCGCGGCGCCCGCCATCGCGCAATCCATGCCGAAGATCAGCTGGCGCCTGACGTCCAGCTATCCGAAAAGCCTCGATACGCTCTATGGTATCAGCGAGCATCTGTCGAAGCGCATCGCCGAAATCACCGATGGCAATTTCACCATCCAGCCATTCGCGGCGGGCGAGCTTGTCGGCGGGCTTCAGGCGCTGGACGCGGTGCAGGAAGGCACCGTCGAATGCGCGCATACGCTGTCGAGCTTCTACATCGGCAAGGATCCGACGTTCCAGTTCGACACCTCGCTGCCCTTTGGCCTGAACACCCGTCAGCATGTGGGCTGGCTGTACTATGGTGGCGGGCGCGAACTGGTCAACGAATTCATGGCCGGCTACAACATCCACGCCATTCCCGCTGGCAACACCGGCGCCCAGATGGGTGGCTGGTATCGCAAGGAAATCAACTCGCTGGCCGATCTCAGCGGCTTGAAAATGCGCATCGCGGGCATGGGCGGCACCATCATGGCGCGTCTGGGCGTGGTGCCGCAGCAGATCGCGGGGGGCGACATCTATTCGGCGCTGGAGCGTGGCACGCTGGACGCCGCCGAATTCTCGGGCCCCTATGACGATGAAAAGCTGGGCTTCTACAAGGTTGCCAAATACTACTATGCCCCCGGCTGGTGGGAGGGCACGGCCAACGCCTCGCTCTACATCAACAAGGAAAAGTGGGACAGCCTGCCGCCCGCCTATCAGGCCGCGCTGGAAACCATCTCCTGCGAGACGATGACGCATTGCCTGGCGAAATACGACGCCAACAACCCCGAGGCCTTGTACCGCCTTGCGGCACAGGGCACGGAACTGCGCGTGTTCCCGCAGGATCTGCTGGAGGCGGGCTACTCGGCCTCGCGCGAGGTCTATACGGAATACGCGGCGCAGAATCCGGCCTTCAAGAAGATGTACGACCAATGGTCGGCCTATACCGAAAAGCAGCGTGTCTGGAACCGTCTGGCCGAATTGCCGTTCGACGGCTTCCTTGCCAGCAAGGTCCGGTGATCTGACCACCGGGGCGCGCCAGACGCCGCGCCCCGGCCCCTTCCCGCGCCCCCGCCACGCATTGCACCCCACCCCCAACGCGGCCCTGCGGGCGCGCGTCCGGCCCAGCCATGCCCGCCAACAGGATTTCCGCCATGCCCGAACTTCGCTCCAGACGCACCACCGCCGGCAAGGACCGCAGCTTTGCCCGTTCGCTCTGGCGGGCGACCGGGATGACGGATGGCGATTTCGGCAAGCCCATCGTCGCGGTCGTCAATTCGTTCACCCAGTTCGTGCCGGGGCACGTCCATCTGCGCGATCTGGGCAAGCTGGTCGCCGACGAGGTGCACCGCGCGGGTGGCGTGGCGAAAGAGATGAACACCATCGCCGTCGATGACGGTATCGCCATGGGCCATGACGGGATGCTCTACTCGCTGCCCTCGCGCGATCTGATCGCCGACAGCGTGGAATACATGGTCGAGGCGCATCGCGCCGATGCGCTGGTCTGCATTTCCAACTGCGACAAGATCACCCCCGGAATGCTGATGGCGGCGCTGCGGCTGAACATACCGGCCGTCTTCGTCTCGGGCGGGCCGATGGAGGCGGGCAAGGTGACATGGGCCGACAAGGATGCTCGCATCTCGGCCATCGACCCCTATATCGTGCAAAGCGATCCTGACTCTGGCGATGACAAGGTGCAGGAATTCGAACGCAGCGCCTGCCCGACCTGCGGGTCTTGCGCGGGCATGTTCACCGCCAATTCGATGAACTGCCTGGTCGAGGCGCTGGGGCTGGGGCTGCCGGGCAACGGCACCCTGCTGGCGACCCATGCCGACCGCGAACAGCTGTTCCTGCAATCGGCCCGGCTGATCGTGGATCTGTGCCGCCGATATTACGGCGCGGATGATGCCAGCGTCCTGCCCCGGTCCATCGCCAGCTTTGGCGCGTTCGAGAATGCGATGCGGATGGACGTGGCCATGGGCGGATCCACAAACACGGTTCTGCACCTGCTGGCCGCCGCGCAAGAGGGCGAAATTCCCTTTACCATGCAGGACATCGACCGGATTTCCCGGTCCACCCCGCATCTGTCCAAGGTCTCGCCCTCGACCGCCGACTGGTACATGGAGGATGTGCACCGCGCAGGCGGCGTGTTCCGCCTGCTGGGGGAACTGGACCGTCTGGGCGTGATCAACCGCGATGTGCCCACGGTGCATTCCGCCACGCTGGGCGAGGCGATCGAGCGGCTGGACATCCGCCGCAACCCATCGCCCGAAGTGCTGGAGTTCTACCGCGCGGCGCCCGGCGGCATCCCGTCGCTGCGGGCATTTTCGCAGAACCGCCGCTATCCCACCGCCGACACCGACCCGGTGAACGGCTGCATCCACGATGGCCCCAACGCCTATTCGCAGGATGGCGGGTTGGCGGTGCTGTATGGCAATCTGGCAGAGGACGGCTGCATCGTGAAGGTGGCGGGCGTCGATGCCTCGATCCTGAATTTCCGCGGCGTGGCGCGGGTGTTCGATGACGAAGACCCTGCCGAAGCCGCCATTCTGGACGGCACCATCCAGCCCGGCGATGCCATCATCCTGCGCTACGAGGGGCCGCGCGGTGGGCCTGGGATGCGCGAGATGCTGAAGCTGACCACCATCCTGCGCGCCCGCGGCATGGACAAGACCGTCGCGCTGATCACCGATGGCCGTTTTTCGGGCGGCAGCGCCGGCCTGTCCATCGGCCATGTCTCGCCCGAGGCGGCCAGCGGCGGGGTCATCGGCCTTGTCCAGGATGGCGACCCGATTATGATCGACATTCCGAACCGCCGCATCGACGTGGATCTGACGCCCGGCATTCTGGCCACCCGCCGCGCCGCGATGGAGGCCCTGGGCGAGGCCGCCTGGCGCCCCGCGACCCAGCGTCCGCGCGTCATTTCCACCGCCTTGCGGCTTTATGCGGCCTTTGTCACCTCGGCGGCCCAGGGGGCCGTGCGCGATGCCGAACGCCTGCGCCGTTCCTGACCGGAGACGACCATGACCCTGCCCCCCCGCGACATCGAAGGCGCCTGCGCGGCCCTGACCGAACGCTTTGGCAACCGGCTGGACCGCAGCCTTGGCAGCCGCCGCACCCATACCCATACCGTGACCTATCTTGCGCCGGAACTGCCCGATGCCGTGCTGAAGGCAGAGACGGCAGAGGAGGTGGCAGCGGCTGTTGCCATCTGTGCCCGCCACCGGATGCCGGTCATTGCCTTTGGTGCCGGGTCGTCGCTGGAAGGGCATCTGAACGCGCCGCAGGGGGGGCTGTCCATCGACCTGGCAGGGATGGATCAGGTGGTGTCCGTCTCGACCGAGGACATGACCGTGACCGTCCAGCCCGGCATCACGCGCGAGGCGCTGAACTCCTGGCTGCGCGATACAGGGCTGTTCTTTCCCATCGACCCCGGTGCCAATGCGTCCATCGGGGGCATGGCGGCCACGCGCGCCTCGGGCACCACGGCGGTGCGCTATGGCACGATGAAGGACAATGTCCTGACCGTGCAGGCCGCCATGGCCGATGGCCGCCTGATCCGCACGGCACAGCGCGCGAAAAAGACGTCGGCCGGGTATGACCTGACGCGGCTGCTGGTCGGGTCCGAAGGCACGCTGGGCGTGATGACCGAAATCACCCTGAAGCTCTATCCGATCCCGGAGGTCATCGGCTCTGGCACCTGCACATTCGCCAGCGTCAAGGATGCCTGCACCACCGTCATCGAGACGATCCAGTCCGCCGTGCCGATGGCCCGTGTCGAACTGCTGGACGAGGCACAGGTGGCCGCCTGCAACGCCTATTCAAGGCTGGGCCTGCCGGTCGCGCCCACGCTGTTCGTGGAGTTCCACGGCAGCCCGGCCGAGGTTCAGGCCCAGACCGACACGTTCCGCGCCATTGCCGAAGGGAACGGAGCCAAGGGGTTTGCCTGGTCGCCCGACCCTGCGCAACGCGGCAAGCTGTGGCAGGCGCGGCACGATGCCTATTGGGCCGCCGCCGCCGCTGCGCCGGACAAGCAGGTGTTTTCCACCGATGTCTGCGTGCCGATCTCTCGCCTTGCCGATTGCGTGGTGGAAACCCAGGACGATCTGGTGCAGCACGGGCTGACCGGGCCCATCCTGGGGCATGTCGGCGATGGCAATTTCCACGTCCTGCTGACGCTGGATCCCGCCCGACCCGACGAGGTGGCGGCGGTCGATGCCTTTACCGCGCGTCTTGTGGCGCGGGCGATTGCCATGGGCGGCACCTCGACCGGTGAACATGGCGTGGGTCAGCGCAAGGCCCCCTATCTGCGCAAGGAACTGGGCGACGCGGTGGATTTCATGGCCGCCATCAAACAGGCGCTGGATCCGCAGAACATTCTGAATCCGGGAAAATACGGCTTCGCCTGACGGCCCGCTTCCAAGGAACCCGACATGGACAAGACCCCGAAGATCCGGCTGCATGTGCCCGATCCCCCTGCCCGCCCCGGCGAGGCGCCGAACTTTGACTACCTGCCGATGGCCGCCCCCGGCGAGACCCGGATGCCCGCGCTGGACGAACCCGCCGAGGCGATGCGCGACATGCCCTGGGGCCTTGTGCGGCTGATGGACGGCAAGGGCGGCGCGATAGGCCCCTGGGCCGACTGGCTGGGCGCGGTGGACCCCGACATGTTGCGCAAGGGCCTGCGCGACATGATGACGACCCGCACCATCGACCGCCGGATGCAGATGGCCCAGCGGCAGGGCAAAACCACCAACCACGCCCAATGCACCGGCGAAGAGGCGATTGCCTGCGGCTTTCAGTCGGTGCTGGCACAGGGCGACATGAACTTTCCCACCTATCGCCAGCAGGGGCTGCTGTTTGCGGCAGGCTATCCGATCCACCTGTACATGAACCAGGTGTTCGGCAATGCGGGCGATCCGATCCAGGGGCGCCAACTGGCCGTGATGACCTCGGCCAAGGATCACGGGTTTTTCTCGATCTCGGGCAATCTGGCCACGCAATTCGTGCAGGCGGTGGGCTGGGCCATGGGATCGGCCATTGCCGAAGATACCCGGATCGCCGCGGGCTGGATCGGCGATGGCGCGGCGGCCGAAGGGGACTTTCATTGGGCGATGCTGTTCGCCTCGGTCTACAAGCCTCCTGTGGTGCTGAATCTGGTCAACAACCAATGGGCCATTTCCACCTTTGCCGGTCTGACGGGGGGCGGATCGCAGCCCTTTGCCACGCGGGGCATCGGCTATGGGTTGCCTGCGATCCGGGTGGACGGGAATGATTATCTGGCCGTGCTGGCGGTCTCGAAATGGGTGACGGAACGGGCGCGGCAGGGCCATGGCCCGACCTTTGTCGAATGGCTGACCTATCGCGCGGCCTCGCACACCACATCGGATGACGCCGGGGTCTACCGCGCCAAGGACGAGGCGGCGGCCTGGCCGCTGGGCGACCCGATCGAACGGCTGAAGCAGCATCTGATCGCCATGGGCGAATGGTCGGACGAACGCCATGACCAGGCGCAGGCGGAAATCGAGGATCATGTGAAGGCCGAACAGAAGATCGCGGAATCCTTTGGCACCATGCTGGACGGCGGCACGGCCCCGGCGGGCGCCATGTTCAGCGATGTCTACAAGGACATGCCGGAAAACCTGCGCCGCCAGCGCCAGAAAGCGGGGATCTGACCATGGCACGCATGACGATGATCGAGGCCGTCCGCGATGCGATGGACGTCAAGATGGGCCAGGATTCCCGCGTGGTCGTCTTTGGCGAGGATGTGGGGTATTTTGGCGGTGTGTTTCGCTGCACGCAAGGGTTGCAGGCGAAATACGGCAAGACCCGCTGTTTCGACACGCCGATTGCCGAAGGTGGCATCGTGGGCGTGGCCGTGGGGATGGCCACCTATGGCCTGCGGCCCTGCGTGGAAATCCAGTTCGCGGATTATGTCTTTCCCGCCTATGACCAGATCACCCAGGAAGCGGCGCGGATGCGCTATCGCTCGGCCGGGCAGTTCACCTGCCCCATGGTGATCCGGATGCCCACGGGCGGCGGCATCTTTGGCGGCCAGACCCATTCGCAAAGCCCCGAGGCCTGTTTCACCCATTCCACCGGCCTCAAGGTGGTAATCCCCTCGAATCCCTATGATGCCAAGGGCTTGCTGATCTCGGCCATCGAGGATGACGATCCCGTCATCTTTCTGGAGCCCAAGCGCCTCTACAACGGCCCCTTTGATGGCCACCATGACCAGAAGGTGGTGCCCTGGTCGGCGCATGAGCTGGGCGAGGTGCCCGAGGGGCATTATACCGTGCCGCTGGGCAAGGCGGTGGTGCGCCGTCCCGGTCAGGCGGTGACGGTGCTGGCCTATGGCACGATGGTCCATGTGGCGCTGGCCGCTGCCGCCGAATCCGGCATCGACGCCGAGGTGATCGACCTGCGCACGCTGGTGCCGATCGACTACGAGACCATCGAGACCTCGGTGGCGAAAACCGGGCGCTGCGTGATCGTGCACGAGGCAACGCAGACCAGCGGCTTCGGCGCCGAGCTGTCGGCCATCGTGCAAGAGGCGTGTTTCTGGCATCTGGAGGCGCCGATCACACGGGTGGCGGGCTACGATACACCATACCCCTATGCGCAGGAATGGCTGTACTTTCCCGGCCCCGACCGGGTGGCGCAAGCCCTGCGCGATGTGATGGAGGGCTGAGCCATGGGCATTCGCACGATCAAGATGCCGGACATCGGCGAAGGCATCGCCGAAGCGGAACTGGTGGAATGGCTGGTCGCCCCCGGCGATCTGATCGCCGAGGATCAGCCGCTGGCCGCCGTGATGACCGACAAGGCAACGGTGGAAATCCCCGCGACCTTTGGCGGCAAGGTGGTCGAACTGGGCGGCGAGGTGGGCAAGGTGATCGCCATCGGTGCCGCGCTGATCCGCATCGAGGTGGACGGCGAGGGGGATGGGGCAGAACCCGCCCCCAAGACGGAACCGGCCAAGGCCGAGCCACCGGCCCCCGCTGCGCCGGTGCCTCCTGCCCCGCAACCCAAACCCGCCGCTGCCCCGCCCGCTGCCACCGCCCGCGCGCCACGCCCCGAAGGCGAGGCGCCGCTTGCCTCGCCCGCCGTCCGCGCCCGCGCCCGCGATGCCGGGATCGACCTGCGCGCTGTGCCCGGCACCGGCCCGGCGGGTCGCATCACCCATGCCGATCTGGACGCGGTATTCGCCGCTGGCCCCGGTGCGGCGTCGGCCACCGCCGCCCGCCAGCGCGACCTGACGGTCAGGCAGATCAAGGTCGTCGGCCTGCGCCGGATGATCGCGGACAAGATGTCCACCTCGCGCAGCCGCATCCCGCATATCACCTATGTCGAGGATGTGGATGCCACCAGGCTGGAAGACCTGCGCGAAACGATGAACCGCTCGCGCACCGAGGGACAGCCCAAGCTGACCCTGCTGCCCTTTCTGATCCGCGCCATGGTGATCGCCATCCGCGACGAGCCGGTGGTGAACGCCCGTTTCGATGACGATGCCGGGATCGTGCACCAGTATGGCGCCGTTCATGCCGGGATCGCCGTGCAGACCCAGACCGGGCTGGTCGTGGCCAACCTGCGCCATGCCGAGGCACGCGGCCTGTGGGATCTGGCGGGTGAACTGGCCCGGCTGGCCGAGGCCGGGCGCAAGGGCACGCTGACACGCGACGAGTTGACGGGCAGCACCATCACCATCACCTCGTTGGGGCCGATGGGCGGCATCTCGCATACCCCGATCATCAACCACCCCGAGGTCGCCATTGTCGGCGTGAACAAGATGCAGATCCGCCCGGTCTGGGATGGCAACGGCTTTGTCCCGCGCAAGGTGATGAATCTGTCCTCCAGCTTTGACCACCGCATTGTCGATGGCTGGAACGCCGCAACCTTTGTCCAGCGGATCAAGGGCTTGCTGGAAGAACCCGCCCTGTTGTTCACCGGTGGCGAGGCATGAGAACGATCGCCTGCCAACTGCTGGTCATCGGCGCAGGCCCCGGCGGCTATGTCGCCGCGATCCGGGCAGGACAACGCGGCCTGGATACCGTGGTGGTCGAGGCCGCCCAGCCCGGCGGCACCTGCCTGAACATCGGCTGCATTCCGTCGAAGGCGGTGATCCATCTGGCCGAGGAATTCCACCGCGCGACCGAACTGACCCACGATAACCCGCTGGGGATTTCGGCCGGTGCGCCCGGCATCGACCTGACCAAGGGCATGGCGTGGAAGGATGGCATCGTATCCAGGCTGACCGGCGGGGTGGCCGGTTTGATGAGAAAGGCAAAGGTGCGCGTGGTCACGGGCCGGGCGCGGTTCGTCGATGGCAAGACCGTCGCGGTGGACACCCCCGAGGGCCCAGTCACGGTCAAGGCGAAAACGGTGATCATCGCCACCGGATCGGTGCCGGTGGAGCTGCCCTTCCTGCCTTTTGGCGGGCGCGTGCTGTCCTCGACCGGGGCGCTGGCGCTGACCGAGGTGCCGAAATCGCTGGCGGTGGTGGGCGGCGGCTATATCGGGCTGGAGCTGGGCACGGCCTTTGCCAAGCTGGGCGCCAAGGTCACGGTGATCGAGGCCGGGGAACGCATCCTGCCCGCCTATGATGCGGATCTGACCGCACCCGTCGCCGCCCGGCTGGCCGCGCTGGGGGTCACGGTGCTGACCGGCACGCAGGCGCTGGGGCTGAGCGACAGCGGGCTGACTGTACGGGGGCCAGACGGCGCGGCAGAGGTTGCGGCGCAAAAGGTGCTGGTCACGGTTGGCCGCCGCCCGAACACTGCCGGGATCGAGCCGTTGGGTCTGACGATGGACGGCCCCTTCCTGCGGGTCGATGACCGGATGCGCACCTCGATGACCGGAATTCTGGCGATCGGCGATGTGACGGGCGAGCCGATGTTGGCCCATCGCGCCATGGCGCAGGCCGAAATCGCGGTGGACACTGCCGCAGGCGGCCGGGCCGCCTGGGACAAGCGCGCCATGCCCGCCATCTGTTTTACCGACCCCGAACTCGTCACCGTCGGCCAGTCGCCGTCCGAAGCGGGCGACGCCGCGCGCAGCGACAGCTTTCCCTTCAAGGCCAATGGCCGGGCGATGACCCTGGGCCGCGAGGATGGGTTCATCCGCGTCGTCTCGCGCAAGGACAACGGGCTGGTGCTGGGCGTGCAGGCGGTGGGGGCGGGTATCTCCGAACTGGCCGCCGCCTTTGCCCTGGCGATCGAGATGGGGGCAACGGTGCAGGACATTGCCGGAACCATCCATGCCCATCCCACCCAGGGCGAAGCGTTTCCAGAGGCCGCGCTGAAGGCGTTTGGCCATGCGCTGCACATCTAAGGGACGATCCATGACCTATCAGCCGCTTGCCCAACCCCACGGCCCCGTCAACGCCAACCGCATCGCCGCAGCGGTGGAATTTGCCGACCGCGTTCTTGCCCCGCAAGGCGAGGCCTGGGATACCGGCACCGCCAGCCCGGAATCCGCGCTGCGCGAGGCGATCTCCATGTTCACCGGCACGGCAATCCCGCGCGATCTGGGCGGTTTTGGCGATGGTGTGGCCACTCAGCTGCGCATCTATGAGGAGCTCGCCCGGCGCGACATGGGGTTCACCTGTGCATTGGCGGTGCATACCAATGTGACAGTGGCCATGTCGCTGTCGCCCAATGCCGCCTTGCGCGCGGCGGCACTGCCCCGGCTGATCTCTGGTCAGGCGGTGGGGGCGTTTCTGCTGACCGAACCGGGGGCCGGATCGGATGCCACGGCAATCACCACCCATGCCCAGCGGGTGACGGGCGGCTATGCGGTCAGCGGGCGCAAGGCATGGGTCACGAACGGACTATATGCCGACATCTTTGCCGCCTTTTGCCAGACCGAACCCGGCAGCGGCGCGCGTGGCGTGACCGCGCTTGGCTTTGCACGCGGCGACAGCGGGGTGCTGGTGGAACCGGCGCTGGACCTGATGGGGTCGGCCGCCATGGGCACCACCGACCTGACCTTTGACGGCGCCTTTGCCCCGGATACGGCCGTGGCCTTCGCCCCCGGTACCGCGTTCAAGGCCGCCATGTACGGCATCGACGTCGCCCGGCTGGGCGTGGCCGCGATGTGCAACGGGGCGGCCATGGGCGCGATGGACCGCGCGCTGGCCTATGCCGCAGGGCGGTCCACCTTTGGCAAGCCGGTGATCGACCATCAGGGGATGCAATGGATTCTGGCCGATGCCGCCACCGCGATCGAGGCCAGCCGCAGCCTGACCTTTCAGGCCGCCCGCCACTTCGAGACCGGCACGCCCGACGCCACGCTGACCGCCCATGCCAAGAAGCTGGGCACCCGCAGCGCCTTTGACACGATCAGCCAGACGATGCGGGCGCTGGGAGCCAATGCGCTGAAGCGTGAAAACGGATTTGCCCGCCAGTTGGCCGCCGTACGCATCGCGGAATGCATGGATGGCACAGGAGAGATCATGAACATCGTCATCGGGCGGGCCCTGCGGGCGCAGGGCTGAAACCCGCTGCACGAAACGCAAAGGCCCGGCCAGCATGTCCTTGCCGACCGGGCCTTTGGTTGCACCTTGCACCCGCGAGGGGGGGTTATTCCAGCCCCATTGCCCGGCGACGTTCGGCCAGCGCAAGCTCGGTACGGGCCAGGAATTCGGCATCCGCCGCCAACGAGGCATCGACAGCCGCATCGCCTTCCAGCAGCCGGGATTCGGCGACACTGCGGATCTTGATCGTCGCGCGGCTGGGCACACGTTCGTACAGATCAAGGATGTCCTGGTTGTACAGCCGGATACAGCCCGCCGACGTGGCATGACCGATAGACGTGTAGTCCCCCGTGCCATGGATGCGGAACATCGTGTCCTTGCCGCCACGATAGAGATAGAGCGCCCGCGCACCCAGCGGATTGTCCGGCCCTGGCCCCATGCCATCGGCAAGATCGGCATACAGCTCGGGCTGGGTGCGGATCATGTTGCGGGTCGGTGTCCACGACGGCCATTCGGCCTTGCGTCCGACATAGGTGGTCGATCGCAGCCCGCGGCCTTCGGCACCTACGGCAATCCGGTACCGCTCTGCCGTGCCGTCGTCGCCGACAAGGTACAGCAGCTTGACATGCGGATCGACCACGATCGTCCCCGGCGCCTCGGTCCCGGCGTAGCTGACGGTGGTCCGGCGGTTTTGCAGCGGCGCGAAATCGGGCGGCACGGCGGCGATGGTAAATCCTCCATCCTCGACCGTGCCATAGCCCGGAACTTCAAGCGGGGCGGGCGGCGGGGCCGCGCCACAGGCCGCCAACAGGGCAGCAAGGGCAAAGGCCGACAGGGTACGGATGGCAGGAATGGCAAACACGGGCAATGTCCCTTTTGTGACGTATCCGGGACTCGGTGCCCGGTTGGCAGGCATTTGCGCAGGGAAAGCGTGGCAAGGTCAAGCCCTTGCACACGACCAGCGCGGTCAGTGCCGCCGGGTGCGGCCCAGTTGCGCCTCGCGGAGCAGGACAAACAGGCCAGATGCGACGACGATGGCCGCACCGACAAGCGTCGTCGGCCGCGGAACCTCGCCCCAGATCAGCCAGCCAAGGGCCATCGCCCAGACCAGAGCCGTATAGCGAAACGGCGTGGTGAATCCGACCTCGCCCACACGCATGACGCGAATGATGAAGATATACCCGATGTTGACCAGCACCGCCGCCAGCACCAGAATCGGCAGAACCGCAAGCGGCACGGGCTGCCAGGGCGTACCAAGCGACAGGACCGCGCCCGTCGCCATCACCGCAACCGATGCCACAAGCGCCACCCCCACCGATGGAACATCCGCAGGCAAACGGCGGGTCGAGAGGTCACGCACGACGATGAACCCCACCGAAATCAGCGCCACCACCGCCGCCATGTTCAGACCCTCGGTTCCCGGTTGCACGATCAACAACACACCGGCAAAGCCGACGACAATCGCAAGGCCGCGCCGCCAGCCGACCTTTTCCCCCATGAACAGCGCCGCCCCGGCCGTCACCGCCAGGGGGGCGGATTGCAGGATGGCCGACAAGGCGCCCAGCGGCATATTCACCAGCGCATAGAAAAAGGTCAGCGTTGCGCCGATTTCTCCGGCCGTGCGCAGGCTGATCACGCGCCACGAGTCGCGCAGTCGGGTCAGGTTGATGCCGCCGAACAGCCGCCCCAGCACCAGCAACAGGGGCACCGTGACCACCCCGCGCAACGTCACCGCCTGATACAGCGGGATATGGCCGATCACCACCTTCATGCAGGCGTCGCCAAGGATAAAGGCCGCCATGGCAACAAGCATGAAACCCGCGCCCTTGATATTGTCCGACACGGGCGCTGCCGAGCGCCCAGCCCCGACAGGCTGCACCATGATTCCCTCCCCGCCGGACGCGGCGTCCGGTACCTGCCTCGCTACCCCTGCGGCAGGCCGCAAACAATGGCAGACCCCTGGCAGGCACACATGATTTTCGGTGATGCGACGCATCGCATGGGTCGATGTGTTCTGCGGGGCAGCCAGCAGCCCGGCGGGTCGGCCTGCCCCGGTGGTGCCCTCGCCCGCCCTTGCCGGGCGGTCAGCGCCGGGGCTTGCCCTTCCAGGTGTTCAGCCAGGCGACAAAACGCCCCCAGAGTCCGCGCGCCCGGCCACGCGCCTCGTCCGCGCGGGCATCCATCGCATCGAACCTGTCGCCGACCTCGTCCACCAGCGGGTCGATCATGCGCTCGCGGAACTGCGCCAGCATCCGCCAGATCAGCACGACCAGCCCGGCCAGCAGGATCAGGATGAGGATAGAATCCCACGGCACGATCGTTTCATCGGGGCCAGACACCTGCCGCACGGCGATGGCGTTGGGAAAGATGGTAAAGAACTCGTTCCGCCAACCATAATGCTTGATCGCCACCCATTTCGGCGCCTCGGACTGCGAGACAAGCGAGGTGGAGACCGCCTGAAGGTTGTAGCTGTTGAACTTGAAATACGGCGGCCAGCCCCAGCCGGTATCCTCGTTGCGATAGACCATCGGGCGCCCGTTGGGCCGCACGGTCTGGATGAAGAACACGTCGCGCGTCAGGCCGCCGGTCGCAGTGCCGACATCGGGGCCGGACCAGAAGAACGAATTCTCGCCAAAGTCGATGCGGCGGGTTTCGGTGCCGACCACGCGCACGATGTCGGTCTGCGGCAGGGTGTAGTGCAGGACCGTCACCACCAGCAGCACCAGTGTGGTCCAGAACCCTCGTTTCAGCCAGCGCATCACACCCACTCCTCAGGAAAAGTTCAGCACATAGATCAGCACACCGATCACCACCAGCGGCACGATGTAGACGCCCCACAGCAAACGGCGGCGCAGCGATTTCTGGTAGCGGGCCATGCCTGCCTCGACATAGGCGGTCCGCTCGCCCTCGCCCTGCCCTGCATCCCAGCGTTTCTCCAGCCGCTCGCGTTCCAGCGACCGGGCAAAGACGGATATCAGCACATACAGCACCGAAAGCCCGATCAGCAGAAAGATCCCAAGCCGCAGAAAACCGATCATCGCCGCTCCCTTGCCACAGCGCCCCATGGGCCGACCGCCCGGATGGGCGTTCCCGTCCACGGCCCGGCAACGCGCGGGGCAGAGCGGGGCGTCTCGTCCATCGCCGGTTCGGGGCCGAACAGGGCAGCACGCGCCCCGGCCTTGTCGATCTTGTATTCCCGTTCCAGAAATTCCGCCACCCAGCCGCGCTTGGCATCAGACCATTGCGCATAGCTGTGGTAGAACAGTTCCTTGTGGCAGATATACATCTGCCGCACATCCAGCGGCGAAAGCTCCGACAGCAGCATGTTGACCAGCCCCTTGTCCGGCCCCTGCACCGCGCGCAAGAGATAGAAATACGCCGGATGGTCAGAGCTGATCTGCGGCCAGTCGCCGCCCGTTTCGGCCCATCGCAGGACGGCAGCCAGCCCGGTGAATTCCTCGGGCAGCGCGCTGCCCAGCTTGCGCGCGATCTGGCGCAGATCGGCGCGGGTGGCCCCCGACAGATCAAGGCCCAGCTTGTCCGCCGCGGCGACCAGAACGAAATCCATCTTCTGGCGCAACAGCGCGGCGGTATCGACGTTGCGCGCGGTCACGATGCTTTCGACCAGCGCGTTCTTGGCCAGCCAATCCGCCAGCATGTTCCTGCTCCGCAGCCAGATCACCTGACCGATGGGCAACGCGCCCAGCGACTCGGGCGGGGCCACGCTGATCGCGGCCGGGGCGGCGGCCTTGCGGAAGATATAGAGGCCGCCGAAATGGCTGGTCCAGAAATTCGCCTGTTCGAACCCCATGGCCGGCAGGGCAATGGGCACGCGGGTCACGTCGCCGGTTTTTTTCGCCAGCCCGATCATGTCAGCAATCAGCACATCATCGCGCCAGCCATCGGGTTCGGTGCGGAAACGTTCGATCAGCGTCGTCAGCTTGCCCGCATCGGCGACATGGCGGCCGATGGTATCGGCCTCGACCGTGATGCGGCGGATGTCGAACAGCCGCGCGGGGTTCGACAGCTCATAGACCGAATTCTGCAATTCCCCCGCCACCGCATCCCGCGCGGTCAAGGCGAACAGTTGCGATTCATTGGCGTCGATGAACTGGCGCAGGATGCCGCGGGCGGTGGAGAATTTGGCATTCAGCAGCGGCGCATGTTTCTGCGCCGTGCTCAGCAGGATGAATTGCCGGTTGGCGCCGTCGGGGTTGAGATACAGATCATCCCCCAGCTCGTCGCCCACTTCGGGCGAATAGCCGGAAATGTCGATGTGGAAATCCTGAAGCTGCGTTTCCCGCCCGGTCAGGTGTTTGAGCGCACGGTTGTAGCGCGTGACAAGCGCCGGGCTGGCGATTTCGACAAGGTTGCCGAACATCAGGCCCTTTTCGATGAGGCGTTTCATGGCTGGAGTCCTGTCTGGCCGCCGGGGTGGTGCGGGCTGCCCCCCTCCCCCATCCCCTCCCCACGAGGGGGAGGGGAGGCGCCGGGTTTCCATCGCGGCGCGCCGGTGCAGTGCCGGGTGGCCCCCTCCCCCCTTGTGGGGGAGGGAGGGGGTGGGGGGGCCGCTTCAATCGCCTCAAGGATCACCTGCATGACGCCATCCAGATTATCCTCAATCTCGCGGTTCCAGAACCGGAGCAGCCGTAACCCCTGAAGGGCGAACCAGGCGTCCCTGACGGCATCTTTCGACCCGCCATGCCCGCCGCCGTCCGCCTCGATCACCAGACGGCGGCCGAAATCGCAAAAATCAGCAATGTAGGAGCCAACCGGCGCCTGCCGGCGAAACCGGGTGCCGATCAGGCGGTTGAGCTCGCGCAGTTGCGTCCAGAGCCGGCGCTCTTGGCGGGTCATATCCAGGCGCAGCGCCTTTGCCTGGTCGCGCGTATGCGGGGCGATACGGGTCATGTGACGCTCACCCCCGCCCCTCGAGATACCGTCGTCTGGCTTCCTCGGTCCGGCCCATGTCGCGGACCATGTTGGCAATCGCCACTTCGTCCGATTTGTCGGCATAGCGGAATTCGCTGTCGGCATAGCGGTTGATTTCCTGCACCACCATCTCAACCGTGATCGGGCGGACCATTTCGCGCAGCATCGCGGTCTTGCGGTCATAGGGCTGGAACAGGAACAGATCGGGCTGTTCCATCCATGCGTCGGGCAGGTCCACATCCATCGCCCGCACCTTGACCGCATCGGTGATATTCTTGATCGCGCGGCCAGTAAAGCGCGGGTCGGCGGTCTGGATCGCCTTGAGATAGCTGCCGAGTTTCGCCAGCGTGTCCAGCGGGCCAAGCTCTGCCGCCACCCTGTCCCATACGGCGCGCAACCCGCCCTCGTGCGGCAGGTTGTGGGCGGCGAAACTGTCGGCCACCGCGCGCTGGATGGCCTGGGCCGCGAACAGGTCATGCGCGCCCAGGGGAATGGCGTGGTTCTTGCCCAGCAGCAGCGACAGGATGTCGATGTAATCCTCGCGCGACTGGGGGCCATCGACCAGGAAGCGCGCGCCCGCGCGCTGGCGCAGCGCGTCATCCACATTCTCGGGAAAATTCGAGAACATGCCAAAGGTGCAGTTGCCGCGCACGACGGTGTTGGCACCTGCAAACGCCTCCATGAACACCGCCGTCACCTCTTGCTGGCCGGCGCTGGACTGGCGGTCGCCGCGCTTGCCGGCGATCTGGTCGATATCGTCGATGGTGCCAAAGCCGATCACCGCCGGGTCAAAAATGTTCGTGATGAAGGATTTCGCGTTCTGGCCCGATTTGCCCTGATAGCTGTCGATCTGGTCGATGCTGAAATTCTGGTAGCGGAACGGATAGCCCGCCACCTTGCAATAGTCGTTCAGCAGCCCGGCCATCATCTGGATCAGCGTGGTCTTGCCGGTTCCCGGTGCGCCATCGCCCATGAAGGTGAAGATGAAGCCGCCCAGTTCGGCAAAGGGGTTCAGCTTGCGGTCGAAGTCGTAGGCCATCAGCATCTTGGCCAGTTTCATCGCCTGATATTTGGCAATGTGGTTGCCGATCACCTCGGAGGGTTTCTTGAACGCCATGGTCAGCGTGGTGCCGCGCGCCTTGCGGGCCGGGGCAAAGCCCGCGATGGTCAGCCCGTCGGCCTCGACTTGCCAGCTTGCCTGGGTGAAGGGCGCCAGGCGCGGCGCGGTTTCGGCGCGAGCCTGCGCCTTGGTCATCACCCCCTCGGCAAAGGCGGCAAGGGTGGCCAGCAGGCGGCTGTCATCACTGCCGAAGGCGGCGATGTCCTGATCGAGTTCCCACAGGGCCCCATGCAGGGCCAGAGCAGCGTTGTCGGTCAACACCTCCTCGACACCGCCGATATCGACGGTGGTCTCGCCCAGATGGGGCGCCACCAGATAGGCCAGCGCATTGGCAAAGGTATGCAGGACCGCCAGCGCCTCGGCCGCCAGGAGTTCGGTGAATTCGGCGCGGCGGGGCGCAGGCAGCCGCGATTCGAGATTGGCCTTTTTGAGTTCGACCAGCCCGGTGCGGTCGGAATAGGTCTCGCCCATCGCGAGAGCAATCGCCAGCGCCCGGCGCAACGCCTGGGTGGCAGAGGCGCTGGCGGGGGTGGGCAGGCCATCCTCGGCCACAGCGCCGATCCGGTCCAGCACATGAACGGTGCCCGGCCGCACGGCAGGCCGCGTGACCAGCCCCGGTGTCGTGGAGCGAAAGCGCGATCTGGCGGGAATCCCGGCAGAACGCTCGGGCGCCGGTTCGGCGCTGCGGGCAGTCGCCAGGCGGGGCGCGTGATCAAATCCCTGCAGCAGGGCAAGTGCGGCGGCGTAATGGGCGCGGATCGATTCCTCGCGCAGTTCCATCGTATCGCGGGGGCTGGACATGGCGAACCTCGGGTCAGGCGGAGAGGCCGGGGGTTTCACCCCCGGACCCCCAGGGTATTTGGGGCAAGATGAAAGGGGGCCGCATTCAGCGGACCTTCATCACATGGCCGGCCGGAGCGACCACGAAACGGGTAACGTCATGAAAACCGGGCGGATTGCGTTCGGCCAGCACCTGATAGGGGCGCTCGGGCAGGATGACGAAACGGTGGGTGGCACTGGCGCCGGTTTCGGCGCCGCGCCCCATGAAGGGGTCAAGGGCGAAGGTCTGGCGTTCCGCAGTGGAGAACCAGCCGGTCTTTTCCCGCTGGCTGCCCGAAGCGGTCAGCACCTCCAGCGTCCAGACCAGCGACCAGTCCTGGCCTTCGGGCGCGCGGGCCTCGGCCAGCACTTCGCCGATAGGGCCCGATTGCAGGGTGAAGGCGCTGGAATACATCGGGCCAAGGTGCAGGCGTTTCAGATGCTTGGGGTGCAGATCGTCGTAATCGGTGTCGAAGCCCTGGGCAATCGTCAGCAGTTTCAGCCCGTTCAGCGACTGCGCCATCAGATGCGACTGCGCGGCCGGCCAGCGGCGGTCATCCCTGGGCAGCGGGACGCGCCCCGAATCCTCGACCTGCATCAGATAGATGACCGGCAGATTGACCAGCGTGTCATAGACCGCCCATGACAACAGCCAGGTGCGCCGCTGCCCGTCGTCCCCGGCCAGCCACTGGGCCTGTACGTCATTGCGTGCCAGAAACAGGCCGCCCTGCACCAGCATCTGGTAATAGAGCCGCTGGGCGAGGCTGTATTGCAGCCCCGTCGGCAAGGTATGTTCGCCGACGATCTGGCGGATCATCCGGTCCTTGAGCTCATCCTCGGAGGGAAGCGCCGCCAGATGCCCCATGGCCTGGGCGGTGTCATTGGCCATGAACAGCAGTTCCGCCGCGACGGGAAATCCGCTTTCGTGCCGGTCGAAGGCCAGCCGTTGCCGGATTCCGGCCCCTTCGGCCCGGCCCGTCATCAGATATTTCAGCGACAGCGCCTGAAAGCTGCGCTGAAGCGCCTCCATATAGCCGCCCATCAGGCGCAGTTCGGGGCGGCTCAGATGGCCATCGCGTTCCAGTTCCGCCGCGACGCGCGGCATATGGCCGGTGATCCGGTCGAACTTGGCAAAATAGCGCCGGGCGGCAAGGTCATCGTAGAGTTCGGTATGGTCAGGGGCTTGATCGACCATGGGGCGCGTCAGTTCTGCCCGTAGAGGTTCTTGTCGTGCTTTTCGACGATCCGGGCAAAGCGGCGGGCAAAGCGTTCATCGGCCTTGGCCTTCTGTTCCAGAACCTTGCGGGCAAAGACCATGTGGTCCTCGTGCGCTTCGAGCATGTCGGCCATGCGCTGGTTGGTGGCGGTGCCAATGGCGGCCATGGCGGTCTGGGCCTCTTTGTCGGTCTGGACGCCGATTTCGTTGATGCGGTGCGCGACATCCTGTTGCTGGGCGGTTTTCAGCGACTTGACCAGCGCATCATACAAGACGACGCGCTGCTTGGTATCGGTTTGCAGCTTGTTGATCAGCACCAGTTGGGTCGCCGCCTGATTGGTAAGCGAGTCGACCCAGGTCTTGCCCTTTTCGATATAGCGCTCCAGCGTCTGGGATTTCGCCAGCATCACCTGTTCGTCCTGCACCAGCGCATTGTGACGCGCGTTCAGGGCCGCCAGATCGGTCTCGAGCCGGGTGCGCGCGGCGGCGTCCTGTTCGACCGAGATCCGGTTTTCCAGTTCGATCAGCCGGGGATCCAGTGCCGCGATTTCGGCCCGTACAGCTTCCAGTTGGCCCACCACCGTCTCGCGGTCGGTCAGGGTTTCGCCAAGATTGCCTTCGACCTTGACCTTCTGCTCGTTCAGCAGATCGAGTTGCGATTGCAGCAGGCGCACGATCACGTCGGATTTGGCGATCAGATCCTGCAACTTGGTGTCGATGGACGCGGTGCGCAGGCGTTCCTGGCGCAGCGATTCGGATTTGCCGCGCGAGAAGACGCCGATAAAGCTCTCCCAGCCGGTCTTGCTGCGCATCTCGTCGAAATCCTTCGAGAAGGCGGCCGTCACATCATCCAGCCCCATGATGAGCTCGGCGATATTCGCGTTCATCAGTTCGGTGTGTTGGTGAACATCTTCCAGCGTTGCGGTTTCGATGTCGATCTCGGGGCCGTCCTGCGCGATCTTGGCCCGCGCTTCCTCGACCCTGGCGGTCACGGCGGAGATCCGGGTCTGCGCCTTGGCGACCTCTTCCTGGCTCTTGCGGATTGCGGCATCGAAATCGGCCATGGGATACTCCTGCGGAAAATACGTTCACCTGATTTGGGAAGCGTTATCGCAAATTGCATCCCCAGCGTCATCCGCTTTCATGCTCTTGCAAGGGACGTCGCGCTGGCGCATCGTGCGCGCACCATGACCGAAGACCGCATCCTCTCCGAAATCACCGCGCGCCGCGATGACCTGATCGCGCTGACGCAAGACCTCATCCGCATTCCGACGCTGAATCCGCCGGGGCGCAACTACCGGGAAATCTGCGATTATCTTGCCGCCCGGCTGGAACCCAAGGGTTTCACAGTGGAATTCATCCGGGCCCATGGCGCACCGGGCGACAGCGAGACCTATCCGCGCTGGAACCTGCTGGCACGGCGCGAGGGCGGGCAGCCCGGCGAATGCGTGCATTTCAACAGCCACCATGACGTGGTCGAGGTCGGCCACGGCTGGACCAGGGATCCGTTCGGTGGCGAACTGGCCGATGGCAAGATCTATGGCCGCGGCGCCTGCGACATGAAGGGCGGCCTTGCCGCCAGCATCATCGCCGCCGAGGCCTTTATCGCCGCCTGCCCCGAGTTCAAGGGCGCGGTCGAGATTTCCGCGACCGCCGACGAGGAATCGGGCGGGTTCGGCGGCGTGGCCTATATGGCGCAAAAGGGCTATTTCAGCCCGGATCGCGTGCAGCATGTCATCATCCCGGAGCCGCTGCACAAGGACCGTATCTGCCTGGGCCACCGGGGCGTATGGTGGGCGGAAATCGAAACCAAGGGGCGCATCGCCCATGGCTCGATGCCCTTTCTGGGCGACAGCGCGATCCGCCATATGGGCGCGGTGCTCGAACAGATGGAACACCAGCTTTATCCATTGTTGACCACCAAGCACACGGCCATGCCGGTGATCCCCGCCGGGGCCCGGCAATCGACCATGAACATCAACTCGATCCATGGTGGCGAGCCGGAACCCGAGCCGGGCTTTACCGGCCTGCCAGCGCCCTGTGTGGCCGACCGCTGCCGCATCATCATCGACCGTCGCTTCCTGATCGAGGAAGACATCAAGGACGTGAAGGGCGAGATCTCGACCCTGCTGGAGCGGGTCAAGGCGCAGCGGCCCAGTTTCGAATACGAGGTGCGCGACCTGTTCGAAGTGCAGCCCAGCATGACCGACGAATCCGCCCCCGTGGTGCGGACCGTCGCCGGCGCCATCGCCAAGGTTCTGGGCAAACACGCGGAATATGTCGTTTCGCCAGGCACTTATGACCAAAAGCACATCGACCGCATCGGCAAGCTGAAGAACTGCATCGCCTATGGGCCGGGCGTATTGGATCTGGCGCACCAGCCGGACGAATGGATCGGCGTGGACGACATGATGGACAGCGCGCGGGTCATGGCGTTGACCCTGAAAGAGTTGCTTTTGTAACTGCTTTCTGGCCTGATCCCACCATCACAACAAGGGGCGCAATGCCCCGCGACACGGAGGTTATCCCATGTTCAACCGTATGAAACTCTCGGTGGCGGCGCTGGCGCTGATGGCCGGTTCCGCGCTGGCGCAGGACAGCGTCACCGTGGGTCTGGTGCTGGAGCCGCCGAACCTCGACCCGACCTCGGGCGCGGCGGCGGCGATCCGCGAAGTTACCCAGATCAACATCTTCGAGGGTCTCACCCGCTTTGGCCCGGATGGTTCGATCCATCCGCTTCTGGCCAAGAGCTGGGACGTCGAGGAAGACGGCAAGGTCTGGGTCTTTCACCTGAACGACGGCGTGAAATTCCATGACGGCACCACGATGGATGCCGAGGACGTCAAGTTCAGCCTGGAACGCGCCACCGCCGAAGGCAGCACCAACGCCCAAAAGCAGCTTTTCGCCAATATCGAGACCGTCGAGGTGGTGGATCCGCTGACGGTGAAGATCACCATGAAGGCGCCCACGGGCAATTTCGATTTCAACATGGCCTGGGGCGATGCGGTCATCATGGGGCCGGAATCCGTGGCTGGCAATGCGACCAACCCGGTCGGCACCGGCGCCTTCAAGTTCGTGAAATGGACCCAGGGCGATTCCATCGAACTGGCGGCCAACCCGGACTACTGGGGCGAAAAACCGGCCCTGGCCCGCGCCACCTTCAAGATCATTTCCGACCCGACCGCCGCCTTCAACGCCATGATGACCGGCGAAGTGGACTATTTCCCCAACTTCCCCGCCCCCGAGACGCTGGCCCAGTTCGAAGGCAACCCGGAGTTCCAGGTTCTCCAGGGCTCGACAGAGGGTGAGACGATCCTTGCCATGAACAACCGGCAGGCGCCGCTGGACAATGTAAAGGTCCGCCAGGCCATCGCCCATGCGGTGAACCGCCAGGAGGTGATCGACGGAGCCATGTTCGGCTATGGCACCCCCATCGGCACCCATTTCGCCCCGCACCACCCGGACTACGTGGATCTGACCGGCCTTTCGGCCCATGATCCTGAAAAGACCAAGGCCCTGCTGGCCGAGGCCGGCGTGGAAAACCTGAAACTGCGGCTGGCCCTGCCCCCGCCGACCTATGCGCGCCGCGGCGGCGAGATCATTGCCGCACAACTGCGGGCCGTCGGGGTCGAGACCGAGATCTCCAACCTCGAATGGGCGCAATGGCTGGAACAGGTGTTCCGCGGCAAGGATTTCGACCTGACCATCATCAGCCATGTCGAGCCGATGGACATCAACATCTACGCCCGGCCCGATTATTACTTCCAGTATGGCAAGCCGGAATTCGTCGCCCTGATCGACGAACTGGCCGTGACGGTCGATCCGGACAAGCGCTCGGATCTGACCAAGGCCGCGCAGGAGATGATCGCGCAGGACTATGTGAACGTCTATCTGTTCCAACTTGCCAAGGCGGGCGTCGCCAAGGCCGGGCTCAAGGGGCTGTGGGAAAACTGGCCTGCGCCGATCGACGATCTGACGGCGATGTCCTGGGAATGATCCCATCGGCAGGGGGGATCCCCCCCTGCCTCTTTCCGCTGTGATCGACCGATCCTGCGGGGAACGTTACGGTTGGCCCGCCAACCGGATCAGGGGGCACAAAGCCCCCTTTTGCTGAACCGGCCCGCTCAGGCCAGGATCACATAGTCCTTCACCGTGGTTTCGATCACCTCCCAGGTGCCGGAGAATCCGGGGCGGATGATCCAGCGGTCCCCGGTTTTCAGAACTGTCTCGCTGCCCTGATCATCCGTCAGGACAGAATGGCCCGATAGGATATGGACATATTCCCACTCGTCATAGGCCACGCGCCACTTGCCCGGCGTCGATTGCCAGATCCCGGCGAACAGCGCCCCGCGCTCTTCGACATTCCAGGTGGTATGTACCGGATCCCCGGCCACCAGACGCGACGGATCCGGGCGCGACGTTTGCGGCACAACACTTTCGCGGTGCAGTGGAACTGGATTCACGTGACCCTCATGCAGATGAATGGGGCAGACTGGCGCTAGTCTGCGAAAAAGGTGCTGCGGCTCTTGCGCACCTCGGACTGGATGAATTCGGCCACGGCCTGCACCCGGGCCAGATTGCGGTTGTCCTCGTGGATCATCAGCCAGAGTTCCCGGTCGATCTGGAATTCGACCGGAACCGGGACAAATTCGGGCCGCCCGTCCACCACGAAATCGGGCAGAAACCCGATGCCCTGCCCGGCCAGAACCGCATTGATCTGCGCCAACAGGTTCGAGCTGGCAAACCGCGCCCGGACCTTGCCGGGCAACAAGGGCAGAAAATCGACGGGCGGTTCGGTGCCCAGATTCTCGACATAACCGATGATCGGCGCAGCCTGGAGCGCCTCGAAACTGCGGGGCAGTTCATGCAGGTCGCAATAGCTGCGGCTGGCATAAAGGCGGATGCGATATTCCGTCAACTTGCGCGCCGTCAGCCGTCCGGTCGCGGGTTTTTGCAGCCCGATGACAATATCCACCTCGCGGTCGGCCAGGCTGTAGCGCGTTTGCGATGGATAAAGCTGGACCCGCAATTCCGGGTGATCGGTGCAAAGCTGCGCTAGCCGAGGCGCCAGAAAGATGCTGCCAAACCCGTCCGGCGCGGCCACCCGCACCGTGCCGCGCAATTCATCGTTGCGGTTGGTGATCTCGCCTTCGCACCGGATCAGCGCGCTTTCCATCTGCTGCGCCAGTTCCACCACCCGCGCCCCGGCCGCCGTGGTCGAATAGCCCGACCGGGTGCGGTTGAACAGCGCCGTGTTCAGCAGTTGCTCCAGCCTGCTGACCCGACGGCTGACTGTGGTGTGGTCCACGCGCAACTGCTGCGCCGCCCCCGAAACCGAGCGCGCCCGCGCAACGGCCAGAACATAGCGCAGATCGTCCCACTGGAACCTGTCCTGTGCATGTTGCATTCCTGCACACCCGTCCAGCGTTGCCACGTTGCCCTGTCGTCTGCCGGCTGTCGCCATGCCCGGCAGCGCGGCATGTTTGCAGGCTTTTGCCCGAATGGAAAGGGGAAGGGCAAGAACGCGATCGCGGGGGGCGCTGGCTATGCGCAGCGCGCGCCCCACCACATCCGCACAGGCGCATCGGCCGCCAGCGCCAGATCGTGGCACTGGCCCGCCGCACACACTCGCCACCCCGAAGGCGTGGCGCCGGAACTTGCCAGCACAACCAGTTTCTGCGGCGGCACCTGCACCCGGTACCGCCAGCCGCCCGGCACGCGCCAGGCTCCGTCGGGGATCTCCATCCCGGCGCCGGGGCCGGCGATCCGGGCTTCGACAGGGTGCAGGCCCTCGGGGCCGGCGACCCAGCTTTCCTCCCACTGGGTGCGGGTGACGGAATGGGTCCATTCCAGGGTGAACCTGTCCGCTGCCAGCGCCAGAATGGCGCCGGCAGCAGCCACGCACAGCATCAGGCGGCCACCGGCATGGAGGGCTTGCCGCGATGACGCAACAGATGCTGCACCACAAAGGCAATCCCCAGCGCAAAGCCTGCCAGATCGGTTTCCATGCCCGGCGTGACCAGCAAGATGCCTGCTCCCAGCGCCATCGCGCGCTCCCACATGGCGGCCGGTGCGACGAGGAAGCCGACAACCGCCACACCCCACAGCCCGACCGCAAACGCCGCCTGCGCCAGTGTCCACAGGAACTCTGCCCAATAGCCGAAGGTTTCGGCAAAGAACGACCCCGGATAGGGCTCTTGCAACATCAGCACCGGCGAATAGACGGCGATGAACGGCATGACGAACCCGGCAATCGCAAGTTTGGTCGCGTCGATGGAAATGCGCAGCCCCGACACCTTTGCCATCGGTGCCGCGGCGAAACAGGCCAGCGCGACAGGCGGGGTCAGGTCCGCCATGATGCCAAAGTAGAACACGAACATATGGCTGACCAGCAGCGGCACGCCCAGTTGTTCCAGCGCAGGCCCGGCCAGCGACGAGGTGATGATGTAGTTCGGAATCGTCGGAATCCCCATGCCCAGGATCAGGCAGGTGATCATCACCAGCACCAGCGACAGGAAGAGGTTGTTCTCGCCAATACGGATCACGGCACCGATAAAGGTCGAGGCGATGCCGGTCAGCGTCAGCGTTCCGATCACGATGCCGACGATGGCGCAAGCGGCCGCGACCGGCAGCGCATTGCGCGCACCCTGTGCCAGCGAATCCCGCACGATCACCAGCGCCTGCCGCCCGCCCCGCAGCACCACACAGGCCGCCAGCAGCACGCCGATCACGATCATCAGCAGGTTGACGCCGAACTTGAGGAACGCCGCCGATGCCAGCCCCAGGGCGATCCAGAAGGCAAAGCGGAAGGCAACCGGCCCGATGGTGGCCGCGATGGCCATGCCCAGGATCAGCACCACGACCAGCGCCAGCGCCATGGACCCGGCAAAGATCGGCGTATAGTTGGCAAACAGCATATAGACCAGCGCGCCCAGCGGGATCAGCAGCATCCACTGTTTCTTCAACGCCTGCCACGGGCTGGGCAGTTCGTTGCGGGGCAGGCCCAGCAGGCCGTGCTTGCCCGATTCCAGATACACGCTCCAGAAACACACGCCGAAGTACAGCAGCGCGGGCACGATAGCGGCGCGCACCACATCGCCATAGGGCAGGTTCAGCGTTTCGGCCATGATGAAGGCGACCGCACCCATCACCGGCGGCAGGATCTGCCCGCCCATCGAGGCAGTCGCCTCGATCCCGCCGGCAAAGGCGGGGCGAAAGCCGGATTTCTTCATCAACGGAATGGTGAATTGCCCCGAGGCCACCACATTGGCGACGCCCGAACCCGAGATGGTGCCCATCAGCGCCGAGGACAGCGTGCAGACCTGCGCCGCGCCACCGCGCCAGTGCCCGACAAGGCCAAGCGCAACGTCGTTGAACAGATCCAGCATCCCGGCGCGTTCCAGAAACGCCGCAAAGACCACGAAGATGAAGATATAGGCCGACGACACATAGACCGGAGAGCCATAGATCCCCTCGGTGCCAAAGCCGAAATGCTCGATCAGCATGTCCCAGTCATAGCCGCGATGGCCCAGCAGCCCCGGCAGGTGCTGCCCCCAGGCGCAATAGGCAAGGAAGATCCCGGCAATGATCGCCAGCGGCCAGCCCATCAGCCGCCGCGCCAGCCAGAACACCAGCGCCATCAGGACGGCACCGACGATCAGATCCGCCGTGGTCAGGAAATTCGACCGCAGGATCAGATCCTTGTAGAACACCCAGTTGTACAGGCCCGTGCCAAACCCGAGTATGCCCAGCACCCAGTAAACCCCTTGCCCCATGCGGGTCTTGGCCAGCAGGTTGCCGATCAGCACGAACCCCAGCAGCAGCAGGAATCCGACATGCATGGCCCGGACGATCTGGCTGGCCAGCGCGCCATAGGCCGCCACCCAAAGTTGGAACAGGGAAAAGGTAAAGGCGATCCAGAAGGCGATGCGGCCCGGCAGGCCGGTGCCGAAACCGGGGGGCAGGCCCTCGACCTTTTCGTCGGCGGTAGGGGTATCCTTGGAATGGGGCAACTGGCTCATGGCGTTTCCTCGTGGCCGGGAAGAGAGACGAAGGAACGCGCCGGGCTGGCCCGCGCGTTCCCGCTGGGGTCAGGCAGGGGGGATGCCCCCTGCCCGTCCGCCCGTCACTTCAGGACGCCGATTTCGCGGTAGTACTTTTCAGCACCCGGATGCAGCGGGATCGGCAGCGCCTGCACCGCCTTTGCCGGATCCAGCGCCGAGGCCGCCGAATGGGCCGCGCGCAGCTTGTCGATGTTTTCAAACATCAGTTTGGTCATCTGGTAGACGGTTTCTTCGGACACCTTCTCCGACGTGACCAGAATGTTCGTCACTGCGGCCGTCGGCACTTCGGCATCCTGGCCATTGTAGGTGCCCGCGGGGATCACTGCCGCCTTGTAGGGCGCCCCGATGGAATTCACGATCTCGGCAGGAATCGAAACGATGGTGATCTCGTGGGTGGTGGACAGATCCTTGATGAAGGCGGCCCCCAACCCCGAGGATTGCAGCGTCGATTGCAACTGGCGGTTCTTGATCAGTTCGGCGGATTCCGAATAGGGCAGATATTCCACCTTGCCCATGTCGCCATAGCTCATGCCAGCCGCGGCAAAGATGGCGCGGGCGTTCAACTCGGTGCCCGAGGCCGGGGCGCCGACGGAAATGGTCTTGCCCTTGAGATCGGCAATGGTTTCGATCCCGGCCGATTTCTCGGCGATGATCTGGATGTAGTTGTCATACATCCCGCCAATGGCGCGCAGATTGGTCAGCGGCGCCTTGAAGCCCGCTTCCTCGCGGCCTTCCCAGCCTGCCATCACGGAATCGCCCAGAGCAAAGGCCACTTCGCCCCGGCCAGCCGCCAGCAGGTTCAGGTTCTCGACCGATGCCTTGGTGGCCTGCACCTGGGTCCGCGCGCCCGAGATGCCACCGGCATACAGCTCCGACAGCGCCACACCCAGCGGATAATAGACGCCCGAGGTGCCGCCGGTCAGCACGTTGATGAATTCGGCCCGCGCCGCCGTGGCGCTCAGACCGACGCTGGCCGCGCCGAGTGCGGCGCCCGCGATGATGGTGAACATGCGAGTCATGGGTATTCCCCTCCCTTGTGAATCGACCTTCAGGGTGGGCGCCCGAACGGCATGAACGAAGCATTTTTTTCAAGGCGCCCGTTTCTCGGGCGGTTCTGGCGAAAATTCACCGGAAACAAGGCGGTAACAAAATCGTTGCCTGCGCGTGATCTGGCCCGGTGCTGGCGGAATTCCGCCAGGGCGCCCAGGGCTGGCGAAATTCCGCCCGCGTTCCGGTGCCGGGTCGAGGATGCGGGACAGGCGCGCGTAATGCCGGAGCGGGCCGCGCGCCGTCTCAGGCGCCGTCCCCCTCCCGCAAGCCATAGCGGGCGATCTTTTCGTTCAACGTGCGGCGCGGCACCCCCAGAAGCTCCGCCGCCGCCGCCGAAGACCCGCCACACCGTGCCAGCGCCTCGGCAATCACCTGCGCCTCGAACACCGCCACGCGGCGCGGCAAGGGCAGCCGGTCATCCGGGGTCGCACTGGGCATCGGCCCCCGCCCGGAATCGTCGCGCAGTCCCAACACGTGACGTTCTGCCGCCGCCTGCAGCTGCGGCAGGTTGCCGGGCCAGGCACGGGCGCGCAACACCTCCATCTCGGCAGGGCCGGGTTCGGGCGCAGGGCGGCGGAACCGGGCCGCCGCCTCGGTCAGGAACTGGGCATAAAGCGCCGCAATATCCTCGGGCCGTTCCGCAAGCGAGGGCACACGCAGCCCCGCACTGGACAGGCGGAAGTACAGATCC
Organism: Gemmobacter megaterium; assembly: GCF_900156815.1. Classification (GTDB taxonomy): domain Bacteria; phylum Pseudomonadota; class Alphaproteobacteria; order Rhodobacterales; family Rhodobacteraceae; genus Wagnerdoeblera; species Wagnerdoeblera megaterium. The sequence goes on from NZ_FTOT01000004.1 coordinate 216,028, forward strand.
TGCCGGAACCCGCCTTGCCGTGCCTGTCCGGCCAGATCACCCGTGGTAGAGGCGATCAGCCTTACATCCACCGGGCGCGGCGCATTGCCCCCCAGCCGCACGACCGCACGGTCCTGCAACACGCGGATCAGACGGGCCTGCAACCCGGACGACAGCGCCTGGATACCGGCCAGATAGATCGTGCCGCCCGTGGCGAATTCGAACCGGCTCGCGCGCTCGGTGCTGGTGCCCGGCAAGGCGCCGCGTTCATGCCCGAACAGTTCCGCCTCCAGCGCCCCTTCGGGAATCGCGGCGCAATCCAACGCGACAAACTGCCGTCGCGCCCGGCGCGAAATGTCGTGGATCAGCCGCGCCAGCGTTTCGCGCCCGGTGCCCGCGTCGCCTGTCAGCAACAGATCGACGGGCACATCGGCCAGTTGCAACACCGCCTCGCGCAGATGGGCCATGGCGGGCGAACGCCCGATCAGGCGCTGGTCCACCCGGTCGCGGCGTGTCTGCGGGGCGCGGGCCTGGGCGATCTCGCGCCGCAGGCGGCGCCATTCGACGGCACGGTCCAGCACCGCCACCAGATATTCGGCCATATAGGGCTTTTCGATGAAATCATGCGCACCTTCGCGCATCGCCGCCACCGCAACCGGCACATCGGCATGGGCCGACATCAGGATGACAGGCAGATCGGCATCACGCGCGCGCAGGCCCGCCATCAGCCTGTCGCCGGGCAGATCGGGCATCCGCAGATCCGTCAGCACCACATCGCAACGCGCCGGATCAATCTCGGCCAGGGCGCGCACCGGGTCGGACCATGTGGCCACGGCAAAGCCAGAACTTTCCAGCCAATCCGCCGCCGCTGCGCACAGGTCGGGTTCGTCATCGACAAAGGCAATCTGTCCGCGACTGGTCATGCCGCCCGCCCCCTGGCCAGCGCGACAGGCAGGCGCACCGTGGCGGTGGTGCCGGTGGCATCCGTCCCGAACCGCAGGCTGCCCTGCATCTGTTCCAGGAGCGATTGCACGATATACAGGCCAAGGCCCAACCCTTCGCCGGTGCGGGTGGTGACAAAGGGTTCCATCACGTCGTCAAGCAACTCGGGCGGAATGCCGGGGCCGGTGTCGGTGATCGTGATCTCCACCGCGTCGGGTCCACCTGCGACGGCCACCACAACCCGCCGGGGGCGGTCGGCGCGGGCCGTCGCCTCCAGCGCATTCAGCATCAGATTGGTCAGCACCTGTTCCAGACGCGGCCCGTCCCCCTGCACGGCGGGCAAGGCCGCGCGGGGCAGGTCAAGCCTTGCGCCCAGTTCCCGCGCGCGCGGCTGCACCAGTTCCGCCGCCACCGTCAGAACGGGTTCCAGCCCCACGGGGCCCAGCGCCACCGGCACCTGACGGCTGCCAAATCCGCGCAGCCGCGCGACAACCCCCTGCAACCGGCGCAGCATCGACCGCGACCGCCCCAGGGCCGGGGCCAGCCGGTCCGCCGCACCGCGGGCCCCATGCAGTTCTGCCGCGGCAAGGTTGTTGTCCAGCGCCGACAGCGACTGTCCCACCTCGTGCACGATGGCCGCCGACATGCGGCCCAGCACGGCCAGCTTGGCCGAATGGATCAGACTTTCCTGGGTGCGCCGCAACTCCGCCTCGGCCCGCCGCCGCTCCTCGACCTCTGCGGCCAGTTCGCGGGTACGTTCCTCGACCCGCGCCTCCAGCCGGTCGGCCTCGACCAGACGCAGGCGCAGGATCTGGCGGCGCTGCATCACCACCAGCGCAAAGGCCGACAGCAGGAACCCCGCCGCCGCCGTCACCGCCGCCACCAACAGCGCCTGGGTCCGGGCCTCGGCCATCGGCAGCGCCTGCAACAGCCGCCAGTCGGTGCCCGGAACCATACCAAAGCCAAGCCGCACCTGCCCCTGCCCCGCACGTGACATCACCCGATCCTCGACCGGTAACGGCTCTGCCTCGGCCAGGGACAGCCCGGCATAGCGTTGCTCCTGCGCGATACGGTCCAGCCGCTGCGGGTCCAGCGGGGCCAGCGGGCGAAAGCGCCAGCCGGGCACCGAGGACAGAAACACCACCCCATCGGCATCCGCCACCGCCGCAAGTTCCCCCGCGCGGGACCAGGCGGCCTCCATTCCGCCCAGATCCATCTTGACCACCGCAACCCCGCCCGGCGCATCGGCAGGCCCAAGCCGCGCCGACAGAAAGGCGCCGGGCCGCCCGGTTGTCACGCCGATGGCATAGTAATGCGCCGCGCCCTGCCGCATGGCCTGAAGGAAATAGGGGCGAAAGCTGTAGTTCATGCCCACGAAACTGCCCGGCTCGTTCCAGTTCGATGCGGCCAGCGTCAGGCCGCTGGGCGCGACAAGATACACTTCGTCCGCGCCGGTCAGATCGCGCATCCGTTGCAGATACCCGTTGGCCGCCGCCACAGCCGATGCATCGCCGGGACGATCCAGCGCCGCCCACAGGCGCGGATCCTCGCCCAGCACGCGCGGCAGATGGCGCAGGCGCTCCACCTCGGAGCCAAGCCCGTGGGCGGTGATCGACAGGCGGTCCTCCAGCCGGGCATCGAGGGCGCCCAGCCCGTTGCGCCAACTGGCCATGCCCGCCGCCCCCGCAGCCAACACAGACACCAGCGCCATCGCGCCCAGCACCGCGACGCGCGGCGGCGCAATGCCGGGCGCGGCAGGCGGTGCGGCCCTCTGTGCGGCTCGTTCGGTCATGCCGGTCCTTTCGCTTGCGATGGCACCGAGTGTTATCGGCCCCCACCCCGGCGGGCAAGCGTCGCAAAACCTTCAACGAACCGTCGGCGGCCTGTCACAGCCCGCGCCTAGGACTCGCCCCGACGCAAGCCGGAGGCACCATGCTGGACGTTCGAAACCTGACCCGCATCTTCGGAACCCGCGCGGCGGTGGATCATGTCAGCTTTGCCGTGGACCGCCCCGCCTTTGTCGGGATCATCGGGCGCTCGGGGGCGGGCAAGTCCACATTGCTGCGCATGATGAACCGGCTGACCGATGCCAGTTCGGGGCAGATTCTGGTCGACGGGCAGGATGTGCTGGCCCTGCGTGGCGCTGATCGCCGCCAATGGCAAGGCAACTGCGCGATGATCTTTCAGCAGTTCAACCTTGTTCCCCGTATGGATGTGGCCTCGAACGTGCTGCACGGCATCCTGTCGCGGCGCTCGACCCTGGCCACCATGTTCAACCTGTGGCCCCGTGCCGACATCCTCAAGGCGCTGGAGATCCTCGACCGGCTGGGCATTGCCGAACAGGCCCCCAAACGCGCCGAGGCGCTGTCGGGCGGCCAGCAGCAGCGCGTCGCCATCGCCCGCGCGCTGATGCAGGATCCCAGGATCATCCTGGCCGACGAACCCATCGCCAGCCTTGATCCGATGAACGCCCAGGTGGTGATGGACACGCTGAAACGCATCAATGTCGAGGATGGCCGCATGGTCATCGCCAACCTGCACACGCTGGACACCGCGCGGCGCTATTGCGACCGCGTGATCGGAATGCGCGACGGCCGGGTGGTGTTCGACGGGACGCCCGACCAGCTGTCCACCGGCGTCGCGCGCGACATCTATGGCGCCGATGCCAGCTTCAATGAATCCGCCACTTCGACCGCTATTCCCACCGAAACGGCCCCCGACCGCGCCTATGCGGACCGGATGCTGAGCTGATCCCGTAACCCCACCCATGGAGCACCCCATGAAAACGCTTGCCGCCACCCTGCTGGCCGCCACCACCGCCCTTGCCTCGGCCGCCTCGGCCCAGGGCATCACCCAGTTCAACATCGGCATTCTGGGCGGCGAAAACGCGCAGGACCGCATGGTTTCGACCGAGTGCCTGCGCAGCAAGACCGAAGAACTGCTTGGCGTGCCAGTCAAGCTGTTCACCCCGGCCGACTATGACGGCGTGATCCAGGGCCTGCTGGGCGGGACGCTGGACTATGCCTGGCTGGGCGCCTCGGCCTATGCCAAGACCTATCTGACCAACCCCGAGGCGGTCGAAGTGCTGCTGACCAAGCAGAACGTGGACGGCACGACCGGCTATTACGCCATCGGCTTTGCCCGTGCGGATTCGGGCATCCGGTCCATGGCCGACGCCAAGGGCAAGTCCTTTGCCTTTGCCGATCCCAACTCGACCTCGGGCTATCTGGTGCCGGGTGCGGAACTGACGGAAACCTTCGGACCGCTGGAGCAGTATTTCTCGGAAGTGCGCTTTTCTGGCGGGCACGAGCAGTCCATCGTCGGCGTGGCAAACGGCGATTTCGCGGCCGGCGTGTCCTGGGCCGATGGTCTGGGCAACTGGGAAGACGGGTTCAACTCGGGCGCATTTCGCAAGGCATCGGATTCCGGTCTGGTGGACATGAACGACCTGACCGAGATCTGGCGGTCCAAGCTGATCCCCGAAGGGCCGATGGTGATCCGCAAGTCCCTGCCGCAAGACGTCAAGGACAAGATGTTCGCCATGCTGGACACGATGTGGGAAACCGATCCGGCCTGCGGCTACAACGTGGCCGCTGGCGACGCCAAGGATTTCGTTCCGGTGAAACACGAGGATTATCTGGGCATCATCGCGGCGCGGAAGTTGCAGGAATCCGCCAGGAAAAACTGAGTTTTCAAGCGCCTCTGCCGTGTCCTCCCTGTCCGGGGGCACGGCAATTTCATATCCGCCCCCAGCCACGAGAGATCCCATGGTCGACATAGCCTTCGGACCCAAGCGGGATCCGCACCCCGACCCCGGCCCCGCAGGCGCCGCCTATCTGGACCTGGTGCGCCGCCGCCGCATGTATGGCGGGATCCTGGTGGTGCTGTTCGTGGCGCTGATGGCCTCGGGGTTCCGGCTGACCGAAAGCCGCAATGCTGGCGGCTTCTGGCAAGGGCTGCCGCAGGTCTTCGATTTTCCCGCCGAAGTGCTGGCCGAGGCCTGGGACAAGCGCGCGAACCTGCCGGAGTTGTTTCTGGACCACCTCCCCGCGCTGATCGAGACATTGAACATCGCCGCCGTGTCCACCCTGCTTGGCGGATTGGCGGGGATGATGCTGGCCTTGTTGTCCACCCGCGGGCTGGCGCGCTGGCCGCGCCTGACGCCACTGTTCCGCCGCGCGATGGATGCCAGCCGTGCCATCCCCGAAATCGTCATCGCGCTTGTGCTGATCTATATCCTTGGCGGCGGCCCGGTGCCTGCGGTGGCGGCCATCGCGCTGCATACGGCGGGCGCGCTGGGAAAGCTGTTTTCCGAAGTGGCCGAGAATGCCGACCTGAAGCCGGTCGAGGGGCTTGCCTCGACCGGGGCGACCTGGGGGCAGCAGATGTATCTGGGCGTGATCCCGCAGGTGGCGCCGAACTGGATGTCCTATGCGCTGATGCGCTTTGAAATCAACGTGCGGGCCAGCGCGATCCTTGGCTTCGTCGGCTCGGGCGGCATCGGCTATGACCTCAAGATCGCCATGCAATGGGGCATGGGCCGCTATGACGAGGTGGTGGCGATCTTTCTGCTGCTGTTCCTGGCCATCGTCGCCATCGACCGGCTGTCCGACCACGCGCGCCACCGTCTGGTGAAAGGCTGATCCCATGAGCACCGCAACCCTGTCGCCCATGCAGACCGAAACCGTGACGGCCCTGTTCGCCCGCCGCCGCCTGCTGTCCTTTGCGGTTCCGGCGGCGATCCTGGCCTATCTGCTGTATGCCGCCGTGGCCTTTGATCTGGCCGGGCTGGCGGCCCGCGCCCGGATGGACAACGCCGCCATCCTGCTGTCGGATTTCCTGTCGCACAAGACACATGTGACACGCGACAACCGCAGCGGCGCGCTGAGCGTCTCGATCGAGGGCGACACCAAGGCGGTCTATCCTGCCGACCGTCTGCCAGGGTGGATCACTGCGTCGGGGGACGTCACCACGGTCGATCTGGGCGGCGGCCATCTGGTCACCTATGACACCCAGGGCGCGCGCTATGTCGTTCCCGGCTATGGCACGGTGGACATTCGCCCGGCAGACACCGAGCTGCACCTGACCGCCCCCCTGCCGCTGCCCGACTGGATCAACGCATCGGCCAACCGGGTCACGGTGACAACCGACGCGGGTCGCTTCACCTATACCCGGTCCAAGGTCGAGGTGTTCCGCTATTCCCCCGGTTGGGAAATGTTCTTCTTCACGCTGGACAGCCCGTTCCACTACATGACCTGGGGGGAACTGGCGGGCGCGGCGCTGTGGGGGGAACGGGTGCGGGCCGATATGCCCAACATCGCCGCCATGGCGCAGGATTTCTGGACCAACCGGGTCTGGCGGCATGGCGATGTGGCCTGGGCCATGTCGGAAACCGTGCTGATGGCGTTTCTGGGCACCTTTGGTGCGGCTCTGGTCGCGCTGCCGCTGGGCTTTCTGGCCGCGCGCAACATGAACCCGCTGGCCCCCGTGCGCTTTGGCCTGCGCCGGGTGTTCGATTTCATCCGCGGGGTGGACGGGCTGATCTGGACGATCATCCTGGCCCGCGCCTTCGGGCCCGGCCCGATGACCGGATCATTGGCCATTTTGCTGACGGACACCGGAAGCTTTGGCAAGATGTTCTCCGAAGCCTTGGAGAACATTGACGAAAAGCAGGTGGAAGGTGTGCGGTCCACCGGCGCCGATACCCTGCAACGGGCGCGGTTCGGCGTGCTGCCGCAAGTGATGCCGGTGCTGCTGAGCCAGGTGCTGTATTTCCTGGAATCCAACACGCGCGGCGCCACGGTGATCGGGGCCATCGTCGGCGGCGGCATCGGGCTGTTGCTGACCCAGGCGATCCAGACCCAGAAGGAATGGGAGGATGTCGCCTATTACATGGTGCTGATCGTGTTGACCGTGATGGCGATGGACAGCCTGTCGGGCTGGCTGCGCCGCAAGCTGATCAAGGGGGAATGACCAATGCCCAAGCTGTCCCCCGACGCCCCAGTCCTGCATCCCGGCGCGCAGGTGGTGAATTCCACCTTTGGCGGCTGGTGCGAGATTGGCCAGGGCGCCCGCATCCAGAATTCCGCATTCGGCGACTATGCCTATTGCGACCGGCTGGCCGACATTGCCAACACGACGGTCGGCAAGTTCTCGAACATCGCCGCACTGACCCGGATCGGGCCGACCGACCATCCGATCGGGCACGCGGCCCTGCATCATTTCACCTACCGCTCGTCGTATTACTGGGAAGACCTGGAGGATGACGCCGCATTCTTTGCCGCCCGTTCGGCACGGCGTACGGTGTTGGGGCCGGATTGCTGGATCGGCCATGGCGCGATCATCAAGCCCGAGGTGACGGTAGGCATGGGCGCCATCGTGGCGGCCGGGGCGGTGGTCACGCGGGATGTGGCGCCCTTTGCCATCGTCGCCGGATGCCCGGCAGTCCCGATCCGCGACCGTTTTCCGCCGTACCTGGCCGAACGGCTGGCAACCCTGGCCTGGTGGGACTGGAGCCATGACCGCCTGCGCGAGGCGCTGCCCGATTTCCGCCGCTTGGGTGCCGAAGCCTTTGTGGAGAAATACCGCTAAGGCGTGACGCCGCGCTGCCCCCTGGGGCCAACGGCCCGCGTCACGGGCAAGGCACCCCCAAGATATCTGCCGCAAGGCGACGCCGCGCCCTGTCGCTCAATCCGGCGCGACGGTCAGCGTCACGCGGTCGCCTGCAAACCAGGTGGTGCCATATTCCACCGGCACGCCCATCGTATCCACGTTGATGGCGACCGAGCGCAGGATCGGCGCGCCCTCGGGAAGTTCAAGCACAAGCGCAAGCACCGTCGGGGCCAGTTTCGCCGTCAGACGGGTCTGCGCGCGCGTGTAATCAGGCAGGCCACAGGCGGCCAGCGCGGCGGTGATGGATTGCCGGTCCCCGATATGGCGCAAGAAGTCGGGAAAGCGCACCGCGTCAAAGACGGACCGGAAGGCCGCCAGCGGCTGCCCGTCCACCAGCGAGACCCCTTCCACGACATGCACCGACGCACCGGGGGCCAGGCGCAGCGCCTCTGCCTCCTTGCTGTTGGCGCCACGGGTATCAAGCAGCGTCAGCCGACGCGACGGCGTGCGGCCCGAGTCGCTGACCGCCTGGTGGAACCGCACGCGGCGCCCCAGGGCATACTCCGTCGGGCGCGCCGTGACAAAGGCGCCAGCCCCCCGCCGGGTCCGTATCGTCCCGGCCTGCACCAGTGCCGACAACGCATGGCGCACGGTGTGGCGGTTGACGCCAAAGCGTGCGGCCAGGTCGGCCTCGGTCGGCAGGCGGTCGCCGGGATGGTAATGTCCCTTGGCGATTTCCGACGAAAGCGTGTCGGCGATGGCGGTCCAGATCGGCGCTCTGGGCATGGTGTCACCAAAATTTCACGAAACGAGGGTTGAGGACTCAGGGCTGGGCGCGTATGGATTTGTATAGTTGTATAGTAATCTAGACATATCCGCAAGCTTGTCGAGGCCGGAATGCCCCATACCCCTGAACCCGATGCACGCCGCGCCTGGATCTCTGTGCTGGCCAAGGCGCCGCCCGCGCAGCTGGCCGGCCTGATGCCGGACCTGGCGCCCCATACCTGCCTGCGTCCGCCCGAGATTGGCACGGTCATGGTGCAGGGCCGCGCCGGAGGAACCGGGGCGCGCTTCAACCTTGGCGAGATGACGGTGACGCGCTGTTCGGTGCAACTGGCCTGCGGCACTGTGGGCCATGCCTGTGTGCAGGGCCGCGACAAGGATCACGCCCGCCGCGCGGCGCTGGCCGATGCGATGCTGCAAACCGATGCGGGGCCAGAGCTTGAGGCCGGGGTACTGGCCCCGCTGCGCCATGCGGCTGCGGCAGCGCGCGCCGCCCGAGCGGCAAAGGCGGCGGGAACGCGCGTCGAATTCTTCACCATGGTGCGCGGGGAAGACCAATGAGCGCCCTTCTGACTGGCGGCTTTGCCGATCCGGCGGTGCAATCGGCCCATGCGTTCCGCGCCCTGCTGGAGGCGATGGCGCGACCGGGCCGGATTTTCCCTGTGTCCGGCGCCACACCGCCCGCGCCCCTGTCTGTTGCGGCCGGGGTCGCCCTGCTGGTGCTGACCGACAGCACCACCCCGGTGCATCTGGCCGGGGCCGCCGATTGCGCGGCGGTGCGCGGCTGGATCGCCTTTCACACCGGCGCACCGCTGGTCGCTGCCGAGGCGGCACACTTCGCACTGGGGACATGGGCGGCGCTGGCCCCCGCCGCGCGCTTTCGCCGGGGAGAGCCTGCCTATCCCGACCGTTCGGCCACGCTGATCGTCGAGGTCGGTCATCTGGCCAATGCCGGCGCCCGCCTGACCGGGCCGGGGATCGCCACGGACATACGGTTGAGCCTGCCCGAGACCGCAGCCTTTCAGGCCAACCGTGGCCTGTACCCGCTGGGGTTCGATACCATCCTGACCTGTGGCGACCGGCTGGCCGCCCTGCCCCGCAGCACCCGCGTGGAGGATATCTGATGTATGTTGCCGTCAAAGGGGGCGAGCGCGCGATTGATGCCGCCCATGACTGGCTGGCAGAGGAGCGGCGCGGCGATCTGTCGGTGCCCGAACTGACCATCCCGCAGATCCGCGAGCAGATGGCCCTGGCGGTGAACCGGGTGATGGCCGAAGGGTCGCTCTACGATCCCGATCTGGCGGCGCTGGCGATCAAGCAGGCGCGCGGCGACCTGATCGAGGCCGTGTTCCTGATCCGCGCCTATCGCACCACCCTGCCACGCTTTGGCGCCTCGTGCCCGGTCGATACGGCGGCGATGGCGGTGGACCGGCGGGTTTCGGCAACCTTCAAGGATTTGCCCGGCGGGCAGGTACTGGGGCCGACCTTCGACTATACCCACCGGCTGCTGGATTTCGCGCTGATGGCCGAGGGGGCGCCCCCCTCCCCCATCCCCTCCCCACAAGGGGGAGGGGAGGCGCACAGCGGGACACGCGGGGCAACGATGGCGGGCCAGGTGCCCCCCTCCCCCCTTGTGGGGGAGGGAGGGGGAGGGGGGGCGCCCCCGGACCCCGTTCCCCATGTCACCGGCCTGCTGGATCGCGACGGGCTGATCGAACCCGCGCACCCCGATGAAGCGGCGCCGCGCGATCTGACACGCGAGCCACTGGAATTGCCCGCCAGCCGCGCGCTGCGGCTGCAAGCACTGGCGCGGGCGGACGAGGGATTCACCCTGTCGCTGGCCTATTCCACCCAGCGCGGCTACGGCCGCACCCATGCCTTTGTCGGCGAGTTGCGCATCGGCATGGTGGCGGTGGAGGTCGAGTTGCCGGAACTGGGCTTTGCCGTCGAGATCGGCGAGATCGAGTTGACCGAATGCGAGACGGTCAACCAGTTCAAGGGTTCCAGGACCGAACCGCCGCAGTTCACCCGCGGCTATGGCCTTGTGATGGGCCAGTCGGAACGTAAGGCGATTTCCATGAGCCTGGTGGACCGCGCCCTGCGCTGGCAGGAACTGGGCGAGGATTTCATCGGGGCGCCTGCGCAGGACGAGGAATTCGTGCTGTCGCATTGCGACAACATCCAGGCGACCGGATTTCTGGAACATATCAAGCTGCCGCATTACGTGGATTTCCAGGCCGAGCTGGAATTGGTCCGTCGCCTGCGGCGCGAGGCCCTGGCGGTGCGGGAGGCGGCAGAATGAGCAGCGGCCTGTCGCATGTGACCTTTGTCGTCGCGGATCTGGACCGGATGCAAAGGGTACTGGAGCAGGTGTTCGGTGCGCGCTGTGTGTATGACAGCGGCGACGACACCTTTTCGCTGTCGGCCGAGCGGTTCTTCCTGATCGGCGAAACCTGGGTTGCCATCATGCAGGGCGATCCGCTGCCGTCGCGCAGCTACAACCATGCGGCCTTCAAGGTTGACGATGCGGACATCGAAGGTTGCCGCGCCCGCATCCTTGATCTGGGACTCGAGATCCGTCCCGAAAGGCCAAGGGTCGCAGGCGAAGGGCGGTCGATCTACTTTTACGGCCCCGACAACCACCTTTTCGAAGTGCATTCCGGCACCTTGCAGGACCGGCTTGCACGCTATGCGCAGGGCAAGGAGACGGCGCAATGACCGACCACGCCTATAACTTCGCCTATCTGGATGAACAGACCAAGCGGATGATCCGGCGCGCGCTGCTCAAGGCGCTGGCGATGCCGGGCTATCAGGTGCCCTTTGCCAGCCGCGAGATGCCCATGCCCTATGGCTGGGGCACCGGCGGGGTGCAGGTGACGGCGGCCTGCCTGACGCCCGATGACAGGCTGAAGGTGATCGACCAGGGCGCAGATGACACGACCAATGCAGTGTCGATCCGCCGGTTCTTTCAGCGCACCGCAGGGGTGGCAGTGACCGAGGCGACAGTCGAGGCGACGCTGATCCAGACCCGCCACCGCATTCCCGAACAGCCGCTGAGCGAAGGGCAGATCCTTGTCTATCAGGTGCCGATCCCGGAACCCTTGCGCTTTCTGGAACCGCGCGAGACCGAAACGCGCAAGATGCACGAGCTGGAAGAATACGGCCTGATGCATGTGAAGCTGTACGAAGACATCGCCCGGCATGGCGAAATTGCGACCAGCTATGCCTATCCTGTGAAGGTGGAAGGGCGCTATGTCATGGACCCCTCGCCGATCCCGAAATTCGACAACCCCAAGCTGGCCGGAAATCCCGCGATCCAGTTGTTCGGGGCCGGGCGCGAGGCGCGGATCCATGCCCTGCCGCCCTATTGCGATGTGGTGAGCCTGGATTTCGAGGATCATCCCTTTGTCGCCTCCAAGGCCGACGCGTGCTGCGACCTGTGCGGATCGGGCACCAGCTATCTGGACGAGGTGATCACGGATGACAGGGGCAGCCGGATGTTCGTCTGTTCCGACACCGACTATTGCACCAGCCGCCGGGCCGAGGGCCAACGCGGGCGGCTTTCGCCCGAGGGGCGCGCGTGATGGGGGCCGGGGAATTGGGTATTTTTGGCAAGATGAAACTGCAACCGCTGCTGTCTGTGCAAGGTCTGACCAAGCGCTATGGCGCGCGGATCGGCTGCGCGGATGTGTCGTTCGATCTGTGGCCGGGCGAGGTGCTGGGGATCGTGGGGGAAAGCGGGTCGGGCAAGTCGACGCTGCTGTCCTGTCTGGCGGGTCATCAACGGCCTGATCTGGGGCGGATCCTCTATGATGGCGACGATGTGCTGGCGCTGTCCGAGGCGGCGTGGCGGCGGCTGTTGCGGGGCGACTGGGCCTATGTCCATCAGAACCCGCGCGACGGTTTGCGCATGGGGGTCAGTGCGGGGGGCAATGTCGGGGAACGGCTGATGGGGACGGGCGCGCGGCATTATGGTGCGATCCGCGCCACGGCGACCGACTGGCTGGGGCGGGTGGAGATTGCCGCTGACCGCATCGACGACCGGCCCAGCGCATTTTCGGGTGGGATGCAGCAACGGTTGCAGATCGCCCGCAATCTGGTCACTGGCCCCCGGCTGGTGTTCATGGACGAGCCGACAGGGGGGCTGGACGTGTCGGTGCAGGCGCGGTTGCTGGATCTGTTGCGCGGATTGGTGCGCGATCTGGGCCTGTCGGTGGTGATCGTGACGCATGATCTTGCGGTGGTGCGGTTGCTGGCCGACCGGCTGATGGTGATGAAATCGGGGCGGGTGGTGGAAACCGGCCTGACCGATCAGGTTCTGGACGATCCGCAGCATGGCTATACGCAGCTGCTTGTGTCCTCTGTCCTACAGGTGTGAGCGATGATCGAGGTGAGCAATCTGTCCAAGGCCTTTACCCTGCACAATCAGGGTGGCGCGGTCATTCCGGTGATGGCGGGCGCGGCGCTGCGCGTGGCGCCGGGCGAATGTGTGGGGCTGGTGGGCCAGTCGGGGGCGGGCAAGTCGACGCTGATGCGGATGGTCTATGGCAATTATCTGGCGGCGGGCGGCCGCATCCTTGTCGGTGGGGTCGATGTGGTGACGGCAGAGCCGCGGCAGATCATTGCATTGCGGCGCGAGGTGCTGGGCTATGTCAGCCAGTTCCTGCGCGTGGTGCCGCGGGTTCCCACCATAGAGGTGGTGGCCGACCCGTTGTTGCGGCTGGGTATCCCGGCGGATCAGGCGCGCGACCGCGCGGCGGCCTTGCTGGCGCGGCTGAACATTCCCGAACGGCTGTGGGGCCTGTCGCCCACCACCTTTTCGGGGGGCGAGCAGCAGCGGGTGAATATCGCGCGCGGCTTTGCCCATGGCTATCCGGCGTTGTTGCTGGATGAGCCGACCGCCAGTCTGGATGCCGCCAACCGCGCGGTGGTGCTGGAACTGATCGGCGAGGCCAAGGCACGCGGGGCCGCGATCCTGGGCATTTTCCATGACGAGGGCGCGCGGGCGCAGGTCTGTGACCGGCTGGTGGACGTCACCGCCTTTACGCCCGCGCGGGTGGCATGAGGCGGGTGGCATGAGGCCGGTGGCTGTGGTCGGCCCCTCGGGGGCGGGCAAGGATACGCTGATGGCCGCGGCCTGTGCGGCCGATCCGCGCATCCGTGCGGCCCGGCGGGTGATCACCCGACCGTCCGAGGCCGGGGGCGAGGATTTCGACGGTGTCACCGAGGCGGTCTTTGCCGCGCGGGCCGAGGCTGGAGATTTCGCACTGCACTGGCGGGCGCACGGGCTGGGCTATGGCATTCCGGCCACCGAACTGGCTGGGGGCGGGATCGTGCTGTTCAACGCCTCGCGCGCCGTGCTGGGCGCAGCGGCGGCGCAGTTTCCCGGCCTGCGCGTCGTGCTGGTGACGGCACCACCCGAGGTGCTGGCGGCCCGGCTGGCCGGGCGGGGCCGGGAAAGCGGCGCAGATCAGGCCGCACGGCTGGCGCGGGCGGGCTTTGCGTTGCCAGACGGGCTGGATGTGGCCGTGGTGCAAAACGACGCCAGCCCCGAGGTGGGGCTGGCCCGGTTCATGGCTGCGCTTCAGCCAGAAAGGGTGTAGCGGTGCAGCAGGTGAAAGCGCCCGTCCATTGCCTCACCGAACAGGCACAGATCGGCAACCCGGATGGGGCGCGGCAACAGGGGGGCGAAATGCGCCTCCAGCGCGGTCGCTGCCTTTGCCGCCTGCTCCCCGGCCAGCCGGTCGGTCAGCGTCAGGTGAAAGCGGAACTCTTCCATCACAAAGGGATAGCCCCAGCGATAGAGCAATTCCCTCTGGCGCAGGCTGAGCCGTTCGGGGCGGCGCCGGGCGATCTCGTCCGCGGTCAGGGGCGCGCGCAAAGGGTCCAGCCCCTCGACCACCGCAGCCGCCAGGGTGCGCAGTGTGGCGGCATCGCCGTCGGGCACCAGCGCAAGGAAACCGTCAAGGTTCTTCAGCCGCAGCCCCGGCAGTTCGACCGGCGCCAGCCGGGCACACAGATCGGCCATGGCACCTTGCAGCGCGGCCAGATCGACACCATCCGCCAGCCGGAAGGGCGGCTTGATGGTGCCGTGAAAGCCGTATTTGCGCGGATCGCGGGTGATCGCCGCGGCGTCCAGCCCCAGATCGGGCGGAGCGACCGGCTGGCCGCGGGCCGCATCCCAGCCCAGCCAGTGGCTGGCGCGATCCCAGAAGTCCCCGGCCGGCGGGGCGTAATACACGGCAAAGCGTTTCATCTGATCCATGGCGCAGCCCCTAGCGGCCCACTGTCACACGGGCGTGACAGTCGGATGCCATTCAGCCCGCCCGCGCCCCCGACCGCAAGACAGGACGACCCAAGATGACCGATACGATCCTTGCCAATGCCCAGATTGTCCTGCCGGACGAGGTGATCCACGGTGCCATCCGCCTGTCGCAGGGCCGCATCCGCGCGATTGATCCCGGCCCGGCGGTGCCTGCGGGTGCCATGGATTGCGGTGGCGATCTGGTGATGCCGGGGCTGGTGGAGCTGCATACCGATAACCTTGAGCGCCACATGCAGCCGCGCCCCAGGGTAAGCTGGCCGCATATGGCGGCGATCATTGCGCATGATGCGGAACTGGCCAGCGTCGGCATCACCACGGTGTTCGATGCGCTGCGCGTGGGGTCGGTGGTCAACAGTGCGACCAACTATGGCGAATATGCCCGTGGGCTGGCAGACGAGATCCTGGGCCTGCGCGCCAGCGGGGCGCTGCGGGTCAGCCATTTCCTGCATCTGCGCGCCGAGGTCTGTTCCGAGACGCTGGTCGCGGAAATGGCCAAGTTCGGCCCTGCGGACCGGATCGGGATCGTCAGCCTGATGGACCACACCCCCGGCGAGAGGCAGTTCCGCGATCTGTCCAAGCTCAAGGACTATGTCTGCGGCAAACACGGCCTGTCCGACGAAGGCTTTGTCGCCCATGTTGCCAGCCAGCGCGCGCTGCGCGACCGGCTGGGCGCCTTGCACGAGGCGACGGCGGTTGCCGAGGCGCGGCGCTATGGCGCGGTGCTGGCCAGCCATGACGACACCACCGCCGGGCATGTGGCGACGTCGAAATCGCATGACGTGCATTTTGCCGAATTCCCCACCACGGTCGAGGCCGCGCAGGCCTGCCGCACTCATGGCATCGGGGTAATGATGGGCGCGCCCAACCTGATCCGGGGCGGGTCGCATTCGGGCAATGTGGCGGCGGCCGATCTGGCGGGGATGGACCTTCTGGACATCCTGTCATCGGATTACGTGCCCTCGTCGCTGCTGTCGGGGGCGCTGATGCTGGGCGATCTGTGGGGCAACATGGCGCGCGGCATTGCCACCGTCACGGCGGCACCCGCCAGGGCGACGGGATTGCAGGACCGGGGCCGTCTGGCGCCCGGCGCACGGGCCGATGTGATCCGCGTGGCGCGGATCGGCGATGCGGGGGCGGCGGTGCGCGGTGTCTGGGTGCAGGGCAACCGCGTTGGCTGACCTTGCCCTGTGGCGCGCGGCGTGAAACCCTGCTGCCGTCCCCTGACACGGAGCGTTCCATGACCTTGCGCCACCTGCTGCCCGCCACCATCGCCCGGCCTCTGGCCGCCTACAGCCACGGCGTGGAAATCGCGGCCGGGGCGCGGCTGGTGCTGTGTTCGGGCCAGTTGGCCATCGGGCCGCAGGGCGATGTGCCCGAAGATGCCGGGGCCCAAGCCGAGCGCTGCTTTGCCAACGGCGCCGCGATCCTGGCCGAGGCAGGCATGACCCTGGCCGATGTGGTGCGGATCAACGCCTATGTCACCGACCGGGCGCATATGGCCCCCTATATGGCGGTGCGCGACCGGCTGTTTGCGCAACCTGCCCCGGCCTCGACCCTGATGATCGTGACGGGTTTCACCCGGCCCGAGTTCAAGGTGGAAATAGAGTTGCTGGCCGCCCGGCCCTGACCCTTCGCCGATTGCAACCTGCCCTGTCGCCGGGCGCGACGCCGCATTGTTGGGCAACGATGCGGCGCTGCGGCATTTTTACCGACGCTCTGTGGCGGCAGGTCTGGCCCATGCGGGGCGGCCAGGGCCAGTCTACGACATGCGAACACTTGCTCGATAATCGGACAACCCCATGCCCCTGCGCCACTGGTCAGATCTGAAGACCACCGATTTCGCCACGCTGGATCCGGATCGGACCGTGGCCCTGCTGCCCGTGGGCGCCACGGAACAGCACGGGCCGCATCTGCCGCTGTCCACCGATTCCGTGCTGGCAGAGGGCATGGCGCGGCTGGCCGCCACCGCAGCCACCGCCCCGGTGCTGGTGCTGCCCACGGTCACGGTGGCAAAATCCGATGAACATATCGGCTTTCCGGGCACCCTGACGCTGGATGGTCCCACCCTGCTGGCGGTGCTGGAACAGATCGGCGCCTCGGTCGCGCGGGCGGGTGTGCGGCGGCTGGTGTGCCTGAATGCCCATGGCGGCAATGTGCCGGTGCTGCACCTGCTGGCGCGCAGCTTGCGGCTGCGGCACGACATGCTGGTGGCCACCGCAGGCTGGGTGTCGATGGGCTTTCCCGACGGCGCGGTTCCGGCGCCCGAACAGACCGAGGGCATTCACGGCGGGCTGGTGGAAACGGCGGCGATGCTGCATTTCCGGCCCGATCTGGTGGACATGACCCAGGCAAGGTACTTTCGCCCCGCCTCGGCCGATATCGCGCAGCGCAATCAGGTGCTGCGGATGCTGGGGCCGGTCGGCCTGGGCTGGCGGGCCGAGGATCTGCACCCTGACGGCGCCGCTGGCGATGCGCGCGGTGCCACCGCCGAACTGGGCGCCCGTCTTGCCGACCATGCCGCGCGCCGGTTCGGGCTGCTGCTGGACGAGGTGGCCGCCCTTGCGCTGCCGGCACGACGCGCATGACCGACCCCTTGCCCCTTGCCGACCTGCTGTTGCGCAATCTGGTGCTGCCCGCCGCGCTGTGCGACGGGCTGGAGGGCACCGATCTGGGCGACGGGCTGATGCGGGCCGATCTGGCGGTGGCCGATGGCCGCATCACCCCGCTGCGCCCGGCACGGGAAACCCGCGACATGGGCGGGCGCATCGCCGTGCCGGGTCTGGTCGATGCGCATGTGCATCTGGACAAGTCCCTGACCGCGCATCGCACCGGCGTCAGCCGCACCGGACTGGCCGAGGCGGTGGAATTGTCGATCGCCGACGCGCCGCACCGCACCCTGCCCGACCTGATCGCGCGGATGGACCGGGCCATTGCCATGGCCCATGCCAATGGCACCGTGGCGCTGCGCAGCCATCTGGACAGCATGGCCGCCCCCGATGACAGCCCGGCATGGCAGGCCTTGGCGGTGATGCAGGACCGCTGGCACCTGCGGATGCATCTGGAACCCGTGGCCCTGATGCGGATCGACCGCGCGCTGGAGCCGGGATTTGCCGCCCGCTGTGCACAGATCGCCGCGCGCGGCGGGCTGGCAGGCGGGTATATTCCGCCAGAGGGCTGTGACAGGGCGGCGGTCGATGCCTTTCTGATCCATGCAGGCGATGCCGGGCTTGCGGTGGATTTCCACGTCGATGAGACGCTGGACCCCGACGCCAGCGGGATCGAAACCGTGCTGGATGCCATTGCCCGTACCGGTTTCGACCGTTCGGTCACTTTCGGCCATTGCTGCGCGCTGTCGGCCATGGATCGCCTGAAGGCGTTGCACATTGCCGAACGCATGGCCCATGCCGGGGTGCAGGTGTTCGCCCTGCCCCTGACCAATGCCTTCCTGATGGACCGTTGCCCCGGCACCAGCCCGCGCCTGCGCGGCATGACGTTGGTGCAGGAACTGGCCGCCCTGGGCGTGCCTGTCGGATTTGCATCGGACAATGTGCGCGATGCCTTTTACCCCCATGGCAGCTATGACCTGTGGGAAGTGTTCCGCCAGGCGGTGCTGGCCATGCAACTGGAAGCTGCCCCGCAGGACTGGATCGCCGCCATCACCACCCGCCCCGCCACGGCCATGGGCCGCAGCGCCCGCATTGCCCCCGGTGCCCCGGCGGACCTGATCCTGTTCGACGCCTGCGACTGGACCGGGCTGTTGTCCCGCGCACATGAAAACCGGCTGGTCCTGCGCGCGGGCCGCCCCCTTGAAAGCCCCCCCGCATGGACCTGACCGCGCTGAAAACCGATCTCGACGGGCTGGACATCGACGACCGCCCCAGCGTGCTGCGGGCAAAGAGCCGCGATTTCTACTGGTATTCGCCCATCCTGAAACGCCAGCTGGACGGGATCACCGCCGATCTGGTCATTTCCCCCCGCGACGAGGCCGAGGTGATCCGCGTGCTGTCCGCCTGCTACCGCCACAGGGTGCCGGTGACGGTGCGGGGTGCAGGGACCGGGAATTATGGCCAGGCCATGCCACTGCAAGGCGGCGTGGTGCTGCACATGCAGCATATGGCAGGCGTCATCGCCCTGGGCGACGACCATGTGGTCGTCCGCTCTGGAACGGTCATCGACCATATCGAACAGCATCTGCGCCGGAACGGCCGGGAGATCCGGCTGTTCCCGTCCACCACGGCCACGGCCACCATCGGCGGGTTCATCGCGGGCGGATCGTCCGGGGTGGGCGCGATCCGCTGGGGGGGCCTGCGCAACCCCGCCAACATCCGCCGCCTGCGGCTGGTGACCATGGAGGAAACGCCGCGCGTGCTGGACCTGACCGGGCATGACATCCACAAGGCCGCCCATGCCTATGGCGTCAACGGCGTGATGACAGAAGTCGAACTGCCGGTGGACCCGGCAGGCGACTGGGTGGATGTGATGATCACGGCGCCAGATTTCATCGCCGCCAACCAGTTGGCGATCGAACTGGGCGAAGCACTGCTGTTGCGGATGCTGTCCACCTTCGCCGCGCCGGTGCCGGAGTTGTATTTCCAGCGCTACCGCCGCCATGCGGGCACGGGCCGCGCGGTCCTCGCGCTGATGGTGGCCCGCGACGCGCTGCCCGCGCTGGAGGCCCGCGTCACCGCCTGGCCGGGGGCCGCGATCACCTATCGCGCCGACCGGGCCGATCCGGCCGAACGCCTGCCCGCGCTGTATGAAATGGCCTGGAACCACACCACCCTGCGCGCCATCCGCATCGACCCCGGCGTGACCTATCTGCAAATGATGTTCCCGCGCGACCGCATGGCCGAAACCATTGCCGCACTGGAGCTCCGCTTTGGCAACGAACTGATGCTGCATTGCGAATACACACGGTTCAACGGCGTGGTCAGCCCTGTGGCGATGCCCCTTGTCCGCTTCACGACCGAAAACCGGCTGGAAGAGCTGATACAACTTCTGGAAGCCGAGTTTCCGATCACCGTGTTCAACCCGCATCGCGTGACACTGGAAGAAGGCGGGATGAAGCGGACCGACCTCTCGCAACTGGACTTCAAGCGCCAGACCGATCCGCTGGGGCTGATGAACCCCGGCAAGATGATCGCCTGGACCACCCCCGACTGGACGCCGGAAACCGGCAAGAATTTCCTGTTCACCGAATGAAGGCCCCACGATGAAGGTGCATGTCATCTACGCCCACCCGCAGCCCGACAGCCTGAATGCCACGCTGCATCGCACCGTGGTTCAGGCGCTGACCGAGGCCGGGCATCAGGTGGACGATCTGGATCTGTATGCCGAAGGGTTCGACCCTGTGTTGACCCGTGCAGACCGCGATATCTATCACGATGTGCCTGCCAACCGGGCGCGGGTGGACGGGTATGTCCAGCGCCTGCAAGCCTGCGATGCGGTGGTGTTGTGCCATCCGGTGTGGAATTTCGGCTGGCCTGCAATCCTGAAAGGGTATTTCGACAAGGTGTTCCTGCCCGATGTCTCGTTCAGGATGCACGATGGCCAGGTGTCGCCAGGGTTGCAGAACATCCGCAAGCTGGCCACCGTGACCACCTATGGGTCGAAACGCTGGCGGGCCTGGTTTCTGGGCGATGCGCCCCGGCGGAATGCCACCCGGTTTCTGCGGGTATGCTGCAATCCGATGGTAAAGGTCAGCTATCATGCCCTATACGACATGAACAACGTAAGCCGTGCCGAAACCGACGCCTATGTCGCCCGTGTACGCGCGGCGATGCTGAAATTCTGATGGAAGCTGCCATGACTGCCCCTGCCCTGCGGTTCGACAACGTGTCGATGCAATATCCCGATGGCACTGTTGCGCTGGCGGGGGTGGATCTGTCGGTGGCGCCGGGCGAATTCGTCTCGGTCGTCGGGCCGTCGGGTTGTGGGAAATCGACGTTGCTGAAACTCGCCTCGGGGCTGGAAACCCATACCGGGGGCGAGATCTGGGTGGACCGGGCCAGTCTGGGATACACGTTTCAGGATGCGACCCTGCTGCCCTGGCGCACGGTGCTGCCCAATGTGGAACTGCTGATGGAGCTGCGCGGCGTGCCGGCAGCCGAACGCCGACGGATCGCGCTGGAACAGATCGACCTTGTCGGGCTGAACGGGTTCGAGAACCATTATCCCAAGCGGCTGTCGGGCGGAATGCGGATGCGCGCCGCGCTGGCGCGATCCCTGGCGCTGAATCCGGGGGTGTTCATGTTTGACGAGCCCTTTGGTGCGCTGGATGAGATTACCCGCGAGCGGCTGATCGACGAAGTGATCGGGCTCTATCTGCGCAAGGGGTTCACCGGCCTGTTCATCACCCATTCCATCCCCGAGGCGGTGTATCTGTCGTCCCGCGTGGTGGTGATGAGCCGGCGCCCCGGCCGGATCATGGCCGAATTCGACATCCCTTTTGACTGGCCCCGCACCGCAGATCTGCGCTGGAACCCGGATTTCACCCGGCTGGCGGGCGAGGTATCGGTCGCCCTGCGCCGCGCGATGGAGGATTAGGCCATGACCACCCGCCACGCCCCCCAGCCTGTCGCCCCCCCGCCTGTCACCCGCGCGCCGCGCATTCACCCTGAACGCTTTGCCCCCGTGCCGGTGGAACAGCCCCCCGGCCCCTTGCGGGCCTTTGTGGCGCTGATGTTGCCGCCGGTGATCATGGGGCTGCTGCTACTGGCGCTGTACGCCTGGACCCGCTGGAACCTGCCGCCGCACCGCCAGTTCCTGATGCCATCGGCCCATGGCCTGTGGACCGAGGCGCTGTCCCGCCCCGAGGTGCTGGCCGAATTGTGGGACCGCAGCCTTGTGACCATCACCATCGCGCTCACCGGGCTTGGGGTGTCGATCCCGCTGGGCATGGCCATCGGCATCGTGATGTTCCGCTTTCACGTCATGGAACGCGCGGTATTTCCCTATCTGGTGGCGCTGCAATCCATTCCGATCCTGGCGATCATTCCCCTGATCCAGAGCGGGCTTGGCTTCGGCTTCATGCCCAAGGTGCTGATCGTGGCGCTGTTCACCTTTTTCGCCTTTCCCACCACGCTGCTGTTGGGGCTGAAAAGCCTGGACCGCGGCATCCTGAACCTGTTCCGCCTGCAAGGGTCCAGTTGGGGGGCAATGCTGTGGAAGGCGGGCCTGCCTTCGGCCGCGCCGGCGCTGTTTGCGGGGTTCCGCATCTCGACCGGCATGGCGATCATCGGCGCGGTCACGTCGGAACTGTTCTTCCTTGCGGGCAAGGGCGGGCTGGGGCAAATGCTGATCAACGCCAAGACCGACTTCAAGTACGAGCAGATGTATGCCGCACTGATCGCATCTTCGGCGTTGTCGATAACGGTGTACCTGGTCTTCACCTGGGCGGGAAACCGCCTGTTCGCAAGCTGGCACGAAAGTGCCGCCCGCCGGGGCTGAGCTGCCCCGAACCTGTCGCCTCCTCCTCCAAGAACCACAGGGAACCGCCATGATCAAAGGTCTGCTTTGCGCCGTCGCCACCACGACGACCGCGCTTGCCGCGCTGCCTGCCCTTGCCCAGGGCACCACTGCCGAACGCTATGCCACACCGCTGGCCGATGTATGCCCCAGCCCGCTGTATATCCAGAAGGACTGGCTGGCGCAGGCCGAACACGGCGGGCTGTACCAGCTGATCGGGCCGGGCGGCGTGATGGAACAGGGCCGCTATACCGGCCCGCTGGGATCCACCGGGATCGACCTTGTGATCCTGGAAGGCGGAGGCAACATCGGCCTGGGCGATGGCGAAACCGCCTATTCGGCACTGTTCAACGGCAATTCCAGGGCAGGCGTCACCCCGCATCTGGGCTTTCAGGAACTGGACAACGCCTTCATCTTTTCCAGGCGGTTCCCGGTGACGGGCGTCTTCACCGCCTTGGACAAGGCGCCGTCGGGCCTGTTCTGGGATGTCGGCACCTATCCCGAAGGCTTCCATTCGATCGAGGATCTCCGGGCCTTTGCCGCCAGCGGCACGGGGATGATCTATGTCTCGACCATCACGCGGACCTTCGGCCTGTATCTGGTGAATTCCGGCGTGCCCAAGGATGTCTTTGTCGAAGGCTATCGCGGCGATGGCGAGAATTTCGTCACCAGCAACGGAACCTGGCTGAACCAGGGCTTTGTCACATCCGAGGTCTACAAGTACAGCCACGGCAACAACTGGGGCAAGCCGGTCGATGCGGTGACGGTGAACGAACTGGGCTATCCCACCTATACCGGCATGTTGGCGGTCGCCAATCACCGGCTGGAGGAACTGGCCCCCTGTCTGACCAGGCTGGTACCGATCCTGCAACAGGCGCAGGTGGATTACATCACCGCACCCGAGATGGCGAACAAGGTTATCCACGATTTCAACGCCGGTGGATTTGCCACAAGCTGGTGGAAAACCTCGATGGAGTTGAACGCCTTTTCCGCCGCCGCGCAAAAGGAACGCGGCATCGTCGGCAACGGCCCCAATGCCACGCTGGGCGATTTCGATATGGATCAGGTCAAGGCGATGTATGACATCGTGAAACCCTGGCTGGACGAACGCGCCAATCCCGATGTGACGCCCGAGGATGTGGTCACCAACCGCTTCATCGACCCCGCCATCGGGCTGAAGTGACATGGCGGCCGTGCTGCTGGACGGTGACGCGCTGGCCGCGACCCTGCGCCGCGACATGGCGGCGGCGGTCGGGCGCCTGCCCCGCCCGCCGCGCATGGCCACCGTGCTGGTCGGGGATGACCCGGCCAGCCGCGCCTATATCGGGCGCAAACATGCCGATTGCGCCGAACTGGGGATCGCCGCCGATCTGGTGACCATGCCGGCCGACACGACGCCCGCCGCCCTGCTGGACACGGTTGCGCGGCTGAATGCCGATCACGCGGTGGACGGGTTCTTTGTGCAGTTTCCGCTGCCCGGCGGGCATGATGCGAGGGCGGTCGCCGCCGCCATCGCCCCGGACAAGGACATCGACGGGCTGGCGCCTGAAAACCTGGGCCGGATGATCGCCGGGCTGCCGGGCCTGCGCCCCTGCACGCCAGCCGCCGTGCTGGCGCTGCTGCACCGATATGACGTGCCGCTGGCCGGGCGCCATGTGGTCATCGTGGGGCGCGGGCTGCTGGTCGGGCGGCCGCTGGCGCTGATGCTGTCGGCGCGGGGCGTCGATGCCACGGTGACGCTGGCCCATTCTGCCACGCCCGACCTGCCCGCCCAGACCCGCCGCGCCGATGTGGTGATCGCCGCGGCCGGGCAGC
Source organism: Gemmobacter megaterium (assembly GCF_900156815.1). Classification (GTDB taxonomy): domain Bacteria; phylum Pseudomonadota; class Alphaproteobacteria; order Rhodobacterales; family Rhodobacteraceae; genus Wagnerdoeblera; species Wagnerdoeblera megaterium. The sequence continues at coordinate 239,951 of NZ_FTOT01000004.1, forward strand.
CCGGCCTGATCCGCGCCGACATGATCCGCCCCGGCGCCGCCGTGGTGGGCGTGGGGATCAGCTATGTCGGCGGCCAGATGGTTTCGGACCTTGCCGCCGATGTGGCGGGGGTGGCTGGCCATGTCACCCCGCCGCATGGGTCGGTCGGCGCCTTGACCCGCGCCATGCTGCTGGCCAACCTGATCGACGCGGTCCGCCGCCATGGCTGACCGCCCCCCCATGGACACCGACAAGGAGGTTTCGTTGACCTTCGCCAAGGGGCTGGACGTGATCGAAGCCTTTGCCGGGACCGAACGCCGCCTGTCGGTTTCGGAACTGGCCGCCCGAACCGGCCTGAACCGCGCCGTCACCCGCCGCCTTGTGCGCACATTGGAAATGAAGGGCTATGCCCGCGCCGACCGGGGGCAGTACGAACTGACACCCCATGTGCTGCGGCTGATCCGCGGCTTCATCGAAGGGCGCAGCCTGCCGCAGATCGTGCATCCGATCCTGCGCCGTCTGGCCGAGGAGATTGGCGAATCCACCTCTTTTGCCATGCTGGACGACACCGAGGCGGTCTATGTCGCCCATGCCTTTCTGCCGTCGCGCTTCACGCTGAACAGGGTAACGGTTGGCTCACGGGTGCCGCTGTTGCCGACAGCGGCGGGGCGGGTGATCCTGGCCTTTCTGCCTGTGGGGGAACGCGCCGCCCTGACGGCCCGGCTGGCCGCCGCCGCCCCCGCGCCGCAGACCCCGGACGAGGCGCATCGGATGGCCACGATCCTGGCCGACTGCCAGCGGCTGGGCTATTGCCTGTCGGACAGCGACTATGTCGAGGGTGTCGCCTCGCTGGCGGTGCCGGTGTTCGACGGATTGCAGCATGTGACGGGGGCGATCTCGATCATCTTTCCCACCCATGGCCTTGATGCGGCAGAGATTGCCGGACGGATCGCGCCCCGGATGCAGGCGGGCGCCGCAGAGCTGTCAGGCGCATTGCCATGACGCAGGTGTTCACGGGATTTGCACTGGCAGAGCGGATTCAGGCCGGGACGCGGGCCATGGTCGGACGGCTGGGCCGCGCGCCGGTCTGCGTGACGCTGCTGGATCCGGCGAATGGCGCCGCCGCAGCCTATCTGGCCCGCCAGAGCGCCATGGCCGCCAGCGCCGGGGTGAGGATCTCGGCCAGCGACTGGGGCAACGATCCGGCCGCTCGGCTGGCGGCATATGCCGCCGATCCGGCGGTCGATGCGGTGGCGGCGCTGTTTCCCCTGCCCCACGGGCTGACACCACAGGCGGTGGCGGCGCTTGTCGGGGCGGAAAAGGATGTCGATGGCCAGCATCCGACCCACGCGGGCGGCCTGCTGCTGGGCGATGGTACCACACGCCCCCCCGCGACCGCGCAGGCGGCGCTGCTATGTGCCAGAGAGATTCTGGGGGATCTGCGCGGCGCAGACCTGACACTGGTCGGCGCCTCGCGGCTGATCGGGCGCCCTCTGGCGATGCTGCTGACCGATGCGGGGGCCACGGTGACGCTGTGCCATGCCGAGACCCGCGATCTGGCGACCCATACGCGCCGGGCGGATCTGATCGTGACAGCCGCAGGCGTAAAGGGGCTGATCGGGCGCGATCATGTGGCGCCGGGCGGCAGGGTGCTGGATCTGGCGGTCATACCGACAGCCGCAGGGCTGGTCGGCGACGCGGACCGGGCGGCGCTGGACAGCCATGCCGCGCTGGTGTCCGCCGTCCCCGATGGCGTGGGGCCAGTGACGACGGCCTGCCTGATCGCCAATATCGCCAAGGCCGCGCGAGGCTGAGGCCCAGGAAAGGCGGCGATCCGCCCCCCTCGGGGCCGGGTGGCGCATTCACCCCCGGCGGGATCGCCCGGTACCTTGCCGCCCTGTCCGGTGCCCCGGACCCGGCGGGTGCCGGGCGACCGGCGCGGTCCGGGCGGCCCGCAGCCCGGACCTGTGTCAGACCGCGCGCGCCGGGCCGCCCCATCGCCGGGCGGGTATCACCGCATCTGTTCGGTGGCGAACCCGGCGATGCGCGAATAGCCGTTCACGATGGCCTCGCGTTCGGCCAATGGCATGATCGTCTCCAGATCGTCGAACCGCTGCCCCGGCAGATCGCGGATGCGGGCCTCGACCTCGTCGATCACGCGCTCGGGGCCGCCCATGCGGTTGCCCGCCACAACCTCGTTGACCGGGCCAAGCCGCGCGGCCTCATAGGCCAGCAGGGCCGCAGCGGGATCGCCGCCCTGTCCGCAGATCTGCCCCAGCATCCGCGCATCAAGAATGGCCTGCGCCGATCCATTGGCCCCGAACGGATACATCGGATGCGCCGCATCCCCCAGCAGGGTGATGCGGCCGCGCGTCCAACTGGCCAGCGGGTCGCGGTCGCACATCGGAAAATCCCAGAATACCGGGGTGGCATCCACCATGGCGCGAATATCGGTCTCGGGCACGGTGAAGTCTTGCAGGATCGGGTGCAGCACCTCGGCCCTGGCCTCGCGGTCCCAGTCCTCGCGGCCGGGGGTGGGGCTGCCGGGGGCGGCTGCGCGGATCACACAGGCCCAGTTCATCAACTGCGTGCCCGGCGTCTTGCCCGGCCCGATCGGATAGAAGATGAACTTGCGCGTCATGCCCCCGGAATTGATGATCGTGTGCCCGTCCAGCACCACCGGCCAATCGACAGAGCCGCGCCACAGCAACAGCCCGGACCAGCGCGGCGCGCCCTCGTCGGGGTTCAGGTGGCGGCGCACGGCGGAATGGATGCCATCGGCACCAACCAGCACATCGCCATGATCGGTGAAGGTGCTGCCATCGGCGCGGCGGAAGGTGGCGACAACCCCGTCGCCGGTCTCCGTGGCCGACTCGAAGGCCGCATCCAGCGTCAGGGTGCCCGCCGGCATCCGCGCCGCCACCGCATCCAGCAGGACGGTATGAATATCGGCGCGATGCGCGGTGATCTGCGGCACGTCATAGCCCGCCTTCAGGCCGCGCGGCGCATCCCATACCGCCTGACCGCCGCGCGTGCGAAAGATCATGCGGTCGGTACGAACCCCGAGCCGGTCCAGCGGCGCCATCAGCCCGATCTCGTCCAGCGCCTTGACAGCATGGGGCAGCAGGGTGATGCCGACCCCCAGATGGCCGATTTCGGGCACCTTTTCATAGACTTTGCAAGGCACACCTGCCTTGTGCAGAAACAGGGCGGCGGTCAGCCCGCCGATGCCGCCCCCGGCAATGATGACTTTCATGGCTCAGCCCCTTGCCCGACGGTCGGCGATGATCTGATCCAGCCAGGGCCCGTCCAGCTCTGGCATCAGCACGACATTTTCCTGTTCGCGCGCATCGTTGCGGGCGGTGATGGCTGTGGCGGGTTCGGTCATCGACAGGTTGAAGGCGATATGCGGCACCACCGGCGGAATATAGGTGAAGCTGCCGGGCAGCATCAGCGCCTCGTGTTCCAGCTTGTCACCATAGAGCAGCACAATGGCGCCCGAGACCGTATAGATCGCGGTTTCATAGTCGCGGTGGTAATGGGTTTTCGCCCGCCCGCCGGGACCAAAGGCGGTCAGGTTCAGCGACAGGTTCCTTGCACCCGTGCTGTTTTCCGACACGCCGAAAAAGGCGGGCATTCCCTGTTTTGCAATTGCGGTGGTCTTGGGGGTGAAGATCATCACCCTGGTGCCGTCGGGGGTGGTCATGGCGGAGTCCTCTGTCAGGTCTTGGGAAGGGGGGCGCGGTTCCATTGCAGGATACGGGTGTCGGGGCGCAGGCCCGCGGTGCAATAGGGATCGCCAAGGGCCAGGGCGCGGGCGTCGGCGAGGCTGTCCGCCTCGATCACCCACAGCGAGCCACAGAAGGGCGCATCGGCATCGGTGCGCAGACCGCCCGCCTCGGTGATGCGGTCGCGGTGCCGCGCGAGATAGTCGAAATGCGCCGAGGTCAGCGCAGGGTCGAGGTCACGCGGTTGAATATCGTCGAAGAACAGGGCGATGAAGCGCATGGTTACAGTCCCAGATAGGCGCGTCGCACGGCGGGCGCGGCAAGCAGTTCGGCCCCGGTCCCCGTCATGGCGATGCGGCCGTTTTCCAAAAGGGTGGCGTGGTCGGCGATTTCCAGCGCCACGCGGGCGTTCTGTTCGGCCAGCAGGATGGTAAAGCCCGCCGCGCGCAGTTCGGCGATGGTGTCGAACACCTTTCGGACCATCACCGGAGCCAGCCCAAGGGTGGGTTCATCCATCAGGATCAGCCGGGGCCGCGCCATCAGACCGCGCCCCAGCGCCAGCATCTGCTGTTCGCCCCCCGACATCAGGCCCGCGCGCTGGTGGCGGCGTTCCTGCAAGCGGGGAAACCGGCGATAGACCTCGGCCAGCATCTCGTCATGTCCGGCGCGGGCCGACGGGGCGATGGCACCAAGGCGCAGGTTCTGCTCCACCGTCATGCCGCCAAAGACCAGGCGGCCCTCGGGGATCAGCGCCAACCCGCCATCGACCCGCGCATGGCTGGGCAGATGGGCAATGTCGCGGCCCTGAAACAGCACGGTGCCGCTGCGGGGGGCCACCATGCCGGCAAGGGTTTTCATCAGCGTGGTCTTGCCTGCGCCATTGGCCCCGATCAGCGTGGTGACACTGCCACGCGCCACCGCCAGATCGACGCCGAACAGCACCTGCACCTGGCCATAGGCCACGCTCAGGTCATGGACGGACAACAGGACATCGGTCATCCGAAATACACCTCTGCCACCTGGGCGTTGCGCCCGATCTCCTGCGGTGTGCCACTGGCGATTTCCTCGCCGTGGTGCAAGACAAGGATACGGTCGGACAGGGTCATCAGCGCGCCGATGACATGTTCGACGATCACAAAGGTCAGCCCCCGGTCGCGGCGCAGGCTGGACAGGGTGTCCAGCATGGCGGCAATCTCGGTCGGGTTCAGCCCCGCCATCACCTCGTCCAACATCACCAGCTCGGCGCCGGTGGCCAGGGCGCGGGCGATTTCCAGCCGCTTCTGCCCCGAGAGCGTCAGGGCCCCGGCCAGCGTATCGCGCTGATCCGCCAGGCCCACGGCTGCCAGCGCCTCGGCCACCCTGGCCCCGACCTGGGCGCCGCGCAGGGCATGGGCGCCGTACAGCGCCGCGACCCGCACGTTCTCTGCCACGCTCAGCCCGGCCATCGGACGCACGATCTGAAAGGTGCGGCATATACCCTGACGACAGATCCGCGCCGGTGACAGGCCGGTCAGCCGCTGGCCCTTGAACAGCACTTCGCCGCTGGTGGGGGCGGCATGGCCCGCGATCACGCTGAACAGCGTGGTCTTGCCTGCCCCGTTCGCCCCCATCAGCCCCAGGATCTCGCCCTTGGCGACCGACAGGCTGACATCGTTCAGCGCCACGATGCCGCCGAACCGCTTGGTGATGTGGCGCACCTCCAGCAAGGTCATGCGCGGCCCCCCTTGCGGTCCAGCACCCCCGAGAGCCCTTGCGGGACGAACAGCACAAAGCCGATCAGCGCGGCGCCCAGAACGATCATATAAAGCTGCGGAAAGTTCGACCACAGCGCCTCGGACAGCAGGGCAAAGCCGATGGCGCCCAGAATGGGGCCGCGCACGCTGTCGGTGCCGCCAACCAGCGCCATGGTGACGATGGTAAAGCTGACCACCGGGTCAAACGCCTGTCCGGGTTCGAAATAGCCCGTGCGCATCATGGCCAGCGCGCCCACAGCACCGGGAATGGTGGCCGAGGCGATCAGCGCCAGCAGCTTCAGCCGCGCGGTGGGCACGCCCAGGGTTTCGGCGGCGATCTCATCCTCGCGGATGGCGGCCAGCCCGGCGCCAAAGCGCGAATGCCGCACGGCCCAGGCGCCCAGCGTGGCGGCCACGGCCAGCCCCACCATCCACCACAACAACGCATCGGGCGACGGTGCGGAAAAGATCATCCGGCCAAAGCTGCCCAGCGCGGATTCGATGCGCATGACCACATGGCGCACCAGTTCGGCCAGACCATAGGTCAGGATCACGAAATAGGGGCCGCGCACCCGCAACACCGGCAGGCCCACCACAGCGGCAAAGACCGCAGGCGCCAGCGCCGCCACCAGCATCACCGCCGGGAACGGCGCCGCATCGACCATCAGCACCGCGACATAGCCGCCGATGCCATAGAATACCGCATGTCCCAGCGAGATATAGCCGGTGGTCGCCGACAGCATCGACCAGCTTTGCGCAAGCGCGATCCACATGGCGACCTGAAAGGCGATGCCGGTGGCATAGGCATTGCCACCAAAGGGCGCCGCCACGCCCAGCAGGGCAAGGGCAATCCCGGCAAGGGGCCACAGCGCGCTCATGTCCGCACCGCCTTGGTGAACAGCCCTTCGGGGCGCAACATCAGCACACCCACGAAAATCCCGTAGATCAGGATCGACCGATACCCCGCAGAGGTCAGCGCGATGCCATAGGTTTCCACCAGCCCCAGCGCAAAGCCCGCCAGCACCCCCGCGCCGATATTGCCAAGCCCGCCGACGATGATCACCACAAAGGCGACAATGGTGAAGGGAAAGCCCATGAAGGGCGTGATCTGCTCGGTCATGCTGACCAGCACGCCCGCCATGCCTGCCACGGCGAAACCGGCGCAGATGGTGATCAGTTGCACCCGCTCGATATTCACACCCACGACCTGCGCGGCATCCTTGCGCTGGATCACCGCGCGCAGGCCCCAGCCGAACAGATGGAACCGCAGAAAGGCCAGCACGCCAAAGCAGATGCCCGCCGCCACCCCCAGCGTCAGCAGCCGGTTCAGCGTCATGCTGACCCCGCCCCAGGTGATTACCGTATCCAGCCAGCGATAGGCCCGCGGCGAGGCGGTAAAGGCAAGTGCGGCGGCATTCTGCAAGATGACCGAGATGCCATAGAACAGGATCAGCGAATTCGCCTCGACCCGTTTGGCCAGCGCGGGCTTGGCCAGCATCCGGCGGAACAGCCCGGCATAGACCGCCCAGCCCAGCCCTGCACACAGAACCGCCGCCAGCACCAGCGCCACCAGCGGCGGCACCGCCCACAGGGTGAACAGCCAGAAGGCGACATAGGCGCCGATCATCACCAGATCGCCATGCGCGATGTTGAGCAGCCGCAGCGTGCCATAGACCAGGTTCAGCCCCAGCGCGACCAGCGCGTAAAGCGAACCCGACACCAGCGCGGCAAACAGAAGCTGCCCCGAAAGGAGGGTATCCACCATGGTTCGGTTTCCGATGTGTCAGGGGGTGCCCCGCCCCACACGGGCGGGGCCTGCCCGCTTACCAGCCCTGTTTCGGGGCGAATTCGGCCGTGGCGATCGCGGGGGGCCAAACCAGTTCGATCTTGCCATCCTGGATCTGGACAAAGCCGGTGGGCGTCCTGGTGTTCTGCACACCCTCGAACGTCACCTCGCCATTGATCGTCTCGAACGTGCCGGTGGAAATGGCCTCGCGCAGCTTTTCGCGGTCCAGCCCGGCCTTGGCGACGGCCTGTTGCAGGATTTCCATCGACATCCAGGTGACGGCACTGTCCAGCGCATCGGGTTCCTCGCCGAACTTCGCCACATAGGCGTCAAAGAACGCCTTGCCGCGCGGCCAGGCATCGGCCTGCCCCGACCAATGGGCCGAGGACACGATGCCATTGGCACCCGGACCAAAGGCCTTGCGATAGGCGTCAATGGTCGGCCCGATCAGCGACAGCACGAATGGTGCCGCGATCCCGAGTTCCCGCGCCTGTCCGGTGAACAGGAAGGCATCGGCAGGATAGGTCAGCGCCAGAACGGCATCCGGCGCCTTGCCCTTTACCTCGACCAGCATCGAGGTCATGTCCTTGGCATCGGGCGGATAGCTCTGATCGACCAGAACCTCGATCCCGGCCTCTTTCAGCGCCGGCAGCAGAAAGCTGCGGAATTCCTGCGCATAGGGCAGTTCATTGGCCAGAACGGCCACCGATGTCATGCCGTTGGCTTTCAGCATGGCGGCCATTTCCGTGCCCATGCTGTCGGGGATGGCCGAGGTGGTAAACCAGATATACCCCGGCGCCACCTTGCGCAGTTGGACAGAGGCGGCAGTGTTGCCGACCATGGGGAACTTGTAGCGTTGCAGCACCGGCGCCAGCGCCAGATGCATGGGCGTGCCCCAGGGCGCGGCCAGCAGATCAACCTTGTCCTGGGTGATCAGCCGTTCATAGATGCGCACGGTATTGGCCGGGTTCGACTGGTCGTCATAGCTGACGAATTCCACCGGGCGCTTTTCGCCGCCCGGAAGTTCCAGTCCGCCGCTTGCGTTCACCTGGTCCTGCCACAGCAGATACGGGTTTTCCTGCGATGGGGCGGCGGCGGCAAAGATGCCGGTGCGCGCGATGGAATATCCGATGCGGATGGGATCGGCGGCCAGCTCCGCGCCCGTAGAGGCAAGCGTCATCAACGCCGTCAGCGCGAGTCCCGCCAGACTGTTGGGTCGTTTCATCGTGTCCTGACTCCTGTTGGGGTGGTCGTGCGCCCCGGTTTTGGTCCGGGGTCGTGTCGTCGTAAGGTGGTCGTGCCGGATCCGGGCCATGCCCGGTGTCGTCCGATGCGCCGGGGCGGGGTCAGCCGCCTGCCCCGGTCATGCCGTTCAGAACCCGTTCGCCGCTGAGCGGCAGGTGGTGGTGCCGGGCCCCCGTGGCCTGCGCCACCGCATTGGCCACCGCGCCCACGACCGGGTTCAGCCCGATTTCGCCAGCGCCCTTGGCACCGAAGGGGCCGGAGGGTTCGGGATCCTCGATGATGTAGGTGTGGATCGCGTCGGGCACGTCGCGCATCGTCGGCACCTTGTAATCCATCAGCGAGGGGTTGGCCAAACGCGCGCCATCCCAGACCATTTCCTCGACCAGCGCATAGCCGAGCCCCTGGACAAAGCCGCCGTGCAACTGCACCTCGACCAACCTGGGGTTGATGGCCCGGCCCACATCGGCCGCCGACCATGCCTCGTGCACGCTGACCTGGCCCGACACGGGATCCACATCGACATCCACCCCCATGGCGGCAAAGCTGAACACGCCGATCCGCGGGAACGGCAGGCCCAGCGCGATGGCGCGCTTGGGGTCATGGGTGGGTTCGTCAAAGACCAATGTGTTCGCGCCCACGATAGGGCCGCCCGCCGCCCAATGCGCACGCCCCGAGATCTGGGCAAAGGTCAGGTCGGTGTTCGCCCCCTTGCGGCCAATGCGTCCGCCCTCGCGCAGTTCCAGATCCTCGATGGGGCACTCCAGCATCTCGGCGGCGTGGTCCATCGCCTTGTCCACCACCGCCCTGGCCGCCGCCTTGACCGCGCGCCCGGTGGTATAGGTCACGCGGCTGGCTGTCGTGCCCCAGTTATAGGGCGACCCATCGGTATCAGGGCTGGCCACCGCCACACGGTCCAGCGGCACCTTCAGTTCTTCGGCGCAGATCTGGGCCAGCACAGTATCGGACCCCTGCCCGATATCCGTGGCGCCGGTGTTGAGCGAGATCGTCCCGTCCTCCAGCATCCGCACGATGGCGCCGGTGCCCAGCAGGCCCGAGATATGCGCCGACACCGCCAGCCCGAAGTTGCGCGGGCGGCCATCGGCGCGCGGTGTGCTGGCCGCCTGTTCCACCACATCCAGACAACGCGCCAACCCGTTCGAGGCGATCTTTGGCCCGACGAACCAGGTATCGCCCTCGCGCAGCATGTTCTTGCGGCGCATGGCAAAGGCATCCAGCCCGACCTTTTCAGCGATCTGGTCGATCTGCTGCTCGCCGGCAAACAACACCTGCGGGTTACCAAATCCGCGAAAGGCGCCGAACCGCAGTTTGTTGGTATAGACCAGCTGGCCCGACGCCCGCATGTGCGGAATGCGATACGGCCCGCCGCTCATCAGCAGCGCATAGCCCATCACGCCGGGGCTGTCGTCGGCAAAGGCGCCGCAATCCAGCAACACGCGGCATTCGCGCGCCACCAGCGTGCCATCCGCCCGTGCCCCGGTCTTCATCCATACCTTGAACGGATGGCGGGCGCGGACCATCTCGAAATCTTCTTCGCGCGACAGGATCATCTTGACCGGGCGCTGCGCCTTGATCGCCAGCGCGACGCAGATCGGCTGGATATGCGGCTCCATCTTGTTGCCGAACCCGGCACCCACACGCGGGGTCAGGCTGCGCAGCTGCGACATCGGCAGGCCAAGCGATTCACAGACATTGGCCTGCACGCGGAACACCGACTGGTTGGCCGACCACAGGGTGACGCGGCCATTCGCATCCACCTCGGCCAGCGCGCCGCAGGGTTCCATCGACACATGGGCCTGCGCCTGCGTGGTATATTCGCCTTCGACGATCACATCGCACTGATCCCAGGCGGTATCGACATTGCCTTCTTCCAGCCTGGTGCGGCTGCACAGGTTGCCCTGGGATCCGGCATCGAACACCTTGATATAGTCGGCCAGATGCTCGTGCAGGATCGGCGCGTCTTCGGCTAGCCCGTCCTCGGGCGACAGGACCGCAGGAAGTTCCTCGTACCGCACCTCGATCAGACGACAGGCGGCGCGGGCCTCGGCCTCGGTCCGGGCGGCGACGGCGGCGACGGGTTCGCCGACATACATCACCTTGCCGCGTGCAATGGCATGTTCGTCCTTGATAAAGGCGCCCATACGCCCGTCGCCCACATCATCGCCGGTAACAATGGCCACCACGCCAGGCGCAGCCAGCGCCGCTGTCAGGTCATAGCCAAGGATGCGGGCATGGGGATGCGGGCTGGCCAGAATGGCGCCATGCAACATGCCGGGGCGATAAAGGTCGGCAATGTACTGCGCCTGACCGCGCACCTTTTCCAGGCTGTCGACCTTGGCAACCGGCTTACCGACCGTGCTGCCGGCAAAGGGGGCATCCAGGCTCATGGCGTCAACTCCTCGGCAGCGTTGCAAACCGCATCCACGATGGTGCGGTATCCGGTGCAGCGGCACAGATTGCCCGACAGCGCGGATTTCACCGTCTCGCGGCTGGGGCGCGGGGTTTCCGCCAGCAGATTGCGGGCCGACAGCAACATCCCCGATGTGCAGAACCCGCACTGAACCCCGCCGCTTTCAACCATGTGCCGTTGCAGGGTGGCCATGACGGGATCGCTGTTCATCCCCTCCATCGTGCGCAGATCGTGGCCTTCGCAGCGCGCGGTCAGCGTCAGGCAGGCGCGCACGGGCAGGCCGTCGATCAGCACGGTGCAGGCGCCACAGACGCCCTGATTGCAGCCACGCTTGGGCGACAGCACGCCCAGACCATCACGCAGGGTTTCCAGCAGCGTGGCATCGGGGGCGGTTGCCACCTCGGTGTCCTCGCCATTCAGGGTCAGGGTGAACAGGGCCTTTTTCGCCATCACGCGGCCTCCATCACGGGGTTGAGTTCGGCCAGAACCAACGTGATCAGCCGCGGGATCAGCGCCAGCCGGTATTCGGCACTGCCCCGCACGTCGTCCACCGGATCGGCCAGCGCCACCAGCGCGGCGGCGAATTCGGCCACGGCGCCCGCGTCGTGCAGATGGCCGTGCAAGGCCGCCTCGGCGTCGCGGTCGCGGATCGGGCCCGGACCACAGGCGCCAATCGCCACCCGCAGTCCCTGGCCATCCGCCGTCAGCGCCATGGCGCAAGAGGCGGTGGCATAATCGCCCGACACCCGCGCAATCTTGCGATAGGTCGAGGCAGCGGCCTCCGGCGCCGGAAGGGTGATGGCGGTCAGAATCTCGCCTGGTTCCAGCGCGGTTTCGTACCAGTCCTGCACATAGTCCAGGATCGGCACATCGCGCGCGCCCTCTGGTCCCAGAAACGACAGGACGGCATCGGCACAGGCCAGCGCGGGCAGGTAATCGGCCGCGGGGTCGGCATTGGCGACCGATCCGCCCATGGTGCCCATGTTGCGCACCACCTTGTTCGCAATCATCCCGGCCGCCTTGCGCACCACCATCAGCGAGCCGGTGAGCAGGTCCGACCCGGCCGTATCGGCGTGACGGGTCATGGCACCCACCCGGAGGCGGCCATCTGCCAAACGCTCGATCCCGCGCAGGCCGGCTATGCGGTCCAGGCTGATCAGATGGCTGCTGTCCACCAGCCCGGCATTGCGCATGGCCACCAGCGTGGCCCCGCCCGCAATGGGCCGTGCCTCCGGGTGATCGGCCAACAGCGCCACCGCCTGATCCAGCGTGTCGGGAAACAGAACCTGCGTCATGCCGCCACCTCCAGCTTGTGCCGGAACGTCTCGACGAACACATCGGCCAGTTGGTCTGCCTTCTTGCGAAAGATGCCCAGGCCGAATTTCCCCAACCGCCCGGTCATCGACACATCGGCCTCGTAGGATACTTTGGTGCCGCCGGTTTCCGTCGGCTCCAGCCGCAGCACATTGTCCGACGAGACGACCGAGGCGCGCGTGCCCTCTTCGCCCGAGGTACGGGAGATCACGGTGTGCGGCGCCTCTTCGGACAGTACCGTCACCACCAGATTGAACCGCGCCGAAATCGGCCCGACCTTGACCGACACCTTGGCGCGATAGGCCATCGGGTCGATCTGTTCGATGCTTTCGCAACCCGGAATGCACTGCACCATCAGTTCCGGATCACGCACCTTGTCCCATACGCGATCCTGCGGCGCGTCCACCTGAAATTCCCCGGCGATCTTCATGCCCGACCCCTGCGGCCAAGGGAGGCGATGCGCCGGACGGAGTCCGGCTGGCAAGTGAAGCTGGTCATTCTGGTTCCCTGTCTTGGTTCGGCGCTCTGCGGCGCATTAGCGAACGTCGTTCTCTAAAGGGAAAACATATATCTTGATTCTGTCAATAGAGAATGTCATTCGGTTATCAGGAGGTGGTCCTGCATGGCACGAGTGAAGAACGAACAGGTCCGCAAGGCGATCCTTGACGCAGCCGCCAAGCTGTTCGAGGAAAAGGGTTATATCGCCACGACCATCAGCAGCATCGCCAAGGCCGCGGGAACCTCACAGTCCAACGTCTATGTCTATTTTTCGTCCAAGATCGAAATCGCCTTTGCCGTGTTCGACCCCTGGTTCCGCGATCAGATCGAGGCGCTGGAGGCGCAGGTGCTGGCCGAAACGGACACAACCGCCCGGCTGCGCCTGATGGTGCGCGGCCTGCTCGAAGGCATCGCCGGGGACCGTTCGGGGCAAACCCTGACGCTGGTTCAGGCGCTGGCCACCGCGCGACCGGGCGACAACTACAGCCCCGACCTGCTGAACTGGACGATGGACCGCATCGGCGCCATGATGGCCGCCTGCCTGCCCGACACCACGGCGACCGAACGCCATGCGCTGGTGCAGGCGCTGATCCTGGCCTTTGACGGGGTCGCCCTGCGCCAGAACCTGCGCCGCACCGATCTGGACGAGGCACAATCGGTCGCGGCCGTGATGCGGCTGTTCGGCGCCATATCCGACCGTCGCGCCGCCTGAACTGCCCATTGGATGCGCGGGCAATACCGCCTAAACTCTGCCTGATTGCAGGAGGAGCCGGGCGTGACCGCCACCACCCGACGTATTCTGGCCATTGCCCTGGCCGTGCTGCTGACGGCCGTTGCGGTCGGCCATGCCGAACGTCAGGCCCGCCGCAGCTATCTGGCCGAAGCGCAGGCCCGCACCGAAACCGCGCTGGGGCTGACCACCAATGCGCTGGCCGCCTATCTTGCGCGTTATGAGGTGACGCCACAACTTCTCGCCGAACTCGATGCGATCCGGTTGATGGTGACGTTCCCCGACGATCCGATCCGCCGCGCCACGATCAACCGGCTGCTGGAGGATCGCAACGATGTGGTGGGATCGTCCGACATCTACATCATGCGGATGGATGGCGAGACCATCGCAGCCTCGAACCACGCGCGGCCAGACAGTTTCATCGGACAGAATTTCATCTATCGCCCCTATTTCTATGACGCTGCCAAAGGCGAACCGGCCCGGTTCTATGCCTTGGGCACGACATCGGGGGTGCGCGGCTATTACTTTTCTGCGCCCATTCGCAACCTCGCGGGTCAGATCGCCGGGGTCATCGCGGTCAAGGTCGGCGTCGATGCGCTGGAGATGGGCTGGCGTGGCAGCGAATACCGCATCTTCGTGACCGACCCCGAAGGGATCGTGTTCCTGTCTTCGGAACCCGACTGGCTCTATGGCAGCATCCTGCCGCTGACGCCTGACCGGCTGTCGCGCACGGCCGCGTCGCGCCGCTATTCCGACGCCGCGCTGCGGGAACTGCCGGTCACGGCAACGGATTCGGCCGGTGTGCCGCTGGTGCGCATGATGGCCGATGGTGGACCGCATGATCATGTCGCAACCGCGCAGGTCATGCCATCGGCGGGCTGGACGGTGCATGTCCTGCTGGACAGCGCGGGCGCGCTGACGGATGCGCGCATTGCCACGGCGGGCGTGGCCCTCGCGCTGTGCCTGATCGGAGTGGGCGGGCTGGTCGTCTTGCAACGCCGGGCACGGGCCGCCGAACGGCTGGCCTATGAGGCGCGCGCCAAGGCTGATCTGGAACGCAGGGTCGCCGAACGCACCGCCGACCTGGCCCGTGTCAACGCGCATCTGGAGCAGGAAGTGGCCGAGCGCAAGGCGACCGAGGCGGCCTTGCGATCCGCTCAGGCCAATCTGGTGCGGGTGGGCAAGCTGGCCGCCCTTGGCCAGATGTCGGCGGCCCTGAGCCACGAGATCAACCAGCCGCTGGCCGCCGCCCGCAACTATGCCGACAGCGCGGCCATCCTGCTGGATCGCGGCGAGGTGGCGCGCGCGCGCGACAACATCGGGCTGATCCTGTCCCTGATCGACCGTATCGGTGCCATCGGCCGCCACCTGCGCAATGCCGCGCGCAAGCCGAACCAGCGCCTGGACCCGGTGCATCTGCCCGCCCTGCTGGAAGAAACCCAGGTCATCGTCGGGGGCCGCCTTGCCTCGGCCCGCGCCGAGATTCTGGTGGATCTGCCGCCCGACCTGCCGCCGGTGATGGCCGGTGCCACGCGGTTGCAGCAGGTTCTGGTGAATCTTGTCACCAACGCTGCCGATGCCGTCGAAGGGCTGGACGACCGCCGCATCACACTGTCCGCACGACTGGAAGGCGACAGGGTCGTGATCCGGGTGCGGGACCGCGGCCCCGGTGTTGCCCCGGCGATCGCAGAACGGATCTTTGATCCGTTCTTCACGACCAAAGGCGTCGGGCTGGGCCTGGGGCTCTCGATTTCTTACAACATCGTCAAGGACTTCGGCGGCGAGATTTCCTTGCGGGATGCCGGTCCGGGGGCGGAGTTCAGCGTCGTCCTGCCCGCCGCCCTGCCCGTGTCAGAGGTGGCCGCATGACCCGGATTCTGCTGGTGGACGACGATCCGGGGATGCGGCATTCGACGGCCCAGGCGCTGGAACTGGCCGGCTTTGCCGTCGAGGCCCTGTCCTCCGCCGAGGAGGCGCTCGCGCTTGCCAGCCCCGGCTTCAACGGGGTCGTCGTCAGCGACATCCGGATGCCGGCAATGGATGGCATGACCCTGCTGGCCCGCCTGCACGAGATGGACGCCGAAATTCCGGTGATCCTTGTGACCGGTCACGCCGAAGTGCAGCTCGCGGTCGAGGCGATGCGCAAGGGCGCCTATGACTTCATCGAAAAACCCTTTGTCGTGATGGATCTTGCCACCGTGCTGCGCCGCGCCGCCGATCATCGTGCGCTGGTGATCGAGAACCGCCGCCTGCGCGCGGTTGCAGGCAAGCGGGACGACATCGAAGCCCGCCTGCCGGGCCGGACCCAGGTGATGGTGGATCTGCGCTATCGCCTGCGGGCGATTGGCGCCTCGGATGCCGATACGCTGATCATCGGGCCCACCGGCGCGGGCAAAGAGGTGGTCGCCCGCGCGCTGCATGACATCTCTGCCCGTGCCGGGCGCCCCTTCATCGCCATAAACTGTGCCGCCCTGCCAGAGGCACTTATCGAAAGCGAACTTTTCGGGCATGAGGCCGGGGCTTTTCCTGGCGCTCTGCGACCACGATTTGGCAAATTCGAACATGCCCGCGGTGGAACGGTGCTGCTGGACGAAATCGGCTCCATGCCGACCGAACTTCAGGCCAAGCTGCTGCGCGTCTTGCAGGAACGGGTCATCACCCGTCTGGGATCGAACGAGCCAGTGCCGCTTGACGTGCGCTTCGTCGCCACCAGCAAGACGGATCTGGCCGCCGCCGTGGCGCAGGGCGCCTTCCGCGAGGATTTGTACTGGCGGTTGAATGTTGCGGTGCTGCACGTGCCCCCGCTCTCGGCCCGGCGCGAGGACATACCGCTGCTGTTTCTGCAACTGGTCCGGGAATCGGCGGCCCGCCATGGTATTGCAGAACGCGATGTGCTGCCCGAGCGCCTGTCGGCGCTGGCCACGCGGGACTGGCCGGGGAATGTGCGTGAACTGCGCAATCTGGCAGAACGCTATGTCCTCAATCTCGATCCGCTGGACACCACCGGCGCACGTGGTGCCGCCGCCCCCACCGGCACCCGGCTGGCAGACCGCATGGCCGATTATGAACGCAGCCTGATCGCGGGCGCCATCGCCGCACATGGCGGGCGCCTGAAGGCGGTCTACGAATCCCTCGGGATCTCGCGCAAGACGCTCTATGAAAAGATGCAGCGCCACGAACTTGACCGGCGGCTGATCCTCGAAACCCCGGACGCCAGCGAAGATCCGCTGTAAATGGGTGGGAATCCACCCATGAATCCGGCCATCTGTCACCTGATCCACCCATTTCCCGCAGCCTCCGGCGCGAAAGTGCCAGGGCGCGGGACATGACATTTGCGTGATACGCCACGGCTCCGTCAGGTTGATCCGACGCGAGCCCAGGTCTGTGCGCGCCGGACAGCACGTTCCGGGCAGGGCGCCACCCGGATCGGGACTTCACCGAGGACGACAGCCCAAGATCGTCCCGGCAGGAAGGGGGCAAGGGGTGGCCGGGACCGGCCGCCCCTTCGCGTTTTGCAATAGAGCCGGAGCCGTTTTGCACAATGCAACTTTCGCATTTCGCAAAAGCCGACAGGGCTACAGGGTCTTGGGGCGTTCGATGATCGGCATGTCATCATGCGCCGACACAGCCCGACGTTCGATCATGCGGTGCACATGCGGACGCTCCGGCCCGCGGTGCAGGCACAATAGCCGGTCATAATTCGCCGCATCGGCGCGCGTGCGGCGCTGGTTGTGGCGGATGTAATCCGTCCAGGTCGGAACATGATAGCATTCGATCCAGATATCGGGGTTTTCCAGATCCCGCATCAACGACCAGTCCCGAACGCCATCCCGCAGCCGGACCTTGCGGCGCTCCACCATCTCGGCCAGGAATGCCTCGGTATTCTCGGGCGCAATGTCCCAATCCACCATGACGGTGATCGGCCCCGACCGCGCCTTGAGGTTCAGCCGCAGCGCCGGTTCATGGAACCTGTTCGCCGGATCCAGATCCACCTCGGAGAAATCCGGCATCCGTATCACCCGGCCCAGCGCCGCCCCCAACAGCATCAGCCCCGCCGCCACCAGCATCGCCGGAATGGTGCCCCAGACCTCGGACAACCCGCCCCAGACCCAACTGCCCAGCGCCATGCCACCAAAGGTGGATGTCTGATAGATCGCCAGAACGCGCCCCACCACCCAGCGCGGCGTTGCCAATTGGGTCGATACATTGAACAGCGACAACGCCAGAACCCAGGCCGCCCCCGCGATCAGCAGACCGGGCAGAGCCAGCGCCAGATGGGACGACAGCGCGACCATCGCCGTGCCCGCCGCGAACACGACAAAGGCGATGGCGACAATCGCCTCGATCCCCAGCTTGCGGCGCAGCCATGGGCTGCCAAGCGCGCCCCCGATCGCCCCCAGCCCGAAGGCGCCCAGCAACATCCCATAGGTCGAGGCCTGGCCCAGCAACAGATCGCGCGTCACCACCGGCAGCAACGCCAGCAGCACCACCGCCGTAAAGCCAAAGACAAAGCCCCGCGCCATCACCCGCATCAGATTGGGCGACAACAGCACATAGCGCAGCCCGATGGTGATGGCGCTGCCCAACCGCTCGGCCGGCAGGCGCCCCTCTTCGGCGGGCAAACGCCAGCGCGCCAAGGCATAGATCAGCGCCAGATAGCTGACCGCATTCAGCGCAAAGGCCGCCGACGGGCCGGCCCAGGCCACCAGCAATCCGCCTGCGGCAGGACCGACCGACCGCATCAGGTTGAAACTCATGGAGTTCAGCGTGACCGCCGCCGCCAGATCCGCGCGCGGCACCAGATCGCGGACCGACGCCTGCCACGACGGCAGATGCATGGCAGAACCAAGGCCCAGCAGGAACGTGAAGACCAGCAGGCTCCATGGCCCCAGCAGGCCCTGCCAGGCGGAAAAGGCCAGCAGGGCCGAAACCACCGCCATGAACCCCTGCGACGCCAGCATCACCTTGCGCCGGTCGATGTTGTCGGCCAGCGCCCCTGCCGGAATCGCCAGCATCATGATCGGCAGCGTGGTCGAGGCCTGCACCAGCGCCACCATGTCATGCGATGGCGTCAGTTCCGCCATCATCCAGCCCGCGCCGACCCCCTGCACCAGAGAACCGAGGTTGGACACCAGGGTGGCAAGCCAGATCAGCTTGAAATACGGATGCCGCAGCGGCGCGAACGGCGATTGGGAATGTGGCACTTCAGACATGGTCAATCGCGCGCCCGACACAGGAATCGCGCACTCCAACAGGTTTCATAGTCCGGCAATATGGCTCGACCTCCCAGACCGCAGAACCGGCCCTGACCGGCCTGCGCGATCTCAGGGTGAACCTTGTCGCAGGCGGGGTCAATGGGCCGCACCCCGGAGACCCGCAGAATGGCCGCGCGTTCAATATCCTGGGGGGGGGCGCCTCGCTGGGGCCCGTGCGAGGCCGGTCCATGGCGGCACGCGCCCCGTCGCGCCTGCCCGCCCCATGTCGGCGTTGACCCCGCCCGCCGCCGCCGCTATGCCGGGCCAGCCCCAGCGAAGGAGCCCGCCCGTGGCCGTTCATCTCTACCAGTCCGACCTGCCCGACGGCCTGAACCTTGGCCCCGTCGTCGCCATCGACACCGAAACCATGGGGCTGGATCCGCGCCGCGACCGGCTGTGCCTCGTCCAGTTGTCGTCCGGCGATGGCAATGCCCATCTGGTCCAGATCGCCCGCGGCCAGACCAACGCGCCGAATCTGGAACGGTTGCTGACCGATCCGGCCGTGCTCAAGCTGTTTCACTTCGGACGTTTCGACATTGCCGCGATGAAACAGGCCTTCGGCGTCACAACCGCGCCGGTCTGGTGCACCAAGATCGCCTCCAAGCTGATCCGCACCTATACCGACCGTCACGGGTTGAAATACCTGCTGAACGATCTGGTCGGGGTGGATATCTCCAAACAGCAGCAGACCTCGGACTGGGGTTCGGCGGTTCTGAGCGATGCGCAAAAGGACTATGCCGCGTCAGACGTCCTGTATCTGCACAAGCTCAAGGCCGAACTGGAATCGCGGCTGATCCGAGAGGACCGGCTGGACCTGGCAGAGCGGCTGTTCGCCTTTCTCCCGACGCGGGCGGAACTGGACCTGCTGGGGTGGGACCAGACCGCCGACATCTATCAGCACTAGGCCATGGCGATGCTGGGGGACAACACGCATTCCCGGCTGGTCAGCGCGCTGAAGGTTGCACTTCCGCTGACGGCACTTGTGCTGTTGTCCATGCTGTTCCTGTTGTCGCGCGGCCACGACCCGGATGCCGCCCTGCCCTATGCGCAGGTCGATATCGGTGAGTTGCTGCGCGAGCCGCGTCTGACAGCGCCAACCTACAGCGGCGTGACACGCGACGGCGATGAAGTGGTGTTTTCCGCCGAAACCGCCTTTCCCGGCGCCCCGGCCACCGGAAATGGCGCACGCGCCCTGGCCCCGCTGCTGCGCCTGATCGCCCCTGACGGTGGCGAAACCCGTGTCGCGGCCCAAGAGGCCCGTATCGACCCCGGCGCCGGGCAGTTGGTTCTGGCGGGCGCCGTGCGCGTAGAGACCCCCGAGGGCTACCGGATCGACAGTGCCGAGGTGCAGGCCAGCCTGGACCGCAGCGAGTTGCGCAGCCCCGGCGCGGTCACGGCCACCGGGCCGCAAGGACAGATCGAGGCTGGCGGCTTTACCTTGACGAGGGGGGCAGAGCCCGGACGGGAGGTTCTGGTTTTCAACGGCGGGGTCAAGCTGCTATATCAGCCCCAAACGCCCCTGCCGCCGCCGGTTCCGGCTCCATGAGACATCCGCGATGATCCCCCGCCTTGCCCTGCTCTCCGCCGTCGCCCTGATCGCCCAGCTTGCCATGGCCGGGGCGCAAGGCATGTCCGTGGGTTTTGGCGGTCTGCAACAGGACACCGGCGCCCCGGTGGAGGTGACGGCAGATGCACTGAAGGTCGACAACGCCAGCGGACAGGCCAGCTTTGACGGCAATGTCGTCGTGATCCAGGGCGCCCTGCGGATGGCGGCGGCCAAGGTGACGGTCGAATATGGCGACGGCGGTCAGGGGATCCGGCGGCTGCACGCGACCGGCGGGGTGATGCTTGCAACCAGCGCAGAGGCCGCAGAGGCCGCCGAAGCGACCTACGAGGTGGCGACAGGCGCATTGGTGATGACCGGATCGGTGCTGCTGACCCAAGGCCCCTCGACCATCGCGG
The DNA here is from genome assembly GCF_900156815.1 of Gemmobacter megaterium. GTDB lineage: Bacteria > Pseudomonadota > Alphaproteobacteria > Rhodobacterales > Rhodobacteraceae > Wagnerdoeblera > Wagnerdoeblera megaterium. Next base: position 260,609 of record NZ_FTOT01000004.1, read on the forward strand.
GCGAGCGGCTGGTCGCCGACCTGCGCGCCGGCACCGGAGAGATGCAGGGCCGTGTCCGCACCGTATTCCAGCCGGGGCAGAAGGGCGGCAACTGATGGCCCGGATCGAAGACGCCCCCCGCGCCGGCCTGTCGGTGGCCGAAGGCAGTGCCGGGCTGCGCGTGACCGGGCTGCGCAAGAGCTACAAGCGCCGGCCGGTGCTGCGCGATGTGAACCTGACCCTGGGCCGCGGCGAGGTTGTGGCGCTGCTCGGACCGAACGGATCGGGCAAGACGACCTGCTTTTATGCCATCGCGGGGCTGGTCACACCCGAAGGCGGGCAGGTCGTGCTGGATGGCCGCGACGTGACGACGATGCCGATGTATCGCCGCGCGCGGCTGGGCCTGGGCTATTTGCCGCAGGAAGTGTCGATCTTCCGGGGCTTGTCGGTCGAGGACAACATCATGGCGGTGCTGGAAATCACCGAGCCTGACCGCCACCATCGCCGCGAACGGCTGGAGGAGTTGCTCAGCGAGTTTTCCATCACCCATCTGCGGCGGGCATCTGCCCTGTCGCTGTCGGGGGGGGAACGGCGCCGGGTGGAAATCGCCCGGTGTCTGGCCGCCTCACCGAAATATGTTCTGCTGGACGAACCCTTTGCGGGGGTCGATCCGATATCCGTGGGCGATATCCGGCATCTGGTCCACGATCTGAAGGACCGTGGCATCGGTGTTCTGATCACCGATCACAACGTCCGCGAAACGCTGGAAATCGTCGATCGCGCCTATATCCTGCATGATGGCAAGGTGTTGATGTCTGGCACCGCCGACGAAGTCGTGCGCGACGAAAATGTGCGGCGCGTCTATCTGGGCCAGAGCTTCCGGGTTTCGTGACCTTTCGGCAACCCCCCGCCCTGCGGCGGATTGTCAGCACGTGGCAGTTGACAACTGGCGTGATCGTGGCGCCAAATGAGCCGATGCGTGCACACCGAGCCAGCCTCAGGACAAGAATTCCCGCCCCGCTGCGCGACGCCGCAGACCGGCAGGCGGACCGGCTGGCCCCGACCCCCACGACCCCAAGGCACGGGCCCCCGCACCCTGCGGGACACACCCGGCCGACCCGCGCGAAGGAGGCGACATGCGGTATCAGATCAGTGGCAGGCACATCGACATTGGCGAAGCCTTGCAGACCCATGTAAAGGCAGAGCTGGGAGAAACCGTCGAGAAATACGCCCAGCGCCCGACCGAAGCAGTGGTGGTGTTCTCGCGCAACGCCCATGAATTGGTGTGCGAGTCGACCATCCATCTGTCCACGGGCCTGACGGCCCAGGCCAAGGGCCAGGCCGCCGAAATCTATGCCGCCTTCGAAAGCTGCCGCGAGCGGCTGGACAAGCAGATGCGCCGCCACAAGCGCCGTTTGCGCGACCATCACAATCGGCGATCGGAGCCTGTTGAATTCGGGGCCGGGGCCTCGTATATCCTCGCCGCGACCGAGGAGCCGGACGAATCGTCAGAGTCCGATGACATGCTCCAGCCCATCGTGATCGCCGAGATGGAGACCAAGGTTCCCGAGGTCTCGGTCGGCGAAGCAGTGATGCAGCTGGAATTGTCAGGCCAGAAACTTCTGGTGTTCCGCAACGAAGGACATGGCGGGGTGAACGTGGTCTATCGCCGCGAAGACGGCAACATCGGCTGGATCGACCCCCGCAACAGCAAATAACGGCGGCGGGCGCGCCTTTCAGGCGCGCCTTTGCCCCCCGGCAACGGATCGACATGGACATCGCTAAAATCCTCAAACCCGAAGCCGTGCGCGTGCTGGCCGGTATGACCAGCAAGAAACGGCTTTTCCAGGATCTGGGCGAGGTGGCTGCGGCCGTCTATGGCCTGACCGCCGGCGTCGCCGTCGATGGACTGCTGGAACGCGAAAGCCTTGGCCCCACAGGCGTGGGCCACGGCATCGCCCTGCCCCATGCCCGGCTGGAAGGGCTGGACCGCATTGTCGGCGTCTTTGTCCGTCTGGAAAAGCCGATGGATTTCGACAGTGTGGACCGCCAGCCGGTCGACCTGATCTTTACCCTGTTCGCGCCCAAGGACAGCGGCGTCGAGCATCTGAAGGCACTGGCACTGATCTCGCGCACGATGCGCGATGCCAATGTCTGCGCCAAACTGCGCGCCAATGGACAGGCTGCAACACTGTATGCGATCCTGACCGAAAACCGGCCACAGGCCGCCGCATAGGCGCAATGGCCCTGCGGGCGACCGGATCCTCCATCAGGCGCCCTGCCGGGCGCCTTTTGATTGGGGGCTACAGCCAGTCGCGCAGGATCGGGATAAGCGGGATATCGGCGGGGGGCATCGGATATTCCGCCAGTTGGGCCGGGCGGACCCATTTCAACCTCTGCCCTTCGCGGGGCATGACGGTCCCTTGCCAGCGGCGGCAAGCATAGAGCGGCATCAGCAGGTGAAACCCCTCGTACCCATGGCTGGCGAAGGTCAGCGGGGCCAGACAACTGGCCCAGGTGTCGATGCCCAGTTCCTCGCGCAGTTCCCGGACCAGCGCCGCTTCGGGCGTTTCACCCGGCTCGACCTTGCCACCGGGAAATTCCCACAGCCCTGCCATGGACTTGCCCTCGGGCCGTTGGGCCAGAAGAACACGCCCGTCAGGATCGACAAGGGCGACAGCGGCAACGAGGAGGAGTTTCATGGCGTGCAGTCCCTTGCGGGCGGCAGGCCAAGCGGCGGCCCACCCCCGGCAGCAGTTGAAGGTCGCACTCGCCGATACCCCGGCAAATGCCTGCCGGGGTATCGGGGCGCAACGCCGCTCAGGAGCGGTAATCGGCGTTGATGTCGATGTAGCGATGCGTCAGATCGCAGGTCCAGACCCTGCGCTCTGCCGTTCCAAGGCCCAGATCGACGGTGATCAGCAGTTCCTGGTTCTTCATGTAGGCCGAAGTTGCGTCTTCGGAATACTCCGGGTTGCGCCAGCCTTTTTCGGCAACAAGGATGTCCCCGAAACGGATCGACAACAGATCGCGGTCTGCCTTGGCCCCCGATTTGCCGACGGCCATGACGATACGGCCCCAGTTGGCATCCTCACCAGCGATGGCTGTCTTGACCAGGGGCGAATTGGCAATGGCCATGGCCACGCGATGCGCATCCGGGGCATCCGCCGCGCCGGTCACGCGGATCTCGACAAACTTCGTCGCCCCTTCGCCATCCTTCACGACCTGATGCGCGAGGTCCATCATCACCCCGCGCAACGCGGCTTCGAAGTCGCGGGCGGTCTTGCCGCGCAAATCCTTGATCTCGGCGGCCGGGCTGGTGCCAGTCGCGGCCACGATCAGCGCGTCGGAGGTCGACGTGTCGCTATCGACGGTAATGCAGTTGAACGTATCATCCACCTGGCGGCTGACCATCTTTTGCAGCACGCCCGGCGGGATCCTTGCATCGGTGAAGATATAGACCAGCATCGTTGCCATATCGGGCGCGATCATGCCCGACCCCTTGGCGATACCCGCGATGCGGATCGGGCCGCCTTCGCCGTCGATTTCGGCGGCCGCCCCCTTGGGGAAGGTATCGGTCGTCATGATCGCACGGGCCGCCCCTGCGATGCCCTCTGGCGACAAGCCCGCGACCAGATCGTCCAGCGCATCGGTGATACGGTCATGCGGAAGCGGCTCGCCGATCACGCCCGTGGACGAGGTGAAAACGCGCGCGGCGGGAAGGCCGAGCTTGTCGCCCACGGCCTGGGTCAGGGCATCGACACTGGCCTGACCGGCGGCGCCTGTGAAGGCATTGGCATTTCCCGAGTTGACCAGGATCGCCGCACCCTCGGCGGAAACCTTGGTCGACAGCTTGGCCTGTGCATCCAGCACACAGGCGGAACGGGTGGCGGAACGGGTGAAGGCGCCGGCAACCGACGTGCCAGGGGCAAGGCGCACCAGCATCACATCGGTGCGGCCCTTGTAGCGCACTCCGGCGGCGGCCGATGCGAATTCGACCCCACCGATCACGGGCAGCTCAGGAAACGCGGCCGGCGCCAGCGGCGACACCGCCGAGGGCGTGTTGACCTTGACCATTGCAGCCCCGGCAGCCCCCGCCACGGCGGCGGCAGTATCCCCCGCCGCCTTTTCCACGCGGGCCGAAAGCTTCGAGAGCTTTTTCTTCAGCCCCTTCGCCTTTGACTTCCAGTCCTTCTTGCCCATGACGGCGCCTCTCAATTGCCGAACAGCGTGGGAGAGTTCAGCAACGCGGGATCGACCCCCTCGTCGCTGCGGATGACGGTCACACCGTCGGTCGCCGCCTTGATACGGGCCTCGACAGCGGCCTGTTCCAGTTCTGCGACCAGTTCCTCGCGCACCGCCTCCAGCGCAGGGGCCTCGGCCACGCGGGTTTCGTTCAGCTTGATCAGATGCCAGCCGAATTGGGTCTGGATCGGCCCGCCGATCTCGCCAGCCTTCAGGGCGACAACCGCATCCTCGAAGGGTTTGACCATCATGCCCGGACCGAACCATCCCAGCGACCCGCCGCCCGCCGCGGCCCCATCGGTCGAATGCTGGCGTGCGAGTTCGGCGAAATCGGCGCCGCCTTCGATCTCGGTCTTCAGCTTGGCCGCTTCTTCTTCGGTTTTCACCAGAATATGGGCCGCGTTGTATTCGGTCCCCGGCTCTGCCGTCGCAAAGCGGGCGTCATAGGCCGCCTGAATGGCCTCGTCCGTGATGGCCGCCTTCACCGACTCTTGCAGTGCCAGCCCGGCCAGATAGGCGCGGCGGTCATTCTCCAGCGTCAGTTCGTCGCGTTTGGTGATCAGTTTCGCGGCATCCTGCGACAGCGCGGTCTGCTGGATCACCTGATCCAGAAGGCCGCGGAACAGGACATCCGCGGGCAACTGCTGATATTGCGCGGGAAGCTGTGCACGCAGCGCCGCCAGATGGCCCAGGGTGATTTCAGTGTCATTGACCTTGGCCACGACAGTTGCAGCATCCTGCGCGGTGGCTTCAAAGGCCCATGTCGCCCCGAGAACCGCCAGAATAAAGCCGCCTGCATGTAGTTTCATTGCCCATCCCCTGCATACCGCGAACCTTGGCGGCGTTGACACCTTGCGGACAGCCCCTTACATCGCGGAGGGTCGCGTGGCGGGGATGCCTGCTCCTGAATGCTCTTCTAGGCAAGGCGGGGGGCATGGGCAAGCCCGCGCACCACGCACGGCGGATCACGAACGGCGGCGCCGTTCCCAAGGGACGTAGACAGATGCTCGGTTTCGGAACACTGGCGCGCGCGGTCTTCGGCACGCCGAACGACCGCAAGGTCAAATCGGTTCGCCCGCTGATCGCCAGGATCAACGCGCTGGAGCCGGAATTTCAGGCATTGACCGACGACGGGTTGAAAGAACGCACCCAGCTTTTCAAGGAGCGCGTCGCCAAGGGCGAAAGCCTGGATGACATCCTGCCCGAAGCCTTTGCCAACTGCCGCGAGGCGGCCCGGCGGGCGCTTGGGCTGCGGGCCTTCGATGTGCAGTTGAAGGGCGGCATCTTCCTGCATCAGGGCAATATCGCCGAAATGAAGACCGGCGAGGGCAAGACCCTTGTGGCAACCTTTCCGGCCTATCTGAATGCGCTGACCGGCAAGGGCGTGCATGTCGTCACGGTGAACGACTACCTCGCCAAGCGCGATGCCGACTGGATGAGCAAGGTCTATGCCGCGCTGGGGCTGACCACCGGCGTTGTCGTCCCCTGGCAGCCCGAGGAAGAAAAGCGCGCCGCCTATCGTTGCGACATCACCTATGCCACCAACAACGAGCTGGGCTTCGACTATCTGCGCGACAACATGAAGGGCCGGCTGGAAGACATGGCCCAGCGCGGCCACTACTTTGCCATCGTTGACGAGGTCGACTCGATCCTGATCGACGAGGCGCGGACGCCGCTGATCATCTCGGGCCCCTCGCAGGACCGTTCGGAACTTTACACAGCCGTGGACAAGGTGATCCCCGCCGTGGGCGAGGACCATTTCAAGCTGGACGAGAAACAGCGCAGCGTCACCTTTACCGACGACGGCAACGAATTCATCGAGCAGGCGCTGCTGAACGCAGGCATCCTGCCCGAGGGCCAGTCGCTCTATGATCCGGAATCGACCACCATCGTGCACCATGTCACCCAGGCATTGCGGGCGCACAAACTCTACCACAAGGATCAGCAATATATCGTCCGCGACGGCGAGGTTCTGCTGATCGACGAATTCACCGGCCGCATGATGAAGGGCCGCCGCCTGTCCGACGGCCTGCATCAGGCGATCGAGGCCAAGGAAGGCGTGCAGATCCAGCCGGAAAACACCACGCTGGCGAGTGTGACCTTCCAGAACTATTTCCGGCTTTACGAAAAGCTGGGAGGCATGACCGGCACTGCGGCCACCGAGGCCGAGGAATTCATGGAGATCTATCGCCTTGGCGTGGTCGAGGTGCCGACGAACCGGCCTGTCGCCCGCAAGGACGAACATGATGCCGTCTATCGCACCGCGCGCGAAAAATACGACGCCATCGTCAAGGAAATCCAGGCGGCCAACGCCAAGGGCCAGCCGATCCTTGTCGGCACCACCAGCATCGAGAAATCGGAAATGCTGTCGGCGCTGCTGACACAGGCGGGTGTCGCCCACAATGTTCTGAACGCCCGCCAGCACGAGCAGGAAGCCAAGATCGTTGCCGATGCCGGCAAACTTGGCGCCGTGACCATCGCCACCAACATGGCCGGGCGCGGTACCGACATCAAGCTGGGCGGCAATGTCGAATTCAAGGTGATGGAGGCTATCGCCGCCAACCCCGAGCGCCACCCCGACGAAATCCGCGCCGAAGTCGAGGCGGCCCATGCCGGGGACGAGGCGGCGGTCAAGGCTGCGGGCGGCCTGTTCGTTCTGGCCACCGAACGGCACGAAAGCCGCCGCATCGACAACCAGTTGCGCGGCCGCTCCGGCCGTCAGGGCGACCCTGGCCGCTCGGCATTCTACCTGTCGCTGGAAGATGATCTGATGCGCATCTTCGGGTCGGAACGGCTTGACAAGATGCTGACGACCCTGGGCATGAAGGATGGCGAGGCCATCGTGCACCCCTGGGTCAACAAGTCGCTGGAAAAGGCGCAAGCCAAGGTCGAGGCGCGCAACTTCGACATTCGCAAGCAGTTGCTGAAGTTCGACGATGTGATGAACGATCAGCGCAAGGCCATCTTTGGCCAGCGGCTTGACATCATGCGGTCCGAGGATCTGTCCGAAACGGTGGCCGACATGCGCGATCAGGTCATCGAGGATCTGGTCGATCAGTACATGCCGCCGAAATCCTATCCCGATCAGTGGGATGTCTCCGGCCTGGCAAATGCCCTGCGCGACAAGCTGACGATGGACCTGCCGATCGCCGACTGGGCCGCCGAAGAAGGCGTGGACCAGCAAGCGATCCGTGACCGCCTGGTCGAAGCCGCCGATGCCATGATGGCCGAAAAGGCCGAAGCCTTCGGGCCCGAGACGATGCGCGACATCGAAAAGCAACTGCTGTTGCAAGGGATCGATGCCAAATGGCGCGAGCATCTGCTGACGCTGGAACATCTGCGGTCGGTCGTCGGGTTCCGTGGCTATGCCCAGCGCGATCCGCTGAACGAATACAAGACCGAAGCGTTTGCGCTGTTCGAATCCATGCTGAACGCCTTGCGGGCCGACGTCACGCAGCACCTGTCGCGCATCCGCCCGCTGACCGAAGACGAACGCGCTGAGATGATGCGCCAGATGGTGGCACAGCAGCAGATGGCGCAGGCCCCTGCGCCGCTGGAAGGCCCCGCCGCCGAGGCACCGCAGCAGCAACTGGCCGGGTTTGACGAAGCCGACCCGGCCACCTGGGGCAATCCGGGCCGGAACGACCCCTGCCCGTGCGGATCGGGCCTCAAGTTCAAGCATTGCCACGGCAAGCTGACCTGACGGCCGATTGTTTCCCCATCGCTGCCACTCTGTTGCCGCTTTCCATCGCCAATATGGTCCTGTGCCGTAAGGTGATGGAGCGGGCAGATGAACAAGCAACGAATCGTTCGGGTGGCGGCTATCGTGGCAGTTGCCGGCGTGACCGGCTTTGTGATGCAATCGCAGGACAAGGGTCAGCCGGTGGGGTCGCAAGGCCCCCGGATTGCGGCCGCTGTCGATCCGGTGGCACCCGCATTCGCCGGGGCTGCCGCCCTTCCCCTGCCCCGGCCTGTTGTGCCCGATTCGGGCCAGACCGCCGAACTCTCCCCCCCGGTCACAGAGCCGGCGCCGGTTGTCGCGGAACCTGCGGCGCAGGTGGTCGTCACCGACCCCGCGCCACAGGTGGTCGAGGCTGAACCGGCCTGTTCCGATGACATGGTCCTGATCGCCCAGCCCGGCGCCATGATCGACCTGGGCCTTCTGGCGGCGTGCCGCCCGGATCAGCGGGTCACGATCCGGCATGGCGGGCTGGTGGTCACGGGCCATACCTCCGCCGCTGGCACCCTGATCGCCTCGATTCCCGCCCTAAGCGATCCTGCCGAGATCACCCTTGCCTTCGCCGATGGAACACAGGTCAGCCAGGCCATCGCTGTGCCGGATCTCGCCCGGTTCGAGCGTTTCGGCGTGCAGTGGATGGAAGGCGATGCGTTCCAGCTTCACGCCTTCATCCGCCAGTCAGGGGCCGAAGTCTTTGGCGATAGTGCGGCCCGGCCGACGGCCGAGGGCGGGTTTCTCAGCCAGTTGGGCGATTCCACGACGCAACGCCCGCTGCTGGCAGAGGTCTACACCTATCCCGCCGGGGTTCGTGCCCTTTCCGATGAGGTGGATCTGACCATTGAATCTGCCGTCACCACCGCCACCTGCGGCCGCGAAATCCTGGGGGAGACGATACAGCTCAGCGCGGGGCATATCACGCTGCGCGATCTGATGATCGAGATGCCGGGATGCGAGGCGGTGGGCGAATACGTGGTCTTGCCGAATCCCGTCGCACCAGAGAAACTCGCCTCCAACTAGGGAAACCCCGAGCATATCATGCACGCAGTCTTTCGCGCGGCGGCCAGAACCGCCGCGCTTTGCATTTGCCTTGGCACGCCAGCGATGGCGCAGGATGCGACGCTTACCTCCCGTGGGGGCGGGTTGTCCGTTGCGGGGCGGCTGATCAGCTATGATGGCCTGATCTATCGCATCGACACCCAATGGGGCCGTCTGAGCGTGGATGCCGCAGCCGTCGACTGCACGGGCCCCGGTTGCCCGGACCTGACCCGGTTTGCCCCCGAGCTGCGGATTGCGGTCGAACCCTGGCTGGCCGACCGGGTGCTGATGCCGCTGATCCGCAGCTTTGCCCGATCCGAGGGCATGAGCCTGGAGGAACGCGGCCCCCTGTTGGAACTGGCCCATGGACCCAAGCCGGAATTGCGGGTGCGCCTGCGCCCGCTGAGCGGCCCTGCAACGCCCGTGCTGGCCGCCGACGATGCCGATGCCGCGCTGGCGGTGGCCGAACCGGCGGGACGGCTGGTCGCGCATCTGCCGATGGTGCCCGCCACATCGCCTCATGCGCCCACCGGCCCATTGAACATGCAGGCCCTGCGCCGGCAGCGGGCCGAAGGCGGCGACTGGGCAATGTTGACCAGCGAGCCCCGTCCGCTTGTCTGGCACAGCCTGCCCGCTCAAGGCAGTATCGACCGGGCAACGACGCAGACGCTCGGCCCGCTGCGCGCGACTTCAGAACGCGCGCACGATCCTGAGACGCTGGCCGCCGCACTGCGGCGCGACCCCTGGGGCATCGCGTTGCTGCCCTTACCCCTGCCGCCGGGCCTGATGGCGCGCGACATCGTGCTGGGCTGCGGCCTGATGGCGGATCTGTCGCCCTTTGCCGCTGCGGCGGGCGACCATCCGCTGTTGCTGCCGGTGTCCTGGATCGAAACCGGGCGCCGCCTGCCGCCCGTCGCCCGTGCCCTTGCCGACCACCTCGCGTCGCCCGTCGGACAGGCGGCACTGATCACGGCCGGACTGCCTGCCGCCTCGCCCATGCTGCGCCAATCGCTGGATGCGGCGGGTATCCGGTTGTACAATACCTTGGCCGATCCGAACCCCGCCCTCGCACTGGCAGACCGGCAGGCCGCGCTGGCCGCGCTGACGCACGGCACGCGACTGGCCCCGACCTTTCGCTTTGATCGCCGCAACGGCGCGCTGGATGCCGCTGCACGCAGCGCGTTGAGCGATCTGTCGGCCTATCTGGCAACCGCCCGGCTTACCGGGCAGGAGGTGGTGCTGGTGGGCTTTTCCGACGGTGCCGGGTCGGCTGCGCACAGCCGGTCGGCAGCACTAGCCCGCGCCGATGCGGTGCGCGATGCCTTGCTGGCGGCGACCCCCGACCTGCCCGATACGGTGGTTCTGCGCAGCGAAAGCCTGGGCGCGGCAATGCCGATCGCCTGCAACGACACAGCGGGCGGCCGACATGCCAACCGCAGGGTCGAGGTCTGGCTGCGTCCCATCCGCTGATACGGGCAGCGGGGCCATTGCGCCACCGTCCTACAAATAACCTTGCGAGCGAAAGCTCGTCTCGCGGGACCGCCCCACGATGATATGGTCGTGCAACACCAGGCCCAGCGCCTCTGCCGCGTCGCGGATGCGGTGGGTCATCACGATATCGGCCTCTGATGGTGTGGGGTCGCCGCTGGGGTGATTGTGGACCAGAATCATCGCACTGGCATCCAGTTCAAGGGCACGCTTGACCACCTCGCGCGGATAGACCGGCACATGATCCACCGTCCCGCGGGCCTGCTCCTCATCCGCGATCAGCACATTCTTGCGATCCAGGAACAACACGCGGAATTGTTCAGTCGCGCGATGTGCCATCGTGGTATGGCAGTAATCCAGCAGCGCATCCCAGCCCGACAGGACATGGCGGTTCAACACCCGCGCCCGCGCCAGCCGCGCGGCCGCCGCCTCGACCACTTTCAACTCGCAGATCACCGCCTCTCCCACGCCTTCGACGGTTTCGAGCCGCGCGGAGGGGGCCGAGATGACCCCGTTGAAGTCGTGAAACGTCGTCAGCAAGCGGTGGGCGAGTGGCTTGACATCCTGACGGGGAATGGCCCGGAACAGCACCAGTTCCAGCATTTCATAATCCGGCAGGGCGGCGGCGCCACCGGCCATGAACCGCGCCCGCAACCGCGCGCGGTGATCCTTGATGTAGGAGGGCAGCCGCGCGCCCCGTTCCAGCGGCAACAGCGCCGGATCCTCCGGCCCGGAGGCGGGGTCGAACAGCGGCAAGGGGGCTTCGGCAAACTGTCGGGTCATGCCCCGAGCTTGCACAAGGAAGATGAACATGGCGTTAACAGCGCCACCAGGCTGCGTGGGTCACGGCGCGCGCCCGCCCGCGCCACAGGAACAGCGGGGGCCAGACCCCCGCGTCCCTAGCGCTTGCCGTCCCAGAAGCTTTTCACCTTGGAAAAGAAACTGGATCCTTCGGGATTGTTGTCCTCTGACAGCCGGTCGAATTCCATCAGCAGCTCACGCTGCCGCGCCGTCAGGTTCACCGGCGTTTCCACGGCCAGTTCGATCAGCATGTCACCGATCCCGCCGCCGCGCAACGCAGGCATCCCCTTGCCGCGCAGACGCATCTGCTTGCCGGTCTGGCTTCCGGCAGGAACCTTCACCTTGGACCGGCCACCGTCGATGGTCGGAACCTCCACCTCGCCGCCAATGGCAGCGGTGGTGATCGAAACCGGCACCCGGCAATAGAGATGCGCCCCGTCACGCTGAAAGATCGGATGCTCGCGAACCTCGATGAAGATGTACAGATCCCCGGTCGGACCGCCACGCAGACCCGCCTCGCCCTCTCCGGCCAGCCGGATCCGGGTGCCGGTTTCCACCCCGGCAGGAATGTTGACCGACAGGGTGCGCTCTTTCTCGACCCGTCCGGCACCGCCACAGGCCCGGCAGGGGTTCTTGACCGTCTGCCCGGCGCCGCCACAGGTGGGGCAGGTGCGTTCGATCGTGAAAAATCCCTGTTGCGCCCGAACCTTGCCCAAGCCCGAACAGGTCGGGCAGGTCACCGGCTCTGCCCCGCCCTCGGCGCCCGTCCCATGACAGGATTCGCAGCTTACGGCAGTCGGGACCGAGATCGTCTTTTGCACACCCTTGAACGCCTCTTCCAGCGTCACGCGCAAGTTGTAGCGCAGATCCGATCCGCGTTGCGCGCGCGAACGGCCACCCTGGCCACCCCGCCCGCCCATGAAATCGCCGAACAGATCCTCGAACACATCGGAAAAGGCGCTGGCGAAATCGCCCTGCTGGCCAAAGCCCGCCCCCCGCCCCCCGCCGCCGCCGCCCATGCCACCTTCAAAGGCACCATGGCCGAAACGGTCGTACGCCGCCTTTTTCTGCTCGTCCTTCAGGACGTCATAGGCCTCGTTCGCTTCCTTGAACTGCGCTTCCGCCTGCGGATTATCCTGGTTGCGGTCGGGGTGCAGCTCTTTGGCCTTCTGCCGGTAAGCCTTCTTGATCTCGTCGGGGGATGCGCCCCTTGCGATGCCAAGTACTTCGTAGAAGTCACGTTTTGCCATTGTCTACCCCTTTGGGCCAAGGCAAGGGGGCGGCCCCTTTCAGGACCGCCCCCGCCTGCGCCCGCCCTTGTCAGCGGCGCTTGCGGTCTTCGCCCAAGTCCTCGAAATCGGCATCGACGATATCTTCGTCGGCGCCCGGACGTTGCTCTTCCCCATCCGAGTCGCTGGCCTGGGCCTTGTAGATCGCCTCGCCCAGCTTCATCGCGGCTTCGGTCAGGTTCTGCATCGCGCTGCGGATCTTGCCGACATCCTGCCCTGCCAGCGCATCTTCAAGCGGCGACATGGCCAGTTCGATGGCTTCGACCGTCGAAGGATCGACCTTTTCCGAATGTTCGGTCAGCGATTTCTTGGTCGAATGCAGCAGGCTTTCGCCCTGGTTCTTCGCCTCGACCAGTTCCTTGCGCTGTTTGTCGGCTTCGGCATTCGCCTCGGCGTCGCGCACCATCTGTTCGATCTCGGCGTCGGTCAGACCGCCCGAGGCCTGGATGGTGATCCGCTGTTCCTTGCCGGTGCCCTTGTCCTTGGCGGAAACCGACACGATGCCGTTGGCGTCAATGTCGAAGGTCACCTCGATCTGCGGCATCCCACGCGGTGCCGGGGGGATGTTTTCCAGGTTGAACTGGCCCAGCATCTTGTTGTCGGCCGCCATCTCCCGCTCGCCCTGGAACACGCGGATCGTCACCGCGTTCTGATTGTCCTCGGCGGTCGAGAAGACCTGGCTTTTCTTGGTCGGGATCGTGGTGTTGCGGTCGATCAGACGGGTGAACACGCCGCCCAGCGTCTCGATGCCCAGGGACAGCGGGGTGACGTCCAGCAGGACCACGTCCTTGACATCGCCTTGCAGCACACCCGCCTGGATCGCGGCGCCCAGCGCCACAACCTCGTCAGGGTTCACGCCCTTGTGCGGTTCCTTGCCGAAGAACTTGGTCACTTCCTCGACCACTTTCGGCATACGGGTCATACCGCCGACCAGCACCACCTCGTCGATGTCGCCTTTCGACAGGCCCGCATCCTTGAGCGCAGCGGCGCAAGGCTTCATCGAGGCCTTGATCAGGTCATCGACCAGCGATTCCAGCTTGGAGCGCGTCAGCTTCATCACCATGTGCAGCGGCTGGCCCGTGTTGCGGTCCATGCTGATGAAGGGCTGGTTGATCTCGGTCTGCTGGCTGGAGGAGAGCTCGATCTTGGCCTTTTCCGCCGCCTCTTTCAGGCGTTGCAGGGCCATCTTGTCCAGCGTCAGATCGACACCGTGTTCCTTTTTGAACTCGTCGGCCAGATAGGTCACGATGCGCATGTCAAAGTCTTCACCGCCCAGGAACGTATCCCCGTTGGTGGATTTGACTTCGAACAGGCCGTCGTCGATTTCCAGGATGGTGATGTCGAACGTACCGCCGCCAAGGTCATAGACCGCGATGGTGCGCGATTCCTTCTTGTCCAGCCCGTAGGCCAGGGCGGCTGCGGTCGGCTCGTTGATGATGCGCAGCACTTCGAGGCCCGCAATCTTGCCCGCGTCCTTGGTGGCCTGGCGCTGTGCGTCGTTGAAATAGGCCGGAACCGTGATCACGGCTTGCGTGACGGTTTCGCCCAGATAGCTTTCGGCGGTTTCCTTCATCTTCTGAAGGATCACGGCAGAGATCTGCGCCGGGCTGAACTTATCGCCCCGCACTTCGACCCATGCGTCGCCATTGCCACCATCCACGATGGCATAGGGCACCAGCTTCTTGTCCTTGGTCACGGCCGGGTCGGTGGTCCGGCGGCCGATCAGACGTTTGACGGCAAAGACGGTGTTGGTGGGGTTGGTCACGGCCTGCCGCTTGGCGGGCTGACCGACCAGGCGTTCGCTTTCCGTGAACGCGACGATCGAGGGCGTGGTACGTGCCCCTTCCGAATTCTCGATCACACGGGGCTGCGACCCGTCCATGATGGCAACGCAGCTGTTCGTGGTGCCGAGGTCGATACCGATGACTTTGGCCATGTTCATTCCTTCTCAGGCGATGTGCTGGGGCCGAGCCCGTTGCGGCGCCCCGCCCCGATCCCAGGTTTCGGGCACCGGGGTTAGACCCCGCTCCCGTTCCGAGGGGTATATATGGGGGGGTCAAGGGGCCTGCAAGTGTCACAGCGCCGTGATTTTCGCAAGATCAGCGCCCGGCACCCCAACTGACCGAGGCATGGCGGCGCGTATAGAACTCGGCCATGAGACCGATCATCAGACAACTGAGCGCCACATAGAACGGATAGCTCATCGAGGTATGATGCGGGGTGTAGTTCAGGAACATCTCGCCGCGTGCCTGGTCGATACAGTGAAACAGCGGGTTCCAGTCGAACAGCGCAATCATCCAGCCGGGCAGCATATTGACAACGAACATCTTTCCCGAGGCGATCATGTTCACCCGCTGGTAGATCAGCGTCACCATGCCCACCAGATCCGGCGCCCATGGCCGCGCCGCCAGCAGCACCATGCCGATGGCGACCCCTGTGAACCAGCTCATCAGGAACACCCCCATCACGCCGACGGGATGAAAGATCTCCAGCGGCTTGATCGCGGCATGATAGAAATACAGCACCAGCGCGGCCGAAAGAAGTTGCAGATACAATGCCGAAAGCGCAGCCCCGGCGATGGCCACGATCGTGTTCATCGGGGCATGTTTCATCATGGGCGAGGTCGGCCCTTCGGCATTGGATACGGCGCCGACGGTCTTGGTATGCGTCATGAACAGGAAGACACCCGACATGACATACAGCAGGAAATCCCCCCGGATCGCCAGGCGGCGCAGGTTCAGCAGATCGAACATGATGTAGAACACCCCGACCATCAGAACGGTCTGGAAGATGTTGATCAGCAGCCCGAGCACCGCGTTCCCATGGCTCTTGCGCACGTTGCGCACGGCCGCATGGAATATCAGTTCCAGCAGTTCGAACGCACCACTGACCCGTGTTCTGCGCTTTTCGATATGGAACATGCCGCGCCTGCCGCCTTTCGGGGATAACTGCACCATCTTGCCCGCGACCGCTTGCCGAAGCGTTACGCGCAGGCCATAACCCTAGCGCCGCTTTGCGGCATGATGAAGGCACAGATTTCAGGTGGGGACGCGACGGTATGGATTTTGACAAGCTGGTTTCGGACATGCGGCGCCTGGCCCTGGAGGCAGGCGATGCGATCATGCAGATCTACAGCGCGCCCGATTTCGAGGTGCGCTCCAAATCCGACGCCAGCCCGGTGACAGCCGCCGACGAAGCGGCCGACGCCGTGATTTCGGACGGTCTGCGCGCGGCCTATCCCGATGTGACGCTGATCACCGAAGAACAGGCGGCCAGCCACAGCCTGTCGGCCAGCACCTTCCTGATCGTCGATCCGCTGGACGGCACAAAGGAATTCGTGCAGCGCCGCGGCGATTTCACCGTCAACATCGCCTATGTCGAAGACGGCATTCCGCTGCGGGGCGTTGTCTATGCCCCGGCCAAGGGGCGGTTGTTCTACACCCTGCCCGACGGAACCGCGGTCGAGGAAGCCGGCCCCTTTGCCAAGGAAACCTCCGGCGCGCTCACGGCGCTGAACGTGTCCGTGCCCGACAATGATGCGCTGATGGTCGTTGCGTCCAAGTCCCACCGCGATCAGGCCACGGATGACTATATCGGCAAATACGCTGTCAAGGACATGACGAGCGCCGGATCCAGCCTGAAGTTCTGCCTGGTGGCGACGGGCGAAGCCGATCTCTACCCCCGCCTTGGCCGCACGATGGAATGGGACACGGCGGCCGGCGACGCGGTGCTGCGCGGCGCAGGAGGGCATGTGGTGCGCTTCGACGATCATAGCCCCCTGACCTATGGCAAGCCGGGCTGGGACAACCCCTTTTTCATCGCCCATGCGCCGGGCGTTATGCTGCGATAGGCATCTATCCGCTTCTCGCCGCAACGCAGCAGCACCGGCCCCAATCAGGTATTGCTGCAACGAGGCCGACTGGTTAGATCTGGGGTAGCGCTCAGGCTGTGCACGTCTTAATTCCGCCAAATTTTTATAGTTTAGCGGAAACGGGACGCGCCCTGTCTGGGGCGACACGCCCCCAGGTGCGGGACAAGAAACCGAGGATAATTTGCAATGAAGAAAAAGGTCACCAAGGCGGTGTTTCCGGTAGCCGGGCTTGGAACCCGCTTCCTGCCTGCCACCAAGTCCATTCCCAAAGAGATCATGACCCTGGTCGACCGACCGCTGATCCAATATGCGATCGACGAGGCGCGGGCGGCTGGCATCAAAGAATTCATTTTCGTGACATCGCGCGGGAAATCCGCACTTGAAGACTATTTCGACGACGCCCCGGAACTGGAAACGGCCCTGAAGAAAAAGGGCAAGATGGATTTGCTGGACGAATTGCGGTCCACCAACATGGATTCCGGCGCCATCGCCTATGTGCGCCAGAACCGTCCGCAGGGGCTGGGCCATGCCGTCTGGTGCGCCCGGCGCCTGATCGGGGACGAACCCTTTGCCGTCCTGCTGCCCGACGACGTGATCGCCGCCGAAAAGCCCTGTCTGCAACAGATGGTCGAAGCCTATGCCGAAGTCGGTGGCAACATGGTTGCCGCGATGGAAGTGCCCCCGGAAAAGGCCTCGGCCTATGGTGTGCTGGATGTGGCCCAGGACATGGGTTCTGTTGTTCAGGTCAAGGGCATGGTGGAAAAGCCCGCTGCCGGGACGGCTCCGTCCAACCTTGCGGTGATCGGCCGCTATATCCTCAGCCCCAAGGTGCTTCAGAACCTCAACCGCATGAAACAAGGCGCAGGTGGCGAGATTCAGTTGACCGACGCCATCGCCGAGGAAACCGAAACCGGCAATGTGCATGGCTTCCGTTTCCGTGGCCAGCGCTATGACTGCGGCTCCAAGGCCGGGTTCCTGCAAGCCACGGTTGCCTTTGGCTTGGCCCGCGCCGAGTTGCACGACGAACTGGCAGAGTTCCTGACCCATATGGTCGCGCTGCCGAAGGCGGCTCAGTAAGCGCGCGATGCCACTGGCGCGGACATCGCCGGGCGCACTCGATCGCCCGTCCGCGCCGCTGGTGTCCCGCCTGTGGGATGCCTGGCGCCTGCGGCACAGCAGGCGCTTTCTTCTTGCCCGCGCCATCCGTCGGCGCCGACAGTTGCGCGTGGTGTCCGACCGGACCGACACGATTCAGCGCCAGGATATTCTGGTCTTCGCCACCATGCGAAACGAAGATCAGCGGCTGCCGTATTTCCTTGAGCATTACCGCAGGCTTGGTGTCGCCCATTTCCTGATCGTCGACAACGACAGTACCGATGGCACGCAAGCACTTCTGGCAGCGCAGCCGGATGTATCCGTGTGGTCCACCCGGCATGGCTACAAGCAATCGCGCTTTGGCATGGACTGGATGAACTGGCTGCTGCTGCGCCATGGCCATGGCCACTGGACCCTGACTGTCGATGCCGACGAGTTGCTGATCTACCCGCATTGGGAAACGCGGCCCCTGCCCGCCCTGACCGGCTGGATGCAGGACCGTGGCCTGCCCGCCATGGGCACCATGATGCTCGACCTGTATCCGCAAGGACCGCTGGACGCGGCGCACCACCGGCCAGGCGACGATCCCGCACAGGTCATGCCCTGGTTCGATGCCGGAAACTACGTCATGCGGCGCCAGCCGCTCATGGGAAACCTGTGGATTCAGGGCGGGGTACGCGCGCGCCGGTTCTTTGCCGAAACCCCGCGCCGCGCGCCGACCCTGGGCAAGGTGCCGCTGGTGAAATGGCATTGGCGCTATGCCTATGTCAGTTCCACCCATACGCTGCTACCCCGCGCGCTGAACGCGGTCTATGACACGGACGGCGGCGAAAAATTGTCCGGGGTCTTGCTGCATACCAAATTTCTTAACACCATCGTCGCAAAGTCGGTCGAGGAGAAGGCGCGGCGCCAACATTTCGCCAACAGCGCGCTATATGACGGATATTACGACGAATTGGCCCAGGCACCCGACTTGTGGTGCCACAGATCCGCGCGCTATCAAGGCTGGCGGCATCTGGAAGCACTGGGCCTGATGTCGCGCGGGGGCTGGGTCTGACGGCCTGCCGGGTATGAGTGGGATGCACCGCCGCTGGGTGGGCAAGGGGAGTGTGGCTTGGGACTGATCAGTTCCTATCGGATGCGCCTTCAACGCAAGCGATGGCGGCTTCGCGCCTTGTGGCGCAGCAGGGATCTGTCGCCGGTGCAGAACCGCACCGCCAGGATTGGGCGGGGCGATATTCTGGCCTGTGTCTGCCTGCGCAACGAACGCATCCGCCTGCCGTATTTCTTCGACTATTACCGCAAGCTGGGCGTGCGGCACTTTCTGGTCATCGACAACGGCTCAGACGACGGGTCGCGCGAATGGCTGGCCGACCAGCCCGATGCGTCGGTCTGGACCACGACCGCCAGCTACAAACAGGCCCGGTATGGCGTGGATTGGCAAAACTGGCTGCTGCGCCGCTATGGCCATGGCCACTGGTGCCTGACGGTGGACCCGGACGAATTTCTCGTCTACCCGTTTTGCGATACGCGGCCCCTGCGGGCCTTGACCGACTGGCTGGACGCCTCGTCGATACGGGCGTTCGCGGCCATGATGCTGGATATGTACCCCAAGGGCCGGATCGACGAACAAGCCTATGCCGAAGGGCAGGATCCCTTTGAAATCGCCTGCTGGTTCGACAGTGGCAATTATACGATCAAGCAGAATTCCCTGCTGGGCAATCTGTGGATTCAGGGCGGACCGCGCGCGCGCGCCTTTTTTGCCGGGGCGCCGCAGAATGCGCCCGCGCTGAACAAGATCCCGCTGGTGCGATGGCACCGCAGGTATGTCTATGTCAGCTCCACCCATATGCTGTTGCCGCGCGGGCTGAACCTTGCCTATGACGAATGGGGCGGCGAAAAGGCATCGGGCTGCCTGCTGCATGCCAAGTTCCTGCATACCATGACCACGAAGGCCGATGAAGAAATGCAGCGCCGCCAGCATTTTGCCGCAAGTGCCGAATATGCTGCCTATCGTGACGGGTTGAAGGCGCAGCCAGACCTGTGGTGCAAATGGTCGGAGAAATACATCAACTGGCGGCAGCTCGAGATCCTCGGGCTGATGTCAAAAGGGAACTGGGCGTAACGCATGAGCCTTGGCTTCATCATGCTGTGTCACACCGCCTTGAACCGGGCCGCGCAGGTGGCGCGGCACTGGGCCGAAGCGGGCTGCCCGGTCGTCATCCATGTCGATAGCCGGGTGAACGCCCGGCAGTATGACAAATTCGTCAAGGAACTTGCGGATGTGGCGGACATCCGCTTTTCCCGCCGCCATCCCTGCGAGTGGGGCACCTGGGGGCTGGTCGCCGCCACGCTGGATGCGTCGGAAACCATGCTGGCCGAGTTTCCGGCAGTCCAGCATGTCTACCTTGCGTCGGGGTCTTGCCTGCCGTTGCGGCCAGTTGCGGAATTGCAGCAGTATCTTGCCGCCCGCCCGCGCACCGATTTCATCGAAAGCGTCACCACCGCCGATGTCGGCTGGACAGTGGGGGGGCTGAATCACGAACGCTTTACGCTGAGCTTTCCGTTCAGCTGGCGCAAACAACGCTGGAGGTTTGACGCCTTTGTCCAGCTTCAGCGCCGTCTTCGGCTGCGCCGCCGCATTCCTGCGGGGCTGGTGCCGCATCTGGGCAGCCAGTGGTGGTGCCTGACGCGCGCGACGCTGTCGGCCATTCTGAACGATCCGCACCGCGCCCGGAATGATCGCTATTTCCGCCGCGTCTGGATCCCCGATGAAAGCTATTTCCAGACGTTGGTCCGGGTGCATTCCACCACGGTGGAAAGCCGCTCGCTGACGCTGTCCAAATTCGACCATCAGGGCAAGCCGCACATCTTCTACGACGATCACCTGCAACTCTTGCGCCGGTCGGATTGCTTTGTCGCCCGCAAGATCTGGCCGCAGGCAAACCGGCTGTACCGCGAATTTCTGGCCCCGGCCGAACGCCAGCAGCCCCGCGCAGAGCCCAGCCCCGGCAAGATCGACCGCCTGTTTTCCAAGGCGACGGAACGGCGGGTGCGTGGACGGGCAGGTCTTTACATGCAAAGCCGCTTTCCCCGCGATGGCTGGGAAAATGGCTGCACCGCACAGCCCTATTCGGTGTTCGAGGGCTTTGGCGACCTGTTCGAGGATTTCGACAGTTGGTTGTCGAAAACCATCGGCGGGCGCGTACATGGTCATCTGTTCGCCCCCGATCGCGTGCATTTCGCCGGGGGAGAGACCATCTACAACGGCTGCCTGTCCGACAGTGCCGCCTTGCGCGATTACGACGCGCGACTGTTCCTGACGTCGTTGATCTGGAACACGCGGGGCGAGCGTCAGTGTTTCCAGTTCGGGCCCCGCGATGCGCAGGACATCAGTTGGGTCATGGCGATGGATCCGAATGCGCAGATCTCGGTCATCACCGGCGCCTGGGCGGTCCGGGTCTTTCGCACCAAGGGCGATTTTTCCGACCTGCGGCGCGAGGCGGCGCGATTGCAAAAGGTCGAGTCCGACCATATCACCATCCTGCGCAGCCATCATGCCAAGGCGCGGATCCGCATCTGGAACCTGGCGGAGTTTCTTGAAAACCCGATGGAACCCTTGCAGACCATCATCGACGAGATCAGCCCCAACGCGCTGCGCCGCCTGGCAGAGGCCCCTCGGCTGGCCGATCTGACGGGGTTCGGGCGTTTCATCCAGGATCTGCGCAATCAGGGAATGCAACCCACGCTGGTTGGCGACATTCCGCTGGGCGAGGATCCCTCGCCTGCCACCGCGCGCCGCGCCCGCCCCTATCTGGTGAAATGACCCATGCCCCCTGCCCGGCCCTTTGACCGCTTCATCGTGCTGGCTGACATGCGCACGGGATCGAACTTTCTGGAAGCGAACCTGAACGCCCTGCCCGGCGTCACCTGCCATGGCGAGGCGTTCAACCCCCATTTCATCGGCAAGAAGGATCGCGGCGAGTATCTGGGCATCAGCCTGGACATGCGCGAGGCCGACCCCCTCTCGCTGATCCGCGCCATGGAGGCCGCAACCGATGGCCTGTCGGGCTTTCGCTTTTTCCACGATCACGACGCGCGCGTTCTGGACCGGATGCTGGCCGATCCGCGCTGTGCCAAGGTGGTGCTGACGCGCAACCCGCTGGAAAGCTATGTCTCGCTCAAGATCGCGCAGGCCACGGGCCAATGGAAGCTGGGCGACGCCCGCCGCCGCCGCGAAGGGCGCGCGCGCTTTGATGCCACCGAATTCGAGGCGCATGTGGCCGCCTTGCAGGATTTTCAGTTGCACATTCTGCGCGCCTTGCAGACCAGCGGGCAATCCGCCTTCTGGATCGGGTACGAGGATGTCGGCGATGTGGCGGTGCTGAACGGGCTGGCCGCCTTTCTGGGCGTCGCCGGGCGGCTGGAGGCGCCGGACGACAGCGTCAAGAAGCAAAACCCCGAGCCGCTGGAAGATCTGGTCGAGAACTCGGCCGAGATGGCACAGGGATTGGCCCGGCTGGACCGTTTCAACCTGTCGCGCACCCCCAATTTCGAACCACGGCGCGGTGCGGCGGTGCCCAGCTTTGTGGCCGCGGCCGGGGCGCCGCTGCTGTATCTGCCGATCAAGGGCGGGCCAGAGGCGCGGGTGCGCGGGTGGCTGGCGCAGGTCGGCCGCGCGCCGGGCCTGATCGAGGGGATGAACCAGAAGGCGTTGAAGCAATGGCAAAAGGCCAACGCCCCGGCGCGCAGCTTTACTGTCCTGCGCCATCCGCTGGCCCGTGCCCATGCCGCCTTTTGCGAACGCATCCTGTCTGGTGCGGCGGGCGAGGTGCGCGGGGTGTTGAAACGCGCCTGGAAAATCGACCTGCCCCCGCCTGACCGGCTGGACCGGCTAACGCCCGAGATGCAGGCCGAGGCGTTTCTCAAGTTCCTGGGCTTTCTCAAGGGCAATATCGCTGGCCAGACCTCGGTGCGAATCGATGCCTCCTGGGCCAGCCAGTTGGCTGTGGTGCAGGGCTTTTCGTCGCAGGTGCCTCCAGATGCCCTGCTGCGCGAGGATCGGCTGGCCGAAGGGCTGGGCTTTCTGGCCGCAGAGATCGGAGCGGTTTCCCCTGCCCTGTCACCCGAACATGTGCAGATAGGCCACGCGCTGGCCGATATAGCGACGCCCGAGCACGAAGCCGCAGCACAAGAGGCTTATGCGCGCGACTATCTGGCCTTTGGGTTTGGTGCCTGGGTAAACTGACCCCCCTCAGTCTATCATGCGCGCCCGCGATCCGCGTTGATCAGGATCACGGCGCGCCCTGACTGTCCGGTCGATGATCGGCCAGCAGCAAAGGGGAGTTCCCATGACGAACTATGTCTTCACAAGCCATCTGATCATGGATCGTTTCAGCCCGGACTGGTCCACAAGCGACCGCAGCTACAGCACGCCCGAAGTCGTGCTGATGTCTACCGCCGAGCGGGTGTCCTACAATGCGTGGGACTATGTCGATGGCACGGGCCTGTATTTGTTCGGCCCGAACGGCACCTATGCGCTGGAATTCGAGCCGGTCGAGGTTCAGCGCCTGACCTGGTCGGGTGGCGTGACCGATGTTCTGTGGATCGACGCCCATGTCCGCGCCGGCGATGCGGTGATCGGCTTTGACGTCTTCTATATCGCGCTTGGCGGGGCGGCGCTGCCCAGCTTTGCCTCGGTCGCGGAATGGGACGAGTTCATCCTCAACGATGCGGTGCCGAGCGCGCCGACAGATGGCCTGTTCCGCCCCGGACGGGCGTTCCGCTGGGCCGAGGCAGATGGGCTCTTGCAGATTGCCGGAGACGACAAGGACGACGTGCTGAACGGCGCGCAGAACGACGATGTGATCATGGGCTACGGCGGGCGCGACGTGCTGCGCGGTTACGGCGGGAACGACACCCTGTACGGCGGCGATCAGAACGATCAGATCCGCGGCGATGTCGGAAACGACCGGCTGCTGGGCGAAAAGGGCAATGACCGGCTGTCCGGCGGCGATGGCGATGACCGGCTGTTCGGCAACAAGGGCAGCGACCGGCTGGATGGCGGTACGGGCAACGATACGCTGACCGGCGGGATGGGGGCCGACACCTTTGTCTTCGCCGCAGGCTATGACACCGACAAGATCACCGACATGAATGTCTCCGACGGCGACCGCATCCGCCTTGACGCCTCTTTGTGGGATGGCGACCTGACCGTCATGGAGGTCATCAACCAGTTCGCGCGTTTCAAAGGCGATACCAATGTGGTGCTGACCTTCGACACAGGCGACAAGCTGCGGATCTTTGCCGCCGACGCCGACGATCTGATCGGCTTCCACGCCGCCATCGACATCATCTAGCACACTGGTGCAGGCCACCCGCCCAGGGTGGCCTGCGTGTCAGGTGAACTGTTCGGAAATCAGCCGTTCTTCCAGCCCATGGCCGGGATCGAACAGGATGCGGTGGCGGATCGCCGGTTCCGACCGTATTTCCACCGACAGCACATCACGGACCGATTTTCCATCGGCATCGGACATCACCGGGCGCTTGCCCGGCTCCAGCACTTCGAAACGGACCACGGCGGTCTTGGGCAGCAAGGCACCGCGCCAGCGACGCGGGCGAAACGCCGCAACTGCGGTCAGCGCCAGCACATCCGACCCGATCGGCAGGATCGGCCCATGCGCCGAATAATTGTAGGCGGTGGATCCCGCAGGCGTGCACAGCAGCGCCCCGTCACAGACCAGCTCTGGCATCCGTTCGCGCCCATCGACCAGAATGCGCAGCTTGGCGGCCTGCGGACCCGCGCGCAACAGCGACACCTCGTTGATCGCCAGCGCCTGCACCGAGCGGCCCTGTGCGGTGGTGGCCGTCATGGCAAGCGGATTGATCACTTCCTCGACCGCCGCGGCCAGCCGGTCCTCCAGCCCCTCTTCGGCATAGGCGTTCATCAGAAACCCGATGGTGCCGCAATTCATGCCATAGACCGGCAGGTTCAGTCTTTGGGTTGCGTGCAGCGTTTCCAGCATGAAACCATCGCCACCCAATGCAACGATGACATCGGCCGCCTGTTCCGGCGCCTGGCCATACCTTGCGCTCAGCACCGCAAGGGCGGCCTGTGCCTGTTCGACGGGCGAGGCGCGGAAAGCGATACTGCGGGACAAGGGGGCCTCCGGGCGTCTGGTCGGGGCATCTTGCGCGGGTGATGCCGCAGGTGCAAGGCGCCGGGCCACCTTTTCGCGCAAATCGGCGCCCGGCGTGTTTTCCTTGCTTTCCTGCGCCGCGCGACCGGGATAGACAACGCGCAACCGTCCAAAGTCAGGGGAATGCCATGACCGCCCGCGATACCGGATTCTTCACCCAGGCGCTTGCCGACCGCGATGCCGCCCTGTTCGATGCCATCACCAAGGAACTCGGTCGCCAGCGCGACGAGATCGAGCTGATCGCCTCGGAAAACATCGTCTCGCTGGCGGTGTTGCAGGCGCAGGGGTCGGTGCTGACCAACAAATACGCCGAGGGCTATCCGGGCAAGCGCTACTATGGCGGCTGTCAGTACGTGGACATTGCCGAAACCATGGCGATCGAACGCGCCAAGGACCTGTTCGGGGCGAAATTCGCCAACGTCCAGCCCAATTCGGGCAGCCAGATGAACCAGGCGGTGTTCCTGGCCCTGCTCAAGCCCGGCGACACCTTCATGGGCCTGGATCTGAACTCGGGCGGCCACCTGACGCATGGCTCGCCGGTCAACATGTCGGGCAAGTGGTTCAACGTCGTCAGCTATGGCGTGCGTCAGCAGGACCAGCTTCTGGATATGGACGACATCCGCGCCAAGGCGCTGGAACACAAGCCCAAGCTGATCGTGGCCGGTGGCACCGCCTATTCGCGCGAATGGGATTGGGCGGCCTTCCGCGCCATTGCAGATGAAGTGGGCGCCTGGCTGATGGTGGATATGGCCCATATCGCAGGGCTGGTCGCCGGGGGTGTCCACGCCTCGCCGGTTCCTCATGCCCATGTCGTCACCTCGACCACCCACAAGAGCCTGCGTGGCCCGCGTGGCGGTCTGATCCTGACCAATGACGAGGATATCGCGAAAAAGATCAACTCGGCGGTGTTCCCTGGCCTTCAGGGCGGCCCGCTGATGCATGTGATCGCGGCCAAGGCCGTGGCCTTTGGCGAGGCGCTGGACCCGTCGTTCAAGGTCTATGCCGCACAGGTCAAGGCCAATGCCGCCGCAATGGCGGACGAACTGATGAAGGGCGGCATCGACATCGTGTCGGGCGGCACCGACAACCACCTGTGCCTTGCGGATCTGCGCCCCAAGAAGGTGACAGGCAAGGCGGCCGAGGCGGCCTTGGGCCGTGCCCATATCACCTGCAACAAGAACGGCGTGCCCTTTGACCCGGAAAAGCCCTTTGTGACCAGCGGCATCCGCCTGGGCGCCCCGGCCGGCACCACCCGCGGTTTCGCCGAAGCCGAATTCCGCCAGATCGCCCGCTGGATCGTCGAGGTTGTCGATGGCCTTGCCGCGCATGGCGAGGCTGGCAACACCGAGGTGGAAGCCAAGGTCCGGACCGAGGTTGCGGCGCTTTGCGCAAGGTTCCCGCTCTACCCCACGCTGTGATCTGATCAGACATCTGACCAGACGGCGCGCGCGGGGGGCACCTTGCGCGCGCCGTTTCATTTCCAGGAGGTCAAGCCATGACCGATACCACCGCCGCCACCAGTGGCACATTCTCGAAATATGCTCAGGTCTATGATGCCGACCGTCGGCCGCTTGTGCCCGGTTATGACGCGCTCTATGGCACCGGCCTGCGGCTGATTGCAGACGAGGCGCAGGGCCGCCCGTTGCGGGTGCTGGATCTGGGCGCGGGCACGGGATTGTTTTCCGGCATGGCGCTCGAGGCGTTGAATGTCTCGGCGCTGCATCTCGTCGATGCGTCGGACGCCATGCTGAATGGCGCGCGGCAACGCTTTGCAGGCGATGCGCGGGTAAGCTATGCGCTGGACGATCTGGTCACGATGGATCTGGGATCCGGGTGGGATGTGGTGCTGTCCGCGCTGGCGATCCATCATCTGTCCGACGACGACAAGCGCAACCTTTACGCCCGGATCCACAAGGCGCTGGTGCCCGGCGGGCGGTTCGTCAACGCCGAACAGGTGGCAGGCCCGACCCCGGACCAGGAGGACCGCTATATCCGGTTCTGGACCGCCGATGTCCGCGCCGCAGGTGTCGACGATGCGGGGCTTGCCGCCTCGCTGGACCGGCAGCGCCATGACCGTTGCGCAACCGACACCGCACAGCTTGACTGGCTGCGCGCGGCAGGGTTTTCCGAGGTGGATTGCCCCTTCAAACTCTGGCGCTTTGCCGTGCTGACGGGCCGCGCCTAGGCCCGGCGCAGCGCCACACCGCTACAGATACCCGCGCCAGACCAGAACCCCGATCAGGCCTCCGCCCACCACCAGCAGCGCAAAGGCGATCGACCCGGCAATCCCCAACAGGCGCCCGGCCAGCCGGTCGCCTGCCCCCAAGGGATTGAGATAGCGCACGCAGGCATCATAGGCCTGCGCGGTACGGGCATCATCCAGCATCATCTGCACACGCGGATGCTGGGCCAGTTCGGCCACCCCGGCAAGGTACTCTGCCTCGCGCCGGATCTTGCGCGGCAGCTTGCGCCCCCCGCGCTTGAGCTTGGCCGAAAGGTCGGCGCCGCCCACCTTCAGCCGCTGTTCCATCAGCATGGCCACGCGGTCGGCCATCTGCTGCACGGTCGTCACGCCCATTGCCTGCTCCTGAACTTTCGGTGCAGCCTACAGGGGCGCCGCGTGGCGCTCAAGCCGGATGGACCGCCCGCGTGACCGACCCGATCTGCCCCTTGTGCCTGCGCCCCATCCCGCCCGACGTGCCGCAATCGCTGCACCATCTGGTGCCCAAGCTGAAAGGTGGCGCAAGGGGGCCGGTCGTGCTGATGCACCACATCTGCCACCGCGAAATCCACGCGGCCTTGTCCGAGGCGGAACTGGCCCGCAGCTATGCCACACCCGAGGCGCTGCGCACCCACCCCCGGCTGGCAAAATTTGCCGAATGGGTCGCCCGGCGCCCGCCCGGCTTCACCTCGCGCGTACCCGGCAGGCGGCGGCGCTGAACCGCCCGAGTTGCCCAGACCCGCGCCTGCCCTTACATCTTGTACGACCGCAAGGAGACAATGATGCAGGACGCCGCGCCCCAGACCATTCACCTGGCCGATTACCGCCCCTATCCGTTCCGGCTGGACGAGGTGGACCTGACCTTCCGCCTTGCACCGGGCGCCACGCGCGTGCTGTCGCGGATCCGCTTCGTCCCGCTGGAGGCGGGGGCCGATCTGTGGCTGGATGGCGAAGGGCTGCGGCTGATCTCGGCCAGGATCGACGGCACGGCACTGGCCATTTCGCCCGACTCCACCGGCCTGCGCATTCCCGCCACTGCGCTGCCGTCCGGCCCGTTCCTGTGGGAAGCCGAGGTCGAGATCGCACCACAGGCGAACACCGCGCTCGAAGGGCTGTACATGTCGGGCGGCATGTATTGCACCCAATGCGAGGCCGAAGGATTTCGCAAGATCACCTTCTACCCCGACCGTCCCGATGTGATGGCCCCGTTCCGGGTCCGCGTCGAGGGCGACATGCCGGTGCTCTTGTCGAACGGCAATCTGCTGGCCGAAGGACCGGGCTGGGCCGACTGGTTCGACCCCTGGCCCAAGCCCGCCTATCTCTTCGCTCTGGTGGCGGGGGATCTGCGGGCGCATTCGGGGCGTTTCACCACCCGCTCCGGGCGCGATGTGGCGTTGAACATCTGGGTCCGCCCAGGCGACGAAGGGCGCTGCGACTGGGCGCTGCAATCGCTGATCCGCTCGATGGAATGGGACGAACAGGTCTATGGCCGCGAATACGATCTGGATATTTTCAACATTGTCGCCGTAGACGACTTCAACATGGGCGCGATGGAGAACAAGGGGTTGAACATTTTCAACTCCAAGCTCGTTCTCGCCTCGCCCGAGACAGCCACCGATACCGATTATGAACGGATCGAGGCCGTGATCGCCCATGAGTATTTCCACAACTGGACCGGCAACCGCATCACCTGCCGCGACTGGTTCCAGCTCTGCCTCAAGGAAGGGCTCACCGTCTACCGCGACCAGCAGTTCACCGGCGACATGCGCTCGCACGCCGTGAAGCGGATCGAGGATGTCCTTGTGCTGCGCGCCCGCCAGTTCCGCGAGGATGCCGGGCCGCTCGCCCATCCGGTGCGCCCCGAAAGCTTTGTCGAGATCAACAATTTCTATACCGCAACCGTCTACGAAAAAGGCGCCGAGCTGATCGGCATGTTGCGTCGGCTGGTGGGGAACGAGGGCTATGCCCGCGCGCTGGATCTCTATTTCTCCCGCCACGACGGTCAGGCCTGCACCATCGAGGACTGGCTCAAGGTGTTCGAGGATGCAACGGGCCGCGACCTGACACAGTTCAAACGTTGGTACGAACAGGCAGGCACGCCGCGCGTTTCCGTGCGCGAGGACTGGCGCGATGGCCGCTTCACGCTGACCCTGTCCCAACATCTGCCCGCAACGCCCGGACAGCCGGAAAAGCGCCCCCTGCACATCCCGGTCGCGGTGGGGCTGCTTGGCCCCAACGGCGACGAGGTTGTGCCAACCACCATCCTGGAGCTGACCGAGGTGGAACAGCAGTTTGTCTTCGACGGCCTCGCGGCGCGACCCATCCCCTCCATCCTGCGCGACTTCTCTGCCCCCGTGATCCTGGACCATCCACAAGACGATGCCGCCCGCGCCTTCGTGCTGGCGCATGACACCGATCCGTTCACCAGATGGGAGGCTGGACGCGCCCTGTCCAAGCAGGTTCTGGCCCGGATGATCACCGAAGGCACCAGCCCCGCCGCCGACTGGCTGGACGGCATGGCCCGCGTGCTGCGCGACGACACGCTCGACCCCGCCTTCCGCGCCCTCGCCCTGCGTTTGCCCGGCGAGGATGACATGGCCCAGACCCTGCACGACGCCGGGCTGGTGCCCGACCCTGACCGCATCCATCGCGCGCGCACCCGGATGGCCGAAACCCTGGCCCGCCATCTGTCGGCGGATCTGCCCTCCCTCTGGGCCTCCCTGCGCCAGAGCGGCCCCTTCTCCCCCACGGCCGAAGCGGCGGGCGCGCGCGCCTTGCGCAACACTGTTCTGGCCCTGCTGAACCGGATCGACGATGGCCGGCACGCCGCCGCAGCCTGGGCAGAGGCCAGCACCATGACCGACCGCATCGCCGCCCTGGGCTGCCTGATCGAATCCGGTCGTGGCACCGCAGAACTGGCGGAATTTGCCTCGCAATGGGCCCATGACCGGCTGGTGATGGACAAATGGTTCGCCGTCCAGATCAGCCATGCAAAACCCGATCTGGCCGTGGAAACCACGGCCCGGCTGGCCAGCCGCCCCGATTTCGACTGGAAAAACCCCAACCGCTTCCGTGCCGTGATCGGCGCGCTGGCCGCCAATCACGCCGGGTTCCACCAGGGCGACGGCAGCGGATACCGGCTGGTGGCCGACTGGCTGATCCGGCTCGATCCGGTCAATCCCCAGACCGCCGCGCGCATGTCCACCGCCTTCGAGACGCTTGCCCGCTACGATGCCGACCGCCAGGACCTGATCCGCGAGGAACTCGCCCGCCTCCAGGTCACACCCGGCCTCAGCCGCGATCTGTCCGAAATGACCGCGCGCATGTTGGGCTGATCCGGGCTTTCATCTTGCCCCCAATACCCTCGGGGGATTCCAAAGGGGGCAGACGGCCCCCTTTGGCGGGGGGTGCGGGGGGCTGGCCCCCCGCCGTTCCCCTTGCGCAACGCCCGCCCCCCCGCTATCCCGCTGCCCAAACCGGAGGGTGCCGATGCCACAGTTCCTGACCACCGCCGATGCCGATTTCGAACCGCGCCTGACCGCCATCCTGTCGATGAAGCGGGAAGACTCGTCCGATGTCGATGCCACTGTCGCCGCGATCATCGCCGATGTGCGCGCCCGCGGCGATGCCGCGCTGACAGAGCTGACCGCCCGGTTCGACCGGCTGGATCTGACGCCCGGCACGCTGGCCTTCAGTGCGGCCGAAATCGACGCCGCCTGTGCCAGCGTCACGGCCGAAGATCGCGCCGCGCTGGAACTGGCCGCCGACCGTATCCGGGCCTATCATGCCCGCCAGATGCCCGAGGATGCCCAGTGGACCGATGCCACCGGCGCAACGCTGGGCTGGCGCTGGACGCCGGTTTCGGCGGCGGGGCTCTATGTGCCGGGCGGGCTTGCCTCCTATCCCTCGTCGGTGCTGATGAACGCCATTCCTGCCAAGGTCGCAGGCGTCGCGCGGCTGGTCATCGCCTGCCCCACGCCGGACGGCACCGTCAATCCGTTGGTCCTGCTGGCCGCGCGCCTCTCGGGGGTGGATACCGTCTACCGGATCGGTGGGGCACAGGCGATTGCCGCCCTGGCCTATGGCACCGCCACCATTGCGCCGGTCGACAAGATCACCGGGCCGGGCAATGCCTTTGTCGCCGCCGCCAAGCGGCGGGTCTTTGGCAAGGTCGGCATCGACATGATCGCCGGCCCGTCCGAGATTCTTGTGATCGCGGATGGCGACAATGATCCCGACTGGATCGCACTCGACCTGCTCAGCCAGGCCGAACATGACGAAAGCGCCCAGGCCATTCTGGTCACGCCCGATCCCGTTTTTGCCGACCGGGTCGTCGCTGCCGTGGAAAAGCGGCTGGAAACCCTGCCCCGCGCGGCCATTGCCGGTATCAGCTGGCGCGACTTCGGCGTCGTGATCACCACCCGCGATCTGGCCGAGGCGGTCGAGATCTCGAACCGTTTCGCCCCCGAACATCTGGAGCTTTGCGTGGCCGACCCCGAGGCACTGGTGCCGCAGATCGCCCATGCCGGGGCGATCTTTCTGGGCGCCTGGACCCCCGAGGCGATCGGCGACTATATCGGCGGGCCGAACCATGTCCTGCCCACGGCCCGCTCGGCCCGCTTTTCCAGCGGCCTGTCGGTGATGGACTTCCTCAAACGGACCACTCTGGCGCGGATGACACCTGAATCGCTGGCGGCCATCGGGCCATCGGCCGAACGCCTTGCCATATCGGAATCGCTGTCGGCCCATGGGCTTTCTGTCCGGGCGCGGCTCGACCGGCTGAACGGGTGAACGGCTGAGCGCCGCTTGAGGCGTCCGGGGGGCTCTGCTAGGCTCGTTCTGACCGCATGGTCAGATTGCAGCACGGTTGACCGGGGCGCCCCCGGAACCGACGGAGGGACCACATGGCGCTTGACCGCAAGCAGACCCCGAATGACCTGAACGCCTTCTGGATGCCGTTCACGGCAAACCGGCAGTTCAAGAAATCGCCCCGCATGTTCGTTGCGGCCAAGGACATGCACTATACCACCGCCGACGGGCGGCAGGTGCTGGACGGCACCGCCGGGCTGTGGTGCTGCAACGCAGGTCATTGCCGCCCCAAGATCACCGAGGCCATCCAGAAACAGGCCGCCGAACTCGACTATGCGCCTGCGTTCCAGATGGGGCATCCTTCGGCCTT
This sequence comes from Gemmobacter megaterium, assembly GCF_900156815.1. GTDB lineage: Bacteria > Pseudomonadota > Alphaproteobacteria > Rhodobacterales > Rhodobacteraceae > Wagnerdoeblera > Wagnerdoeblera megaterium. The sequence goes on from NZ_FTOT01000004.1 coordinate 292,750, forward strand.
CGAACTGGCCAACCGCATCATCGACATCGCCCCCAAGGGCATCGAGCATGTGTTCTACACCAACTCGGGATCCGAGTCGGTGGAAACGGCGCTGAAGCTGGCCATCGCCTATCACCGCGCCAAGGGTCAGGGCACCCGCACCCGGCTGATCGGGCGCGAGCGCGGCTATCATGGCGTGAACTTTGGCGGCATCTCGGTGGGCGGGATCGTCAACAACCGCAAGTTCTTTGGCACGCTGCTGGCCGGGGTCGATCACCTGCCCCATACCCACCTGCCCGACCAGAACGCCTTTACCCGCGGCCAGCCCGAACATGGTGCCAATCTGGCGGATGATCTGGAACGCATCGTTGCGCTGCATGGCCCGGAAACCATCGCCGCCGTGATCGTCGAGCCGATGGCCGGCTCCACCGGCGTGCTGATGCCGCCCAAGGGGTATCTGGAAAAACTGCGCGCCATCACGAAAAAGCACGGCATCCTGCTGATCTTTGACGAGGTGATCACCGGCTTTGGCCGCCTGGGCGCCCCGTTCGCCGCGCAGTATTACGATGTCGTTCCCGACATGATGACCACCGCCAAGGGCCTGACGAACGGCGTGATCCCCATGGGCGCCGTCCTGACCTCGGCCGAGGTGCACGATGCCTTCATGCAAGGCCCCGAGCATATGATCGAGCTGTTCCACGGCTATACCTATTCGGGCAACCCCATTGCCAGCGCCGCAGGCATCGCCACGCTGGAAACCTACAAGGAAGAGGGCCTGTTCGAGCGCGCCGCCGAGCTTGCCCCCTATTGGGAGGATGCGCTGCATTCGCTGAAAGGGGTGCGGCATGTCATCGACATCCGCAACTCGGGCCTGATCGGCGCGGTAGAGCTTGAGCCGATCGCGGGCGAGCCGACCAAACGCGCCTTTGCCGCGTTCCTGGCGGCCTATGACAAGGGCATCCTGATCCGCACCACGGGCGATATCATCGCCATGTCACCGCCGCTGATCATCTCGAAAGCGCAGATCGACGAGTTGATCGGCACGCTCGGCGATGTGCTCAAGGCCTTGGACTGACACAAGGCAGGGGGCATTCCCGCAATGCCCCCGAGCCACCCCACGACTTGGGACCAGGTGCCGCCCGGTCAGCGCGCCGCCGTCTGACGGGACAGCTGCACGGCAAGAATGCCAGCGGCGATGATGGCAACCCCCATCACATCCATCAGGCCGATCCGCTCGCCCAAAAGCACCCAGGCAATCAGCACGCCGAAGAACGGGTTGAGAAAGTGAAAGGTCGCGGCCTTGACCGCGCCGATCCGGGCCACAAGGGCAAACCAGACCCAGGTCGCCAGCAACCCCGGTACAAGCGTTGTATAGAGAAAGGCCAGCACCAGCCGCATCGACCAGCGCACCTCCCAGCTTTCGAACAGCAGGGCAAAAACGCCGGTCGCCGCAGACCCGACCAGCATCTGCAACCCCACGATCATCAGCAGGTTTCCCGGCGCCCCCGAGGCACCGCGCACCGACAGCGTGGCAATGGTCAGCGCCATCGCACCGATGATGCACAAGGCGATGCCGACCGCATCCACCCCGCCTTGCAATCGGGCGCCCATGATCAGAACAACCCCGCCAAAACCGACGATCAGGCCCGCCACCGCCATCGGGCGCAGCCGGTCGCGATAGACGGCCCAGCCCGCAAGCGCCACCATCAGCGGCATGGTCGAGGCGATGATCGCCGCGACAGAGGCGCCAATGCGTTGCATCGCAAGGAAATACAGCCCCAGATAGGCCGCGTTCTGCATCAGGCCGAAGACAATCGTCGAACGCCATTGCGGGCGCGTCAGCCGCCAGCTCTGGCCCAGCAGCAGCGCCAGCCCCACGCCGATCACCCCCGACAGCAGAAACCGCAATGCAAGTGCGGTCAGCGGTGGCGCATCCACCACGATCATCCGCGCCGAAGTAAAGGCCGAGGACCACATCAAGGCAAAGACCAGACCCATCAGGATTGCGCGAATGTCCAAGGCAGCCTCCTTGCCGGTTCGGCTCTGGCATAGCCGGTTCATCTGAGGGACACCAGCGCCGGAGTCGCGGCACGACGCGGCCAGATCAGGCCCCGGCTACGCAGGCCAGGCCACACGACTGACTACGCCAGAGCGTGACGGATCACGGCCGGCCCGGCCGGACCAGCGCCGGGCCGACGACAGCCGTCATATTGCGCCCCGATCCCCTTGCATCACGGCAGGCACCGCCTTACCTGTTGGGGTGGCGGTTACTGCTCTTCGCGTGCGAGGCCCTTTTCCAGTGGCCGATAAGCATTTCCGAGGGGGCTGGCTCTGCCAGGATCCTGGTCCTGGTATCTGGCGCCCACCTGATCACTCAGGCTCTCGGGAAATTCACGCCTTCACGGTTGCTGCGGTTTCCGCCACATTCCGCCCGGAAAAGGGGGCTATCCGCCCTGGCGTGGCCTGATGCCGCCCACCTGCACCGGGGATGTTCGATCCATGTGCGCCATGCGCCGTTTCGCGCCGGGGCGTGCTTGCGCCCGTGCCGCATCAGCCAAAGGGCGCAAGCGATCTTGCCGCGTGGGCGCACGCACCGTATATCCCGGCCATGCTGGACAATCGCCCCCCCCTTCCGCCCGAAATCGCCCGCCGCCGGACTTTTGCGATCATCGCACATCCGGATGCGGGGAAAACCACACTGACCGAAAAGTTCCTGCTGTTCGGCGGCGCCATTCAGATGGCCGGTCAGGTGCGCGCCAAGGGCGAGGCGCGGCGCACGCGGTCGGACTTCATGAAGCTGGAACAGGACCGGGGCATCTCGGTCTCGGCCTCGGCCATGTCGTTCGACTACCGCGAATTCCGGTTCAATCTGGTCGATACGCCCGGCCACTCGGATTTCTCGGAAGATACCTATCGCACGCTGACCGCCGTGGATGCCGCGATCATGGTGATCGACGGCGCCAAGGGGGTGGAAAGCCAGACGCGCAAACTGTTCGAGGTCTGCCGCCTGCGCGATCTGCCGATCTTGACCTTTTGCAACAAGATGGACCGCGAAAGCCGCGATACATTCGAGATCATCGACGAGATCCAGGAGAATCTGGCCATCGACGTGGCGCCTGCAAGCTGGCCCATCGGATCGGGGCGCGAGTTTCTGGGCGCCTATGACCTGATGAACGACCGGCTGGAACTCATGGACCGGGCCGACCGCAACAAGGTGGCGGAAACCGTCCAGATCACCGGGCTGGACGATCCGAAGCTGGCCGACCACATCCCCGCGGATCTGCTGGCGAAGCTGCGCGAAGAGGTGGAGATGGCGCGCGAGCTGCTGCCCGCCTTTGACCGTGCCGCATTCCTCAACGGGTCGATGACGCCGATCTGGTTCGGGTCGGCCATCAATTCCTTTGGCGTCAAGGAACTGATGGAGGGGATCGGAAATTTCGGTCCCGAGCCGCAGCCGCAAAAGGCGTCCGAGCGTATGGTGGGCGCCGAGGAAACGCCTGTGACCGGCTTTGTCTTCAAGGTGCAGGCCAACATGGACCCCAAGCACCGCGACCGCGTGGCCTTTGTCCGCCTGGCATCGGGACATTTCGAGCGCGGCATGAAGATGCTGCATGTACGGTCGAAGAAGCCGATGGCCGTGACCAACCCGGTGCTGTTCCTGGCCGCCGACCGCGAGTTGACCGAAGAGGCATGGGCGGGCGACATCATCGGCATCCCCAACCATGGCCAGTTGCGCATTGGCGATGCCCTGACCGAAGGCGAGGCGCTGCGCTTCACCGGCATCCCCAGCTTTGCGCCGGAGTTGCTGCAATCGGTGCGCGCCACCGACCCGATGAAGGCCAAGCATCTGGAAAAGGCGCTGATGCAATTCGCCGAGGAAGGCGCGGCCAAGGTGTTCAAGCCGATGATCGGGTCCGGCTTCATTGTCGGTGTGGTCGGTGCTCTGCAATTCGACGTGCTGGCCAGCCGGATCGAAATTGAATACGGCATCCCGGTGCGCTTCGAGGGATCTGGCTTCACCTCCGCCCGCTGGATCGCCGGTCCGCAGGACGAGATGGACAAGCTGATCAACGTCAACAAGCAGCATATCGCGGTGGACAATGACGGCGACATGGTCTTTCTGACCCGCCTGCAATGGGACATCGACCGCGTGATCCGCGATTATCCGGCGCTGAAACTGACCGCGACCAAGGAGATGATGGCGTGAGCGCCATTCCGCGCGACCTGGTGGCCGAGGCGCTTGGGGTGGCACCCGATGCCCTGCCGCCGGGCGATCTGCCGGTCGCGCGGTTTGCCGAACGCTGGATGGGCTGGCTGCGCGCCACGCAATCTGCCGAGGCGCCTGAAAGCCATGCAGAGTTCTGGACCTTTGCGCTGTTCGGCGCCCTGGCGCGGCACGCGCCGGACTTGTGCCTGGACGCGGTCTTGGGGTGCCTTGCCTTGGCGACCAGCGCCGAAGAGGCCGCACTGATCGCCGCCGGCCCGCTTGAAGATGTGATCACGGCAAACGGCAGCAGGGTGATTGAACGGATCGAGCACGAGGCCGCCCGGTCTCCGCGCTTTCGCTATGCGTTGACCGGGGTCTGGGCCGACGGTTCGGCCGGAACGCCACTGTGGCAACGGATAGAGGCCGCGCGCAGCGGCCCCGGCCTGGACAGCGGCGCACCGCTGCCCGGCTGATCCATCAGGTTCCGGTCTGGCGATACGGCAACCGGCCGGGGCCGGCGCCGCATCGGGCCGGGGTCAGGGCGCGGTCAGTTCCCAGGTCATGGTGACGTTGACGGTATAGGTCACTTCGCCACCTTCGACGGGGACGGCTTCGGCGGCCATGGCCACGGCCCCCCTGCGATACATCGGAACCGGATCGGCCATGCCGCCCGTTTCAGACATCTCGATCACCGGGCCAAGCTTTGCACCGGCAGCCTCGGCCATCATCGCGGCCTTGCGTGCCGCCTCTGTGACGGCATTGACCCGTGCCGCATCCAATGCGCTGGTGGCATCGGCCAGCCCGAAGCTCAGGCCCTGAAAGGTGTTCGCGCCATCGCCGACGGCCTTGTCCAGAATGCCCCCCAGCGCCGCCAGATCACGCACCCGCACCGTCACCTGATTCGAGACTTCGTAGCCAATGACCTTGGGAGGCTCGCCATCGCGGCTATAGTCCATGCGGGGGCCCAGGTTCAGGCCCGAGGTTTGCAGATCGCGTTCTGCCACACCTGCGGCCTTGAGCTGTGCCAGAACCGCCGCCAGCCGGGTGCTGTTCTCGGCCAATGCGGCGGCAGCGGTATCGCCTTGTGTCGTTACCCCCAGCGTGATCGTGGCCATATCGGGGCGCGCATCGACCCGCCCCTCGCCCATGACGGTGATGCGGGGCTTGGCCGTATCGGCAAGCGCCGGACTCGCGGCCATCTGCACCGCCAGCGCCGCAGCCAGGCCCATTGCCAGCACGGAAACCGTTTTCAATCGCATGTTCATACTCCTTTTCGGATGGATTTCAGTGTTGTGAGGCCGATACGCAAGGAAACCCTGGCAGAATTCCTTTCATTCGGCGAATTCCTGCTATAGGTAACACTCTATGCGACCCTCACGCTGTCGCCAGGCCGCCCGACCATGTAAATAGTGGACGCATGAAGCCATCTTTCGCCTTGACGTTCGCCAACGATATGATCGGCCTGCTGCACCGCACGCCATCCGGTTGGCTTTCCATCGGGACCGTCGCTCAGGACGATCCCGAGCTGACCGAGGCTCTCGGTCTTCTGCGCAGCTCTGCCCTGGAGCTGGAGCCGCAGGGGGTCACCACCAAGGTGGTCATCCCGAACAGCGAAATCCTGTATTCGACGGTGCACGCGCCCGGCCCCAAAGCTGCACAGCGCCGGGCCCAGATCGCCGCCGCGCTGGACGGGCAGACGCCCTATGACCTGTCAGAACTCGCCTTCGACTGGTCGGGCACCGGCGACATGGTGCATGTTGCGGCCGTCGCCCGTGAGACATTGGCACAGGCAGAGGCATTCGCGGTGGAACACGGGTTCAACCCCGTGTCCTTTGTGGCGATGCCCGATCCGGGCGGATTCGCCGCGGAACCCTGGTTCGGCCTGACAGATGCCGCGCCCGCCATCGTGGCAGAGGGCGACAAGGTTGTGCGCGATCAGGATCCGATCCGGGTCGTGTCCGACTTGTCCCCCGTAGCGGACGACGCGACCATTGCCGAACCACAGGTCGAGGAAGGCGCCATCAGCGCCGCGACGAACGCAACAGGGGATGCCGACCTCCCAGCCACGGATAGCGACGAGGATCAGGGGCCGCCGCCCAGCCCGGCAGCCAGCCCGCCCGACGCACCGACCCCCGCCGATCTGCCTGATCCGGGCGCACCCGCGCCAGCGCCCCTTCCGGCCGATCCTGTGCCAGAGCCGGTTCCCGATCCGGCCCCGTCTGTCCCGGAAAATCCACCCGCCGACCCGGCACCCGTGCCGGAGCCTGTCGCCGTTCCGCCGGTGCATGACCCGCTGCCGGAGCCAGAGCCCGAAATGGTGCCTCCGGCGACCGATCCCCAACCGCAACCGGCGCCGCAGGAATTGCCACCCGATCCGGTACCCGAAGCGCCGATGATCGAAGACGTCGATCCGGTGAATGGCTGGCAAGGCGAAACCGACCCCGATCCGCTTGCCTCGGCCAAGGCGGCCTTGGCAGCCTCGCTGACGCCAAAGGCACCCGATGTGTCCCCTGCCCCGGTCTCTAGCGGATGGCCCGCAAGGCTTGGCGTTTCGACCGCTGGCGATGATGTGCCGCCTGCACCGGCAAAATCGGTCCTGCGCGCAGCAGCGGCAGCCCGGTCCGACCGGGGCGCAGCCCCCGCGCTGAGCGACAAGGTGCAAAAGGCGCTTGGCAAGTCGTCCCGCACGGCAAAAGGCAAATCCAAAGCCCCGGTTGCCCGACCTGTCAGCGCACCGCCACCGCCGCCGCTTCCGCCGTCGGCGACCCAGCCGAATGTGCCGCATCCCAAGTCCGAAGCCGAGGCGATGACCGTCTTTGGCCAGCGACAGGCCCGCATCGGCGGCAAGCCGCGTTTTCTGGGGTTGGCCCTGACGGCGCTGCTTCTGGTGATCCTGCTGGTGGTCGCAGTCTGGGCCGCCATGGTGCTGGATGCTCCGCAAGACGCGGCCTTGTCGCCAGAGACAGAGGCCGAAGTCATTGCGGCCGATCCCGCCCCGGACAGCCCGGCCGACCCGGATGTCACCGAACCCGCCACCGCCTCTGCCGAGGATCCCGCCCCCGAGACGCTGGCCGCGACGATAGAGCCGGAACCCGTCGCCGCCCCCGAGCCGGAGGCCGAGAGCGCCCCAACGACAGAGACCGCCACGCCGGATCCCGCGCCCGCAGGGGCCGATGCGGCACTGGATGTCGCCACCTCGGTGCGTGGCCCGGATGGCGGCGATGTCGAGGAGCTGACACTGCCGCTGCCGGATCAGGCGCTGGATGCGACGCCACGGGCCCGGCTGGCCGCGACCTCTGCCGCGAATGCGGACCTTCCCCCATCAGCTCCGGTCGTGCTTCCGGCCTATGGGGCGCTGTATCAGTTCGATGCCGAGGGCAATATCCTGCCCACAGCCGAAGGCGTGATCACCCCGGATGGGGTGCGTCTGGTTGCAGGGCGCCCGGCAATCATCCCGCCGGCCCGTCCTGAAACCGATCCACCGGCCCCTGCGTCCGCCACACCAGAACCAGAGCCGGACGCCGCGTCCAGCGCGCCTGCAGAGATCGTTATCGCGCCAACAGAGCCCCCGCCGTCGCAGCCCCCCGAAGTCGCCGGGGCGTTTCAGCCCGACGACACTGTTGCGCGGAGCCGTCCGCGGACGCGCCCTGCGGGTCTGGCCCCTGAGCCCGCGCCCGAGACCGGCGATCCTGCGGCACAAGAGGGGGCGCTTCCCGCCTTTACCGACGAGGGCACCGGGTTCGCCAGCCGCCGCCCGCCGGCACGACCGGCGGCGATCGCTGCCGCAGCCTCCGCAGCCGCAGAGGCAGAACAGACCCGCCGTCTGGCCGAAGCCGCAGCAGCGGCTGCCGCCGCCGCGTCGACCGCAGCCCAGATCGAGACGGTATCTGCCCTTGCGCCGACCCGTCGCCCACCAGCGCGCCCGGCCAATTTCTCCAGCACGGTGCAAACCGCCGTGGCCGCAGCCGTGGCGCAGCCCCGCGTGGCGCCCGCCGTGGCCAGCCGCAGCGACGATGCCTTTGACGATGGAGAGCCCGACACGCCGCGCGCCGCGCCCAGCATCCCGACGCGGGCGTCGGTGGCCCGACAGGCGACCGTGACCGGGGCGCTGAATCTTGGCCGTATCAACCTGATCGGTGTGTTCGGCACGTCGAACAGCCGCTATGCGCTGGTGCGCGAAAGCAGTGGCCGTCTGGTGCGCGTCAAGGTCGGCGACCGGCTGGACGGTGGCCGCGTTGTCGCCATTGGCCAAGCCGATCTTTCCTATCAGCGTGGCAGCAACACCGTTCGGCTGGCCATGCCCCGCACCTGAAGCGCAGCGGCGATCCGGTCCAGCCGCGCAGCAAGCGCCCCCGGCATCGACAGGAACGGGGAATGCGACGCATCCATATCGCTCAGATGCCCCTCTGGCAGCCCTTCGGCCATGGTCAGTTGGTACTCTGGCGGAATGGCCCGGTCTTCGACACAGCGGATATAGAACTGCGGCAAGGCTGCCGAGCGGTCCGTCAGCATCAGCGGCGTCTCCTGCGGCGCTATGGGCTGCGGTGTCTGATGCGACAGGGCCCATGCCACCGTGTCGGGCGCGCAATCGTGATAGAACAGCCCCGCCATCGCCGGATCAAAGGTAAAGACGGCGCCATCCACCCGTATTGCCGGGCGCAAGGGCTGGCGTGGCCCTGCCCGCCGCATATCCCCCAGCGACATGCCAGACACCGGACGATAGGCACACAGATAGACCAACGCCTGAACATGGGTCGGGTCCATCTCGGCCGCCGCCGTGATGGGATAGCCCCCCATCGAATGGCCCAGCACGATGGTCGGCTCGCGCAGCGCAGCGCAGATCGCGCGGGCATAGGCATCCAGCGTCACCCCCTCGCGCGGGGTCGGATCCAGACCATGGCCCGGCAAGTCGATGGCCTGCACCTGATGGCCCAGAGCCTCCAGCGCCGGAATGGTATCGCGCCAGCACCATGCGCCATGGCAAGAGCCGTGAATCAACAGAAACCGTGCCATCAGTGATGATGCCCATGATGCGGGTGATGATCGTGGCCGCAGCCACCGCCCTGCATATGCCCGACCCGTTCCAGAAACTGCGTCACTCGCGCGGCAAAGGCGTCGGGCGCCTCGACACAAGGCAGATGGCCTGCGCCACGGATCAGATGGAACTCGGCGCCCCGTATCAGATCGGCGGTTTCCCGCACCAGATCGGCCGGGGTCGATCCATCCTCGGATCCGGCAATCGCCAGGGTCGGCAGCGTCAGACCAGAGGTCGGCGTATAGAAATCGGTGCCCGCAATGGCGGCGCAACAGCCGACATACCCCTCCAGCGGTGTCCGGGTCAGCATGTTGCGCCAGCCCGCCAGTTCCGCCTCTTGCCGGAACCGCCGCGAGAACCAGCGCTCCATGACAGGTTCTGCCAACGCCTCCAGCCCGCCTGCCCGTGCCGCAGAGATACGCGCCTGCCACATCTCTGCGGTGCCGATCTTGGCCGCCGTGTTCGAGATCACCATCGCGCGGACCAGATCCAGCCGCTTGACCGCCAGCCCCTGCGCGATCATGCCGCCGATGGACAGGCCGACGAACACGCAGGCTTTCACCGACAGGGCATCCAGCAGGCGTTCCGCATCGCGCACCAGGGCCCCCATCGCATAGGGGCCGGGCGGGCAATCCGACAGGCCGTGCCCGCGCATGTCATAGCGGATATAGCGATACCCTTGCGGCAGTAGCGGGATCACCTTGTCCCACAGCCGCAGATCGGTGCCCAGCGAATTGGCAAACACCACCGGTGCCCCGGCAGGATCGCCATCCTGACGCCAATGCAACCGGATATCGCCCAGATCGCAGATGTCCATCTGTCCTCTCCGTTCCACAGGGGGCCAGTTCTGCGCGTTTCCGCGCCGGGCGCAACCCGGTCAGTGCGACACGACCGCAAGCCCCGCCAACACCAGCCCCGCACCGCCCAGTTGACGCAGGTTCAACCCCTCGCCGATGGACCATGCATAGGTCAGCACGATCAGCGTCTCGACCCCGATGATCGAAATATACACGATGCCAAGATCGGCGCTGCGCAAGATGATGACCTCGGAGACCGCCGCCAGCACAAAGCCCGCGGCCACTACCACGATGGCCAGCACCGTTACCGCGCTGGACCCCATCTTCATCCCGATCGTGGCACCTGAATAGCCGAGTGCTGCCAGCAGGATCAGCGCCAAAGTGGCCGGTTGAAATACAGACATGAACCCCACCCCGCCGCCAAATCTGCGGCCTGCCATTCCAATGCGGAAAGGCTAGGTCGGGGGGCGACAGGGCGTCAAGGTGGGGTTTCGTGACCTGGCGCCTAGCCGTCAAGCAGCGCCAAGGCGCGATTGAACACCTCTACATCCACGTTTCCGCCCGAAGCGATGCAGATCACCGTGTCGCCCTGCACCTGGTCGGGCAGGAACAGGGCTGCGGCCAGTGCCACCGCCCCACCGGGTTCCAGCACGATCTTCAGCCGCTGCCAGGCCAGCGCCATGGCGTGCAGCGCCTGCGCATCCGAGACCACCAGCCCCGGCCCTGCAAGCCGTTGCAGGATGGGAAACGTGATCTTGCCCGGCTCTGGCGTGACGATGGCGTCGCAAAGCGAGCCTTCCATACGCGGGTTGCGCTGCGGTGCCCCGGCGGCAAGGCTGCGGGCGGTATCGTCAAATCCCGCAGGCTCTGCCGGGCGAACCCGCAGGCCGGGCGCTCGCGCCTCCAGTGCCAGGGCGATGCCGCTGGTCAGCCCGCCCCCGCCGCAGCAGACCAGCACATCGGCCTGACCGATCCCTTCCTCTGCCGCCTGTTCGGCGATTTCAAGGCCGCAGGTGCCCTGTCCGGCAATCACCATGGGCTCGTCATAGGGGCGGATCAGCGTCAGCCCGCGTTCCTTGGCGATACGCTGGCCGATATCCTCGCGGTTCTCGCCGGCGCGGTCATACAGCACGACCTCGCCCCCCAGGGCGCGGGTGTTGGCGATTTTCAGCGCAGGGGCATCCTTGGGCATGATGATGACCGAAGCAACCCCATGCCGCGCCGCTGCCATGGCAACCCCTTGCGCGTGGTTGCCGCTGGAATAGGCCAGCACCCCCCTGGCCCGCACCTCGGGCGCCAAGGCCGATACGGCGGACCATGCGCCACGGAATTTGAACGATCCGGTATGTTGCAGACACTCTGCCTTGACGAACACACGCCGCCCCGCGATCTCGTCCAGAAACGGCGAGGACAGCAGCGGCGTGCGCCGCGCAACGCCCTTCAGCCGCTTTGCGGCGGCTTCGATGGCAGCGATATCGGTCATGGCAGGTTCCTTTGCGCGAGTCTCGCGCGCAGGCTACATCCCTCTTGCGGCAGGGGCCAGTGTCAGGCGTTCAGCAGACTGCGCGCCGCCTCGCGCGCGGCATCGGACACGTGATCGCCCGAAATCATTCGCGCCACCTCGTCCACCCGCTCGGGCGGCGACAAGGGAACGACGGTAGACCGCGTCGTTTCCCCCTGCACCCGCTTTTCCACCCGCCAGTGATGCGCGCCCAGGGCCGCGACCTGCGGCGAATGGGTCACGACCAAGACCTGCGCCTCGTCCGCCAGGCGGCGCAGGCGGCGGCCAACGGCATCTGCCGTCGCACCGCCGACGCCCCGGTCGATCTCGTCGAAGATCAACGTCAGCCCTGCGGCGCCTTGGGTCAGGCAGACTTTCAGCGCCAGCAGGAACCGCGACAGTTCCCCGCCAGAGGCAATGCGGTTCAGCGCACCCGACGGCGCACCGGGGTTCGTGGCCACGGTAAAGGCAACAGTGTCCGCCCCATCGCCGCCTGGCGCGTCGGGCGTGATCACGGTGCGGAACACCGCCCGCTCCATCTTGAGCGGCGCAAGCTCGCCTGCCATGGCGGCATCAAGCCGCCCCGCCGCTTCGGTCCGCAAGGCCGTCAGCGCCGCGCAGGCGGCGCGGTGTGTATCTGACGCCTGCGTCTCGGCCTGTTCCAAGGCGGCCATGTCGCGGGCAGACCCGTCCAGCGCGCCAAGGCGCGCGCGCAGGTCCTGCGCCAGCCCTCCCAGATCGTCGGGCAAAACCGAATGCTTGCGGGCAAGTGCCCGAATGGCGAACAGGCGTTCCTCGGCACGTTCCAGTTCCGCCGGATCCATATCAAGCGCATCAAGAGCACGTTCGACGCCGGCCTGGGCATCGGCCAGTTCGATGGTGGCACGGGCCAAAGCCTCAAGCGGGGCATCAAGCCGCCCTTCCAGCGCCTCGGCCGCACGATCCGACGCGCCTTCCAGCCAACGCTGTGCATCGCGCATCGCCCCCTCGGCCCCCTGGATCGACAGCGCCTGCACGGCGCGCGCCACATCCTCGCGCACCTTCGCCGCGGCTTGCAGGGTGCGGCGGCGGGTATCGAGAACGGCATCCTCGCCGGGTTCAGGGTTCAACTTGTCCAGTTCGGCCACGGCGTGGCGCAGAAACTCCTCTTCGGCACGCAGGGCGGCCAGCCGGGCGTCTGCCTCGGTCCGCGCCTTGCGGGCCTGCGACAGCGACTGCCAGGCCGCGCGCACCTGCACCAACAGATCCGCGCTGCCCGCGAACTGATCCAGCAACTGGCGATGCCCGCGCGGGTCCAGCAGCCCACGGTCATCATGCTGTCCGTGCAATTCGACCAGACCGTCGGACAGGTTGCGCAGCAGCTCTGCCCCCGCGCGGCGATCGTTGACCCAAGCCTGACGGCGGCCTTCGGGCGTGACGGTGCGGCGCAGGATCAGACCATCCTCGACCGTAATCCCGGCATCCTCCAGCACGGCATGGGCCGGATGCCCTGGCGGCAGGTCGAATTCCGCCACCACCTCGCCCAGATCGGCGCCTTGCCGCACCAGATCGGCACGGCCGCGCCAGCCCAGCACGAAGCCCAGACAATCCAGCAAGATGGACTTGCCTGCCCCCGTCTCTCCGGTCAGCACGTTGAGGCCCGGCTGGAACACAAGGTCCAGCCGGTCGATCAGCAGCATGTCGCGGATCATCAAGGCGCGCAGCATTTCTGTCAGCCCGCGAGGGTCGCCCCCCGCCCCTGTTGCATCACAGCCATAGGCCCTGAACGGACTGGCGGTAGATCTGGCTCAGCCAGCCCTGTCCGCGCGCTTCGGCATTCAGGCCACGGCCGGTCAGCAGGCGATAGCTGTCGTCATAGAACGGAGAGCCCTTGAAGTTGTGGCCCAGGATCGCCGCCGCTGTCTGCGCCTCGTCGGTCAAACCCAGCGCGAGGTAGCTTTCGACAAGCCGGTGCAGCGCCTCGGGTGTGTGCGTCGTGGTCTGGAACTGTTCCACCACCACGCGGAAACGGTTGATGGCAGAGGTATAATGCCCCTGACGCAGGTAAAAGCGCCCGATCTCCATTTCCTTGCCAGCCAGATGGTCAAAGGCAAGGTCGAATTTCAGCATGGCCGATTTGGCATATTCGCTGTCGGGATATTCCTCGATGACCACGCGCAGCGCCTGAAGCGCCTGGAAGGTCAGGCCCTGATCGCGGCCGATCTCGTCGATCTCGTCATAATAGGAAATGGCGAGGATATACTGCGCCCAGGCCGAATCCTCGTCGCCGGGATACAGATCCAGATACCGTTGCGCGGCTGCGCGGGCGTCTTCGTACTTCTTGCGCTTGTGTTCGGCATAGGCCTGCATCACCACAGACCGCTTGGCCCATTCGGAATAGGGATACAGCCGCTCGACCTCGGCAAAATAGCGCGTGGCGGTCGGCTGGCGCGGGCTGCTTTCCAGCGCCTGCTCGCCAAGCGCAAAGATCTCTTGCGCCGACATCGATTCGATTTCGACCTGCCGCTGCCTGGAGGATGCACAGCCCGCAAGAACCGCCACCACCAGCACCGCACCGATCAGCCTTGCCCTGTTGGCCCGCCCTGTCATCGTATCGTCTGCTCCTGCGGCCAGGCAACCCTTTGGAAAACGCGGGTTGCACCGGGCCTGCCGCTGCCTCTTGCCGTTCCCTAGCACATAAAAATCCGGGGCGCAAAACGCCTTTCGCCTTGTCGGGCGGGTTCAGGCCGTGATGCGGGGAAGGTCGGCAGGCGTCACGCCGACACCGGGCAGCTTGCCGCCCGACAGGCTGTTGCATTCCACCCATGCCCAGGCGCCCGGTGTCGCGAACAATTGCCGCAACAGACGGTTGGTCATGGCATGGCCTGCACGGACACCGACATAGCGCCCCAGCACCGGGCCGCCGGCCAGCGACAGGTCGCCAAGCGCGTCCAGCATCTTGTGGCGCACCGGCTCATCCCTGTGCCGCAGGCCGCCGGGCGACAGCACGCGGTCGCCCTCGACCACCACGGCATTTTCCAGCGTTCCACCAAGCGCCAGACCACTGGCGCGCATCGCATCCACATCGGATTGGCGGCAGAAGGTGCGGCTGTCGCACAACTCGCGCACAAACGTGCCGTTCGACAGATTCAGGTGTTTTTCCTGACGGCCGATGGCAGCGTCGGTAAAGTCGATGGTGAAATCCATCTCGATGCTGTCAGACGGTTCCAGCCGCGCGATGGCCTCGCCCTCGCGTACCTCGACGGCGCGCAACACCTTGACCGCCAGCACCGGAGCAGACTGCGCCGCGACACCCGACGCCAGAAAGCCACGGACGAACGGTTCGGCAGAGCCATCCAGAATCGGCACTTCGGGCCCGTCAATCTCGATCAGCGCATTGGAAATGCCACAGCCCGCCAGTGCGGCCATCACATGTTCGATGGTGGAAACGGTTGCACCCTGTGAATTGGCCAGCAAGGTGCACAGTTTCGACGGCACCACCGCGTTCCACCGCGCCGGAATGCGGGCCTGTCCGACGGGCAGATCGGTCCGCAGGAAAACCACGCCATGATCGGTCGGAGCGGGCCGCACAACCATGCGGACCGGAGCGCCGGAATGCAGGCCGACACCGTCGAACACGACTGCCGAGATAAGGCTGCTCTGCACGTTACACCCCATATGGGCCGGATGGCCCGCTCAATCCCTTGATGCGACGGGCATGGCCCGGCATCGCGCCCTTGGTCGTCCCCACGAACCTATTGCGCCAATGTTAGATAATTTGCAGCGGCTCTGTCAGCAACTCACGCTTTGCGACGGTGTGTAACAGGGCTGAAACATTTGGCAAGGCCGCTTCCAACGCTTTGTTTTCAAAAGAAAAAGGCCGGGAAAACCCGGCCTTTCCACAAGGTGCACCACTGGCTTAGTTGGCCTGTCGGCGCAGGAAGGCCGGAATTTCGATCCGGTCCTGTTCATGGTCCTGCTCGTCATCATAGGCGGCATGGGCAGGGGGCTGCGGCTGCACGCGGGCCGCCTGCGGGGCCGATTGCGGCTGCCCCGGTTCGGGCGCAGCTCCGGCCTGGCCTGCCATGCGACCGATCAGCGACCCAAGCCCAAAGCGCGACCGGGCCGGTTCTTCGACGCGCGGCTGGCTGGGTTGCGGCGCTGCGGCGGTCATGCGGGCCTGCTGCATCGGCGCGGCGGCGGGCGTCTTGGAGACGGCATCGCGCAAACGGGCCAGGGCTTCGGGCGACGGCGTCCCGGCAGGCGACCGGCGCGGCGCCACAAAGGTACCGGCATCGGCCTCGATCGACGGCGGGGCCGGACGGGCCACGGGTTGCGGTTGCGGCGCGCGGGCCTCGGGCCGGTAGACCGGCTCTGGCACATCGGGTTCGACATGCTGGGCCACCGGCTGGGCACGCGGCGCGGGGGCGGCAGCGGCGTGGAACAGATCCTGCGCAGGCAGGTCGTCCTCGACCTGCGGCTGGTACTGCTGCGGCGCAGGCGCTGCAGGCTGGAATGCCGCCGGAGCAGCCGGTTGCGGCGCGGGGGCCGGTGCAGGCGCCTGCGTCGGAGCCACGAAGCTGGCGGCCGCGCGCGGCTGGGCAAGCGTACCGCTGGCGCGGGGCTGCGCGGCATTCGCTGCGGTCGCGTCGATCCCTGTTGCCACGACCGACACGCGGATCCGGCCTTCCATCGTCGGGTCCATGGTCGAGCCCACGATGATATTGGCGTCCGGGTCCACCTTTTCGCGGATCAGGCCGGCAGCCTCGTCCAGTTCGAACAGGGTCAGATCATAGCCGCCGGTGATGTTGATCAGCACACCCTTGGCGCCGTGCAGGCTGATTTCGTCCAGCAGCGGGTTGGCAATCGCCTTCTCGGCAGCCTCGATGGCGCGGTTGGCGCCTTCGGCCTCGCCGGTGCCCATCATGGCCTTGCCCATTTCGTCCATCACCGAGCGCACGTCGGCAAAGTCCAGGTTGATCAGGCCGGGCCGCACCATCAGATCCGTCACGCCCTTGACGCCCTGATACAGCACGTCGTCGGCCATGGCGAAGGCTTCGGTGAAGGTGGTCTTTTCATTCGCCAGCCGGAACAGGTTCTGGTTGGGGATGATGATCAGCGTATCGACAACCTTTTGCAGCGCCTCGACGCCATCTTCGGCCTGCCGCATCCGCTTGGCGCCTTCAAACGCGAAGGGCTTGGTCACGACCCCCACGGTCAGCACGCCCAGTTCGCGCGCCGCCTGGGCGATGATCGGGGCCGCGCCGGTGCCGGTGCCCCCGCCCATTCCGGCGGTGATGAAGCACATGTGCACACCGGCCAGGTGATCGACAATCTGCTCGATGGATTCTTCTGCCGCGGCGGCACCGATCTGCGGCTTGGCACCGGCCCCCAGACCTTCGGTCACGCGGGCCCCCAGTTGCACGCGATGCGGGGCGCGGCTCTGGGCCAGCGCCTGGGCGTCGGTGTTTGCAACGACGAAATCGACCCCCTCAAGCTGCTGGTCGATCATGTTGTTGACCGCATTGCCGCCAGCGCCACCGACACCGAACACCGTGATCCGGGGTTTCAGCTCGGCCCCGTCGTCTTGCATGATAAGATTCAAAGCCATTGTCCTGCCGCCTGCCCTTGTTTCGACCTTGCCAGCCCCGACCCTGTCCCGACGGGCCGCGATTGGTCTGATTCTATCCACAGCCACACGGCGCGTCACGCGAAAAACGCCCCGACACCCCCAAATATTGCGCCATTCCTGGGCAAATCAGCGGGATTTCGCCGTCTGACACGGGATATTGCGGTTACCAGTTGTCACGAAACCACCGCAAGGCCCGCTTGAACGAACGTGCGGGATAGCGTTCGGGCGGCACCTCGAAATCCCACCACTCGTCCTGCGGATGCGCGGCGAACAGGCACAACCCCACCGCCCCGGCAAACGACGCGCCCGCAGCCGCCTGCGGCAGCCCCTGCACGCGGAGCGGACGGCCCAGACGCACCCTTTGGCCCAGAATGCGGGCGGCCAGGCCATCGACGCCGGGGATCAGGCTTCCCCCGCCAGTCAGCACGATCTGCTGGCTGGGCAGATGGTCGAACCCGGCCACATCCAGCCGCGCCCGCACCTCTTCCAGGATTTCCTCGACCCGCGGGCGCATGATGCCGATCAGTTCCGTCCGGCTGACACGGCGACGGTCCTTTTCCCAGTCGCCGGTATCGGCGGTCAGTTCTATCATCTCGCGGTCATCCATGCCCGTGGCATGAACCCCGCCATGAAACGTCTTGATCCGCTCGGCCATGGCGAGCGGGATCTCCAACCCCATGGCGATGTCGCGGCTGACCAGATCGCCGCCCATGCGCACCGCATCGGCATAGATCATGTGCTTTTTCATGAAGATCGAGAGGCCCGTCGCGCCGCCGCCCATGTCGATACAGGCCGCCCCCAGTTCCTGCTCATCCTCCACCAGCGCCGACAACCCCGCGACATAGGCAGACGAGGCAATGCCCGCCACCTCCAGATCGCAGCGTTTCAGGCAATGCAGCAGGCATTCCACCGCCGCACGCTCGACCGACAGCAGATGCATGTCGCACGACAGGCTGTGGCCGATCTGCCCGCGCGGGTCGGCAAGCCCGGTGCGGTTGTCCAACTGGAAATTCACCGGCTGGGCATGAAGCACCTCGCGCCCGTCGCCAAGGTCGGGAATTTCACAGGCCGCCAGCACACGGGCAATATCCTGTTCGGTGACCACGGTGTCGGCAAGCGTCTGCTGCCCGGCCAGGCCATAGCTGCGCGGCCCGGCCCCCGAGAAACAGGCGATCACATGATCCACCCGTTGCCCCGCCGCCTTTTGCGCCGATTGCACCACGGTGCGGATCGCCCGCTCGGCCTCCTGCACGCCTTCGATCTCGCCAAAGCGGATCCCGCGCGACCGGGTGGTGGCCGCACCGATCACCCGGAACTGCGACTGCCCGGCCATCGGCCCGACGCCATCATCGCTACGGAACTGGTCCGGCCCGTCAAAGCGCAGGATCAGGCAGGCAATCTTGGTGCTGCCCACGTCCAGAACGGCGATGACGCCGCGCTGCATGGCGGCCTTTCGCATCTGCCGCATGGCGCGCTGGGACTGATACAGGTCGGTCACGGCACTCATCCTCCGGTTTGGGCAAGACGGATCTGGCGAAGGGTATCGGCCCCTTCGGCAGACAGGCGCAATGTCGGGCGACGGTCGTTGCGCAGATCGACCGCCGTGATGTCGCGCGCCAGAATGCCCTCGGCCTGATCCAGCGCAATCAGGCGCTCCAGCGCACGGACGGGATTGTCTTCGGGCAGCATCAGGCGCTGATCACGGTCCAGCACCACGTCCCAGCGCCGCTCGCCCATGCGCACCAACCCGCGCAGACGCGGCACCAGCGGGCCCGCGGCCTGCACCAGGTCCAACGCCTCGGCCGCCCTGGCCGCCGCGCCCTGCCCGGCGATCAGCGGCAAATCCCCGCGCAAGGACCGCGCCCCGATCTGCGCCACACGATGACCACCGGCATCCACCAGCCACACACCATCCGGGGCACGCCAGACCAGTGCAGGCAGGCGCTCGGTCACATTCACCTGCAACACGCCGCCCGAAACGATCCGCACATCGGCCCGCGCCACCGCATCATAGCTTTCGACCCGCGCCCGCGTCGCGGGCAGGTCGATCTCGAAGGACGACAGCGGCAGGCCATAGCCCAGACCGGCCCGGATCGCCTCTGCCAACAGCGGCGAGGCGCCTTCGATGGCCACAAGATTGACCATGAATTCGGGGCGGTTCTGGAACTGGCTGCGCAGATCCACATAGGTGTCATGCAGGGCCGTGCGCCGCCCCTCGTCCGCCAGCCAAAGCCCCGCCACACTGGCCATCAGGGCAAGTGGCATCCCCACCCTGACGGTCAGGCGGAACATCGGCGTCAGCCACAGCCTGTGCCAGCGATAGGCCCAACGGGACGGCGCCGGATCACGACGCTGGGCCGCCTCTCTCAGCGGTCGCATGAGGCATCCTCCACCAGCCAGGCGCACAGGTCGGGGAACGACATGCCACAGCACGCGGCCTGCTCGGGCGCAAGCGACGTCGGCGTCATGCCCGGCTGGGTGTTGGTTTCCAGCACGATCAGACCTGCCAGGCCCTGCGCCGCGTCCCAACGGAAATCGGTGCGGCTCAGCCCCCGGCAGCCCAAGGCGCGATGCGCGCGCAAGGCATAGTCCATGCACGCGTCAAAAATCGCCGGCGGCACCTCGGCGGGCACCACATGGCGCGACCCGCCGAGGGTATATTTCGCCTCATAGTCATACCAGCCGTCGGTCAGGATATCGGTCACCGTCAAGGCCCGGTCGCCCAGAACGGAACAGGTCAGCTCGCGCCCCGGCACAAACGCCTCGACCATCACCTGCGCCGGCATCGCGGGGGCAAGCCGCGGCGGACGGTTCGCACCCTCGGGCACGATATAGACCCCGACCGAGGATCCTTCGTTATAGGGCTTGACCACATAGGGCGGCGGCAACAGATGGCTTGCCTCCACCTTCGCCTTGTCCGCAAGCAGGCTGGCAACCACCGGCAGACCGATGGCGCGATAGATCTCCTTGGTGCGCTGCTTGTCCATGGCCAGAGCCGAAGCAAGCACACCCGAATGCGTATAGGGAAGACGCAGCCATTCCAGCAGGCCCTGAACACAGCCATCCTCGCCCCAGCGGCCATGCAGGGCGTTGAAGGCGACATCAGGCCCGATCGCCGCCAACCGCGCAGCCAGATCCGGGCCGCAATCGACCTCGACCACATCATAGCCTGCCGCACGCAGAGCGGTGGCGCATTCGCGCCCACTGGAGAGCGACACGTCCCGCTCCGCGGAGGCGCCACCCATCAGAACTGCCACTCTGGCGGCTGTCCTGCCCGAACTGCCCGCCATCTTCTGCCTCTGGGGCCTTTGCGGCCCTTGTTATATCACCGGGGTCTTGGCCCCTTGCCGTGCCGTATCACGCCGACGGTTCACCGACACGCATGATTTCCCATTCTAGCCAGATTCCCGCCGTCTGGAAAACCCTATTTCGCACCTGCTCACCAAGTGATTCGAGATCCTGCGCCGTCGCGCCGCCGGTGTTGGTCAGAAAGTTGGCGTGTTTCTCCGACATCTGGGCGCCACCAACCCGCGCGCCCTGCATTCCGGCATCCTGGATCAGCTTCCACGCTTTCAAGTCGTGGGTATCATCCGCCCTGCCGGTGCTGGAATACCCGGCCGGATTGCGAAAGGTGGACCCGGCAGTCCGGTCCTTGACCGGCTGGCTGGCATCACGCCGCGCCAGTTGCTCGACCATCCGCGCTTGCAGAACGCCCGGCTCCCCCGGTGGTGCGCGGAAAACCGCCGAGACCACGATAGCCCCCTGCGGCAAACTGGAATGACGATAGCGCAGATCCAGCGCCGCCGCAGGAAGCGTCATCACCTCGCCTGCCCGCGTCACCACCCGCACCTCCTCCAGCACATCGGCGACATAGCTGCCATAGCACCCGGCATTCATCCGCACCGCCCCGCCGATGGTGCCCGGAATGGTGCGCAGAAAGGTCAGGTCGCGCCCGGCTTCGGCTGCGGCCTGCGCAACGCGCGCATCCAGCGCCGCCGCACCGGCACTCACGCGATCCCCCAGCACATCAATACCGGCAAAGGGCCGCCCCAGACGCACCACGACGGCCCGCAACCCGCCATCGCGTACGATCAGGTTCGATCCCGCCCCCAGCGGAAACACCTGAACCGCGCGCTCCAGCCCGGCCAGAAACGCACAAAGATCCGCCTCATCAGCCGGAAGAAACACAGCATCCGCCGGGCCGCCCACGCGCAGCCATGTCAGATCCGACATCGCCTTGCCCTTGATCAGACTGCCCCGCACCTGCGGAAATCCGGCCATATCGCCCTCCTGCGCCACCCCGGCGGTTTCATCTTGCCCCAAATACCCCGCGGGGGTGCGGGGGCGCGAAGCCCCCGCTGCGCCAAGGGCCAGGGGCGCGGCAGACCTAGTCCCGCACGCGCCCCGCCACAAGCCTCAGCGACCCTCAAACCGCGCGGGGCGCTTCTGCACAAAGGCCGCAACACCTTCGGCAAAATCCCAGGTCCGCGCGCTTTCGCCCTGCAACCGCGCCTCCAGCGCCAGTTGCTCGGCATGGCTGTTGACGTCTGCCGCCCGCAGCGCGACCTTTGTCCGCCGCAGGGCCTCGGTCGGCCCCTGCGCGAGCGATCGCGCGCGGGCCTGCCAATGCGTGGCGAATGCCTCGTCCGGCACCGCCTCCCAGATCAGGCCCCAGTCCGCAGCCTGTCGCGCGGGAATTCGGTCGGCGAACAGCGCCATCCCCATGGCGCGCGGCAGGCCTACCTGACGCGGCAGCCACCATGTCGCCCCGGCATCCGGGATCAGGCCGATCCGGGCAAAGGCTTGCAGGAAATAGGCGCTTTCGGCGGCAATCACCACATCGGCCGACAGGGCGATACTGGCGCCCGCCCCGGCCGCCGGTCCATTGACCGCCGCGATCACCGGCACGGGGCATTCCATCAAGGCCAGCATCATCGGATCATAGGTGTCGCGCAACACGCTCTCGGCATCAAACGCGCCGGCGCCAGCGGCCTCTGACAGGTCCTGGCCCGAACAGAACGCGCGCCCCGCCCCCGTCAACACGACCGCCCGCGCCTCCTGTGCCGCGCGGCGCAGGGCGCTGGCCAGATCCGCGCACACGCGGGCGTTCAGCGCATTCATCACCTCGGGTCGGTTCAGCGTGATCACCGCCAAACCGTCCTGCACCGCATAGCGGATCACCTGACTGTCCATCATCCCCTCCGTCCTGAACGGCGACAGTCTTAGCGCACGCGCCACCGGGGAAAACCCCGACTTCGCGTCAGCCTTTCAGGATCTCGTCCAGCCGTGCCCGCTCGGCTTCGGTCAGGGCGTCCACCGGGGCCTGATCGCCCCCTCGGCGACGGCGCAGATACAGCGCAGCGGTGCCCAACCCGGCCAGCAGCATCACCGGCCCGGCGATCCACAACAGCAGGGTCGAGCCCGTGGCCATCGGCCGCAACAGGACATATTCGCCGTATCGTGCGACAACGAACTCCAGCACCTCGGTATTGCTGTCGCCCTCGACCAGCCGCTCGCGCACCAGAAGCCGCAAGTCGCGGGCCAGTTCGGCGTTCGACTCGTCAATGCTTTCATTGCGGCACACCAGACAGCGCAGATCGCGCGAAATCTCGCGGGCCCGCGCCTCCATGACGGGGTCCGGCAGCACCTCATCCGGCTGGACGGCTGCCGCAGGTCCGGCCAGCATCATCAGGATCAGGGCAAGCCGCATCATTCTGCGGGCACCCCCTGCGGCGCCTTGCGCGATCCGGCCGCGATGCGGTAGCGCCGGTCCGACAGGCTGATGAACCCGCCCAGGGCCATGATGATGCACCCGCCCCACAGCCAGTTGGCAAAGGGTTTGATATAGCTGCGCACCGCCCAACCCCCATCCGCCTGCGGATCGCCCAGCACCAGATAGACATCGCGCAGGAACCCATAGTCGATGGCGGCTTCGGTCGTGGGCATTCCCGCCACGGGATAGATCCGCTTTTCGGGAAATAGCGTAAAATTGCGCGACCCGTCGCGGACCCGCATCTCGGCCATGGTCGAGCGGTAGTTGGGGCCCTGCACCTCGCGCACACCCTGCAAGGTGATGTCATAGCCCGCCACCTCGAAACTGTCGCCCGGCTTGACAACGCGGATATCCTCGACCTGCCAGGCGGTCAGGGCGGCAACGGCAAAGATGGTGATGCCCAGCCCGCCATGGGCCACGGCCTTGCCCCAATCGGCACGCGGCAAACGGGTCAGGCGGCCCAGCCGCTGCCCGATGCTGCCACGCCCGCAACGCAGCCACAGATCCGACGCCGCGCCCAGCACGACCCACAGGCCCAGCGCCAGACCAACCGGCCCAAGCGCCGATTGCCCGGTCTGCACCGCAAAGGTCAGCGCGCCGCCGGCCACCGACAAGGCCAGTGCCCCCCACAGCGGGCGCATGGCCTTGCCCAGTTCTGCCCGTTTCCACGGCAGGCTGGCGCCCAGCGGCAAGAGCATCGCCAGCGCGACCACAAAGGGCGTGAACGCCGCGTCGAAGAAGGGGGGGCCGACCGAAAGCTTGCGGTCCCACAGCATTTCAGCCACCAGCGGCCAGATCGTGCCGATGAAGACCACAAACGCCGACACCGCCAGCAACACGTTGTTCAATACCAGCGCCGATTCCCGGCTGAAGGTAGAGAACACGCCCTTGGCCTCCATCACCCCGGCCCGCATCGCATACAGCATCAGCGCACCGCCGACAAAGAACGCGAAGATCAGCAGGATGAACACGCCGCGTTCGGGATCATTGGCAAAGGCATGAACCGACGTGATGATGCCCGAGCGCACGATGAACGTGCCGATCAGCGAAAAGCCGAAAGCCAGGATCGCCAGCAGGATCGTCCAGCTTTTCAGCGCCTCGCGCTTTTCCACCACGATGGCGGAATGCAGCAGCGCCGCGGCGATCAGCCAGGGCATGAAGCTGGCGTTCTCGACCGGATCCCAGAACCAGAACCCGCCCCAGCCCAGTTCATAATAAGCCCACCAGGATCCCAGCGCGATGCCGATGGTCAGGAACACCCAGGCCGCCAGCGTCCAGGGCCGCACCCAGCGGCCCCAGGCGGCATCGACGCGCCCCTCGATCAGCGCGGCCACGGCAAAGCTGAACGCCATGCTCAGCCCCACATAGCCCAGGTACAGAAACGGCGGATGAAACGCCAAACCCGGATCCTGCAACAGCGGGTTCAGATCCTGCCCATCCATCGGCGGCAAGGGCATCCGGTCGAACGGATTCGACGTGAACAGCATGAACATCAGGAAGGCAACGCCGATAGAGCCCTGCACCGCGATCACCCGCGCCTTGAGTGTCGGGGGCAGATTGCCACCGAACCAACTGGCGCAGGCGCCGAACAGCGCCAGGATCAGCACCCACAACAGCAGCGAGCCTTCGTGATTCCCCCATACGCCCGAGATCTTGTAGATCATCGGCTTGAGCGTATGCGAATTGCTGACCACCAGTGCGACGGAAAAGTCCGACGTCACAAAGGCATGGGTCAGTGCGGCAAAGGCAAAGCCCACCAGCAGGAATTGCGTGGTGGCGGCCGGATCGGCCACCGCCATCCACCCCGGCCAGCCCTTCCAGGCGCCGATCAACGGCATCACGGTCTGCACCAGCGCGACGGCCAGGGCGAGGGTCAGGGCGAAATGTCCGAGTTCTGCGATCATGCGCCGATCATATCTGCGGAATACGCGCCCGCCAATGCCCTGCGCGCCCGTGTCGCGCCCCCCGCATTCACGCCGCCGTGTGGCGCCCGCCGGGCGGCTGCCAGCCCGCTGCGCGACCGCACCTGCGGGGATCAGGCGCGCCCCTTGCGACCTGCGGCAATCCGCCTTGCCCTGCGATCCGTCCGCCCATACTCTGCCCGCCGCCGGGGCGGGAGCCTTTGGCCCTGCCGGTGTCAGATGCCCGGCATTCAGGCACGGGGGACGGATATGGGCACCGAATGGCTGGCAATGTCGGCAGGCGATCTGGGGCGCGGAATCGGCGATGGCTCGATCCATGCCGTCGAACTGGCCGAGGCGTTTCTGGAGGCGCTCGAACAGCACCCCGACACAAGCCGCATCTACGCGCGCACCACCCCTGACCGTGCAAGGGCCGAGGCGATGGCCGCCCATGGCCGGGCCAAGGCCGGGCTGCGGCTTGGTCTGCTGGATGGCGTGCCGCTCAGCTGGAAGGATCTGTTCGACACCGCAGGCGTGGCAACAGAGGCCGGATCCGCCTTGCTTCAGGGCCGCACCCCGGCCCGCGATGCAACGGTGCTGGAACGCGCCACCCGCGCGGGCCTTGTGTGCCTGGGTAAGACCCATATGTCAGAGCTCGCCTTTTCAGGGCTGGGGCTGAATCCCGTCACAGCGACACCGCCCAATATCAACGATCCGCGTGCGGTGCCGGGCGGCTCGTCCTCGGGCGCCGCCGCCTCGGTGGCCTTCGGGCTGGCACCGGCGGCCATCGGGTCGGACACCGGCGGATCGGTGCGCATCCCGTCGGCCTGGAACGACCTGGTCGGCCTGAAGACCACGCATGGCCGCCTGCCCCTGACCGGCGCCGTCCCCTTGTGCGAAACCTTCGACACCATCGGCCCGCTGTGCCGCACGGTCGAGGATTGCGCCCTGTTGCTGGCCGTGATGGAGGGGGGCAAGGCGCCCGATCTGGCCGGAGCCAGCCTTGTCGGCGCCCGCTTTGCCGTGCTGGAAACCGTGGCGCTGGACGACCTGCGCCCCGAACCTGCGCGCGGCTTCGACGATGCGCTTGCCCGGCTGACCCGCGCAGGCGCCCGGATCGAGCGTATCCGCTTTCCTGCCCTTGCCGAGGCGATGAGCCTGTCGCCAACCCTCTTTACCGGCGAGGCCTGGGGCATCTGGCGCGACACCATCGAACGCGCGCCGCACAAGATGTTCCCGCAAATCCTCGACAGGTTCCGTGGCGGTGCAGGCGTAAGCGCCGCCGATTACGTCGCCGGCTGGCGGCGCCTGAACGCGCTGCGCGTCGAATGGGCGGCGGCCACCGCTGGATATGACGCGATCCTGACGCCGACTGCGCCGATCATGCCGCCCGATGCCGCGCGGTTGCTGGCCGATGCGGACTATTACGTCACGGAAAACCTTCTGACCCTGCGCAACACCCGGATCGGCAACCTGATGAACTGCTGTGCGCTCAGCCTGCCAACCTCCGAACCGTCCTGCGGGCTGCAACTCCTGGCACCGCCGATGGCCGAACCGCGCCTGCTGCGCCTTGGCATGGCCGCAGAAGCCGCGCTGCGCTGAGCTTTCCGCAGCGCGGCGATTGACTAACGCCTGCCCCCGCGTCACAACATCACAAGTGACTTGGGGAGCGAGGACTTATGAGCAAAGTCTATGCATCCGCGACAGAGGCGCTTGACGGTCTTCTGTTCGACGGGATGACAATCGCCGCTGGCGGCTTTGGCCTGTGCGGTATTCCGGAACTGCTGATCGCGGCAATCCGCGAGGCGGGGACCAAAGACATTACCATTGCGTCGAACAACTGCGGTGTAGATGGCTTTGGTCTGGGCGTCCTTCTTGAATCACGCCAGATCCGCAAGATGATCTCGTCCTATGTCGGCGAGAATGCAGAATTCATGCGCCAGTATCTGTCGGGCGAGCTGGAGCTGGAATTCAATCCCCAGGGCACGCTGGCCGAACGGATGCGCGCTGGCGGCGCCGGAATCCCCGGCTTCTACACCGCCACGGGGGTGGGAACGGTGATTGCCGAAGGCAAGGACCACAAGGACTTCAACGGCAAGACCTACATTCTGGAAACCGGCCTTGTGATGGATCTTTCCATCGTCAAGGCGTGGAAGGCGGACCCCTCGGGCAATCTGGTCTTCCGCAAGACCGCGCGGAACTTCAACCCGCCTGCGGCCACCTGCGGCAAGATCTGCGTGGTCGAGGTCGAAGAGATCGTGCCGCTCGGTTCGATCGACCCCGACCATATCCACCTGCCCGGCATCTACGTGCATCGCATCATCCAGGGGCAGCACGAGAAACGCATTGAACAGCGCACCGTGCGCAAGCGGGAGGCCGTGTGATGGGCTGGGACCGGAACCAGATGGCGGCACGCGCCGCCCAGGAACTGCAGGACGGCTGGTATGTCAACCTTGGAATCGGCATCCCGACGCTGGTGTCGAACTACATTCCGGATGGCGTGAATGTCACGCTGCAATCGGAAAACGGAATGCTGGGCATGGGCCCCTTCCCCTATGAGGGCGAAGAAGACCCCGACCTGATCAATGCAGGCAAGCAGACCATCACCGAACTGCCGCAGACCGCCTTTTTCGACAGTGCGCAATCCTTTGCCATGATCCGTGGCGGCAAGATCGCCATGGCGATTCTGGGCGGCATGGAAGTTTCGGAAAAAGGGGATCTGGCGAACTGGATGGTGCCCGGCAAGCTGGTCAAAGGCATGGGCGGCGCAATGGATCTGGTCGCCGGTGTCGGCCGCGTCGTGGTGGTGATGGACCATACTTCCAAGCACGGCGATTCCAAGGTGCTCAAGGACTGTACCCTGCCGCTGACCGGCAAGGGTGTGGTCAACCGCATCATCACCAATCTGGGCGTACTGGATGTTGTGCCGGGCGGGCTGAAGATCGTCGAATGTGCGGATGGCGTGACCGAGGACGAACTGCGCAAGGCCACCGAGGCCACCATCGTCAACTGAGCACGGGATTGGCGTGAACCGCTCCGGGGGGTCGCACGTGCGGCCCCCTTTTGCATTCAGGCCCCGCCTGCGCGCATGACAGGTGCGGGAGCCTGCCCGCGGGCGCGTCATCACGGCCCGATGCACAGCGACGACAGCCCCCCTTGGATCCAGCCGTACGAGAGAGGCAGAGGCGCTGCGTTGCCCCCGCCCGCGCCCTGGCCACAGCCTTGCACCGATTGGCCGTCCCCCCTGGCCTGATCGCTGCGATCAGACCCTCTGGCACGGCCCAGAGGAGGCAGCCCCAGTCCCGGTCTCAGCGGGCGAACGCATCCGACGGGGCCGCCGCACGTTCGGCGCGCGGGTAATAGCGCGCCATGGTGGCGCCGCGCGCAAGGTTCAACACCATGAACGCCGCCCACAGGCCATGATTTCCGCCCCATGGGACAAGGATCAGGAGCGCGAGCACATAAAGCGTCACCGACAGCGCCATCGTGTTGCGCATCTCGCGGGTCAGCGTGGCGCCAATGAAGATGCCGTCGAACATATAGCTGGCCACAGCGATGGCGGGCACCACGGCCAGCCAGGCCAGATAGGCGCGCGCCTCGGCCCGCACATCCGGCGCAGTCGTCATCACGTCGATGATGGCAGGCCCAAAGATCAGGAATGCCGCCCCCAACAGAACACTGCCCCCGATGGCCCATTGCGACGACCGCCAGGCCGCCTGACGCACCTGGGCCGGACGGCGGGCGCCAACGGCCTGCCCTACGAGCGCCTCGGCGGCAAAGGCAAATCCATCGAGTGCATAGGCGGTGATTTCGGCGAATTGCAGCAAGATCTGGTTGGCGGCCAGCGTCACATCCCCGAACCCTGCGCCGATGAAGAGGAAGGTCGTCATGCTGCCCTGCAACAGCACCGAGCGCAGCATGATGTCCCCATTCACCGCAAGCATCCGCTGCCACGCGCTCCGCGCCAGCAGGCGGTGCCGGTCGGCCCAGGCCCCGCCCGCGAACGCGCCACGGCACAGCCACAGGCCAAGGGCCAGCCCGCTGTATTCCGCGATCAGCGTTGCGATGGCAACGCCCGGAACGCCCCAGCCAAGCCCGAGGACGAACCACAGGTCCAGCACCACGTTCAGGCCGTTCATCCACAGTTGCAGGACAAGAACGGCGCGCGTCCGTTCCTGCGCGATCAGCCAGCCGGTCACCGCATAGAGCGAAATCGTCGCCGGGGCGCCCCAGATGCGGATCGTCAGATATTGCCGTGCCAGCCCCTCGACCTCTGCCGAGGCGGGCGCAAGCTGGAACGCGCCCCAGACCAGCGGTGCTTGCAGCAGGATCAACGCAAATCCTGCGGCGGCCCCTATCCCAAGCCCGCGCAACAGGATGGCGCCGGTTTCGGCAGTGTCGCCCGCTCCATGGGCCTGCGCCGCCAGCCCGGATGTGCCCATGCGCAGAAAGCCGAAAATCCAGTAGACCGAGGCCAGCACGATGGCCCCCACACCGACCGCGCCAATCGGCGCCGCCTGCCCCAGTTGGCCGACAACACCTGTATCGACAGCCCCCAGGATGGGGACGGTGGCATTCGACAGCACGATGGGCAGCGCGATTTTCAGCACCCGGCGGTGCGTGATGTCAGTCATTGCCGGTCGGCTCGCCCCGTTCCGGCATCAGGAAATGCCCCGTCGCCTGTGCGAACAGCCGCGCGCGGTTGTCTTGCCATGCCTCGACATGCACGCTGGCGTAGCGGCGCCCCGAACGGTTGACCCGCGCGCGCGCATAGGCATCGCGCGGCAAGCCGGAGCGCAGGTAATCGACGGTGAAGTCGATGGTCTTGGGCAGGCGCGGCAGGTGCGTCGGGTGCAGCGTCGTCGGGTCGAGGCGCCCCTGCTCCATATCTTCCCAAAGCGATTGCCAGGCCAGTTCGATGAGGGCGGTCGTTTCCAGAAACCCCGCTGTCGCGCCGCCATGCAGCGCAGGCAGGATCGGATTGCCGATCAGGCTTTCGTCGAATGGCATCACTGCGGTCAGTTCGTCCCCCCGGCGGTCGAACTGAAAGCCCATGAACTGGATATAGGGCACGCCGTTGACCAGCGCGCGCAGCGCGGCATCGCGGCGCTGCTTGACGACCTGGACGGGTTCGGGGCGAGTGCGCGCGGTCATGCGTCGGCTTTCCTGCGGCTGGGTTCGTTGGTGAAGGCCCCGGTTGCGCTGGCAACCGGGCGGGCAGTGTCATCGTCGGTCGCAACGGCGCGGATAAAGGCGACAGAGCGTGTCATGTTGTAGCAGAACGCCTCGGCCCGCACGCGCTGGCCTGGGGTGGCCGGGCGCATGTAGTCGATCCGCAGATCCAGCGTGGCCGTTCCGCCAGAGCTGTTGGGATGCAGCGTTGCCGCAAGACCGCAAGCGGTATCCATCAGCGCATAGACCGCACCACCGTGCAAGACGCCGGTCGCCGGATCGCCCACCAGCCGGGCATCCCACGGCATCGACAGGGTGACGTGGCCATCCTCTGTCACGCTGTCCAGGCGCATCGACAGGGCACGGGCATGGGGCAGCGCGTCCAGAAACTGCTGCGGGGTGAATGGGCTGGCCATGACGGGGCTCCTGCTGGTCCTGCCGGCAATTGAGCATCGGCGCGCAGTCCAGCGCAAGCCCCCAATGCGCGGCTGGCACCATGCGCGCGTCCCGGTGCCGCGCCCGATTGCGCAGGCGCAGCAATCGGCCTACCTTGCCGGGGTGGAGGAAACCGGCATGGCCGAAACACACCTGAACTTCAAAGAGATGTGCGCCCGCTTCGACGTGACGCCCCGCACCTTGCGGTACTACGAATATATCGAGCTGCTGGCGCCGCAGAAGGATGGACGCGCGCGGCTGTACGGCCCGCGCGAGGTGGCCCGCATGACCCTGATCCTGCGCGGCCGCCGCTTCGGCTTTGGCCTGGAGGAAATCCGGCAATGGCTGGAAATCTACCAAAAGAACGGGACCGCCGCGCAATTGGCCGCATTCGTCGCCATGGCGGATCGGCAAATGGCCGAGATTGACCGGCAGAGTGCAGAGCTGGCCGCCGCCCGCGCCGATCTGGAGGCCTTGCGCGCGGAAACCCTGCGTGAACTGGCCGCCATTTCTGCAACCGAGTCTTGATTGCCGTGCCGGGCGCCCCTAGTGTCCGGCGAAAACCACCCCAAGCAGGCCAGACACGATGACCGAGCCGACCAATCAGGTTCCTCCGGCAATGCCCCTGCCCCCGCCAAAAGAGGACTCGCGCCGCCTGGAGGTATGGTTTCTGGGGATCATCGCCTTTGCCGTGATCCTGTTCCTGCTGGTGCAAGCCAAGTTCCTGCTGATCTCGCTGGCGATCGCCATCATGCTGTTCTCGCTGACCTCGGATGCGATCAGCTATATCCAGCGCCTTCGTTTTGGCGAGGCCAAGGCATCGGTCTGGTTTGCCAGCCTGCTTGCCGTGATCCTGATCGCAACGGTCCTGATTTCGGTGTCCGTGCTGATCCTGTCGCAGGCGAATACGGTCGTGTTCACCGTGATGCAATATGCCGACCCGGCACAAAAGGCACTGGCCACCCTGTTCTCGTGGATGGGCGCCGATGTGGAACAAGCCGTGCTCAACTGGCTGAAGGGCGTACAGATCGGCCCATGGCTGGCGGCAATGGCCGGACAGGCGGGCAACATCGCGTCGGGGGCCGTGCTGGTCACGCTGTTCGTCGGCTTCCTGTTCCTGGAACGGCTGTGGTTCCGCCCGAAACTGGTAAGCCTGATGGGCGATGCGGAAAGCGCGCTCAGGGTCGAACGCATCATTTCGTCCATCGTGCACCGGGTGAACAGGTATCTGATCGTGAAGACGGTGGTCAGCCTGGTGACTGGCGCGCTGGTCTATCTGGTGATGAGCGCCTTCGGGCTTGAACTTGCGATGGCGATGGGCGTTCTGACTTTCGTGCTCAACTTCATTCCCAACATCGGCTCCATCCTTGCAACGATCGCCGTGGGCCTTGTGGCCTATGTTCAAACCGGCGATGCCGTCAGCGGGATTGCCGTCCTGACCATTGTGGTGGCCATCCAGTTCGTGGTCGGGCAGGTGCTTGATCCGCTGTTCCTGGGCCGGACGCTGCGGCTGTCTTCCTTCGGTATCATCGCGTCGCTGGCCTTCTGGGCGGCGGTCTGGGGCATTCCGGGCATGTTCCTTGCCGTGCCGATCATGGTATCGATCATGATCGTCTGCTCGCATATCCCGCGCCTGCGCCCTGTGGCCGTCCTGTTGTCGCGCGAGGGGCTTCCCGAAGTGGACATCGACCAGCCACACCAGACGCCGGTGACAGACGCAGCCTGACGACGATGCCGCACCCTCTGGACCTTTCCGCTCAAGGGTGATTTTTTGAGCGCGCAAGTAGGGAATGGAGGGCGCCATGGCGTTCGGCACGAATATCCGCACCTGGTTCGACGGCAAGTGGCATGACGGCGACGTCATGGTCATGCGCGCGGCCGACCACGGTATCTGGCAAGGATCAAGCATTTTCGATGGTGCGCGGTGGTTCGATGGCATGGCCCCGGATCTCGACAGCCATTGTGCCCGCGCGAACCGCTCGGCCGAAGCGATGATGATGACCCCGACCATCGCCCCCGAGACGATGGTGCAGATGGCCCTGGACGGCCTGAAACCCTACGCCAAGGATGCCGCCGTCTACATCCGCCCAATGTACTGGGCGGCACATGGCTCGGAACTGGGTGTCGCCCCGCTTGAATCCTCGACCGTCTTTGCCCTGTGCCTTGAGGAAGTGGCCCTGCCGGGTCCGCAGGACAGCACGACCCTGACCCGGACCCGGTTTCGCCGTCCGGTCCTGGAAAATGCGGTCTGCAATGCCAAGGCGGGGGCGCTGTACCCCAACAATGCGCGGATGCTGCTTGAGGCCCAGCAAAAGGGCTATGGCAACGCGCTGGCAGCCGATGCCATGGGCAATGTCGCAGAGACGGCCACCGCCAACGTGTTCATGGTGCGGGATGGCGAGATCTTCACTCCGATCGCCAATGGCACCTTCCTTGCCGGGATCACCCGCGCGCGCCACATCGCAAACCTGCGGGCCGATGGCTACAAGGTGCATGAAACCGTGCTGAGCTTTGACGATTTCCACAAGGCGGATGAGGTGTTCCTGTCAGGGAATTTCGCCAAGGTGCTGGCCGTGCGGGAATTCGACGGCACGCATTACCCTGCACCCGGCCCCGTCACGCGCAAGGTCCGCGAGTTGTACTGGGATTGGGCGCGCACCGACGCCGCCCGTCGCTAAGGCCGCGCCGCAAGGTTTTGGCGCATATGCAGCCCCGATCCGCGGGGCTGCATCCGGTGCTCAGCCCCCCAAGCCGCGGGATGCCGGGCGCCGCAGCACACCGCCTAGCGCGTCAGGACGGTGACGGTCGGCAAATCGGTCAGCCCCAGCCCCAGCGCACGATAGGCCGCGAGCGAAAGCTGCGCGCCGCCGCCGGATGCCGGCAGCAACTCTACCTGCGCCGTCTTGCCCGAGGCCAGCCGAACAACGCCGGGGCGCGCGGTCTCCACCAGCGATGACCGCAGCCAGAACCCCTGCTCTGCCGGATTGCCCAGGCTGACCACCAGCCTGCCAAGTTCGGCCCCCGCCACTGGCCGGGCCAGGGCTGCGGCTTTTTCCGCCTCGGTCGTGCGGTCAAATGCGGTCGCAGTCCGGGCAACCTGGGGCGCAAGCCCTGGGCTGGCAGCACCAGCAGATGGCTGGGTGCCCTGAGGCGCCGCAGCGACGGGATCGTCCCCGACAGAGCGCAGGCGGTCACACCCGCCCAAGGCAACCACGGCGCAGAGAACGAGAACAGGCGCATGTACATGTGTCATGCCGCAGATTAACCCTGTCGCATCCTGCTGCGCAACGACCTGCGCGCATCGGCGCTCACTTGCGCGCCTTGCTGCCGGGGCTTACCTTGTGGGCATGAACGCACCCCTGATCGACCCCTTTGCCCGCCCTATCAGCTACCTGCGGATCTCGGTCACGGACCGCTGCGATTTCCGCTGTGTCTATTGCATGGCAGAGCATATGACCTTTCTGCCCAAGGCCGAGCTGCTGACGCTGGAAGAGCTGGACCGCCTGTGCAGCACTTTTGTCGGTCTGGGGGTGCAGAAACTGCGCGTCACCGGGGGGGAACCGTTGGTTCGGCGCGGAATCCTGACGTTCTTTCGCGCGATGTCGCGGCACCTTGAAACGGGTGCGCTGCAAGAGCTGACGCTGACAACCAATGGCAGCCAGTTGCGCCGCTTTGCCCGCGATCTGGTGGATTGCGGCGTGCGGCGCGTCAATGTCTCGCTCGACACGCTGGACGATGCGAAATTCGCCGCCGTCACCCGCTGGGGCCGCCTGCCGCAGGTTCTGGACGGAATCGCAGCCGCCAAAGAGGCGGGGCTGCGCGTCAAGATCAACGCCGTCGCCCTGAAAGGGTTCAACGAGGACGAGCAGTTCACCCTGACCGACTGGTGCGCGCGCGAAGGCCATGACCTGACCTGGATCGAGGTCATGCCGATGGGCGATCTGGGCGCCGAGGATCGACTGGACCAATACTGGCCGCTGCGTGATCTGCGGGACCGCTATGCCGCGCGGTATACCCTTGCCGATCTGGCGGAGCGCACCGGCGGCCCGGCCCGCTATGTCCGGCTGGAGGAAACGGGGCAGAAGATCGGCTTCATCACCCCGCTGACCCATAACTTCTGCGAAAGTTGCAACCGCGTGCGGCTGACCTGCACGGGGGAGCTTTACATGTGCCTGGGCCAGGAAGACATGGCCGACCTGCGCGCGCCCCTGCGGGCCAGCCCCGACGATGCGGCGCTGCAAGCCGCGATCCGGGCCGCAATCGCCCGCAAGCCCAAGGGCCATGATTTCGACTATTCCCGCCAGGCGGTGGCCGGTCAGATGTCGCGCCATATGAGCCATACCGGCGGCTGACCTTTCCCGCAGTCCCGGCACGGCGGCCCGGCGCCCCCGAATGCGATGAGCTTCCGGTCTCGGGCCACCCCTTCCGGACCCCACAGGATGGCAGGCCGTGAATGCCTCTGACCGGGGCTATCCGGGCAGAGCGAATTGGCGCGGGATCTTGTGCTGGCAGGCCGGGCTGGGTAGGCGGGGGCCGGGATCACGGAGAGGATGTGATGAGCGGGCAACCCTCGGTCTGGGAAGAAGGCACAGCGCAGCCCTGCCCTGCGCCATTCAACATGGCCGCGCATGTGCTGGCGGCGGCGGATCGGGTGCCCGATCGAATCGCGCTTCAGGTGGTGCGGCCAGCCGGGGCAGAGCGATGGTCCTATGCGCGGCTCGCGGCGGCTGTTCGCGGGACGGGGGCGGGGTTTCTGGCCATGGGGCTGCGCCCTGGCGCGCGTATCGTCATGCGGCTGGGCAATACCGTCGATTTTCCCGTGGTGTTCCTCGGGGCAATTGCCGCAGGGCTGGTGCCCGTGCCGACCTCCAGCCAGTTGACCCGCCCGGAAGTGGAGCGGATCCTGGCCGAGATCGAGCCGGATCTTGTGGTGGCAGCCCCGGATGTCGCAATGCCGGACACCCTCGGTTGCCCGGTGCTGGGGCTGGAGGCGCTGCGCGCCTTGCGCGATCATGCGCCCTGTAACTGGGATATGGGCGATCCTGACCGGCTGGCCTATCTGATCTATACATCCGGCACATCGGGGCGGGCGCGGGCCGTCGCCCATGCGCATCGCGCGATCTGGGCCCGGCGCATGATGCATGCGGGCTGGTACGGCCTGCGTGAAACCGACCGGCTGATGCATGCAGGCGCCTTCAACTGGACCTATACGCTGGGGACCGGGCTGATGGATCCCTGGTCAGTCGGGGCGCAGGCGCTGATCCCCGCCGAAGGTGTGGCCGCCGCGCATTTGCCGCTGCTGCTCCGGCGGTTCGATGCGACGATCTTTGCCGCAGCCCCCGGTGTGTACCGCCAGATGCTGCGGGCAGCGATGCCAGCCCTGCCAAAGCTGCGCCATGGATTGTCGGCCGGGGAAAAGCTGCCGGATGCCGTGCGCCAGGGCTGGGAAGCCGTGACAGGAACGGTGATCTGCGAGGCGCTCGGCATGTCCGAGGTCTCGACCTTTGTTTCGGCGGCGCCCGGCCACCCTGCACCGCCCGGCGCCAGCGGATATCCGCAGCCGGGACGCAGGCTGGCGGTACTGGACGACATGGGGATCCCGGTTCCACGCGGGGCACCCGGAACGCTTGCCGTGCATCGCAGCGATCCGGGGTTGTTTCTGGGCTATCTGAACCAGCCGGCCGAGACCGCCGCGCGATTTGCCGGTGACTGGTTCGTGACCGGCGATACCGTTACCATGGCCGAGGACGGCGCCATTGCCTATCTGGGGCGCGACGACGACATGATGAACGCAGGAGGCTATCGCGTGTCGCCACTGGAAGTCGAACGCGTGATGAACGGACATCCGGCGATCGAGGAGTCCGCCGCTGTCGAGGTCGAGGTGCGGCCCGGTGTTGGCGTGATCGCGCTGTTCTATGCCGGGCAAGACACATCGGCCGACGACCTGGCCGCCTTTGCCGAAACTCGACTGGCCCGTTACAAACAGCCGCGACTGTTCATCCCCCTGCCCGCGATCCCCAAGGGGGCCAACAACAAGCTGGCGCGCAAGGCGTTGCGTCAGGGATGGATCATGCCCGAAGGAGGCGCCTGATGGTTACGCTTGATATCTTTTCCGATCCGGTCTGCCCCTGGTGCATGATCGGCAAGGCCCATCTGGACCGGGCGCTGGAACGTATCGGCGACCATCCATTCCGCATTGAATGGCACCCATTCCAGTTGAACCCCGATCTGCCCAAGGGCGGGGCAGACCGCCGCGAATATCTGGAGGCAAAGTTCGGCGGCCAGATGGCGGCGGCCAAGGCCTATCTGACTGTCCAGCAGGCCGCAGAGGCGGCAGGCGTGGAGTTCAACATCGACAGGATCGCACGGCAACCCAATACGCTGGATGCCCATCGGCTGATCCATTGGGCAGGGCTGGAAGGTGCGCAGACCCCGGTCGTGGCGGGCCTGTTCCGCGCCTACTTCCGCGATGGCCGCGATATCGGGCAGGCCGAGGTTCTGGCCGACATTGCGGCCGAGGCCGGAATGGACCGCGATGTCGTCCTGCGCCTGCTGGGATCCGGGGCCGATGCAGATGACATCGCCGCGCGCGATCTGGATGCCCGGAAAAAGGGCGTACGCGCGGTGCCGACCTTTCTGATTGCGCGGCAATATGTGGTGTCCGGCGCCCAGCCGCCCGAATTGTGGGAAAAGGTGGCGGCGGATATCGCCGCCCAGGCCCGGCAGGATTGAGGGCTAAGCCCCAGATCAGCGGGCGGGCGCCGCCGGTGGCGGCTGGTCCGGGGCACTCGCCGTGGCCTGCGGTGGCGGGGGCAGCACCACCGGAACACCGGCGACAAGGAAGACGCGCATATCCGACTCCTTTTATCAGGAAATACCTGATTAAATTACTCGGACAGCGCGCGTCAACCCCTCTGGTCCCGGTTGCGCAACGGGCGTAAGGACCGGACATGACCCAGCCCGTTGCCGCCTCTGCGCCCCGCCTTCCCTTGCCGGAATTCATCGCCCTGATGGCGATGCTGTTCGCGACGATTGCCTTTTCCATCGACGCCATGCTGCCTGCCCTGCCCGAAATCGCGGCAGAGCTTTCGCCGGACGCGCCGAACAAGGCACAGTTGATCTTGACCAGCTTTGTGCTGGGCATGGGAATCGGCACCTTCATCACCGGCCCCTTGTCGGACAGCTTCGGGCGGCGGCGGATGATTCTGGCGGGCTCGGCGCTGTATTGCGTCGGCGCTGCCATCGCCTGGGCCGCGCCGACGCTGGAAGGGGTGCTGATCGGCCGGCTTGTCCAGGGGCTGGGCGCCGCAGGGCCACGGATTGTCGCGGTGGCCATGGTCCGGGATCTCTATGCCGGGCGGCAGATGGCGCGGATCATGTCCTTTGCCATGATGATCTTCACGCTGGTACCGGCGGTGGCGCCGCTGATCGGCACATGGATCATCGCCCTTGGGGGCTGGCGCGGCATCTTTCCGGCCTTTATCCTGTTCTCTGCACTCTCGGTGCTATGGCTGGTGATCCGGCAACCTGAAACCCTGCCGCCGGCGGCGCGCAGCCCGTTGCGTGCCGCACCGCTGATTGCGGCAGCGCGCGAGGTGATGGGCCATCGCGTGGTGCAGGTGTCGATTGCCATGCAGGCCATGCTGTTTGCTGCCCTGTTCGGCACGCTGTCCCAGATCCAGTTTCTGTTCGATCAGACCTTTGGCCATGGCGATACCTTTCCCTATTGGTTCGCCGGGATCGCACTTGCATCAGGATCGGCCAGCCTGATGAATGCGCAACTGGTGATGCGCCTGGGGATGCGTCGCATGGTGCGGGTGGCGCTGCTGGCACAGGTGGTGGTTTCGGGAGGAGTCGCCGCTGTCACGCTGGGGGGGCTGTTGCCGGGTGCCGCCGGATTTCCGCTGTTCCTGCTGTGGGTCTGCGGCGTGTTCTTCATGACGGGCTTCACGCTGGGCAACATCAACGCCATCGCCATGGAACCGCTCGGGCGGGTGGCGGGCATGGCCGCCTCGTTGATTTCGGCGCTTGCGACGGTTGCGGGTGTGGCGCTGGCCGTGCCGCTGGGGCTGGCCTTCGACGGCACGATCGGGCCGCTGGCACTGGGCGTTGCGGCGCTGGCCGGTCTGGCGGTGCTGTTCCAGACGGCCCTGCCTCCGCAAGAGCGATAGGGCCGCACCAATCGCAGGATCAAAGGGGGGCGGGCCAGAGACTGGCCCGCCCCCCTTGCATCTTAGTGAGAGTGTTTCTGGGCGCCCATCGCGGCGTGATCGGGCTTGCGTTCCAGATCAACCGGGATCTCCACCGTCATCTCGCCTGCCTTCTCGAAGGTCAGGGTCAGGCTGAAGGTGTCGCCATGGGCCAGCGACCGTTTCAACCCCAGCAACATGACATGATCCCCGCCGCGCGCCAGCGCATGGTTGCCATGGGCCGGAACGACAAAGCCCTCGGGGACTTCCATCATTTTCATGGTGCCGTTGGCATCGGCCTTGTGGGTGTGCAGTTCGACCCGCTCTGCCACATCGGACACCGCCGCAATCAGGCGGTCATCGGTTGCAGCATGGTTTTCGATCACCATGAAAGCGGCCCCTGTCCGGGCGTTCGCCCCCATGGCACGGGCGTAGGGATCGACAACATGCACAGCGTCGTGGGCGATGGCAGGGGCGGCAAACGCCAGAACTGCGGCGGTCAGAAGGAATTTCGGAAACATGGGCTATCCTTGGAGAAAAGGCCGACGGCCTTGGCCTGCCGGCGGTATCGGGTGGCATCTGAAATCACGCCACACGCGGCGGCCCACGCGCCCAAGGTCCAGTACATACCGCACAGGCCACCACCTGCGCACGGCCCGATCCGACAACACGCGACCAGCCACTTGCCCGCACCGGCGGCACCGGATCCGGCAATACCGCAATACCGTGGCCTGCCATGCAATCGGGACAAGAGTGGACGGACACAGGCTGCCCGCTCTTGGCATCCACCAATATGATCGCCGCGCCCTGACCGGCGCAGATCTCCATGAATGCCGCAGCCGCCATCTGCCCACGCGCCTGTGCAATCGTGCCCGTGCCAAGCACAAGAACGACCGACAGCAGCCATGGGATCAGGTTAAACCGCGAACTCATGCCTCCGAATAGCACCGCACGGCGCCAAGGCCAAGCACAAGCCCAGATACAAGGCAAAACGGAAAAGGCCCTGCCAAACCTGGCAGGGCCTTGAAACCTTGGGTCCGTGGGCGGATCAGGCCGCGGCCTGGGCCTTTTGGATGTCGCGCTTGATTTTCAGCGCGCGCTCCGACAGTTCGTCATCCTTGGCTTTTGCCATGAACGCATCCAGACCGCCACGGTGATCCACCGTGCGCAGTGCATGTGCCGAGATGCGCAGCCGGAACGACTGGCCCAGCACGTCCGACAGCAGCGTCACCTCGTTGAGGTTCGGCAAGAAGCGGCGACGGCTCTTGTTGTTGGCGTGGCTGATGTTGTTGCCCGTCATCGGGCCTTTCCCGCTCAGTTCGCAGACGCGCGACATCTTGATTATCCTTCGATCCGACAGTGAACCGCGCCGCCCAGAGAGGGCAGCGCGCCAATTCCTTATGGGGGCGTTTAGGGGCATTCCGGGCCAAGGTCAAGCCGTCGACCACGCCCGCCCCGCCGGATTCGCCGTGAATTCAGGGGGAACCGGCGGTTTTCCGGTTGGACGGACACCAATTCCTGTTCCCCCTGCCACGGGCCGACGAGGCGTCACGGCCCGATTCTGTTATTCCACGCCGGAAATGACGAATCCCAGATCGCGGTCCAGCGCACGCTCGGCACGAATGTAATTCACGCCTTCGACAAAGCGGGCCGCGGAAAAGCTGGCCATGTCGCTGGCCTGTTCATCGGTGACTGTGCCCATCTGGTCCTGGACCCAGACCTTCACCGCGACGGGTTGGCAGGACGCCATGTCAAAGGCACGGATCTGCACCGGGCCAGCGGTCGCCGTTTCAAGGCGCGCAATACCGACATCTGCGGCGCCCATCGGGACGACCACGATCTTGTCGGTCACGGCATTGGCATATCCAAGCTGCTGGCTGCACAGCGTGGCGCGCATCTCGTCGCCTGCGGCGGGAACTTCCGTTGCGTCCTGAGCCATCGCCGGAATACCGGAAAACGACAAGGTTGCAGCAACAACTGCGATCTGGAACTTGTTCATGTCACACCTCTTTCACCTGTCCGCGTCAAGACAGCGGAACTATGCCCAGACAACGCAGCAAGCGGCCGACTGGTTCCATAAAAGCCGGAAATGTCAGCGAAAAAGCACCGAACACATCCAGCGACGCCTGAAAGGAGGGAATGGTGGGCGATGACGGGCTCGAACCGCCGACATTCTCGGTGTAAAGAACCCCGGCACCCGCCAAACTACGGAAAAATGGCCAAAGGCGCGGATCGCATTGGACCTAGCCACCAATTATTCCAGTAGCATCCGATGCCGACAGGTTCAATGAACCTGGGAGCATAAAGTGGATTGGCCCCCCCAGCAGCACCTTGAAGCGCCGTGTTGCTCAGTGCAAACTTGAGCTACGGCACGTCGCCCGTTGGACAGATTTCGACCCGGTGTTCCCTGAAGTGGATTTTGACGTGGCGTCAGATAGCCTTCATCTCGTTGGCCTGTGCCGGTTCTCCTATCCGACCGGCGATGGCTCGGGGTTCGCTGTAAAGTCCGGTGTCGGCGATCTCGACCGCCTGAGAACGCGGATGACCTTGTTCAAGAAGCTCTGGGTTCCAGCGATGCTCGGCCAAACCGACAAGCGGTTCACCATCATCGTTCTGATCGGCAGCAGCTTGCCAGATGAGATCCGTACGGCGCTCGTCGACGCTGTATCAGACTGCCCGCAGATCGTGATCCATGAGGAGGCGGACGGGCAGATCCATAACGAGGTCTGCAACAAGGTTCTCCGCCTGTATCGACGATCGGATGTCGACTTTATCGGCGAGTTCGGGCTCGACGATGACGACACCGTCTCGCTGGACTTCATAGCCGAGGTCCATCGGCACTTCCGCGCCTTGCAGCCCCTCGTGCTCGAAGCAGGACGCGCAGAACTTGACTTCAGCCGCGGATATGCGGCCCGGATCAGTGAGAGTTCCTGTGTACTCAAGGAGGTCGTCGCCCCACACTGGAACTGTGGGCAGGTGATCTTCCAGAAGTCACCGTCGCGGCTGTCGCTCTTTCACTTCCATCATTATCGCTTCTGGAAGAAACACCCATGTCTTCTGGCGACCAGGCGGCCGATGTTTATCCGTAGCTTCCACGCCAACAATGACAGCGGGGACCGATGGGAAAGGTTCAAGGCCGAAGGAGGCCGAATGGACCCCCGCGAGCTTGCTGCGCTCGTAACGAAGAGTTTCGGCATTTCGATCTGCGCCGATGCAGATGGTGGATTTCAAATCTTCTGATCTGCCGACCACACCGGCAAACAAGTGGACCCTGACCATGCGCTACTACATCGCTATCGTTCACCAGGATGGAGACAGCGCCTTTGGTCTGTCCTTCCCCGACCTGCCCGGCTGCTTTGCCGCCGCTGATGACTGGAACGGCATTCCTGCCGCCGCGACCGAGGCGCTTGACCTCTGGTTCGACGACCAACCAAACGTTGCCCCCGCGCCGTTGGATGCGATCCGACAGCGCGCCGATGTGATTGCAGCGATTGCCGCCGGAGCGGTTCTGCTGCCGGTGCCCTACATTCCGGCCGACACGGCGCTGGAGCGCGTCAACGTTTCGATGGAGCGCGGCCTACTGCGGGC
>NZ_FTOT01000036.1 GCF_900156815.1 Gemmobacter megaterium
AGTCGCCATCGCGAAACTCCCGCACCCATCTCCGTAAGGCGCGAAATCTCAGGTCCGAGGAACCGGGGGAAGGTGGGAGCCAGCCGCCGCTTACGTTCTGTCTGGGATCTACCCTGTGACGTGGCAATGCCCTCAGCGACCCAGAACGAACTGACAGGCAAGGACGCGAAATCGCTGGTCAAGAACGGCGTTCTGGCTGTTGGCGAAGGCGCGAACATGCCCTGCACCCCCGAAGCGATCCGCATCTTGCGCGAGGCCGGCATCCTGTTTGGGCCCGGCAAGGCGGCGAACGCGGGGGGCGTTGCGACGTCGGCGCTCGAAATGCAGCAGAACGCCAGCCGTGACCGCTGGAGCTTTGAGCAGACCGAACAGCGGTTGGCTCAGATCATGAAGAGCATCCACGACAGATGCGCCGAAACTGCCGATGAATATGGCGCTCCCGGTGACTACGTCCTGGGCGCGAACATCGCCGGTTTCGTGCGGGTTGCGAAAGCCATGCGGATGCTGGGAGTGATCTGAGCCGATCCCCTCGGTCATCGAAAAACGAGGGCGATCTCTTCCTTGTTCAGGAGCTTCCATCGACCGGGAGCGAGCGTGTCGTGTAGGCGGAGATCGCCCAAGCGTTCACGTCGCAGAGCTTCGACGAAATTGCCTGCGGCAGCGAACATGCGGCGAACCTGGTGGTATCGGCCCTCCGTCACGGTGATCAGGGCTTCGGTTTCCGAGATTATCTCCAACACTGCCGGTGCCAGGGGTTTGTCATCGCCTCTGAGCGTGAGTCTGCCAGACGCAAACAGTGCGGTTTCCGTGCCGTCGAGTGGACGGGCAAGCGTGACATGGTAGGTTTTGCTGAGTCGACTTCTCGGGCTGCTGATACGATGCAGAAGGTCACCGTCGTCGGTCAGAAGCAAAAGGCCCGTGGTCTGTTTGTCCAAACGCCCAATGGTTGAAATGGCGGGCTTGCGGCGTCGCCAGCGCGCAGGCAGCCTGTCATAGACAAGTTCGCCTGCCTCCTTGTGCGAACAGGTCACGCCCAGGGGTTTGTTCATCATGACGACCAGGCCGGCAGGCGGATCAAGCGGCTTGCCCGCGACCGTCATGCGGCGGGG
Organism: Gemmobacter megaterium; assembly: GCF_900156815.1. GTDB lineage: Bacteria > Pseudomonadota > Alphaproteobacteria > Rhodobacterales > Rhodobacteraceae > Wagnerdoeblera > Wagnerdoeblera megaterium. Next base: position 1,110 of record NZ_FTOT01000036.1, read on the forward strand.
CAGATCCGCACTGACAGGGATGCGGATGGAGGCGTCCAGGATCTCACCTTGATCAAAGACAATGCCACCAGTCCGCGCCAGCCCCGCGATGTCCTTGCGAGTACCATATCCCATCGAGGACAAGAGCTTGTCTACACGTGTGAATGAACTGCTGGACAAATCCGGTGATCCTCGTAAACGAAACGCACCACGACGGGTGCTTGCGGCTCTATCGCCATGATCGGTCCCACCCGGAAAGTCCAGTTTGTATGCTGGAGAATGACCGGCTTTCGCTCCATCGGAACGATAGTTTCAGGAGCCGGAGGGTGATAGCCCAGAGCGCCATGGGGTCGCTTGGTGTTGTGGTGTTTCCTTCTTCACTCGATCGGAGCCAGCGCTTGGCTGGGGCTACAGAAGATTCCTCAGCTGAACACTTTTCGCCGGACCGGGCATTGAAGTTCTCGCAGCATCCGTTCTCCCAAGGTGAACCCGTTTAGGTGTAGGCTGGCTCGGTCATGCAGGCCGAATCCAGTGCCTGTCAGCCTCGACGATTCCCTCAACCACGAAGCGCGCGCCGCAACCTTTTGCGCTCTTCGAAGTCCTCGGTGACGTCGCGCATGATCGCCGCGACCGCCTGCAAGTCACCGTCCTCGCCGCGCAACGGGACGATGGAGAACTGGATCGAGATTTGCGCTCCGTCCTTCCGGACTGCTGGAACACTCAAGCTGAGCTGACCGTGCTATCCAGCGACCGCTTACCCTGATGCGTTGCACCAGGCGCCTCTTGTTCCTGTCACATCGCGTTGGCTCTGTTGCACAAATCGGCTGATGGCCGGGGTTCCCCTTTCCCCGGACAGACTTATCCCACGGGCTCTGTGACAGGGATGCCGAGCGCGGTGT
>NZ_FTOT01000022.1 GCF_900156815.1 Gemmobacter megaterium
GCAAACGGTCACCGCCAAAGCCGCATCGACGACCTGCTCCCGTGGAACTTCAAGCCGTCAAGCTGAAAACCTCGTGGGAGCCAGCTAACGCTTACAGAGAGCCACCAGTTAACCTCGCCCATGAGCTCGCCGCGACGGTCGTTGTAAAGCAGGTCCCACGCGGCGAGCCCTTGGGCCCAGCGAGCCTCATCCGGCGTCACTTGCGGCCGATAGCTGCGCGAAGGGATCTCGCGCAGCGGGCCGATATAGGTCATCTGCATCAGGTGGTCACGCACCAGACGGACTGGGCCGAGGACCATTTCGGAGAGGAGCGCCCTGAGGCCGTTCACACGCGGTGTGCGCTCCTCAAGTTCGGCCTTCTTCATGTCCGGGTCGCGGATATCCAGGATGAGGTCGCGGTCCAGCCGCGGCAGTGCGCCCAGCCTCGTGCCAACGGCGATCCGCAGCTGGTCATCGGGTGTGTCTGGTGTCGAGCGGTCGGCGGCGGCTTCACGTGCGAGGGACCAGATTTCGTCCTCAAGCGGTGAACCCGTAGCGAAGTCCTTATCGCCGTCTTCCGGCGTATCGTCGGGAAGCACGGCGCGCAGCAGAAGCGGGTGGGCAAAGTTGAAGTCGGTCAGCTGCGCCCGGCCCTCGGCAGGGGGTGAAACGATGGCGGCGAACGGCTCGCGGTCTATCTCAATCGCAAGGCGCGAAACATAGGGCGCCTGCTCGAGCGCGCTCCAGCGAATGTCAACTTCCAGTCCGACGTCCTGGACGATAGCTTAGTCGCGATACTCCTCGCTTTCCCCGACCAGGTATCGGATGGGCAGTTCTGTGAACTCGGGTTCTCCTATCGAGAGACCAGCGTTCAGCGGCAGGCCGTCCGAGCCTTGGTCATGCGAGAAGTCGAGCACAACCTTCAGGGTGACCGTGCGGTCGAATTCGTGGTTGTGGACCAGCGTCGCGAAGCCCCCGAGGTCGATAAGCCCGCCAGCAATTGTCCGGTCGGGATCGACGTTTCCACGCTCGAGGATTTCGCGCAGGTAGTGCAGCGCCTGCAGGATAGTGCTTTTGCCGGCGCTGTTTGGACCGAAAAGTAGCGTTATGGGCCGCAGGTCGATCCTCTGGCGTGAACCGATGCCCTTGAAGTTCTCGATTTCGATCCGGGTCAAGCGCATCGCGGCACCTCAAAGTTCGCCACGGAAAGCGCGTTGCGAGAGTGAATGAAAGAGTTCCTCTGACGCTAACAGATCAGTATCCAAAGAACGCGACAGTTTGTGAACCCGCGAGAAGAACTCACCAAATCTCGCCTGATCTACGATAGCTGGCTTAATAAATTCGATCTCTTGAAACTTTCCTTTGCTCACCATTCCCTTCATCGAATTGGTGGAGCTTGCTTGAACGAGGCTCTTCGCGACCAGAAACTGACAATAAAGAAAATACGGATCCGTGTTGCCGCCTGGAATTACAGCATTGATTTGTTGATTGAAAGCGACCTCGCGATCAGCAAGCGCAGCGTTCCCAATCACGCTTGGGCTTCTGGCGATGCAGGTTACCAAGGTCGACCCTGACGGAGCGGTGCGTCCGATCCGTTTTCCAGCCGAACTCAGGCGTTCTTGAGCGACGGTCAAGAAGTGGTTCGGCGTGTTGATATTATCGGATTTGATCCATTCAATCTCATCTCCATAGTTCTCCGGGTCTTTCCGAGGCGGTGTATTTCCGGTGACCACCTCTCCAAACGACTTGATTGGCGCCACAGGCAGCCCCTTGGAATTGTTGAGGGGAGTTCCGAACCTCTTAACGAATTCCGATTTGATCAGCTCGTCAACTTTCGCGACAATAGATGCCCGTTTTCGCCTTATACTTTCAGCCTTGTCTAGCAAATCGGAAATGCGGCGCTGCTCCAATAGTGGGAGCAAAGGGACCTTAATCCGCGCCAAACCCTTGCCTGTTATTTGAGGCTGAGAGCTTCCTGAGATTATATCGTCGAAACCCCTGCGAGCGAGAAAGTAGAAAATGTAGCGCTGATCCACCAAATCCAATCTCATTTGGTCTAACGCCATTGCGTTTCCAGTTACATATGATCTGGGTTGTGTGACGTGTAGCGTTCCACACGAACCACGGCACCCGATTATGATCGTGGGCTCTTCGTGAGTGTACTGATCGGCAAACCCGATAATGCCATTTGCTCCATATACTGGAAACCCCTCTGGCCTGAGCTCACGACGAGACAGTGTTGGCCACTGCTTTGGCCTAGCGATCTCAACCAAGTTGACTTCTTGAACGTGGCTCATCGCAGCATCTCCTCAAGCTCAAGAAGCTCAACAGAGATTTCGTCATTTAAGCTCTTCATCCGGTCAATAATTGTTTCTGGTTGATCGTATTCTTGCTCCTGATGGTTGCTGCTTCGATAGCGCCCGATAGAAAGCTCATATCCGGTGTCGCGTATTTCTTCGACATTCACGAAGAACGCTTTTGATTCCCGATCGTTGTCTTTTTTGGGATCGCGGGACTTCCATCGGGAAAGGCAATCGGGGAGATCGTTTGCTTCGATTGGATCGCGCTTGTCGTCCAGTGATCGCCCATCGGCGTTCACATCGTAGAAGAATACGTTGTCGGTCCGCCCGCCCTTGGTGAAGACCAGTATACCTGTCGAGACACCTGCATACGGCTTAAATACTCCGCTGGGCAGTTTGATCACGGCCTCCAACTGGTTCTGGTCGACCAGGAGCTGACGCAACTGACGATGCGCGCCGGAAGAGCCGAACAGCACGCCATCCGGCACAATGGTCGCCGACCGGCCGCCAGTGTTCAGCATGCGCAGGATCAGCGCGAGAAACAGTAGCTCAGTCTTCTTCGTCTTGACCTGACGCAGAAGCCCCGAGTGCACGTCCTCGAAATCCAGGCTGCCCTTGAAGGGGGGATTTGCAAGGATAACGTCGAAACCCTCGCTCGCCTGCCGCGGGAACTTGTCGGAGAAACCGGTGCTGAGCGTATCCTGATAGTGGATATCAGGATCGTCGACCCCGTGCAGCATCAGGTTCATCGCCGCGATCCGCAGCATGGTGGCGTCGAAGTCGAAGCCATGGAACATGTTGCTGCGGATGTGGTCGCGATGCTCTTCGAGCAGGTCGCCCGTGAAGATCTTCTCGACTACGCCAGTCTCGGGATCCTTCTCCTCGATCACCGCCTCGGGCGAGGTGTAGGTCTCGAGCAGGTATTCCATAACGCTGACGAGGAAGCCGCCGGTGCCGCAAGCCGGGTCGCCGATCACGTCGGTCGGCTTGGGCTCCAGCATGTCGACCATCAATCGAATGATGTGCCGCGGTGTTCGGAACTGCCCGTTAATGCCGGCCGTAGTCAGCTTGCTCAGCAGGTACTCGTAGAGGTCGCCCTTCGTGTCGCCCTCTGTCAGCGGCAGCTCGTGGATCATGTTGACGGCCTTCACCAGAAGCCCAGGCTTCTGGATCATCAGCTGCGCGTCCTTCATGAACTCCGCGAAGGCCGTGCCGCTGGCCACTGTGGAGCGGAAATGCGGAAAGACCTTGTCCCGCACCAGGGGCAGCATCTGGTCGGATCCCAGGTGCCGGAACTGCGACCAGCGCAGGTGCTGCTCGTCCTCCTTGAAGCGGCGCTGGAACGGTTTGCCCGTCCGCTTCTGGCGGTTCTCGTCCCGCGCCTCGTTGATGTCGAGGAGGCGCGCGTACATCAGGAACGTGATCTGCTCGATCACCGTCAGCGGGTTGGTGATCCCGCCCTGCCAGAATTCCGTCCAGAGCGCGTCGACGCGCCGCTTGAGCTCACCCGTGACCATTTATGATTTCCTCTCGTTCGGGTTGTCTTCGGGGCGCTCCCCGACCGTGGGGCCGAAGGAGCGCACAATATTGATGAGATCGGTGAGGTCGGCCTCGTCCTCGAACACGCCGTCCGGTCCGTCGGCATCGACCACAGTGAAAGGGTCGTCGTAGAGCCGCTCGACCTCGATCGTACCGTAGCGCGCGATGTGGTTTTGCAGCAGCGCGAGGAAGCGTGTCTGCTTCGCGCTGAGCTTCGGATGCTTCTGGACGAATGCGGTGAACTTGTCTCGCACGGCCTCGGGGTCCATCCCAACGATCATTCGGATGGCGAGATAGAGCGGACCAGCGGTCTCGCTGAAGAATTCCTCAAGGTGTTCCCGCCGCACGTCCGGGTGCTGCGTCAGAATGAGCGATACGAGCGAGTCGATTTCGCGGTCGGACACGGCCTCGCCGGCACGGATTTTCTTGAGGACCGGATTGGTCTCGAAGTGCTTCTTGAGCTCCGCTTCGACGATCTGCTGATAGGCTTTCATGTCGACGGATTTCAGGCTCGCCGAACGCCGTGCAAACTGCATCTGCCCGGCATCCTCGGTGATATCGACCACCTTCGGAGGAAGGCCCTGCGACCCGCCCTTGGCACGGTGATGCATGATTTCGCGCAGCTGAATGCGTGCGTCCTCCAGATCGGCGACAGTTACATCTTTCCAGAAAGCATCCGACTTTACGCGTTTGATGACTTCCGCCTTCTCGCGCACGGGGTTCAGGTGCATCTGCAGAGATGCCAGGCGGTCGAGGAGCTCGATTTTCAGATCGGCAATCTCGCCCGAGCCACGAAGCACTGCGATTTGCATCCGCGCTATGAGAAGATCGAGCGCAAGGGCGTCGCTGAAACCACGGATGTTTCGCCACTGCATCAGAGGTGCGATCTCCTGGCGAAGTCTCGCGACAGTCGCGGGGGCAAACGCCCTCAATACCGCGGGGCGAGATAGCGCGCGTTTCTCTTTCCATTTCTCCCGAATGGCAATGGATTCTTCCGGCAGTGCATTGATATCCTGTGCCACGAGGTCGATCACAGCGTCGAAGGCCGCGATTTCGCTTTTCTGAAGGGCGATCTCGGCAACATTCAACCGCTCTTCGAAGACCTGCTGAGCAAGCGGCTTGCCCTGTGTAGGTTCGGCTGGGCGATAGCCCATTTCGAAGCGGGCAAAATTGCCCCAGTGGTCAAAGATGCGAAACACGCTCTTGTGCTGGCCGAGGCCGAAGAGGTCCGGACAGAGACGCGTGCCTCGGCCAATCATTTGCCAGAACTTCACAGGCGATTTGACGGGCCTCGCGAAAACCAGGTTCACGATCTCCGGGATGTCGATCCCGGTATCGAGCATGTCGACCGAGATCGCTATGGTCAGATCGTTGTTGGTACCTTCGCCCTTGAAATCATCGATCAACTGCTCGGCACGCGGATCGTAGTTGTCGATCACCTGACAAAACTTGCCGGCGTATTGCGGATACATTTCATCGAAGAGCTGACGCATCAGCATCGCATGCTGATGGTTCCGTGCAAAAATGATGCTCTTTCCTAGGATTTGTCCGGTCGCATCCTTGATCCCGTTTTCCATCAGGTTTCGGAGGATCGCGCGGTTGGTGTCCTTGTTATAAATGACCTTGTCGATCTGCTCCGAGGAGAAATCATACTGCGCCGGGTCCTCCCCCTGGTCTTCGAGCTCCTGGATCTGCTGGGGCGATAGGCCATCGAGGGTGATGCCGTCGCGGAGAAACTGCGTCGTGTGCTCATAGACCTCGAATGGGGTCAGGTAGCCTGCCTGAACCGCCTGCTCGAGATCATAATTCGACGTGGGAAGTTGCCCTTCGCACCCAAAGAGGCGGAAGGTGCTCCTCGTAACGAAGTCAACTGGCGTCGCGGTAAGCCCCACCTGATGACAGTCGAAATAGTGAAAGATGTCTCCGTAGACGTTGTAGATGCTTCGATGAGATTCATCCGCGATGATGAGGTCGAAGAAGCCAGGGTCGAAAGACTGGAAGACCTTTTGCATCGCGGGATAGGTCGCAAGGAAGACGCGCTCACTGGCGTTCGTCCTAACGCGCGATGTGATGATCCGCGTGGGCTCCGATAGGAAATCGTTGAAGGCGTTCTTGGCCTGCTTCCGGAGTTCCTTGCGATCACAGAGGAAAAGGACCCGCTTGACCCAACCGGCTCTGATCAGAAGGTCCGTCAGCGCGATCGCAACGCGTGTCTTGCCTGTACCAGTGGCCTGCGCTGATGGAATTGCCGCCCTCATTGGCAGCGTAGACGGTTCCCCTTGTCTGGCCGAGGGCTGCCGGTGCCTCGCCAGCGTTCGTCTCCAGCCAAGCCTGCATTTCAGCGATCTCGCCTTCCTGCGCCGCGATGATCTGGTCCGCCCACGCCTTGGTCTGCGGATCGTCCCCGTATTGCTGGACGATCCTGGCCATGTCGATCGCGCCCTGATGATGCGGGATCATGCCCCGGACGAAGGCGACATCGGGATCGTCGGCCATGACGCCGTCCATCATCAGCCCGTGCGTCTCGTTCATCGCGTCGACATAGGCCTGCGTGAAGTCGGGAAGGTTACTGCTCGCCCGGGCCGCTTCCGCTTGCGCGGGCGGGCTTGCTGGGTGGTGGGTGTCATGCCCGGACTGGGCGAGGGCGGCGCCTGGCAGGCCTGCCAGGATGCTGACGGAAAGGGCGATTGCGGTTCGGTTCATTGATTTCATCCTTTGGTACGGGAGCGCCGGTCCAGATTCGCGGACGCGGGTCTCCGATATGTTCGCGTGGTCTTTCGGGGTCGCGCCGGAGCAGCCGGAGACATCTTCGTTCTCGCGGCGATCCCTGCGCCTCACGCCGCGATGAGACGTGGCGGCCTCAGGATTCCTTCAGGGGACCGATCGCGCGGGTCAGGGTGCATCAACGTGAAAGCTTCGCCGTTCGCGGCCGGGCCGAGCGTCGGCGGCTCGACGAGAACGGCGGCGGTCAGACAGGTCTGGCAGCAGTCCGCCAGATTTGGACTACCGTCATCACTCACGCAGCCTGCGAATCGATCTGCGCCATGTTCGTCCGGCATGTGATGGCGGGCGCAGTGGCTGGCCGTGGCAGCAGTCTGTTCCTGGTGGATGGCGTGTCCGGCGGGACTGGCGTGTGCCGGGACCTGCAGAACCAGGGCGCTGATGGCAAGCAGCAGGATGCAGATCGCAAACTGGCGCAATCCGCCGCATCTTGCCCTGCCAGCAACTCGCGCGCTCCCGTTCATGCGCCACCTTCCTTCCCGGTGGCACGCGAGGCCCGTGCGATGTCACGTTCACGTCGCGCGCCACCCGACACAGCAAGACCGCCCCGCTGACGGAGGCAAGCCGCCTCGGCCAGGTGCTGTTTCGGATCATTGGCAAGGTGGCCGGTCATGTGGAGACGCCTGACTCAGATTTCCTGCGCGCCGAGAAAACGCCCGAAGGGTTGGATAGTCGGGCCGAACAGGAACACTTCATACGGCTCGGGATCGACGCCCGGAAAATCCATGCCGGGCGAGCCGGCAGGCATTCCGGGAACGGCCAACCCTGTCGCATCCGGTCGTTCGGCCAGAAGGCGGCGGATCGCCGCGGCAGGCACATGGCCCTCGACCACATAGCCGCCCACCTCGGCGGTGTGGCAGGAGGCCAGTTCGGCTGGCACGCCGAGCCGCTGCTTGAGGCTGTCCATATCGGTGGATTCCACAACCCGCACCGGGAACCCCGCAGCCTCGATATGCGCGACCCAGCCATCGCAGCAGCCGCAGGACGGATCCTTGGTGACGTTCACCAGAGGCAGCGCTTCGGCATGCCCCCGGCCGATTGTAGACAACAGCAGGGGAAGTGCGCCGGCAGCGGCCAGAATGGCGCGCCGGCTGATGCGGTGATCGTTTCTCATCGTCAAACCTCGCTTCATGGATTCATTGTCTCCCCGTCACGGTCCATGTGCGGCGCACAATGAGGTGAGCAGCGAATCGAAGGCCGCGGCACCGCCATCACAGCTTCACCTTCCGCAAACGCGCGGCATTGGCGATGACACTGACCGAGGACAGCGCCATGGCGGCCGCCGCGATGATCGGCGACAGCAGGATGCCGAAGAACGGGTAGAGCACGCCCGCCGCGACCGGCACGCCTAGGGCGTTGTAGATGAAGGCGAAGAACAGGTTCTGGCGGATGTTCCCCATGACCGCTTCCGACAGCCGCCTCGCCCGCACGATACCTATAAGATCGCCCTTCAGCAGCGTGACGCCCGCGCTTTCCATCGCCACGTCGGTGCCGGTGCCCATGGCGATGCCAACATCCGCGGCAGCCAGCGCCGGCGCGTCGTTCACCCCGTCGCCCGCCATCGCCACCACCTCGCCCGCCGCCTTGTGCCGCTGCACAACCGCGCTTTTCTGATCGGGCAGAACCTCCGCCTCGACCTCGTCGATGCCGAGCTGGCGCGCGACCGCCCTGGCCGTCGTCCAGTTGTCGCCGGTCAGCATGACCACGCGGATACCTTGCGCCTTCAGCGCGGCCAGCGCCTCGGGCGTTGTGGGCTTGACCGGATCGGCGATGGCGAAGATCGCCGCCACCTGCCCGTCCACCCCCATGAAGATCGCCGTTGCCCCGTCCTCGCGCAGCCGGTCGGCCTCATCGGCCAGCGGCGCGACATCGACGCCCTGCTCGGCGAGGAACTTCGCATTGCCAAGGGGAATGCGCTTGCCCTCGACCACCCCGAGCGCGCCCTTGCCGGTGGGGGAGTCGAAATCCGCGACCGGCGCGAGTTCGAGCCCTCGCTCCTCTGCCGCCCGCACGATGGCCAGCGCCAGCGGATGCTCGCTCGCCCGCTCCACGCTGGCAGCAAGCCGCAGCGCCTCGTCTTCGGTGAAGCCAGGGGCGGGAACGATGGCGGTGACGGCGGGCCGGCCCTCGGTCAGCGTCCCGGTCTTGTCGACGATGATGGTGTCGACCTTCTCCATATGCTCCAGCGCCTTGGCATTTTTGATCAGCACGCCGGCCTGCGCGCCACGTCCGACGCCGACCATGATCGACATCGGCGTGGCCAGCCCGAGCGCGCAGGGGCAGGCGATGATCAGGACCGAAACCGCCGCAATGAGACCGAAGGAGAAGCGCGGCTCCGGACCCCATATCGACCAGGCGACGAAGGCAAGCACCGCGACCAGGATCACCGCCGGCACGAACCAGCCCGACACCTGATCGGCGAGGCGCTGGATCGGCGCGCGGCTGCGCTGCGCCTCGGCGACGAGCTGGACGATCTGCGACAGCATGGTGTCGCGGCCGACCTTCTTCGCCTCGATCACCAGCGCGCCGGACTGGTTCATGGTGCCGCCGATAGCCTTGGCACCAACCTCCTTGGTCACCGGCATCGACTCGCCCGTCACCATCGATTCATCGACGGCGCTGCGGCCCTCGATCACCTCGCCATCGACCGGCACCTTCTCGCCGGGCCGCACCCGTAGGCGGTCGCCGACATGGACGCTGTCGAGCTGTACCTCCTCCTCGGTCCCGTCGTCACGAATGATCCGCGCGGTCTTGGGCGCGAGGTCGAGCAGCGCGCGGATCGCGCCGCTGGTGCTCTCTCTCGCACGCAGTTCCAGAACCTGGCCGAGTAGGACAAGGACGGTGATGACCGCCGCCGCCTCGAAATAGACCGCCACCGACCCGTCATGCTGCCGGAACTGGTCAGGAAAGATGCCGGGCGCGAGCGTCGCCACCATGCTGTAGATCCAGGCAGCTCCGGTGCCCATCGCGATCAGCGTGAACATGTTGAGGCTGCGGTTGACGAGCGATTGCCAGCCACGCTGGAAGAATGGCCAACCGGCCCACAGCACCACAGGCGTCGCCAGCAGCATCTGGATCCAGTTCGAGGTCCGCTGGCTGATGAGGTGGTCCAGACCAAGAAGATGGCCGCCCATCTCCAGCACGAACACCGGCAGCGTCAGCACCAGGCCGATCCAGAACCGGCGCGTCATGTCGATCAGTTCCTCGTTCGGCCCGGCCTCCAGGCTGACCAGCACCGGCTCCAGCGCCATGCCGCAGATCGGGCAGGAGCCGGGGCCGACCTGCCGGATCTCGGGATGCATCGGGCAGGTGTAGATCGTCCCCTCGGGCACCGGCTCGGCCCGTTCCGTCGCGGCGGCAGGGTCGAGATAGCGTTCCGGGTCGGCCAGGAACTTCTCCCGGCACCCGGCCGAGCAGAAGTAATAGGGCCGACCCGCGTGCTCGGCCTTGTGCGCGGTCTTGTGGGGATCGACCATCATGCCGCAGACCGGGTCCTTGACCTTGTGGGCACTGTCCGCTGCGACAGCCGCGTGCCCCTGCTCATGGCCGTGGGCCGCATGATCGTGGTGCTGATGATCGTGTTCAGTATTGTTGGTCATTTTTACGCCTCCTCGGCGTCTCGTCCTCGGCCTTGCGTTCGCCGTTCTGCGCTTTCCAATCGCTAGACGGTCAAGAGGTGACTGGAAGCTGGAAAAGTATCGCCGTTTAGTGATTCCCATGGAAATTTCGAACGTTGGTCTGTTCTGGCGCGGCATGTGACCGCATGATGTCAATGTCGGCTGCAGTCTCCTCGCCATCGAGGCAGTATTCCTCCACCTGCAACGTCGAGAAGTAGATGTTGAATCGCTCGCGCAGGAGATGGTTCGCCTGCCGCAGCACCCCCTCGCCGTCTTTCCAGTTCCGAACGCAGATGTGGCTCGAGAAGACATTGCGCCCGGATGTCAGGCTCCAGGCATGGACGTGATGCACATCCGTCACCCCCTCCAATTGCCGGATGGCCGTGATTGCGGCCTCCAGATCCAGGTCTTCCGGCGTGCCCTGAAGCAGGATGTGCAATGCCTCACGCAGAATGCCCCAGGAAGCCCAGAGCAGGACGAGCCCGAAGGCCATGCCAAGCAGGGGATCAATGGCGAGGAAGCCCGTAAATCGGATCACCAGCGCCGAGATGATGATGAGGAAGCTTCCGACGAAGGTCTGGAGGATGTGCCAGTAGGCGCCGCGCATGTTCAGGTTGCCCTTCTGGCGTTCGTACAGCAGCCAGAGCGCGACAAGCTCGGTGGCGATCCCGCCGGCAGCGGTAAACAGCATCGGTGTCGTGGCCAGTTCGATCGGCTCCATGAGACGCATCGCGCCCATCCACAGCACGAAAAGAGCCATCGCGACGAGAAACAGGCCGTTGAAAAGGGCGCCGAGGATCTCGGCCCGGACATAACCGAAGGTACGTGCCGGGCTGGATTTCCGTTCAGTCAAGCGAAGCGCGACCAGTGCGATGAGCACGCCGCCCACGGCAGAGAAGGTGTGGAAGGCATCGGAGATGACAGCGACGGAGCCCGTCCAGATGCCGATTCCCAGCTCGACTACAAAGTAAAGGCCGGTGAGCCAGCCCGAGATGACAAGCGCCTTGCGATCGCCGCCCGCGGGCATGTGACCGGCATGGCCGCCGTGAGACATCGACATGAGTCCGCCTCCTTGTTGCTGAGGGAGAACGCCGGCATCCGACGTCCTCTGCCTGGCCTATGCGCTGACCGCGAATTCGGTCATCATGCCGGTCTCAAGATGCGGCATGTGGTGGCAATGCAGCATCCAGCGCGCGGCCTCGCCGGCGTCGAGCGCGATATCGACCATCGACATCGGCGGCACATATACCGTGTCGCGCAGCGCGCCCCGGACTGCACGTCCGTTCAGTCCGACGACCTGGAACACATGCCCGTGCAAATGCATCGGGTGGCCCATCATCGACATGTTGTGGAATGACAGCACGATCCGCTCACCGCTCTGCGCGGTCACCGGGCGATGCTGGCCCCAGACGGCGCCGTTGATCGTCCACACATAGGGCTGCATCGAGCCGCCCAGCATCACCATGTGGCTGCGGTCCACCGGCCGATCCGGCAAAGCGCCCGCGGCGATCAGACGCGTCTCCTGCGCAAGGTCGCTGTCGAAGGCAGGCGCTTCGGCCTCCGCCATGGTGTCGATGCGCCGTATTTCGGCGCCCTGCGTGGCAAGGATCAGCCCGGTCCGCTCTCGCGCGCCTTCCCGCAGCGCGAGGATCGGCCAGGCGCCGCCCTCCTGCGGCAGGTCGATCTCGAGGTCGAGCCGTTGGCCCATGGCCAAGCCGAACCGCGTGCCGGGGACGGGCTGAACGGCATGGCCATCGACCGCGACGAGCCGGGCCTGCGCTTCGCCAGTCTCGATCCAGAACACCGTTGCCGCGGCGGCGTTGATCACCCGCAGGCGGATGCGCCCGCCGCGCTCGACCTGCACCACCTCGGGATCCGAAAGCGTGCGGTCGTTGGCAAGATAGGCGTCCCAGTCGTAGTCGTTGAGGTCCATCGCCATGCCGTCCATGGCGCCCATTCCCGTCATGCCACCCATGGCGCCGTGATCCATGCCACCCATCGGCATGTTCCCCATCGCGCCGTGGTCCATGGCCGCCATGCCGCCCATGACCGCGCCGTGGCCGCCTCCATGACCGCCGGCGGTCCCGTGGCCGCCAAGGATCTCGGCCATCACCTCCTCGGGTGCCTTGAACGAGAAATCATGCAGGAACAGCACCACCTCCTGCCGGTCGGCGGCGACATCCTCGGCGCTGCGCACGATCAGCGGCGCGGCCAGAAGGCGCATCTCGTGCAGCGGCACATGCGCGTGCATCCAGTAGGTGCCGGGCAGCGGCGCGAAGTCATAGGCGCGAGTCTCGCCGGGGGCGAGCATCGGCAAAGGCATGTCGGGCACGCCATCCTGTGCGTTGGGCGGGATCTGGCCGTGCCAGTGGATCAGCGTGTCAGTATCGAGATCGTTGCGCAGATCCACCCGGAACCGCGCGCCGGGATCGAGTGTCAGCCCCTGTCCGGCTGGCCCGGCAAGACCCCAGACGGTGGCGGCGCGACCGTCGATGTCGAGCGTCCGGGTGGCGGCGTGCAGCGACAGCGGGGCGGCGCCCTGCGCTGCCGCGATCCGGGGCAGATGCGCATAGGCCAGCATGGCGGCGCCAGCGGCAAGAAAGCCGCGTCGTGAAAGGGTATTCATGGTCGTCTCCTCGGGGCAGCTCGTCCCGTTCATCAAAACCGACAGGACGCCGCGGGCCTCGGCCCGGACGCGCGATCAGAGGAGACGGTGCTTGGGAGGTCGTTCGTTCAGTCCAGGTGCCCGACCGGCAAGCACTGCACCGGTGGGCAGGTCATGGCTGGCAGGCGCGTAATCGCTGCCAGAGCTGTCGCTCGGGGAGGTCAGGAAGACCGAAAGACCGGCGCAAAGCAGCTCACAGCTTCCGGTGTCGATCGATCCGCAGTGCTGTTCGCCATCACAGGAATGTTCGCTGCCGGCCGCAACCTGCATCATCTCGCCGACATGCACCGAGTGATCCGGCTCTGCGCTCAAGCGCGCCGCATGCGCGGAGGTCACCGTCGTCATGACGGCGATCGCGAGTACGGCAAGCATAGTGACGAGGCGCGAGAACATGCCGGAAAGATAGGCGCTGGTCACGGGAATGTCCATTGCCTCCGGCGTCGCGCCTCTGGCAGAAATTCATCCTCGGCATGTAGCCAATAGAAATTCCTCGCCACCAATCATGCAACTCATGCGAAAAGAACTCCGTAATATCTTGTGGCCCGGGTTGCTCGTCGGAGGCCTGGTCATGGCGGTCTTCGCTGGCAGGCACTATGCCCAGACCGCATCCAACGCCGCGTCATCTGCAGAAGTCATCGAACAGGGCCGGCAGATCTATGCGGACCAATGTGCGTCCTGCCACGGTGCGCAGCTCGAGGGGCAGCCGGACTGGAAGACGCCCCTTCCGTCCGGGCGTCTCCCGGCGCCACCACACGATGCCGACGGCCACACGTGGCACCATCCCGATGACATCCTGTTCCGGATCGTCAAGGAGGGCACGGCCGCCATCGTCGGGGGCGGCTATAAGAGCGACATGCCGGGCTTTGCCGTCCTCAGCGACGCAGAGATCCAGGCTGCGCTCGCCTATATCAAGAGCACCTGGCCGGAGCGCGAGCGGACCTACCAGGAGAATGTGTCGCAAGCACGCTGAGCGCTGATGGCACCTTCGGGATGGAGCTTCGCTGCAGGCCGGAGCTGCCCGTGCGACCGGCTGCTCAGTTTTCCGAGGCCCACCCGGTGACAGTTGTGGCTGCCGGAGGCTCTGTTGCACAAATCGGCTGATGGCCGGGGTTCCCCTTTCCCCGGACAGACTTATCCCACGGGCTCTGTGACAGGGATGCCGAGCGCGGTGT
>NZ_FTOT01000033.1 GCF_900156815.1 Gemmobacter megaterium
CACCGCGCTCGGCATCCCTGTCACAGAGCCCGTGGGATAAGTCTGTCCGGGGAAAGGGGAACCCCGGCCATCAGCCGATTTGTGCAACAGAGCCCCTTCACCCCACAATTCCGCCCCGAGGCCAGCCTGACGCTGCATCGCACCGGCGAGGTGCTGACGATCAACGGCGCCGATCTCGATCTGTCGGTGCTGCCCGAAGGCGCGATCCTGCCCGCGTCGGCTGTCGGCTGCGAATGGCTCGCCGGGCCGATCCGCCGCCTGGAGGGCGTGCTGCACCTGACGCTGATCCTGCCGCATGGTGCCGAGGCCCCGGTCGAGGCGCGGTTCCCGGCGCCGCTGGACATCGACGGCGACGGCCCGGTCGCCTTGCCCGTCACCCATCCGGCCGAGGAGCCCAAGGCATGAGCATCCCGATTGATCTGTCGCAGATGATCACCGCCGAGCAGCAGGCCAGCGCGGCAGATCGCGCCGCTCGTGATCGCATCAAGGCCCGTCGGGACATGGCTATGGCGGCGGGGATCACCGTCGGCGGTGTAAGCCTGGCAACGGATGATCTCAGTCAGCAACGCATCACGGGCGCTGCCTTGGCTGCGATGCTGGATCCGGACTATGCCGTGCAGTGGAAGGCGGGGCAGGGTTTCGTAGCCTTGACCGCGAGCCAGGTGATCGTGCTTGCGCAAGCCATGCGGGCGCATGTTCAGGCCTGCTTTGATCGCGAGGCCGAGCTGCTGGCCGCATTGGAAACCGGCGTGCCATTCGACATCGAAACCGGTTGGCCCTGATGTGCCCGTTCCGTCCAGCTTTTCGTTTTCCCATCCGCTGTCGGGATGGGCTCTTTTCTTCCCAGGAGACATGATGGCCATTCGTATCGAGAAGTCAGTCAGCTATGGCCAGATTGCCTCTACCGGCGTGATCTTCGCCGGGATGATCGGGGCCTTTGTCTGGGCGCAGGCCGACATACGTTCGCTGGGCGAGCATCAGAAACGTATCGACAGTGACCTGGTGGCAATCCGGCAGGAGGCTGCTGCGCGGGAGGCCCGTATCCGTGGTGTTGAAATCGCTCAAGCGAGCCAATCCAGCGATCTGCGCAGCATCCAGATTGGCATCAGTCGAATAGAGGCGCAGCTGGAAAAACTCCAGCCGCGCCCCTAAGCTGGCGGCGATGTCATGATGGCCGATCACGTCTTGGCGTCACCAGCGCCCCTGTTTCCGACGGCAGGGGCGTCGGAACTGGGCTCGACAGGGGGCGCATCGCCTCGCGCGCCAGATCGGTCAGCCCGTATCGCTCGATGTACTCGACAAGCGCTTGTTCCAAGAGCGCGATGCGACGGTCTTCATCCATCAAGGCCTCCGGTTTCTGACATTCCCAAGGTTGTGTTGGGATTGCGGCAAAAATGTGTCACGTTCACCAGCAATGTTGGTTCGGTGCATGGCTTGGAGGCGATCCCTACCTCAAGCCGTTCTTGCGCGCGTAGTCTGCTGCTGCTTTGTCGGTGATATCTCCCGGATAGCACAGCGGGCTTCGGCCTCCGGGTCGACTGTAGGCGCTCCGTTTTCCACATCTGCGTCCGGCGCTGTCGCGGCTCTCGGGGCATGGGCAATTTCCTGGGTAAGTGCGGATCGACTCTTCGATCATGCGCCGTTTGATCTCGCCCGTGGATAAGGCTGTTGCTGGCTGTGGCAGCATAGAAATGGCCATCAGGACCATCACCAGTGCGATGGTTGCCGATCTCATTGTGCATTCCCCGATTCTTGCGTCGTCAGGGTCGGTGTCGACGTGCGGTGGTGTCAATCGCCCAAGCGCGGTGACCATCGGCATCGCCTCAATGCTGCGACCCCCAATCCAACCTCAGTCCTGCGCACGCAGGACTCATTCTCGGAGCTTTACCATGCCGGTATACGATCCCTACAAGCACCACGAGACAGGCCCCAGCAGTCCGGCGCGACGGCATTTTGCGATATCGCCATCGGATGACCTTGATCTGCCGATCGTGCCGAAGGCCGTCTATTGCGAAGCTGCCGGCGCGCTTGCCGTGCAGGATGAAACCGGGGCAGTGTTGATCTATACTCTCGCCCAGGGCCAGATCCTGCCCATCCATGCGCGCCGCATCCGGGCAACCGGCACTACGGCTACCGTCTTCGGGTGGGTGTGATGCTGGGCTTGGGGCTGGGCCTGACGATGTTGGCCACGCGGTCAGTGGCGCGCGATCCGGTGTCACCAACGGAGCCGACGGCGCCAACCGAGCCGACGGAACCAACTGAACCGACAGACCCGACCGAACCCACAGAGCCAACCGAACCCACGGAGCCCGTACCGCCGTCCGATCTGAACGTTCTGGCCATTCAGGAGGATGGCTGGACCGCCGACTATTTCATTGAAGGCGGTTCCGTGCCGGAGGTATTCAACAACCGGCTGCCGTTCGACCCGAACACCGATGCCCATGTGCTGCACGTCCAGCGCCCCGGCTTTGATGCCACGGCGGCGGCGGTGACGGTGACGGACAGGCTGCGCATCCATACCGAATTGCGGGTGCCCTATGATGCG